>NZ_JUIV01000008.1 GCF_004151235.1 Flavobacterium anhuiense
ATCCGTTACCGAAATAAGTAACTTTTACAGAAATGACAAACTTAGTGGCTACTTTGTGTATGATTTGAGCGAAATACTTTGCGGAGTTTCTTGTGAAGATTTCTCCTCCGTCGAAATGACAAAACTGGACGGTTAGTTACTTTGCGTGCTTCGACTTCGCTCAGCCTGACAATTAGTATCAATAGTAAAAATCTGCTCAAATCTTAAGAATCTGCGTGAAAAAAAAAACAAAAAAATCCCGCCTCAATTAAGAAACGGGATTAAAGTGATATTCTCTTTTTTTCTATTGTTAAACCGTAGCAGCAATTTCTTGCGGCAACGGAATTTGATTTTTAAGTAAATCTTCAAATGTTTCGGCTTGACGAATCAAGATTCCTTGTCCGTTCATCCAAAGCACTTCGGCTGGTTTGTATCTTGAATTGTAGTTAGATGACATTGAGAAACAGTATGCTCCAGCATTTCTAAATTCTAAAATGTCACCTTCTGTGATTTCTGCAATTCTACGGTTGTTGGCGAAAGTATCAGTTTCGCAAATGTATCCTACAACAGAGTAAAAACGCTCTTTTCCTTTTGGATTAGAAATGTTTTCGATATGGTGTGAAGATCCGTAAAACATCGGACGGATTAAGTGGTTGAAACCACTGTCAATTCCTGCGAAAACTGTTGAAGTTGTCTGTTTTACTACGTTTACTTTTACTAAGAAATGACCTGCTTCGCTCACCAAGAATTTTCCTGGTTCGAAAATCAGCGTTAAATCTCTTCCGTATTCTGCGCAGAAAGCGTTGAATCTTTTGGATAATTTTTTACCTAATTCTTCGATGTCTGTTTCAATATCGTCTTTTTTGTAAGGAACTTTGAATCCGCTTCCGAAATCTAAGAATTGTAAATCTTTGAAATGCTTAGCGGTATCGAACAAGATTTCGGCAGCATACAAGAATACTTCGATATCTAAAATATCAGATCCTGTGTGCATGTGAATTCCAATAATGCTCATTTTTGTGTTCTCTACAATTCGCAAAATATGCGGAATTTGATGAACAGAAATACCGAATTTACTATCGATATGTCCAACAGAAATATTAGCATTTCCACCTGCCATTACGTGTGGATTGATACGAATACATACTGGAATATGTGGATGTTTTGTTCCGAATTGCTCTAAAATAGATAAATTGTCGATATTGATTTGTACACCCATTGCGGCAACTTCTTCAATCTCTTCCAGAGAAACGCCGTTTGGTGTAAAGAAAATTCTTTCGGGTTCATAGCCAGCATGAAGCCCTAACTGAACTTCCTGAATCGATACAGTGTCTAAACCAGACCCCATGTTCTTTAATAACTGTAGAATCGCAATGTTAGACAATGCCTTCATGGCATAATTAACTCTTAAGTTCTCCACCTTAGAGAAAGCTTTAGTTAATCTGTTGTACTGAGATTGGATTTTTTCAGCATCGTAAACATACAATGGACTTCCAAATTGGTCTGCTAACTGCAGTAAATCTTTTGCTTGCATTTTTTAAATCATTTTGGGCAAAGTTATTACACTTTTGATTACCAGCAAATAATTTGCAGAAAAATAACAAAATATAACAAATTGTTTTATTTCAAACAAAAAGTTGCTGTTTTTGGAATTTTATAACCTTTGTTAAGATACTATCCCGATAGCTATCTGGGCTAAGTTTTTTGCCACGAATTCACGAATTTCTCTAATTTATAAATGCTGTTGAAATGTTTTAACCGCAAATTACACAAATTTTCGCAAATTTTTTAATTTTAGATTTTTCGCAAAATGCTAAAACATAGCCCGTGGTTTCAACCATGGGAAACGTACGGATTGGACGTAATTATATATTGCGTCCCGGGTGGTTGAAACCACGGGTTGTATTTGAAATATAAATCGACCAGAAAATAAAAATTCGTGAAAATTTGTGCCATTCGTGGCAGACAAAAAAATAATCTGTGCTAATCATTTTATCCCGATAACTATCGGGAGTGGCTAAAAAAACAAAACCCCTGAATATAAATTCAAGGGTTTGTTAGTAGTTATGTTGTTATCGGAATAAAGATCAATAAAATGCTAAGAGAAAAAACTTAGAACCTTAGCATCTCAGTATCTTAGAATCTTTAAAAAAATTATAGACTCGGTAAATCTCCTTTTCCTTTAGTAGGCAAGTTTGTAGATCCCATAAGGAATAAATCTACTTCTCTTGCTGCTTCACGACCTTCTGAAATAGCCCACACGATTAATGATTGTCCTCTTCTCATATCACCTGCGGTGAAGATGTGAGGAACATTTGTTTGATAATTATGCGCTTTATAGTTGCTTCTTGCATCAATTTCGATTCCTAACTGCTCGCTTAATGTTTTTTCAGGACCTGTAAATCCAAGAGCCAATAAAGCTAAATCGCAAGGCCAGATTTTCTCAGAACCTTCTTTTTCGATTAATTCTGGACGCTGACCTGGAGTCATTTTCCATTGCACTTCAACTGTTTTTAATCCAGTTAATTCGCCTTTTTCGTTAGAAATAAATTCTTTAGTGTTGATCAACCAGTTTCTGTCGCAGCCTTCTTCGTGAGAAGAAGATGTTTTTAACTGCAACGGCCAGAAAGGCCAAGGAGTTGACTCGCTTCTTCCAACTGGAGGTTTTGGTAAAATCTCAAAGTTAGTTACCGATTTAGCTCCGTGTCTGTTTGAAGTTCCAATACAGTCAGAACCAGTATCTCCACCACCAATAACGATTACATCTTTACCAGTTGCTTTAACTTGATCTGGAATAGATTCTCCGTATAAAACTTTTGTTTGCTGTGTTAAGAAATCCATTGCTTGAACAACACCTTTGCTTTCGATTCCTTTAGTTGGCAAGCTTCTTCTTTCAGTTGCTCCTCCGCATAAAACGATAGAATCAAATGCATTTAGTTCTTCTACACTGAAATTAACACCAACATTTACGTTAGTTTTGAAAGTGATTCCTTCTGCTTCTAGAATCGCAACACGACGATCGATAATTCCTTTTTCTAATTTGAAATTTGGAATTCCGTAACGTAATAAACCTCCAATTGCATTGTCTCTTTCAAAAACAGTTACAGTGTGACCCGCTCTGTTTAATTGTTGAGCCGCAGCAAGACCTGCAGGTCCAGAACCAATAACAGCAACTGTTTTTCCAGTTCTTGATTTTGGTGGCTGAGGTTTAATCCATCCTTCAGCAAAACCTCTTTCTACGATGCTTTTCTCAATGTTTTCGATAGAAACCGGATCTTTGATGATTCCTAATACACATGATTTCTCACATGGAGCAGGGCATAAGCGTCCTGTAAATTCAGGGAAGTTGTTAGTAGATTGTAAAATCTCTAATGCGCTCTGCCATTCTTCCTGATGTACCATGTCGTTGAAGTCAGGAATTAAATTTCCTAACGGACAACCACTGTGGCAAAAAGGAATTCCACAGTCCATACATCTTGATCCTTGTTCTTTTAATTTATCTTTTGGAACCGGAATAGTAAATTCGTTGTAGTTCGAAACACGTTCTGCTACTGCTAAATTACTTTCATCGGCTCTGTTATATTCTTTAAATCCGCCTATTTTACCCATGACTTTTTAAATTAAATTCCAATTTCTTTAAGTTCCAAATTCCAATCCTTCGACTCCGCTCAGGAAGACATTACCATTGATAATGCCATTGAAATTTGGAATTTTATTTTTTGAAATTGATTTTTATCCCGCTATTAATTCTTCTATTTGTTTTTCTTCTGCAATTCGTTTTAATGCTTTTTTGTAATCAGTTGGCATTACTTTTACGAAGTGCTGTTGTTGGTTTTCCCAGTCTGCTAAAATTCTTTTTGCTAATGGACTGCTTGTGTACAACGAATGGTTTTTGATCAGTTTTCTTAGTTTCGTAAGATCTTCTTCTTCCATTGGATCGAATGCAACCATTTCCATGTTGCAAACTGTAGAATCGAATTTCTTATTTGGGTCGTAAACATAAGCTACACCACCGCTCATACCAGCTGCGAAGTTTCTTCCTGTTTTTCCTAAAACTACTACTGTACCACCTGTCATGTACTCGCATCCGTGATCTCCAATTCCTTCTACAACTGCTGTTGCTCCAGAGTTTCTCACACAGAAACGCTCTCCTGCGATACCATTAATATAAGCCTCTCCGGTAATAGCTCCGTAAAGGGCAACGTTTCCAATAATGATGTTGTCTTCAGGTTTGAAAGTCGCAGTAGGAGGTACTTTTACAATTAGTTTTCCTCCAGAAAGACCTTTTCCTAAATAGTCATTACAGTTTCCGTGAATTTTAAATGACAATCCGTTTGTTGCGAATGCACCAAAACTTTGTCCGGCAGAACCTTCAAAATCAACTAAAATAGTGTCATCTGGTAATCCTTGTGCGCCATAAATTTTTGAGATTTCGTTACTCAAAATCGCACCTACAGAACGGTCTGTGTTTTTGATTTTGAAAGTAACTCTCGTTTTCTCTTTTCTATAGATAGACGGAATAGCTTCTTTGATGATGTCAAAATCCAATACATTTTCAAGAGCGTGATCCTGAGTTGTTGTATTGTGATTTGGAACTGTTTTCGCTTTTTCCGGTTTGTATAGAATAGTCGATAAATCTAATCCGTTTGCTTTATAATGTTTGATAGCTTTGTCTACGTTTAATTTTTGAGACTGACCTACCATTTCTTTTAAAGTTCTGAAACCTAACTGCGCCATGATTTCTCTTAACTCTTCAGCGATGAAATACATGAAGTTGATTACGTGCTCTGGAGTTCCTTTGAAATTTTTTCTCAATTCAGGATCCTGAGTTGCGATACCAACTGGGCAAGTATTTAAGTGACAAGCTCTCATCATGATACATCCAGAAGCTACAAGCGGAGCCGTAGCAAATCCGAATTCTTCTGCACCTAATAAAGCGGCGATAGCTACGTCACGACCAGTTTTCAATTGTCCGTCACATTCTAAAACTACACGGCTTCTTAAGTCGTTTAGAATCAGAGTTTGTTGCGCTTCAGCTAAACCAAGTTCCCATGGAATACCTGTGTGTTGTAAAGATGTTAATGGAGCAGCTCCGGTTCCTCCGTCGTAACCAGAAATCAAGATAACGTCAGCTTTTGCTTTAGCAACACCGGCAGCGATGGTTCCAACTCCAACTTCAGAAACCAATTTCACGTTGATACGAGCTTCACGGTTTGCGTTTTTCAAATCGTAAATCAACTGAGATAAATCCTCAATAGAGTAGATATCGTGGTGCGGAGGAGGCGAAATCAAACCTACATAAGGTGTAGAGTTTCTCGTTTCAGCAATCCAAGGCACTACTTTTTCTCCAGGTAACTGACCACCTTCTCCAGGTTTTGCTCCCTGAGCCATTTTGATTTGGATTTCTCTAGCGTTTGTCAAATAGTTGATCGAAACTCCAAAACGCCCTGAAGCTACTTGCTTAATTGCAGAGTTTCTAGAATCTCCGTTAATTTCTTTCTGGAAACGTCTTGGATCTTCTCCACCTTCTCCAGAGTTACTTTTTCCACCAATTCTGTTCATTGCAATCGCTAAGTTCTCGTGCGCTTCCTGGCTGATAGAACCATAGGACATTGCTCCGGTTTTGAATTTCTTCACAATTTCTGTCCAAGGTTCTACTTCGTCAATAGAAATTGGATCCAAGTTGTTGAATTCAAATAAACCTCTAATAGTCATTAAGTTTGAGCTTTGCTCGTTTACAGCATTTGCATATTCTTTATAGCTTTCAGGGCTGTTTAAACGAACTGCCTGTTGTAATTTGGAAATCGTAGTTGGGTTAAACATGTGTTTTTCTCCACCACGTCTCCATCTGTAAATACCTCCAATTTCAAGAGAAAGCAAGTTTGCAATTTTTGAATTTGGGAAAGCTTTTTGGAAACGTTTTTTAACCTCTTTTTCAACTTCCATTAAACCAATTCCTTCAATTCTTGAAGGTGTATAAGGGAAGTATTTAGATGTAAATGTTTTGTTTAAACCTAAAATCTCGAAAATCTGAGCAGCTCTGTACGAATGTAAAGTAGAGATACCAATTTTGTTCATGATTTTCACGATTCCTTTTGCGATCGCTTTGTTATAGTTAACAACTGCATAATCAGCTTTTACTTTTGTAATGAAACCTTTTTCAACCTGATCATGAATGATTTCGTTTACCATGTAAGGATTGATTGCGCTCGCACCATATCCGAACAATAAAGCAAAATGATGAGGTTCGCGTGGTTCTGCAGATTCGATGATGATTCCGAATTTAGAACGAACTTGTAAAATGTTTAATGAATGGTGAATGTAAGAACAAGCCAATAACATTGGGATTGGAGCTAATTCTTCGCTTACACCTCTATCTGATAAGATAATGATGTTGCATCCTTCTTCA
Organism: Flavobacterium anhuiense; assembly: GCF_004151235.1. Taxonomy (GTDB): domain Bacteria; phylum Bacteroidota; class Bacteroidia; order Flavobacteriales; family Flavobacteriaceae; genus Flavobacterium; species Flavobacterium anhuiense_A. The sequence continues at coordinate 6,389 of NZ_JUIV01000008.1, forward strand.
ACTGCTTTGAAAGTTGCCTGAACACATTTTTCAAGTGCACGCTCTAAACCGTTAACTCCTTTTTCTATTTTATATAAAGTAGAAATAGTAGCCGATTTGAAATCTGCGTGATCGATATTTCTGATTTTATCCAAATCCTCGTTAGAAATAACCGGATTTTGGATTTTCAGTTTTTTACATTGTTTCGATTCAATTTCGAAAATATTGAAATCTCCACCAATCGCTAAACTGATATCCGTAATGATTTCTTCACGAATACCATCCAATGGTGGGTTAGTAACCTGAGCAAACAATTGTTTGAAGTAATTGTACAACAACTGAGGCTGATCTGAAAGAACTGCCAAAGGCGTATCATTACCCATAGAACTGATGGCTTCAGCTCCGTCACTTCCCATTGGGTTGATGATCGTTTTTAAATCTTCAATTGTATAGCCAAACAAACGCTGTCTTGTCAAGAAATCTAATTTTTCAACAGGAGTAGGGTTGTTTGTGTAAGGAACGCTAGCCAATGGCAATAAGTTTTCCTCAACCCATTGTTTGTATGGACGTTTTGTAACAATCGCTTTCTTTACTTCTTCGTCTTCGATGATACGACCTTCATTCATATCAACCAAGAACATTTTTCCTGGCTCAAGACGACCGTGCTGAATTACATCTTCTGGATCGATGTCTAATACACCAATTTCAGATGACATAATTACGAAGCCGCTTTTTGTTAATGTATAACGAGAAGGACGCAATCCGTTTCTGTCTAGTAAAGCACCAATTACGTTTCCATCTGTAAATGGAATAGAAGCAGGACCATCCCAAGGTTCCATGATACAAGCATTGTACTCATAGAAAGCTCTTTTCTCAGGAGACATTGTTTGGTGTTTTTCCCAAGCTTCAGGAACTACCATCATCATTGCCTCTGGAAGTGAACGTCCAGTCATCAATAAAAGTTCAATTACCATATCCATAGAAGCTGAATCTGATTTTCCTTCTAAGATAATTGGGAATAATTTCTTGATATCCTCGCCAAAAACAGCACTTTGCATAAGCTCTTCACGAGCACGCATACGGCTTACGTTTCCACGAAGTGTGTTGATCTCACCATTGTGACACATGTATCTAAATGGTTGAGCTAGATCCCAAGATGGGAATGTATTTGTAGAGAAACGTTGGTGTACAAGCGCTAAACGTGTCACCAAGTCTGGATCTTTCAAATCTATATAATAACGGCTGATGTCTTCTGGCATCAATAGACCTTTATATATTATAGTAGTTGTCGATAAACTAGTAAAATAAAACATGTGGCTTTCTGAGGTCTTAGATCCTCTTACGGCATGTTCAGCAATTTTTCTAGCTGCAAAAAGTTTTGCATTAAATTCTTGTTCAGTTAAATCTTGTCCGTTTTTAGAAACGAAAACTTGTTTAATTGTTGGTTCTTTTTCTGCGGCGATTTCACCTAAATTTTCAACGTCAACAGGTACATCTCTCCAACCTAAAACTTTTAAGTTTTGATCTTTAATAGTAGCCTCAAATGCATTAATACAAAAAGAAACCTGGTTTTTGCTTTTTGGTAAAAAAACCATTCCTACTGCATACTCACGCGCTTCTGGGATTTCAAAGTCACAAACTTTCTTAAAAAAATCATGAGGAATGTCGAATAAAATTCCGGCTCCGTCACCAGTTCTTCCATCAGAACTTACGGCACCACGATGTTCCAATTTAATTAAGATGTCTAATGCTTTGTGAATAATATCATTTGACTTAATACCATTCAAATTACAAATAAATCCTGCACCACAATTGTCGTGTTCAAATTCAGGCAGATAAAGCCCTTGTTCTTTAACTCTCATTCTTGATATTTTTTTTACAAAAATAAAGATTTCGTTAAACATAATGTATTGAAATAGTGCTTTTGCTTTCATTTTTGCTGTAATATTAGAAAAAGGGTTCTTAATTATTAATATTATTATAGAAGGCATCCCGAATTGCTAAAAATATAATTACTCTTAAAATATATTAGGAAAAATCGTCGGGAGGCCAATAAAACCAATGAATTTTTTGTTAAATATCAAACGTTTTCTAAGAATTGTGTTAACATTAACAAATTGTTCCGTTAACGATTTGTTTGCTTTGAAAAATTATCAACGTTTAATACCTACTATATAACATTTATTTAATTGAAAAAGATTTTACTATTAAGTTGTATTTTGTTACTTTTGTCGCACTTTTATTCTGAAATAAATTCAGAACCAGACAAATTCTATATTATGAACATACACGAATATCAAGGAAAAGAAATTTTAGCTAGTTACGGAGTACGTGTGCAACGCGGAATCGTGGCTAATAATGCAGTTGAAGCTGTGGCTGCTGCAAAACAATTAACTGCCGAAACTGGAACAGGATGGCATGTAATTAAAGCACAAATTCACGCAGGTGGTCGTGGAAAAGGTGGTGGAGTTAAGCTGGCAAAAAACTTACAACAAGTTGAAGAGTTAGCAGAACAAATCATCGGAATGCAGTTAATTACTCCTCAGACACCGGCTGAAGGTAAAAAAGTTAACAAAGTATTAGTAGCTGAAGATGTTTACTATCCTGGTGAAAGCGAAACTTCTGAATTTTATGTTTCTGTTTTATTGAATAGAGGTACAGGACGCAACATGATCATGTATTCTACTGAAGGTGGAATGGATATCGAAGAAGTTGCTGAGCACACTCCACACTTAATCTTTACTGAAGAAATTGATCCTTCTGTAGGATTGCAAGGTTTCCAAGCTAGAAGAATTGCTTTCAATTTAGGTCTTTCTGGAAATGCTTTCAAAGAAATGGTGAAATTCATCGATGCACTTTACAATGCTTACATTGGTTCTGATGCTTCTATGTTTGAAATCAACCCAGTTCTTAAAACTTCTGACAACAAAATCTTAGCTGTTGACGCTAAAGTTAACATCGACGATAACGCTTTATACAGACAACCTAAATATGCTGAAATGAGAGATATCCGTGAGGAGAATCCAATCGAAGTTGAAGCTAAAGAAGTTGGTCTTAACTATGTTGACCTTGACGGTACTGTAGGATGTATGGTAAACGGAGCTGGTCTTGCAATGGCAACTATGGATTTAATTAAATATGCTGGTTTTGAGCCTGCTAACTTCCTTGACGTAGGAGGAACTGCTGATGCTAAGCGTGTTGAAACAGCTTTCAGAATTATCTTGAAAGATCCAAACGTAAAAGCTATTTTAATTAACATCTTCGGAGGAATCGTTCGTTGTGACCGTGTTGCTCAAGGTGTTGTTGATGCTTACAAAAACATGGGTGATGCTATTAAAGTGCCAATTATCGTTCGTTTGCAAGGAACAAATGCTGAAATTGCAAAAGAATTAATTGACAACTCTGGTATGCCAATCTTATCTGCAGTTCAATTCCAAGAAGCTGCTGACCAAGTTAAAGCTGCTCTTTCTTAATTAAAATAAGAAATCAATTTATATAGAAAATCCATTCCGAAAGGAGTGGATTTTTTTGTTTTAACCGCAAAGGACGCAAGGATTTTTTACATATAAGAATCTACATAAACGCAAAGTTCGCAAAGCTTTATCCATATAGCTTTACGAACTTTGCGTTTGTATACATATTACTTGGTTAAATCCTTGCGCTCTTTGCGGTTAAAAAATATTATTTCAAAACAGTTGATAAGTCCACAATTTCGAATGTAGGATCATGTTCTATAAAGCCTCTAATAATTGCAGCATGACCTGCACCAACTAAGACCATTATTTTGTTATCTGTGCTTTCAGTTAGTTTCTGGATTAAAGAATACATGTACAAGTTTCTTTTGTACCAATTTGCAACCAAAGAAGGTCCTGAAAAATCATCTGGATTTCCAGCTCTATTTGCTATTTCCAAATACCATTGAAGATTTTCATTTTCGGTTTGTTTTGTATTGTAATACAACATCATTTCTTGTAATGAGCTTTTTGCTATTTTTTCATTATGATTTTTTTCGAAATTTCCTGTTGTCACTTTATTTTTCTCCATTAAGTCTTTTTGATTTGCTTTTTCCATGGCTATCATTAAGCTATCATATCGAAAAGGAGTATAAAGATTCATTCCGTATAATTTTTTATGATTCAGTTTTTTAGCCGTGCGAATTGCCAGTTGTGTTATTTCGTTTTTATTGTTTTTGATAAGGCTATCCGTGTTTTTATTATAAAGCTTGTCTAATTCTGCTTGTTTGCTAAACTCCCATTCTACAAATATTTTATCTGGGCCAAATTTTTTGATTTTGTCACTCATTATTTCGAGTTCCTTTTGGCTTTTATCAGATAAGATATCAAAACTGTTTAGTTTAGCAACATCAAGACCGGGATTAGCGTAATGAAATGTTCCAACCAATAGAATCTGCTTTTTCTTAGTTTGAGCAGAAGTTAAATTTAATGTGATAATAGCGAGTAATAAAATGATTTTTTGCATGACGTTTGTTTTTAAATTCATGGCAAATGTATCAGCAGATTTAGAGCTTTGTTTTCATTTTTGATGAAACGCAGATTCCATTTGACCAACTATCCAGATTTCACTTTCAAAATGTTCGTGTAAAGTTTTTAGCTGTTTGTCATCAAAAAATAAGGTTTCATATAAATACCATTTTCTTTTAAAGTCATAATCGTATTTTTGAGTTAATTATCAAAAACTATGAAATCAAAAATTCCTTTTTACTATCATATTGTTCTCTTCTTTTTGTTACTTCTAACCTATATTTTCTGGGATATTGGACTAAATAATAGAGAAGTAAAATTCGTATTGCAATCTATTTACTTAGGAATTACTCCAGCTTATTTATTGAGTGTATTTATTATCTACATTCTTAATTTTTATCTTTTTTGTAATTGGTTTTTAAACAAAAAAAAGTTACTCTTTTATATTCTCACAATTCCAGTTTCGTTATTGCTTTTTTCTGCTGTTCGTTATTTTTTGGACGAAGTTGTTTTGTATAGTATCACAGGAATGCACAACTATTATGAAGAAGCAAGGGAAATTACCTATTACATAAAAGACAATTTTTTCTTCGGATTGCCAGCTGTAATTTTAAGCGCATTGACTTTTTTGTTTTGGCAGTTTCAAACCGCACAACATCAAAACCAGGAATTGCTTTTGGAGAATAAAAAAGCTGAGTTTCAAATGCTGAAAGCGCAGGTTAGCCCACATTTTTTGTTTAATACGCTGAATTCTTTTTATAGTAAGTTGGTTTTGAAAGAAGATGAAATGGCTGATGATATTTTGGTGCTTTCTGATTTGCTTCGATACGTTATTACCGAAACAGATAAAGATGAAGCCATACTTTCAAAAGAAATTCAATTTATTCAAAATTATATTCATTTGCAGAAAAAACGCTTTGAAGATCAGCTGTTTTTAGATTTTACAATTGAAGGGAATTATTCAAACGAAAAACTCATTTCTTCGGCTTTGGTACATTTTGTGGAGAATGTTTTTAAACATGGGAAACTGAATGATGAAAAGGAAAAAGCTCTTATTTCTATCAAAATATCAAACGGTTTTTTAGAGATTTCAACTTTCAATTATAATGCAAGCGGAGAAAATTATTCCTCTACTGGAATTGGTTTTGAAAACCTTACTAAAAGACTTGATTATATGTACAAAAATCAATTTATTCTTGAAAAAACAGAAGAAAATGATACCTTTAAAACTTACTTAAAAATACCGCTAAAGAAATAATTTATGGCTTTTAAATGTATTATTGTAGATGACGAACCGCCTGCAACCAGAATATTGGAAAACTATATAGGAAAAGTAAATTTTCTTGAAAAGGCTGGAGTTTTTAATGATTCATTAAAAGCATTAGAATTTTTAAACACACAATCTGTTGACGTGATTTTCTTGGATATTCAAATGCCTCAATTGACAGGATTGCAGCTTTCTAGAATTATTTCGAAAAATATAAAGATCATTTTTACAACCGCTTATCCTGATTTTGCTTTAGAAGGTTTTGAGTTGAATGCAGTTGATTATTTATTGAAGCCGATTTCGTTTGAACGTTTCTATCAAGCGGTTTCAAAGCTGAATTCAGAGCCTAAAGTAGAAAATTCAAATCAGAGCAATCTGCCAGATTTTCTTTTCGTTAAAACAGATGGAAAGAATAAATTTCAGAAAGTATTTTTGACGGATATTTTATATGTAGAAAGTCTTCAGAATTATGTTTGCATTCATACTTCAAAACAGCAAATTATAACGCATTCGTCCTTGAAAAATGTAATTGAATCTCTTCCAGAAAATGAGTTTATTCAGATCCATAAATCGTATGTTGTTTCTCTAAAACATATAGAATCAACAGATAATTTTTCTGTTTTTATTAATGGAAGAGAACTGCCAATTGGAGCGACTTTTAAAGATGCCTTTTTTGATAAAATAGAGGAGAATAAAATTTAAAAAAAGATAGCCACGAATTCACGAATTTTTATTTTCAAAGATTATCAAAAATTCGTGAATTCGTGGCTATAAAAACTTTAATGTTAAATTATTTCTTATTCTTCCCGTTTTTAAAAACTACTTTTTCTACGACAACCGGTTTTCCATTTCCTTTTGGGAATGATTTCTTTTTAGGCTTTCCAGCAGCTGAACTTGATTTTGATGGACTTTTATCGCCTCTATATTTTTCAGAATCTTTTGGTGCAGCTTTAAATTCTGGTCTTTCTTTAGAAGTTTCTCTTTTCGGAATTTCAGCTTTATGCTTTGCTAAAACCTCGTTTGGATTTTTAGGATTTTCTTTCGTTCCTCTTAAATGAATCACCAATCCGTTTAAGAAATTGCGTAAAACCTGATCGCCGCATTCCATATAATTCGGATGATCTTCTGCTCTGAAAAAAGCGCCTAATTCTGATTTCGAAATTCTAAAATCTACTAATTCTAAAATTTCAACTATTTGGTCATCACGGAGCATCAAAGCCACGCGAAGTTTTTTAAGTATATCGTTATTTGTCATAATTATTGTTTCATGTTTAAAGTTTCAAGTTTTTCAAATCTTTACTTGATCCTAAAACTCATTATTTACTTTTTGCAAAGGTAGTTTTTTAAAATGATTAAAAACGAGAATTAAAATCATTTAAAACGTTTACAAGTTTGTCTAAATCTTCTTTAAGATGATTTGCTGTAATTACAATTCGGTTTAAAGGTTCTGCTTCTTTGGTGTATCTGAAACTGGCAATGACAATTTTTTCTTGTTTTAATTTTTCAACTAATTCATTCGATAAAAGATAAATTAAAGGATAGTTTTTATCAAATAAGATATTGTTGTTTTTGATTAAAATCGAATCAATATAGCGTAAATTGTCTTTCAGTTTTTGATGCTGTATTTTATAAATTTCTTTGGCATCAGAAAGTGTCTGCACAAAAGCGGGATTCATTCCTGCTGCGCTTGTAAAAGTTTCCAATTCTTTGATTTGATTGATAAATTCAGAATCTGAAGCAATTACGCCGCCAGTTAACCCAAAAGCTTTTCCTAATGAAGAAACCATGATTTTTCTTTTAACGGGAAATTCAATTGAAGAATAAATTCCACTGCCATTTTTGCCTGTAATTCCTAGCGAATGCGATTCGTCAACTACTAAAGTAATTGCTTTGCTTTTTGAAATTTTTTCTAAAAACGATAAATCGGCAGGTTTTGTTTCAAAAGACGGAACGCCATCAGTTAGAATCGTTATTTTCTCAGGTTTTGAATTTAATGAACGGTCATTTAAGTTTCCGTCTAAGAATATTGGAAGGCTATTTTCAGTTTGGATAGCATTATGCGTATCATTCAAATGAAAAAAGCAATCGGTCTTCTTTTTCATTAAATCAATAACCAGTTTTCCAGCCAGCATTCCCGAAGAAACAGTGACAGCCTTTTCTGAGCCAATATGAGAAGCCAAAAATGTTTCGCCTGCGTCATAAGCTGATAACTGAATATTTGCCGTTCTAGAGCTTCCGTATGTAGTTCCCCAATTCAAGATATTCTGAACTACTAATTCCTGGAATTTTGCATTAGTCGGAAGTCCCAAATACGCAGTTCCGCCAAAATACAAATACTGCTTTTGGTCAATTTCAATAATTCGATCTGGAAATTTATCGACTATCATTTTATAAAAGTGTAACTCCCGTTCCGTTTAAATTTGAATAACTTACAACGCCATCTTTTATGGTTACTCCCGTCGCAATATCTTCTGCTAAAAGAAGTGCGCCGTCCATATCTACATAATCCAATTGCGGAAGCAAATGCGCAATTGCAGAAATTCCGACAGTAGATTCCGTCATGCATCCTACCATGGTTCTTAAGCCTAATTTCTTAGCTTCTTCGATCATGCGTTTTCCAGGAGTTAGACCACCACATTTTACCAGTTTTACATTCACGCCATGAAAATGATTGTGGCATTTTGCTACATCTTCTTCGATAATACAGCTTTCATCAGCAATTACAGGAAGAACAGAATGTTTAAAAACTTCTTTATGTCCTTCCCAATTATCCGCTTTCATTGGCTGTTCTAAGAATTCTACGCCCAGTTTTTTCAATTCAACAGCGTTGTTGATGGTTTCTTCAACTGTCCATCCGCAGTTGGCATCAATTCTGAAAACAGCATTGGTGTGTTTACGCAGTGCTTTTACAATTTCGATATCTTCTTTGGTTCCTAATTTAATTTTATAAATCGGCCAAGGAAGTTCCTGCATTTTAGAAACCATTTTATCGATAGAAGCAATTCCGATTGTATAATCCGTCATTGGGTTTCTTTCGGTGGTGTAATTCCACAATTCGTAAAGTTTTTTACCTTTTTTGCGAGCATACAAGTCATTATAAGCCAAATCCAACGCGCACAAGGCAAACATATCCTCTTTTAAATGCGGATGGATTTTTGCCCAAAATACTTCTGGAGTTTCATTCTCAGTATTTTCAATAATAGATCTGATTTTTTCCAAATCCTGCATCATCATTGGAACCGTGATATTGTAATACGGGTTTGAAGTGGCTTCTCCAAAACCCGAAAAACCATCGCTTTGCAATTCGACAATTAACGAAGGCTGAAAATCAATAGACTCTCTCGAAATGGTAAAAGTGTGTTTTAGCTTGAGATTGTATTCTCTTAAAATTAGTTTCATTGTTATGCGATGTTTTTGTTTTTTTTCAATTAATAGCCCAGCCAAAGTATTGCTTCTGCGAAATGATCCCGCCAAAGTTTTTCATTGTGTTCTCCGCCTTTTACAATTTTAGTTTTGTCAAGATGAAGGCAATAACAGCGTTTTGTATCTAGTAAACGTTTCATTTTAGTTAAATCGTTTACCATATCGTCACTTTCTTTATCACCACACAAAAAATAGATTTTAGTTTTGATTTTGGATTGTTTTTCGGTGAAAGTACAAATGTCTGGAGAAAACCAAAATGAAGGCGAAAAAACTCCTGCTTTACCAAAAACTTCGGGATATTTTAAAGCTCCGTAATACGAAACCAATCCGCCGAGAGAGCTTCCAAAAAGAATGGTGTTTTTGGCTTTTGTTTTGGTTCTGTAATTTTTATCAATATACGGTTTTAATGTTTTTACAATAAATTCGAGATAATTATCGGCATTTCCTCCACCGTATTTTTCATTTTTAAACGGAGTCAGTTCATCAATGCGCTTTTCATTTCCGTGTTCGATTCCTACGACAATTACTTGAGCTTTTAAACTGTCTAATTTTTCATCGACATTCCATTCGCCAGAATAAGAAGTTTTAGCATCAAACAGATTTTGAGCATCGTGCATGTAAATAACGCTGTATTTTTTCTGAATGTTTTTGGAGTAATTTTCTGGAAGATAAATCCATATTTTTTTTGAAGTATTCAGCTGAGGCGCCTCAATCGTAAAAGTCGATACGTTTTTTGAAGCGGTGCTTTGTGCTTTTGCGATAAGAGTAAACAGAAGTAAAATTGCCAAGAAAATCCTCTTCATTATCCGTGTTTTGTATTTTTATTTAAAAGCAATATTTTAGCTAAAAATAATAAATTGATGAATACAGAAGCAGAAAAAAGAAGTTTACTTTTAGAAATGATTACCCTCGCCACTGTAGACGGACATTTGCATAAACGTGAGCTTGAATTTTTAAGACTTGTAGCTTTGGAATTGAATATTAGCGAAGAAGAATTTCAGGATTTATTTCATCAGGAAACAAAAGCGCTTCCTATTCCTTCTGAAATGCAGCGTATCAATCAGTTTTACAGACTAGCTTTGTTAATGCATTGCGATGGTGTTTTGCACGAAAGAGAATTTCAAGCCATTCAGCAGATTGCTTTACAAATGGGATTGAATCTTTCTGCTGTAAAACGTGTTTTAGAAATGATGAAAAAATCTCCAAATACCGTAATTAATCCAATAGTTTTGCTGGAAATTTTTAAGGAACAGCATAACTAAGCCAGCTGTTCCTGTAGTTTTTTAATTTCGTCACGAAGTTTGGCAGCTTGCAAGAAGTCTAATTCTTTAGCTGCTTTTTCCATCGTTTTACGCTTTTCGCGAATCATTTTCTCCAACTCTGTTTTAGATAAATAAGCTGTTTCTGGTTCAGCTGCAACAGGAATCGGATGTCCTAATTCATATTCAACCAACGGATTTTTGGTAAACGCGCTTTCGATTTTTTTGTTTAGCGCTTGCGGAACGATATTGTTTTCCACGTTGAAATTAATCTGTTTGGTTCTTCTGTAATTGGTTTCGTCAATTGTTCGTTGCATACTCGCTGTGATTTTATCGGCATACATAATGGCTTTACCATTTAAGTTTCTCGCCGCACGACCAATAGTCTGCGTCAAAGATCTGTGATTTCTCAAGAAACCTTCTTTATCAGCATCTAAAATAGCCACAAGCGAAACTTCTGGTAAATCTAAACCTTCACGAAGCAAGTTTACTCCAATTAAAACATCAAAAAGACCTTTTCGTAAATCTTGCATGATTTCGATACGTTCTAAAGTATCAACTTCCGAATGGATGTAACGGCATCTAATATTTACTTTCGTTAAATATTTGGCCAATTCTTCGGCCATTCTTTTGGTTAAAGTAGTTACTAAAACTCTTTCATCCAATTCACATCGAACCTGAATTTCCTCAATTAAATCATCGATCTGATTTAAACTTGGACGAACTTCGATTTCTGGATCTAATAATCCGGTTGGACGAATAATTTGTTCTACATAAATTCCGTCAGATTTCTGTAGTTCGTAATCGGCAGGAGTTGCTGAAACGTAAATTACCTGATTTTGCAACGCTTCAAATTCTTCAAATTTTAATGGACGGTTGTCCATTGCGGCAGGTAATCTAAAACCATATTCAACCAAGTTTTCTTTACGGCTGCGATCGCCTCCGTACATGGCGTGAACTTGAGAAACGGTTACGTGACTTTCGTCTACAACCATCAAATAGTCGCTTGGAAAATAATCTAACAAACAGAAAGGTCTTGTTCCGGCTTCACGTCCGTCAAGGTAACGAGAGTAATTTTCAATTCCAGAACAATAACCCAATTCTCGAATCATTTCTAAATCAAAATTGGTTCTCTCTTCCAGACGTTTGGCTTCGAGATGTTTTCCGATTTCTTTAAAATAATCAACTTGTTTGACCAAGTCCTGCTGAATCTGCCAAATAGCGCCTTGTAAAACTTCTGGAGAAGTCACAAACATGTTGGCTGGATAAATAGTTAATCTTTGAAATTTCTCTATTACATGAGAAGTTTTTGCGTCAAATGATTCGATTTCTTCGATTTCATCTCCAAAAAAATGAATTCGATACGCATCGTCAGCATAACTTGGATAAACTTCAACCGTATCTCCTTTAATTCTAAAAGTTCCTGGATTAAAATCGGCTTCTGTTCTAGCATATAAACTCTGAACTAAACTATGCAATAATTTAGTTCTCGAAATAACCTGATCTCTAGTGATTTCAATAACATTTTTTTGAAATTCAACAGGGTTTCCAATACCATATAAACATGAAACTGAAGCCACGACCAAAACATCGCGACGACCAGAAAGCAGAGAAGAAGTAGTGCTTAAACGCATTTTCTCCAGTTCTTCATTGATAGATAAATCTTTTTCAATGAAAACTCCAGTCACGGGCATAAAAGCTTCTGGCTGATAATAGTCGTAGTACGAAACGAAATATTCAACAGCATTATTTGGAAAAAACTGTTTGAATTCTGAATACAATTGCGCTGCCAAAGTTTTATTGTGTGCCAAAACCAAAGTTGGTCTTTGCACTTCCTGTATTACATTGGCAACGGTAAAAGTTTTTCCCGAGCCTGTAACTCCCAATAAAGTTTGATATTTTTCTCCGTCAACCACGCCCTGTGCCAATTTTTGTATGGCTTGTGGCTGATCTCCTTTTGGACTATATTCTGAGGAAACTTGAAATTTCATTTGCGTACACTGAAAATTTGGTTTTGTAAAGATACGAAGTTTGCTTTTAAGTAAAGGGCTTAAAATGTTTGACACGAATTTCACGAATTCCCACGAATTTTATATTTTCTGAAAAAAAAATACAAAAGTAAATTTGTGTAAATTCGAGCAATTCGTGGCAAGAAAACTTTTATTCTAAAAAATTAATAACAGCATCGTTCACAATTTTTGGCTGATCGATGGTCAAAAAATGCCCTGCATCTTTTACCGTTTTTGTTTTGCAATTGCTAAGATATTTGTTAGCTCTTTCTAAACTTTCTTCTGAATTAATGACATCCTTATCTCCAATTAAAACCAAAATAGGATTATTGATTGATTCTAATTCTTTATCTGAAAAAGGCATCATTTTAAGCATGCTAGAATTGGATTTTGCATATTTATTGGCCAAATAAAATTGCCTTTTGTAAATGCGACTTATGTTTTCAGGATGAGTTGAAAAAGTGTTTAAGGTTTTGCTGAATTTCTTTTCGCTTGGAAAAAGTTTTAGCATTAAAGCTGAAGTCGTTTTTCTAGGTTTATCAAGAAATTTGAAAGTTTGTGCAGGACTTAATAAAACAATTTTATCAATTGAATTTGGTTTTTGAACGGCTAATAAGGTTGCAATCCAGCCACCTCTTGAAGCGCCAATAATATCAAAATTCTTTAATTTATAATGATTGAAAACTTCATTATAAAAAACAACAATATCGTCTAATGAAAGCGGTTTTGCAGTTAAATTGGATTTGTTAGGTTCCATGATAAAATCGATCGCGTAAATACGATGATTTTTGGCTAAAACTTTAATGTTTGGATACCACATGGTAGAACTGGCATCCATTCCGTGAAGTAGAACCATATCTTTTCCGTTTTTTGGTCCGGCCATTACAACGTGCGCTGTTCCAAAACTTGTTTTTACATCTTCTTCGGTGTACGGAATGTTCCAAAGTTTTAAAGCTTTATCATAAGCGGTTTGATAACTTACTTCTTCACTTTTGGTTTTAAAAACGTAGTCTTCAAATTTTGGCTTTTTTGAAGCACAGCTTGTCACTAAAAAAAGTACAATGGCTAATCGGGAATATAGTTTTAACATGGCAATAAAATTCAATTTTCAGCTTAAAGTTACGAGTAGAGTAGGCGAAAAGTGTATCAGAATTTTAGTTTAAACTATCATAATTTTAAGATTTATCATTTTTGGAAGCCAGATAATAAATCTGTACAAACGCTAAAATGGCATTCGGAATAATTACAGGCCAAAGCCATTGGTTGAAATCTCTGTAATCGTTTAAAAAGATGCCGTAAATGACGAAGCAGATACAGCCAAACATATTAATGAATCGTATTGTTCGAAGATTTTTAAGCAAGAAACCGCCAACAATAAATACGGATGCGAGATAACCAATATATTCTGCCATGATCTTAATTTTAAATAGTTTACAATAAATGTACTTAAAGTAAATTATAAAATCAAGATTTTGGTATTGGAAATGAATGTGTTAAAAGAAATGTTTCTGCGAGTTTGGGTTTTCAAAAAAACTCCAAGCCACAATACGACTTGTTTTTTGCCCTTGCGACATTTCGATTGTTTTTACAGAAACAGCATTTACTTTTTTCAGGATTTTATAAATCGAAGTAAGATTTTCTTTTTTAGAAACTAAAGTGGTAAACCATAAAACCTGAGAAGGGTATTTGGCACTTTCGTAAATCATTTGTGTGATGAATCCGATTTCGCCGCCGTTGCACCATAATTCGGCATTTTGTCCTCCAAAGTTTAAGATAGGGTTTGCATTTCTTTTTTCTTTCGGATTAAGATTAGAAACTTTTCTAGAAGTGCTTTTATTTGCTTCTTCTACAGATGCATGAAAAGGCGGATTACACATCGTGAATGTAAAACGATCTTCTGGCGTGATAATGTTTTTAAAAATAAATCGAGGTTCGGTTTGTTGCTGCAAGCTGATAGAATCGATTAATTCTGGATTGGCTTCAATAATTTTGGTACAATTTTCAATTGATTTTTTGTCAATATCTGTTCCTACGAAACTCCAATTGTATATTGAATTCCCTAATATCGGATAGATTAAATTTGAACCTGTTCCGATATCTAATCCTAAAACGGTACTGGTTTCTGGAATTTGATTATTGTTACTTTCAGCCAATAAATCGGCTATGTAATGAATATAATCGGCACGTCCTGGAATTGGCGGGCAAAGATAGTTTTTAGGAATATCCCAGTTTTGAATATTGTAATAGGTTTGGAGTAAAGCCTTGTTTAAAGTTTTTACCGCGAGCGGATTACTAAAATCAATGGTTTCAATTCCGTGTTTATTGATGGAAATAGAAGCTTTTAATTCTGGACAATTTGAAATCAGTTTTTCGAAATCATATCGGTTTCTATGAAGATTTCTTGGATGTAAATTGCCTTTTTGTGAATTGTTTTCTGCTTTCATTTTCATTGATTTCGATTGCAAAGATAGGTATTCCTTTTTTGAAGAAGGGCTTGTTTTGAAAATGAGTGCCCTAGCCCTGATGGGAGCGGCATCCTTTTTCTGGCTTCTTTAGCCAGGAAAAGATATAGCGGACAGCAGGAAACAGCTCCTAATCAAAACATTCCATTAAAAGCAAATCGCCTTCACGATGCGTTATGGTTACAATACCATCTTTTTCGACAGAATTACTGCTTCCGGTTCTGTAACCCATTGTAAGTGTATCGTTGTTTAATTCGTACTTTAAATTGGCTGAAGAAATTCCGTTTACAATGCCAATAGGAATTAACGAAATAGGCGTATTTGCGGTATACCATTTTTCGAATTTTGTTGGCAGTAGGAATATTTTAGAATGGTCATCAAGAATTACAATTTTGAGCAAATCTCGGTAACGAACAATTTGTGTTAAATTTGTAATGGTATGATCGGCGCGTCTTCCAGTTGCCCAAACGACATTTACGGCGGGAATTTTTCTTTCTATAAGATAATCAAAAGCTTTCTCTAAATCGGTTTTATCCTGATCTGGCGTATAAACGATTTCGATTGGGAATTGTGATTTGTAAATTTCTGGATCAAATCCGCGATCAAAATCGCCCAAAAGAACATCGACTTTTATGCCTAATTCAATCACTCTTTCGATAGCCGAATCTAAAACAATAACTAATGGCGACCACTCTAGCAATTGTCCTAGCAATTCAGGATCGCAGGCTGCGCCATTGGCAATGATTAAAGCTGGTTCTTGATCGTCGCGAACGATATGATGTGATGACATGAGAGTTTTTTTAATGTGGCGCTAAGTTACAGCTACAATTTTAGATTTCTATTTTTTTGCCACAGATTTCACGGATTAATGGGATTAATCATTTTAAATCCTTTAATCTGTGGCAGAAAAAAACTAAAAATCAAGTAATCTTCTGTGATAGTTAATCTGTCCTAAATGGTAGGCAAGATGAGTAGAAAGATGAATTAAGAAAAATCCGGTTGTCATTTCTTTTTCGAAAACAATCTGGGGATAAATCGCTTCTAAATCAGCTTCTGTTAAATTGTCGAGAGCGTTGTTTACAACTGAAATCGTATCTTCAATTTTCTGAATTAATTCTGCTTTTGGAATATCTTTTAAAGAAAACTCCAAAGGACGATTTCGTACGTAACCTGTTTTGCCAATTTCAGCGCCAATAAAGGCATTTATATTCCCAATTAAATGAAGGCAGAGATTTCCAGCAGAATTGGAGATGTTTTTATCAATTGTCCAAATTGAACTTTCATTTTGATAAGATTCAATTTCACTTTTTAGTTTGTTTAAATCTCGATTGAAAAGAGTTTTTAGCGTTTCTAGTATCATACTTAATTTCTGTTTTTTATCGGAATCCAGATTTCTTCTTCAGAAGCTGGATCGTCCTTTTTATATTTTTCATTCATTACGGCAAAATGCGGTCTGTCGTCTACCGTGTATTCAGAATTTGGGAGCCATTCTGTAAAAATATAATGATACGTTTTATGTCCTTCTGAAGCTGGACCTATATGAAGAAAAACAGCGTAAAGGCCGTCAGGAACGATTAGAGTTTCCATTCCTTCTGGAATATTTGAATAATCTGCGACTTCTACGGCAGCCCATTTTCTGAAACTGTCATTAGGATCAAAATTATCAAAATGATTTTTTGCATAAACTTCCAAAGAATACAGATTGGAACTAATTGTATTTCTAATTTCTTTTCGATTTGGCATAAAACCGTTCCATAATTGAAAAGTTTTGTTTTCAATAAATGACATTTCTATAAAATGTCCTACGAGTTTTTTCTCGGTTAAGTTTTTGATTATAGGTTGCATACTTACTCGATTTTGCGTTTTTTTGTACTGGTTTCACTTAGTGAAAAGTAACCCAGCGGATAATTATCTTTATTAGTTACATTGATCATATTTCCTTTTACAGTTGCTGGCGGGGACTGAAAAGGTCCTCCAACGCTGCTTCCCGCAATGCTAACCAAAATATTCATATAATTATAATATTGTTTTGAAATTCCATAGTGTGTTATTTCAATTTCATTTCCAGTTTGCAAATCTTCATCGTCTGAAAGACTAAAAAACTCATTACCATTAAAAAATTTATCCTCATCTACATAAAATGTTGATTTGATTTTATTGGAATATACATATTTGTATAAATAAAAATTATCGGCATCGGCAGGATCATTATAAAATGCTTTTATCTCAATGTCTTGGCCAGTAAAACCACCTTGATTATTTTGTTCTACCCGTGTAATGGGAGCTACAGATTTTAGAGTTTCTGTTCCAATATACCTATTTCCTCTACTAATTACGGTTAACGTATATTGTTCGTCAATAACAGGCTTAAAATTAGTGCATACATATTGGCCGGTCTTTTTAATTTCGATAAAATTAAATCTTTCTTTATAGCTATTTTCTATGTAGATGATCGCGCCAGAAACAGTTGGAATTTTATTTTCAAAATAACCGGTTGTTGTGGTCAGTTTTATAGTTTGATCATTTCCTGTTGTTCCTTTCTCCCAGGTAATAGCAGCTTCAATCACCAATTTTGGAGGCGCTGTATCCAAATCAACATCAACGACCTCTTCGCAACTTGCAAAGATTAGAGATGTTAAAAACATGATTACAAAAACTAATTTTTTCATAGATATATTTTTTAGTTTTTAAACTGATTTTTTTTTAGAATTTGAAATTATAACTCACCGCAGGGACAATCCCGAAAATAGAAGTTTTAATTGCTTCATTCATACCTGTATCTGTATTTTGGCGAAAATTAATTGAAGCGGCATTCATACGATTGTAAAGATTATAGATGCTAAAAACCCATTCGCTTTTCCAGTTTCTATCTTTGTTTTTTCTTGGTGTTAGTGTTGCAGAAATATCCAAATGATGATAAGCAGGAAGTCTATTTTCATTTCGCAAACCGTAGCTTGGCACCGTAATTCCTAAATATTCATACTGGCCAGTCGGATACGTAACTGGCTGTCCTGACTGCAAAGCAAAGTTAGCGCCAAAAGACCATTTTTCGTTTAAGTTGTAAGCTGATGTAATGGCAAGATTATGTGTTTTATCATAAGCAGAAGCATACCATTGACCATTATTTATGCCTGTTTCTTCTGGTGTTCTTCCTGGTGTTTGTTGTTCAGATCTTGAAATGGTGTATGAAATCCAGCCATTAAATCGGCCTTTGTTTTTCTTTGCCATCAATTCTAAACCGTATGAACGCATATGGCCGTTTAATATGACTTGCTCAATAGCGTTGTTGGCTATTAAATCGGCTCCGTCTATATAGTCTAATCTATTTCGTATTTTCTTGTAATAGGTTTCTACTTCCAAAGAATAGGCATCATTATAGATATTTCTAAAATAACCCAGAGCTACTTGATCTGCAAGCTGAGGTTTAATGTAATTATCACTTGGCATCCAAACATCAAGCGGAGTAGGAGAAGAGGTGTTGGAAATCAATTGGAGATATTGCGCCATTCGGTTATAGCTCACTTTTATAGATTGATCTTCATTTAATTGATAAGAAAGAGAAAAACGAGGCTCAAGATTATTATAGCTCTGAATGACTTTGTTTTTGCCAAAATATTGAGTTGAAGTTGGCGTGCCTTTTTCGTAAATCTGCATATCGCTATTAAAAACTACTGGCTGATTGTTGTCGTAATAATTAATAGTTGAAGAGCCTAATCTGTAAAATAAGCTGTAGCGCAATCCGTAAGCAACGGTGATTTTTTTAGAAAGCTGACTTTCGGCATCCAGATAAACAGAAGGTTCAAAAGCGTATTTTTTGTCTAATTGATCTGGATTAATTCCTGAATCTTCGCCAGTTGGTTTTATGGTTCCGGGATTAAAATCGTAATAAATTCCGTTTACGCCATAATTCAGTTTTAGTTTATCTGAAAGATAATGTTTGAAATCGTATTTAATGTTGTAGTTTTTGATTCCAGAATCCCATTTGAATCCCACAAAACCAAGATCTAATCCGTAATAATAATCACTGTAAATTAAAGAGAGATTCGAGAATAATTTATTTGAATACAGATGATTCCATCTCAGGTTTAAAGTTGAATTTCCGTAAGTATTGGTAAAACTTTTATTCAGCCTGAAAACGTCTCTTCCAAAATATCCTGACAAATATAAGCTGTTATTATCGTTAAGTTTATAGCTCAATTTGGTGTTTAAATCATAAAAGTAGGCCGCATTATCTTTGTCATCTTCAGAAAATTTGAGAAAGAGGTGCGCATAAGAAGCTCGTCCGCCAATAAGAAAAGAACCTTTATCTTTCACAATCGGTCCTTCAGCCAATAAACGGCTTGAAATTAAGCCAATTCCGCCATTCATATGGAAATCTTTACTGCTTCCGTCTTTTTGATAGATTTCTAAAACCGAAGACGCTCTGCCGCCATAACGCGCCGGAATTCCACCTTTATACAATTTTAGATCTTTAATGGCATCGGGATTAAAAACGGAAAAGAATCCGAAAACGTGAGAAGAATTAAAAATAGTTGCCTCGTCCAAAAGAATTAGGTTTTGGTCTGCACCGCCTCCGCGAACATTAAATCCAGAAGCGCCTTCACCGGCATTGGTTACGCCTGGAAGTAATAAAATAGATTTTAAAACATCAACTTCGCCTAAAACTACCGGCATTTTTTTTATGGTAGAAATGGAGAGTTTATTCACACTCATTTCTGGCGACTTGACGTTTATTTTGCCTTTGTTTTCTGTAATGATAACTTCTTGAAGTTCTTCGCCATTTCCCTCGCTGATAGAAAAATTGGTTTTTGTATTTTGATTTAAAGAAATGTGCTTTTGAATAGTCTGATAGCCAACATAACTGATTTCGATTTCGTATTCTCCTTTTGGAGCTGAAAGCGAATAAAAACCGTATTCATTTGTTGTAGTTCCTATTTTTAAAGATGGAATAAAAATGTTTACTCCAATTAAAGTTTCATTGTTTTTGCTATCGCTGATGGTTCCGCTTAGAGTGAATTTTTCCTGCGCAAATGAGGTGAAAATCGTTAAAATAAAAAGAAAAAATGTGCAGGTATTTTTTGTAATCATTATATTGATTTTGATTTACATAGTTAACAATTCTTACTAAATATTCTTGCGGAACTTTTGTTAAACATAAGTT
This sequence comes from Flavobacterium anhuiense, assembly GCF_004151235.1. Taxonomy (GTDB): domain Bacteria; phylum Bacteroidota; class Bacteroidia; order Flavobacteriales; family Flavobacteriaceae; genus Flavobacterium; species Flavobacterium anhuiense_A. Next base: position 26,430 of record NZ_JUIV01000008.1, read on the forward strand.
AAGATAAAAAAAGGACAACCTTGCGAGTTGTCCTTTTACTTATTTAGAAATACAAAATGTATTCTGAATTATTTGATTTTAGCAACAATAGCGTTGAAAGTTTCGCTTGGACGCATTGCTTTGCTTACCAATTCTGGAGTTGGCTGGTAGTAACCTCCAATGTTTTGAGGTTTACCTTGAGCACCAATTAATTCTGCATCGATTTTAGCTTCGTTAGCTTCAAATTCAGCAGCAATTGGAGTAAAGATGGCTTTCAATTCAGCATCTTTAGTTTGAGCAGCCAAAGCCTGAGCCCAGTAGAATGCTAAATAGAAGTGAGAGCCTCTATTGTCAATCTGACCCACTTTACGAGCTGGAGATTTATCGTTTGCTAAGAATTTATCGTTTGCTTGATCTAAAGTCTCAGATAAAACAATTGCTTTAGAATTGTCTAAAGTTTGTCCTAAATGCTCTAAAGAAGCACCAAGAGCTAAAAACTCTCCTAGAGAATCCCAACGTAGGTATCCTTCTTCTGTAAATTGCTCAACGTGTTTAGGAGCAGAACCTCCAGCACCAGTTTCGAACAATCCTCCACCGTTCATTAAAGGAACGATAGAAAGCATTTTTGCAGAGGTTCCCAGTTCTAAGATTGGGAATAAATCTGTTAAGTAATCACGTAATACGTTTCCAGTTACAGAAATAGTATCTAAACCTTTGATGATTCTGTCTAAAGTAAATTCAGTAGCAGCAACTGGGTTTAAAATACGGATATCTAAGTTTGTAGTATCGTAGTCTTTAAGGTATTTTTGAACTTTTACGATCAATTCTCTATCGTGCGCTCTGTTTTCGTCTAACCAGAAAACAGCAGGAGTACTAGATAAACGAGCTCTATTTACGGCCAATTTAACCCAGTCTTGAATCGGAGCATCTTTTGCTTGACACATTCTGAAAATGTCATTAGCTTCAACGTTTTGCTCCATTAAAACAGTTCCGTTTGTATCAACCACACGAACAACACCATCGCCTTTAATTTGGAAAGTTTTGTCGTGAGATCCGTATTCTTCAGCTTTTTGAGCCATTAATCCAACGTTAGGAACACTTCCCATTGTTTTTGGATCAAAAGCACCATGTTTTTTACAGAAATCGATCGTTGCAGTATAAACACCAGCATAAGAACGGTCTGGAATAACTGCGAATGTATCTTGCTGTTTTCCTTCTTTGTTCCACATTTGTCCAGAAGTACGGATCATTGCTGGCATAGAAGCATCAACAATTACGTCTGAAGGAACGTGTAAGTTTGTAATTCCTTTATCAGAATTTACCATTGCTAAAGCTGGCCCGTTTGCGATTGCTTGATCGATAGCCGCTTCAACTTCTGCTTGCTCAGGTCTTCCAGCTATTTTAGCGTAGATATCACCTAAACCGTTTCTTGTATCAACGTTTAATTCAGCGAATAAAGAAGCGTATTTTTTGAAAACATCTGCAAAATATACTTCAACGATAGCGCCAAAGATAATTGGATCAGAAACTTTCATCATAGTAGCTTTTAAGTGTACAGAAAGTAATACTCCTGCAGCTTTAGCTTCAGCAATTACGTCAGCAGCAAAAGCTTTTAATTTGTTTACACTTAAAACAGAGCTGTCAATGATTTCTCCAGCTTTTAATGGAGTACTTGCTTTAAGAACAGTTGTGGTTCCGTCTTTAGCAACAAATTCGATTTTTACATCATTAGCTTCGTTTACAGTCAATGATTTTTCACTTCCGTAGAAATCACCGCCTGACATAGAAGCTACCTTAGTTTTTGAGTCAGCAGACCAAGCACCCATTGAGTGTGGATTTGCTTTTGCAAAGTTTTTAACGGCTCTTGGAGCTCTACGGTCAGAGTTTCCTTCACGTAAAACTGGGTTTACAGCAGAGCCTAATACTTTTGCATATTTTGCTTTAATTTCCTTTTCAGCATCGTTTTGCGGATCTTCTGGGAAATTTGGTACGTTGTATCCGTGTGATTGTAATTCAGCAATTGCCGCTTTTAATTGCGGTACAGATGCTGAGATATTTGGTAATTTAATAATGTTAGCTTCTGGCTGAGTTGCTAATTGGCCAAGTTCTGCCAATGCATCTCCAGTTTTTTGAGCATCTGTCAAAGAATCTGGGAAGTTTGATAAAATTCTTCCTGCCAGCGAAATATCTCTGGTTTCGATTTCAATTCCAGCTGTTGCTGTAAAAGCTTGAACAATTGGTAAAAGAGAGTAAGTTGCCAATAAAGGCGCCTCATCAGTTAAGGTGTAAAAAATTTTTGATTTTGTCATTTTCTTTTTTTTTTATAATCGTATCGTCAGGAGTTAACGATGTAAAAGATATATTCGGCTCAAAATGAGCGGAGCAAATATAATAAAATCACAACGAAAACGGTTGAGTTTTGAAGAGAAAAGATGAAATTAACAGATTGTTATTTCGAGCTCGTTAAATTGCTAAATCGATGATTTTGGTATTAAAAAATTACGGTTTTGTTAGTGTTGAAAATAGAACATAAAAAAAACTCGTTTCAAAGAGTATGAAACGAGTTTTTTATAACATTTTGATAAATGATTATCTTCTTTTATCTTTAATCTTAGCTTTTTTACCAGTAAGTTGTCTGAAGTAGAAAATTCTAGCTCTACGTACAGCACCTTTCTTGTTAACTTCGATTTTTTGTAAAGCTGGTAAGTTTACTGGGAAGATACGCTCTACACCAACAGATCCAGACATTTTACGGATAGTAAAAGTTTCTGTAACACCAGAACCTCTTCTTTGAATAACAACTCCTTTAAAAAACTGAGTTCTTGTTTTTTCACCCTCTTTAATTTCGTAGAAAACAGTGATTGTGTCTCCAGCTCCGAAATCTGGGAAATCTTTTTTAGCAACGAATTCGTCTTGAACGAATTTTAATAAATCTGCCATGATAATTTAAATTATGGTTTTTATATTAGAGCAACATTCACGGATTTCGCCAGAGGTTGGTCAAATTCGGGTGCAAATGTAAAAAATAATTATAAATTATGAATTATAAATTGTAAATTATTTTTTAAAACTTAATTTAATCCTAAGAAGCTAGTAGTTAGCTACATAATGAGTTTGGCTAATTTAATTTTTCGCTTTACAGACTTAATGTTTTTATCTGTTTTTTTCTTTACATCGGTATACTTTTCAATCCCTAAAGAAGACGATAAGGTTTTGTCTCTTTTATCAAATAATTGGTCAATTTGACTGTCTCGCTCTGTTTTTGACAATTTTTTTTTATCTAAATTCGCTATTCCTGAAACAAGATCAGAGTTGGCTTGATTATATGCGCTCTTTTGTTTGGTATCTAATGTAACTCCCGATGTTTGATTTAAAGCAGCAGTTAGTGTTTTTTTGCTAAAAGCTTGTCCGTAACTTGCAGATGAAATTAAAAACGCAAGGCATAAAGTCAGTTTTAAGATAATTTCTTTCATAGTTTTACTTTTAAATTAATTATTTTTTTAATTAATTGTTTTTCAGTTGTTTAAAAATATGAAAAAAAGTCAAATCTTACAAAAATTATTCTTCTAGTAGGTCAGGTCTTCTGTTTTTGGTATGCTCATAAGCAGCATCTTCTCGCCATTTGTCAATTTTAGCAGCATGACCGCTTGTTAGAACTTCAGGAACTTTCCATCCTTTATAATCTGCGGGTCTTGTATAGATTGGACCTGATAATAAGTTGTCTTGAAAACTGTCTGTTAAAGCTGAGGTTTCGTCACTTAAAACGCCAGGTATTAATCGAATTAAAGCATCAGATAAAACTAAAGCACCTAATTCTCCGCCTGATAAAACGTAATCTCCAATAGAAATTTCTTTTGTGATAAAATGATCTCTAACTCTTTGGTCTACACCTTTATAATGTCCGCATAAAATGATAATGTTTTCGTACATTGACATTTTATTGGCCATTTTTTGATTTAAAGTTTCACCGTCAGGAGACATATAAATTACTTCATCATATTCGCGTTGGCTTTTCAAATGTGTAATGCAATCATCAATAGGCTGAATTGTCATTACCATTCCGGCGCCTCCGCCAAAAGGATAATCATCTACACTTTTCTGTCTGTTTGTGCTGTAATCACGAAGGTTGTGAAAATGCACTTCGACCAAACCTTTATCAATGGCGCGTTTCATAATTGATGCCTCAAACGGACTTCTTAATAATTCAGGTAAAAGAGTAATAATATCAATTCGCATTTTCTGTTGAATAATTTTCTTGTCAGCAAAGATACAAAGTTAATATTTGTCAATTTCTAAAGATTCGTCTGTTAATTATTTCAATATATAAGATTTATCCTAATTAAATATAATGATTTGATGAAAATTAATGTAATGTTATGATTTTTGAAGGGTTATTTTGTTGGAATTCAGTTAAGTTTGCTACAACTTAAATCAAAAAAGTAAAGTACCAACTTATGAAAAAAACTTTGTTTTTAATGGCATTTTTTACATTGATGAGTTCCTGTTCTAATGCAAATAAAGTCCATGATAAATGGATAGGTGAATCCAAGCAGAAACTTATAAAAAACTGGGGATCTCCTGTTAGAATATTTACAGATGATCAAGGTAATGAGGTGTTTCTTTATGCAGATCAGGTTTTTACTGATAACGATGGCTCTGGTATTGCAGGTCCCTATTATTGGAAATACAATTATATATATGTAAATAAGGAAGGAAAAGTTTTTTCGTGGCACAATGAAAAACAAAAGTTTCCACCTCAAGAAGTTGATTCAGAAAAAGTTATAGGTTTGAATATTCAGAAGGCAAAATAAATTCACTTTATTTTTTTAGGGGAGATTTATATCTCTAAATAAATAGTATTTTTAAGTGTCCATTTAAAAGTACTATTTATCCTAATTTAATGACTCTATCAAAAATAAAAATCCTTGCCATATCGGGCAGTACCAGAAATAATTCTAGCAGCTTCAAAATTCTGAAATACATTTCAAATTACTTAAAACCTGAATTTGAGGTGGAAATTTTTGAAGATTTAGAACGCCTTCCTCATTTTAATCCAGATTTAGATACAGATAATCCTCCACAAGAAATCATTTCATTTAGAAATAAAATTATAAGTGCCGATGGAGTTATCATTTGCACTCCCGAATATGTGTTCAGTCTTCCTGGAAGTTTGAAAAATGCTTTGGAATGGTGTGTTTCGACAACCATTTTTTCAAACAAAAAAACAGGTCTTATCACAGCTTCGGCTTCAGGTGAAATGGGGCATGAACAGCTAATGTTATTAATGAAAACACTCGAAGCTAAATTTGATGAAACAGCACAGCTTTTAATTCAAGGCGTACGCGCAAAAGTGAATGCTGAGGGAGAAATCGTTTCAGAAGAAACAGCAAATGCACTTCAAAACTTTGCGAAAAACTTTGCGAATCAATTTTTATAATATATTTACTTTCTGAAATTTAAATCATTAAAATGATTAGTAGAAGAAACTTTATCGTAACCACAGGTCTTGCCGCAACTGCAGTTTTGGCTTCACCATCATTTGCACTTACTATGAATAAAAAAGAAATAGGTTTACAGCTGTATACACTTCGTGATGAACTTCCTAAAGATGTAAAAGGAACTTTAGAAAAAGTGGCTAAGGCAGGTTATACAACTGTTGAGACATACGGTTTTTCAATCAAAGATCAGTTTTGGGGATTAAGTCCTCAAGAATTAAAAAAGATTTTAGATGATAATGGACTTAAAGCCGTTAGCGGACATTATAATCTGGGAAGCTTTTTATATGACGGAAATACTGAAGAATTAATTGCTGCAATTGAGGCTGCAAAAGTTCTTAAAAATGAATTTCTGACTGTTCCATGGATTGATGAGCCTTTTAGGAGAAATATTGAAGATTATAAAAAGATTGCTTCTCGAGTAAATGAAGCCGCAAAAATGTGCAAAAAATCAGGCTTGAAACTGGCTTATCACAATCATGATTTTGAGTTTAAGAAATATGATGGCGTTACAGGTTACGAAATTCTATTAAAGGAAACTGATAAAGATTTGGTGTATTTCGAGCTAGATTTATACTGGGTAGTGCATTCAGGAAATGATCCTTTGAAACTATTTAAAGAAAATCCAAGCCGTTTCAAAATGTGGCATGTGAAAGATAAGGATAAAAATAATAACGATTTGAATACTGAAGTTGGTTCTGGAACAATTGATTTTAAACCTTTCTTCGCAGCAGCAAAACAATCAGAAATGGTTCATTTTTTTGTAGAACAGGAAAATAATTTTGCATCAAATTCTTTTGAATCTATCAAATCGAGCTGTGATTTTATTTCGAAGAATTTAATCTAATTCGTCTTTATGAAGAAGCTTCTTTTGCTGGTATTTGTAATTCTTTGTTCATGTCAATCCGATAAAAAAGAAAAGACAAATTTAAAGATGCAATCGATTCCGCAGAAAATTTTACCACCCGCGCCTTATTTTGTAAATATTAAAGCAAATGATGTTAAACTTGGGAAACCGGCATATGGAGATTGGTTGTTTTCTCATAAAGAAAACGGACAAAGTTTCGAGCAATTTGTGAGAACTAAACACGTTGTTCCAACCAAAGAAGAAAATATTATTTATCTGCAGCCTATAGGAAAGTTCAATTCAATGCAGATAAAACAAATTGAATTAGTTCGTCAATATTTGCAAATATTTTTTCAATTGGAAACTAAGGTTTTAGAAAATGTTTCAAATGATATTATTCCGAATCGTGCTAGACGAATTGGAGATGTTGGGCAAGAACAGTTTTTAGCGGGATATATTTTAACCGATGTTTTAAAAGAAGAAAATCCGAATAAAAGAATTGCTTTGATGGCAATAACTGAAAAAGATTTGTATCCAAAACCCGAATGGAATTATGTTTTTGGATTGGCTTCTTATAGAGATAAAATCGCAGTAAGTTCTATTTACAGAATGCAAAAAGAAGCCGATTTTAATTTAGGGTTAGAACGATTGCTGAAAATTTGTTCTCACGAAATAGGGCATATGTTTGGTCTGCATCATTGTATTGAAGCCAGGTGCGTTATGAATGGAACCAATAGTATGATAGAAACAGATTCGCATTCTATTAGATTGTGTTCTCTTTGTCAAAGAAAATTAAATTCGGGATTTAATTATGATAATTTAAAGAGATTAAAAGAGCTTGAAGCGTTCTTTCAAAAGAATAATCTAGATGAAGGATTGGCATTGATGAAAAAAGACTTTGAAAAAATTAAAAATAAATAGAAATGAGTACTAGCAAAGAATTTATAAAAGGCGACGAAATAGAGTGGGAAGTAGTCGGTGAAGGAATCAAACGCAAGATTTTGGCTTTTGACGAAAGAGTAATGTTGGTAAACGTACATTTTGAGAAAGGTGGAATCGGTACTTTGCACGACCATTATCATTCTCAAGTTACTTACATCGCAAGCGGAAAATTTGATGTAACAATCAGCGGTGTAACACAGACATTAAAAGAAGGCGATAGTTTTTATATTCCACCACATGCTAAACACGGTGTTGTTTGTTTAGAAACAGGTATGCTTACAGATGTTTTTAGCCCTGCAAGAGAAGACTTTTTAAACTATTAATATGTTTACTGGAGAAATAAACTTATTAAGGATCTTAGTTTAAATGAACTTATATCACTTATATGGTTTAAAAAAAAACTTAAAATTTATACTTTTTTTAAAGTTTTCCTAAAGATTAGAGTGGTATTTTTGCAGCATGAATTTATCTAAAACTAATGTACTGTTTATGGCAGTTTGCACAGGTCTTATAGTTGCAAATCTTTATTACTGCCAGCCTTTGATTGTTTTAATTGCTAACGAATTTAAAATTCCTGAAGCCAGCGCCGGAACTATAACTTACTTAACTCAGGCGGGTTATGCTATCGGGTTATTTTTTATGGTGCCTCTTGGCGATAAAATAGAAAGAAAAAGGCAAATTTTGATGACTACTTTTGCAACTGTAATTGCTTTGTTGATTGCAGCAACTGCCAAAAGTTTTCTTGTTTTACAAATTGCTTCCCTGTTAATCGGAATCACTTCGATTGTACCACAGCTTATTTTGCCATTGGCCGCTTCGTTGAGCGCGCCTGAGCAAAGAGGGAAAGTTGTCGGAACTATCATGAGCGGACTTTTGGTCGGAATTTTGCTTTCGCGAACATTAAGCGGATTCATTGGTCAAGTTTTGGGTTGGAGATCTATGTTTTATATCGCAGCCGGAATTTGTCTTCTGATCTTTTTTGTCATTCAAAGCAAGTTTCCGCAGAACAAACCGCAATTTCAAGGAACTTATGGTCAGTTAATTAAATCTTTATTCACGCTTATAAAAACACAACCTGTTTTGCGTGAAGCAACTGCAATCAATGTTTTCAGTTTTGCTCAATTTGGAGCGTTCTGGACCACAATGGTTTTATTGCTTTCTGGAGAACCATTCCATTTTAATAGCGCCACAATTGGATTGTTCGGAATTGTTGGAGCTTCTGGAGCTTTAGCTGCACCTTTAGTTGGAAGACTGGGAGATAAAGGAAATTCAAGAATTGCAGTGGGTTATGGCTGTTTATTGGTTTTAATCAGTTTCATAACGTTCTATTTTGCTATAGAAAGCGTAATCGGAATTGCAATTGGAATTGTGTTTATCGATATTGGAATTCAGGGTGTTCATATTTCAAATCAGACAAGAGTTTATTCGTTATTGCCCGAAGCAAGAAATAGATTAAATACCGTATTTATGTCGCTGACATTTTTAGGAACAGCGGCAGGATCTGCTTACGGATTATTATTATGGAAATTTGGCGGATGGCCAGCTGTAACCATTGGCTGTATGGTCCTATCTTTATTATCATTGACGATTTACGGACTTACTTATAAATCAAAATCTAAAAAAGCGAAAGCGCAAATTGATTAAGAAATTAATTTGTAAATTTGCGTTCAAATTAAAAATAACAACATGGAAAACGGAATATACGCTAAATTCAATACTAGCAAAGGTTCAATTTTAGTAAAATTGACACACGATTTGACACCAGGAACTGTAGGTAACTTTGTTGCTCTTGCAGAAGGAAATATGGAAAATAAAGTAAAGCCTCAAGGACAAAAATTCTATGACGGATTAACTTTCCACAGGGTAATTGCAGATTTCATGATTCAGGGAGGTTGTCCAAAAGGAACTGGAACTGGAGATCCAGGTTACAAATTTGATGATGAATTTCACCCAAGTTTAAAACACGATCGTCCAGGAGTTTTGTCTATGGCAAATTCTGGTCCAGGAAGTAATGGTTCTCAGTTCTTTATTACTCACGTTCCAACTCCATGGTTAGACAATAAACACAGTGTTTTTGGACACGTTGTTGAAGGACAAGATGTTGTTGATGCTGTTGCTCAAGGTGACAATTTGGAGTCTGTTGAAATTATTAGAGTAGGTGAAGAAGCTCAAAAATGGAATGCAATTGAAGCTTTCATTGGTTTAAAAGGTGCTCGTATGAAACGTGAAGCAGCTTTGAAAGCAGAATCTGAAGCAAAAATGGAACAATTGGCTGCTGGTTTTGATAAAACAGAAAGCGGTTTACGTTATAAGATGATTCAAAAAGGAGACGGTAAAAAAGCTGAAGCTGGAAAAACAGTTTCTGTTCACTACGAAGGATCTTTAGATAACGGAAAAGTGTTTGATTCTTCTTACCCACGTAAAAAACCAATCGAATTCAAATTAGGAATTGGACAAGTTATTGAAGGATGGGACGAAGGTATTGCTTTATTGCAAGTGGGTGACAAAGCTCGTTTTGTAATTCCATCTGATTTAGCTTACGGTCCTTCTGGTGCTGGAGGAGTTATCCCGCCAAACGCTGTTTTAATTTTCGACGTTGAATTAATGGACGTAAAATAAGAGTTTGCAAGCAATTTAGTATTGTTTTAAATTATAATCCCATATGTTGTAGCATATGGGATTTTTTTATTTTTACTATAAAAACTAAGACAATGAAAAATTTTTTAATCCTAGCAGGACTTGCGTTATTTGTAGTTTCTTGCGGAACTCAAAAAACAACTGCAGTTGCAGCAACTCCTGCTGAAGCTCCAAAAACGGTTGCTTTAACACCTGAATTAGAAGCAGGCAAAAATTTGTATGATAATAATTGCGCAAAATGCCACAAATTATACGAACCTAAAAAATTCACAAAAGAAGAATGGACGCCGATTTTGGTAAGAATGGGTAAAAAAGCAAAATTAGACGAAACTCAAATGGCTTCAATTACAAATTATATTGATTCGCAATTGTAATCTGAATCTGAGAAACAAGCATAAAAAAACTGTTCAATCGAACAGTTTTTTTATTTTCAAATAGATATAAAAAAACACCGTCACAGAATGAGGTGTTTTGAAGCTTAAGAATGATGTACCGCCGAATTATCTACAGCAATTACCTTTAAAGTTTTGATTCCGGCAGGCAATTCCCAATCTACTTCATCATTTTCTTTAAAACCAATTATAGCAACGCTTAAAGGTGCTAGAATTGATATTTTAGATTGTTTTACGTCTGCTGCAGAAGGTAAAACGATTTGAATTTTCATTTGTTTTTTGGCTTTTACATCTTCAATTGTTACAATAGAATTAATTCTTATAACTGAGTCTAGTTCGCTTTCTTTACTAATTACAGCGCGATCTAATTCTTGCGAAAGCTGATTGGCTTCTTTAGTATTTGTTGAGTTTTTACTTTTTAAAATCAATTCTCTTAAAAATTGATAATCTGATTTACAGAATGTGGGTGTTGGTTTCATATCTATATTGAATTTATTGTTATAAAATTTAAATGGTTTATTCTTCTTTCGAATATTTACAAACACAAGATTTCTTGGTCCTAAAAATGGCAACGAATCAAAAATGCTTAATCTGGAAAAACAAAAAAATATCTGATCAAAAATGATTTTGTCAAATAAGGAAATGTTTAAGCTGATGTAAATCCTCCGTCAAAAGAAGAAAAAAGTGAAGTAGACGGAGGCCTAATTAATAAAGGCCTTATTATGCGAAATAATTACAGCAGGAATCGGTTTTGCTATGCAAAACGCTTTCGTAGAGGCTGTATATGATATTATATTTCCCACAAGGATTTGTTAAATTGAACCGCAAAGATACGTAATCTTTTTGAATTTAGTGAGGTTTTACTTCCATTTAATGCCACAACCCAAACTTGGTTTCTGCGGTTCTTTTAAACTTCGGTTGTAAATTAAGGCATCGATTGCGCCTCTCAAATCGCTTCCGCTAAGAGGAATTCCGTTGCCTGGTCTTGAATCGTCTAGTTGTCCACGATAAAATAATCTGTCTTGATTATCAAACAAATAGAAGTCTGGCGTGCAAGCTGCTTGATAAGCTTTAGCGGTTTCCTGACTTTCATCATACAGATATGGAAAATCAATTTTGTTTTCCAGTGCAAATTCGCTCATTAATTCTGGAGAATCCTGTGGATATTTTACAACATCATTACTAGAAATAGCAATTATCCCTAATCCCTGAACACGATAATCATTTGCAATCATTACAATTTCGCTTATAACATGATGTACAAAAGGACAATGGTTGCAGATAAACATAACCAAAGTACCTTTAGAGCCCTTTAAATCTTCAAAAGAAAAAGTATTGTTCGAGTTGGTATCCTTTAAATAAAAATCAGGAGCAATCGTTCCTAATGGAAGCATTGTTGATTCGGTACGTGCCATTTTATTCGAAATTTGATTCTCAAAAATAGTTTTAAAAATCTGTAAATAAAAGAGCACAAGAATAAAAAATACCCAAAGAAAGCAGTTAGCTTGTTCGGCTTGCTTCTTTGGATACTTTTTGGGGTTTTTATGAATTCAAGAATTCCAGTAAATCTTCGTTTAGTTTTTCTCTATTAGTATAAAAAAGACCATGAGGAGCTCCTTCATATTCAATATAAGTGTTGTTTGCTATAGATTTTGCGGCTTTTCTAGAAGTGAGATCAATAGGTACAATTTTATCATCGTCACCGTGAATAATTAGAGTTGGAACTTTTATAAAATCCAACTCGTCTCTAAAATCAGTATACGAAAATGATTCGGCACATTTTAAAGTAGCTCTTGGAGAAGCCACAGAACATAAGTTTCTATAGTATTCTAATAATGGAGTGCTGAGTGGTTTGTTTATAATATTAACTCCAAAAAATGTTTTCCCGAAATTATCTACAAAACCAATTCTATCTTCTTTTATTGCTGCTACTGTATTTTCACTTTTCTCTTTTGGATGCCCATCTGGATTATCGTGAGTTTTTAAAAGAAATGGAATGATGGACGAAATCAAAGCTGCTTTGGTAACGCCTTTTCCGCCGTGACGGCTAAAATAACGAACTACTTCGCCACCGCCCATAGAAAAGCCTACAAGAGTTACATTTTCTAATTCCAATTGTTCGATAATTTCTTTAAGATCATCTGCCAAAGTATCATAATCGTAACCGTCCCACGGTTGAGAAGATTTTCCAAATCCGCGTCGGTCATAGGCAATTACGCGATAATTGTTTTGGACCAAATGATCAATCTGATATTCCCACATTTCGTTAGAAAGAGGCCAGCCATGAATTAGGATTACAGGTTTCCCTTGACCATAATCTTTCACATAAAGCCTTACGTTTTGAGCGGTTTCTATATATTTATCGGTGTGAACCTGTTTTAGATTAGATTCAAAATCTTTAATTGACATGCATGCATTTGGTTCAGTATGTTCCATGTTATATCTTTTTACGTGAGTATTTTCGTTTTTCTTCACGTAAAGTTAGATTTAAGGAAAAGAAACAGGTTATAGAATTAGGTGCATTAATTACAAAATTTATAGGTTTGTAAATAATACAATTTAAAAATGGATTTAACCTGGAATGAATTTGAGCGCACCGATATGCGCGTAGGGACTATTATAGAAGTAAACGATTTTCCTGAAGCTAGAAAGCCTGCCTTTCAGCTGACAATTGATTTTGGTTCAGAAATCGGAATTAGAAAATCATCGGCACAAATCACGAAACGATATCAGAAAGAAGATTTGGTAAATCGTCAGATTGTTGCAGTTGTGAATTTCCCAAAGAAACAAATTGGGAAATTTATGAGTGAATGTCTTGTTTTAGGAGCGGTAGGCGAGGAAGGAGATGTGATTTTATTAGCTCCAGATTTTAGAATACCAAATGGATTAAGAATTGGATAGTTTTTTTAGTTTTCAGTCGCAGTCGCAGTGCTCAGTTTTGGACTGTTTACTGAGACTGCGACTGAACACTTAACCAATTTTTTCAATAAACTGTTTAAGAATCAATTGTCCTTCTTCCCAATACTTTAAATCAGAATCGGAGTTGATGTGACCTTTCTGACCGATATTTACAAAATCACTTCCCCATTTTTCGGCGAAGAGTTTTTTTCTTTCAAAAGAAGCATAAGGATCATTTTCGCTCGCAACGACTACAGACGGAAAAGGCAATTTATACAGCGGAATCGGCGAAAAATTTCTTATAGATTTTGGTGTGTGCTGAGGTGAATCAACATCAGCGGGAGCGACTAAAAAAGCGCCAATAATATTTGGATTATTATATTTTTCTGCCCAATGCAAAACCAACGAAACAGCTAGACTGTGTGCTACTAAAATAGTGGGTTTTTTAAGTTTAGAAATATTTTCGTTTAATCTTTCAAGCCATTCTTCGCGAATTGGTTCATCCCAATTATCTTGTACAACACGAATTGAGTTTTCGAATTTTTTATGCCAAAAGGTTTGCCAGTGTTTTTCTCCAGAATCTCCAAGTCCTGGTATAATTAATAGTTGTGTCTCCATTGCCGTGGAATTTTTATTTAGTGATTATTTTTTACGTTCTTTTAAAATTCGGTTTACTTCATTAACCAAAAGCGGAAAACCAGGTTCTGTCATTCCGTGGCCGTAACCGTCCAATTCGTATAATTTAGTTTGCGTATGCCCAACTAGTTTCATCATTCTGGCCATGTATGCGTTTTCTTCATAACGCCCAAGCATTTCTAGTTCGCGATCTCCAGTAATTAATAGCATTGGCGGAGCGTCGGCACGAACATGATATAAAGGAGCAAATTGGTCAATTGTTGGTTGTTTTTCAGGTATTCCGTTTTCTCTTCTAATTTCGAAATGTGTAATGCATTGCCCGCTAAACGGAATAAGTCCTGCAATTTGGTTGGCGTCAATGTTTTCTTTTTGAAGATATTTTTTATCTAAGCCAATCATCATTGCCAAATATCCTCCTGCAGAATGTCCAGAAACAAAAATCTGAGATTTATCGCCACCATAATTCGAAATAGTATTAAAAGCCCAAGCAACAGCTGCAGCAGCATCTTCAATCGCTTTTTCGGCTTTTGCTTTTGGAGACAATCTATAATTTACCCCAATAATTGCAAAGCCTTTGTTTTTTAAAGCTTCTGGGATTTCTTTGTTTCCGCCAGTCAATCCGCCGCCGTGAAACCATACGATTGTGGCAAATCCAGTTTTGTTTTTAGGGTAATAAATATCCAACACACATCTTTCGTTGATATATTTATCAGACTTATTTACAGCTGCACTATAATATTGGATATTATTTTTCGTTTCATATTCTATATTCTGGGCAGATAACGAAATTCCGTAAAGGAAGAAGCTTAGGAGAATAATTAATTTTTTCATTAGAAGTAAAGTGTAATTTGTAAAATTGTTAGAAGTAAAAGCTGCATGAATCGTACGTCTCACATTTTACAATTCACATCTTAAAACATAAATATATAAAAAAAGTCCAAAATGCAGAACAAATTGGACTCCTACTTATGTAGATGATTTTGGATTAAATATCGTCAAAATCAATATCTGTAAAACTAGATCTTTGGCTTTCAGTCTTTTCAGAGCTGTATTCTTTTTTAAAATCTTTTTGGTGTCTTTCAGAAATTACTTCTTCGCCTTTGTGGTTTAAAACATAAGAAGTCATTTCTTCTAATATTTCGGAGAAAGCACTAAAATCTTCTTTGTATAAATAGATTTTGTGTTTTTTGAAGTGAAAAGAACCATCTTCTTCAGTAAATTTTTTGCTTTCTGTAATCGTGATATAATAATCATCGGCTTTGGTAGCTCTCACATCAAAGAAATAAGTTCTTCTTCCTGCGCGTAATACTTTAGAAAAAATCTCTTCTTTTTCTAACATGTCATTTTCTCTCATAATACGTTCTATCATTTTTGGAATTAATAGTACTCAAAAATCATAAAAAATTATCTATTACGCAACAATTAAAGTAATTCTTTTTCCGAAAGTTGTTTTAAATATAACGATGCGTAATATCCTTCTTGATTTATTAATTGATTATGAGAACCTTGTTGAATTATCTTACCATCTTCGAGAATAATAATTTTGTCTGCATTCTTGGCAGATGATACTCGATGGCTCACAATTATAGTTGTTTTGTCTTTAGAAATTTCGAATAAATTATTCAAAATCATTTCTTCGGTTTCGGTATCCACAGCAGACAAACAATCGTCAAAAAGTAAAATTGCAGGGTTTTTAATAATGGCTCTTGCAATAGAAACACGTTGTTTTTGTCCACCAGAAAGTGTAATTCCTCTTTCTCCTAAAACGGTGTCGTACTGTTTATTAAATGCAATAATATTGTCGTGAACAACTGCATTTTTAGCCGCTTTGATTACTTCTTCATCAGTTGCGTTTTGATTTCCGAATTTGATATTGTTTTTAATCGTATCAGAAAATAAGAAAGCGTCTTGGGGCACGATTCCGATATTATTGCGAAGATCATTTAAGTTTAAAGTGCTGATTTCGTTTTCGTCAATTTTCACTTCTCCTTCGGTTACATCATACAATCTTGAAATCAAAGAAAGAATAGTCGATTTTCCAGAACCTGTTTTTCCTAAGATTGCCAATGTTTCTCCTTTTTTTACTGTAAAAGAAACATTTTTCAAAGCTTCAATATTAGTATCCTGATAGGTGAAAGAAACATTTTCAAAAGAGATATTTCCTTGGATTTCTGAAGTGTTTTCATTGTTGTTTTTGATTTCTGGTTCAATTTTCAAAAATTCATTTAGACGTTTCTGAGAAGCCTCCGCTTCTTGAACCATAGAAGAAACCCATCCTAAAGAAGCAACGGGCCAAGTCAGCATGTTTACATATAATATGAACTCTGCGATTGTTCCGATATTTGGAATACTTCCGTTGATGTACATGACACCTCCAAAATAAATTACAACCAAATTACTGATTCCAATAAGTGCAATCATTAAAGGGCCGAATAATGATTGAACTCTTGCTAAACTTAAGCTTTTGCGTTTGCTTTCTTCGGCAAGATCAACCATATTATTTTGATGCTGATTTTCTAAAGAATACGCTTTTATAACTCGAATGCCTGAAAATATTTCCTGTGTAAAACTAGAAACTTTAGAAAGATATTGTTGGAATGTAGTGCTACGTTTATTGATTTCTGAGCTTAACTTGAAAATACAATAAGAAAGAATTGGTAACGGCAATATAGTATATAAGGTAAGCAGCGGCGATACATTATACATATATAATATAACGATGGCAAAACGGATAGCTGTATTTATAGTATACATTACGGCTGGCCCAACATACATACGAACTTTTGAAACGTCTTCGCTGATACGGTTCATTAAGTCTCCAGTTCTATTTTGTTTGTAGAAATTTTGTGAAAGATTTTCGTATTGTCTAAAAACTTCATTTTTTAAGTCAAACTCAATATGGCGCGACATTACAATTAAAGTCTGGCGCATTAAAAAGGTTAAAAATCCAGCAACAATCGTAGTTCCTATGATAAGTAGCACATTATGAATGAGATCCTGACGAAAAGTAGCGATTACAATTTCTGATTTTTGATCTGCAGCAGAGAGTTTGTCAAAATTCTCAATAGCGTTTAAAGACTTGCTAATGAGCTTTGGAGTAAATAGAGAAAATATTTGTGCGATTATGGTGATTAAAATTCCAAGCGAAAAACTGTATTTATATTTGATGAAATATTTGTTTAAATAGCTTAATTCTTTCATTTTTTTAAGAAATATGATATTGAATTGATTTAGATTTAAGAATTATTATTAAATAAAATTATAATAATTTGCGATTTAATCAAGACAATAATATTGTAAAATTGTTATTTTAAAGACAAAAAATTAGCGCATGTGTATTTTTTAATTATGTTTGAGAAGTCTTTTTGACGAATTCATAATTTTAACCTAATTAATACTAGCGCTATGGATGCAACTTTCGCAACTGGAAAGGAACTTCAAAAAATGGATCCTGTTTTTGGTCAATTATCTTTTGACGATCACGAACAAATTGTATTTTGCAATGACAAAGATACAGGTTTAAAAGCAATTATTGGTATTCATAATTCGGTTATGGGGCCAGCTTTGGGAGGAACCAGAATGTGGAATTATAACACAGAATGGGAAGCTTTAAACGATGTTTTACGTCTATCTAGAGGTATGACGTTTAAATCTGCCATTACTGGACTTAATATTGGTGGAGGTAAAGCCGTTATTATCGGTGATGCTAAAACTCAAAAAACACCTGAATTAATGCGTAAGTTTGGTGAATTCGTTCACTCACTTAGCGGAAGATATATTACTGCAGAAGATGTCGGAATGGAAACTAAAGACATGGATACTGTAAGAGATGTAACGCCTTATGTTACTGGGATTTCTGAAGAAAGAGGTGGTTCTGGAAACCCTTCTCCTGTAACTGCTTACGGTGTTTATTTAGGTATGAAAGCTGCAGCTAAAAGTCAGTTTGGAACTGATGTTTTAGACGGTAAAAAAGTTTTGGTACAAGGAATTGGACACGTGGGTGAAACTTTGGTTGATTATTTAACTAAAGAAGGAGCGCAGGTAACTATTTCTGATATCAACGAAGAAAAATTATACCAAGTTGCTTCAAAATACAATGCAACAATTTATACTGGCGAAGATTTATATACTGCAGATGTTGATATCTACGCGCCATGTGCAATGGGAGCAACAATCAATGATAGTACAGTAGATAAAATTAAAGCTAAAGTTATTGCTGGTGCAGCAAACAACCAATTAGCTGACGAAAATGTTCACGGAGCAAGATTACAGGAAAGAGGAATTTTATACGCTCCAGATTTCTTAATCAATGCTGGTGGAATTATCAATGTTTATGCTGAATTGGCAAACTACGGTAAAGCTGAAATCATGAGCAAAACAGAAAATATCTATAATACAACTTTAGAAATTATAGATTTTGCTGCTAAAAATAATATCACAACTCATAAAGCGGCACTTACAATTGCTCAAAATCGTATCGATCAAAGAAGAATCGAGAATGCGGCTAAGTAATTAAGTGTTCAGTGTTCACTTTTTTTAGTGTTCAGTCTTAAAGTCTCAGTTTGCAGTTTTATCTGTAAACTGAGATTTTTTTTTATCTGTATACTAAGAGTGAATACTTAGATTCTGACCACTGCATACTGTGAGTGACCACTAAATTCTGAAAACTGATCACTAAAACAGCTACTTTTTTACGAATTAATTTTAAAATACGCATCAAAAGTTATACTTTTGCAGACTAATTTTTAAATGTTCTTACACGGTGGTAAATAGAAGACACATACGCGTTAAAGTAATGCAATCCATTTATGCAATGCACCAAAGCGGTTCTGATAATATGGAAAAAGAAGAGAAATTCCTTTTTTATAGCATAGATAATATTCAGGACTTATATCTTATAATGCTTTCTTCATTGATAGAAATTTGCAAAAAAGAAGCTGTCTATTTGCATCTATCAAGTAAAAAACACCTTGCTACTCCAGCAGAACGTAATCCGAACGAAAAGTTCATCAAAAACAAAATCTTCCAGCTTTTAGCAGAAAGTAATTCTCTTAGCATTGCTTTAGAAAATCGTAAAATTAATAACTGGTCTTTAAACGACGATTATATTATTTTGCTTTTAAATGATGTTAAAGCAAGCGATATCTACAAAAAATACATGTCGAATAATGTAAATACATTTGAAGAAGACAGACAATTCATCATTGATTTGTTTGAAAATGTTATTGTTCCGAATGAAAAATTGTATGAGTATTTAGAGGACGATAAATTAACTTGGGTTGATGATATTCCAGTTGTAAACACGCACATCATTAAACAATTGAAAGCCATTAAAACTGAAGATCCAGACGATTTCAGAGTGCCAAAATTGTATAAAGATGTTGAAGATAAAGATTTTGCAAAAGATCTGTTTAGAAGAACAGTTTTAAATGAAAGCGCTTTTGCAAAAGAGTACGAAGATAAAACGCCAAACTGGGACAGTGACCGTATTGCTGAAATTGATACCATTATCTTGAAAATGGCAATTTGCGAGTTTGTTAAATTTCCTTCAATTCCAGTAAAAGTAACTCTTAACGAATATTTAGAAATTGCAAAAGAGTATTCTACACCAAAAAGTAGTATTTTTATCAACGGAATTTTGGATAATCTTGTTAAAGAGCTTACGGCTAATAAGAAGATGCTAAAAACGGGAAGAGGGTTAATGTAAAAGTTGGGAAAAACCAATTTTAAATGACAGATTCCAACTGCTTTTTCTCTCTGAGCGGAGTCGAAGAGTTAAAAGAAAATATTAAATATAAATCAAAAATAAATTTAAATTATGGGACAATTATCTCAATTTGCGCCATTCCTTTTAATGTTCGTGGTAATCTATTTCTTCATGATTAGACCACAGCAAAAAAGAGCTAAAAACGAAAAAGAATTTGAAAGCAACCTTAAAGTAGGTGATAAAATAGTTACAAAAAGTGGTTTCCACGGTAAAATTGCTGAATTAGCAGAAACTACTGTTGTAATCGAAACTATGTCTGGAAAATTAAAATTAGAGCGTTCTGCTATTTCTTTAGAATTGAGCGCTGCTTTGAATAAGAAAGCATAAATTTTAAATTACAATATTTAAATCCCAAATTCTAAATAGGAGTTTGGGATTTTTTTTTGTCTTGTTTTGTCATTTCGAACGAAGAGAGAAATCCTCGCAAGTTACTCCTCAAAGTATATCGCCAATCTTTGTAGAGTCTCTTGCGGAGATTTCTCGTTCCTCGAAATGACAAACCGTGTGAAGGAGTTATGTCATCCTGACGAAGGAAGGATCACACGCGGAAATCGGCAAAGATTTTCCGCCATACTTTGCGGAGTTTCTAGTGTGATCCTTCCTTCGTCAGGATGACAAAAAAAGACAAAACCTTTGTCAAAGTTTTAAAACTTTGACAAAGGTCTCGTATAGATTGGAATTTGGAATTTAAATATTCAAAATTAAATTACCTGTATTTATCATTCAATCCCACATTTGCTAAAATCATCGGAACCACTTTTTCGATCCTTGATATCTTAGTTTTTTCCTGTTTTGCAGTTTCAATGTATTCTAAAAACTCATATTGTTTATAAGGAGAAAACTTTTCAAAAGCAGATTTCAAATCTGAGTTTTTAGCCATTTCTGCATTTAGAAGTTCCGAAACTATTGCTTCTTTTTTTGCCGGTTTAATGACTTTTCCCTGTTTTTCGTTTTCAATCGCTTCTTTTATGTATTCCAAAATAACCGTTTCGTTTATTTCTTCTTTTGAAGAAAATCGCCATTGACGCAAAGATTTGGTTACTTCTTCCTGTGCATTTATAAGTTTCTTTTTTTCATCTTTTAAGAAAACTCCATTAAAAAACCACAAAGCAAAATAATCTTTAAATCCTCCAATTCCAAGAACATTTTTCTTTTCATAAACAAAAACTGGACCTCCCCATTTTGTGGTTTCAGTCAATTCTGTTTTGTCAATAATGGCTTTAAGAAGAATTAATTCTTCTTCCCATTGTGCGCCATATTTCCACATGCCTTTATTTTCGGATTTTGATTCCATTATTTTCTTTTCTTAGATTTTTCTGGCGCGTCAAAGATTCCTGGAATAGCTGTCAGTTCAGCAATTTTTACAATAACATCAGTTGCTTTTTGAATGCTTTCTGCAGGAACATATTCGTATTTTCCATGGAAATTATGTCCGCCCGCAAAAATGTTCGGACAAGGCAATCCCATAAATGATAATTGAGAACCGTCTGTACCGCCGCGAATTGGTTTAATGATCGGTTTAATGTTTAATTCTCTCATCGCTTTTTCAGCAATATCTACAATATATTTTACTGGAAGAACTTTTTCCTTCATATTGTAATATTGGTCTTTAACTTCTGCAGTTACAATATCTTCTCCAAATTTCTTTGCGAATTTTTTGTTGAATTGTTTCGCTAATTTGTGAATCAATTCTTTTCGTTTTTCGAATTTCTTTCTGTTATGATCACGAATAATTAATTCTAAAACGGTTTCTTCAATATTCCCTTTAATGTGATGCACATGAAAGAAACCTTCGTAGCCTCTAGTTTCTTGTGGAGTTTCGCCTTTCGGAAGTTCGTTGATAAAATCATTTGCCAAAAGCATAGAATTAATCATTTTTCCTTTTGCGTAACCCGGGTGAACGCTTTTTCCTCTGAAAGTGATTTTAGCGCCAGCTGCATTGAAATTTTCATATTCCAATTCCCCAATTTGGCTTCCATCCATAGTGTAAGCCCATTGCGCTCCAAATTTTTCTACATCAAAATGATGCGCTCCACGACCAATTTCTTCGTCTGGAGTAAAACCAATTCTGATTTTTCCGTGTTTAATTTCTGGATGCTGAATAAGATATTCCATTGCCGAAACAATTTCAGTAATTCCAGCTTTGTCGTCAGCACCTAACAAAGTTGTTCCGTCAGTTGTAATGATGGTTTGACCTTTATATAATAATAAATCTTTGAAGTAATCTGGAGATAAAACAATGTTTTTCTCAGCATTCAAAACGATATCTTTTCCGTCGTAGTTTTCAACGATTTGTGGTTTTACATTTGCTCCACTAAAGTCAGGAGAAGTATCAAAATGAGAAACAAAACCTATTGTTGGCACTTCATGATCAACGTTGCTTGGAAGCGTTGCCATGATGTAGGCTTTGTCGTCAATCGTTACGTCTTCAAGACCAATTGCTTTTAGTTCGTCAACTAATTTATTGGCTAGATTCCATTGTTTTTGTGTGCTTGGAGTTGTTTGTGAATTTGGATCCGATTCAGTGTCAATTGTTACATAACTGATAAAGCGATCTATGATATGTTGCATTTTTTTGAATTTTTAGCAAATATAGAAAAATTTTTCTGCTGTAAAATTTAGCTTCCTAATATCTGAATTAATAAAAAAAGGGATTCTAAATTGAATCCCTTTCTGGTATTTTAAGTTTGTTATTTGCTTTTTACGCATCTAAAACCAACGTGATTGGCGGCAGATCTGATTTCGCCTTTTCCTCTTGTTCCCACCATGTATCGAGTGCAATATTGGTCAGTGCATAAAAATGAACCGCCACGGTGAACGCGTTTTACTTCAGAAGGATCATTAGGATCGTAATAAGCGCTTGGTCCTTGCGGATTTTTTGTTACTTTACCGCTTTCCGCTAATGATTTGTAATAATCTACGCTGTACCAATCGTTTACCCATTCCCAAACATTCCCAGCCATATCATACAAGCCATATCCATTTGGAGCGTATTGTCTTGTTGGAGCAATTCCTTTAAATCCGTCTTCTCCAGTATCGCCATCTTTTATTGGAAAATGTCCTTGGTAAATATTAGCTTGAAATTTACCTTTAGGTTTTAAGTCATTCCCCCAAGCGTATAAATTTCCAGTTTTCCCCCCGCGTGCTGCAAATTCCCATTCTGCTTCTGTCGGAAGTCTTTTTCCTGCCCATTTTGCGTAAGCAGCAGCATCTTCATAGACAACATGCACAACAGGGTATTTTTCTTTTCCTTTAATGGTGCTTTGCGGGCCTTCTGGATGTCTCCAATCAGCTCCTGGCTCATAACGCCACCATTGCAAGAAATTATTCAAATTAACTGCAGAAGGCGTAGGAGTGAAGACAACAGAACCTGTAATTAAATCTTCTTCGTTTGCCGTTGGAAATTCTTCTTTTGTTGGTTTTTGTTCCGCAACAGTTACATAACCAGTGGCTTTTACAAATTTTTCAAATTCTTCGTTTGTTACTTCAGTTTCATCCATATAATAACCATCGACATAAACTCTGTGAATTGGAGCAGCATCTTTGGTAACGCCTTTTATGCTGCATAAACTTTCGTCTTCAACATTTGTGCCCATTGAGAATTCGCCACCAGGAATCCAAACCATGCCTTTTGGTGCTTTTTCAGTAGGTTTAAATTTGTTTTCTATAGTGGGCTTAAATTCAGATTCTACTGTACTAGGTGTTTCATGACATTCTACAGCTGTTTTTTCTGGTTTATCTGTAAATCTAGTATAACTGTAAGCAATTGAAATAATGGATAATGTGAGTAACGCAAAAATCCAAAAGGTTTTGTTTTTCATGGTTTATTATTTTTGAGCTTATAATGGTTGTCAATAGCGGGTATAAAATTAGACAAATAACTTTAAACTTATAGTAATTTTATAGAATTAATAAAATTAATTATCTTTCTCAACTGACACTACCTCATACTTATCTTTTCCGTCAATTTGCACAGGCTGGTAATACGTTTCGCCAAATTTTACATATTTAGCATCGCCTATTGTAACTTCTTCTCCGCCTTCAGGCAATTTCTCCACAATAGTTCCCGCTGTAGGAGCAACTACAGTATATTTCCCGCCATCTTTTTCATAATATGTTCCTCCGTAATAATAATTATTTACCGTTCCCGTATTTACTGTTTCTGCTCCGCTAGGGATATTGTTTACGGTACCTCCAACTGGTGCAGGAACTGCCGTATAGCCACCATTAGTAGAGGTATACCAAACTCCTTGGTCGTAGTGATACTTCTCGTTTTGTACACTTACAATAATTGCTGTAGTTGCCAATGTCGCTACAAAAAATCCCCAAGGATGCCAAACCGGACCCCAATAAAAAGGCACATAAGGACGAGGATAATATGGATGGTAACAATTATATCTGTAACCGCCATACACATAAGGTGGGCGTGTATATGGTCTATATCCTGGACGAACTACAGTATTTCGGTTATTGCGAACATGAACGCTATTGTTAACATTAATATTAACGTTATTTCTGTTTCTGTTAACCGTATTGCCGCTTATATTAGTATTTCTGTTGCCTACATTGTTGCGGTTGACAGTATTGTTTCTATTTACAGCGTTATTCCTGTTGGAATTGTTGGATGGTCTTGTAATTTGAGTCCCAGAATTATTAGCACCAGGTCTGGTTGTTGCAGGCCTCGTCGTTGCTGCGGGTCTTGATACATTGGGTCTAGATTGAGTAGCAGGTCTTGCTTGTCTGGTATGCGTTGCACCTCCGCCAGATCTATTGAATCCTCCACCGCCTGCGCCTCCACGGTGACGTTGCGCTAAGCCATCAATTGAAATAAAGAAAAGGCTTGCAGTTAAGCACATTAAAAGTGCCAGTTTTTTTACTGTTTTGGATATGTTTTTCATATTCAGTAATTTATGGTGATTTAAAGTTATGAAAAAAAATGTTCGATTTATGTTAATGGGCTAAAAGTTTAAATCACAATGAGATATCCCATTGTATTCTAAATCTCCATCCTTGTTGTAATGGAAGTGTTTTGTCTTGAAAACTAAAATAACTTACCTCTGAAGTCAATTTGTTTTTATGCCCTTTAAAAAACCAATTAAAAGCCAGTGTAGATTCATCCTGTCTATTTTCTCTTATCGAATTATCAGGTCTGTATGCAGCGTGTCGGCCAGCCATCTCTAAGTGTTTTGGCCACCATTCAAAAACATTATGAAAAAAATATCCTGCCTGAACGTAATACCCTTTCATTATGGTGGTGTCATCATTATTTATTTTATCAATGATTTCTTTATTGTGCCATTCGCTTTGCCAAGAAAAACCACGGTACATAAAAGCAGTTTCCAAATTCCATTGGTTGACTCTATACTGTCCTGGCAAACCATTTTCAAAACCATCTAAAGATCCTCCTCCAGCTTGCGAGAATCTAGTGTATGGGCTTCGGTTGGTGATGGCTGAGAAAGCGATAATTGGAGTTGGTTTTTCGTGAAATTCTAAGTCACAGCCTTCAAAATCAAGAAATCTTCCTAAAAAATTCCATTGCGCTCTTCCAAAATACATTAAATGATTATCGTCATTAGAAGTGCTTCCTCGTCCAGTTCCTGTCAGAGCCGCGGCCCAATAATTGAAATCGGCAATTCCAGCTCCTTTCAAATGACCGTAAACTTCAACTCCCAATTGCCTATCAACTGTAAAAGGACGATTAATTAAGGATCGATCAACCATTTGTTGTTCTCCGCTGCTGATGAATCTTTCACGAGTAAATTCAGTTTTCCATTGTCCAACTTTAAAACTCAGAAAATCCCATTTTTCAATCATTATTCTGAAATCCAATAAATTGGACTGACTCAATTCATATTCCCAATAATATTTAAGCCAAGGTTCAAAAGCATGACCGCCGACTTTTAATCTGGCACGGTTTATTTTGAAAGTGGTTTTAGCATCTTGGCTATAATCATCGTAAGTTAATGGATCTGTATCATTTGGCGTTGAAAAGCGAAACTGCAGACGGCTTGCCAATTGAAACAGAAATTTTTTGTCTCGGGTTTCCAATTCAATTCCTTTACTGCCATAACGAACATTCATTAATTTTGTAGTGTCTTTTTCTTGTTGCGAAAATCCTTTAAAACCAATTAATAAAAGGAAAATGAAGAGTAGGTTTCTAGAAATACGATTTGATTTATTTGAGCAGCACATAAGATCAATAGGTTTGTATAAATTATTTTCCTCCAAAGTTTTTTGCAATTCCTAAACCAATTCCCCAGCTGTCGTATGCATTCCATTTAAAGTCGTAACTCGCAGTTCCAAAAATTTCCCATCCTTTAGGAAGTTCATAACCATATTCTACACCAGCACGGGTTAAGAAAAAATCTTCTTCTTTCGCAAATTCGCCACCAAAACCCAAAAGAAAACTCCAATGTTCGTTTGGTTTATAAATTCCCATAAGAGCAGGGGCAATAGGATAACTTCTTTCAACAGTTTCTTTCCCGTCTCCGCTTGCGTAAACCTTTTCTACTTTAAATTTTTCTACAATAAAATCGGTATGAAGACCAATAGCCCATTTTTCATGAAACTGAAACGTATAATCAATTCCCCAAGCAGGAAGCGTTAAAGTTTCTCGATTTCCTTCGTCATCACGGCCTTCGAAAACATGAACATGATTGATAGAAATGCCAATTTGATGGTGTCGACTAAAAGCTTTTTCTTCGTTTTCCTGAGCTGAGATTTTGTTTTGAATGATTAAGTACAAAAGAGCTGTTAGAAAAAGTGTTTTTTTAAGATGGCTTGTACTAGTCATTGTGATTTAGTTTTTAATCTTTAATTAAAAAGAGGTATTTTATTTACTTTTTTGTAGCATATAAATACCTCTTTAATTTTGTTTTTTTATAGACTATTCGCTTTTCATAATTCTTAAAGCTTCTTTGTTAAGGTCTTCATAGCTTTGTTCGCTAATATCGACACCAACACCTAAGATTTCTCCACCTTTAAAAGTGCCTGGTGATTTATATTGATGACTTACAGCGTCGCCACTATCAAATCCTACACAAAGACCATCACCAGAAAGTGTGAATTTGCCAGGTTGTGTTTTCATAGGGCCTTTGGCTACTTCTTTTCCGTCAATGTATAAATGACCTGTACCAATTTGTTCTCCGTTTTTACCGGTACTTTCTCTTACAAACTCAAAACCTAAGGCATGTTTACCAGGAGTTAAGGTAGCCGATGAAACAAAAGTTTGTTCTGGCTGAATTCCTAAGAAATTATAAACATAGTATAACTTATTGTCTTTGATGAATAAAGAGTGTCCTCCAAAGCGAGATCCGTGAGCAAAAACTACTCCTGAAGCTCCCGATTTAATATCTACATCGCCTACAATTTTGTATGAACGACCACGTACGTTTACTGCTACACCTTCTGGTACGGCAGCAGTTCCAGGATAGTAAATGTAACGAGTTTTTGGTTTTTCTTGAGAAGGACGTTCTGTGCTTAATAATTCCATAGGAGAACGGTCGTCTAGAGGTAAAACTAAATTTTTATTCGCTTCTTCAAACCAAGCATCTTTAAGTTCTTTTAATTTGTCAGGGTTCTTTTTAGCCAAATTGTTTGACTCAGCTCTGTCCACATCTACATTGTACAATTCCCACTCGTCTTTGTCAAAGTTGCTTTTACCCGTAAGTGGTACGTGTACAGCAACTGCTTTCCAACCGTCTTTCCAAATGGCTCTAGTACCTAACATAGTGTAATACTGAATGTGTTTTTGAGTAGGAGCATCTGGTTTAGCATCAAACGAGTATTTCATTGAAACTCCAGATAATGGATATTGATCTACGCCATTATATTTAGTAGGCATTTCTAAACCACAGATGTCTAAAATTGTAGGTACAATGTCAGTAGAATGGTGGTATTGATTACGGATTTCACCTCTGGCTTTAATTCCTTTTGGCCATGAAATTACTAATGCATCACAAGTTCCTCCTGCATAATTACTGTAACGTTTAAACATTTTGTAAGGAGCAGAGAAAGCCGCAGCCCATCCAGTAGGATAATGCTCGTAAGTATCTGGGCCTCCTAGTTTATCCAAATATTTTAAATTTTCAGATAATTCATCAGGATAACCATTAAAGAATTTGTTTTCGTTTACAGATCCAGAAGGAGAACCTTCGCCAGAAGCACCATTATCGGCTGCGTAAAGAACTACAGTGTTTTCTAACTGACCTGTTTTTTCTAAATACTCAATAACACGTCCTACTTGAGCATCAGTGTATTCGGAGAAACCTGCATACACTTCAGCTAGTTTTGAGAATAATTTTTTCTCATCAGCACTTAGTTTATTCCAAGGTTTTACATAATCACCAGGATTAGCAATATTAGGAGGTAAGAAATTGAAATCGGTGTTTTTAGTTCCTTTAGGCACAATTCCTTTAGCAATCATGCGAGGTAATACCCATTCGCGATAGGCATCGTAACCAGCATCAAATTTTCCTTTGTATTTAGCAATGTACTCTTCTGGTGCATGGTGTGGTGCATGGTTCGCTCCAGGACAATACCACATATACCATGGTTTAGAAGGGTTGGTGGCTTTTTGGTCTTTGATATATTCAATGGCTTTATCGGCTAAATCTTTAGATAAGTGGTACCCTTCTTCAGGAGTGTAAGGCGCCTCAATAAAGTGGTTGTCTTCTATTAAATCAGGATACCATTGGTTGGTTTCGCCTCCTATGAATCCATAATAGCGGTCAAAGCCCATTTGGGTTGGCCATTGTGCTTTGGAACCTCCAGAAGAAACGTCTTGTTCAGGTACGTTGTGGTTTTTTCCAATCCAGAAAGTACTCCATCCTGCTTGTTGTAATACTTGACCAATAGTAGCACACTGAGCTGGGATTTGTCCGTTTGCTCCAGGATAACCATCTGTCGTTTCGGTGATGGATGCCATACCATTTAAGTGGTGGTTGCGACCCGTTAATAAAGTAGAACGAGTTGGCGAACATAATGCTGTAGTATGCCATTGGGTATAGGTAATACCATTGTCTGCTAATTTTTGTAGTGTTGGCATGTTGATGGCTCCTCCATAAGGAGACCAGGCAGCCTGTCCTGTGTCGTCGTATAAGATAAACAATACGTTTGGCGCACCTTCTGGAGCTGATTTTTTGGTGTAGGGTTTCCAGTCTGGTTTTGAATTTCTAATGTCAAGTTCGATGACACCATGGAAATTCTCTTTTGTTACTTTCTGCGGATCTGCCTGAGCAGATATTTTTGAAGTTAAGCCAAATGAAAGGCAAAATAGCAGGGTGAAAATACTTTTCAGGATGAATTGTTTACTGACTTTCATGATTAAAGTTATTAATTAATTAATCTTTTTAAGGGTACTCTTTTGAATCTGGATATAAAAACAATCTAAAAAGAATAGAATTTCTATTCTTTTATAAATCAATCTATTTTGATGGTATATATGAGATGAATATCTCAAAAGTAAAGATTATTAACCTCAGAGAGGATTTTAGAAGAGCCAAACTTGTTTCATTTTATAACTTGCAACATAAAAAAAACACGTTTTTGGGCTATTGCATTCTAATTTTTTAAAATTGTTTTATTTATAGATGAAATAATTAAACAAAAATGAAATTATTTGTTTTTTGTAAAAAAGCACCTTTTTAAACTATAATATTTAAATTTGCAGCCAAAATAACAACAACACAACTCTTATGTATAAATTGATAATTCGTCCGATACTTTTTTGTTTTGATCCAGAAAAAGTGCATTACTTTACTTTCTCATTTGTAAAATTCATTTCAAAAATCCCTGGAGTTTCGGCAATTATAAGATCGATTTATGAAGTAAAAGACACTAGATTAGAAAGAGAAGTTTTCGGAATTAAATTTAAAAACCCAGTTGGACTTGCTGCAGGTTTTGATAAAGATGCGAAACTGTATAAAGAACTAGGCGATTTTGGTTTTGGTTTTATCGAAATCGGAACTGTAACGCCAGTTGGACAAGAAGGAAATCCAAAAAAACGTTTGTTCCGTCTAAAAGAAGATCAAGCGATTATTAACCGAATGGGGTTTAATAATGGTGGAGTTTTGGAAGCTGTAGAGCGTCTTAAAAATAACTCAGGTGTTTTAATTGGTGGAAATATCGGAAAGAATAAAGTGACCGATAACGAAGATGCCGTAAAAGATTATATCATTTGTTTTGATGCACTTTTTAATCATGTAGATTATTTTGTAGTGAATGTAAGTTCGCCAAATACACCAAATTTAAGAGCTTTACAAGATAAAGAACCTTTGACAGCCTTATTGCAGACTTTACAGAACAGAAATATCGAAAAGCAAAAAACAAGCACGCAAAAAGTAAAACCAATTCTTTTAAAAATTGCTCCAGACTTAACAGATGAGCAGTTATTAGATATCATTGATATTGTAAAAACAACTCAAATTGCAGGTGTAATTGCAACAAATACCACTATTTCTAGAGAAGGATTGCAATCTTCGAATCAAACAGAAATGGGAGGTTTATCTGGAAAACCATTAACGAAACGTTCTACAGAAGTAATTCGTTTTCTTTCAGAAAAAAGCAATAAAGCATTCCCAATTATTGGAGTAGGAGGAATTCATTCTGCAGATGATGCAATTGAAAAATTAAACGCAGGAGCAAGTTTGGTACAATTGTACACTGGATTTATTTATGAAGGTCCAGCATTGATAAAAGCAATCAACAAAAAAGTTTTAGAGCAATTGTAAAAATAAAGCTTGAACGGATAATCCGGCAAGTATTGCCATTCCAAAGCTGATTAAAGTTCCGATTAAAACATATTCGGTCAATTTTCTGTCTTTGGCTTCTTTTAAATCTCCGAATCTGAAAATAGATTTTGCAGCCAATAAAAATCCGATTGCTTCAAAATGTCCGGTTAAAATAAAACCGAAAACAAATAAGCGTTCTAAAATACCAATATAATTTCCAGCAGCAATTAGTGAGTTATCCTGATTGCTGTTTTTGCTTTCTGGCGCCCAGATT
Source organism: Flavobacterium anhuiense (assembly GCF_004151235.1). Taxonomy (GTDB): domain Bacteria; phylum Bacteroidota; class Bacteroidia; order Flavobacteriales; family Flavobacteriaceae; genus Flavobacterium; species Flavobacterium anhuiense_A. The sequence continues at coordinate 57,027 of NZ_JUIV01000008.1, forward strand.
GAGATAATGGTTTTTATAAAAATAGAGGTTGGTTTGGTGAGCAATAAAAATCCAGTTAACAAGATCCAGAATTGATTGTCTTCCCAGAAACTAGGAATAGGCTTATTTTCATAAAGAAGCGCAATTCCAATTAAAATTAAAATATGAGCAATTTGGTCGACTACAAACCAAGTGCGTTTTGTTTTATTTTTCTGGAAATTCAGTTTGATTAAATCAATAATGCCATGCGTAACGGCAATAATTACGGCATAGGGTATAAAATTGATTTCTCCAACCAGAATTGCCGCCAGCGCTCCATGAAGTAAAATATGAATGTATAAGTAAATGCTTTTATGTTTCTTAATTTCTTTGTCGGCTACCCAAGAATTAGGCTGCCAGATAAAATCACCTAACAAATGAGCAAGAAGCAGTTTTATAAATAAAATCATGGGGCTGTAAGTTGTTTTATTTGTTTTCTAAAATATCTGTCTAAATTCTGAACCAGATCAAACTGAGCACGTTTTTGTCTTCTGCTCACAGCAGCTTGATTAATGCCTAGTTTCTGACCTATTTCTTCCTGCGATAAGGTTGGATTTTCAATTGCAACAGCTACAAATTCTGCCGATTGTACTAGCCAACTGTCCATAAAAGTTAATGCCAATTGTAGCATTAAATTCAGTTTTTCATCAAAATCAGTATCGCCTGTTCGCAGAGCCAACGTAACTTTTTGCTTTTTTAAAGTTTCAAAAAGCTCTCCTGAATTGATAAAAGCTGAACCATTGCTTTCAGAAATTCTTTCAGCATTATGCGTTTTATCTCCAAAACCAATACTCATACGGGCATCAGATTTAATGGCTCTTAAATGTGCTTTTATTAGAATAGCGGTAATCAGTGCATCTTCTGGATTTCGGATTTCAACTTGAAATTCATCGCCGCGATAGATTTCCCACTGACTTGGCGTATGGCCAAACGGAGCTAAGATTTTTTTTAAATCTTCAACCCAATGTTCAGATTGCTGTTGTCTTGAACCTATTATGTCACCCGTAATTATACTAGTCATAATCAAATATAATTAAAAAATAATAAACTTTCTATTACAAATATAAGTAATAAAACTTAACATTACGTTTTTTGGTAATAATTTGAAATATTACGTTTTTAGGTAATAATTTTTGCACTTTCGATTTTTGCGACAGATTGTAATGGCGCACTGCAGTGCGCCTCATGTCTAGTATTTCCAGCATTGCGGATTCCCTTTGCGTAGACGCACTGCAGTGCGTCTCTACAATTCAGACTGTGTAACCCTGAACGGCAGATTTTAGAATGCTATTAAATAAACTTATATAACTTATATGGTTTTAAAAAAAACATAATTTTTATTTCATTAAAAAAGAAACTAACTTAGCCTTTACAAAAAGAATATGCTTTGAGTAAAGAAATTAAAATTATCGAGTGCCCTCGTGATGCCATGCAAGGTATTAAGGATTTTATTCCGACAAAAAATAAAGTTACTTATATACAAGCTTTATTGCGAGTTGGCTTTGATACCATTGATTTTGGAAGTTTTGTTTCTCCAAAAGCTATTCCGCAGATGCAGGATACTGCTGCCGTTTTAGAACAGCTTGATTTGTCTCAAACATCAAGTAAATTGCTTTCTATTATTGCCAACACACAAGGTGCGATAACAGCTGCTAACTATGAGCAGATTCAATATTTAGGTTTTCCATTTTCTATTTCTGAGAACTTTCAGATGCGTAATACACATAAAACTATTGCAGAATCTTTAGTTACACTGGAGGAAATTCTCGAAGTGGCAGATAAGAAAAACAAAGAAGTGGTTACGTATCTTTCTATGGGGTTCGGAAATCCTTATGGAGATCCTTGGAATGTTGAAATTGTAGGCGAATGGACTGAAAAATTGGCTGGAATGGGAGTTAAAATCCTTTCGCTTTCTGATACTGTTGGAACTTCTACGCCAGAAGTCATTACCTATTTGTTTTCAGATTTGATTCCGAAATATCCTGAAATTGAATTCGGCGCTCATTTGCATACAACACCAGAAAGCTGGTTCGAAAAAATCGATGCTGCGGCAAAAGCTGGCTGTACGCGTTTTGATGGTGCAATTCAAGGTTTTGGAGGATGTCCAATGGCAACCGATAAACTAACAGGAAACATGCCAACAGAAAAACTGGTTTCTTATTTTACAGCCAATAAAAAAATTACAGGACTCAATTCTCTTAGCTTTGAAAGCGCTTATAATGAAGCTTCAAAATTGTTCGGAAAGTTTCATTAAAAAAAGGTTATTTTTCTTACCTTCGGCAATAAATGTAGACATAATGCAGTTTTAGTATTGCCATAATTAATATCATGAAATCAAGTCCTTCAAGTAAAATTTCAATTATATTATTTTCAGTTTTTTTATTGTTTTCCTGTTCAAGCGATTTAGATTTTAATCAGGTAAACGATTTTAAGCTTGAGCCTGTGTTTGTGGCAAATCTTGCTTATTTTGATATTCCGGCGAATAAACTTGAAGATGATGGAAGTACAAATATTTATCCCGACGTAAGAGATTTTGATATTTTTAAAAATAAATTTTTTAATGAACGCCTTAAAAAAGCCGAGTTTGATTTTGAAATAGAGAATAACATAAATCGTTCTTTTGTCATAAACATGCTTTTGCTTGATGCAGAAAATAAGATCTTACAGACCATATCTTTTACAGTTCCATCCTATAAAGGAACGCCAAATGTTATAAAATACCCGACAGAAGTTTTTGAAAACGCGCGATTAGATCTTTTAAAACAAACCCAAAAAATTGGCTTTGTGGTAATAATTGCTGCGGGACCTCCATTGAATAGTGAGAGTACAGGAAATTTAAAATTAAGATCAAGTGCAACGGCTTATTTAGTAATCGAATGAGAAAGGCACTAATTCTTTGCTTATTTTTTCATCTTTCCTGTTTTGCTCAAAACAGAGAGCTGTTATATAACTTTACTTCAATTCCGCAATCCTCGCTTGTAAATCCTGGAGCAGATGTTTCGTATAAATATTATTTCGGATTTCCTGTTTTATCTGGAATTTCGGCAAATGTGGGGTCTAGCAGTTTCTCAGCTTATGATTTATTCGCGAATGATGGAGTAGATTTTAATCAAAAAGTCAGAAATGTCATTAATAAATCTTCAAGTAATGATAAAGTGGTGACCAATCAGCAGCTGGAATTGTTTTCTGGCGGATTTAGAATAGGTGGAAGAGAAAGCCGTTCTTATATTTCATTTGGGGTATATCAGGAATTTGATTTTTTTATGTTCGTTCCAAAAGATTTGGCTTTGTTGGCCTTAAATGGAAATAGAGATTATATCGGAAAATCATTTAATCTAGGCGATTTGAATATGAAAGCCGAAGTACTTTCTGTTTTTCATGTCGGTTTTCATAAAAAAGTCAATGATAAATTTGTTTATGGAGGACGTGCTAAAATTTATTCGAGCGGTGCAAATGCAACTTCTACAAAAAATTCAGGATATATTTATACAGGACAAGAAGCAGGAACTCCAAACCTTTACAATCAAGTTATTTCTTCCAATTTAGAATTAAAAACTTCTGGACTTGCTCGCTTTACAAAAGATGAATACGAAGGAAATGTAGCGCGCGATATTGCCAATAATACCTTTTTTAACGGAAGCCTGGGTTTTGGCGTTGATGCTGGAATTACCTATTATATAAAAGACAATTTACAGCTAACAGCAAGTATTATAGATTTGGGTTTTGTGCGACAGACCAAAGACATAGAAACGATTACGTATAAAGGAACTTATCAATACAATGGAGCCAATCCAGATTTTATGGGTACAGATGATCCAGAAAATGTCTTTGACGAATTTGATAAAGCCATACCAAGAGATACACTTTATAATAAGTACACTACTTGGCGTCCGACAAAATTGTACTCTTCCATTCAATATTCTTTTGGAGAAGCACGTCCTGATGACGAATGCAATTGTCATGGAAAAGTCAATAAATATTATAAAAATGCGGTAGGAGCACAGCTTTTTACAATGTCAGCCCCTCGAACACCTTTATTTGCCCTGACAGCTTTTTATCGAAGAAATATCTTTAAGAAATTAGATTTAAAAGCCACTTACACTTTAGATACTTTTTCAAATACAAATATTGGTTTAGGACTTGCAGGAACAATTGGTCCAGTAAATATTTATGCTTTGGTCAATAATGTTTTAGAATATAAAGACATCTCCAAAGCCAGCAGTGCAGCCTTTCAGATCGGAATCAATTTTGTTTTTCAAGACAAAGACGATTAGTTTGGTAATTAGAAGCTGTTCCAGCTGTCCATTTCAAGCACTCGAGCCAAAATACTTTTTTTCAAGGCATAAAAAGAGCTTCCGTTGGTCGCTTTTTTAAGCCAGAAAAAAATGCATTTTAGCTTTTCGTGGCTTTCCATTTCCATCTGGGCTAGGACATGTGTTTTGTAAGACGATTCGTGTAAAGTCAAATTTATGAATAAGTTAGTATTCAAGTTAGCAATTTATTCACTATATTTGCACGCAATTCAACTAGAAATTGCACCATGATAGCACACAACTCCAAGATTATCGGCGAAGGTTTAACTTACGACGATGTATTATTAGTACCTAACTACTCGAATGTGCTTCCTCGCGAAGTGAGCATTAAATCAAGATTCTCAAGAAACATTACATTAAACGTTCCAATTGTATCAGCTGCGATGGATACAGTTACAGAAAGCGCAATGGCAATTGCTATGGCTCAAGAAGGCGGAATTGGTGTTTTACATAAAAATATGACTATCGAACAGCAAGCAGGAAAAGTTCGAAAAGTAAAACGTGCTGAAGCAGGTATGATTATTGATCCGGTAACTTTACCAATGAACTCTACAATTGCTGACGCTAAAAACGCTATGAAAGAATTCGGAATCGGTGGTATTCCAATCGTTGACGAAAATAAAATCCTTAAAGGAATTGTTACCAATCGTGACTTACGTTTCGAGAAAAACGGGGCAAGACCTATCGCTGAGGTTATGACAAGCCAAAACTTAGTTACGGTTTCTGAAGGAACTTCACTAGAGCAGGCAGAAGTAGTTTTACAAGGTCACAAAATCGAAAAATTACCAGTTGTAAACGATAAAAACGAATTAGTTGGTTTAATCACTTTCAGAGATATTACAAAACTGACTCAAAAGCCAATCGCAAACAAAGATTCTTTTGGACGTTTAAGAGTTGCTGCTGCAATTGGAGTTACTGGAGATGCTGTTCAAAGAGCAGAAGCTTTAGTTGCCGCTGGTGTAGACGCCATCATTATCGATACAGCTCACGGACACACAGAAGGTGTTGTAAATGTATTAAAAGAAGTAAAAGCAAAATTCCCTCAAATAGACGTAGTAGTTGGAAACATCGCTACTCCAGAAGCTGCTAAATATTTAGTAGAAAATGGAGCAGATGGAGTAAAAGTTGGAATCGGTCCTGGTTCTATCTGTACAACTCGTATCGTTGCAGGTGTTGGTTTCCCCCAATTCTCAGCAGTTTTAGAAGTTGCTGCGGCAATCAAAGGAACTGGAGTTCCTGTAATTGCAGATGGTGGAATTCGTTATACAGGAGATATTCCTAAAGCAATCGCTGCAGGTGCTGACTGTGTAATGTTAGGTTCATTATTGGCTGGTACAAAAGAATCTCCAGGAGAAACTATTATTTTTGAAGGAAGAAAATTCAAATCTTACCGCGGAATGGGATCTGTTGAAGCAATGCAAACTGGTTCTAAAGATCGTTATTTCCAAGATGTTGAAGACGACGTTAAAAAACTAGTTCCAGAAGGAATCGTTGGACGTGTGCCTTACAAAGGAGAATTGAACGAAAGTATGCTTCAATTTATCGGAGGTCTTCGTGCAGGTATGGGATACTGTGGTTCAAAAGATATTCCTACTCTACAGGAAACAGGACGTTTCGTGAGAATCACTTCAAGTGGAATCACTGAAAGCCATCCGCATAACGTAACAATTACAAAAGAAGCTCCAAATTATTCTAGATAATCATAATGAATTTGCAATTCAAGTTAAAAGATGTTCTTGAAGTTGATTTGTATTATGGGTTTTATGATATCTACGTTTTAGGAGGTTTTGATGTTCAGGTTAATGATGATTTTTTTGTTGAAATACTTGATTTAAAAAGAAATGAATCGATATTACTGAGAGAGGAAAGTCTTAAAGTTAGAGATTATAAAAACGGAAATAGAGCTGTGAAATTTTTTAGTTTTCAGATAACTGAAAAATCGAAATATAAAATTTCAGTTCATAATTATGAAGATATGGCTGTGTTTTATTCAATGATAGGAAGTAATCCATTTAGTATTTTGAATTTATTGAAAAGGCTTTATGGAATAAAAAGAAAACAGCTTTTTTTAGATGAAATTGAAATATTAATCAATTAACCTATAGAAAAAGGCGTAAGATTTAATTCTTACGCCTTTTTTAATTTTATTATCTCATTTTAATTAGAATCTACTATTTAAAATATCTTCAGTCACAATATCAGAATGTAGTAAATCTTCCATTTTCTTTGTCATGCGCTGTGCTTCTAAAGCATAACCAAACATTTTTTTCTCGTAATCGGCGATTGCTTCATCAATAGTTTCAAATTTTCCGTTGGTTAAATTTTCCGTTAGATGAAAAGCATCAAACAATCCCATATTTACGCCTTCGCCAGCAAATGGAGGCATTAAGTGAGCTGCGTCGCCAACAAGCGTAATGTTTGAATGTTCTTTCCAAGGTTCTTCCAAAGAAAATAAACGCAATGGCAAACCAGAAAATTCAGTCGAAGCAGCAAAGAATTTTTTGTAATCATCGTTCCAATTTTTAAAAGTTTCTTTTAAAAAAGTAATCACTGCTTTATCATCTTCAAAGTTGATTCCGTGATTAGAAATCCAATCTTCGTCAGCTTTAAAAGAAACACCAAAATGTACAGAACCATCGCGCATCGTATGCGTATAAAACATTTTGTGTTCGCCCATTGCCATTACATTTCCATTTCCGTATTTCGGCTTAAACTCAGGATAATCTTGATCAGGATTTACAATTTCACCCTGAATAATATAAGTTCCAGAAAGCTGAGGTTCTTGATCGCTGACAAATTTTCTAGCGTTTGATCTTCCTCCATTGGCAACAATAACAAAATCAGCAGTTGTTTTTGTGCCGTTTTTAAATTCTAAAACATATTGATTTTCTGTTTTTTCGATATTAACTAGTTGGCTATCCCAAATAACTGTACCTTCTTTGAGGTTATCCAGCATAATTTTTCTAAGATCATTTCGGTCAATTTCTGGACGTGAGAAAGCGTTGGTTTCATCTGGCATTTCGTCAGAAGTAATGTTTCCGTCCATATCGGCCATTTTTTCTCCAGTTGGTCGAGCATATTTGTAGAATTCATCCATTAAACCTGCCTTCTGAATGGCAAACTGGCCAGAATCTGAGTGAATGTCAAGAGTTCCACCCGAAGTTCTAGCTTGAGCATTTATATCTCTTTCGTAAACTGTGACATCAGCACCATTAATTTGTAAAATTCTAGCTGTAGTAAGTCCAACTGGACCGCCGCCAATAATGGCAATTTTTTTATTTTCTATAATTGAAGTTTTCATTTTATTTAAATTAATATTATTGAAATTGCTCTACGACTTTGCACAGAGTGATAAAGTATTGAGAATTTAGTTTTTGGAATTTAGTTTTTGGAGTTTGCCTTTAGGTTCCAAGATTGGAATTTAGAATTTGGAATTTAGAATTTGGAATTTAGAATTTGGAATTTGAGATTTATTTATGGAGTCAACGCTTTTAAAACCAGATTAAAAGCTTCATTTTTAATTTCTTCTTTAAGAACAAAAGATTTTCCAGACATTGATTTTCCGTCTCTGTGAAATTCTAAAAGAGAATAAAGCGAACCGTAAGCAATGCTCCAAAAGACTTCGTAAGCAACAGAGATAAGTTCTTTTCTTTCAATTGCCGAAAGCATAAACTCAGTCATCATTTGCTTGTATTCTCCTGTCACTTCTTGTATGATTGCATCGCCGTAAGTAGAATGTCTTAAAAGTTCAAAACACGTGGCTTGGAGCGCAAAATTTTGAGTAAAATAAATACGATTTTCCCATTGATTTCGTAATCCGTCTCTGAAAGACATATCTGTAGAAAAACCGTCAAACATTTTTTCAAAGAAGTTTTGACCAATTTCGATTCCAATTTTGCGAATCAAATCTTCCTTGTCTGAATAATAGATATAAAGTGTTGCAACAGAAATGCCGCATTCTTTTGCCAAACGGTTCATTCCAAAGCCTTCTATGCCTTGGTTAACGATCATTTCTATTGCTTTTTGTTTTACAATTTCTTCTTTATTAATATCTCTTGTTCTCATAATTCTAATTAATTATGGTACAAAGATATAAATAATAAATGAACGATCGCTTATTTATAATTGTTTTTTTTAAATTGCTAAGATTCTAAGGTTCTGAGATTCTAAGTTTTTTTCTTTTTTTAGGTGCAAAGGAGCAAAGAGGCAAAGGTTCAAAGTTCAGAGGTTTGAACTTTATAAATTGCCTCCCGCTTTAGCTGGAGGTTCATAATGGTTAAGTGTTGGGCTTTAGCCAAATATTTACATTTGGTATTGACAAGAATAAAAAAAATCAGCTGAAATAAAGTATATTTCAGCTGATTTTTATATCGAGAGTATATTTATATTGTTTTTGTAGGCTCGGCTTCTCTTAGATTTTGATTTTCTAAAATCTCTTTTAAAAACGGTTTTACCTGATTTTCAATTTCAGATTCAGGAATATTTAAAACTTCAGGATCTGATGCTAATTTTAGCCAAGGTTTTGGTCCGTCAAAATCATAACTTCCAAAAACTACAACAGGGGTTCCTTTTACTTTTACATTTTCCTTGTCTTTTAGGATCCATTCGTCAGCAAACTTGTAAAGGTATTTAGCGTCTTTTTCTAATAATCGCAAACAAGAATGTGACGCGGGATAACCAGGCAACGCGTATTCATGAAAACCAACTCCCAGTTTATTTTCGATATTAAAATTCCATTTCAAATCCCACTCGTCGTTAAATGTACTGGTTGTTTTTTCTGCTTTCCAATTGGTGAAAAATAATCCGGAAGGAGTAGGATCTTTTTTTCTTCCCATATTGGTTGGACCTGTACGAACCAATTCACCGTTTTCGTAAGCGGCAAAGCTCTGCGTTGGATATGAAAAAAGGATAATTTTTGAAACTTCTTCTAAAGCCGAAACATGTAACGGAAACGGAAGATAATAAACCAAATCTCCGCTAAAATCTGCTGGAATTACAACAGAATCCAGTTTTTTAAAATTGGCTTTATCTGTTCTGTTTAAAGCGTAAACAATATCCATTTTAGAACTGTCAGCTTCATTAAGTTTCAGCCATTCTTTTGTATTTGTGATTTGATAAGAAACTGTTTCTGGCTTTTTATATTCAATTACTTTCTTTTTCTCTTTTTTATTTTCAGTCAATGTGATCGTATCGGTTTTTTTGCAAGAACCTAATAAGACTAACATTAAAATCAGTAGGGCGTTTGCTGTGTAATATAACTTTTTCATAGGTCGGTATTTTTATGAATATAAAGTTATACATCTGATAGCTGAAAAGGGTTACATAATTTTTTGAATTGGTTTCGGGATTTACATTAAAAATTTCAAATAGCTCATTTTTCTTCTGACGTGTTGATAATATAGCTATTATTTTTAGAAAAATTAAAAAGTTAAGTGATTTATAATCAGAATTTTGTTTGAGTATTCAGGAATTTTAAATTGTGTTCTGATGAAGAAAATTTCCAAAAATATTCAATTTATTCCTCAATCAATTTCAAAGTATATTCCAATTGCGTATCTCTGTTTTTCATAAAATCTTCAAAAGTCTGCTTCACTTCATAATCTGGAATTATGCCCCTTCCAAAAATCTGATTGGGCTTTTTAGGAACATCTTGTTCTAGATTTACAATCGAAAATTGTGTTTTAATTTTGGTATTGGGCAATTCGTATTCAATAGGAGTGTGGCCATTATGACCGAAATAACCGCCCATAGTTTCTTCGCCAACAACAATTGCATTTGTGTTTCCTGCAACCAAAGAAGCAAATAAGGAGCCTGCAGAAGCAATTCTTGGACTTATTAATAAATAAATCTGACCTTTAAAACTGTTTTTCTCAGCCTGTAATAATGGGTTGAATTTTTCGTCTTGAATGTATTTCCCGTTTTCCGACTTTGGAAATTCTTCTTTCAATTCATCTTCAAAATCCTTTTTTTCTTCCTGTTTTTTCTGCGGTTCAGTTTCTTCATAAACTAAATATTCAGAAAAAGGAACTTCTTGAAAATTGACATAAGCAGATGCATTTTCACGAAACGGTTTTTCTGCTAAATAAGAAAAGGTAACAATGTCGTTAGGATCAGTTCCACCGCCATTATTTCTTACATCAACAATTAAATTCTTTATCTGATTGTTTTTTGAAAGATAATTAAAACAACTGTCTAGGTATTTTTTATAAGCCAAATGTTCTTTATGTTTTGCATTTCGGCCAATTACAAAAGTATGGACAGAAAGTAAAGCGGTATTATTAGAAATGACTTTAAAAGAATATTTATCCTTTGCGCGATTGTATTGTAAACTATCAATGGGAAGTGAATGGCGGTTTTTGAAATTCTCTTTTCGAATTTCGTTTGAAACAGCTGAAATAGTTTTTTTTAATCTTTTGGTTTGATTTGGAAGCGAATATTCTACTGTAAATCTCTTTTGCGGACCATATTCCATTTCAAAATATTTGGCAAAAGAACTCCCGATTCCGATTGATTTTCCTGTGATATTATAACCGTCGGTAGTGTAATATTTGTAGAAAGACGAAAGCAGTTTTGAAGTTTTGATTCCGTTAATGCTATAAATTTGAGAACCCAGCGGAATTTGAGTATTTTCAAAATTAAGAATAAGCTGACCATTAATAAGTTTTACAGGAAAAGGAAAGAAAACATTTCCCGATGAATATTTCTTTTCAAAATCTTCAGGAAGTGTAGTGTCGTTATGCAGACTTCCTTCAAAATCGGTAATCTGCAAAACTATTTTATAAAATTCTATAAGGCTTTTGGGCGTATTGATCTGCGAAAAAGCCCAAGAATAAATACTGTCAATCTGCTGTTTTGTTCTGTATTTATAAAGTCCAGAATTGGCTTTTTCTCTTATTTCTTTAAAAATGGTTAAATCTTGCTTGAGTTTTTCTGCTGGCCATTTTTCGTTTTGAGAAAAAGCGAAAAGCGGTAAAAAGAAAATAAGAGCTATTTTGAATTTGAGCATTTTAGATTTTTTAATCAATCTAAAATACTCAAAAAACTTTTAAATCAAGCCTTTAATTTTTGCATGCTGCAGTAACATAATGGTTTTGGCATCTGTAATTTCTCCAGATTCAATCATAGCGTAAGCTTCATCAAAAGTATATTCTAAAACTTCGATGTTTTCTTGTTCTGCGTCAAGTCCGCCGCCAGAACTTACTTTCATGCTTTCGTCATATTCGCCAACAAATAAATACAAAATCTCTGTTACAGAACCTGGTGACATATACGTTTCAATAACTTTTTGAACTTTAGAAATTCGATATCCTGTTTCTTCTTCTGTTTCGCGAATAATAGCTTGCTCTGCATTGTCTTTGTCCAAAAGACCAGCGCAAACTTCGATCATCATTCCTGTTTTATTTCCGTTAAGGAAAGTTGGAAGACGAAACTGACGCGTCAGTATAACCGTTTTTTTGGTTGAATTGTATAATAAAATTCCAGCACCATTTCCGCGGTCATAAACTTCACGAATATGCGATTCTACTTTTTCGTTTTCTTTTTTATAGTTAAAAGTAACTTTGTTTAAGACATACCAATTGTCTGATAATAACTTGGTTTCTGTGATCTCAATTTCTGGATTTTTTCTCATGTCAGTAAGAGTCAAAAAAAACGCTCTGATAATCAGAGCGTTTAAATGTATTATTTTGTTATTGTTTGTTTTCTATCTGGTCCAACCGATACGATTTTGATTGGCACTTCGATTTCTTTTTCAATAAACTCAATATATTCTTTTAGCTCAATTGGCAATTGATCGTAAGTTGTCAATCCTGTTAAATCTTGCTTCCATCCTTTAAACTCTTTGTAAACCGGAGTAACATTTTCTGGTTCAATGTTATAAGGGAAGTGAGAAATGTTTTGTCCTTTGTAGTTGTATTCAGTACAAACTTTTAAAGTTTCGAAACCAGAAAGAACATCACCTTTCATCATCATTAACTGAGTAACTCCGTTAACTTGAACTGCATATTTTAAAGCAACAAGGTCTAACCATCCGCAACGTCTTTGTCTTCCTGTTACAGAACCAAATTCGTTACCTACTTTTGCCATTGTAGCACCAACTTCGTCAAAAAGTTCAGTAGGGAAAGGTCCGCTACCTACACGTGTAACGTAAGCTTTGAAAATTCCGTAAACCTCTTTGATTTTGTTAGGCGCAATTCCTAAACCTGTACAAGCTCCAGCAGCAGTAGTGTTTGATGAAGTTACGAAAGGATAAGTTCCGAAATCAACATCTAGTAAAGATCCTTGAGCTCCTTCGCAAAGAATAGATTTACCCGCTTTTTGAGCTTGGTGCATGTATTCTTCGCTGTCAATGAAATCTAATTTTTTCAATTCTTCGATAGCTTCAAAGAATTCTTTTTCTAATTCAGCTAAGTTGTATTGAATGTTAACATCATAGAAAGCAATCATGGCTTCGTGTTTGTCAGCTAAAGCTCTGTAACGCTCTTTAAAATCTTCTAATTCAATATCTCCAACACGTAAGCCGTTTCTACCAGTTTTGTCCATGTAAGTTGGCCCAATTCCTTTAAGAGTAGAACCAATTTTCGCTTTTCCTTTAGAAGCCTCAGAAGCAGCATCTAATAAACGGTGAGTTGGTAAAATTAAATGTGCTTTTCTCGAAATGATTAATTTGCTTTTGATATCAAGGTTGAATTTCTCTAAACCTTCAATTTCTTTTTGAAAAACTACAGGATCAATTACAACACCATTTCCGATAACATTTACTGAGTTTTTATGAAAAATTCCAGAAGGGATTGTTCTAAGTACGTGTTTAATTCCGTCAAATTCTAATGTATGTCCTGCATTTGGTCCTCCTTGAAAACGTGCAATAATATCATAATTTGAGGTAAGTACGTCAACAATTTTTCCTTTACCTTCATCTCCCCATTGTAATCCTAGTAATAAATCTACGGTCATTCTGTTTTAATTTGCGTTGGGACAATCTAAGTCGTCCTACTGATTATGTAGTTAATTTTCTTTTTTTTATTTTTTTTGAAAAAGTCTAGTTGAATAGACTATGAATTTGAATTTTGCTTTTTGTTTCCGTAGAAATAAAGCGAATGATTAGTGATTTCAATATCAAAAATTTCTTCAATCGTCTTTTTGATGGTTTGAATTCTTGGATCGCAAAATTCAATTACTTCTCCCGAATCTGTCATAATGATGTGATCATGCTGTTTATCAAAATATGATTTTTCGTAGTAAGCCTGATTTTGTCCAAATTGATGTTTTCTAACCAAAGCGCAGTCCAACAATAACTCGATCGTGTTGTACAAAGTAGCTCTACTCACACGATAGTTCTTGTTTTTCATCTTGATATAAAGGTTTTCGATATCAAAATGTTCCTCGCTGTCGTAAATTTCCTGAAGTATAGCATAACGCTCAGGAGTTTTGCGATGCCCTTTTTGTTCAAGATATAGTGTAAAAACATTTTTTACAATTTCTTGATTCTTAGTGTTGTCAGTTGAAATAAGTGTCATATCCGGCAAAGATAATTTTTTATTTTTAATGAATAAAAGTTTCGGGTTTAAAGTTTCGTTACAAAATTCTTATAGTTTCCCTAAAAAGTTAGGTTCTGTACTCTCTGGTAACCTTATCGACCCCGTCAATTTTCTTAATGGCATTGATCATTTTCTTTAAAATGGTATTGTTTTTTACAATTACCGCAATCTGACCGTGGAAAATTCCGGCGTCTGTACTCAAGGAAATACTTTGAATATTGACGCTCATATTGTTCGAAATTACTCGTGTCAGTTGGTTGGTAAGTCCTAAAACGTCCATTCCGGTGATATTGATAATGGCTTTGAATTCCTCTTGTGAAGAATCAATCCATTTGGCACTCATGATTCTGTAAGCATAATTCGACTGCATTCCAATTGCGTTCGGACAATCTTTCTTATGCACTTTTATTCCTTCATTAATCGTAACAAAACCAAAAACATCATCACCAGGAATAGGGTTACAGCATTGCGATAATTTATAATCTAACTTGTCATGTTCAGTTCCAAAAACCAGCATGTCATAATTGCTGCTGATGACTGGCTTATGAATATCTTCGGCTGCAGTATCTTTATTTCGTTTAATTTTATTTTTGAAGAAATTGATGAACGAATTGCTTTTTTGTGCCGCATAATCTTTCAACTGCTGATTTTCGATCGCACCAATTCCAACTCTATAAAATAAATCTAAACTTGTTTTTAGTTTGAAAAAGTTTACAAGTTCATTAGTTACCTGTTCGTTAAAAGTAACTTTTAAATGTTTTAATTTTCTAACCAGTAATTCTTTTCCTTCTTCTGCAATCTTTTTAGTGTTCTCGTTAAGAACGTTTTTGATTTTATTTTTTGCTCTCGAAGTCGTTACATATTCTAACCAGTTTACTGTTGGTTTCTGGTTTGGAGAAGTAATTACTTCGACCTGATCGCCACTTTTTAATTCATGATTTAATGGAACTAATCTTCCGTTTACACGAGTTCCTCGGGTTTTAATTCCAATTTCTGAGTGAATGCTGAAAGCGAAATCAAGAGAAGTGGCGCCTTTTGGCAATGATTTAATTTCTCCTTTTGGCGTAAAGACAAAGATTTCTTTAGAATACAAATTCATTTTAAAATCTTCCACAAAATCAACCGCATTGGTTTCTTGATTTTCCAAGGCTTCGCGAAGCAAGTTTAACCAAGTATCTAAACCGCTTTCTTCTGTTGCGCCGTTTTTATATTTGTAATGAGCTGCATAACCTTTTTCTGCAATTTCATCCATACGTTCGCTTCGCACCTGAACTTCAACCCAGCGTCCTTTTGGTCCCATAACGGTAATGTGAAGTGCTTCATAACCAGTTGATTTTGGTGATGAAATCCAATCACGAAGACGGCTCGGACTCGGTCTGTAGTGGTCTGTTACGATAGAGTATATTTTCCAAGCTAAGAACTTTTCTTCATGTGGATCTGCTTTATAGACAATTCTAAGCGCAAATTTGTCATAAACTTCATCGAAGGTTACGTTTTGAGCACGCATTTTTCGGCGAATAGAATAAATCGATTTTGGTCGGCCTTTGATAATGTAATCGATGCCTTCGTTGTCTAAAGATTTCTTCAAAACCTCCGAAATATCTTTGATATAAGCGTCTTGCTCTTCCTTAGTCTCACGAATTTTGCTTACAATGTCATCATAAACTGCTGGTTCGGTATATTTTAATCCTAAATCTTCAAGTTTGGTTTTAATGTTGTAAAGTCCCAAACGGTGGGCTAGAGGAGCATAAATGTATAAAGTTTCAGATGCGATTTTGGTCTGTTTGTATTCCGCCATCGAATCCATTGTCTGCATATTGTGCAAACGGTCTGCCAGTTTAATTAAAATTACGCGAACATCATCATTTAAAGTCAGAATCATTTTTCTGAAATTCTCAGCCTGCATCGAGGCATTTAAATCTTTTTGAACCAATGAGATTTTAGTAAGGCCTTCAACTAGCTGGGCTACTTTCGGATTAAATAAACGCTCAATGTCTTCAACAGTCATTGGTGTATCTTCTACAACATCGTGCATTAAAGCCGCAGCAATAGCGGTCGCGCCCAGACCAATTTCTGAGGCAACAATTTTTGCAACTGCAATAGGATGAAAGATATAGGCTTCTCCTGATTTACGTCTCTGATCTTTGTGAGCATCAACGGCAACATCAAAAGCTTTTCTAATTAATTTCTTGTCAGTAGGGCTTAAAGTTTGGTAACTTATTCGAAGTAATTCCTTGTATTCCTGCGCAATAGCTTTATTTTCTTTTTCTATATCTATTTCTGTCATAACGGCATAGTTCAAGTACTAAAAATAAGAATTAGTTTGAACATACACAAGATTTTAGATTGTTGATTTTAGAGTGCAGATTTTAGATTTTCCATGTAGGAATAAGGCTTCGACTCTGCTCAGCTAGACATTTAAGCAGTCGTTTTTTTAAATTAAAAATTAAAGATTAAAAATTAAAAGTTGAAGACTTTTAATTTGAACCTCAGAACCTTTATCCCTTTGTCCCTTTGCACCTTTCAAATTAGAATCCTCTTTGTCTTTTTGCTTCAAAAATTAAAATAGCAGCAGCAACAGAAACGTTCATACTGTCTATTTCTCCCTGCATTGGAATAATGATGTTTTGAGTTGCTTCGTCACGCCATTCTTGCGTTAAACCAGTTGCTTCTGTGCCTACAACTAAAGCAGTTGGAGTTGTGAAATTCTGAGTATGATATGAAGTAGAATTCTGTAAAGTGGCGCTGTAGAAATTGATCTTTTTTTCTTTCAAAAATGCAATAATTTCTGCTGATGTTCCAGTTGCAATCTGATTCGTAAAAAGGCATCCTACGCTAGAACGCACAATGTTCGGATTGTATAAATCGCTTTTTGGATTGGCAATTAAAACTGCGTCCAAATTGGCTGCATCTGCAGTTCGCAAAACGGCACCAATATTTCCTGGTTTTTCCAATGATTCAACCACAAGAATTAATGGATTATCGGATAGTTTTAAATCAGATAATTTTAAGGATTTAGTTTTCGCTACAGCTAAAATTCCTTCCGTTGTATCGCGATACGCCAGTTTTTGGTAAACTTCTTTGTTGATTTCGATAATCTGAAATGGATTCTGAATCAGTTTGTTGATTTCTGATTCTGAAACTAATTCTGGTAAAAATAAAACCGTTTCGATTTCGTAACCGCCTTTTATAGCTAATGAAATTTCGCGTTGTCCTTCGATCAAAAATGTTCCGGTTTGTTTTCTGGCTTTGGCTTTTTCTTGAAGTAAAACCAAAGATTTTATAAACGGATTTTGAACTGAAGTAATTTGTTTCATTTTTTTTAAGGCTCAAAGTTGCAGAGGGGCAAAGGTACAGAGTTTTTTTCTTCTCGCAATAATTTAAAATAGCCACGAATTCACGAATTAATTCTTTACAATGAAAAAAACTAAAATTCGGGAATTCGTGACTAAAAAAGGTTTACTCTTCAGTAGAATTATTTTCTTCTAAAAGAGCAGTTTCTTCAGCAGGTTTTGTGACTATTTGATCTTTGTCTCCAAAAAGAAATTTCTTTATTGCAGCAAAAGCAGCAATAATTCCGATTACAATAAATTTTCCGAATTTTGCTAAAATAGCAAAGAATCCAACTTTTGCTAATACTTTTCCAGCCACCAAACCTCCGATTGTCCAAGCTGCGACAGTGTCTGTGTCTGCATCAAAATCAAGGTATTTATGTCCGTCATTGAACTCAACACTTTTGATGATTCCTGGAATACTTGCTTTAACTTCTGCTAACTGATTTACACCAGCAACAGCAGAAATATTATACATTCCTTTTCTTCCTAAAACTCTTAAGTCATAATTTAAAGTGTGTTCTTTATCCTGTCCAAACTGTAGTTCTTTTGCCCAGTGCAATACTTTTAAATTATTGTCATAAAATGGTTTAGATGCCCAACCAATTAATTGAACTTCGGGATAACCTGCATTCTTTCTTTCCACATTGGCAGTAGCCACATCTTCTTTCATCGTTTTAAGAAGATCGTCATAATCAATATCATCAGCATCATCATCTTTTACATAACCGTCCCCTTGATAGCTAATTACAAACATCCAGCTGTCAGAATGTGTAACGCCTTTTCCATCTGGAACGAGCGAACCTAAAATTGATTTGTCTTCAGGATTTCCCCATAAATTGGTGAGAACATTTTGGGTTTGTTCTGCATTTAAAAATTTGAATCCTTTTGGAACATTTAAGATTCCGTTTCCTTCAGTTAAAGTAATTTTTCCAGATTCATAGTGAAAGGATTTATCAATTTTATCATAATATGTTCTAAGTGTATCAGGCTCACTGGCAGATAATTTAGCAATCGAAATCGTCCATAACAAAACAAATAGTAGTGTTTTTTTCATTAGAGTGGTTTAAAAGGTTAATTATTTAGGTTTTTTGGTTATTTAAAATAGTTCTGAAATTTCTTTCTCAACAGGATGTGACGTTTTAAAATCATATCCCATTATTTTTGCTAATGTTTGAGCAAATTGTTTTTGATAGAATTGAGATTGTGTTTTTATTTCACCTTTTGGCGCAATTTCTGGTCCCATTGCGGCAAACCAAATTTCAGATGCTCCTGGAACATCAGAACCGTGATCTGTCCATTGCGATTTTACTTTGTCGCCGCGTCCGTGATCTACGGTTATGAATAAAGTAGTTTTGTTCTTGTATTGTGGATCATTTTGAACAAAATTCCAGATTTCCTGAATCCATTTGTCTACTTGATTGGCTGCGTCCAAATACGAACGATATTGTGCGTGATGCGCCCATTCATCGGTTTCTCCGTATGCAATGTAAAGCACTTTTGGCTTTTTATTTTTTAGTTCATCTAAAGCTTGATAATGCGTAAAAACATCTAGGCATTCATCCATATGAAAAGGTTTATATGAGTTGTCACGCATTTCATTTAATAAGTGCTGAGCTGCGGTTGGTTTATTTCCGCCTACTTTGTCAAAGGCTGAAATTACAGGAAATCCGCTTCTTTCTTCATTTAAAATTCGATCAAAAGCATCCCATGCGCCAAAAGCGGCAACTTTACCTTTTAATTTAGATTGCTGATTTAAAAATTCCAAAACATTTACGTTTGGATTGGCTTTGTATCCGTTTGAGTTGACTTTTAAATCGACATTTCCAGTCATGATTTCGCTATAACCAGGATAACTAAACCAATACGGATTGGCAACATCTACTTTATTTCCTAAATCTCGATTTCCATAAATCTGACCTTTAGAAGCAATTTCAGACCAGAAAAAAGGCATTAGTTTTTTACGCGCTTCTTTGACATTAGCATCGCTATATTTTTTATAAATGTAGGCACTGTCTCCTTGATTGAATTTTTTGTCATTGGCAATTGTGGGATCAATGCCTTTAAAAACTTCCTGCCATCTAAAACCATCTGTAGTGATAATAATAATGTTTTCTGTTTTTTGGGCTAAAGATTTACAGCTCAATAAAATTAGCAGAATTAAAATTGCTTTTTTCATTACTTATTAATTTGAAATACAATTCAAAACTAAGTAATTTAATAAAGCAATTTTTACGGTATGACGTAATGTAACTATAATTTAATAGAAGTTGAAAATATATGAACTCAAAAATTCTAAATGGGCATTGGTCGCTTTACATTTAGAACTTTTACAAAATCCCTCTAGACTTAATTTCTAAATATTTATTAATGGCGTCAAGCGTAAGATTTTCAGGTTGTGTTAAGACAGAATGGATTCCGTATTTCTTCAATTCGTTTACGATTAATCGTTTTTCGAACATGAATTTTTCGGCAATTACTTTGTCATAAACTTCCTGAATTGTAGTTGTTTTTTTATTGATGATACCGTTTAATTCTGTATTGCTAAAGAAAATCACAACCAATAAATGGCTTTTGGCAATTCCTTTTAAATATGGCAATTGACGATTTAAGCCGTCCATGGTTTCAAAATTGGTGTACAGAATTATTAAACTTCTCTGATTGATGTTTTTCTTGATATCAACATACAATCGGCTGTAATCACTTTCGAAGAAATCGGTTTTTACATTGTACAAAGTTTCGAGGATTTTCTGCATTTGCGAGCCTCTTCTTTCCGCAAAAACTCTGTTTTCTACTTTTTTAGAAAAAGAAAAAAGCCCTGCTTTATCTTGTTTTTTCAGAATAACATTGGATAAAACCAAAGCCGAATTAATCGCATAATCCAATAAACTTAATCCATCAAAAGGCATTTGCATAACGCGCCCTTTGTCAATTGCCATATAAACCGATTGTGATTTTTCGTCCTGAAACTGATTGACCATTAGCGAATTTCTTTTGGCTGTCGCTTTCCAGTTTAAAGTTCGCAAATCGTCGCCTTGAACATATTCTTTAATTTGCTCAAACTCCATGGTATGTCCAATTCGGCGTATTTTTTTGATTCCGTATTGAAATAAATTATTCGAAAAAGCAATCAAATCGTATTTTCTTAACTGAATATAAGAAGGGTAGGTCGGAACCATTTGATCTTTGTCAAAAGTAAATCTTCTTGAAATGAGCCTTAATGGCGAAGAAACATAAATGTTCAGAGAACCGAAATGATATTCTCCGCGTTCTGTTGGGCGAAGATCATAACCAATTTCTTTTTGTGTTGCCGCTTTTATTGTTTTTCCAATTTTGAAATCTCGAACCTGAAATTGAAACGGAATCTCATCAATAATTTTAACCGAAACAGGAAAAGTATAATGGTTTTTTAAATTAATTTTTATCGGATTTAAATCCCCGTTTGATAGTTTTTCGGGCGTAATTCTTTCAGCTTCAAGTCCTGTTCGTACCAAGTACAAAAGCAAAATATCAAGTCCTAAAAAAGTAATTAAACCTAAAACGAGTAGCCAAACAGCATTATACATATTCGGAAAAATAAAAGCGCAGACAAACAATCCTATAATGCCAATGAGCACATAGAAAAAGAAATTGTTCAGATATAGACTTTTTATGAATTTCAAGTTTTCTCGGTTTTATGTTTTTCTAATAAATTTTAGTGAAGTCATCAAAATTAAAGCCTTCTAGATAAGCTATTTTCCAAACTCCGTTTTCTTTAATGGTTTTCACTTTGTATTTAAAATCGCCTTTCCACGACCAATTCCAATCAAAAGACGCTTTATCGTTTTCAATCTTCAAATGATTAATAGTCATAGTTTTCCAATAATTATCGGGATAATCTTGACAATTACACCACGGATTGGCATCATTTCCAAAAGGAGGCAAATCTCCCTCAAGCCATTCTATTTTTTTAGTTTTAAGATTAGAATCGATTCGTAAAGCGATTTTATTGTAATTGTCTAAAAACTGCTGCGAAAAGAAATTAGTTTTCTTAAGTTCCTCCAATCTTTTTTTATGGGAGTTTAAATCTAAGCCAATGTATTTATCTCCTTTTTTGTTTGCAATAGGATTGAAATCATTGTTGCTCTTTTTAGTTTCTACCCATTCGTACAATTTCTTAACTAAAGTCTCAATTTCCTGCTTGTCATTTTTGAAATAAAAAGAATCTTTTTTGTCTTTTAAAAAAGCAGCATTTGATGGCTGAAAAACAGTTAACAATAGTAGAGAGAATAATATAAGAAGTTTAGACGGTTTCAATTTTTTTTAGTTTTTATTGTTTGCTTCGCCAATTCGGCTAAAGCCTTGTGTCAAGTTTCAGGTTTCAAGTTTTGCTCTTCTTTGTCAGGCTGAGCGGAGTCGAAGCCCTTTACATTTTCCACCATTCACCATTTACCATTCACAATTAATAATTACCTAGGAATTTCGACTGTTTCAATAATCTGTTTGATAATTTCTGAACTTGTAATGCCTTCCATTTCACGTTCTGGTGCTACAATAACACGGTGCTGTAAAACTGGAATTGCAGCTTCTTTTATATCTTCTGGCGTTACAAAATCACGTCCGCGGATTGCGGCAAAACCTTTTGCGGCATTCAAAATCGCGATAGAAGCACGAGGAGAAGCTCCTAAATATAAAAAGGCATTTTCTCGAGTATTTACTACAATTCGAGCAATGTATTCCAACAAGTTTTGTTCGACTCTAATTTGTTTTACTAAACCTTGATATTCTTTAATTTCTTCGGCAGAAAGTATAGTTTGAATTGCATCTAATTTTCCGTGATCTTGCAACGAATGTTCTCTCTGGATAATTAAAATCTCTTCATTCAATTTCGGATAATCAATTGTAATTTTAAAAAGAAAACGGTCCAACTGCGCTTCAGGTAAACGATAAGTTCCTTCTTGCTCTATAGGATTCTGAGTTGCGATAACCAAAAATGGCGCTTCCAATTGATAAGCAGAACCATCAATTGTAATCTGGCGTTCTTCCATTACTTCAAAAAGCGCGGCTTGTGTTTTTGCAGGAGCACGGTTAATCTCATCAATTAAAATCAAATTAGAAAAAATTGGTCCTTTTTTGAATTCAAATTCTGAGTTTTTCAGATTGAAAATAGAAGTTCCTAAAATATCTGAAGGCATTAAATCGGGAGTAAACTGAATTCTGCTGAAACCGATATTTAAAGTTTTAGCCAATAATTTAGCCGTGATTGTTTTGGCAACTCCAGGAACGCCTTCTAAAAGTACGTGACCGTTTGACAAAATAGCAACCAAAAGCTGATCTACCATTTTGTGCTGTCCTACGATTACCGTTTCAATCTCTTTTTTAATCGTATTTACGTGATCTAAAAGTGGTCCTAAATTAATCCTTGTTTCAAAATTCACATTTTCATTTGTGATTTCGTTTGATGTTGTATTGATATCGTCCATAAATTGCTATGTTTTTTTATTTTTTTGCCACAGATTAGAAAGATTAAAATGATTTTATAAAAAAATAATCTGTGCTAATCCTTTTATCCCGATAGCTATCGGGAGTGGCTAAATATTTCTGGTTAATGTAAAATCTTTTCTATTGCTGTATTTATTTTAATCAAATCTTCTTCTAGACTTCCGTGATAACTATTTCTGTGATCGTTGATTAACTGAACCACATCGCGAATATCTTTTTCGTCTTTTCCTGTTTTATAATGCAATTTCATTATGAAATCGTCATCAAGTTTGCTGGTGTCAAGCAGATAATCGGTTCTGATTTTTTCTAAAAAGTAAATAATCTTTTTATCAATAATATTGGTATGATCGCCTTCCTGATAATATAAATTTCCAATTGTTTTTGTAAAATCAACAGTTAGGTTCTGCAATGGTTTTATAATCGGAACAATTCGCTGTTTGCGTTTCGCATTAAAAATCATAAAAATAAGAATTCCAATTAAACCTAAATACCAAGCCGATTTTAAAGCGGGCTGACTCCAGATATAACGCATCGGAGAGCTTGAAATTCTTTTATCGTTTAAAGTTTTATTATACCAAAACACATTTCCTTTCGGAATATAAGACAGAACGTTTTCTGCATATTGATAATAATCTTTTTTCAGCAGATTGTAATTGGTAAAGGCCACTGGTTGCGTATGCAGATACAAATAGCCATTTTTATAAGGAACTTCAATAAAGTTGATTTGCTTTTCCTTTTTACGGTTCATTTGGTATCCCAAAACCTTTGTGTTTAAAGTGTCTATTTTAGAAAAATAATCGCTTAATCCAGTATTAAAAGTATATTTTTTTGCGCTTACTTTTTTGTTAGCCATCCAAACTGAAATGCTGTCATTGGGCATAAAATCGGTTTTCAGTTCTATTTTCAAAGAATCTAGCAATACTTTCGGAAACACTTTCATACTCAAAAAAGCATTATTTCCGTGAGAAACAAAATTTAGGATTTCTCGCATTGACCCTTCATCTATGTTATTGACTTCAGAAATATTCATAAAGGATCCTTTGATTTTATAGGATTCTGCATTCTCGCTAGAATTATATTGAGAATCCAAATATTCATAAGGCGTCTGCGTCGAAATTCTTTCTACTTTCTGTTTAAAAAGACCATCCGCTTCTTGGTCGAAAACGTACAATCCAAACGGAATTTTATCTTCAACAGAATACGTTGGAGTCCAATCAATAGGTTTTGGCTGTCCTTTGTCTACGAGCAATGTTATTCCGAAAATTAGAACCAGAATAGCAATGTATATTTTAACTTTATTATCCATTGCCAAAGGTTTTTAGTGCTTTTTTAAATCTGTTTTCTGTCTTTCTGAATGTTGCATCATCAATTTCAAATTCACCATACCAAATATAATTGTACAGATAAGAAAGATAAGTAAACTCTTCTTTATGAGCAGGATTCTGCAATTCGTACAAATAATCGGAATTGGTTTTTTCGATATCCCATTCAATATAATGATGCTGCGCCATTACTTTTAAAAGCCATAAATAATAATATCGCACGGCAATTCTTTTTTCGCCAGCTTCGATGCTTTCTTTAATAAGTTTTTCAAAATCCAAAAGATGGATATTTTTTTCGGCATCAGAATAAAACAAAGCTCTTTTGTCAGCATTCTTTCCAAAAATCCACATTCCTTCTCGTTTGATTAATGCCTTGACAATAAAGTATATTAAAAGTATAACAACTAGAACGGCAATTATTCTAAACAAAATTGAAATAAAGTTTAGAGATGATTTTACACTTCCGAAATTAAACAAATTGGCAATTTGTCTAGCGAGCCAATGCTTAAAATGATCCCACCAGCTTTTTTCAGGTTCTTTATATTCGTAAACAAAGTCCTTATCGGTATATTTTTTCTTGAAATCCTTTTCAAAATGTCTGGCTTCTACAGCTTCAGAATCTACCTTGATATCTTTTTCGGTATACTTAATTCCAACAATTTTTGGAGGATCTTCTTCAACCAGAGTATCTTGAGCATAGGACGGGCTCAGAGAGAAAAGAAAATATAAAATAATAACAAACCTATTCATTTGTAGTATCTCCAATTAAATCAATTGATTTCGATTCTTGTTTGTCTCCTGACTCTAAACTATAATAAATCATTCCCTGATTCACGATAATAATGTTGTTAAAAATGTTACCAAGAACAATTAGCACAATTACGACAATCGTTATAAAGCCTATCAATAAAGGCGAAGATTCTATAGAATTTGTATGGTTTGAAGCAGAATTGCCAATTAAATAGGCTAAAGCGATAAACATACCCACAAAGTATAAACACATTGTTATGGCAAACTGAACAAACTGCATTATCATCATTATAATAAAAGTTGTTCCAATTGTATTCCAAAAATCTAATTTTACTAAATCGTAAGCGTGTTTTAGAGATTCAAAAAAGCGTTTTTCTTCTGTCAGATAACTGTAAAAATGCAGGTTTAAAAAGGTGAACAACGCTGGTAGCGCAATCATTATCAGTGGAATTCCGATAATAATAAAGCACAGAAAAAATAAGATGATTAAGGCAATTATTAAAACCGGAAAAACTAAAAACAAATAGCCAATACTGAATTTTATTAATTTAAAAAGAACTTTAAAAAAACTCGCCGAGAGATCATTCGTTTCAAGATCTTCTTTGCCAGTAGCGATCAATTTTAAATATAAAACCGGATAAGCATAATTAAACAATGACATGATAAAGAATAAAAAAACGCAGATAAATATCAATGCAACGACTAATCCTTCATTATGATTAAAGTATTCAAGAAGATCGCTTTTTAATTGATTGTTTTCAAGACCAGATTCTTGAATATGTTCAAAATTGACTTTAAGGAGCGTATAAATTACTATTGCAAAAAGAAGTAAAAATGCTCCATTTGCAATAAAAAATATCTTGAAAAAGTTCTTTCCGTAATTTTTGAAAAAAGTAAAAGTATCGCCTAGATTATCACCTAATTGTCTTTTTCTGTAAAGCTCGAACATTATAAATGAATTGGTTTTGAAGTTATTTTTTTGTGTACAATAAATGGGTATATCAAGTAGTAAAATGAAATTATTGCCAATGTCAATAAGATAATAAAACTGCTTAGCCAATTGGGCATGTCGATTGAATATCGTGTAATAAAACCTTCTAAAAATCCAGCGCTTATGGTAAAAGGAAAAGTGCTTAAAAATATTTTAAAGCTGTTTTTGAAACCGATTTTAAAAGAATTTAATCTAGAAAAAGTTTTAGGAAATAGGATAGAAGCCCCTAAAATAAATCCAGCTGTAGTTTCGATTACAATGGCAAAAATCTCCATAGAACCGTGAATCCAGATGCCTCGAACGCTTTTCCAAAAAACGCCTTGTTCGTAGAAAAAATATTGAAAAGAACCGAGCATGATACAGTTTTGAAGAAAAACATTAAAAGTTCCGATTCCTGCAAAAATTCCGTAGAAATAACATCTCGCACCGACAAAAAGATTATTGACCGTAATGCCAATAAAACTTCCCCAATTGCTGCCTGAACCATACACGGCCATCGGATTGCCTTTTTTGATGTTTTCTAAAGTCATATTTACATAATCGTCACCTAAAATGAGACGCACAAAATCACGATCATAACGAGCAGAAAGAACTCCGATAGAAACGGTGACAAAAAACAAAGCAAATGCATAAACCAAATATCTTCTGTACTCGTAAACCAATAAAGGAACTTCGATTTTAAAGAAATCTACAAGCCGATTCTGATCGGTGCGTTTGGTTTTGTAAATTTTTTGATAAATCTGAGAGGCAAGATGATTGAGATACACAACCGTTTTACTTTTAGGATAATACGTTTGAGCATACGACAAATCATTCATCATTTGAATGTACAAATTAGCTAATTCATCAGGATTTTTTTTAGCTTTACCAAAAATTGCCAGCTCAAACTCGAGCCATTTTTCTCTGTTTTGTTTTATAAAGGCGATTTCTCTCATTGTAGGCTAAAATATGAAATATGTCAGAATTATCTATTAACACGACACAAAATGTCAAAATAAATTTTATCGCTGCTTCTGTAGGCGAAAGGCTAGGTGCTTTTTTTATCGATTTGTTCATTGTAATTTGTTATATAACAGCGCTTTCGATAGTACTTTTTGACTGGTTGCAGCTCGATAGATTGATGGTTAATTTGGACGGTTGGTCGCGCGGTGCGATTTTTTTATTATTGTATTCTCCCGTTATAGTTTATTCGTTGGTTCTAGAAAGCGTTTTTGAAGGACAGTCACTTGGCAAAAAATTACTGAAAATTAAAGTAGTTAAAATTGACGGTTATCAGGCAGGTTTTGGAGATTATTTAATTCGCTGGTTTTTTAGAGTAATTGACTTTTTTACTTTTTTCGGACTTCCAGGACTTATCTCAGTTATTACGAGCCAGAAATCACAACGATTGGGAGATATGGCAGCTGGAACAGCTGTGATTACTTTGAAGAATAAAATTAATATCAGTCATACTATTCTCGAAGATATTGGCGAATCTTACGTGCCAACGTATCCTTTGGTGATAAAGCTTTCAGATAATGATATGCGTATCATTAAAGAAACCTATCAAAAAGCGGTTGCTAAAAACGATCATGAGATTATTTACAAGCTCGTTGCTAAGATCGAAAGTGTTACAGGAATTAAAAATCAATCTGGAAACAACAGTGATTTTATAAGAGTGATTCTAAAAGATTATAATTTTTACACACAAAATATGTAATTTTTTTTCTTTGAAAAATTGTTTATTTTTTCTGTTTTTTATTGATAATTTTTTAAAATTTCTTCGTAAATTTATATATAGATAATTAATTCATAAATTTCCAAACAAATGAAAATTACTAAGCCTTTTCTCGTATTACTAGTGCTATTGTCTGCTTTTGTGAGTTTTGCCCAAAGCGGAAAAAAATTAGATAAAATTATAAAAAGAGATTATCAGATAATTGAATGTACGGTTTTAAAAATGTCTGATAAAACAGTAGAATATTCACTTCCAGGTGAGACCGTTCAGATTTCGCTAGATGTTTCTCAGATTGCCAAAATCGATTTTGCAAGCGGAAGATCGCAAACCTTTGATGTTTCTTCAAATTCAAACAGTACGACTCAAAGTTCGCCATCTCAAAATATAGTAAGTGCAGATAAACAGCATAATACAATTGCAGTATTGCCAATACCGTATGTCAATGCAGATAATCAGCAAGGTTCTGAAGATATGGCAAAATTTGCTCAAAATGATTTGTATAACAAATTGTTAGATAAATCTTCGAACATTTTTCCGTTGACGGTTCAAGATTTAAGAACAACAAATAGTTTGTTGCGCAAAGCTGGAATTGACCATAATAACATTGACGAAACGCCAATAGAAGATCTTGAAAAAATATTAGGAGTTGATAACATTGTGGCCGCAAAAGTTTCTTATACAATTGGAACTGGAACTACAGCTACCACATATAACAGCGGAAATGCAAAAGTAAGCAATAACAACAAAAAAGTAACAACAAACGATATTTCTACAACAACAGCAAACGATCAGAAGTATTATTACTATACCGTTTATTTTGACATGTATAGAAATACAGATAAAATCTACTCGCAAACCCGTAAACCTTTGCTGGCAGTAAAAGACGGCTGGATGGATTCTATTTCTTATTTATTAAAAAGAAGCCCGATTTACGTGAAAAAATAAGAAACGTTTATGAGTAAGAGTTGTTAAGATTATTCGGTACAACTTTGTAACTTTGACCCTTTGCATCTTTGTAACTCAAAAAAAATGTTTCACTTACTTGATATTATTGGGACAATGGCGTTTGCAATGTCAGGCGCCTTGACCGCAATGCACAAAAAACTAGATCCGTTTGGGGTTTTTATCATTGCATTTGTAACTGCCGTTGGTGGCGGGACACTCCGCGATGTCTTAATCGGAAGAACTCCTGTGGGCTGGATGCGCGACATGCAATACGTGTATGTGATCATTTTAGGATTTTTTCTAGCAATTCTTTTTAGAAAAAGCTTTGATAAGCTTCGAACTTCATTGTTTCTTTTTGATACAATTGGGCTCGGAGTTTTTACTTTAATTGGTTTGGAAAGAGGACTTATAACTGGACTTCATCCGGCAATTTGTATTGCGCTTGGAACGATGACAGCTTGTTTTGGAGGCGTAATTCGTGATATTTTGTGTAATGAAATTCCAAACGTTTTTAGAGAAGAAATCTATGCCACCATCTGTATTTTTGGCGGAATGGTGTTTTTTGGACTGCGAAAACTAAATTTAAACGACGACATTTTGTATTTAGTTACTTCGCTTGTAATTATTGTGATTAGATTAATGGCAGTTAAGTATAAATGGCATTTAAAAGCGTTTGATCATAAATAGACATGAAATACACTATAAAAAAGTATTCTCAAGAAGATTATTCAATCTGGAATGATTTTGTCGACCAATCCAAAAATGCCACGTTTTTGTTTCATCGCGATTTTATGGAATATCATAAAGATCGTTTTGAAGATTTTTCGCTTTTAGTTTTCGAAAACCAGAAACTTCGCGCTGTTCTTCCTGCCAATAAAAAGGGAAATGCGGTTTATTCGCATCAAGGTCTTACATACGGAGGATTGGTTTATTTGCCGAAATTGAAAGCAGAAAAGGTTGAATCCATTTTAGATGAAATTTTACTTTTTTTGAAAGAAAACCAAGTCGATACCTTTTATTATAAGCCAGTTCCGAATTTTTATTTTTCTGAAGGAAACGCAACAATGGATTTTTTTCTCTTGAAAAGAGGAGCAGTTTTAGAACGAAAAGAAATGAATCTGGCAGTTAATCTGCAAGCTCCTTTAAAGATTTCTAAAAGCAAAATGAAGCATTTTAGAAGAATTGAAAATTTAGATTTGGATATTTTTGAAGAAGAAGATTTTGATCCATTTTGGAAAAAAATTCTTGAGCCAAGATTAGCAGAAAAATTTAATGTAAAGCCAGTGCATTCCAAAGAAGAAATGGCACTTTTGAAATCTAAATTTCAGAAAAACATCAGACAATATTCTGCTTACAGAAATGATGAAATTATAGCTGGAATAACCATTTTTGAAACCAAAAATGTTGTAAAATCGCAATATGGCGCCACATCAAAAATGGGAGAAGAATTTAGAGCACTAGATTTTTTATTCATTAATCTGATTCATAAATACAAACGAAAAGGAAAGCATTTCTTTGATATGGGAATTGTGGGTGAAGAAAATGAATTGGGCTATAATCAGGGGCTTTTAGCACAGAAAGAAGAATTAGGCTGTACTGTTTATAATCAAGACTTTTATAAAATACAAATAAAGTGATATCATTCTTAGACCTAAAAAAAGTAAACGAACCGTATGAAACTGCCTTTCAAGAAAAATTGAAATCGGTTTTAGAAAACGGCTGGTATATTTTAGAAAAAGAAGTGGAGACATTTGAAAAAGCTTTTGCCGAATATTGCCAATCAAAATATTGTATTGGAGTCGGAAATGGTTTTGATGCATTGGTCCTTATTTTTAAAGGCTATATCGAACTCGGAAAACTTAAAAAAGGCGATGAGGTTATTGTTCCTGCCAATACTTATATTGCAAGTATTCTAGCCATTTTACAAGCTGATTTAGTTCCTGTTTTAATTGAGCCGAGATTGGAAACCTACAATATAAATCCAGATTTAATTCCCGAAAAAATTACTTCAAAGACAAAAGCCATTTTAGCTGTTCATTTATACGGACAATTGGCTGAAATGGAAAAAATCATTGAAATTGCAAATAAAAACAATCTTTTAATAATTGAAGATGCTGCACAATCTCACGGTGCAGAAAAAAATATAAAATCTAAAATCTCCAATCTAAAATCTGCAGTCGCTTACAGTTTCTACCCAGGAAAAAATTTGGGTTGTTTAGGAGACGGCGGAGCAATTACAACAAATGACGAAGCATTAGCAAAAGTCCTTTTTTCGCTTCGTAATTATGGTTCAGAGAAAAAATATCATAATGAATTTGTTGGTGTAAACTCAAGACTAGACGAATTGCAGGCTGGATTTTTAAATCTAAAATTACCAAATTTAGATTCGGATAATCAAAAGCGAAGAGCTATTGCAAAACGATATTTATCAGAAATTAAAAATGATAAGATAGTACTTCCGTTTTGGGATTTTTCAAAGAATCATGTTTTTCATTTGTTTGTCATTCGAACAGAAAACAGAGCGCATTTACAAGAATATTTAGCTCAAAACAATATTCAAACGGTAATTCATTATCCGATTCCTCCGCATCAGCAAAAGGCTTTTTCGCAATGGAATAATTTGTCGTTTCCGATAACTGAAAAGATTCATAAGGAGGTTTTAAGTCTGCCTATAAGCCCTGTTTTGACAGAGTCTGAAGTGGATTATATTATTGAAATTTTAAATCAATATTAGTTTGAGTTTTTATAGAAAAATAATTCAAACGAATTTGTTTAAGATTACTTCTTTAAACAGTTTAAGTGTTGCTTTAAAAATCGGAATCGGTTTGGTTACCTCAAAAATATTAGCAGTTTTTGTTGGGCCAAGCGGAATGGCTCTAGTTGGAAATCTTCGCAATTTTTTGACTTCATTGGAAAATATCTCCACTTTAGGTTTTCAAAATGGAATTGTAAAATACACTGCTGAAAGCGAAAAAAGTAGAATTGAACTTCAAAAAATAATTTCGACCGTTTTTATTGCTTTAATAGGAGTTGCGATTCTCTTAAGTATCATTTTGTTTTGTTCAGCTTCTTATTGGAATGAAAAAATCTTTGGAGATAATACAGAATATTTAATTGTTTTTAAAGTCTTATCGTTTGTTTTGCCAACTTACGGACTTTCTATTTTTTTTGTTGCTGTAGTCAATGGTTTAGGCAAGTTTAAAAAAGTAATCAGTATTAATATTATTGGAAACATTTTGGGGCTGTTAACTTCTGTTTTTCTGATAATTCAATTCAAAACCATTGGAGCTTTAATGGCAATTATAATTGCCCCAGCATTGCTGTTTTTTATCACGCTTTATTTAGTTCAAAAAGAGATTCAGATTTTTCAATTTATAAAATTAGATGTCTTCGATTTCAAAGTTTTGAAAAATCTTTCGGCTTATTCTTTAATGACGTTGGTTTCATCTGTTTTTGGTCCTTTCGTATTTTTGGCTATCCGAAACCATATTATTCAGGATTTAGGAATAGAACAAGCTGGATATTGGGAAACCATGACGCGAATTTCAAGCTATTATTTGATGTTTATCAGTGCAATTTTGAGCGTTTATTTTCTGCCAAAATTATCCAAAGCCCAAAATAATCAGGAAACCAAAAGTGTTTTTTTACAATACTATAAATATATTTTACCAGTTTTTGTACTTGCTTTGGTAATACTTTATTTCACCCGCTTTTTTGTTATTCAATTGCTTTTTACAAAAGAATTTTTACCTGTAACCGATTTGTTTTTTTGGCAGCTTTTGGGTGATGTTTTTAAAGTTTGCGCTTTAATTTTGGGGTATCAGTTTTTCGCAAAAAGAAAGACTTTGATGTTTATTTTAACCGAATTATTTTCTTTATCAGTTCTTTATTTCTCTAGTTTGTATTTTATAAAAGAATTTCAAATTGAAGGTGTTGTTATGGCTTATGCCTTTGAAAATTTAATCTATCTACTTATATTAGTTTTTTACTTTAGAAAGAAATTATTTTAAAAGCGCAGTTTTATTTCAAGAGGGATATATTTTATAAATAACCAAAAATCTAAGGTTCTGTAGGCTTTTTCCATTTCAAAATGCAGTCTTTTCATCAGCGCCTTATTCTCTTCTTGTGTTTTATTTAATGCAATTGCCTTTTTTATAACCACATAGGAGGAATGGTTTATTTTTCTGGTTCGCGAATTAAATTTTTTATAAAATTGATTGCCCAAAGAAGAACCAACTTCTCTTTTTTGAACTAAAATGGAATCAATGAATTCAAAATTATAATTTCTGGAAGCTCTAATCCAAAAGTCCAAATCTTCATAAGCAAGATTTTCGTCGTAACCATTAAGCTGTTCCAAAACGTCTCGTTTCATCATTGAGGAGACAGAACAAATCATGCTGCTTTGGTTTAACATTGCTAAATAAATATCTCCTGAAGCGGGTTTTTTTATCGTTTTTTTTTCGGTGTCAACTTCATAATAATAACGAATATGATCGTTGTTTTCTGAAATTACTTCGGCATTTCCGTAAACTACTGCAAGATTTTTTTTATTGGAACTTAAGAAAGTATTCACTTGTTTTTCAATACAGTCCTTCAATAAAATATCATCAGCAGCTAAATCTATTATATATTCTCCTTTTGCAAATTGAAATGCTTTATTAAATGTTTTAGTATTTCCTAAGTTAATTTTGCTTGAAATAAACTGAACTGTTGGATAATCTTTAAGCCAATCTACGATAACTTTTTTAGAATCATCATTGCTGCAGTCGTCTGCAACAATAAGTTCAATGTTTTGATAGCTTTGGTTTAGTACCGAATTTAATGCTTCAACTACAAACTTTTCATGATTGTAACATAAACAGATAACAGAAACTAAAGGTAGGTTTTGCATAAAAAGAATTGCGGTTTGAAACATCCAAAATTAATGAATATTGTAAAGGTTTTATAAAAATTAAATGACAAACTATATTTAGTATTTCTATATTTGTTTTACTATGAAAAATGAGGCAAATAGCTTTTTTGAAGAAGATGACATCGAAATTTTAATTTCTACAATGAATCGAGATTCATTAGATTTTTTGATTCCTATGTTTCCTTATTCGCATTTTTCTAATTTTTCAATTTTAATTGTAAATCAAACCCAAAAAGAGAAAATTTTAACTTCAGATTTTTCTAATATAAGAGTTATAAATTCCTTCGAAAAAGGTCTGGCAAAAAGCCGAAATTTAGCTTTTGAAAATGCTATCGGAAAAATTCTAGTCGTTGCTGATGATGATGTTGTATATCAAGAAGGATTTACCGCCAAAATAGTCGATGCTTATAATAGATTTCCTAAAGCTGCAGTAATAAATTTTTCAATGATAAATTCTAACGGAGATGTAATTAAAAAATATCCTTCTTGCACTAAAACTAATTTGAGTATTTTCGATATACTGAATACAAGTTCAATAGAAATGACTTTAAATAAAAAGCGTATTGACGAAACTAAAATACGATTTGATGAAAACTTTGGTTTAGGCGCAGTTTTCGAAATGGGTGAAGAAGCCATTTTTTTATCAGATTTGAAAGCAAACCAGAAACAGCTTGTATTTGAACCTCAGTTAATTGTGATTCATGAAAATCAGACTTCTTCAGAAAAGAAAAGTCTGGTTGATAAATATTACATACAAGGCGCTCTGTTTTCGAGAATGTTTAAGACGAAATATATTTTCTGGCTGTATCTCAAACTGTTTTTTGATTTAAAACAGAAAAAAATAAAATTTGAAAACATAAAGACTGTTTTAGAAAGTGCAAAAAAAGGACATATAAAATTTGAACAAATTCAAAATGGAAATAAATAATAATGGAATTCAAATTATCCCAATCCCTAAAATTGAGGAGCGAAGAGGAAATTTATCTGTAATTGAAAATGATACTATTCCTTTTGATATAAAGAGGGTTTATTATTTATATGATGTTCCAACGGGATCGGAGCGAGGAGGACATGCGCATAAAGATTTGCAACAGTTTCTAGTAGCTTTAAGCGGTAGTTTTGATGTGGTTATAAATGATGGAAAAGAGGAAACAATTATTACCTTAAATAAACCATACGAAGGTCTCTTGATTAAATCTGGAATTTGGCGGGAATTGAGAAACTTTTCTTCAGGTTCTATTTGTCTGGTTGTGGCTTCAGAAGTCTATATCGAAGAAGATTATATTCGGGATTTTGATGAATTTGTAAAATATGCTAATCATAGATAGAAAAATCAAACCCAATTCTTTTTAGAGTGTTTTTTGATTTTAAAAATATGCGCAGAAAAACAGAAGGCATTTTTAATAAAAGCTGAATTTTTAAACTAATATTTTGTGGGGCAACATCTTTTAGATAAAAGTTCGCTTTTTCCTTATTTCCAAAAATATAATACCGCAGACCGTATTCGATTCTGTATAAATCTAGAAAATTTTTGAGTGACGAATTTTCTTTTTCAGATTGTTTGAACTGTTCAAAATCCATCAGCTTCATTGAGTTTACGTGATTTTTAGTAATACTATTTGGAATGTTGAAATTGTAAATAGCTGTTGTTTTATTTGTGAGAGCAACAGTATGTTCTATGCCAATTTTAGTCCATAACTCTAAATCTTGGCCATTTGTAACTCCTGGCGTAAATCCTTCAAATTTTTGTAATATTTCTTTTGGAATTGCCAGAGATGAAGTCCATGTGATTCTAAAAGGTTTGTTCGAGAAAAAATAATCAGGAACAATTCCTCTAAATAATTGATCAATTCCATTATAAACAGGAATTTGAAAGTGTTTTTTTGAAATTCTGATTTTGTGGCGTGAACAATAAATGCCACACTCAGGAAAATCATAATATAAATTGGCTAATTCCTGTAAATGATCCGGAAACCAAAAATCGTCTGCATCCATAAATGCAATCAATTTCCCTTTTGATTTTTTTATCCCGAGATTTCGTGCAACTGAAACGCCTTGATTTTCTTGATTGTAAACTTGTATTCTGTCATCATTAAAACCGCGTACTAAAGCTTCGCCATTGTCAGTCGATCCATCATTTATCACAATGATTTCATAATCAATAAAAGTCTGACTTAGAATACTTTTAATTGTGTTTTCGACATGATTTGCCTTATTGAATAAAGGAATGACAACGGAAAAAAAAGCCATAACTATTTATTGTTTTAAATCACAATAATAACCCAGTTTATAAAAATCTAATACATATAAATTAGGATTTTTTGAAGTTAAATTATGAAGTATCTGTTTTTTACTTCTATTATAAATTGATTTTAAAACTCCAGTTAAATGAAGTTTTTTTAAAATTACATAAACCTTAGTTAGCTTAGCGTCTTCTGAATCAATTTTTCCAGAGGAAATTAAGTTGTAAAGATTTCTAACGGCCTTTTCGGTTTTATTTATAAAGTCTACACTATTTTCATGATTGAAATGAATTAGTGAATTTTCAATGTGAATAACAGGAACTGAATTTAACTGCAGCTTCTTTATAAAAACAAGGTCTTCATAACCATATTCATTTATGAATTCAGGAAAAGGATATTGCAGAAGAATTTCCCTTTTTAAAAGTAAATTCCAAGTAAAAACAAAATCATACTTGTTTTTAAGTCTTTGACTCAAAGATTTAATTTCTCTTTTTCTGCCATATTTCCATCGAAGTATTTTTTCTTTAGGAGGAATATTGTCAGGGTATTTAACGCCTCCAAAAATTACATCTGGCGTTTTTGATAACAAATCAATATAATTGTTGAGATATGATTTACTTTCTGGAAAGGCATCAGCCTCCATAATCAAAACATAATTATATTTTGATTTAGAGCATAATGAGTTGATGTTTCTGCCTCTTCCTAAATTTTCTTTATTAATGGAAAAAAAGCAGTTTTCTAAAGAATTTATTTGATTGTTTTCGTCAATAAATTTATTGCTAGCATCATCCTGAACAATGATTTCAAAAATAATTCCGCAAGAATTGCATTGCTTTACTAATTCGCTTACAAGCGGTAAAACATCATAATTGTAAACCGGAATTAAAATGGAAAGCATTACACGCTTCTTTGCACTACTTCGAAGATTCTTTCATCTTCACATTTTAATGTTTTAGATGGGAATTTCATCAATAAAGCATAATCGTGAGTTGCCATGATAACGGTTTTACCTGCGGCGTTGATTGCTTTTAGGACTTCCAATACTTCAGAACTCGTTTGCGGATCAAGGTTTCCTGTTGGTTCGTCTGCCAAAATAAACTCTGGGTCGTTAAGCAATGCTCTTGCAATTGCAACACGCTGCTGTTCTCCTCCAGAAAGCTGATGAGGCATTTTGTTTACAAAATCTTTCATGCCTACTTTATCCAACACTTCATCAATTTTGTGCTGCATGGCTTCTTTTTCAACCCATCCTGTAGCTCTCAAAACAAAAAGCATATTGTCTTTTATAGAACGGTCTGGAAGCAGTTTGAAATCCTGAAATACAATTCCGATTTTACGTCTCAAGTACGGAATATCGTTTTCTTTTAAAGTTGCCAAATCAAATTCAACAATATGTCCTTCACCTTCAATTAGCGGTAAATCAGCATATAAAGTTTTTAGGAAACTACTTTTCCCAGAACCTGTTTTCCCGATAATGTAGATAAACTCACCATGCTTAACATCTAAATTAATGTGAGATATAATTTTCCTTCCTTCTTGATATATAGTGACTTCTTTAAGAGACAGTACGGTTTGTGACATAATAAAATTGGTTTGAATGGTAAAAGTAATAAGATAACGCTTGTATTCAAAATAAATTTGACTGATTTCTGAATAAAATTGCTAAAAAAGGCAAGAAGCAAAATAACCATATAAGCAATGTAAGAGCGATTTAGTGTCGCATATGTAAAGGTTCTTGCTTATAATAACTTAAATGGCTTAAAATTATTTGTTTTGGAAAGTTTGAGAACCAATAATTTGAACTTTCAGAAAGCGTAAAACAGCATCGGTTTGATAATTTGTTCATAATAAAACCTCAAAACGTTTCGTTATAACCCTTATAAAATGATACATTTGAATACTAAATATTATTAAAATGCGTAAACTTTCCAGGTTCTTTTTATTCCAAATGATCCTTGCTTCGACTATAGCTACGGCACAAAAATCGGCTATTTATACTTACGAATTAAAGGATTTTGACAAAGCACTGGCTTTATATAACGATAAACAATACGCTTCGGCTCAATTGATTTTTGAAAAAGTAAAATATAATGCGACTAACGAAGAAGTTCAATCAGATTGTGCTTTTTATATTGCTAATTGTGCGATAAGAACCAATAAAGCAAATGCTGATGCTTTGGTAGAAAATTTTGTTAACGACTATCCAACAAGTACTAAACAAAATCAAGCTTATATTGAAGCTGCACAGTTTTTCTTTGAGCAAGGAAATTATCCAAAAGCTTTACAGTGGTTTGACAAAGTTGATGAAAGTTACATGAGCAAAGCTGAGTCTGACAAGTTTAACTTCATGAAAGGCTACAGTTATTTTAATGCTAAAAAGAAAAAAGAAGCCACCAATTATTTTAATAAAGTTGTCAATTCTAAAGAATATGGTTCTCAGGCCAAATATTATTTAGGTTTTATGGCTTATGAAGGCGACGATTACAAAGAGGCGACTAAATATTTTGATGAGGTTTCTGGCGAAGAAAAATACAAAGAAAAGTTATCGTATTATCAAGCCGATATGAATTTCAAATTAGGAAATTTCCAAAAAGCGATTGATTTAGGATTGGTAGCCATGAATAAATCTAACGATATTGAAAAATCGGAACTGAATAAAATTATTGGAGAAAGTTATTTCAACCTAAAACAATATGGAAAAGCAATTCCGTATTTGGAAAAATATGCTGGTAAAAAAGGAAAATGGAATAATACCGATTTTTATCAGTTAGGATATGCGTATTATGAGCAGAAAGACTACGAAAAAGCAATTTCGCAATTCAATAAAATTATTGAAGGAAAAGATTTCGTTGCTCAGAATGCTTATTACCATTTAGGTTTAAGCTATTTAAATACAGGTAAAAAGCAGGAAGCTTTAAATGCTTTTAAGAATGCTTCTGAAATGGATTTCAATGCACAAATTCAAGAAGATGCTGCTTTAAATTATGCTAAATTAAGTTACGATATTGGAAATGCTTATCAAGCCGTTCCAGGTATTTTATTAGATTTCCTTAAAAAATATCCAAATAATTCAAGCCGTGCAGAAGTAGAAAAACTTTTGGTTGATTCTTATATTTCTTCTAAAAATTACAAAGAAGCTTTAGTTTTATTAGAAAAAAATAGATCTGCTGAAAACAAAGCTGCGTATCAAAAAGTGCTTTTCTATCGTGGATTGGAATTGTACAACGAAAATAATTACCAAGAAGCGGGTAAAATGTTCAAAAGTGCGATCAGCGAACAAAAAACACCTGAGTTTACAGCACGTGCCACTTTCTGGAAAGCAGAAACAGAATATCTGAATGATGATATGCAAAATGCTTTACTGACTTACAAACAGTTTGCTGGAATGGCTGCTGCAAAATCTACAGACGAATATAAAAATATCAATTACAATATTGGTTACACGTATTTTAAGCTGAAAGAATATGATCAGGCGGCGAATTCTTTTCAGGCTCAAATCGATAATTCGCCTTCAGACAAAGTTCGTTTAAACGATTCTTATCTGCGTTTAGGAGATTGTCGTTTCGTGACTTCAAAATATAGTGCTGCTAACGAGGCATACGCAAAAGCAATCGCTGCAAAAGGTGTAGATGCTGATTATGCGCAATTCCAAAAAGCACTTTCTTACGGATTTATGTCAAATAATACGAAGAAAGTGGATGAATTGAATAACTTCCTTCAGATGTACAAAAAATCGTCTTACAGAGATGATGCTTTGTTTGAATTAGGAAATACTTACGTTGCCGAAAAGAAAAACGATCAGGCTTTGAAAACGTATGATCAATTGATTTCAGAATTCCAAAACGGATCTTTTACTTCAAAAGCAATTTTAAAACAAGGTTTGATTTATTACAACTCCGATCGCGATCAGCAGGCTTTAACGAAATTTAAAAAAGTTGCTGCAGAATTTCCGAAAACTCCAGAGGCTTTAGAGGCAGTAGCAACCGCAAGATTAATTTATGTTGATTCTGGAAAAGTAGACGAATATGCAACTTGGGTTCGTACTTTAGATTTTGTTGAGGTTTCAGATGCTGAATTAGACAATGATACTTACGATGCTGCTTTCAAACAATATAGTCAAAATAATAGCAAAGCGGCAATTACAGGTTTTGGCAGCTATGTGAGCAAATTCCCAGCTGGATTACACGCTTTAGAGGCTAACTTCTATTTAGCACAACTGTATTATGCTGATGGTTCTGAAACAAAATCAGCATCAAATTATCAATATGTAATAGATCAGCCTAGAAATGAATTTACAGAGCAGGCTTTAAATAGATTGGCTCAGATTTACTTAAAAGCAAAAGATTGTGATAAAGCGATTCCAGTTTTAAAACGTCTAGAAAGCGAAGCAGACTATCCGCAGAACAAAACTTTTGCGCAAGCAAACCTAATGAAATGTTATTATGACAAAAAAGATTATGACAATTCGGTTACTGCTGCAGAGAAAGTTTTAGAAAACCCAAAATCAGATGCTGGAGTAAAAGCCAATGCTCAAATCATTGTAGCAAGAGCGGCGATTCAAACAGGAAATGAAGATAAAGCTAAAACAGCGTACGCTAAATTAATGACAACTTCAAAAGGAGAATTAGCTGCAGAAGCTTTGTATTATGATGCATACTTTAAAACGAAG
Organism: Flavobacterium anhuiense; assembly: GCF_004151235.1. Taxonomy (GTDB): domain Bacteria; phylum Bacteroidota; class Bacteroidia; order Flavobacteriales; family Flavobacteriaceae; genus Flavobacterium; species Flavobacterium anhuiense_A. The sequence continues at coordinate 97,256 of NZ_JUIV01000008.1, forward strand.
GAAGGAAAATATGATGCTTCTAATACTGCGGTTCAAAAACTGGCAAAAAGCTATTCGGCTTATAAATATTATGGAGCAAAAGGCTTAGTGTTAATGGCGAAAAACTTCTACGGATTAAAAGACAGTTATCAGGCGACATATATTTTGGATAACGTAATCAATAATTTTACAGATTATCCAGATGTTGTCGAAGAAGCGAAAAAAGAATTAGGAGCTATTAAAGCGGAAGAGTCAAAAACAAATTCGTCGATTAATAGATAGAAAAATAGAAGAAAGAGCAAAGAAGCAAGATTTCAATGAAAAGTCTTTTCTCTTGCTTCTTGTCTCTATTCTTTAAAAAAAAAGAAAGAAATGAGTTTACCTTTTTACATAGTTGATGTTTTTGCTGATAAGAAATATGCTGGAAATCAGTTGGCGGTTTTTTTAGATGCTGAGAATTTAAGTTCGAAAGAAATGCAGCAGATTGCGCGTGAGATTAATTTTGCGGAAAGTACATTTGTAACGAAACTGGACAAAGAAAACAATAAAGCAGAAATAAGAATTTTTACTCCTGCGCATGAAATGCAATTTGCAGGTCATCCTATCATTGGGACTTCTTGGGTCTTGATGAATAAGATTTTTGAAAACTCGCCTAACGAAATAAAATTAGAAGTTCCGATTGGGCCAATTGCAATCAATAAAACCGAAGATTTGATTTGGTTGAAAGCGGCTCAGCCAAAGTTTTGGGATGTTTTTGCAAAAGAAGATTTTCCGTCTTTCAGCAACTTGACAATTGATGATTTTGATAATCAATATCTAATACAAGAAGTGACTACGGGAAGTGCATTTGTAATTGTTCCGTTAAACAGCAAGAGAGCTTTGGAGAATTTGGTTTTAGATAAAGATAAAACCGATAAATGGTTAAAACAGCATTGTAAAACAGATCACAGAGGGCTGTATTTTTATAGTTTTGAAGATTCGAAGCTGGCAACTAGAATGTTATGTGTAGAAAATAATCAATTGGTTGAAGATGCAGCAACAGGAAGCGCAAGTACTTGTCTGCAGGCCTATCTTTTAAAATATCATTCCCCACAAATTGAAGTGACAAACCATCAGGGAGATTATATTGGTCGTCCATCTGAAATTTATTTTAATGGAAAACTTAGCGGAGATCTGTTTGATATTAGAATAGGAGGAAAAGCTCAATTTGTTGCCAAAGGCGAGTGGGAAGCGTAATTGATTTTAGATTTTAGAATGTAGATTTTAGATTTACGAAAAAAGAAAATAGAATATAGAAAATAGAACAAAGAGTTTGAGTAAAAGAATTGAGATATAGCAAAGGTCTATATTCTATCATCTTTTCTCTATACTCTCAAATAAAAGAAACATGAAATTAAACTGCCGACATAAAATCATCATTTTGTTAGTATTATTTGCTGCTCAGTTTTCGTTTGCACAGGTAAAGAAAAACGAAAGCATCGGAACCGAGACAGTAAATGTTGTAAAACCATATTCGCCGACTATTTCAGATGCTTTTAAGGTAAAAGAGACTCCTTCGCTTGACGATAGTGGAAATCAGCCAAAAGAAGTGATTAAATATAGTATTTTGTCTGTTCCTGTTGCTTCAACTTTTACGCCTTCTAAGGGAAAAGCAGAAGGTGTCGAAAAAGCTAAAAGAGAAAAACTGTTTAATAATTACGCAACTATAGGGCTTGGAAATTACAGTACTTTAAACGGTGAATTATTCGTAAACCAAGATTTAGGCAATAATGATTATGTGGCAGGAATGTTTCGCCATCACTCTTCTCAAGGCGGAATTAAAGATGTAGAATTGAATGATGAATTTTACGATACATCTATAAATGTAGGTTACGGACAAAACAATAGAGACAATACTTGGGGAGTAGATTTAGGATATCAAAACCAAATTTACAACTGGTACGGACTTCCATCAGATTTTGGTTCGACAATTCCAGACCAGCGTTATGATTTGGTAAACAGCATTAATCCGGATCATTCTTATAATACCATGTGGGTTGGCGGAAATGCCGAATTTGCAGAAAGTATTTTCAGTAAGCTTTCGGCAAAATTCACTCATTTTTCAGACAGTTATTCTTCGTCAGAAAACAGATTTTATGTAAAGCCTACTTTTACAGTTGATGTAATGGATCAGGCAATTAAAACCAATGTAATTGTAGATCATGTAAGCGGTTCTTTCAAAAACAATTATTTCCAAGATAATACAGAAGCTTTAAAATATAGTTTTACAAATGTTGGAATCGAACCAAGTTTTGTAATCAATGAAAATGAATGGACATTAGAACTAGGAGCTGGAATTTATTATAGTGCAGATTCTGAAAACAGTGGCAATAAATTTTACTTTTATCCAAAAGTAAATGCGTCTTATAGACTGGTTGGCGATTTGATGATTTTCTATACTGGAGTAAATGGAGCTTTAAATCAGAATTCTTATGCTGATTTTGTGACCGAAAATCCGTTTTTGTCTCCGACTTTAAACATGCGTCCATCAAGCACACAATATAATGTGTTTGCAGGTTTGAAAGGAAAATTGGCAAACAATGTAAATTATAATTTGACAGCTTCTTATTTAAATGAAAAAGACAAAGCTTTGTTTAAAGCAAATGATTATACAGAAGTAATCACAAATGAAGATTATGCTTTCGGAAACTCATTTGGAGTAGTGTATGAAGATATTAGAACATTCCGTTTCTACGGAGAATTAAAAGCCGATTTCTCTCAAAATGTAACTTTCGGAATCAACGGAACTTTTAATAGTTATAATACAGACAATGCAGTTGAAGCTTGGAATTTACCAACAATGAAATTAAGTTCGACTTTAGACGTTAATATTACTAAGCAATGGTACGCAGGATTGAATGTGTTTTATGTGGGAGAAAGAAAAGATATGCAGACAAACACTTCTTTAGGAATTGATGCTACGCCAATTACTTTAAAAAGCTATTTTGATGCTAATGCTCATGTTGGATATAAATTTAGCGAACGTTTGACGTTTTTCTTGAAATTGAATAATATTGGAAATCAAGCTTACGAAAAATGGTTGAATTATCCTGTACAAGGATTCCAAGTTTTAGGAGGCGCAAATTATAAATTTGATTTTTAAGACATCTTTGCCATAAAGATACCAGGGCACTAAAACATTTTAAATGAATGTGCCTTTTTTTTTTCAGCCATGAGCTCATGAATTTTTTGGAGTAGATTCGTGAATTCGTGGCTGTTTTTTTTAATTTTATAAAATGGAAATTACATTACGTCAAGAAAATAAAAATGATTTTGAAAGTGTTTTTCAATTAATAGAAAAAGCTTTTGAAAAGGAAGAATATAGCGATCATAAAGAACAGTTTTTGGTGGAAAGACTGAGAAATTCTGATGCTTTTATTCCAGAATTGTCTATTGTTGCAGAAATTGATAATGAAATTGTTGGCCATATTTTATTTACCAAACTGCAGATAAAAAATGAATCTCAAATCTTTCCGTCATTAGCGCTCGCTCCAGTTTCGGTTTTACCAGAATTTCAAGGAAAAGGAATCCGCTCTAAACTTATTTTACAAGGACATGAAATGGCAAAAAGTCTAGGTTATAAATCTGTTATTTTATTAGGACATCAAGATTATTATCCAAGGTTTGGATATGAACTTTGTGAAAAATTCAATATCAAAATGCCGTTTGATGTTCCAGCTGAAAACTGTATGGTGATAGCGTTAACAGAAGATGGTTTAAAAGATGTAAATGGAGAAGTGGTTTATCCAAAAGCTTTTTTCGAATAAAATTTGAAAAATCATTCTTAGTGCCTTCGTGCCTTTGTGGCAAAACAAAAAAAACTTTGCACCTTTGCACCTCAGAACCTCAGTACCTTTAAAAAAAAATGACTTTCAAAGAAAAAATATATTCTCACTATACTCAAATGGTTCAAGACAGAATTGATGTTTTTAAAGACATGATTTCAGGCTTGACCGAAGATTCGAAAAACGATGCAAAAGGTTCAGCTGGTGATAAACACGAAACGGCTTTGTCGATGATGCATATTGAACAAGAAAAACTAACGAATAAATTAAAGGAAGCCCTTGAGCAAAAAGCAATTTTAGATAAAATAGATCCGCTTAAAACGACAGAAAATATTGTTTTAGGAAGTCTGGTAAAAGCAAACGGAATCTATTTGTATGTAAGTGTTGCACTTCCAAAAATAGCAATTGACGGAATCAATGTCATTGCGCTTTCTCCGCAATCTCCTTTGGGAAATCATTTAATGGGAAATAAAGCAGGATTTCAATTTGAAATAAATAAGACGCATTATACTATTCAAAGTGTTGAATAAGTCTTTTTTCACTATCAACTTTGACAAAGTTCAATACGTAACCATCTTATCCAATCTTGTCATTCTTCGTTCCTCAGAATGACAAACACTGTGTTCTTGCTTAAAATACAATTCCAGCACAACTTTTCTTCTCATCTTTACGAATCTTTCATTTGTAACAGAATAACTCAAAAATTAATTCAAAAAACCGATTTAAAGTTTCAATTTTTAACCAGTTTTATAGTCAAAATTAAAATTTTTAAGTTTTGAGCTTATTTTCACTTCTAAATTTTACATTTTATATGTAAAAATCAAATTATGGTTTTAAATTGTAATTGAAATCGATGTTTGTGTTTTGCAATTGTAACTAATACTCCATCTTTGCCTTGTCAAATTAAAATTTACAAAATAAAAATATAAAATTATGTGCGGAATTGTATGTGCCTTTGATCTTAAACAAAAAGCCGAAGCTTTAAGACCTCAAGTATTAGAAATGTCAAAAATCATTCGTCATCGTGGACCAGACTGGAGCGGAATTTTCAGTAATGATAAAGCAATTCTTTCTCACGAGCGTTTGGCAATTGTAGATCCAGCGTCAGGAAAACAACCTTTATTTACAGAAGATAAAAAATTGGTTTTGGCTGCAAATGGTGAAATCTACAACCACAGAGATCTTCGTAAACAATTTGCTGGTAAATATAACTTTCAAACTGAAAGTGACTGTGAAGTTATTTTGGCTTTATATAAAGAAAAAGGAGTAAACTTCGTTGATGAATTAAACGGAATCTTCGGATTTGCAATCTACGATGTAGATAAAGACGAGTATTTCGTTGCTCGTGACCATATGGGAATTATTCCATTGTATATTGGTTGGGATCAGCACGGAACTTTTTATGTGGCTTCTGAATTAAAAGCATTAGAAGGATATTGTACAAAAATCGAATTATTTCCTCCAGGACATTATTTGTCAAGTAAAGACGGTGAATTTGTACAATGGTACAAAAGAGACTGGACAGAATATGATGCTGTAAAAGACAACGAAACAAGTATTCCAGAAATCAGAAAAGCATTGGAAGCTGCAGTTCACAGACAATTAATGAGTGATGTTCCTTACGGAGTTTTACTTTCTGGAGGTTTAGATTCTTCTATTACTTCGGCTGTGGCTAAGAAATTTGCTCAAAAAAGAATTGAGTCAGATGATACTACAGATGCTTGGTATCCACAATTGCACTCTTTCTCTGTTGGTTTAGAAGGTTCTCCAGATTTAGCAGCAGCAAGAAAAGTGGCAGATCATATTGGAACTATTCACCACGAAATCAAATTTACGATCCAAGAAGGATTAGATGCGGTTCGTGATGTAATTTACAACCTTGAAACATATGACGTAACTACAGTTAGAGCTTCGACTCCAATGTGGTTAATGGCGAGAGTGATCAAATCTATGGGAATCAAAATGGTTCTTTCAGGTGAAGGTGCAGATGAGCTTTTCGGAGGATATTTATATTTCCACAAAGCACCAAACGCTAAAGAATTCCACGAGGAAAACGTTCGTAAATTAGGAAAACTTCATATGTACGACTGTTTACGTGCAAACAAAAGTTTAGCAGCTTGGGGAATTGAAGGTCGAGTGCCATTTTTAGATAAAGAATTTATGGATGTTGCAATGCGCATTAACCCACAAGATAAAATGATCAACAAAGAACACCCAATGGAAAAATGGGTTGTTCGTAAAGCCTTCGAAGATATGCTTCCAGAAAGCGTAGCTTGGAGACAAAAAGAACAATTCTCTGATGGAGTAGGATACAGCTGGATTGATACTTTAAAAGAAGTGGTAGCTAGAGAAGTTTCAGATGAGCAATTGGCAAACGCGAGATTTAAATTCCCATTGCAAACACCAACTTCAAAAGAAGAATACTACTACCGTTCAATTTTTACAGAACATTTCCCAAGTGATGCAGCGGCATTATGTGTGCCTCAGGAAGCAAGTGTGGCTTGTAGTACAAAAATTGCTTTGGAGTGGGATGAAGCTTTCAAAAACTTAAACGATCCATCAGGAAGAGCAGTAGCAAATGTTCATGATGATGCTTACGTTAAAGCGTAATTAAGAGTTTAATTTTTAGAATTAGTATATATATTGCGGAAAAACGTTCTCTTGTGAGAGCGTTTTTTTGTCTTAACTGTTAAATTAAATAATTAAGACCTCTCTAAAATCTGTTATTTGTAATTATTTAACTTTCTTTTAATATATTTGAAACCCCATAAAAAAAACGTTAAATGCTATTGTGTTTTAAGAATTTAATAGCAGAAAGCAAAAATTAATATTTAGTTTTGCTTTGTATGAAAAATTTTAATGATTTTTTAATGTTCAGTTAGCCTAAAAACTGAATATAAAATAAATAAAAATAGAAGTATTATGTCTGGATTATTGGCCGTAATTGGAAAAGGAAAAGACCCGAAACTTGTAAAAGAACTTTCAGAAAGAATGTCTCATCGTGGTCCTGATGAAAGTGATGTTCATATTATGGAAAATGGCAGTGTTCTTTGTCATGAAAGTTTATCAATTATTGATCTTAATTCGGGAAGACAGCCAATCCAAGGAACTAATAAAGCTTGGATGGTGCATGATGGAGAGATCTATAATTATCAAGAACTTAAAAATACAGTTTTAAAGGATCATACTTTTAGAACAGAATCAGATTCGGAAGTAATTGTACATCTGTATGAAGAGTTTGGATATGATTTTTGCAATAAACTAGATGGAGATTTTGCTTTTGTGGTTATTGACGGAGATAAATATATTGCTGGCCGTGATCCGATTGGGGTAAAACCTTTGTATTATGGTTTGGATGAAAGAGGACGAATTTATTTTGCGTCAGAAATGAAATCTATTGCAGACCAATGCAAATCGTTTTCTACTTTTCCTCCAGGACATTATTATACAGCAAAAACAGGTTTTGTAAAATACTATCGTCCAGAATACGAAGACCATAAAAATGCAACTCAGCCACTAGATTTAGAGTTAATTCGCGAAAGCTTAATTCAGGCAACGCGCAAACGTTTATTGGCAGAAGTGCCATTAGGAGTTGTGTTGTCGGGAGGTTTGGATACTTCTCTGATTTCAGCAATTACGTCAAGATTATTAAAAGGAAAAGGCGAAAAACTGCATTCTTTTTCTATCGGATTGGATGCAGATGCTCCAGATAATGTTGCAGCAAGAAAAGCAGCTGAGTTTTTAGGAACTGAACATCACGAAATTCATTTTTCTGTAGAAGAAGGAGTTAAGGTGTTGGAGAAAGTGATTTATCATATTGAAACTTATGATATTATTTCGGTTAGATCTGGTGTGCCAATGTATTTGCTTTCTAAAGCTATCGCTGATCAAGGTATAAAAGTAATCTTGTCTGGCGAGGGAGCTGATGAGGTTTTTGGAGGACATTTGTATTTTAGAAATGCGCCTTCAGAAGAAGAATTTCAGGATGAAACGATAGAACGAGTACAGAAGCTTTTTACAGCCGATTTGCTACGTGCAGATAAAACGACAATGGCAAATGGTCTAGAAGTGCGAATTCCGTTTTTGGATACCGAATTTTTAGATGTTGCGATTCGAATTAAAACAGAAGAAAAACAGCCTAAAACCTATGATGGCGTTGAAAAATATATTTTAAGAAAAGCTTTTGATACAGAAGATCCTTATTTGCCTTCAGAAGTTTTATGGCGTCAGAAAGAGCAATTTTCTGATGGTGTAGGATATAGTTGGGTTGACGAATTAATCGAATATTGCGCTTCGCAGGTCACAGATGAGCAATTGGCGGGAGCAAGTGTTGAGTTTCCGTACAATTCGCCAACGACTAAAGAAGCGTATTTATACAGATCGATTTTCCATAAATTCTATCCGCAGGTCAGTGCAGCGCAAACTGTTCGAAAATGGATACCAAAATGGCAGGAAAATCTCGATCCAAGCGGAAGGGCAAATGCTGCACACTTAAATGGTAATTTTGAAACTGTAAAAACTACTGTTATTGCCTAAAGGCAAAAAAAAAAAACAACTTTGAAAATTCCAAATTCCAATTGGAACTGATATAAGAAAACCGAAATGCATTAAATGTGTTTCGGTTTTTTAATTTTAATGTAATAGGCAGATTTAAAATTTTGATTCGGTATTTCAGATTTCAAAATTAGAATTTGACATTTAAAATTTTGGGATTTTCAAAAATTTTGAATTTAAATTCATTTTTGGACTTATTTTTAGGTTTTTCAGACGATTGTGTTAATAACTTAGGTGCTTTAAGTTGTAATTTACTGGGTATATAGCTCGCGTTTTTATATATTTGCGTGTTAGACAGTAAATACATTTTTTAGAATAAATTATATGAGCGAAGAAATCAAGAAGAACAATTATTCAGCAGATAGTATTCAGGCATTAGAGGGAATGGAGCACGTAAGAATGCGTCCATCAATGTATATTGGAGATGTAGGGGTTCGAGGACTGCATCATTTAGTTTATGAGGTTGTTGATAACTCTATTGATGAGGCAATGGGAGGGCATTGCGACACCATTAGTGTCTCAATAAACGAAGATGGTTCTGTTACAGTTGAAGATAACGGACGTGGTATTCCAGTTGATTTGCATAAAAAAGAAGGTGTTTCTGCACTTGAGGTTGTAATGACAAAAATTGGTGCCGGAGGTAAATTCGACAAAGATTCATATAAAGTTTCAGGAGGTTTGCACGGGGTTGGGGTTTCTGTAGTAAACGCCCTTTCTGTTCACATGAAATCTACTGTATTTAGAGAAGGTAAAATTTATGAGCAGGAATACGAAAGAGGAAAAGCCTTATATCCTGTAAAACAAATTGGTGAAACAGAGAAAAGAGGTACGCGTCAGACTTTCTTTCCAGATGATACTATTTTTCAGCAGACTACTGAGTTTTCATACGATACGCTTTCAGCTCGTATGCGTGAGCTTTCTTTCTTGAATAAAGGAATCACAATTACGTTTACAGATAAGAGAGAAGTTGATGAAAAAGGAGAATTTAGAAGCGAAGTTTTTCATTCAGATGAAGGATTAAAAGAATATATCCGTTATTTAGATGGAAACCGTGAGCCAATTATTTCTCACGTAATCAGCATGGATCACGAAAAAGGTGAAATTCCAGTTGAGGTTGCTTTGATCTATAATACAAGTTATACTGAGAATATTTTTTCTTATGTAAACAATATCAATACGCACGAAGGAGGAACGCATTTGCAAGGTTTTAGAAGTGGTTTGACAAGAACGCTTAAAAAATATGCCGATGCTTCTGGAATGTTGGATAAATTGAAATTTGAAATCTCAGGAGATGATTTCCGTGAAGGATTAACAGCTATTATTTCGGTAAAAGTTGCTGAGCCTCAATTTGAAGGGCAAACTAAAACTAAACTTGGAAACAGAGAGGTGGTTTCTCCAGTTTCTCAAGCAGTTGGAGAAATGCTGGAGAATTATTTGGAGGAAAATCCAAATGATGCAAAAGTAATTATCCAAAAAGTAATCTTAGCAGCTCAGGCACGTCACGCAGCTAAAAAAGCTCGTGAAATGGTACAGCGTAAAACCGTTATGGGTGGCGGTGGATTACCAGGAAAATTATCAGATTGCTCTGAGCAAGATCCAGCAAGATGTGAAGTTTACCTTGTCGAGGGAGATTCGGCTGGTGGAACAGCAAAACAAGGACGTGATCGTAACTTTCAGGCGATTCTGCCATTACGTGGTAAGATCTTGAACGTTGAGAAAGCAATGCACCATAAAGTATTCGAAAACGAAGAGATTAGAAATATTTTTACGGCATTGGGAGTTACGGTTGGAACTGCTGAAGATAGTAAAGCATTAAACCTTGAAAAATTGAGATATCACAAGGTAATCATCATGTGTGATGCCGATGTCGATGGTAGTCACATTTCTACCTTAATATTAACGTTCTTCTTCCGTTTTATGAAAGAGCTTATTGAAGAGGGTCACGTATATATAGCAGCGCCACCTTTATATTTAGTTAAAAAAGGAAACAAAAAAGAATATGCTTGGAATGATGTTCAGCGTGATCAGGCTAACGAAAGAATGGGAGGAAGTGCTTCTATCCAGCGTTATAAAGGTCTTGGAGAGATGAACGCGGAACAATTATGGGAAACTACAATGGATCCGAATTTCAGAACATTACGTCAGGTTAATATTGAAAGTCTTGCAGAAGCTGATCAAGTTTTCTCTATGTTAATGGGGGATGAAGTACCACCACGTAGAGAGTTTATCGAGAAAAATGCAGTTTACGCAAATATCGACGCATAAAATGAAAAATTAATAATTTCAATTCGTTTAATTGTTTAAATTTACTAGACAATTAAACGAATTGTCTTTTTAGAGAATAGACATAATTAATAACCGATAAAGTAAAAAATATGAAAGTTACCATTGTAGGAGCAGGAAATGTTGGAGCTACCTGTGCAGATGTCATTTCTTATAGAGGAATTGCAAGCGAAGTAGTATTGTTGGATATTAAAGAAGGTTTTGCAGAGGGGAAGGCGCTGGATATTACACAATGTGCCACAAACACAGGTTTTAATACCAGAGTTTCGGGAGTTACCAACGATTATTCTAAAACCGCGGGAAGCGATGTAGTAGTAATTACATCAGGAATTCCGAGAAAACCAGGAATGACAAGAGAAGAATTAATAGGTATTAATGCAGGGATTGTAAAAACAGTTGCTGAAAATGTCCTGAAATATTCTCCTAATACTATAATTGTCGTAGTTTCCAATCCGATGGATACGATGACGTATTTAGCTTTAAAAGCTACAGGTCTTCCAAAAAACAGAATAATAGGAATGGGTGGTGCTTTAGATAGTTCTCGTTTTAGAACTTACCTTTCATTAGCTCTAGATAAACCGGCAAACGATATTTCGGCAATGGTAATTGGAGGTCATGGAGATACCACTATGATTCCGTTAACGCGTTTAGCTTCTTATAATGGAATTCCAGTATCGCAGTTCCTTCCAGAAGAAGTATTGCAGAAAGTTGCAGCAGATACAATGGTAGGAGGTGCAACTCTTACAGGACTTCTAGGGACTTCAGCTTGGTATGCACCAGGGGCTTCTGTGGCTTACTTAGTAGATAGTATTTTGAACGATCAGAAAAAAATGATTGCATGTTCTGTTTTTGTAGAAGGAGAATATGGGCAGAATGATATTTGTATAGGCGTGCCATGTATAATTGGTAAAAATGGTGTAGAAGAAATTCTGGATATAAACTTAAACGATCAGGAAAAGGCGTTATTTGCTAAAAGTGCAGATGCAGTTCGTAGTATGAATGATGCTCTAAAAACGATTTTAGTATAATAAAAACGGCAAAAAAGAAAAGAAGCTGCACTTTTGCAGCTTTTTTTTTGAGATTAATTAATAAATAAATTGGTTAATATTTTCGTTAATTATATATTTGCTCGGTTTAAAAAAAAATTGGTAATTCGTGATCTCGTTTTTTTGTTTTAAAAAATCATGTCAGGGCTTATTTTATGGGACTTTAAAACAAAAACAAAAATAAAACATAATTAATTTTTAGTAATAATGCAGAATAAAGGACTTATTAAATTTTTCGCAATTCTATTTGCATTGGTAAGTATTTACCAACTATCCTTCACTTTTGTGGCAAATAGTGTCAAAAGTGAAGCTAAAGCTTTTGCAGGAGATAATCCTGATAAAGAGCTGAAATATTTAGATTCTATTGGTAAAGAAAAAGTATTAAATCTTGGTTTTACTGATTTCACTTATAACGAAGTGAAAAACAAACAGCTTAATAAAGGTCTTGACTTAGAAGGAGGAATCAACGTTATTCTTCAAATTTCTATTAAAGATGTATTAAAAGGTTTGGCTAATAATTCTAAAAATCCAGTTTTTAATAAATCATTAGCTGATGCATCTGCAAACTTAGAAGGAAATAAAACATATTTAAATAAGTTTTTTGAAGCTTTTGAAGCAAATTCAAAAGGAACTGTAAAACTAGCATCTCCAGATATTTTCGCTAACAGAAGTCTTCAAGGAGAAGGTGGAGTTGACTTTCAAATGTCTGATGCGCAAGTTCAAAAAGTTATCAAAAGAAAAGTTGATGAGTCTGTAGAAAGTGCTTTTAAAGTATTAAGAGAGCGTATCGACAAATTTGGTGTTACACAGCCAAACATCCAAAAATTAGGAGAAACAGGAAGAATCTTAGTTGAGCTTCCAGGTGCTAAGGATGTTGATAGAATTAAAAAATTATTAGGTGGAAAAGCTCAATTAGAGTTTTGGGAAACTTTCAAAATTGAAGAAATTGGAAATTTCTTAGTATCAGCAAACGAAGCTTTAAAGAAAACTGAAGTTAAAAAGACTGAAACTAAAACGGTTGCTAAAGATTCATTAAATGCATTATTAACAGATGCTAAAGATTCTTCAGATGTTAAAAAAGGAAATAATCCTTTATTTGATAAAATGATCGTTCAAGGTGGTGGACCAGTTTTAGGTTACTTTGCTCCTAAAGATACTGCTGCTATCAATGATTATTTCAAAAGACCAGAAATTAGAGTATTATTGGCTGCTGACCAGCACTATGCTAAATTTGTATGGAGCAAGCCAACAACTATAAAAGATCCTAAAGCTAAAGACATTAAAAGTGCTGCTGATATCGAAGCAGTTGAATTGTATGCTTTAAAAGGAAACAGAGACAATAACCCAGCAATGAGCGGTGGTGTTGTAACTGATGCAAAAGATACTTTTGACCAAATGGGTAAACCAGCTGTTTCCATGCAAATGAACAGCCAAGGTGCTAAAGTTTGGGAAGAATTGACAGGAAGAGCATTCGCTCAAAAAAGCTACATTGCTATTGTATTAGATGATATCGTATATTCTGCTCCAGGTGTAACAAGCGGTCCTATTGCTGGAGGAAGATCTGAGATTACAGGTTCATTTGATGTAGCTGAAACTAAAGATTTAGCTAACGTATTAAATGCAGGTAAATTACCAGCTTCTGCAGATATTATCCAATCAACTGTTGTAGGTCCATCTTTAGGACAAGCAGCTATTGATGCAGGTACAATTTCTTCTGTATTAGGTTTCTTATTAGTTTGCGTTTGGATGGTATTCTATTATGGTAAAGCGGGTTGGTATGCAAACCTTGCTTTATTATTAAACTTACTATTCTTATTCGGAATTATGGCAAGTTTTGGTTTTGTATTGACATTGCCAGGTATTGCAGGTATCGTACTTACATTAGGTACTGCGGTAGATGCGAACATTATTATATACGAAAGAGCAAAAGAGGAATTGCGTGAAGGAAAATCTCTTTCTGAAGCAGTTACAGCTTCTTACGGATGGCATGGTGCAATGCGTTCTATTATTGATGCTAACGTTACTCACGTTTTAACTGGAGCGATCTTATTTATTTTCGGAACAGGTCCTATTAAAGGTTTCGCGTTAACATTATTAATTGGTATCGTAACTTCATTGTTTACTTCTATCTTTATTGCTAGAATTTTCATTGACAGAAATATTGCTGGAAAAGGTGATTTAACTTTCTCTACAAACATTACTAAAAACTGGTTTACAAACTTCCACTTTGATTTCATCAAAATCAAAAAATTCACTTATATCTTCTCTTCTATTGTAACGGTAGTAAGTTTAGTATCTATCTTCTTCGTTAACGGATTAGATGAAGGTGTTGATTTTGTTGGAGGTAGAACTTTCCAAGTTAAATTCGAAAAGCCAGTTGATGCAACTGTAGTTTCTGATGAATTATCTGCTGCTTTCGGTACTCCGGTTGAAGCTAAAATTTTAGGTGATGATGATCAATTGAAAATCACTACTAAATATAAAATTAAAGAAGACGGTGTTGCTATCGATGAGGAAGTAAACCAAAAATTATATGCTGCTTTACAGAAGTATTTCCCAAATACAACTTACGATAAATTCATCAACTCATTTGATGGTAAAAGAGTAGGTGTATTGCAAGCTTCTAAAGTAGGTGCTTCTATCTCTGAAGATATTAAAACTAACTCTTACTGGGCAGTTCTTGGTGCAATGGCAGTTATTTTCTTATACTTAATGGTATCTTTCCGTAAATGGCAATATTCATTAGGTGCGATTGCAGCTGTTGCTCACGACGTAATTTTCGTATTAGGAGTTTATTCATTATGCTACAAATTCATGCCATTCCACATGGAAATGGATCAGCACTTTATCGCTGCGATCTTGACTGTAATTGGTTACTCTATGAACGATACGGTAATTGTATTTGACAGGGTAAGAGAGTTTATCATCGGAAACCGTAAAGGAAGTTTCGAAGATATCGTAAACGCTTCTATTAATACTACATTATCTAGAACATTGAATACTTCATTAATGATGATTATCGTATTATTAACGATGTTTATCTTCGGTGGAGAGTCTATCAGAGGATTTATCTTCGCGATGTTAATTGGTATTATCGTGGGTACTTACTCTTCATTATTTATCGCTACACCAGTATTGGTTGACACGATTTCAAGTGATGAGAAACACACAATCGAAGACAAACACAATAAGGCATAATTAAAAACCTTATTTTAAATAAATAGAAAGATCCAGTGAAAACTGGATCTTTTTTTTATGTTTGCATTTGCCAATCTAAAACGAATTATGATCCAAAAACAAATATTCTTTATTGCTGTTTTATTAGCGGTATTTCAGCTTCAAGCGCAAGAGAAAAATAGTAATTACGGAATAGGTTTGAGTTATGGATTCGGAAGTGAATTTAGTAATACTGATTATACTTTTGAAAATCATTTTTATAAGGCGCAACTCTATTACAAGATAAAAGAGACTAAAAATTTTGAATACGAAGTTTTAGTTCAGCCCGAAATCAATTTTGGAAAACACCAATTATTGAATTTCTATTTTGTTAAGCCTGAAACGCCAAATTATCAGCAAAAAAGAGATGAATATACGCGTCTAAAGGATGTTCGCGAATATGTGCTTAATTGCGGTTTTTTAGTTCGTAAGCCTGTTGGTAAAGTGTGTTCGTTTTATGTTTTAGGAAGTATTGGACCAATGATTACAGATACTGAAACAGAAAGAATGTCAAAAGGATTTGCTTTTGCCGATGTTTTAGCGCTTGGTTTTACGGTTGTTTTTAATAAAATCCAGTTTGATATTCGTCCAAGCTTAAGGCACGTTTCAAATGCAGGTTTAGGAAGCAGTAATGCTGGATATAATACGAAGAATATAGAATTTGGCATCTCGTATCAATTGTAAAGGATTTGGTTTAAAATTATATATTTTGTAATGATTTTATGAAATAATAATTAATTGTAAAAAATACTCAAGGACATAGTCCTTTTTTTTATAAATGAAGAATCTTAAATGAAAGAAAAATAATATATTTTTTATTTAAAATGAAATAAAAAGATTACATTAGTGCTTAAATATTACTGAAATGATTAAAAAGTACTTAGTAAATCTTATTGATGTCAATATCATAATATATTTAATTGTGATAATTGCGCTTAGTAGTATCCTTACCTTACTTATTATCGATAAAATAAAAGACTTTGCAAAAGAGTATAAAAAGAAATTCTATGCCTATGCTTTGATATTGGCATTGATTTATGCGCTTATTGCATTTTTAGGTCATAATAAGCGATTTACAAACCTTAGTCAAGAACTTCTTTTTTATCAGATAGTATCTTTAGTGTTTGGGGTTTTTCATGTTTGGATTTATCGTAATTATTTTCAGGAATTCAAGCAAAAGAGTTTTGTTGTAGAACTCCTTTTCGCATCTGTTGCCCCATTATACTCAAGCCTGCTGTTTGCTATTATTTATACAGCCTTAAACGGCATAAATTTTACTTTTATAATGTGTGGCCATTTTATACTATTCGTAGTTCCCACTGCGATTGATAAAGCGTTTTGTTTTATGATGCTTATACCCCCAAAAAAAATAACTACATGGACACCTGATAAGTTTTATAAAACAATTAAGAGCAATGAAATGAATGGCATTTTATTGATTACACTCTTAATAAAAAAAGAACACAGTGATGAAAAATATATTTCTATACGAGCAAAAGCACCTGTAGGCGTCAAATTTGGGCGTTTGTTTTTTCTTGCAGTAAATGGATATAACCAAAGTAATCCAGAAAATCAGATTGGATTAATGATGCCGAACAAACAAAACTATAATTGGGTTTTTTATCCTCAATCCAAATGGTACGAAAAAACAAAATACATAGATGCTTTATACGATATGGAATCCAATTTAATCAAGGAAAACTCAGTAATAGTATGTGAGCGTAAAACGGAGAAAAATGCTCCTCCAGAAATAAAGAAAATACCCGATGCTAAAATATACAACACTGATTCGCACAATGAAGATTCAGAACAGAAAAAGATTAATGAATTAAAAGAGCCTGATGAAGAAGGACCTATAAAATAAATGGATAGCATATGAAAAAAGAAGATGATAAAGAAAAGAAGAAAGAACCCGTTTTATTTGTAAGTCAAGATAATGTCCTTCCTTTTAACCCTTTTGAACTCAATCGTAACTATTCGGTTTTGTACACAATTGAAAAGGAAGGGAAAAAACAGACTCTTGAACAAAATTTCAGTCTATTAAGATTGAAACCCGATACCCAACAAGACAATTATCATTTTATTGAAATAAGTAAAACTTCAGAATTATTAATAGACGGAGAACCAATTGATACAAGAGTATATACGGTCGCAGAAAAGACTGCAGAACTTCTGTTTCCTTTACGAATAGTTGTAAATAAATACGGCAAATGGATAGATTTAAATAGTTATGACAAACTAAAAGAACGCTGGGAAAAACAAAAAGACAGCATTAGGGAATTGTTTGATGGGAAAACTTTTGCGCAGCTCACTAAAAATATTGAAAGTGCAATTGAAGATAACAGCTTATTGGTAAAACTTCTATCTGGAAACTGGTTCTTGAGGGCTTATTTTAACGGAATACACAGAGCCTACACTCAAAGTTTTGAAACGGAACGAAAATTATATTTTCCTGCAATTGCCCAAACCGAAGATTTGGAGTTTTTAATTTCTGAAAAAGTGAATCCGTATCTCAACGATCTAAACCAGATTGAAATAACCCAAAGCGGAAAATCTGAAGACGAAAATGCTGAAGAATATTACCGCGCCCAATATTTTTTGAATCCTAATAATTATCTCATAGAAGAACTGTATTTGGAATGTGATTTAATTGATATGAAGCGAAAAATTACAGTTAAAGTTAAAAACTTAGACGAGAGCAAAATTACTGTAGATAGTAGGATGTCACTTTTAGTAGAATAATAAAAAATCAAGATTATGGAGAAATATGTTGTTGTAGATGGCGCAACCTGCAAATGCAAGTTTAGTGAAGACTCAAGTGCCACGGATATTTTAGTGGTAAAATCTCAAAAAAAACATTTTGCCAATGACAAAGGAGCTAATAAAAAACTCATAGCCACAACCAAAGATATCAATCAAACCTTAAAGAGTGGCACTTTTGGCAAATGCACTTTACAGCCTACTTCAAGTGGCAATAAACCCTGCATGGCGACCATAACCTTGTGGGACGATCCTTACGAGAAAGTAACATTGAGCAATCAAGGCAAAATTTTGATAGAAGACAGTAAAGCGGGATGTCCTATAGGCGGACCAAAATGCATAGAAATTTTTAAACATGGACAGATAGCCGAGCTAGGAAGCCAGCAGATGCAAAAAGCAGATCGTGATGTTTTAAAGCAGATTAATCCTTTGTTAAATCCTGATGAGTCAGAAGACCAGCTTCCTGATTGTTATTAAAATAGTACAAAATTATGAGCAAAGTAAAAATATATGGCAATCCCAATCCTGTGATAGGGATAAAAGAATATTACTCTATACATGATTTTTTTGGCAGTTCTGCTCCATCAAAATTCATTGATCCAATAGAAAATATACCTGACGAAAATATCAAATGGAGTGTCTGGATATTATTGGGAAAGGAATGGGTAAAAATGACCAAAAACAATAAGACAGGTGCCACCGTTGAGTATACATTTACCCAAACCAGCCTTACCCGCAAAGGAATCAGGATGCTTGTTGATGCCAACGGCGAAAAAGCAGTTTTGGATATTAAAACCAAAAATAATGCAGAAAGCAAGATTCTATATGTAGAAATTTTGGACAACCTTGGAAAAAAGCCTACTAAACTATTTAGCTATGGCGAAACCATTACAGCTCGCGTGCATTGCCTGAATATGGAAAAATTTCGCATAAACGTTACTTTATGGGAAAATGACGGAGGCAAAAAAGACCTTTCTGACATTAGTATTGAAACAAAAGAAGCCAATGTATTAAATGGAATAGCCGATGTCAAATTTACTTTTGACCCCAGCAAAGTTTGGCTTGCCAATGCAAAAACGTCACCCAATGAGTCTAACGAAGGCGCATTTCATGAATATTATGTGACAGCAGAGTTTTACAAAAAAGTTTCGAAACCTACCCAAGATATTAATGTAATTAATCCAGATTATAAAGTAGATATACTTTCTAAAACTTCTGCTTCTAAACCATCTGAAAACGAAACTAAAAAAACATCTCCCGCACAACAAAAAGGACCTTCTAAAAAAGAAACCAGAGGAATAGCAAAAGCAGATAGAAAAGCGCATGATTATCAGGAACAGAAAGTTGATGTAAAAAAAGAAATCTGGAAAGATCCGTTTGTTGAAAAGATTAATAGTTACTTGACCGTTAATATTGGCGGGTATTGGGCAGATAAAAATAAAGGAAAGTGTGTTTGTAAAGATTATGATCTTATTTGGGGAAATAAAGTAAGTTGCGAGTTTAGAAAGAAAGTTATAGAAATAGCACAGAGATTAAATAAAGATCCTAATTTATTAATGGCAGCTATGGCTTTAGAAACAGGAAGAACATTTTCACCTACAGCAGGAAAAGGATCTAGTTATGTGGGGCTAATCCAATTTGGAGATGATGCTGCTGAATCAGTTGGTACAACAAGAGATGCTCTTTTAAAAATGACCGCATTACAGCAGTTAGATTATGTTGAAAAATATTTAACTAAAAATAAGTCAAAATTAACAACATTGGCAGATTTTTATTTGTCAATTCTAATGCCTGTAGATATTGGAAAAGGAAGTACTCCTAATCATATTGTATTTGATAATCAATATCATTTAGAATATAAGAAAGATGGCAAAACTTTAACAGATCTAAGTAAATCCAGACATTATGGTTACAGACAAAATCCTGTTTTTTTTTATGAAGTAGGAGAAAAAGAAAAAGTTAAAAAAGGAGGTGAAAAGTACGATGGAGAAGGTAAAACATATATATGGGAAATAGAAAAGTATGTTTCTGCTATATATGATGAAGGAAAAGGGCAAAAAACTAAAAATCTCTCATGCAATAAAGATGATGTTGTTAAACCAGATGTGGAATCAGGAACTTGGAATGTTATTATAACTGAAAAATATACAGGTAAAAAATGTGAACATGAGAAACCTAGAAATAATTGTAGGAGAGGTAAAATTGAAGTATTTGATCATAATGAGAAGATTGCTTTTACAATTTCTGATTGTTTGTTGGAAGGTGTAGCTGGAGAAGATAGGTTAATTACGAATTCTGATACCCCATATGGTACATACAAAATTTCGGCTTCTCCTTTTATAATTGGCTCTAGTTCAGGAGGGAAAAGAGTTTCGTATGGACCTAATCCAAGATTGTCATTTGAACCTATAAAAGATAGTGAGGATGAGGCTGATAAAAGTGGAAGATCTGCTATTAGAATACACGGTGGACGACAAGAGGATAAAATAACATTTAAGCCTATACCAGATCCTATTTTAAAAAGAACACATGGTTGTATTAGAATATTTGATTCCGATGCTAAATCATTTTATGAATGGTGGGTTGATTTTTATAAAAACAATCCAAATATTAAACCTGGAAAATTAAAAATAATAAAATCTTAATTATGAGAAACATCATTTTAGCAATATCAATTGCTCTATTTGTATCCTGTAAACAGCAAAATAATGAAGAATTAAAAAATGTCAATAAAAAAATAAAGGAAAAAAATATAGAAATGAAAAACACTGATGAAATTTTAATAAGTGGACTTAACCTTGATAAAATGTCCTTTTTTGGTGAAAAATTAGAAATGAAAAAATATAGATATAATGATACTTATATAGAAAATATTAAAATTGTCGATTTGTTGAATAAAGAGTATCGAGAAAGTTTTTTTAAATATTTAGCGAATTCTGTTGTTGATAGCGATGATGAATTTAAAGCTACTTATTTTTCAAAATTACTTTTAGGAAGAATTATTCAATTAAAGGATACTAATAGTTTTTATTTATTAACGGAATCGTCTAAAAATCCTTCTATATCATATAATGGGATTGAGATGATTAGTGAATATGTTTTCGATGACTTATTAGAAAATGGAATATTTTATATAAAAGAATCTTCAAAATATAATGACATTACTATTATAGAATATATTTTAAAGGATATAACTCCAAGATATATTAAAAATGAAGCTGAAATAAAAGACCCTACACGGATGTGTGCTTGTGATGATTTAGAAAAAGGTGTTATTTTATTAAGTAAAGATACTTTAGATTCAGAACCAACTTTAAAAAAGTTCAAAGATAAATTTAAGTCTGAAAAAATAATTGAAATTAATTGTTCTCCAAGTTTTGAAAATGGATGGAAGAATACTACTAATGAATATTATGATGTAAAACTATTTATCGACAAAAAAATCGAAAGTAAATTAGATCTTAAAGAAAAAATATTTTACAAAGTAAAAATTTTACCTATTCTTAAAGATTATCTTATAAAATAGTGATTGTAAACTAGAAAAATAAATCTTCAACAATTTAAAGTTAAAACAGATATTCCTGTTGTTACCTCCCCTCCGTTCCCGCACGAATCCTTTCGTGTGGGGATATGTTTGTCCAAACTCTGCTTCTAAACCATCTGAAAACGAAACTAAAAAAACATCTCCCGCACAACAAAAAGGACCTTCTAAAAAAGAAACCAGAGGAATAGCAAAAGCAGATAGAAAAGCGAATGATTATCTGGAGCAGAAAATAGATGTAAAACCTACCGTTAATTACGACCCGCAACAGGAATTTATAAATAGTCTGTTAATGGTTGATGTTGGGGATTCAATTTGGCATCAGAAAAAAAGTGATTGCCCAAATTGTGATAAAGATATTACACTTGATGAAATTAAAAAGATTTGTGTAGACAAAAGAAACAATTGTCTAGTTGAGGATGAAACCATGATAAGAGCCGCTCTTCCTTATTTAAATATATATCGTAAAAAAGTTGGCATAAATACTTGTATACGAAAGGCTCACTTTTTAGCTCAAATTTCTCAAGAAAGTAAATTTTACAGTTTGCAGGAAAACTTTAATTGGTATTGGGAGAAGCTTATAGGTAAATTCTCATCATATTTTAATCAATTTAGAACACGTCTTGAAAAAGAAACCGAGGCGAAAAGGTTAGGAAGAATTAATCGATTACCTACGCCTGGGCTAACTTTAAATCAACAAATTGAATTGGCTAATGCAATATATGGACACACACACCCGCTAGGCAGATTACACATAAACACAGGAGATGGATGGTTGTATAGTGGGAAAGGCTTTAAACAGATTACGTGGAAGGAGAATTATCAAAATCTAGAAAGATATTTCAATACTCATATGAAGGATGATAATGAACCTGATGTAGATTGGACAGATGGAGACAACCCATACAAATTGAAAAATAATCCAAAAGATGCTATAACTAGTGCATTGGCTTATTGGGGCAAGAATAATATAAATTCTCTTGCAAATGAAAATAATGCAAAAGCTGTTGAAAAAGTTTCTTTAAAAATTAATGCGATCGCTGATGGTTTGAAAGAGAGGCAAAGATTTTTCAAAAAAGCTAATGATATATTAAAGCTTAGTGAGTAAAGCAGGTACTTTTTCAAATCTAGATATAGGAACTGTTGTAGTTGTTTCTGGTGAGGGTTCAAAAAAAATCCAAGATTGGGTTGTTTATAAAACTAATATTTATTTTAATATGTCGCTAGAGACATACGAGAAACAAAAAACTGAAAATAAATTACCTGTTGAAGATTATTCTATTTTTCTATCAAGAGATGCACATGGTGATAAAACCAAATATGGGAAGCATTCTAATATGAGATACGGAAAAAATAATGAAACTCCACCTGGAGAATATTATTTAATCCCTAAATCTGATGGTCAAAAATACAAAATATATCTGAGTGATGATGGTAAATCTGCATCCATTAATGGACCACATGGAATAAGAGCAGGTATTGCTATTCATCAATATAGTCCAAAATATTCTATTGGTTGTTTGACTACGGTAACTGGTCAAGATACAAAATTAGTAGAAGAATTGCTTTCGAAATTAGAAGACTTACCACTAAATGATGAGCGACCTGTAAGGATTATTGTAGAACAGAGGTCTGTAAAAGAAGAAAAATGGGATAATACAGAAATAGGAGATACGAAATGGACTGGAATATTATAAAAAACAAAATGAAATATATTAGTATTTCACTAATTATTTTATCTGCTTCTTGCAATGGACAACATGAAAAAAATAAAAAAATGAATAGGCAAACAAACGAAAAAATTTCATCATTCAATATTTTTAATGATGGAGGTATGAATATAAATTTTGAAAAATTTATTACTGACAATAAGGAAAGAATAAGATCTGAAGTAAATAAGTATGGTTATAAGGTACCAGATACAAATACATTCTACGATAAGATTAAATTCTATTATAATTGGGATATCAAAGATTATACAAATATTATTGTTTTAGAAAATGATATGTTTCCTGTTGTTATTAAGGATTATAATTTAATCTATGTGGAAAATTCTGACGGGGAAGAAATAGATGGTCAATTAATTAGTAATTACAATAAATTTATATTTTATGATGACAACCCAGCTTTAGCTTGGTTGAAATTAAGACATCCATATCTATTGGATGATTTGGTAAGTGTTTATGGATTTACTGAAAACAATGACATATTAAAATTTGTTTTTAGCCGTACTAATTTTGAAAGTAAATCAGTACTTATTGAACTTCTGTTTCAAGATCATGAAACCAAATTGAAATTACGTGAAAAGATGGTTAAGAAATTAAGGGAAATAAAATTTAATAATGAAATTTCAACAGACTATGGTGTTGTTGTTGGAGCTGATGTTTATTCTAATTTTTCAGACTTAATCCAAGAAATCAGAAAAAAGCCAAATGACTTTCAAAAAAGTGATTATCAAATTGCTTTCTTATTAAATGAAATTATTTTGTCAGGGATAAGAGGGATTGTAGATGAGGATTTGGATGAAAACCCAGATTATATAAAAGTTTTACAGAATAATAATTATTATGGTTTTGAAAGGTTAAAAAATTATCTTGAACATGAATATTCAAATTCTTTAAGTTATAACTCTAAATATAAAATAAACGATTCAGACGGCTATACAAATCTGAGAAAAGAGAAAAATACATCTTCTGAAATTCTTCAAAAAATAAGCACTGGTTCTGAAGTTCAAGTATTGGATAATTCAGGAGATTGGTGGTTGGTACAAACCAAGGAAGGCAAAAAAGGATATGTTTATAAAACTAAGATAAAAGCGGAGTCTTTTCAATAGAAGTTTTACAACATAGAGAAAAGCAATCACATTTGAATGTCATTTTAGATAATTTATGTGTCCCAAATATCAAATTTACACCGCTTCAAAACCATCTGAAACTCAAAAACCATCTCCCGCAGAACAAAAGGTCCTTCTAAAAAAGAAACCAGAGGAATAGCAAAAGCTGATAGAAAACCCGATAGCGCGGATTTGCAATCCGTGCCCGCAAAGATTGGTTTGGTGATTGCCTGGTTATATTTGGAAATAATAAAAAAACACATTAATTTTTGTTTTACTGATTTGTTTTGTGTCTTGCTGTTGCGGGCACGGATTGCAAATCCGCGCTATCGGGTTTTATGTGCATTTTAAAGGAGCATCCGAACAATCTATTGAAGAAAAGAATTTACAAAAGGAAATAGCTGAAAAAGGAAAAATAAATGAAATTAATGGAAAAGACTAGATTATTCAAGTTCATAATGGTATTTGTTATATCAATTACCTTGTTAAGTTGTAAAAACGATGATAAAAAAGAGAACTTAAAAACCGAAATAATAAATTCACAAGATTATAAAGAGGTTATTTTTACAAAAAGTTATAAAACAACTGGCGATATAAGAGAATTAAATATTCAATACAACAATTTTCTACTTAAGTTTCGATTTATAGAAGATATAACGTTATTACAATTTGTTGTTGATGGTGAAAATGTTTCTGATTGGAAACAAATTTTATTCAATTTTGAATATTTACCTGATAATTACGATGGAATTCGATTATTATTTGATGAAAAAAAATCGAAAGGAATATTATTGTTACCTGGTTACACAGAACAATATCCAAATTTAATTGCGTATGAATTTGATGAAGATCATTTTTCATATTTAAACAATTTTAATATAAAAGATGAGGATTTAAATAAAATTTCTTTTGAAAATTTAAATAAAGAATGGAAAAAAGGCTCTTTTAAGTTAACTAAAAAATCAGACAAATATATTTTAACTTTTTGTGATGTTTCAAAAAAGAATATTTTAAATTTTGAAAGTTCTGTATTCAATGATCTTTTGCCAGAAACAGAGATAAAAAAATATATTGATAAAGTTACAAAATCAGAAAAGGCTAAATCCAATCGTAATTATAGTTTGTCTGAATTTTTAGAAGATATAAAGAAGAAAGGTCTTGAACGTTTTTTCGAAAAAAAATGTGATCTTAATCAAGATAATCGCGAAGATGAAATTTATGTTTTTTGGGATAGTAAAGAGGAAAAATTTCTTGTTTATATTGTTCTTTTGAATGAAGATTCATCTGTTCAAAAAACGTTTGAGAATGAAAATATACTTACTCCACCTGCGCCAAACTCTACAGGTACAGGACTTAATGGTATAAAATGGAATAATTATGATTTTACTTTCGTTGATAATATTTCTGAAGGACCTACACAAACCAGATTCATAACATTTCAATATGATAAAATAAATAAACAGATAAAACTTCAAAAATATAGTATAGTAACAACATATGCAGATGAATCAAAAAATTGGGAGAATACATTTACAACAAATAATTTTGGAGAAGTACAATTCATAGATTACGATAGTAAGACTATTGATGATTTATGTAATAATAAAAATAGTAGATAATACTAACAGGGGAGTATTTGAATCCAATATCATTTGCATGTTCAATCTTTTAACTCCACTTTAAAAATATAAAATGAGACACCTAAAATTTATTAGTATTATTTGTTTTACTTTTTTGATGTCTTTTTGTAAAAAAGAAACTAAAATAAAAAGTGTTCATTCAATTGAAAACTCACTAAAATTAAATGTTATAGATACTTTAATAGAATCAATAGATTCTTCTAAAATATGTAACATTCAAGACAACAAACAAAAAATCATAGAATTATTCTTTAAAAGTTTCCAAAAAGACTACAATAACCCGATAGCGCGGATTTGCAATCCGTGCCCGCAAAGATTGGTTTGGTGATTGCCTGGTTATATTTGGAAATAATAAAAAAACACATTAATTTTTGTTTTACTGATTTGTTTTGTGTCTTGCTGTTGCGGGCACGGATTGCAAATCCGCGCTATCGGGCAGAAAATAGATGTAAAAAAAGAAATTTGGAAAGATCCATTTATTGAAAAGATTAATAGTTACTTAACCGTTAATATTGGTGGATATTGGGCAGACAAAAATAAAGGAAAGTGTGTTTGCAAAGAAAATAATTTCTATTGGAGCAATAAATTAACCTGCGACGAACGCAAAAAAGTTCTTGAAGTATGCGCAAAACTTTGGGGAGAGGATAAAAAGAAAGACAAAGCAAGTGAACTAATGGCTATTATGCATCTTGAAACGGGTGAGAAAAACATGTTTAAGCCTTACGCTGACAATGGAGCTGACTATTCTGGTTTAATACAATTTAGCGACGTTTCAGCCAAAAAATTAGGCACTACAAGAGCTGAGCTAAAGAAGATGACCTTTATCAAGCAAATGGATTATGTTCATGATTATTTTGCTTCAAAGAAAGAAATATCAAACATGGTAGACTTGTATTTGTATGTTTTAAAGCCCAATGCTGTAGGAAATGGAAATAATCCTGATTATGTTCTCTTTGACGAAAGTATTTCAGTGCCGGATGGCGATGGAAGCCAAACAAGTGCTAAGCAAAGGGGTATTAATATTGGTATTGAGCCTTGGGTAACGAAATACGGCTATTCCTCAAATCCTTCATTTATGAAAGGCGAGGAACATACCCAACGAAAAAAGTGGGTTTACACCAGACAGCGTTTTGAAGACCGTTGGGGATTTATAAACGGAAAAACCACAGTGGCTGATGTTATTTTAGAATTAAAGGAAAAGCATTATGATCCTGGAGCAAAAGAGCTTTTTAAAGGTATCTGTGAAAATGCTGAAGAAGGAAGTGTTGATATCAGTGACAGAGCACCATGGATGGAAGTAGCTGTTAATGAAGCTAAAATTTATGGTGGCAAAAAACAAAATTTAATACAAGATAGAGTAACAATGTACCATAAAGAAGGAGCTAGCTATCTAGGTAAAAAAGATGCCTGGTGTTCATCATTTGCATGCTGGTGTCTTGAAAATAGTAATCCTGATTATCCTTCACCCCATTCACCAGGATCTAGATCATTTATTAATAATAAAACGGTTGAAAAATGTGAAGTATTTTACGGTGCAATAGCTACATTTTCTGATTGTAATAAAAATGGTATTGTTGAAAGCTCAGGACATGTAACTTTTGTTTATGGAAAAATAAATGGCACAGATAATTATGCCGTGTTAGGAGGAAACCAAAATAATATGATTAAAGTTTCATCGTATGACTGTAGTGGAAACGTTTTCCACAGTCATTATAGTGCCAAGAAAAAAAGAGACGTATATAAAAAATTTATGGGTTTTTTCAAGCCTAAGGGGTATCAAATAAAAACAACTGAAAAATTAACGGCATCAGATGTGTATTCAAATCCTGACGAAGCAAATAAATCAATAGGATTAAGTTCAATTAAAACTGTTAAAGGGGAGAAAGATGATTAAAAATGAAAAAAGTAAATTAACCAAACTAGGAATATTAATTTTTGTTTTGATTTATGGCTGTGCTAAAAAAAAAGAAGAAAATATTCAAAATGAAAATAAAATTAATAAAGAGACTATGTTATATAATGATAATAACGATAAGATAAAATCAATTTTAATAAAGCAGGTTGATTCTGGAAGTGATGAAGTCTATGGTAGTTTTCAAGATTACAATAAAGATGATCTAGACGCTCTTGTTATAGTTGCGCAATCCATTTTGAAATCAAGTGGATACAAAATAGTAGATAACAAGAATTTTAATGATATTGTAAAAAAAGTATTTGGAAGAATAATTGATGATCATTCCATAAATGAATATTTAAAAATTGAAACATTTGCTGAAAATAAATGCGATAAAAGTTTGCAATACTACCCTTATGCTGCTGATGCACAATACTTATATGTCGTAAAAGGTAAATTCATTACAAACTTTTACCCTCTTCCAACAATAATTGATTATTTAAAACTGTTTCCTGATGTTTCAAAATTTGAAAAAGAGGACATCATTATTGAAGATAAGATAGAGAATGTAAAAACAAAAGCTTCTCAATGGAAAGATGATTTACAATATTTAGCTCAAACAAGAGAAAAAAATATCCAGATACTTATAAATCGCAACAAATATCTATTCAATGATAACAAAGCAAGTTTGGTATGGCTAAAGTTTAACGATCAAGTTTTTCTGGAATCATTAGTTAAAATCTTTGGTTATGTTCAAGATAAAGATTTACTAAAATGGGTTTTAGACCGAAACCTAAATGATGACGAATTCGATAAATTACTTTTTACCAAAACCTGCGATAACAAATACATTTTCCATAAAGAGATTTTTGAAGTAATGACTAAAGCAGACACTAAAAGCAAAGAAAAATATCTTCTTTATCTACGAGGAAAAACAGAACTTCCAAAAGTTGAAGATACAAGTTTCAGTGATACGGCAAGAATTTATGGGCTCTATTGTTATTATGCGACAAAATTTACTCAAAGTATTGACAAAGGTTATGTTTATACCTTTTTCCCAAAATTAAATGATGAGAAATTTGAAGAAGAATTCAAAAGAAGTAACTACTACAACATTCCTGATTTTAAAAAATTATTCGATGATACTAAAAATGGTGGTATTGGTTTGCCTATGTAAATGAAGCTAATTAAAACAAAGAAAAAAGATTACTTTTCCTACTTATTAAAACTAGTCTTTTTTAATATATTTGCACTTCCTAAAAATTAAGAATTATGATCACAGAAAAAAAGTTTGCCCGTGTGGTATGGTGGCGGTATTGGAAACAACTGCAACGCGTTCTTAACTGCGTAGGACACCTAACCTACGCGGGTTTTATATTTCCCTAAAAGTTAAGATTATGAGCACCAAAACCCTTTCAAAAGAAGCCGAAATCAGGCTGATGAATTTCTTCAACGACAGAATTGATGCGCAGTCTATGGCGAAAGCATTAAGACAGGTCAATTTTACTCTCGCACTAAACGTGATGAGCGAACAAGAAAACATCCAGCAAGAAACCAAATTAAGAGATAGTTTCTATTGGCTCAATGAACTAGCTGAAACTTTAAATCCATATTTGGATGTAAATTAAAGCTATAAAAAGAAAACGCCCAATATTCGAGATATTGGGCGTTTTTTATGAATTGAAATGTTTTTATGATTCTGCTAAAGGATTTCTCTGTGCTCTAATGACAAAGAAAAGACCAATAATAATAAATGGTATGCTTAACCATTGTCCTGTTGAAAACAAGCCTAATTCGCTCTCAAAACCGCCTTGGCTTTCTTTTACAAACTCTACAATGAAACGAACAACAAATAAAAGAACTAAAAACAATCCGAATAAAAGTCCAGATTTAAGTCTTGCATTTGTTTTCCAGTATAAAAAGTATAAGATAGCAAAAACAAAAACGTAACAAATTGCTTCGTATAATTGAGTAGGATGTCTCGAAGGCACTTCGGCTAATATGTTTGCAAATCTTGGATCTGAAACGATTGCATTATATGCTTCTTTTGGATCTGCTATTCCTGTTTTTTGTACAGCTTCGGCTTTGCTGAATTTATCGTGAAGAAAACGGATTCCGAATGCAGAATTTGTTTCGTGACCAATAATTTCTGAGTTAAAGAAGTTTCCTAAACGAACAAATATTGCACCGCTTGCAACAGGAATTACAACACGATCTAAAATCCATAATAACGGACGTTTTAATATTTTTTTACTGTAGTAGTACATCGCAATAATGATTGCAATAGCTGCTCCATGACTAGCTAATCCTTGGAAACCTGTAAATTGAAATTCTGGTTCAAATCTAAATGGAAGGAAAATTTCAAGTAAATGATTTCTGAAATATTCCCAATCGTAAAAGAAAACATGGCCTAAACGCGCACCGATTAAAGTAGCTAAAACTGTCCAAACAAATAGAGAATCTAGTTTTTCAATCGATTCGTTTTCTCTTTCGAACATCTTTTTCATTAGGAACCATCCTAAACCAAAAGCAATTACAAACATTAAGCTGTAATAGCGAATCATAAAAAATCCTAAGTTGATTCCCTCAGAAGGATTCCAAACTAAATTTAAGGCGTGTGTCATGTATAAATGTTTTTATTATAGCTGTAAAAATAAATATTTAATGTAAAGTACCGCTTTCTAAAAAGTTAATGTTTGTGGTTGCATTTCTTTTCTGGTACAGGATCGTAACCGCTTCTTCCCCAAGGATGACAGCTTAAAATACGTTTGATGCCTAAAAATCCGCCATAAAATAATCCATGAATTTGCAATGCCTGAATCATATATGTCGAACAAGTGGGCTCAAATCTGCAAGCAGCGGGTGTAAACGGTGAAATGGCAGTCTGATAAAAACGGACTAACAATACAAACGGATATATTAGGATTTTTGAAAACATATTTTTTGTACCAGTTAGTTTAGTGTTCAGTTTTTCAGTTTGTAGTATTCATTAGGTTCAAAGTTTGAATCTGAACACTAAAAAACTGAACGCTGACCACTTTTTTTTATTGTATGCTAAAAGTAGTTCCTTCTTTTCCGTCTTTAAGCTGAATTCCTAAAGCGATTAATTGATCACGAATCTGGTCAGAAAGAGCAAAGTTTTTATCTGCTCTGGCTTGATTTCTCATTGCGATAAGCATGTTTACCACGCCGTCTAATTTATCGCTATCGCCATCAGCAGTTTTATCGTCATTAAGTCCTAAAACGTCATATACAAAAGCATTTACGGCTTTTTTGAAATCGGCTAAATCATCAGCAGAAATCGTTTCTTTGCCATCTTTTAATAAATTGATGTAACGAACGGCTTCAAACAATTGTGCAATCAAAATTGGCGTATTGAAATCATCATTCATTGCATCATAGCAAAGCTGTTTCCAAGCTGCAAAATCTATAGAGCTAGAATTTCCTGCAGTAATATTTGGTAAAGCATCTAGTGCTTCCATTAATCTTTTGTATCCTTTTTCAGCTGCAACAATAGCATCATCAGAAAAATCTAAGATGCTTCTGTAATGTGCTTGAAGCATGAAAAAACGAGTTACTGAAGCAGAAAATGGTTTGCTTAAAATGTTGTTGTCTCCACTAAGAATTTCGCCTGGAAGAATATTATTTCCAGTCGATTTTGCCATTTTCTTTCCGTTCAGCGTAAGCATGTTGGCGTGCATCCAGTAATTTACGGGTGCCTGACCAGTGCAAGCCTCGTTTTGAGCGATTTCGCACTCGTGGTGAGGGAATTTTAAATCCATTCCACCTCCATGAATGTCAAAATGATTTCCAAGATATTTGGTGCTCATTGCAGTACATTCAAGATGCCATCCTGGGAAACCATCGCTCCAAGGTGATGGCCATCTCATGATATGTTCTGGCTCTGCTTTTTTCCACAACGCAAAATCTTGTGGATTTCTCTTGTCAGATTGTCCGTCAAGATCACGAGTATTTGCCAGCATATCATCGATATTTCTACCGCTTAAAATACCGTAATTATTGGTTTCGTTATATTTTACTACATCAAAATAAACAGATCCATTAGCAACGTAAGCGATACCTTTATCGATAATTTTTTTAATAATTTCAATCTGCTCAATAATATGTCCTGTAGCTGTAGGCTCGATGCTTGGCGGTAAAAAGTTGAACGCTTTTAAGATGTTATGAAAATCTACAGTATAACGCTGTACTACTTCCATTGGTTCCAATTGCTCTAAGCGTGCTTTTTTAGCAATTTTATCTTCACCTTCATCCACATCGTCTACGATATGTCCAACATCGGTAATATTTCGAACATAACGAACTTTATAATCTAAATGCAGAAAATACCTGAAAATTACGTCAAAAGACATAAAAGTTCTCACGTTTCCTAAGTGAACATTACTATATACGGTAGGTCCACAAACATACATTCCAACGTTTCCTTCATGGATTGGTTTGAAATCTTCTTTTTCGCCAGAAAGCGAATTGTATATTTTTAAAGGCTGACTGCTATATAGTGGCATAGTATTTTTGTTTAATCGTTTAATCGTTTAACCGTTAATTTTGTTTAATTCGGATTGTCGGATTTATTGTTGTGAAAGATAATATTTTTTTAGATTATTTATTTGATTACAAATTTTTTCAATTTTTTCTCTTGATGCTACATAATCTGTTTCTGAAACATAATTTAAATCTTTTGAAATGATTAAATGATTTAAAGTTTCCATTGCAGATGAATAAGAAATCGTTAAAAAATGAGCTTTGTCCTTACTTGTATTTCTTGAAGTTCCTTCAGCAATATTTGTTGCAATTGAAGATGCACTTCTTTTTATTTGAGATGTTATTCCGAATAATTCATTTGATGGAAATTTACTAGTCAATTTATAAATATCCAAAATAAACATTCTTGCATTTTGCCACACATCAAGTTTCTCAAAAGAAAAAATGTACATGTTTTTTAGTTTAATCGTTTAACCGTTTATTTGTTCAGTTGTTTTTTTTCGATTAAACGATTAAACAAATAAACGATTAACCCAAATATTTAGAACTGAGTATCTAACTTAATGTAGTCAAGGAATTCTCTCTTCGTTTGAGCGTCTTTGAATTTTCCTCCGAACTCAGAAGTTACTGTGCTGCTTTCGATATCTTTAATTCCGCGTGAGTTTACGCAAAGGTGTTTTGCATCAATAACGCAGGCTACATCTTCTGTTCCTAAAGCTTTTTGAAGCTCTTGAACAATCTGCATAGTTAGACGCTCCTGTACTTGAGGTCTTTTTGCATAATACTCTACGATACGGTTCATTTTTGATAAACCGATAACGCGTCCGCTTGAGATATAAGCAACGTGAGCACGCCCGATAATTGGCAGTAAATGGTGCTCGCAAGTAGAATACACCGTGATGTTTTTTTCTACAAGCATTTCGCCATATTTGTAATTATTGTCAAAAGTAGAAGCTTTTGGCTGTTTTGCAGGGTTAAGACCTCCAAAAATTTCTTTTACAAACATCTTTGCAACTCGGTTTGGAGTTCCTTTAATGCTGTCATCTGTCAAATCCATTCCTAAAGTTTGCAGGATGTTTTCGACATCTTTTTTAATTTTTTCTATTTTTTCTTCATCAGTGATGTCAAAAGCATCCGCTCTTAGAGGGTTTTTTGCATTACTGCTGAAATGACTGTCACCTATTTCGTCTAAAAATTCTTCGTTATTTATCATTAAGAACTACTATTATAATGTGGTATATCTTTTTAAGGCGGTAAAGATAATTAATAAATGGGAAACCTTTTCTATGGTTTTTAGGATTTAATTACTCGTTTTTGGATATAATTTAAAATTTGAAGAGAAATACTGTTATTAGAAACAAAAAAGACAATAACGAAAAACGTTATTGCCTTTTCAAAGTGTATTATAATGAATTGATTATCTGTCATTGTAAACTATTAAAGCTTCCTTTAAGATATTTACTGCTGTAATCAAATCTTTTTTGTTCAACACATAAGCAATACGAACCTGATTTAATCCCATTCCAGGTGTCGAGTAGAAACCTTTAGCTGGAGCAATCATTACCGTTTCGCCATTTAAATCATAGCTTTCAAGAAGCCATTGTGCAAAATCGTCTGAATCTTCTATAGGAAGTTCGGCAATACAATAAAAAGCGCCTTTTGGTTTTGTAACCACAACTCCTTCAATCTTGTTTAATTCAGCAATTAATGTATTGCGACGTTCTTTATATTCACCAATTACTTCGTCAAAATAACTCTGTGGAGTGTCTATCGCAGCTTCACAAGCAATCTGCTCAATAGTTGGCGGACTCAAACGCGCTTGAGCAAACTTCATTACGGTTGCCAAGACGTCTTTGTTTTTTGTCACCAGACAGCCAATTCTTGCTCCGCACATACTGTAACGTTTGGACACAGAATCGACCATGATTACATTTTGCTGTACATCTTCTAGATTCATTACAGAAAAATGAACATCATCTCCATCATATAAAAATTCACGGTACACTTCATCAGCGATTAAGTATAAATCGTGTTTTTTAATTAAGTGAGCTAATTGTTTAATTTCGGCTTCAGAGTATAAATATCCAGTCGGATTTCCAGGGTTGCAAATCAGAATGGCTTTTGTTCTTGGTGTTATTAGTTTTTCAACTTCATCAATGCTTGGCAAAGCAAACCCAGTTTCGATAGTAGAAACAAGAGGCACTACAGTTGCACTTGTCGAAGAAGCAAACGCGTGATAATTAGCATAAAAAGGTTCCGGGATAATGATTTCATCTCCAGGATCTGTAATTGTGGCCAGTGCAAAAAGTAAGGCTTCAGAACCACCAGTAGTTACAATGATGTCTTCTGTGTTAACGTTTACATTTTGGCGCTGGTAAAAATGAGCTAATTTTTTTCTATAGCTTTCATATCCGGCAGACGGACTGTATTCTATAATACTCAAATCAATATTTTTTACCGCCTCGATGGCCACTTCCGGTGTCTTGATATCCGGTTGACCAATGTTTAAGTGATACACCTTGTGTCCTTTTTTCTTTGCTAAATCAGCAAAAGGAGCCAGCTTGCGTATCGGAGATTCGGGCATGTTTCTTCCCTTGTGTGAAATTGTCGGCATGAGTATAAATTATTGAAGTGCAAATTTGCATTTTTTTTTCCAATTTAACGTAAACAATACGGGGACTTGCAAAAATGTAACAATAATAAATATATTTACTAATTTTATAATAAAATATTGTCAATGAAAAAATATATAGTATTGTTTTTTGGGTTATTCTTACCTTTTTTGCTTTTTGGACAAGGCGATTTTTTATTGGAAAACAATGCAACAAAGGCCACAATACCTTTTAAATTGATAAATAACCTTGTTTTTATTCCTATAAAAGTTAATGGAGTTGAATTAAATTTCCTCCTAGATTCTGGTGTCGAAGAAACGATTCTGTTTAGTATGGAAGAAAAACAAGAAGTTAGTTTTAACAATGTGGAGAAAATCAAACTTCGTGGTTTAGGAAGCGAGGAAGAAATAGAAGGCCTGAAATCGACAAAAAATATTCTGGAAACGCATGGCCTCAAATCTAGCGACCACATGGTCTTTATTATTTTAGATCAAAGCTTCAATTTGTCTTCTCATATTGGAATTCCTGTCAACGGAATTATCGGCCATAAATTCTTTCGAAATAATTATGTTGAAGTTAATTATCAGAAAAAGAAAATAATAGTTCACGCTAAAAGTGATAAATATGAGGAAAAACTAAACAGACAGTTTAGAATGGTTCCGATAACGGTAGAAAAGGCAAAGCCTTATATCATGACAACAGCAACTGTGAATAACGAAGAAATTCCGGCAAAGCTTTTAATTGATATTGGAAATAGTGATGCTTTTTGGATTTTTGAAAACAATAAAATTAAGCTTCCAAACAAAAATTTTCCAGACTTTTTAGGAAAAGGCTTTAGTGGAGATATTGAAGGGCATCGCGCCAAAATTGATAAATTCTCGATTGATGAATTTGATTTTAAAAAACCAATTGTGTCTTTTCCTGATTCTGCCTCAATTCGTAATGTTAAGATGGTTCCAGGACGTATCGGATCTGTAGGAGGTGAAGTTTTAAAACGATTTACTTTAGTTTTGGATTATAAAGGAAAAAAGTTATACCTAAAAAAAAATAGTAAATATGGAGAACCCTTTACATACAATAAAAGCGGAATTACGATTCAGCACAATGGACTTCAGTGGGTGCAGGAAACGGTGCATCTAGAAACGGTACGAGTTGCTTCTTCAATGGATGAATTGCAGGAAAAAGATAAGAACAATAATAATTTTAAATATAAATTTGCTCTAAAACCTGTTTATGAAATTGTAAACGTGCGTAAGAATTCTGCAGCAGAAAAATGTGGATTACGCAAAGGAGATATTGTTGTAAGTATTAATAATACACAACCATATAAATATAGCCTTCAGCAGATCAATAACCTTTTAAAATCTGAAGATGACGTTTGGATAAATCTTGAAGTAGAAAGAAATAGTGTAGTCTTAAAATTTAGATTTAAACTAGAAGATGAATTGTAAAAAAAAATGAATTACAGTTTTTTCGATTTATTGTAAAACCATGTTTTAACATGTTGTATTGCATAAATGTATTCTTTTTGTGAAAATAAGTTTACTAAAAAATGTGTTTTTTGTTAAATATTTTCTTATGTTTAATAAAAAAATTAATCTATGGCAAAAAACTACATTAGCTACCACTATTTTGTATTGTTTTTTATTTTTTTTACCCTCATTTCTTCAAAACTAACTGCACAATGTGCTGGTGATGATAATACGAATGAATTAATTTGTGACGTCTCTAATCCAATTTATCAATCGGTAAATTTATTTTCTTTATTAGGAGGTTCTCCAGTTCCTGGCGGAACATGGACAGGAAGCAGCAAGCAAGGTTTAGATGCTGCTAATGGTGTTTTGAACGCGCAACTTATTCTTGGCGGTGGAACGTATTATTATACTTATACTGCTCCAGCGACTTCAGGATGTACAGATAATAAGGCTGTCGTTACGATTACGATAGGTGCCTATGTGGGGGTTGGTTCGGAAGCGACAGTTTGTAATAAATATCGAACTTTTAATCTTTTTACAGCTTTTGATAGTAAAGTAATGGGACCTCATGTAAATGGAACATTTACAACCGCCGCAGGTATACCTGTGGAATCTACTATAAATATTGAGCAATACAAGGTCAAAACGACACTTAATTTCATTTATACTGTGCCAGCTGTGCTTGAATGTTCTCCTGACGAAAAGTCGACCAATGTACAGGTAACAGTTTATATAGCTCCAGAAGCAGGAGAAGCACAACATTTAGAATTGTGCGGTACTACCGATTTGGCAGCATATACCGATTTGAATTTAAATGATAGGCTTACTGGTGAAGACCCAGATGGAACGTGGACAGGTATCGGAATAACATCGGCAACGGATCATAATATTAATCTTCAAGAATTATTTGATGCAAATGGGCCAGGGGAATATTCTTATACGTATACTGTTTTAGCTGTTCCTAATAACTTTATATGTCCTGATGATAATGCTACTGTAAAAATATTGCTCGAAAAAAGACTTGATTTTACAGGATCTAAAATCGTGGTTAGTAAAGATATCTGCGAATCTGAAATTGCCACAGCAACGTATTCGGCTAAAATTACGCAAGGACCAGATTCTATACCTAATGGAGTATACGACGTTAGTTTTAGTGTTGTCGGACCGGGAGCGTCTGGATCTGAAACTGTAAGAGGAAATTTTGCAAATGGAGAATTTAACTTTCCAATTCGCTCGTCTTATTTTAAACAAGTGGGCCAATATACCATAACGGTTACGCGTATATTGTCAACATCAAGTAAAGGAAAATGTGTAAATATCTTTAGTCCGTTTTCAACTATTTTGACTATTTATCCATTACCGCGTTTGACTAATGCTACATTATCGGCGCTTCCTATTTGTCAAAATGATGATGCTACAATTCAAGTCACAGCGCCTCAATTGCTCGATGGAAATTACCGTATTTCTTATAACGTAAATGGAGATAATCTGGCTCTTGGCGAAATAGCAGAAATGCAGTCTGTTGGAGGAAAGGCTTCTTTTATAGTTCCAGGAAATTTGAATACAAGAAGCGGATTATCGGTAATTAGTATTTATAGCATCACTGATATTACAAATCCTTCTCCTCAATGCAGCAATACGGCAAATGTAGCAGGGAATTTAAATATAAATCCGCTTCCAAATGCAGTAACTGTGGTGGCAAAAGTTAATGATTTCTGTTTGAATGCGCCTGTTACTGTTGCAGTTTCTGGTTTAGGAAGCTTAACGAATGCCAGTATTTCTTATGCATTGTCTGAAAGCAATTCTTCATCCGTGCAAACTATTACAAAAGCAGTCACAAATGGAAAATTAGATTTTATTATTCCTGCCGAACTGCTTTTGAATACAGGCGCCACAAAAATCACATTACTGAATTTAACCAATACAGTGACAAATTGTGATGTAGATTTAATCAACATTACAGACGATTTTGTAATAAATCCAATTCCGCCAGCGCCAATTGTTGCAAATCAGCAGTTTTGTAAAGTTGATGAAGCAGTAATAGTCAACTTAGAGCCAAAAGGGGCGCAATATAAATGGTATAATTCGGCAACAGCAACAACACCGTTAGCAGTTGATTATGTTTTAAAAACAGAAGATTATTTCGTTAGAGAAACTTCAGCAGCGGGCTGTACTTCAGAACCAGCCAAAATTTCGGTAATTATAAACGATACGCCAGCTCCTGAAATGACAGAAACGCCAGACTTCTGCGGATTGGCAAATCCGAAAATAAGTGACCTTTCCAGTAAAACCAATGTTCCCACTACCGTTGCTTGGTATGATGCGGTAGATGGAAATTTACTGCCGTCAACCACATTATTAGTCCATAATGCAACTTATTACGGATATGATTTAAATGAAGTAACGAGATGCTTGTCTGAAAGTTACAGAGAAGTAAAAGTCTCTTTGCAAGACTGCGAGGTGGCTCAATACGAGTTTTTTATTCCAGACGGATTTTCGCCAAACGGAGATGGTGTAAACGATTCGTTTGTGATAAAAGATATTGAGTTTTTATACCCGAATTATACACTTGAAATTTATAATAGATACGGAAACGGAATGTATAAAGGAGATAATAGTAAACCGGCTTGGGATGGTAAAAATTATGAAAAAAGCGGTATCGCAGGAGGTGTCGCGCCCAACGGAGTTTATTTTTATGTATTGCATTTCAATAAAGACAATAAACCGCCAAAACAAGGCCGTCTTTATTTAAATCGATAAAACCTCTTTTTACATTTTAATACAGTTTTCAAATGAAAAAAATAATACTCCTTATAAATTTCTTCTTCTATTTATCGGTCTCTGCACAGCAAGATCCAGAATACACGCATTATATGTACAATATGAGCGTAGTCAATCCTGCTTATGCGACAGGTGTTCCTGCCATGATGAATTTTGGTGGATTGTACAGAACGCAATGGGTGGGCGCTTATGGGGCTCCAAAAACATTTACGTTTTTTGGACATACGGCGATTAATGATAAAATAGAAGCTGGTATTTCCTTTATTTCAGATGATATTGGAGATGGTGCCAAAAA
This sequence comes from Flavobacterium anhuiense, assembly GCF_004151235.1. Taxonomy (GTDB): domain Bacteria; phylum Bacteroidota; class Bacteroidia; order Flavobacteriales; family Flavobacteriaceae; genus Flavobacterium; species Flavobacterium anhuiense_A. The sequence continues at coordinate 136,492 of NZ_JUIV01000008.1, forward strand.
AGAAAATAATGTTTACGCCGATTTTGCATATGTTTTAAAATTAGGCGGAAAAAATAAATTGTCGCTGGGCTTAAAAGCGGGATTTTCATCCATGCAAACCAATTTTTACGGATTTCGTTTTACAGATCCGCAGACGGATTTAGCTTTTGCAGAAAATATAAATGCAACCAAACCTAATATTGGAGTTGGAGCTTACTATTTTAGAGACAATCTCTATGTTGGATTATCTGCGCCTAATTTGCTGAAATCAAAATACATTGAAGAAAAATCAGGAATTAACGCTTTTGGTTCTGAAGAAATACACACTTTTTTGACGGCCGGTTATGTTTTTCAGGTTAGCGATAAGGTGAAGTTGAAACCAGCATTTATGTCAAAATTTGTAAAAGGAGCACCAATTACTTTAGACGTCACTGCGAATGTTTTGTATAATGAAAAGTTTGAATTTGGAGCTGCTTACAGAATTGATGATTCAGTTAGCGCTTTATTCAATATCAATGTTACGCCAACGCTGAGAGTGGGTTATGCCTATGATTATACGCTCACAAATTTCGGCCAGTTTAATTCAGGAACACATGAAATTATGCTATTGTTCGATTTGGATTTGTTAGGGAAAGGATTCGATAAATCACCAAGATTCTTCTAAAATGAAAAATATGAAAAAACTACTCGTTATTATATTCGTATTTTCAATACAGTTTATAAATGCACAGGATCAGGAATTGATTAGAGCAAAACGTTTTTTTGATAAAACGTATTACAGCGAAGCCATTATTTTATACCAAAAATTAGCTGACGAAAGGCCTTCGCAAGAAGTCATTAAAAACTTGGCCGATTCTTATTTCTATACCAATGATTTGGTTAAAGCCCAGCGTTATTATCGTTTTCTAATTGGCAATTACAGCAATAATTTAGACAGAGAATACTATTTTAGATATGCACAGACTTTAAAAGCAACAAATAGTATCGATGATGCAAATGCCAATTTAAAAGAATATTATGCTAAGTCTTCTAATCCAGAAGATCTTGCCAATTTTGAAAAAGAACTTAAAACTTTAGAAAATGTTACTGCAATCGGTAAGCGTTTTGAAATTAAAAACCTTGCTATAAATACGCCAAATTCTGAATTCGGAGCGGTTAAATACAAAGAGAATCTAGTTTTTGCAGGAGTGAAACTAAAGCCGGGTTTATTTGATAAAAAGTTTAAATGGGATAACGAAACCTATTTAAATTTGGTTTCAATTCCTTTAAAGAACATCAATTCGGCAGATTCTATCATTCATTATTTTGCGAAAGAACTGAAAACTGGAATGCATGAATCGAATGCTGTTTTTACAAAAGATGGCAAAACCATGTATTTTACGAGAAATAATTCTAAAAACGGAAAGAAGAAAAAAGACGACAAAAAAATCTCTAATCTTCAGATTTTTAAAGCAGAATTGGTAGAAGGAAAATGGACAAACGTTACGGCGCTTCCATTCAACAGTCCAAATTATTCTGTTGAGCATCCCGCTTTGAGTGCCGATGAAAAAGTATTGTATTTTGCTTCAGACATGCCGGGTTCTTTGGGATCATTTGATATTTATTCGGTAAACATAAATAAAGGAGCATTTGATACTCCGAAGAATTTAGGGCCGCAAATTAATACCAATAAGAGAGAACAGTTTCCTTTTGCCTCCACAGACAATAAATTATATTTTTCATCAGATGGACATTTAGGTTACGGATCATTAGATGTTTTTGTTTCTGAAATAAATGGAAATGACTATTCAAAACCAGTAAATGTTGGACTTCCATTAAACTCTAATTTAGATGATTTTGCGTTCAACGTTGATTCGAATACCAAAGAAGGATTTTTCGCGTCGAATAGAGAAGGAGGAAAGGGAAGCGACGATATTTATCAATTCAAAGAAATAAAAGATTTGATTGTTGAAGATTGCAAACAGTTTATTGCTGGAACAATTACAGATGTAGATACGCAATTAGTTCTAGAAAACGCAACGGTATTATTGCAAGATTCAGAAAATAAAACCTTAAATACAATCACAACTTCGGCTGACGGAAAATTCAGTTTTACGGTTGCCTGTGAGACTTCGTATAAGATTAGCGCTTTTAAAGAAAACTATACCAATGCTTCTAAAATATTGACCTTAGATAAAACTAGAGATAAAGTTAACGATGCTTCTTTGGCCTTGAGATCTTTAGAAGCCATCAAAAAAGAAGAAAAACAAATTGCTGAAAATAAGAGAAAACAGGAAATTATTATTGAAGAAGAAAATAAGAAAAAAGAAGCTTTGGCTGCGCTTGAATTAAAAGAAAAAGAGAAAAAAGCCAAAGACGCGGCTATAGTTGCGGCCGAAATTAAAAAGAATGAAAAAGTAAAAGAGATTTTAGCTAAAGAAAAAGATGTTGTCAAAGACAAAGACCGTTTAATCATTAAAACAGACCCGATTTACTTTGATTATGATTTGTGGTACATTAGAAAAGAATCCAAAGTGATTTTAGGCAGAGTGGTTGAATTAATGAAAAAATATCCTGAAATGGTAATCGAAATTGGATCGCATACAGATTCAAGAGGAAATGAAAAATACAATGCCGATTTATCTCAAAAAAGGGCCAACTCAACTAGAGAGTTTATCATACAATCTGGAATTGAAGTCAAAAGAGTTTCAGCAAAAGGCTACGGAGAATCGGTTCCAATTATAAAATGCAAAACAGACGAATCGTGCTCAGAAGAAGAGCATGAATTGAATAGAAGATCTGAATTTGTAATTAAAAATTTATAAAATTATACTATGAAGAGAATCTTTTTTCTTTAATTTTATAGTGATATCAACAAAATGAAAAATATTATGAGAAATCTAGCCTTGTCTTGTTTGCTTTTATCCGTTATTGGATTGCAAAGCTGTAAAAATGAAGAAAAACAAAAAGCTGCCGAAGCTGCAAAAGCTGAAGGAGAAACAGTAGTAAGCACTGCATGCTACAAAGCAATTTATGAAAAGGATACAATAGATTTAAAATTGAACACTTTAAAGAACGGAAAATTATCTGGAGATATGGTTATGAGAGTGGCGCCTTCAACTGTTAGAACGGGTGAAGTTGCAGGAGAGTTTCATGGAGATACGCTGTTTGTAGATTATACTTTTAAGGACAACGTAAACGGAGACAAAACATTCAAGAATCCGATGGCGCTTTTAAAACGCAATAATCAGCTTATTTTAGGAAACGGAACGATGCAGACAACAATGGGAGTTACTTATTTAGTAAAAGATAAACCAATTGATTTTGAAAGCGTAAAGTACAAATTTGATGCCGCTGAATGCGCTGCTAAATAAAGAAGAAAGATTTGAGAGGCAAGATGTTTCTCTACAAAAATAAAACGAAGCTGTCTCAAAAGGACAGTTTTTTTATTGAACAGAAATATTTATAACATTTTTTTTGATCTGTAAAAACCCCAGCGGGGTGAAATGTTTATAGAATTGGTAATATCAAAAATGGATTAAGCTCCAGAGGAGCGACATATTTTTTCTGTAGACTTAATATATGACGCTCCTCTGGAGCTTTATGTTGTAATCATTTATTCTTTTACTATAAATATTTTGCTTCTCTGAAGCTTTTAAAAAAAAATAGCCGTCCATTTGAGACAGCTATTTTTGTTATTTTTAGATTTTAAATTCTTATTGGACTTCACCCTTAATTTTAAGAGCTACTCTTCCGTCAGGATAGTTTACTGCGTTTGTTTCAACAGTAATAGTTTTACGGATAGGTCCTGCGACCATATTATATTTTACATCGATTTTTCCTTTTTTGCCCGGCTGAATTGCTGCCGCTGGTTTTGTTACGATGATAGAACTTACTGTAGATTCTGCACCTGTAATTAATAAAGGAGCATCTCCAGTGTTTGTAAATTCAAAGGAACGAAGCCCATTGTCACTTTTAGAAATTTTTCCATAATCAATTGTATTATCAGGGGCTGCAAATTCAATTTTTGGGCCGTTTTGCGCATAACTTATTGCACTAAACAATAAGACTGCAATAAAAGAGGCTGCATTTTTCATATGAAATCTTTTTTTAATTGTAAGTAAATATACATTCTTTTAATTAACACACAAATTATTATTTCTCTTTTTATAGTCTACTTAATTATTTACTTTTGCTGTCAGTTATAAATACAAAAATTGAACCATTTTTTTGTTTAACTGTTTAATCGTTTATTTGTTTTGATCGTTGAGATTGATTTGTAAATGATTTTTTTAAACAGAAAATAAGAAAATAAATCAATTTGAACTCGATGATCAAAACCGATTAAACGGTTAAACAAATTAACGATTAAACAACCCTAGTAAATGACAATTCCAGCACAATTTGACGCTAAGACGATTGAGAGTAAATGGTATGATTACTGGATGAAAAACAACTATTTTCATTCAGAACCAGATCATAGAACACCGTACACCATTGTAATCCCGCCGCCAAACGTCACTGGAGTCCTTCACATGGGACATATGTTGAATAATACGATTCAGGATGTTTTAATTCGTAGAGCACGTCTTAAAGGTTTCAACGCTTGTTGGGTACCTGGAACAGATCACGCTTCTATTGCTACTGAAGCGAAAGTGGTTGCAAAATTAAAAGCAGAAGGAATCAATAAAAATGATTTAACTCGCGAAGAATTCCTAAAACATGCTTGGGAATGGACAGATAAATACGGAGGAACAATCTTGGAGCAACTTAAGAAATTAGGTGCTTCATGCGATTGGGAACGTACTAAATTTACAATGGATCCAGATATGTCTGCATCTGTAATTAAATCGTTTGTAGATTTATACAACAAAGGTTTAATCTACAGAGGATACCGTATGGTGAATTGGGATCCAGAAGCAAAAACCACTCTTTCTGACGAAGAGGTAATTTATGAAGAACAACAAGGAAAATTATTTTTCTTAAAATATAAAATTGAAGGTTCAGAAGATTTCTTGACCATTGCTACAACGCGTCCAGAAACTATTTTTGGAGATACTGCCATCTGTATCAATCCGAACGATGAGCGTTTTACACATTTAAAAGGTAAAAAAGCAATCGTTCCAATTTGCGGAAGAGTTATTCCAATTATCGAGGACGAATATGTTGACATTGAATTCGGAACAGGATGTTTGAAAGTAACACCTGCGCACGATATGAACGACAAAACGTTGGGTGAAAAACACAACCTTGAAATCGTTGATATTTTTAACGAAGACGCTACATTAAACAGCTTCGGATTGCACTATCAAGGAAAAGACCGTTTTGTAGTTCGTAAGGAAATTGAAAAAGAACTTCAAGAAATTGGCGCTTTAGCTAAAACAGAAACTCACTTAAATAAAGTAGGAACTTCTGAAAGAACAAAAGCGGTAATCGAGCCAAGATTATCTGATCAATGGTTCTTGAAAATGGAAGAATTGGTAAAACCAGCAATTAAATCGGTTTTAGAAACCGGAGACATTAAATTGCATCCAAAACGTTTCGAAAACACTTATGCGCATTGGTTAAACAACATTCGCGATTGGAATATTTCTCGTCAATTATGGTGGGGACAACAAATTCCGGCGTACTATTACGGAGACGGAAAAGAAGATTTCGTAGTAGCTGAAAGTATCGAAGAGGCGCTAGTTTTAGCAAAAGAAAGAACTAACAACCAACAACTAACAACCGACAACCTTAAACAAGATGTTGATGCGTTAGATACATGGTTCTCATCTTGGTTATGGCCAATGTCTGTTTTTGGAGGAATTATGGATCCAGAAAGTCCAGATTTTAAATACTACTATCCAACGAATGATTTGGTTACAGGTCCGGATATTTTATTTTTCTGGGTGGCAAGAATGATTATTGCAGGTTACGAATATGCAGACGAAAAACCATTTACAAATGTGTACTTAACTGGTTTAGTTCGTGATAAACAACGTCGTAAAATGTCTAAATCATTAGGAAACTCTCCTGATCCTTTAGACTTGATCGAGAAATTTGGTGCCGATGGTGTTCGTGTAGGATTGCTTTTAAGTGCTTCTGCAGGAAACGATATTATGTTTGACGAAGAATTATGCCTTCAAGGAAAAGCGTTCTCAAACAAAATCTGGAATGCTTTCAAACTGATTAAAGGTTGGGAAGTTTCTGAAACTATCGCACAGCCAGAATCATCAAAAGTAGCAATCGAGTGGTACGAAGCGAAATTGCAGCAGACTTTAGTTGACATTGAAGATAATTTCGAGAAATACAGAATTTCAGATTCTCTTATGGCAATCTATAAATTGGTTTGGGATGACTTCTGTTCTTGGTTCTTAGAAATGATTAAACCAGCTTACCAACAGCCAATTGATAGCGTAACTTTCGCGAAAGCGATCGAAATGCTAGAAAACAATTTGAAGTTGTTGCATCCGTTCATGCCTTTCTTAACTGAAGAAATTTGGCAGTTAATTACTGAAAGAACACCAGAAGAAGCTTTAATTGTTTCGACTTGGCCAGAAGTAAAACCGTTTGATGCAAAATTAATTGCTGATTTCGAAAATTCTATTGAAGTAATTTCGGGAATTAGAACCATCAGAAAAGACAAAAATATTCCGTTTAAAGATGCAATCGAATTAAAAGGAATCAACAGTGAAAATGTTTCTACTTATTTTGATTCAATTATTACGAAATTAGGAAACGTTTCTGCTTTCGAATATGTTTCTGAAAAAGTAGACGGCGCTTTGTCTTTCCGTGTAAAATCTAATGAATATTTCATTCCGATTACTGGAAATATTGACGTTGAAGCAGAAATTGCAAAACTGACAGAAGAATTGAATTATACAAAAGGATTCTTGAAATCGGTTGAAGCGAAACTTTCAAATGAGAAATTCGTTAACGGAGCTCCGGAGAAAGTACTTAATTTAGAAAAACAAAAACAAGCTGATGCTTTAGCAAAAATTGCTACAATCGAGCAGAGTTTGGCTGGTTTGAAATAAGAATCAATTAGTTTATAAAAAAACGACAGGCTTCGAAACCTGTCGTTTTTTTATATTTCGTAAAAATTATCTTTTATGTAGAAAACGGTGTCTATAAATTGGAGTATGCCATTTTCTGTCAATACATTTTCGTCGTGAAGATCTTCAAGAATAATTCCTAAGTCAGGATTATAATAATCGTTGTTTTTGGTATTTAGAAAACCGTTTACAAGCATAAACTTTTTTACGACTTCCAGATCTGTTGGTTCAGTTGCTTTAACAAAAGGCTGTTCGACAACTGCATATATAACATCATCATTTTTGAAAAAGCCTAATAAACTGTATGCTGTATCTGGGAAAAAGAAGTTATTTAATAATAAATTATTGAAGTAATCTATCCAAGAATTGTAATAAATAGAATCATTAAGCTTGATTACATGCTTTCCGTCTTTCAAATAGACTTTTTGCTCTGCTCCTTCAGAAAGGTAATCTTCAAGATTAATATCTAGAATCCAAAGACTATTTAATTCTATAAATCTTTCTAAGGTCTCTTTTTCTTGTTTTTTGAAACGCTTGAATTCTTTAGCCATTGTACTTGAGCTTTGGCTTCTTCTAAGGTAACTGGCTGCTGCTTGGATAATTGTTCCATGCTTAACTTTGCTCTTTCCTGAAATGATAAGTTGTAATTCATGTTTCATATTGTTAAATGCAAAAATAGTGCATTTTATTAAAAAACAAAACAAAAGTAAGTTTTGTATTACTTTATTTCTTCTTCAAAACCAAAAACAAAGGATAAGAAACAATCGCAATACCAACAATGATAATAAAACTTTTAGGATCACTGTAAATAAATCCAGCAAGTAAAGCAATAGAAAATATTATGGCTATTATTGTGGTCCACGGATACCAAAAAGAATGATAAGGTCTCGGTAAGTCTGGTTCGGTAGTTCTTAGTTTTAAAAGGGAATAATACGCCAATCCCCAAACGATTATGGAGATAAAAGCGGCGAATGAAAACAAAACTTCAAAAGAACCAATGCAGATTAAAAACAAGCTAAAAAATGATGAAACCAAAAGCGCTACAATTGGTGTTCCGCCTTTATTGACTTGAGTTCCTTTTTCGATAAAAAATCCGTCACGGCTTAATCCGTACAAAATTCTTGGAGGAATCATCATAAAGGCATTCAAAATACTGATTAAAGAGAAAATCGAAATTACCGTTACGATTTTAGCTCCGCTTTCGCCAAAAAGAATTTTAGCAACATCAGCAGCGGCAAGATTAGATTTTGCTAGTGTTTCGATTGGCAGTACATGAAAAAATGCGGCATTTACCAAAATATAAATGGCTACAACAAGTAAAACTCCGCTGTATAAAGATTTCGGAATATTTTTGTTTGGATTTTCATTTTCTTCAGCAAAAAAACAAACAGCATTCCAGCCATTGTAAGTCCCGATAATTAGTTGCAATGATTTGAAAAATCCAAAAATTAGTCCGATTTGAAAAATAGAATTATCGGTTTTAATTGACGGAACTTCAACTCCAGAATACATAAAACAAGCCACAACCAAAGCCACAAAACAAATCACTTTTAATAAACTGGTAATCTGTTGAATCAAGCTTCCGTTTTTTACACCACTTAAATGCAGCAATACAAATGCTATTAATAAAGAAATGGACATTACTGTTGCATAATTGGCCAATTGTGGAAATAGAATGATAGTGTATTCACTAATTACAATGCAATAAAAAGCAGGAGGAATGGCATTTACAATATAATCGTACCAGCCAGAAAGAAACCCAGCGTATTCGCCTAAAGCTCTTTTAATGTAATTGTAAGATCCGCCAGCTTTTGGCAGCATTGTAGCCAGTTCTGAATACGAATTGGCTCCCAATAAAACATAAAAACCTCCAAATAGCCAAGAAGCAAGAATTAGCCAATAGTTATTTAGCATTTCGGCAATAGTTCCTGGCGTGCGTAAAATGCCAACTCCAATTGTTCCTCCAATTAAAACAGCAATATTAAAGCTGAGACCTAAAGTTTTTTGCAATTGATTTTTTGGAGAATCTGACATTTTTGATTTTTTTAGGGAATACTATTGCACGCAAAAATAGTGTTAATTGAATTAGAATTGGACTTAAAATATAAATCCCAAGATTTTCTATTTCAAGAGAAATAGAAAATCTTGGGATAAATCAAAAAAAACATCTAATTCAATATTTTAGAACTTGTATCGCAAGCTTGTCATAACCTGACGAGGAGCAATTGGGTTCACACTATAGTTTTCGTGAACAGTATAGTTTAATTCGTTTGTAATGTTTGATAATTTGCAAAGTACAGACCATTTTCTCCAAGTATACCCAACAGATGCATCAATTGTAGCATAACCTTCTAATGGAATTTCTCTGTGCCAGATTCCATCTGGTCTTTTAGAATCATATTGGTTGTTCCATCCTCCAATTCTGTCTCCAATATAATTTCCTATTGCACCAACAGAAACGCCTTTAAAGAATCCTTCTTGCAAAGTATAAAAGAAACTTAAATTTGCTGTGTTTGATGGCGTTCTTGCTACACGGTCACCTTCAATAAAACTTCCGTTTAATCCTGAAGTTTTAGTGTAACGCATATCATTATAGCTATATCCTGCAATAATACTTAAGCCTTCAACAGGTCTTGCGGTAACATCAACTTCAACTCCTTTGCTTTTTGTTTCTCCACTTAAAAGTTTGATGGTGCTATCATTATTTTCGCTTCCATCTGCTTTATACGGTGCCATTTGTGCAAAATTGCTATTAGTAATTTGGTAAACCGTAACATTTGTGCTCAATAAACCTTTAAAGAAATCTGTTTTTACTCCAACTTCATATTGATCAATAATAGAAGCTTCAAGAGGTTGTAAGTCAACAGTTGTTCCTGTATTTGGTGTAAAAGAAGTTGAATAGCTTCCAAATACTGAAATATCTTTTGTTGGCTGATACACTAATCCTGCTTTAGGAGAAAATGCATTATCTAAACGTTTTGGAGTAACTGTTGGAACTGCATCTTCTGGATTTCCAGCACCAGTTTTAGTTTCTTTATAAGTGCTAACTTCAGCTTCTTGCCAAGACCATCTTAAACCTGCCAATACTTTGAATTTATCTGTAATTGAAATGAAATCTTGAAAATAAACTCCAAAACGATTTGTGTCTGTTTTTGTAATTTGAGTAGCTCTTGCATTCGGAATGTCATTTCGTTGTGTTGACGGATCAAAATCATAGAGATAAATAGTGTCATAAATACTTGGATCGTATGTTTTTGGAGTACCGTCAGGATTTCTGCTAGTTACTAAATATTTCTCATTAAAAGCGTAAGTATAAGCAGTTGCAAACGAATTTTCCCAGTCTACACCAGTAAAAATTTGATGTTTTACAGATCCAGTATTAAAGTTCCCCTGAAGACTTAATTGATCTCCTAAAATTTGCTCTAAGTTTTGCCCCTGAGTTAGTCCTCTATTCCAGTAACCTGGAATTGGATATGTTTTAGTGTCATCTAAATTTGATAGTTGAGCTGTAGATTTTTGTGTTCTATTGTATGTTTGATAAGAACTATTGAAGTTCAGTTTCCAATTTTTATTGAAATCGTGATTTAATAATATAGAAGCACTAGAAGATTTCGTTGTACCATTTGACCAAAGCGCTCCGTAGAAAGCATTACGAGGCAAGTCTAAAATTTCTTTTCCGATAATTCCAGTTCCGAAATCAGGTGTCCAATCTGCAGTTAAATAATCTCCTTGAACTGTGATTTGAGTTTTTGGATTAATAATAAAAAGCAAAGACGGATTAATGTACAAACGTTCATTTTTTACCACATCTCTAAAGCTTTCTGAATTCTCGTAAGAACCATTAATTCTAAATGCAATTGATTTATTTAGTCCTCCATAAAAATCAAATGCTGGTTTGTAATATGCATAACTTCCTATCTGCATTGAGATTTCTCCACCACTTTTAAATTGAGGAGTTTTGGTTACTAAGTTAACAATACCTCCCGGCGCGACGTTTCCGAATAATAAAGCTGAACCCCCTTTTAAGAACTCTACTTTATCTAAACCCGAAACATCTGGAATTGAGCCTGAATTGTAACGGAATCCGTTTTTAAACATGTTATTTGCAGACATGTCATAACCTCTTGAAAAGAAAGATTCTTGCGCACCACCACGAGCAGAACTTACATAAACACCATTGGCATTTTTAAGAACTTCGCTTAATCTGATAGCTTGCTGCTGTTCGATGATTTCAGAACCAATTACTTGAATGCTTTGAGGATTATCCATCGGTTTTAAGCCAGAACGAACTGCTGTTACAGGTTTTGGTTCTTTTGTTTTGGTAACCACAACCTCGTTTAGAATTTCTCCTTTTTTATTTTTTACAGTATCAGTAACAGATGAAGTAGTTTCATTGCTTGAATAATCTTGGCCGTAAGAGACAAAACTTAATAATCCTAATGCAAATAGTAAATTATATTTCATGGTATTTATTTAGATTCAATAAAAATTATCGATTGCAAATATAAAGACACAGACTCTTTAACAGAAAATTATGAGACATTTTTCTTTCTTAAAATTTTATTATTTTTATCTTAAGATTTGCTTAAGAATTTTATAATTTTATTTTAATTTAGTATAAATAACAACAAAAAAAACCTTGCCGTCTAGCAAGGTTTTTTTAATTGAAATTAAAAACTAAAGAATGAAGTTTAATTATTTTATTGCAATATGATAAGTGGCCATTTTCCAGACTTCATCGTATTTTTTTCCATTGTGTTCGCCCGATGATTTATCTGTGTGAGCATATTCTACCATATAATTTCCAGACCATATAGGCGTAAAAGAGAATTCTCCTTTATCATTTGTCCATAATTCTTTTTCCCACCCGTTTGGAGCAATTACTTTAATTTTAGCCTCTTTTGCGATTGCTCCGTCATAAGAGGCAACACCAGTAATTTTAGTATCTTTTTTGGCTATATCTGCACTTTCTGAGAAAACAGCAATCTTATTGGTGTTTGAAGCAATATTATTTCCTGCAGCTTTATTTCCAACTACAACATTTGCACTAGAGTTGTAATCTAATTTCATAGTACCATATACATCTTTTACGGTATGATGCATTACAATAGTGTAAACTCCGTCTTCATCTGGTGTAAAGAAAGCTTGATATTTATTGTCTAAAGCTTTAGAAGTTAATTTAGTCTCTTTTTTTGATGGAGAAATTACAACTAAAGAGAAATCTTTTAAATCAGAAAACCATTTATCAGCTTTTGTAATGTCGTTATCAGAGAACTCTCCAAAATAAACAGAAATTTCTTGAGCTTTTCCTTTTGTTCCTGTTGCTTTAGTTTCGATCCAAAGTGCATGAGCAAAAAGCTGAGGTGCAGCAAAAAGCATTAAAAATAAAAAGCTTAGTGTTTTTAAAGTATTTGATTTCATAAGATCAAGTTTAAATTATTAGAATGATATTTTACAAACATAAGTTTTATTTAGAATAATTAAAAATAAAAACTCAAAATCTATTGCATATTATACGAATTTCAAGGTTTAGGAAATATTCAAAGTAAAAAAACTAAAGTCTTACTGTGAGGTTTACTAAGAAGTTTGCTGGAGTTTGAGCCATTCCGTAAGAATCCCAATATTTTGTATTGGTTAAATTGTTGAATTTAACCCCAAGCCTCCATACAGGTCTATCGTAAAATACAGTTGCGCTGTAAATAGAGTAGGAAGGAGCATAAAAGCTTTCATCTTCAAATTTGTATTGTTTGTCCACATAATTTCCTCCAAAACCGAAGCCCAAGTATTTCAATGTGTTTTGAAATTTATACGAAAGCCAAAAGTTCACCACATTTTCTGGCGCGCCACTGGCTTTGTTGCCTTCAATGGAAGCGTCAGACGACTTAATGATACGGTTATCATTATAAGCATAACCAGCCGTCAAGTTTAAGCCGTTTATTGGATTGGCAATAAGTTCAAAATCAATTCCTTTACTTACTTGTTTTCCATCCTGAATGTTATATCCATCAGGATTTGTTCTTGTTGCATTATCAATTGTAATGTTGTAATAACTAAGAGTTGTGCTTAATTTTTTATTGAATGCTTCTACTTTTACACCACCTTCATATTGATTAGCATAAATTGGTTTTAAAATTAATATTGATCCGTCTGGCTGATTTACTGGCCCAGAGTTTTGAAAACCATTCATATAATTTCCAAATAAAGAAACTTGATCTTTAACCACTTCATATACCAAACCTAATTTTGGAGACAAAGCAGTCTGATTGTATCCGTCTGTATCTTCTATTTTTTTCTGAACAAAGTTATCCAAACGAAGACTTAACATAACAGACAAACGATCTGTAAAACTGACTACATCTGAAGCATAGACACTTAAAGTCTCTTCATTTGGAACGCCAAACTGCATTTCTTTCAATTTTGGATCTACGTCGCTTTTTCGAATTGGTTCGAAATCTGCCGTTACATCAATTTCATCTAATACTTGTGTGGTAGCATACTTAAATGTTGCTTTTGTAAATCTGTAATTGATGCCTGTTAAGAGTTTATGTTTGATGCTTCCTGTTGAAAACTCACCATTAATATTTTCTTGAAAATTGGTAAAGTTATTGTGAATTGGCCCAAAACGCGATACCATTCTTTGAACTTCTGTTGGCGATTTCCATGAAGTGTAGTATTGATAACTATGATCAACACGCTCGTCTACTAGGGAGAATAATGTTGTAGATTTCCAGTTGTCAGAAAGTTTATATTCTGCCTGAGCAAATATTTTAGGAGAACTTGTTTTTGCATCAAGATCATCTGCAAATAAGCTCGTTCTGTAATCTACTTTTAGATCTGTTGGGTTGGTAAGCCCTGCCGCATAAGAACGTCCGTAAGTGGGACGTGTGTTGTTGGTGTTGAAAATTTCTGTGTCTAAACTCAGCGTTAATCTGTCGGTTGCTTTATAGATAATGCTCGGTGCAAATAAGACCGTTTTATTAAAACCATAATTTAAGAAACTATTTTCTGTATTGGCCGAAGCATTCATTCTAAACAAAACCTTTTTGTTCTGAGTCAAAGGCATGTTAAAATCTACCGCAACGCGCTGCAGTCCAAAACTTCCTCCTGTGTAAGAGATCTCAGTTTTACTAGTTTCAAAAGGCTTTTTGGTTACCAGGTTTACGACTCCTCCAAACGAAGAAACAGAAGAACCAAACAAAGTTCCAGAAGGTCCTTTTAGCACCTCGATTCGTTCGGCATTATCAATTGAGATTGAGCTTCGTCCAGAAAGAGTCTCCATCCCGTTTCGAGCGTTTACACCGGAGCTGAATCCTCTAAAACTAATTTCAAGTCCGCCAGAAGGATATATTTTTGAGATTGCGCCCGTAGCATTTTGAACCGCACTTCTTATTTCAACCGCAATTTGCTCTTGTAATAGCTCTTTGTGAATAACATTATAAACCTGAGGATTTTCCAGGTTCTTTAATGGCATTCTGGCAACATAATCGGTCTTTTTTGATAAGTTGCTTTTCTTGCCATTTACTACAACTTCATTCAATTCCTTATTAGAAACTTTTAATTGCAAATTAGTGGTAATGGTTTCATACTCAGCGACAATTATATCTCTTTCAAGCGTTTCATAGCCTGATAGAGATACCTGTATATTGTAGGAGCCAGGTTTTACTCTGTTAAATTCAAAACTGCCGTCATCATTAGAAACGGTGCCATATTTAGTGTTTTTAAGGATAATATTTACACCAGCTGCGGCATCGCCATCAGATGTTGTAATTGTTCCTTTAATTTTTCCGTGGTTTTGTGCAAAGGCAGATAAAAACGAAAATAGAAAACTGATTGAAAATAGAAAACGTGAAGTTTTCAAACTAAGGTAATTCATTACTATTTTAAATTTGGTTTATAATAAATTTATTTAGAATAAATAAAAACAATGCAAATGTAAAAATTAAAATAACTTTAATGATTTTATTTTTTGCCTTTTATGAATGAAATTGTTAAATGTTGATTTTAGAGCGATTAATCAAAATTCTTATTACGAGTTGTAGTGAGATAAACTATAAAAAGACTTAATTTTGCAGTCTGAAAAATGACTTCATGATTTTACCATTCTTTAAAAAGATTCAAAATACGCCCAAAGGATATCGTATTGCCAATACCGTTTTTTTCTTTCTTTCTGGTTTTGGTTATTCTTCTTGGGTTTCGAGAATTCCACATATACAAGCTCAATTGAAACTTTCTGAAGCCGAATTCGGAGCTGTTTTATTTGCTTTTCCAATAGGTTTAATGTTAACAATGCCTTTTACAGGAAAACTGTTAAATAAATACAGCAGCCGTTATATCATGCTGCTTGGAGCGGTAATGTTCAATGTGGCTTTGTCTTTGCCGGGTTTAGCGGCATTTGTTTGGCAGCTGGTTATTATACTTTTATTTTTTGGAGCTTCTCGAAATATTTTCAATTTGTCTATAAATGCACAATCTCTTGAAGTGCAGAAATTATATCCAAAATCTATTATTACGCGTTTTCACGCCGTTTGGAGTATTGCTGTTTTTTCGGGAGCGGGATTAGGGTATGTAATGGTAACTCAGAAAATTGCACCATCGCATCATTTATTGGGAGTGAGTATTTTTATGTTGGCGCTGACGGCTTGTTTTTATCCAATGAGCATTCACAACGAACCTGTTCCGGTTAAAAAGAAGTTCTTCTCAATGCCAGAAAAAAATCTGATAAAATTTGCCATGATCTGTTTTGTGTCAATGGCTTGCGAAAACACAATGTACGATTGGAGCGGAATTTATTTCGAAAATATCCTGAAAGCTTCTCCAAAATTAACCAGTGCCGCGTTTGTGTTTTTTGCTTCGGCAGTAACTTTAGGACGTATTTTTGGCGATTATGGTGTAATGAAATTTGGAACTAAAAAAATCCTTCTTTACAGCGGAATCTTAATAACAGCAGGTTTCGGAATTTGTTTTATCATGCCGTATGCTTACCCAACTATTTTCGGTTACGTTTTAATCGGATTTGGGGTTTCTTGCGTAGTTCCGTTGGTGTTTAGCATTGCGGGAAGATCATCTAAATTAAG
This sequence comes from Flavobacterium anhuiense, assembly GCF_004151235.1. GTDB lineage: Bacteria > Bacteroidota > Bacteroidia > Flavobacteriales > Flavobacteriaceae > Flavobacterium > Flavobacterium anhuiense_A. The sequence continues at coordinate 152,561 of NZ_JUIV01000008.1, forward strand.
TACAGGTTCTGCTCTAACTTCAATATCTACAATTGGTTATTTAGGATTCTTACTAGTTCCGCCAATGGTTGGTTTTATTTCTGAATATCTAAGTATGAAATGGGCGTTTTTGGTAATGGCAATTTTAGGTGTGCTTATGATTTTAATGGTGAATAAGATTGGAGAGAATGAGTGATTTTTCGAGTTGCTGAGGTTCTTAGATACTAAGATTCTGAGGTTTTTTTAATATGGGCTATTTAACCTTTTTGTTTCTGACTAAGTATTTTTTCTTTTAATTTCTTGTCATGTTTTATACTCTTTATTTTAGAGTTAAGTATCCAATAAATTGCATATCCGAAAGCAATTGATATGATCACTGAAAATAAATTGATACCCCAAAAAGCTAGGGAAGCAATTACCAAAATGAAAAAAAAGATTTCTATATAATAAGTTTCTTTTTGTTGTGTGCGTTGCTTTATAATCATAATATTTCCACGTCTTTTCCCAATTCTTTCAATTACTTTTTTGGTAATTTTGTCAATGCTGTACATTTTATCAAGATCAGGTAGAGTAAAGCAAATACTAAATTCGAGTTCTAGTCTGTTCATAAAAGCGTAATACTTTTTAACACCTTTAAAAGAGTTTTTTATATTATCTTTTTTATGTGGAGGAAATGTTAGGAAATCTAGAAAATGAGATTCTTCAAAGTTTTCATTTGGCTTTTGTCTTTCTTCTTTAAAAATTTCAATAATCTTTTCTTTTATTTCAATTTCGGTCATTTCTTTACATTTAATGATGTTTATATTTTCTTTGGATTTAAGAAAATATTCCTTTCATTTTTCTTTTTCTATAATTTTATAAAATATAGTTTGTCTTCCTAACTATATAATTTACTTCTTCGTCATCACAAACTTCTCCGAACTCGGTTTCCCGTTCAAATTTCCAGAAATTTCTGCAGTTAAAGTATTATTAGCACCTTTTGTATAAGTGATTTTTTGAGGATAATCATGTTTCGGATTTTCGAAAACCAATTTTTGTTCTGTTTCAGAAGTAGAGGGGAAGAAAACTGGTTTATCGTCATTTTGACCTTTTACGGTTGCTTTATAAGTAAGCGTTTCGCCTAGCTGAGCCAAAATAATAGTTTCAAAATGCAAAGTGTCTTTTCCTTTAATGTAATAAGAAGAAGCGCTGAAAGTACTGTCGTTTAGCTTTTGCCAGTTTTCAGATAAAACGCCTTCAGGAGATTTATTTTCCCAATTCCCGATTAACCAGTCGGCTTTTTTGATTTTATCTTTTTCTACCGTTTCTTTTTTCTGGCAAGAAACTGCGGCTAATACAAGAGCTAAAAGAGTAATTTTCTGAAACATATTTATTAGGTTTTTGATAGTACTAATGTATGAAAAAAAATGTTTGCCACGAATTGCACTAATTTTCGCGAATTTCTTTTGTTATATCTGCCACAGATTAAAAGGATTAAAATGATTTTATCTCACGCAGATTTAGCAGATTCAGTAGATTTATTTTATACTCTACATTATAAAAATCTGTCAAATCTGCTAAATCTGCGGGAAAAAATTTGTGCAATTATTGATAAAATACATAGAGTAAAAAATCCTTTTAATCTGTGACAAATAATATAGACACAATAATTTTCAAAAAATAATTAGTGGAAATTCGTGCAATTCGTGGCAAAAAAATCAAACACTTGCACTCAAAATAGAATAAACCAATTCCTTAGTTGGTTTTTGATCTTTTAATTTTGCCCGAACTTCATCAAAAGTGACTTTAAAATCACAGCCCGATTTATATTCCGCACAGCCATAAGCCGTTTTGCCTTTTAGGATAGTTCCTTTTTTGCATTTCGGACAAGTCAAAGCATCCGAGCTTTCTTTTGGCTCGGCTTTTTTATCTATTTTCTTTGGCTCTAATTTCAGTTTGTAGTTTTCCTCAAAACGAATTAAACCCTCAACAGTTCCAGAATCGGTTTTAAAGCCTTTTATATTTACCGTAGAACCTTTGTGAACCAATCTTAAATATTGGCTTTCAGTTATTTTTTTATCATGAAAAACAAAAGGCAATACAAAATCACAACCCGATTTGTATTCGCTGCATCCAAAAGCCGATTTTCCTTTTAGTATATTTCCTTTCTGGCATTTCGGACATTTTTCTGCCGAAATTCCAGAAGCTTTCTTTTTCTCTTTTTCTGCTTTTACAACTGGTTTCTGAATCGTTGCAGCATGCGAAATATTGGCGTGTTTGGTTTCGCTTCGAACTTCATAAACCAAAGCTTCGACCATACGTTTCATGTTTCTGATAAACGCAGCAGCAGTAAAAGTTCCCTTTTCAATATCTTTTAATTGCTTTTCCCAAGTTCCCGTAAGTTCGGCAGATTTCACCAATTCGTTCTGAATCGTATCAATCAATTGAATTCCTGTTAAAGTTGGTAAAACCTGTTTTTTATTTCGAACAATGTACTGGCGCTTAAAAAGCGTCTCAATAATATTTGCACGAGTTGACGGACGCCCGATTCCGTTTTCTTTCATCAATTCGCGTAAATCTTCATCGTCGACCTGTTTTCCTGCCGTTTCCATGGCACGCAATAAAGTCGCTTCTGTAAACTGATTGGGTGGTTTGGTCTCTTTTTGAAGAAAAGACGGTTCATGCGGACCTTTTTCGCCCACAGTAAAACTCGGCAATAAATCGGGTTCTTTTTCCTTTGCATTTGGATCTTCAAAAACAACGCGGAAACCTTTTTTCAAGATTTCTTTTCCTGTTGCTTTAAAAGTCACATCGGCAGCTTTTCCGATTACGGTGGTGTTGGCAACCAAACAATCATCATAAAAAACGGCAATAAAACGTCTCGTAATAATATCGTAAACCTGCTGTTGATTGAACGGTAGATTATTTTGAATTCCCGTTGGAATAATCGCATGGTGATCGGTTACTTTTTTATCGTTGAAAACCTTTGGCGATTTCTTGATTTTTTTCTCCAAAACGGGCTGAGTCAATTCTGCATAATTGGTTAATTTTTGCAAAATGCCTGGCACTTTCGGATAAATATCGTTGGGTAAAAAAGTCGTATCTACTCTGGGATATGTAATAACTTTCTGCTCGTATAAAGTCTGTGCAATTTTAAGCGTTTCTTCTGCCGAAAACCCAAATTTCTGATTGCAATATACCTGTAAACCGGTTAAATCAAAAAGCTTTGGAGCGTATTCGTTTCCGTTCTTTTTTTCTACAGAAACAATTTCGAAATCACTTTCTTTTACTTTTGTCGCGACAATTTCTCCATCTTCTTTGTTTAGAAAACGGCCTTCTTCATAGCTAAAAAGGGTATCTCTGTACAAAGTCTGCAATTCCCAATAGGGTTGAGGTTTAAAGTTTTCGATTTCTCTACAACGCTCTACGACCATTGCCAGTGTTGGCGTCTGCACGCGCCCAATGGACAAAACTTGTTTGTAACCGCCATGTTTTACGGTGTACAAACGTGTTGCATTCATACCCAATAACCAGTCGCCAATAGCTCTAGAAAATCCGGCATAGTATAAATTATCGTAATTGGCTGACGGTTTTAAGTTCTCAAAACCTTCTTTGATTGCTTCTGTTGTAAGCGAAGAAATCCATAAACGCTGAATTTCGCCTTTATAATGCGCTTCGTTCATCACCCAGCGCTGAATCAGTTCTCCTTCTTGTCCAGCATCCCCGCAGTTTATGACCACGTCGGCTTTTTCGAAAAGGCTTTTAATAATTTTAAACTGTTTCTGAATTCCTGAATTCTGAACGACTTTGGTTTCAAATTTTTCAGGAAGCATTGGCAGATTGTTCAAATCCCAGCTTTTCCAATGCGGTTTGTAATCGTTGGGTTCTTTTAAGGTGCATAAATGCCCAAAAGTGTAAGTCACAGCGTAGCCATTACCTTCATAATAGCCATCATGTTTGGTATTAGCGCCCAAAACGGCTGCAATTTCACGTGCTACACTTGGTTTCTCAGCAATACAGACCTTCATTTTTTCCTTTTCTTATTGAAGAGCGAAAATAGGGATTTTTTGCTGAAAAGTTGCTAAGGTTCTAAGATACTAAGATTCTAAGTTTATTGTAATGCTATTATGGCCATTTCAAATTGAAATCAAAACTCAGTTGGGAAAGTTAAGTTAAATTCAGGTTTTTTGATGGAAAGTTCGTGGCATTTTTTTTCGAATTGAGTTTTATTGAATGGCCCAAATATGGGTTTGTCCTGAAAAATGCTTTTTGTTCTTTCGATGATATAATAATGTGTTACGTTTAAGTTTATTTTCTCTTTGGAGTTTTCTAAAAGCGGATGCTGTTTCGAGTAGATATATTTCGAATTGTATCCAGTCGAAAAAACAAAGGCAGGAATTATGGTTTCTCCTTTTTTTAAAGATCTTGATTCGTAAGCATCAACCCAAAGGACTTCGTAATCGTCTACAATAGTATCGATTTCGTAATCGTGAAAACCAAAGCAGGAAGTTAGTGTAATAGAGGTTAAAACTGCAAAAACGATTTTTTTCATAGATAGTAATACTTTCTAGACAGTCAAAATGTTAGGATTTAAAAATATCAATTCTTCGCATCCAGAAGATTTCCGATTCTAAAAACTGAAGTTTGGTTTTCACTATTTTATCGCTTTTGTCTCTCGGATTTTTGACGATAAATCTTGCCGTAGAATTTGTAAAATCTAAAGTATATTTTTGGTCTAAGTCCGTTTTTTTATCAGAAGAAAAAGTAATCAGATTGTCTTTTGCGCTCAATTTTCCTTTTCCGTATAAGTTTCCTTCTTCTGGGTTTCCACCTTGTATATTAGAATAAGAATGAAACTCAAATGTTCCGTATGGATTTAAAGTCAGTTTATATTCAATTTTATGATTTTCACTAGAAAGAGAACGAGTATAATCGCCAACAAACTGATTGGATTGTGCAGAAAGGTTTAATTTTAAAAGAAAAAGCAGTACAGTTATTAGAAGTCTCATTGTGTTTAGGAGTTTCATCAAAAATAAATCGTTTAAAACCAAAATACTTACGTAAAACCGTATTAGCAAATTTTATAATTTTTTTATAGTAGGAAAAAGGCGTATATTGCCAAAACATTAGAATAAATACAATAATGATCACTGCAAATTTTTATTTAATAAACAGCTGTCTGATGTGCTTAATAAGCGCATTGTTGTATTTGCATGACGATACTTTCTTAAAAAGTTCAAAAGAGTTTATTCCTTTAGCCCTGTCACAACTCTAGGCAGGGGATTCTTTTCTATTTAGTTTTTATTTATTTAATCTCATTTTTATTCAGGATATGATATCGGTGAATAGTACGTTTTTGCGCGCTGTCATCTGTAGAGTTGTGTTATGTTTATGAAAAAAATGAAGCATACAAGAAAGTCATGTCACAACATATAATTTTAACAACAGGAACATACGATTTAATTAAAGATCACGTAAGAAGAAAAAAAGTAACCGCTCAAGAAGAAGAACTTTTATTAGACGAACTAAAGCATGCTACGCAAGTATTGCGAAAAAATCTGCCTGAAGATGTAGTTTCAATAGATCGAAAAGTTACTTATAAAGACCACATCAATAACGAAGAAAAAACAATTCTTCTTGTTGGTCCAGAAAAAGCAAAAGTCAGTAAAAACAAAATTTCGGTTCTTTCAGATGAAGGCATTGCAATGGTTGGTTACAAGGAAGGTGATATTATTGAATGGCCAGCTAAAAAAGGAAATCTAAAATTAGAAATTTTAAAAGTAGAAGAATAAAATAGAATTTCGTTTCGATTTAAGTTTAGTAACTATCCCAAAAGAGTTTTTCTTTTGGGATTTTTTTTGAAATAATAGAAAGTAAATAATAAGAGAATTACTTCAAATAACGTTCGTTGAAAGCTTAAAATAACTAAATTCGTTCTTCTTAATTTAATTATAACCAATTGTAAATGAGTATGAAACAAGCAGAAACGATAGACGAAGTAATTCTGTTATTGGATCAGATAATAGAAAAGTCAAAAATAGACCAAAGCAATTTAGGGTTGTTTGCCATTCTATATCGCGAAGTTACGGTAAGAGTAAAAGAAGGCATCTTGGCTGGTTCTTTTCAGAACGGAGAACGAATGGAAAAACTAGATGTTATTTTTGCGAATCGATATTTGAAAGCCTATTATCAATATCAAGCCAAAGAAAAACCATCTGAATGCTGGGCGTTTGCTTTTGAACAAGCCGAAAATTTCTGGCCAATAGTTTTACAGCATTTGCTTCTTGGAATCAACGCACATATTAATCTCGATTTAGGAATTGCCTCGGCAGAAGTCTCTACAGTTGAAGACATCGAAGATTTAAAAGCCGATTTTGATAAAATAAACTTCATTTTGAGCAATCTGGTTGGCGGTGTCGAAAAATGCTTAATCAAAATTTGGCCAACACTTACTTGGATATTAAAATTTACGGGCAAAGTAGACAACTTCTTTATAGATTTCAGCATGGAAACGGCAAGAAACGGCGCATGGAAATTTGCCAACGAATTTGTAGCAGTTCCAGAAAACGAAAGAGAAGCCTGTACGCAATTAAGAGATCAGAGAATAACCGAAATCGCCCGATTGGTTTCGAACCCTGGATATTTTGTGAGCGCCGTTTTCAAATTCATTCGTTTATTTGAAAGAGGAACCGTTGCTCAAAAAATAATCGATATGCAGATTATGGAAGAAAAAAATATGGAATGTGTTGTGGCGTGAAGAATTAGGTATTAAAAACAATAAGCAACATTACGAAACCTCCCAAGCAAAGAACTCCAATCATATGATTGCGATTACTATTATCATCTTTTTTCTGATTACTTCCACTTGGCGACCAGAAACTTGAAAATGTTCTAAAATCATTGTGATTGGAAAGAGTCCATAAATTGTAACCAAGAAATCGTACTGAAGCTCCTAAAAACTCCAGAATTATTCGACCTGATATAATTTCTATTAAATCCATTATTAATTATTAATCATAGGATTTAAATTCTCATCTTTATTTCTCAAATCCAAACCACCTTCGTAAACCGATTTTAGATTGGTCAAATAAAAATGCCAACCGTTGGAACAACCCAACCTGATGTATTGTTTCGAATTATCATCTGTCGGAATGTTATGATGGCGAAGTTCTACAATTGTATAGCTATTTGTTTCGCTCAATTTTATATCGACTAGACACGTACCTTCAAACGTAAACTGCAATTGGTCTTTTCCGTTGGCAGAAGTGATTTTTCCTTTCATGGCATCATCATACAAATACCAAAGCCATTCATAAGAACTGCCTCCCGAAACATTTTGGTTATTGCTGATTGGTTCTAGATTCGCATCAAAAAAAGATACTTTTTCTAGAAACCATTTTTCCAGTTCGTTTGCAATTGTCCAAGCATTGTAAATGTCGCTGAGTGGCGCTTTAACGGCTATTTTTTTGATGAAAGAAGTCCAGTCGAAGTTTTCCATGGTTTGGTTTTTAGTTTAGTTTCTTAAATTATTTCAGTTCGCTAAAACCTTTTTTTTAGACTCATTTGTTAATGCAATTACCAATGCGATTCCGCAGAAAAGTAAAGCGATAATAGCGCGTACAATTTCATTTCCGCCACCAACAGTTGGATTTGTAACAGCATCTTGAATATGGAAGAAAAGTACAAAAAGTAAAAGCATTAAAGCCAAAAGTAGCGAAATAGGTTTTATCCAAAGCTTAAAAATAATCGAAATGCCCGAACAAATAAGCGCAACGCCTACAAAATAAGTCCAAAACATCGTTCCTGGCAACCATTTCGGAACCATTGTAGAAACAAACTCAGCAAAAAGAAAATGGCTTAAACCAAACAAAAGCATTAAAAGCGAATAGAAAATTCGCCCAACCGGAATAAGTTTTTCTAGAAATGCGTCAAATTTGATTTCGCTTTTGTTCGCACTATAAGAACCCGCCAATACAAACGCTCCGCCGCTATAAGTGAGTTCCTCAATAGCATTAATCCAGATTTGTGTAGCGTTGGTTTTATCAGTATTAAAAATGAAAATAAACGGAAGGTGAGAAATAATAAAAGCAGTAAGAAAAGCAAAACCTAAATAAAGACAGACTTTTTTGGTGTCGATAAACTTAATGGTAATGATTCCCGAAATAATAATTCCTGCCAATATTAAAACGATACTGGTAAGGATAGAAAAAACAGGATATTGATGCGCCCAAGCGGGAAAAGGTGATAAAATTTCAGATCGAAAATCTTTGATAATAAGCTGATGCACTCCCAAAGCAATAATGCCAATACCGTAAAATAAACGGCCGAGTTTAATAAGTCCTTCCATTAATAGTGGTTTTAGATAGTAAATTGGTTTTTGGTATGACCAAATATATAAATTTATTACTAAAATACTGATTTAATGAGGGTTGGTTTTTTAATGAGATTTGTTTCTCATTAGCTTGCCCATACAGTTTGTCATTTCGAGGAACGAGAAATCTCCGCAAGTAGCTCCGCAAAGGTTTTCCATATTGTAAACATAAAGTTTTGTCATTTCGAGGAACGAGAAATCGCACTAGAAACTCCGCAAAGTATACTTGCCAATCTTTGTAGATATACGAGTGTGATTTCTCGTTCCTCGAAATGACAAAACTAGAAGGAAACAGAATGAGAAAATAGACTTCCTACTTAGATTGCGTTCACGAGCGAGACGCTCGCGCTAGCAAGGAGTTTAAAGTTTAGTGTCCTAGATTTTTCTGAATCAACGAAAAGACTAATCCAACAGTCAAAATAATGATAAAGATAAGCCATCCATATCCTTGATAGCTTTTTATACTTTTATTTCCTGTATTTAATTTAAAATAGGACTTCGTGACGTTTTTTAAATTTTGTGCTAATATTTCGTAATTCGATATTTCAAAAGAAGTAATTGTTATTTTCTTTAGTTCAAAAAATTCAACCGTAATTTGTTGGCCATTGTAAACTTCAATTCTACTAGAATCATGTGAAGAATTTATTTGGTGATTGCCTTCTGAAACCTTTTTTATATCGTCTAGTGAAACTTTTTTAGTTTTAAAAAGTAAAGGATATTCAATCGATAAAAATTCATTTGTCAGTTCTACTTTTTTTGAGCATAATAACATATATAAGCAACCTAGCGCAAAGAAGCAAAAGAGTGAAATTAGAGTCCACATTGCTCGATAATCTGCTTTCTGATAAGATTCGACTTCAGGATTATATGCTAAATAAGCTAATGATAAAAAAAATAGCATTCCAAATATGCTGAATCCAATTTGAAGAAAACTTGGATTTGCAATTATTTTATTGTTATTCATTTTTAAATGTGATGTGTAATTTTTATTGAGCATTAGCTTATAAATCCTTAATCAATTCACTTGGATGAATTTTTAAAGCTTGCGCAATTTTAAACAAAGTGCTTACTTTCATTTCTTGCGAGCCTTTAATGTATTTTCTTAAATTTTCTACATCCATTTCAGCATCATGAGCGACTTCTCTTGGTTTTAAATTATTACTGTCAATCACATCTTTTATCTTAATTCCTAGTTCTTTTACAACTTCTGGAATTTCGCTTTTTCTTTCTCTTTTCATAGAAATGAAATTACAAGTAATAGATTGTTTTGATATGATTGTTAAAAATCGATTGTTTTCAACCGAAATTTTATATATTTGCTTAAAATTGTAAAATAAATCTTATATAAAAATTGAAATGCAAAATAAAGAAAGAGCCGAAGAATTGTTAGAATTAATAAATAAAGGAAGTTACTTCAGCAAACTAAAACCAGAACCTAAAGAAACCAACTCGTATACAATACCGCTAAAAGTATCTTCTTATAACGAATTAAATTTAATGGTTTCAGATTTGCTAAAAGCAAGTATTATTTTGCTTAACCCAGATGCAAACAGTTTGTCGAGTTTTACAAAAGACAATAATGTCAATGTAATGACTTTGCTTGAAATTGCCTTGCAGTTATTGCCAGAAGATGAAATGGAGTTGTTGGATGATTTGTGTAAATTTCATCTAGAATAATGATGAAAAAAGCGCAAGAAGTTTTCTAGATTTTTACGCATATTTTTTATTTCCACATTAAAATAAAATCAAGTAAGTTTTCGATAAAAATTTTGAGCCAATTTTTCTTTTTTGATGTAGTCTCTTTCATATTTTCTAGAAAATGTTAAGTATAGAATTTTGATTTTATTTAGATTGCGCATACAAGCGAAATATTTGTATCAGCTGAGGAATTTCTTGAAGAATTATTTTATTTTTTTTTCGAACCTTCGCTTAGAACGATCAAAAGCTGTCTTTTCCCATGAGCTATCAAAACCATTCCAAAACAATCTTATTGTATACCCTGGAGAAGAAGAACAAATTAAAACATCCATATCATTATGTTTAAAGAAGATATTGTAATTTTCTGCTTCTTGAGTTATATATTTTTTATTTTCTTCAATGGCAGTTTGAATTTTATTTAGAAACTCAATGGCTTCATTTTTTTCAAAATTTTTAAAAGCATAACCTTGATAAACAACACCAGAATCTTTCCAATAATTACCGAAAAAACCTAGAATTAATCCTTCTTTTTGTTTACTCTCACACTTATACAGTAAAGTTGTTAGTTCTCCAGAACTTGCTGCTACAAGAGGTATTATTTCAAATTGTACGACTTCTGTAGTTGAGCCTAAAACATTTTTAAACAAAAATTCTTTTGCGTTGAATAATGCTATATCCTTACTAAATTCTTTTGCAAACCAAATGTTGTCGTTTGTTTTTACTTGTGTAAAAGATTTCGTAATTGATATGAAAAAGATTATTATAAGTAGTTTTGTTTTCATCTTTGTTCTTTTTAGAAAGTTTTTAACAACTCCTACTAGCGGAGGTCACGGATTACAAATTAGAACTATCAGGTTATTACGACTCTAATAATTTTGATTTTTGTTGTTCAAACTCTTCTTGGGATAAGACACCCGAGTCTAATAAATTTTTTAATTTTTGTAAACTATTTAATTTTTCATCAAACTCATTTTTTTGTGTAGATGAGTTTTCTTCTTTAGGAAAGGGAGTATTGTTTACAACAATTGTTTGAGTTTCACGATCCGTTGTGCAAGCCCAAATTAAAGAAGCTATCCATCCAATGAATGTCCATCCTAAAAAGAAATTCAGCATTATTATTGCAGCGCCATTATTTTTTTTACGACTTAATGCAATAATTGAAGGCAAAAAGTAAATTACTATAAATGGAATTCCAATTACAAGAAATTCTGTTGCACCAATTCTTCCCATGATATTTGATTATTTAATAGTTTTGTGAAAAAATTACTTTAAGTATTCGTTTATTAATTCGATTTTTTTATCAATATATTTTATTATTTCATCCGGTTTCATTTCATTTCTTTCAAAGCCATAAATGTCATTAAAACAGTTCCCACAATACTCCCCAATTTCAACTGATTTATTTCCGCATTCACAATTCCAAACGTCTTTTTCTTTTGATGATAGAATCTGTTTTTTAGTAGTGAATTCTCCTCTTTCTTTAAAAGTCGAACTTATAAAAGTTTTTGCTAAATCAAAGTTTTCAATATCTTTTTTGTTGTAAAATGGTTTGTCATAGGTCGTAATTTTTAATCCTATTTTCTGCTTTTTAAAATCTGAATTTTTAAGTAAAACTTCATTCTTTTCATGATTAAATAAGTTTAATTCGTTAATTACTTTTGATAAATACAAAGCTATCTTTTGGTTGCTTTCATTCTCGATTGTATCATAAAGTAGACTTATCTTTTTGTTTTCTTCTAAGGCATCAATATAATTTTTAAAGTTTTTATTGAACTTATTATATAAATCTTCCGTTGAATTAATGTTTTCAATTATATTGGAATATCTCCTAAGGATGAAAGGGAAAATTTCATAAACTTGATTAGACGTTGCGAAACTCCAAGTTTCATCATCATAAGTAAGTTCCCGTTTTTCAGCTTTGTCTATAATTTCTCTTCTTTGTCTTAAATTATTTATTCTTTCTAATCCGACATTTTCAAACTTTTCTTTTGTATGAGATAGTAAATTTAAATCCTCATCTTTTTCAATAATAATAGCTGTCCCAATAGCAGTTAACATAAACATTGATTTTCCTTTTCCAGAAATCTCGTCCATGTCAATATTTAATCCAATAACACAATTTCCTCCGATTTCGTGTGTATTATATTTTATACGTTCAATTGCTTCGTTATAAAGTGAAGATAATTGTTTTTGATATGTATTCGAACGACCACCAAAGACGTCTGCCATTCCTCCAAGAAAATCACTAAATAGATTTGTTCCCGCTACTATATGAGCAGAAACTGGTTTTAAATGTTTTTTTATTTTTAGTCCTTCTGCGGAAGATGTAGTTAAAACTAAAATGTCTTTTGGATTTGCCATATTTTAGATCTTTATGTTTGTCGTGATTATAGGAGTATCTTTTTGTCTTGTCTATTCTGTAAATTACAAAAGCAAACATCGCCATAATTTTAAATTGATGTTCAAGTAAAAATACCTATTTTATTTAGTGTAATACTTTTTGGTTTACACAATTATGTTTGCTAAAATAACTTTTGAAGTTGAAATAATTTTACGGAAAACCGTAAACATAATTAAGAAAACCAAAGCCCTAGCCCTGATAGAAGCGGCATCCTTTTTAGGCAAACGAAAAAAGAGCTTATTAAACCGTAAATTCTCTACCTAAAAAGATATTAATCCCGATAGCTATCGGGACAGGAAACAGCTCCTAAAAATCATTACAATTCCACTAAATATTCAACTTAACTTCCCCAAAAAATGAACACTAGAATTTTCGATAAAAATTTTGTAATTTTGCCGTCCAATAAAAGGAATTAGAAAATGTTAGATAGACTTCAATATGTAAAGCAGCGTTTCGATGAGATTTCGGATTTGATTATTCAGCCGGATGTTATTTCTGATCAAAAACGTTATAAGCAGCTTAACCAAGAATATAAAGGGATAAAAGCGCTTGTTGAAAAGAGAGAAGAGTACATCATAGTTTTAGCAAACATCGACGAAGCAAACGAAATTATTGCTGACGGAAGTGATGCTGAAATGGTGGAAATGGCCAAAATGCAATTGGATGAAGCAAAAGAACGTCTGCCAGAATTGGAGGAGGAAATCAAATTTATGCTTATTCCTAAAGATCCTGAAGACGCGAAAAACGTTATGGTGGAGATCCGCGCCGGTACGGGTGGGGACGAAGCTAGTATTTTTGCTGGTGACTTGTTTAGAATGTACACGAAATATTGCGAATCTATGGGATGGAGATCATCTGTTGTAGATATGAACGAGGGTACTTCTGGAGGTTTCAAAGAGGTTATTTTTGAAGTTACTGGAGAAGATGTATACGGAACTTTGAAGTTTGAAGCGGGTGTTCACCGTGTACAACGTGTTCCGCAGACAGAAACTCAAGGACGTGTGCATACATCGGCTGCAACGGTTATGGTTTTGCCAGAAGCTGAAGAGTTTGATGTTCAGGTAGATATGAACGATGTTCGTGTAGATTTCTTCTGTTCGTCTGGACCTGGAGGTCAGTCGGTAAATACAACGAAATCGGCTGTACGTTTAACGCACATTCCAACAGGATTGGTAGCGCAATGTCAGGATGAGAAATCGCAACACAAGAATAAAGATAAAGCTTTGATGGTATTACGTTCTCGTTTGTACGAAATGGAATTGGCCAAAAAGCAAGAGGAAGATGCTAAAAAACGTAGTTCTCAGGTAAGTTCTGGAGACCGTTCGGCTAAAATCCGTACGTACAACTACGCGCAAGGTCGTGTAACCGATCACCGTATTGGTTTAACGCTTTACGATTTAGGAAATATCATGAATGGTGATATTCAGAAAATTGTTTCTGAGCTTCAGTTGGTTAATAACATGGAGAAATTGAAGGAAGCTTCAGAAGTTTACTAAATTTCTAAGTTGCTAAGATTCTAAGTTTTTTTTCTTTGAACATATTTTTCGGAGTTGCTAAGATTCTGAGATACTAAGGTTCTGAGTTTTTTCTCTATGAACTCAAAATATTTAAAGCCGAACTTTGTTCGGCTTTTTTTGTGTAAAGAAATATGGAAGATTGGAAGAAACTTAGAATCTTAGCAACTTAGTACCTTAGCATCTTTAAAAAAAACATAGCCAGCGGTTTCAACCGCTGGAACGCAATGTATTGTTGTTGTGCAAAGGTTCAAAGGTTTTCTCTCTCTGTGAATTAGTATAATAGAAAAAATTGCAAATTTTTTCAAAACCTTTAAACCTTTAAACCTTTGCATCTCTGTTACTTTGAGCCTAAAAAGAAAGAACCTTCTTTCTTTTTTTATCGTTCTTATAATCTTATACTTTCATCGAAAAAACTTAACATACATATCATTTGTTAAATTTTTTATTACTATTTTTTGTTTCATATTTGCATACCAATCAACCAACTAACATTAATTTATGAAGAAAACTTTATTCTTATTTTGCTTCTTTGGAAGCTTTTTTTATGCGCGGTCGCAATCGTATTTTGGATTCAGGGATGATAATTTTGCCGGAATTCAGAGTGTTTTATTTAATCCGTCTAATGTTGTCGATTCTAAATATCGTGCCGATGTTACGATTTTCTCGGCAAGCGGAACGGGACAAAATGATTTGTACGGAATTAATATTCTAGATGCACTAGACGGCGATTATGATTTGGCGACTGATGCGAGCAAAACTTTCAAATCGAATAACAGAGGAAATTTTAACGTAGATATTCTCGGCCCTTCTTTTATGATGAATATCACGCCTGTTCATAGTGTGGCGCTTTTTACGCGCGTGCGTAGCGTTACAAATCTTATTGGCATAAACGGTCAGCTTATTGATGAGGTGAACAAAGATGTCGATGCTTCAAATAGTTTTTTAATCACAGGCGGGAATCCGAATGGGGTTACGAATTCTTGGGCTGAAATTGGGGCGAGTTATGCAACGATTCTATTGGATCGCGATGATCATTTTGTTAAAGGTGGAATTACTTTAAAATACTTAATGGCGGGAGTAAACGGCTACATTAACGGAAGTGATGTGAGCGTAGCTTTCAATAAAAACAATGCAGATCCTGCTATGAGCGAATATCTTTCGACAGGAACTATAAGGACTGCTGCAAGCTACGATTACGCAAACGGAGATGATGCAAAGTTTGATGCTGCTTCGGCTGGAGTAGGCGTAGATTTGGGTTTTACATACGAATATCGCACCAATTGCCATACTTGTGCAGGAAACCGCTATAAGTTTAAAGCAGCGGCTTCTGTAACCGATATTGGAAAGCTAAACTATAAAAACATTATAGAGAATACTTATAATATTACAGGAAAAGTGACTCAGCAAGATATTGACGATGCTGATGATATTTTTGAATTTTTCGATGCTAACTACACCAAAATATCTTCTAAAAAAGGAGTAAAAGCCAATCTTCCAACTGCTTTGCACACCAATTTTGATTGGAATATAGACCAAAGATTTTACTTAAACCTAAGCGGTGATTTCAATCTGGTAGACGCCAAAAAAATAAACGGAACTGCAATTGCCAATTCGGTAACTTTTACGCCAAGATACGAAACCAGACAATTTAGTTTCTACGTTCCTGTAACGTACATGCAATACAGCGGAACAGCAATCGGAGCTGGTTTTAGAGCCGGTCCAATATTTATTGGTTCAGGAACTCTTTTTTCGAGTCTGTTCTCCAATAATTCAAAAGCCTGTAATATTTATGCAGGTTTGAAATTGCCGATTTATCAGGATTATAGATGAAGTTTCTAAGATTCTGAGGTACTAAGTTTCTAAGTTTTACTTTAACGCATAAAAAACAGCATCACAAAGTGATGCTGTTTTTTTATATGATTGTGAGTTTCAAAAGATAGTAAGAAAATAAGATTCGCAGAATCTTTAAAAAAAAACTTAGAACCTTAGTATCTCAGAACCTTAGCAACTTTAAAAAAAGCTATACCCCTAAAAATACTCTCGTATATTCAAAACATTTATATAGATTCGAGTAAACGTATACACCATTTTTTATTACTATTTCGCTAAGCTTTTCCATAATAATTAAATTAAGTTAGACAATTACTCTCTAGACGGTTCGTATTGAGAATCTTCTTCTTCAGATTCATGATGAGGTTTCGAAACTAGATTGGTTACAATAAGCTGAACGATAGAACCAAGGATTCCTTTGAACATCGAATCGCCTTTTCCGACAATAAATCTTTTAGCCAGATAACCAATTCCGATACTAATTGCCGATTGCGCGATATGGCTTTTAAAACCGACAGTTTCGTTGATTTCCTCGACTGTATTTCTAATCAGATTAATCGGTTTTAAATTGTTCTTAATCTCGTCAATTTCGTCTTTTATATCGCACCATTCTTTATCTTGGCGAATTTCTAATTCCTCAATTTTTCGATTTAATTGATCAATATTGTAAATGGCTTCCATAGTCTTTTATGTTTATTAATAAATTAAATCAGTTTTTTGTTTCTTTAAGAATACTGGAGATGATCGTATTTCCAATTGGGGTTTTTATCAATTTATGATGAGATTTTACCACCACAATCACTAAAATAAGATAGAATAGCGCCATGATAAAAAAGCCATAGTAATACTCTCCAAGTTCTTTACCAATCCATAAACTTATTCCGATGTTCAGGAACAAGGTAAAAAATGCAACAACAATACCAATCGCTATCTTAGATGCCAATGATGATGCACCATCGGCAACAGAACATACTGTTTTTAGTTTTAGTAATTCTAAACTTGTTTTAGCATAGTTTTCTGCTTTTTCATAAAGATTTAAATTCTCGTTTGTTGTTGCATTTGGTTCCATGATATAGGGTTTTATGGTTTGAAAATTTCACTAATTAATACTTTCGTGCTATTAATAGTTTGATTTTACTGTTTTCACATCGTCTTTCAGCGTGTTGTAATCTTCTTTAACTTGGTTAAGTTTAGATTTTCCTTCTTCGATAATTTCTTTACCGTTTGAAGTGATTGTGTTTACGATGCCATCAAATTTTGATTTCAAGTTATCCCCGTAATCTTTTGATTTATCTTTGATTTTTTTTCTTGTGTTTGACCCTTTGTCTGGTGCAAATAAAACACCTATGAATGCTCCCGCCGCTGCGGCTCCTAAAATTCCTAAAATTGTGCTACTAGTTTTCATAATAAATAATTTTAAATGGATTAATATTAATAATTTGTTGATTTAATGAATTGTGATTTTTATACTTCTCGACCTTTAATTAAGCGAAGCAATACAGCAATAATGGCAATTACGAGCAGAATGTGGATAATGCTTCCGAAACTGTAAACAAAGAACCCAAGAGCCCAAAGTATTACCAGAATCACTGCTATGGTATATAATAAGTTTGACATGGTTTTTATTTTAGCGGTTAATAATCAATTTCTTGCTTAGTTTAGCTTATAAGAAAGATATAATGTCAAGTTGCTGTTTTTTGCATCAGGAAATGTGTATGTAGTTCCCGCAACAGTTCTTTCTTTACCCACAGTGGTCAAACCATAATTGTAACGCAATCCTATGCTAATTGGGTTAAAATCGACCCCAACACCTGCAGAAATACCTGCGTCAAATTTGTTTAGATCGTCTGTGTCAATATCTTGGTCAAAATCAAAAGTACCGTTTCCGCTTACTTTAGAACTTACTAGATAAGAAGCATAACCACCGGCGTGAATGTTAAAGTTTTTAGTAACATTAACTCGCACTAAAAGTGGAAGTTCAATATAATTCAGTCTAAATTTTGCATCTCCACTTGCAAAAGCGCTATTGTATTCTAATTTTGAACCTTTTGTGGTAAACAAAAGTTCTGGCTGGATGGCAACAAAATCTGAGATAGGAAGTGTGGCGTAAACCCCAGCATTAAATCCGTACAGAATATTGTTGTCATCTACATCATCTCCGCTACCATATAGGTTAGACATGTTGAATCCTCCTTTTACACCGAATTCGGTATTTACATTATTGTCCTGAGCGTGCAGCATTCCGAATGATGCTGTTAAAAAAAGTGTTAAGGCGCATAAAAAATTGGCTTGTAATTTCATAGTAAAAAATTTAGTTAATAGATAGATAATAGGCTTTTATACATTTTGTTTTTTTATTCTTTCAGTCTCTCGTAAGAGTTTATATTGTTCTGGCAAAAATCTAAGAACGAGTTCAAGTATTTCTTTATCGTTTGTTTCTCTAGAAATCTTCTCAAGAAGCTCGATCTGATCAGACATGGCTTCTTTCATGGCGTTTAAGTAAATAGTATCGAAATCATTACTGCTGGCATCAATAAGGTTGTACAGGTCTCGTTTGTGCGTGGCATTTATTTCGGTAATAACAATGAGCTTTGATGTTGCCATTTTGGTTACTTCGTCCAATAATTGGCTTTCTTGAACTTCTATTCTTTTGCTTAATCCCTGAACAATAACATCTGAACTTTTTTGTTGTGCAATTTGACTTTTAGAAATAATTGACTTGCTAATATTCGCCGTCGAAATAAAAAAGAAGACTTCTGTTTCTTCTCTGTCATTTTTTGCAAAAGCTTGGTTTTTAAAAGTATTTTCAATCGGATTAATTTTTCTGCAAGACGTCGCACAGACTACTAATACCAATAAGAAAAAGACTTTAAAATATACAGCCTTTAATAGGGGAATTGCTTTCATTTTTACTTCCTAAAGTATTACATTACAAAGATGCTAACGAATGAAAGATTTTGCTTTACAGCATAAAAAAGAAACGTTATATAATTCCCATAATGGATTTATATAACGCTTTTTATGTATTTTTTTAATGAAGTTTAATCAGGCAGAAATACCGTAAATACAGAGCCTTCACCAAGAGTGCTGTCAGCTGTAATATGACCTTTATGGTTCTCTACAATCTTCTTGCAGATTGCCAATCCGATTCCGGTTCCTGGATAATCTGTTTTGGAATGCAGACGCTGAAAAAGAATAAAAATAGTTTCTTTAAACTGAGGGTCAAATCCCATTCCGTTATCGGTAAAAGTGATTTTGTGAAATTTCTTTACAGACTGTTCTAAGATTTCAGGATAGTCAGAAGAATTTACTTTTTCGCTAGAAATTGAAATTTCTGGATCAACATCTGGTTTGCTGTATTTTAATGAATTTCCAATTAAATTAATAAACAGTTGTTCAATCTGATACGGAATTACAGAAAGCTTCGGAAGTTTGCCATTACGCTGAATTACGGCTTTCTTTTCTTCAATCACTTCACCCAACTCAGATTCGGCATTATCCAAAAGTTCATTCAGATTCATTTTAATGAATTCCTTTTTGGTGGTGTTGGTTCTAGAAAACAAAAGAAGATCATCTATTAAAACACGCATTCTTTTTGCCGAGCTTTCTATTTTGGTAATGTAATTTTTACCGCTTTCAGACATAACTTCTTTATCGGCACTTGAAACCCTAGAAATAAAAGTTTGTATTTTTCTAAGCGGTTCTTGTAAATCGTGACTTGCCACGTGGTTGAAAGAAGCCAGTTCTTTGTTGCTTTTCTCCAGCTCTTTATTTCGTTCCTGAAGCTCAATATTTAAAAGATGTTCGTCTGTGATGTCAAAATTAATTCCAAGCAAAATTTTACTTCCCTGCTGGTCAGTTACTAATTTGCCTGTTGTTTTAAAATAACGAACTTCAAAATCTGGACGCACAATTTTATAATACACAAACGGAAGGTGTTTCTTTTCTACAATTCCGTCAATTGCTTTAGCAACAGATTCTTTATCGTCTGGATGAACATATTTTAAAAGTGTCGCTTTATTGGGCGCAAAAGATTTTGGCTCAAGACCCAATAATCGGAACTGATTGTCTGAAAAATCAATTTTATCAGAATCTAAATCCCATTGCCAAGTGCTGAATTTACCAATGTTTTCAGATTCAGAAATTAAACCGGTTGAAATTAAAAGTTTTTTATTGAATACTTTCAATCTTTCAAAGTCACGGCTGATTTGGCGGTAAGCCAATAAGATAAAACTCAAAGCCACCAAGAATAATGAAATTGAAAATAGCGGACTTAAAGAAATTTCAGAATCATAAATTTTAAGCCTTTTCTTTAGAAACTCTTTTTCGATGTCGTTCATTTCGTCCACCTTAAAACGAATGTTTTCCATCAAAATGCGTCCGCCAAACATATGATTATCCAATTTTCTTTTATCGTATGTTTTTGGATCGCTATATTTTAAACAGTTTTCAAAAGAAACGAAACGTTGGGTAATGAGTTTGAAAAGTTTATGAAGATTATCCTGCTGTTTCGGATTATCGGCAGTCAGTTTTTTTAAGTTGATAAACGATGTGTTTACTTTGTCGCGAGAATAGATGTAAGGAGTTAAAAAACGAGCATTGCGGGTAATGATGTACCCGCGCTGACCTGTTTCTGCATCTTTAATAGCCGACATTAATCGTTCGAGCTGTATGTTGATTTCGTAGGCATGCATAACCAGTTTGCTTGATTCGTTCAAGTCCTGATTATGTTTGTAAGCAATTGAAGAAAGAAATAACAGAATGAAAACTGCGATTACAAAAATAACTCTCAAAGAGTTTGAAGAATTAAAATTTGGTATCCACTTCATTATTGGTATGCTTTATTTTAGTCGCAGCAAGAAATTATCACGGTTTAACCCAGAGGTATGGTAGTGCCAGTTTACAGTTACGACTTCATTAATGATTTTTTTGAGTGTATTGAAATCGCTTGGCTTTTTGATGTAAATATTGGCGCCTTGAATAAATGTATCTTCAATATCTTCTTCAGAAGAAGAGGTGGAGTAGATCGCAATAATTATATCTTTTAAGTGGTCCGTTTTTTTGATTTCAATTAAACATTCTTTACCTGTTTTTTTAGGCATATTTAAATCTAGAAACAAAATATCTGGAAGTTTATTGTTGGTGTCCATTAAATGATCCATGAGTTGCATCCCATCATGAACAAAACTTACATTTGTTTGTATCTTTATTTCTTCAAATGCATCTTTAAAGAAAAGACGGTCATCTTCATCGTCATCGGCCAATAAAATGTGTAATGCGTTTTTTTGCATTTTAATGTGGTATTTGGGTTTTTATTTTAAATTTTCTCTTCGTTTCTTAATAATTCTCTGAAAAGCAGACGGCGTAATTCCGGTTGTGTTTTTAAACTGTGTACTCAAATGCGCAACACTAGAGTAATTTAGTAAAAAAGCAATTTCGGTAAGACTCATTTCGTTGATAATAATCAACTGTTTTGCTCTTTCGATTTTCTGTAAAATAATAAAGTTTTCAATAGAAGAATATGTTACTTCTGAGAAAACATTTGATAAATATCCGTAGCTGTGGTTTAGTTTTTCAGCCAAAAACACAGAACTTTTGTAATTATTATTATCATCCATAAATACAAGTTCGATAATCGCATCTTTTATTTTTTGGACAAGCACACTTTTTTGATTTTCAACTACTTCAAAACCGCATGGAGCCAATTTGCTTTTTAAATTCTCCAACGCTTCGGCATCAAGATTGTCTTCAATCTCAATTTCGCCAAATCCTAAAGTTGTAAAATTTACATTGTTTTGTTCCAAATTTTGTTTTAAATAAAGAGAGCAAATGGTATTAATGTCGAACTTTATAAATAGTTTCATTTTATAGAAATTTGGTTAAAGATACTTATTTTATTTGGTGTTTTTGCTTTTAAATAATATAGAATTACAAGTAATTGTGATTTTAAAATAAAATTTTCAAAAAAATACCGTCTAATATTTTTTACTAGACGGTATTTCCCTGATTGAGTTGCAAGGATTTACAATTCTGACAGGATTTGATGAAATTCTTCTTTTGTTTTCCCCAATTTTTGATGAAGTCTTCCGTACATTTCGTCTTCTTTTCCTTCAGCAAACATCAAATCGTCATCTGTTAACTCTGCATATTTTTGCTTAAGTTTTCCTTTCAACTCGTTCCAGTTTCCTTTTATCTCGGTAGTATTCATGATATCGCTTTTTTAGTTTTTTATTGTATTGTAAAATTGCAAATTATAAACCAAGATCGTGTTACATTTATTTTTCTGACTGTTGCATAATTTTCATTTCGATTGAAAAAATTAAAAATTTACAACTCATAATTCATAACTCATAACTCATAATTCATAACTCATAACTCATAACTCATAACTCATAACTCATAACTCATAACTAAACTTGGTATCTTCTCAGGATCCAAGCCATTTTTTCGTGTTCCTGCAGCAGTCCTGTTACAAAATCGGCTGAGCCTACATCATTGGTCTCGTTTTCAAAAACCGGAATATAACCTCTAAACTCTGTTATCAGTTGTTCGTGGTTTTCTAAAAGTTCAGAAAGCATGTTTTTTTGCGAAGCATATTCTTTTGGTGATTCTTTCAGAGTAGAATTATCTATAAACTCCTTCATTGTGCCGATTGTTTTTTCACCCAATTGATTAATGCGTTCTGCTACTTCATCAATTTGAGCTTCAAGAACGCGATATTGTTCTTCAAATAATTTATGCAGTTCCATAAAACTATTTCCAGAAATATTCCAATGAAATTTTCTGGTTTTTACATACAAAGTCATTTCATTTGATAAAATCGTAGCAAGTATAGAGGCGCTTTTTTTTAAGTTTTTTGCTGATATTCCGATATTTGGGCTCATAATTGTCTTTTTAATGGTTTATTTCAAAGTTACCTTTGATTCTAATTTTTCTATTACACAATTTTTGATAGATGTTATAGGAATTCAATGTTAGGGATATAATTTAAAATATAGTATGATTAATGTCACCCTGAGTGGAGTCAAAGGGCACAATGAGGCTTCGACTCCGCTCAGCCTGACAATAGCAAACATTTAACAGTAACCATCAGCCATCAGCCATCAACCATCAACCATCAACCACCAACCATCAACCATTAACAATTAACCACCAACCATTAACTCAATAACCATTATAATTTGTAATTTTGCCGCACAAGCAAAAAAGAATATGACAACACAACAACTACACGAACAAATTCTTCAAAAAAAATCATTTTTATGCGTTGGCTTAGATCCAGATCTGACAAAGATTCCGCAACATTTATTAGAAACAGAAGATCCTATTTTTGAATTTAATAAAGCAATCATTGATGCCACTCACGATTTGACTGTTGGATACAAACCAAACACAGCTTTTTTTGAAGCATACGGAATAAAAGGATGGATGTCTCTGCAAAAAACGATTAATTATATCAACGAAAATTATCCTGATATTTTTACAATTGCAGATGCAAAACGCGGTGATATTGGAAACACTTCTAGCATGTATGCTAAAGCTTTTTTTGAAGACTTGAATTTTGATAGTGTAACGGTTGCTCCTTATATGGGAAAAGATTCTGTTGAGCCTTTTCTAGCTTTCGAAAACAAACATACGATTATGTTGGCTTTAACGTCAAATGAAGGCGCTTTCGATTTCCAGACTTTAAACACAAACGGAAAAGAATTATACAAACAAGTTCTAGAAACTTCTAAAACTTGGAAAAACAGCGAAAACTTGATGTACGTTGTTGGTGCAACCAAAGCAGAATATTTTACCGAAATCAGAAAAATTGTTCCTGATAGTTTCTTATTGGTTCCAGGAATTGGCGCTCAAGGCGGAAGTCTGTCTGAAGTTTGCAAATACGGAATGAATGATAAAGTAGGTCTTTTGGTAAATTCTGCAAGAGCGATTATTTACGCTTCAAAAGGAACCGATTTTGCTGAAAAGGCTAGAGAAGAAGCTTTGAAAGTGCAGCAAGAAATGGCTGAGATTATTGCTAATAAATAAAAGTTTTCAATCTCGGTTTTCAGTCGCAGTTCATAATGAGACTGAAAACGGCGACTGCGACTAAAAACTATGAAACAACTAACAGATCAAATAGGAAAGGTTCATACTTTCGAAAAAGCTCCAAAACGAATTATTTCTCTTGTTCCTTCACAAACCGAATTGCTTTATGATTTAGGTTTGGAAGAAAAAATTATCGGAATAACAAAGTTTTGTATTCATCCGTTTCATTTTAAATCTACCAAAAAGATTGTTGGCGGAACGAAGAAAATTCACTTTGAAAAAATAAAGCTTTTAGAACCAGATATTATTATCTGCAATAAAGAAGAAAATACGCTTGAAATTGTAGAACAGTTAAGCACAATCTGTCCAGTTTGGGTTACGAATATTGTTTCTATTGAAGATAATTTTCAGATGATTTCAGATTTCGGACAATTATTCAACTGCCGAACCGAAGCCCAGAAATGGAACGACAAATTGGCTTTCGCCTTGAGCGATTTTAAAAATTATATAAAAGACATACAGGAAAAGAAAGCGGCTTATTTTATTTGGAAAAATCCCTATATGGTAGCTGGAAAAGATACTTATATCAATGAGCTCTTAAAACTAAATCATTTTAATAATATCTACGAAGACAAAGGACGTTATCCTGAAATTGAATTAAAGAAAATGCGTTTAGAAGGCGACCCTGATATTGTTTTCCTTTCATCAGAACCGTATCCTTTCAAAGAAGAAGATGCCTTCGAAATAGGAAGATTCACGCATCATGCTAAAACTATTTTTGTTGACGGTGAAATGTTCTCTTGGCACGGCAGCAGATTGCTAAAGGCGTTTCCGTATTTTAAATTACTTCATGAAAGATTGAAGAATTAGTTTTCTTTTGTTTCAAGTTTCAGGTTCCAAGTTACTATCTTGACGAGTAATTTTTACCGCAAAGAGCGCAAAGATTCACGCAAAGTTCGCAAAGTTTTTTAGACAAAGCTTTGCGAACTTTGTGTTTTTATGCAAAACCTCTTGAGAAAAAACTTTGCGTTCTTTGCGTTAAAATTATGTTCAAAGTAAAGCAAGCAACTTGAAGCTTGAAAGTTTAACCGCAAAGAGCGCAAAGGAATTACGCAAAGTTCGCAAAGTTTTTACATAAAGCTTTGCGGACTTTGCGTTTTGTGTTAAACTCTTAAATAAAAAACTTTGCGCTCTTTGCGGTAAAATTATATTCAAAGTAAGGCAGCTTAAGAATCAAATTTCAGTTTCGATAATTTGGAATTTTTTTTATTGAAATTTAGCCCAAAAAAGAATGCCGACATCTCGAAGACGCCGGCATTATTTAACTAACCAAAACCAAAATAATAAATAACCAGTTTATTACAGTACAAAGATCAGACATATATCAAACTTATGCTGTTAAGGTCTTGTTATTACTTTGTTGGGTATAAGTTAATATTAAAATATTTTAAAAAATTCCAATATTTTGAAATTCCAAATTTCCAGTTTCGAAAAAGCGGAATTTGTTTTTTTGTTTTACTTGGATTTTAATCTAAAAGGGAAGTTTTACGAGAATCGGAATTTGGAATTTTTTATTGGAATTTAAAAAATCCTGTTAGGATTTAACCCAAAAAAGAATGCCGGCATCTCGAAGAAGCCGGCATCATTTAACTAACCAAAACCAAAATAATAAATAACCAGTTTATTACATTACAAATGTCCGACATATATCAATTTTTTGCTGTTAAGGTTTTGTTATTACTTTGTTGACCATACGTTAAGATTTGTAAAAGGACTGTTTTGAGCTTTCTGTAACGTTAAATAGTGTTTGGTTATTAAAATACAATAACAATCAGTTTTGTTTATGAATGTATTAAATAGAAGCTTGTATGTTTGGTAAAATGCTAAAAATCAGAATTATTGGAGCAGGCAAAAAATTAACAACTGCAAACATAAACTCCCGTTTCAAGCGATCAAAAACAGCAATTAATAATAAAACCCGACAGGTTTAAAACCTGTCGGGTTTATTATTTTGAGATGTTTATTGTAAGACTGAGCGAACTCTAAGTTTTTTAGTTAAAGAAAAGCCTCTGTACCTTTGAATCTTTGCCACTTGGAACCTTAAGAAAATACAACAGTTTTATTACTGTAAACCATTGTTTTTC
This sequence comes from Flavobacterium anhuiense, assembly GCF_004151235.1. Taxonomy (GTDB): domain Bacteria; phylum Bacteroidota; class Bacteroidia; order Flavobacteriales; family Flavobacteriaceae; genus Flavobacterium; species Flavobacterium anhuiense_A. The sequence goes on from NZ_JUIV01000008.1 coordinate 178,511, forward strand.
TTTCAGCGTGCAGTTTAATGGCTCTTGCCAAAACGATGCGTTCCAAATCACGGCCTTTCATGATAAAATCTTCTACAGAATGAATATGGGAAACTCTTGCAATATCTTGCTCGATGATTGGACCTTCGTCTAATTCTTCTGTTACGTAATGGCTAGTTGCTCCAATAATTTTCACTCCACGTTTAAAAGCTGAATGATATGGTTTTGCACCAGGAAATGCAGGTAAAAACGAATGATGGATATTGATGATTTTATTTTCGTACAGCGAAATCACTTTTGGAGTTACAATTTGCATATAACGCGCCAAAACGATAAAATTGATCTGATATCTTTTTAAAAGTTCAATTTGTCTTGCTTCGCCTTCTTCTTTGTTATCTTTTGTGAAGGGAACATAGTGAAACGGAATATCAAAACGTTCAGCAATAGATCGCAAATCATTATGGTTGCTTATGATCATCGGAATCTCAACACCTAATTCATCAGCACTGTAACGTCCTAAAATATCAAACAAACAGTGATCGTATTTAGAAACAAACAAAGCCATTTTAGGTTTCTGCTCCTGATTGTATAAATCCCAAGACATGTTGAAATCGGCAGCAATCGTCTGGCTGAATTCTTCTTTTATGGCTTCAATGCTATTGCCTTGATTAGTAAATTCACATTCTAAACGCATAAAAAACACATTTTGTTCTACATCAACATGCTGGTCAATGTAGGTGATGTTTCCTTCTACCTTAGCAATAAAAGTAGTTACTGCAGCGATAATTCCCTTTTGGTCTTTACAGTGAATGAGTATGGTAATTTTTTGCATTTCAGTTTGTTTTTGGTTAGTCACAAAGATGCTGAGATGCTAAGACACTTAGTATCTTAGAAGCTTAGCAACTTTAGAATTATTTTCCATCCTGCATAGCAAAAACCTTTTGCAATAAAGGCGTTGTTCTTGCAGAGATGTTATTTCTGATATCTTTTTCTTCAACAGCAATCATTTTAAAAACACCAGACAAAGCCTGATTGGTTGTATAATCAGTCAAATCTGGATTTACTTTTTTTACTAATGGAATAGTGTTGTATTTGGTTATAATTTTTGTCCAAACAGCATCTGCGCCCACTTTTTCGAAAGAGCTTTTAATTACTGGGTTAAATTTGGCATATAAAGAAGTCGTTGTACTGTTTTGCAAATAATTTGTTGCGGCATTGTCGCTTCCTAAAAGTATGTTTTTAGCATCTGTAAAAGACATGTTTTTTACTGCTGTAACAAAAATCGGAGTAGCTTCTTTTACGGCATCTTCTGCAGCACGGTTCAGCATCTTGATTCCTTCATCTGCAAGAGAACTTAATCCTACTTTACGAAGTGTTGCATCTACTTTCTGCAATTCTTCGGGCATTAAAATTTTTACAGCTTCGTTTTTATAAAAACCATCTACAGCGGTTAATTTACTTACTTGTTGTGTAATTCCTTTATTTAAAGCTTCTTTTAATCCAGAAGCAATGTCGACAGTTCCTGTAGTAGGAATCTGAGATGCGATCTGAGGCAATTGATTTAATGTTTGTTGCACTTGTGCGCAAGATGTAAGCGAAAATGTAACGGCTAATAGTAAAATCTTTTTCATTTGGGGTTTTTATTTAAGTTTCAAAAATACTACTTATTCAAAAACAACGCCACAATTTTATTTTAAGCAAACTAACATTTTGTTGTAAACTTAACATAAGAGAACTTAGTAACTTAGAATCTCATTTTCTTAGCATCTTGATTTATGGCCATCCCATTCTAATATTATCCTGCCAGTAGGTTTTACTCGAAATGTAAACAGGTTTTGGCTGCATAATAGGTTTATTATGAACATCAAAATATTGAACACGAATGATTTTTTCATTAGAATCATCTTTCATATCAATATTTCCTTCGGCATCATCAATCAGTTTCTTTTTTTGGAGATACAAGGAAGGTTTTTCAATTATGTATTCTGTAACTGCTTCTCCGTTTAGTTTTAAATTGCAGCCAATCAAATTATAATTACTGTCAAAAGATTCAATTCTTTTTAGATAATTCTTTTCATAATAGTATATCTCAAAAGCGATACTACACGACCCTTGTTGAAGTTTATTGTTATGTAATCGGAATCGAAGTATTTGATTTTTAGCATTTGTAAATTCAACAGAACCGTTTCCTTGAGTGTCAATATTCTTGTTTAATATTCTAGCAGGTTTTGAGAATTGTTTGATTTGATTGGCGTAAACTTGGTGATTTTTGGCAGATTGTGCAAAAGAAGAAGCGCTCAGAAAAATTCCAGCGAATAAAAAGAAAAAAGATTTCATGATTTTTTTGAAAATTAATTTTTTATAGTATTTCTCGCGATTGCGATCAATTTATATATTTGTATTAGATTATTCCAAAATCTTTAATTTCAGAAAGTTTAAATTTTTCTAATTCAGAATTAATTGTTTGATCCAGTTTTTCATGATTCATTAATAAAATTAAATCTTCTTTCCATGTACTTTCATTGAATTTAGTTTTGATATTTTCTGGCCAATCTGAAATTTTATTTTTATAAAATGTTAATTCATCAAATGCTTTTTTAGATTTACCCAATTTGAAATACAAAAGTATTAAACTTTCAAAAGCGTATAGTTCCCAATCAGACATATTGTTTTCAATATATTCAGATAAATCTTCTAATTTTAGATTGCTTTTTTGCAATAATGTAATTTTTTGTCGCATTCTTTCTGAAATACTTTTGAAATGATTGTGATGCCATTGCAAAGTAATGCTTTCTGAAACATTATGTTTATTTGTTAAAGAATTGTTTACTCCAAGAGATATTATTGGAAATTCTGTCATTAAACTATGAATATGAAATATAACCTCGTACGAATCATTGTTGGAATAGGTTGCAAAATGTAATCCGCACAAAAATGGTCCATTTCGCCTAATTAAATGCATTGGTTTATATATTGTAAAATCAGGAAATTCGGAAGCCCAATCTTCTGTGATTTTTTTCTTGTCTTTACGAGTAAATTTTTCGTATGCCATATTTTCATTAAAAGAAATCATATTATAAACTATAAGATGATTTTTTATTATAATATGCAAATCTCATTTAAATTTATCTGATAAAAAGCCTCGAAAAGTTATATAGTTGCTAGTTTAAGACACATCATAAACATCAATAAAGTAAAGTCTTTCTAAAAAACATAAAAATTATTTTTTCAAAAGATCAATTTTTTCATTTGTATTCTCAATATAAACAGACATTTCACTGTATTTCCACGTACCTCTTTTTTCGCCTACAATAAATAAAGTTCCCTTGCCTTTCGGACCTTTTAGTGGAACTTGTACATCGCAAGTTCGCACACTGTTGCTTGAGGTGACGGTTCCAGAAACGATTCCGTCTGTTTCTATAGGAGAACCAAGTTTTTCGACTACCAATTTATTATTTTGAAGCGCAGTCATAGATTCTTTATAAGCTTCAGAGTCTTTTAATACAGAAGTAACTTCGTAGAAAATTCCCCCTATAAATAATGCTACTAATATGATAAGAGTTAAACATCCACTAGGAATCAGCCATTTCCAATTTCTGTTTAGCCAGCTTTGTTTTTGTATTAGCTCATTAGAATCTTCCATATATTAGAGGTTTAAGTGAAATGACTAAGCTAAAATAAGTATAAAATCTCTTGGTTTTTAGAGTTTTATATAAAAAAATCTTCTTACGTGTTTATAAGAAGATTTTCAGAGTTGTAACTTGACAAATTATTTATTGCTATAGGCGATTTCTTCAAGTGCTATAGGATCACTTATGGCTTTTGACACTTCCTGTTTTCTCATGCTATCATTATCACCAGTTCCAGTGCTTAAAATTAACTTTTTAGGAATAATCGGTTTTTTTTCAAAGATTGTGGTATATAATAAAACAGCCTGAAGAAATCCTCCATCATTTAAAAAATGAGGAGTGTTTTGGCCGTAGCAAAGATTATCGGTATTGTTTTTTAAATAATTATAGCCACTTTTACCACTATAGGCATCTTTAACAGCATCACCAATTCTCAATAATCCTGCATTTTTTATAAAGGCGGTAGCCAAGACTGTATTTTTTCGTAATTCTTTATAATAATTATTGTATTGTGAATCTGAATAAGGTAGTGGAGTCATATTTTGATACACATAAATTGCAACATCAGGACTATTTTTGTGTATCTTTTCAGCTAACATTTTTAGATTTGATCTGTATTTCTCAATATTCTTCAATGCAATTGATGTCGACTCTTGAAGCACCACATAATCATAATAATTTCCATCTTTATCAATGTTTGAAAAATTCTGATTAGCTTCTGTTTTATTTGTAAAATAAACTTTATCCAATCCCACGCCCAACGTGGTTAGCTGATCAATATTTATGTTTTTATTACTGGCATTGCAAAGTTCTTGGAATAAAGTAGGGGCGCTGATAAAATACTCTAATTGACTATTTCCAATAAATAGTATACGAGACGGTCCTACTGCTTTTGGTGCTTTTGGTTTATTGTTTCCATCAGAAACAGTTGAATTCTTGGACGTAAAATTATTACATGAAGTAAAGAGAGTTGAAACAGAAACACCAAGAATTAAAATGCATTTTTTCATTGTAGTTTTTTATTAAAAAAAGATTTGCAAATCTCTTTCCAACATGTCATGATTTCAACCTCAAAAGGTTTTTAAAATATCATTTTAGGACAAAAAAAACATTACTGCAGATATTGTAAATCAGGGTGATATATCGGATGGTTCTTTTTTAACTCGTTTAATATGTTTTGAGTATAATCTTTACCGCCTTTCAAAAAATAAAATAAAGATTTTACCACATAAATAGGCGCGTATGGGAAAATGCGCCAGCTTAGAGACAAATTCAGAAAAAAGTGTCTTAAAGCATATTTAAAAGTGCCTTCATTGGGGCGTATAAAATAGACATTAGGTTCCTTTGTCTTTTTTACCATTTCAGAAACAATAAATGGAAACATGATAAATTTGCCTCCCTGCTGAATTAAAACGTTTATTTCAAACATTGTAAGGCCTTCAATATTATTTGTTTTCATAATAGTTTATTTTTTAAACATTTATAAAAAAAATGAAGCTGAATTATAGTGCAAAAAAAAGAAGATTCTTAAAAAAATATTGCCTTTAAAGGACTTAAGAGTAATACTTTACGGTATTTTTAGATTAAGGGATAAAATAAAAAAGAGGAAATCTATCAAATATACTTTTGATAAATTTCCTCAAAATTATTGGTATAAATTATTGATTTACAGGTGTTGTGCCGGAAAGCGTTTCACGGGTTAAATCAGCATCTTTTTCATAAACATCCTGAAAGAATCCAATTTCACCATTTTCGTTTACCAATGAAGTAAAATAAGTAATGAAAATTGGTACTTTTTTAGATAATTTAAAACTGCTTTCTACTTTACCTTCCATCGCTTTATCGATTTTTTCTTTAGTCCATTCTGGATAATCTTTTAGCATGGCAACAGCCAATTCTTTGGCCATTTTTACATTAATACAACCGTGGCTGAAAGTTCTTTTTTCAAAATCGAACAAAGTTTTAGATGGCGTATCGTGCATATAGATATCATCTGGATTTGGAAACATAAATTTCACCAATCCTAAAGAATTGTCTGGTCCTGGTTTTTGTCTTACTTGACCGTTAACCATTTCCATATTTTTTTCTGCAAGGTAATTTGGATCTGCAGCAATTTTAGATTTTAATTCGTTTTGTACAATACTTTGCGGTACAGTCCAATATGGGCTAAAAACGATTCTGTCAATTTCTCCATTAAAAATGGTAGTTTTTGTCAAAGGCGCCCCAACAAATACAGGAGAGGTCAGAACTATTTTTCCATTTTTAACATAAAACAATTCAAAAGAAGGAACGTTAACCAAAACATATTCATCGCTTGCTGCAATTTTAGCTGCAATTTCACGGCATCTTTCCATGTTAAGTTTTAAAGTGGCAACTTTATCTTCTAGCGGAATATTCATTTCATCGATATGTTCTTGAGCCAAGATGTAATTCGGTTTAAATCCGTTACGGACTTTGTATTTCATTACAGCATCCATCAATTCACGATCATAAACATTGCTTTTAGAATCGGTTTTTAAATCTCCTAGTAAATACAAACGAGTTCTCACTTGTGCTATGGTGCTTGAAACCGCATCTGGACGCAATTCTTTGTATGGAGATTCTTCTGGAACAATTGGTTTGTATTTGCTTGATTTTTCTAATCTTTTGTATTTTTTTAAAGCATCTTGCAATTTATAATACTGATCAAACTCAACTTTTTCATTTGTTGCGACTGCTGTTGTTTCTTCTTCCAATGTGCTATAGTTTAAGAAATCTTTCAGCATAGCATCATAAGAAAGTTTTTTCTTGTCAGCATTATTTTTTTTAGTGTATAAAACATATAATGAACTTAAAAGCATATCTGCATCAGTTTTAGAAATAGTACTTTTATCTGACGAAGCGCTAAACAATTGGTCAATTTCTTTTTGATAAGGAATAATTAAGTCATTTGTTTTTTTTGCTTTTTCATACAAAACAGAACCAAATTCGTTGATTTCGTTATCATCAAACCAAATACTTCCAAGTGTTCTGTTTTTGTACAACGACATCACATCTGATTTGTATTTTTTTAAATCTGAATATCTTTTAAAGAAGTCGTTCGAAATTTCGTTTACATCATCTGAATTATTGTAAACGGTTGAATGATTTGAAGCTTTTGTATTTGTATATGTAAGATTACTTTTTTCAATTCTGTTAAAAGAAAATACAAAAAAACTCAAACCTAAAATTACGGTGAATGAATAAAATGTTCTCATTTTTTAATTTTTACGTTATTACTTTTCTATGTAAGTCGTAGGTAAAAATTTGGGGCTTTTCTACACTGCTAAATTACTATTGGAGTACTCAAAACATGTTTCCAGATTTTATTTAAATGTTGCGAAATTGCCATGTCTTTAAGCTTTCTTTAACTATATCAATTAGTTACGTAATTTGTTACCCTTTTAGTTCACGAAATCGATTTATTTTTGTTAACATAAAGCTATTGTCTTAATCAAATATTAAAATATTTTGTACATTGGTCGCATAAAATTATCATATTCATAAAATGGAACAACAAATACCATATATTCCTAAAAATAAAGTAAGAATTGTTACTGCAGCTTCGCTTTTTGACGGACATGATGCTGCCATAAATATTATGCGACGCATTATCCAATCTACGGGTGTTGAAGTAATTCATTTAGGGCACGATAGGAGTGTGGAAGAAGTGGTAAATACCGCCATTCAAGAAGATGCCAATGCTATTGCCATGACTTCGTATCAAGGCGGACACAACGAATACTTTAAATATATGTATGATTTGCTTCGCGAAAAAGGAGCGGGGCACATTAAAATCTTTGGTGGAGGAGGAGGTGTAATCCTGCCAAGCGAAATCGAGGAATTACATGAATATGGTATTACAAGAATTTATTCTCCAGACGACGGACGTTCTCTTGGTTTACAAGGAATGATTAATGATTTGGTTGAACGCGCCGATTTTCCGATTGGAGATAAATTAAACGGAGAAATCGATCATATCGAAAATAAGGTTCCAACGGCAATTGCGCGTTTAATTTCTGCTGCCGAAAACTTCCCTGAAATTGCGAAACCAGTTTTTGATAAAATTCACGAAAGCAATGTAAGTTCTAAAATTCCAGTTCTAGGAATTACAGGAACGGGAGGAGCAGGAAAATCTTCTTTGGTTGACGAATTGGTTCGCCGATTTTTAATTGATTTCCCAGAAAAAACAATCGGATTAATTTCTGTCGATCCTTCGAAAAGAAAAACAGGAGGAGCGCTTTTAGGAGACAGAATCCGTATGAATGCGATTAACAATCCTCGTGTATATATGCGTTCGCTGGCGACACGTCAGTCGAATTTGGCTTTATCTAAATATGTAGCCGAAGCAATTCAGGTTTTGAAAGCTGCGAAATATGATTTGATTATTTTAGAAACTTCAGGAATCGGACAGTCTGATACTGAAATAATGGATCATTCAGACGTTTCTTTATATGTAATGACACCAGAATTTGGAGCTGCAACGCAATTGGAGAAAATCGACATGCTTGATTTTGCAGATTTAGTGGCTTTAAACAAATTTGACAAAAGAGGTGCGCTTGATGCTTTGCGCGATGTAAAAAAACAATATCAAAGAAACCATAGCCTTTGGGATAAAAGCCCAGACGAAATGCCGGTTTTTGGAACAATTGCTTCGCAGTTTAATGATCCGGGAATGAACACGCTTTACAAAGCGATTATGGATAAAGTGGTTGAAAAAACGGCTTCAGATTTGAAATCGACTTTTGAAATCACTAAAGAAATGAGCGAGAAAATATTCGTGATTCCGCCAGGAAGAACACGTTATTTGTCTGAAATCGCTGAGAATAATAGAAATTATGATGAAACAGCAGTTGCACAGCAAAAAGTAGCTCAGAAATTATACGGAATTTTCAAAACCATAGAATCGGTTTCTGGAAAAGTTCCTCAAATCACAAAAGCAGGAATAGACGACAATAGTGTCATCCTGAGCGGAGTCGAAGGACTTGACGAAAACAGAATCTTTTTAAACCTTTTACTGAATCAATTCGATAAAGTAAAAATGGACTTAGATCCGTACAATTGGGAGATTATCCTGAATTGGGACGAAAAAGTAGCCAAATACAAAAATCCTGTTTACTCGTTTAAAGTTCGTGATAAAGAAATCAAGATTGCGACACATTCTGAAAGTTTATCGCATTTACAAATCCCAAAAATTGCTTTGCCTAAATATGAAGGTTGGGGCGATATTTTGCGTTGGAATTTACAGGAAAATGTTCCAGGAGAATTTCCTTTTGCATCGGGATTATATCCGTTTAAACGTGAGGGCGAAGATCCGTCAAGAATGTTTGCGGGCGAGGGCGGACCAGAAAGAACCAACAAGCGTTTTCATTATGTGAGTGCGGGAATGCCAGCAAAACGTCTTTCTACAGCTTTTGACAGCGTAACTTTATACGGAAATGATCCAGATTTACGTCCAGATATTTACGGAAAAATTGGAAATGCGGGCGTTTCAATCTGCTGTTTAGACGATGCTAAAAAACTATATTCAGGTTTCGATTTGGTTCATGCTTTGACTTCGGTAAGTATGACGATTAACGGACCTGCGCCAATGCTTTTAGGTTTCTTTATGAATGCCGCAATCGATCAACAATGTGAGATTTATATCAAAGAAAATGGTTTAGAAAAAGAAGTTGAAGCTAAAATCAACAAGCTTTATAAAGATAAAGGAATCGAAAGGTCGAAATATCAAGGCGAACTTCCTGCAGGAAACAACGGTTTAGGATTAATGCTTTTGGGCGTAACAGGAGACCAGGTTTTACCTTTGGAAGTTTATAATGAAATAAAAGTAAAAACGTTAGCTCAAGTTCGCGGAACGGTTCAGGCCGATATTTTGAAAGAAGATCAGGCGCAGAATACGTGTATTTTCTCAACCGAATTTGCTTTGCGTTTAATGGGTGACGTTCAGGAATATTTTATTAATAAAAACGTTCGTAATTTCTATTCGGTTTCGATTTCAGGATATCATATTGCTGAGGCGGGAGCAAACCCAATTACGCAATTGGCGTTTACGCTTTCAAATGGTTTCACTTACGTGGAATATTATTTGAGCCGCGGAATGAACATCAACGATTTTGGACCAAATTTATCGTTCTTCTTCTCAAACGGAGTAGATCCAGAATATTCAGTTATTGGACGTGTGGCGCGTAAAATTTGGGCAAAAGCCATGAAAAACAAATATGGAGCCAACGAAAGAGCGCAAATGCTGAAATATCACATTCAGACTTCTGGACGTTCGTTACACGCACAAGAAATTGATTTCAACGATATTAGAACGACTTTGCAAGCTTTGTATGCGATTTATGACAACTGTAATTCGCTTCACACAAATGCTTATGACGAAGCTATAACAACTCCAACAGAAGAATCTGTTCGTAGAGCAATGGCTATTCAGTTGATTATCAATAAAGAATTAGGTTTAGCGAAAAACGAAAATCCAATTCAAGGTTCGTTCATCATCGAAGAATTAACCGATTTAGTAGAAGAAGCCGTTTTACAGGAATTCGACAGAATCACAGAAAGAGGAGGAGTTCTTGGCGCAATGGAAACCATGTACCAACGTTCTAAAATTCAGGAAGAAAGTTTGTATTACGAAACTTTAAAACATAACGGAGATTTTCCAATTGTGGGTGTAAATACATTCTTAAGTTCAAAAGGTTCGCCAACGGTAATTCCAGCAGAAGTTATTCGTGCTACAGAAGAAGAAAAACAATATCAAATTACGATGCTGGATAATTTGCATAATTTCCACGAAGCAAAAGTAAACGAGCATTTAAATACATTACAGCAAGCGGCTATTAAAAACGAAAACTTATTCGACCATTTAATGGAAGCGACAAAGGTTTGTTCTTTAGGTCAGATTACTTCGGCGTTGTTTGAAGTTGGTGGGCAGTATAGAAGGAATATGTAATTTTTACTTTTTTTAATGATATAGAAAAACCTTTCAAGATTTTTGAGAGGTTTTTTTTGTAAATGCAAATGTTAAAACAAATATGAACTTTATGTGATAACAAGAGTAATTAAATACAAATGGGTGTTACTATATTACATATTTTGTAACGTATTGATTTATTTAGTAAGTTCATTAAAAATTAGAGGCCCCATTGGGACCTCAGTTAAATTTATAATGTTTATTTTCTTCTTTTTTAAATTTGAAAATAGTTTAGCTAATAACTATTTCATTAGATAAGTTTTTCATAATCATTTTTTTAGGGTTTGTGATTGCTTTTACAATATATTATGTATAGTTGTTTTTGTTTCTTCTAAGATACAGCGAAAATAACAGATTTATTTTAATTATAAGTTAAAATTCTTTAAAAAACAGCATAAAGCCTTGTTTTTTAAATATTAAGCCTGTCAGAGTTGCTTTAAATCTTTTATATGCTGGTAAATTATCCATATGTTCTATAGTGAATTTATCAAGTAATCCCATTTCGATAAAATCAATTTTCATGTTTTTATTGTAATGTAAGTCTAAATAAAAGTTTTCAATCAACCATGCAGCTAGATGGATTCTATATGGATTAGATTTTAAATTATAAGATTTTTTTTCTTTGCGAACAATGTTATAAACTGTTTTTCCAGTACAATCATAGTTAAATTGTATATCAAGGATACCATTTTCGTTTTTTATTGAAAGATGCTTATCTATATCTATCTTTTCATTATTAACAGAAAATTCTTGTAATTCATATGAGGTAATTGTGTCACCGTCAGGAACTGGAATTTTAGACTGAAAATCGTATTTTATACATTGAATATCATGAGAAATAATTTGAGTTTTATTTATCTCAGTTATACGAACAAAATCTGGATTTATAGGGTCTAATTCTATAGTCAAATCTAAGTTGTAATTTTTGTAATAATATTCCTGAGTAACAGGTAAATAAAATCCTTTAATTTTTTGATGTAATTTAGAACTAATATTTTTAAATTTTTGTCTGCAAAGAGCCAATGTTACTTTTTCCCATATTTTATCTAAATCTGTTCTTTTTTCTAATTGTTCTTCACTGTAAATAATATTTCGCAATTCTTTGTGAAAGATGTTAGAAAACTGTTCAGACTTTAATATTACAGCAAAAACTCCACTAGAAACCATTGTAAATCCAAGCCCTTTAAAAAGATCTCTCCAAATTTCATCTGTTTCAAAGATTGCAAAAGCAACAGTTAAAAAAATTACTGCAAACAGTATTATAAAATATAGTACATATGATGTACAAAAAACATATAAGGGATCCCAATACTTTTTTCTTAAGCTCATAAATTAATTATAATTTTTGACAAATAAATGCAAAAAACTTTAGATTCTAAATAATTAAATAAGTATTTTTTTAATAAAATAGAATGCTTGGTTAGTGCTAGCGCTCCTGCTCGTTAACTCAAAGGGGCGTCCTCAAGTTTTGTCATTTCGACCAAAGGAGAAATCTTCGCAAGAAACTCTACAAAGATTGGCAATATTCTGTGCGGAGCTACTTATGAAGATTTCACCTCCGTCGAAATGACAAGATTGTGTAAAAAACTTTGCGACTTAGCGTCTTTGCGAGATTTTTAACGTTAGAACTTTCCCCTGCTCGCACCAGTAAGATAACAAAAATCTTATTATCAAATATAGCCCGTGGTTTCAACCACGGGTACCAATAAGAGCAAGACAAATATTACGTTCCCGTGGTTTCAATCACGGGCTATGTTTATATCTTTTTGAAATAATAAAAAGAAAATCAATCAACAACCTCTCCAACAAACCCCAAAAACTCCATTTCATCCATAGGAAACAAATTCAGAACCGTTTCCAAAATCAGACTCACATTAATAGTTGCACTTTTATCTTTTTTAGAAAAATTATGCATCTCGTTATCAAGTGCTAGAATGGATAATTTTAGCAAATCGGTAATAAGGCAGCCGAGTTCTAAATAATTGACCACTTTAAATTGTGCGGTATACGAATTGGCTTCATTGGTTGGTTTTAGCGTTGTAAAATACTTAGCGGTTAGTTTTTGCAGTTTTTGTAGCTTTTCTGTTTGGTTCGTTTCCATAAGGCATATAATTTAAATAGTTTACAATTTGACTTCTATAAGATTTATTATAAGAAAAATTGTACTTTTGTTTGATTCGGCGAAGGAAGAAATAGATTTTTATGTGTCCTATCAATTTTTTGTGTTTGCTACACGATTAAATATGTTTTTTACATCTCGCAGATTCTTACACTAAATTATTATCTTTGAATTATGAGCACACTAACAAAACCAAATCATATAGGGCGAAAAATAAGCCGTATTCGTGAACTTCGTGATATGAAGCAGGAAGCTTTGGCGCAGGCTTTAGGAACAAATCAGCAAGCGATTTCTATTTTAGAAAATAGTGAAACGATTGATGAAGATAAACTTATCGCAATTGCAAAAGCATTGGGTGTAACAGCAGAAGCAATTAAAAACTTTTCAGAAGAAGGAATGATTAATTATTTCAATACTTTTAATGATACAAAAGATAGCCAAGTAAATTTTGGAAATAATTGCACTTTTAATCCATTAGATAAATTAATGGAAACGGTAGAAGAAAATAAAAAGCTTTACGAGCGTTTGCTTCAAGCAGAGAAAGATAAAATTGAATATTTAGAGAAATTGCTAAATCAGAAATAGTAAATTTGTATAAAAGAAAACCTCTCAGAAATGAGAGGTTTTTTTTATATCAATTCAAGTTTTTTAAACTTTCTTTTTTATCGAAGTTTTTGATTTGCGTTTTAATTTCTCGATAATAGCATCGGCTTTTGCATTTTCACAAATAAAACGCAACGATTCTGCATAGCGGTAATAATATACAGGCTCTAGATCTGTGGTAAGAGAAAAAAGTTTGGTGTACCATTCGGCTGCTTTTTCGAGTTCGCAATTCGAATACGATGAGTTTCCTAGTTTTTGAAATAAGTCTACAGATTTGTAGCCTTTTGCAGCAACCTTTTCGTAGGTTTTTATAACGTCGACATAAGCGTATTTTTCGCCGACCTTATCGGTTTTATAATAGGTTTCATTTTGCGCCCTTGCACGAAATGAAAATACGATTAACAATACTAAAATAACTAGTTTTTTCTGCATAGGTTTTTAGTTTTGGTTGTGGTATTTAATCGTATTCATTAATTGTTTTTGAAAATCTTTTCACTGCAAGAAACAGTTATAAAAACAATTATAAACTTCACTTATTTATTTTTATTGTAGGCTTATTGCAATTTTAGTGTACAAATATATGGAAATCAATAATATAAAGTGATTTTACACGACGTTTTGTAAATAAAACCTGTTATATTGATGGAAAACAAAAAAAGCAGCTCCTGGTACGAGCTGCTTTTCTGACTTTTTTCTTTGGGGACAAAAAAGGCTTAGCGACGGAAAGATGGACTGTGGTTAACAGACTCATCTAACTTCACGGCCTTTACTTTTTTTGCAGCGACTTTAATTTGGTGTTTCTCCACTTTGTCGTTTGCTTTCACTTCTAGAACATAAGTTCCAGCAGGAAAACTTTCTAAACTAATAGTTTTTGAAACCTCCAATTTGTCTGCTGCAGATTCTCCAGCATAAAGTAAGTTGTGATTCTCATCATAGATAGAGAAAGATGCATTTTCTACAGTGTCTAAAGTAAAGCTAACTACTTTTCCGTTTCCTGTTTTAATGTTTAAAATATAATCACCTTTTCCATCAATGGCATAGGTAAACACAGTCGCTAAAAAAAAGGCAGCAACTAAACCAGCTTTGGTAAATTTTGTCATGTTTTTTTTAAATTGTTAATTACTAAATGTGGAACGTGTAAAACTACAAATACAAATTTAATTTTTAGCAATAAAATGGTATTTTTAAATCCATAAGTTATTGAATTGTAATTATTTCTGTATTTTGTTTGAACTATGTACGTAATTACTGGGCTTACGGATTGTTTTTTCTTTATTTTTTTTAGTGCTTAAAAATCAATGGATTGGAATTAATAAGAATAATTTTCAGAAAATGGTTTTGTTTTACAATTTTGGTTTTATCATAAAACAAAAAAACAGCTCGATAACCACAAAGAGCTGTTTCTTAAACGTAATTTTTTAAATTTTCTAACCTCGATTTTATACCTTTTTGGCTTATAGATTCTTAACGTGCAGCGACACTTGAATTTTTAGCAAAACCTGCTTTGTAAACTGATGAAATTGCAGTTCTTGATAAAGATGCACTATCAGTTATTGTAATTTCATATTTTGCTTTTTTTACATTGTCTTCTACTTCTAAGAAATAAGTCCCTTCAGGAAATTCTTCTAGACTGAAAGTTCTTAAAATTCCATCTTTTCCAGATGCGCTTTCAGAATAAATTAAAGTTCCATCATTGTCATAAATAGCTAAATTGGCTTTCTGTACTTTGTTAAGTGCGAAAGTGATCAGTTTCCCATTAGCTTTTAATACATGAAGATTAAATTCTCCATTTCCATCAATTGCGTAAGTGCTTATTCCTGTGAAAAGCAACGCTGCTACTAAACTCAATTTTGCAATCTTTTTCATGGTACTTAGGTTTTAAATTAATAGTT
Source organism: Flavobacterium anhuiense (assembly GCF_004151235.1). Lineage (GTDB taxonomy): Bacteria > Bacteroidota > Bacteroidia > Flavobacteriales > Flavobacteriaceae > Flavobacterium > Flavobacterium anhuiense_A. The sequence continues at coordinate 193,721 of NZ_JUIV01000008.1, forward strand.
CTAATTCTCTGATGCTAAATTACTTATGTATTACATGAAAAAGCACAACTGTATTTTCTGATTTCTATGCTATATTCTCATTTACGAAACCGTTATAGGTTAAATCTTGAATTATTTTTAACGTTTTTGTTAATTCAGTTATTATTTTTTAATGTTTTACTTGTTTTTAAATTTACAATGGTTTAAGGATTTATTTACAAAAAACAATATGAATTTAACCGCAAAGAGTGCTAAGATTTAGCGCAAAGCACGCTAAGAATTATTACACGAGAAGTTTATAAAAACGCAAAGTTCGCAAAGCTTTGTGAAAAAACTTTGTGAACTTTGCGTTCCCGATAGCTATTGGGATTGTGTCTTTGCGGTAAAAATTCTTGTTGTAAAAAAAAAAACAGCTCAGTAACCACAAAGAGCTGTTTTTAAAACTTTTGAAAGTTTTTAAACTTACTAACTATCTAACCTCACTTTATACTTATGAAAAGCATAAACTTTTTTAGCGTGCTGCCACGCTTGTATTTTTAGCGAAACCTGCTTTATAAACCGAAGAAACTGCTTTTTGAGATAAAACAGAAGAATCGTCAGTTATTGTGATTTCGTATTTTGCTTTTTTTGCATCGTTTTCTACTTCTAAGAAGTAAGTTCCTTCTGGAAATTCTTCTAAGCTGAAAGTTCTTAAAATTCCATCTTTACCTGAAGCGGTTTCAGAATAAATTAGAGATCCGTCTTTGTCATAAATAGCTAAATAGGCTTTTTGTGTTTGGTTAAGACCAAAAGTGATCATTTTGCCATTAGCTTTAATAACGTGCAGGTTAAAATCTGCTGTTCCATCAATTGCATAAGTGCTTATTCCTGTGAAAAGCAACGCTGCTACTAAACTCAATCTAATAATCTTTTTCATGGTATTTAGTTTTTAAATTAATAGTTCTAATTCTCTGATGCTAAATTACTTCAGTTGTAAGTAAAAAAACAATACTATATTTGCCAATTTCGATGCTATATTCTCATTTACGAAACCGTTATATGTTAAAATTTGATTTATTTTTTACTGTTTTGGTTGATTTGGTTATTATTTTTCAACTTTTTTGATGGTTTTTAATTTGCAATATTATAACGGTTTCTTTAAAAAATGTAGGAATTTTTGAAAGATGCTAAGGTTCTGAGATACTAAGAATCTAAGTTTTTTTGGATGATGTGTTTAACTGCAAGGGCGCAAAGATTTTTACTTAAGATTGTGAATACAAACGCAAAGTTCGCAAAGCTTTATCGAAAAAAACTTTGCGAACTTTGCGTTCCCGATTGCTATCGGGATTGTGTCTTTGCGGTAAAAAAAACTTTACTGTTAAGAAAGTATAAAGCAAAAAAAAACGGCTCAGTAACCACAAAGAGCCGTTTTTAAAACTTTTGAAAGTTTTTAACTTACTAACTATCTAACCTCACTTTTTATACTGTATTAGAGTATAAAGTTTTAAGTGCCGTGAAGAATTGCACTTAACGTTTATATTTTCTTAGTTAACAGAAACTGTTCCTTTTGAAGACAAAACAGAACTATTAGCGTTAACAATAATATCGTATTTTACTTTTTTGAAGCTGTCAGCAACTTCTAAAATATATTTTCCTTCTGGAAACTGTTCTAAACTGAAAGTTCTTAAGATTCCGTCTTTACCAGAAGCGGTTTCAGTATAGATTAATTCACCATTATCATCATATATACTAATAACTGCTTTTTGTAATTGATTAATTCCAAAAGCAATTACCTTGCCATTTCCTTTTAATACATGAAGATTTAACGTTTCATTTCCATCAATTGCATAAGTACTCATTCCTGTTAGAAGTACTGCACATACTAAACTTAATTTCATAATCTTTTTCATATTCTATAGTATTAAATTTTTTTCGTTCATTTCTCTGAGGCAAAGTTATAGCAGCATGTGTGTTATTTTAACATCTATATTTTCCAATTTATATGCTATATTCTCATTTACGAAACCGTTATAGGTTAAAATTTGATTTAAATCTTATGTTTTTGTTAATTTGATTGTTATTCTTCAAAGTTTTTCGAAAACTTAATACTTCTTAAAATTTCCATCTTTCTTACAATTTTTAACATATTGGTATAAAATCTAGTTTTAAATGGGATAAATAGAAAAAAAGTGAGGAAAAAAAATAAGACCCTAAAAAAAAGCCGATTTTGATATAAATTTTTCAGTACTAAGAACGTTATTTTAATGTGAAATTCGCATTTACGAAACCGTTGTAGGTTAAAATTTAAATTATTTTAGGTGATTTTGTTAAATTTGCTATTATTTTTTAAAGAAATTATCATGAAGACTATTGCCCCAGCTCTAGAAGTGATAACTAACTCATACGGAAGTTCTTTTACCTACACTAAGCACGCCGAAAAGACCAATAGCAAAGCTCATTTATGGCATTATCATCCAGAAATTGAGTTGGTTTATATAAATGGCGGGGCTGGAAAAAGACAAATAGGAAGCCATGTTTCTTATTATACCAATGGTAGTTTACTTTTAATAGGAGCTAATTTACCGCATTGCGGTTTTACAAATGAGCAGACAGGAAATACAAATGAAACTGTTATTCATATAAAACCTGAATTTTTAGGAAGCGATTTTTTTGTTGCTCCCGAAATGAAAAAAGTTCAGAATATATTAAAACAAGCTAAAGGTGGAATCGCTTTTGGTGGTGAAACGAAAAAACGTATTGGAGAAAAAATTGAAATGATGGAAAATGAACCGCCATTTCAAAGATTAATGACTCTTTTGACTGTTTTAGACGAACTAGAATCAGCTGAAGAATATACCATTTTAAATGCAGACGGATTTACGATGGAACTTCAGACTCAGGACAATGATCGTATGAATGTGGTTTTCAATTTTGTGAAAGATCATTTTCAGGAATCTATTTCTATAGATGAGGTTTCTAGTTTGGTTAGCATGACAACGCCTTCTTTTTGTCGTTATTTCAAGAAAATTTCAAACAAAACATTTACTGAGTTTGTAAATGAATATCGTTTAGTGCATGCTTCAAAGCTTTTGGCAGAACAGCCTATAAGTATTAATGAGGTTTGTTACGAAAGCGGTTTTAATAATTTCAGCCACTTCAGCAAATCGTTTAAACAATATACAGGTAAAAGCGCTTCGCAATACCGTCACGAGCATAAGATAATAATTAGCTGATTTTTTTAGTTAAATTTTTTTAGCCACGAATTCACGAATTAATATTAATAAAATTAATAAAATTAATAAAATTCGTGAATTCGTGGCTATCTTTTTTAAGTGCAAGAAGAGGTCGGATTTTTCATATATTTTATTCTGAAAAAAGGTATATTTACAAACCCTAATCAGAAAAAAAAATTAAAATGAAGAAATTTAAAATGCTATTGTCTGCATTTTTGCTTTGTCTTACCACCATGACATACGCTGCAAAAGTAGACACACTTCAAATTGCCAGCACTGCAATGGGAAAAACCTATAAAGTAGCGGTAGTTTTGCCCAATTCTTATGCTAAAAGCAAAACCACTTTTCCGGTTATGTATCTGTTGCATGGCGCATACGGACATTTTAGCGACTGGCTAAAAAATACTCCAAACAAGAAACTGGTTCACAATCTTGCAGATCAATATAATATGATAATCGTAATGCCGGAAGGCGAGACGTTTAGTTTTTATATTGATAGTCCTGTAAATAAAGAAAGTCAGTTTGAGACTTTTATTACGCAGGAAGTAATTCAGAAAGTAGATAAAACGTACCGAACAATTGCCAATAAAGGCGGAAGAGTAATCACGGGGCTTTCAATGGGGGGTCATGGCGCTTTGTATTTATCAGCCAGACATCCCGATTTGTTTTGTGCAGCTGGAAGTATGAGCGGTGCCGTAGATATGAGTACAATGCTTAACAGAGATTCGTCTGCTCAAATTGTCAAATTAATGCAGCCTGTTTTTGGCGATAAAAGCGGAAATACTGAATTGTATGAGCAAAATTCTGTTTTAAGAATGGCAGATAAACTAAAAGCGAACAAGTTGCCACTAATAATAGATTGCGGTGTAGATGATTTTTTAATTGAACCCAATAGAGAGTTACACAGAAGATTAGTTTATAACAAAGTCGACCACGATTATACAGAACGTCCAGGAGCTCATACATGGGATTATTGGGAAAACTCGCTTCCGTATCATGCATTATTTTTTAGTAAAATTTTGTTTAAAACTAAAACAAAGTAATTACGAAATTCATATTTTTTAATCAACATGCGTGTTATTGTGTTGTTTTGCTAATATGTTTTTTAGGAAATTGACAAAAAAGACCTTTTATTTTTGAAAAATGAAAGGTCTTTTTTTTATTTGAAAAAGCGCTTCGTACTACTTTTCTTTCTTATTATGTTCCGTTCATCGATTATTTTTGAATGATATCGATTTTACTCCTTTTTAATTGAGAGCATTTAGGTTATTAACTAATTTTAACAAATGTTTATCCCCCCTGATCGTCAATGTCAGATTAATTTCTGAGGGTCAAGTCTTTTTTATAAGAGTTTTAGATTTTGTGCTTCATAACTTTTGAAGATGGTTTATTATTTACATGTAATTGCCAAATCTGCAGACTATCTGGTTTTTTGCTAATGTAATGGTATTCTAAATACTATTATTATGAAAAAAACTATTCTTTATCACATCATGATTTTACATGAATTTTGTAAAATCTTTCGTTGTTCTTTTATCGATTTAATTTTCCCAAATTTTAATTTGGCGAAAATTATTGTGCACAAAAAGTATCAATTTTATGTGATGGTACTTTTTATGCTATTTGCTTTCAATCCTTCCTTGCATTCACAAGCTATATCTGGAGCGGCTGTACAGGCTAATTTTGGTATTGATGCTGACGTTTATGCAAACAAAGAGCAATTTTTAGTTCCCCCAACGGTTTCGGGCATCTATGATGACTGGTTTTTTAGCTCTGCTTTTGCAAATGGAACCGGTCAAAATGTTATAGATCAGACTAATGCGGCGGGACTGAAAACATCAATCCAAGCTAATAATAATTTTACATTCGAAAAAAGAATGTCGAAACCCAAAAATACCATGGTTGGTAATTTTTTGTGGATTGATGCTGTTTACGGGCGTGACGGAAATTCAACTCAAAGTAACAACGACTCTAATACTTTTTCTGGAAATTCCAACAAGAACGGTGATAATCCGACTACTTGGGCTTTAGGTTCAGGTAGTATCCCTCAAAAGGATGATATTGTTGATGTTTACGGCTATTTAAGGAGAGACTTATCTCCAGCCGCATTAGCAATTAATCCTAATGGAATTTTATGGGGCTATGGAGGAGCATCTAAAATTTCTTCTGATGGGAACTCACATTTTGATTTTGAATTTTTTAGAACAGAAGTTAGCTTCAACGGTAGTGCATTAGTTGGTACAGGTAGTCAAGCAGGACATACGGCATGGACTTTTGATGCCACAGGAAAAATACTTGTTCCTGGTGACGTACTTGTTGCTATCGATTTTGAAAATGGCGGTACAAAACCACTGGGTAGTGTAAGAGTCTGGATGTCTAGTGCCGATATTGCTAATTTTAACTCAAGACCTAACAGACCATTTGATCTAACTGGTGTTTTTGACCAAGGCAATGGTGCACCTCCTTACGGATATGCCGAAATAAAAGCAAAAGGAGGAGGGATACTTACCAATGTTTTTGCAGTTGTTAATGTTACAGCAGCCACATTAGGCCCACCTTGGGGAACTTTAGAAGGTTCACAAGCTTCTTTTCAAGATAATTATAAAGCTTTGCAGTTTACAGAGTTTGGACTTAATTTGACAGCATTAGGACTGGATAGCCGAAATGTTAATCAAAGTCCTTGTTCAAATTTATTGGGTAGTCTGATAGTAAAAACAAGATCGTCATCTTCATTTACTGCAGAATTAAAAGATTTTTCAGGACCTTATCTATTTGGAAATATTACAGATGTAGCCGTAGTGGGTAATGTTAGTAATCCATTAACCTGTAATAATCCGACAGCTACTTTAACAGCAACGCCAACCCCGCCAAATGCCACTATAAAATGGTACGGACCTTCACCTGATGGCATAGCCGATGGCCCTTTTATACCAGGAAATGCTCCTGTTGTATCTGTTAAGGGAGTTTATACGGTATATGCTTATACAAATTTAGAAGGCTGTTTTGCTAAAAAAACGGTCACAGTCCTTGAAAATAAAGAACCGCCAAATGTTAATGCGGGAGAAGATAAGGCTTTAACGTGTTTAATAACATCAATAAAATTATCCGGCTCATCAAGTACGCCTAATGCGACCTATTTATGGAGTACATTGGACGGAAACATTGTATCGGGCGGTACAACGCTCACACCAACAATTGATAAGGCAGGAACATATACCTTAACAGTTACCGACCCTATAAATGGATGTAAAAAAGCAGATGACGTAGTTGTGACAAGTACTCCGCCAACGCCTATTAATATAACTTGCCCTGAAGATAATATAAAAAGTTCTTGTTTTTATGCCGATCAGGCCGCGGTTAATACTGCTTTTGATGCTTTTAAACAAAGCTTTACAGCTTCAGGAGGTAACGGAACTTTAACAATTGCAGGATTAGAGAATTTGACTCCTCCAGCTTTATGTGGAGGAACTGTAACTGTAAACTACAACGTCACTGATTCTTGCGGATTACAGAAATCATGTTCTGCCACATTTACGATCACCGCACCTTCAGCAATAACGCCTGAAGCTCCAGCAGCAGTGAATGCCTCAGCCTGCGCATATGCCGATCAGGCAGCATTGGACGCAGCTTTCGAGACATTCAAACAGGGCTTTAGCGTAAGCGGAGGCTGCGATGCGAAAGGTGAGTTTGTGGGCAGTCCGACAGCGCCAAACTTATGTCAGGGCGGAACTACAAGTGTAAGCTACATGATTACTGATAAATGCTACACTACTACAATCAGCCGAGACTTCACGATTACTGCGCCTTCAGCAGTGGTTCCTGTGTCTCCAGATCCGTTTAGTGCTTCCGCTTGTGCGTATGCCGATCAGGCAGCATTGGACGCAGCTTTCGAAACATTCAAACAGGGCTTTAGCGTAAGCGGCGGCTGTGATGCGAAAGGCGAGTTTGTGGGCAGTCCAGTAGCGCCGAAACTATGCGACGGCGGAACAGTGGCAGTGACCTATAAAGTTACCGACAAGTGCTACACTACAACCATCAGCAGAGACTTCACCATTACCGCTCCTTCAGCAGTTGTTCCTGTATCTCCGGATCCGTTTAGCGCTTCCGCTTGCGCTTATGCCGATCAGGCAGCATTGGACGCAGCTTTCGAAACCTTTAAAGCAGGCTTTAGCGTAAGCGGAGGCTGTGATGCGAAAGGGGAAATCCAAGGCAGTCCGACGGCTCCGAAACTATGCGACGGCGGAACAGTGACAGTGACCTATAAAGTTACCGACAAGTGCTACACTACAAC
>NZ_JUIV01000009.1 GCF_004151235.1 Flavobacterium anhuiense
AATAAGTAACTTTTACAATTTCGACGAAGGAGAAATCTCCACAAGAAGCTCTACAAAGATTGGCGACGTGCTGTGTGGAGTTACTTACGAAGATTTCTCCTTCGTCGAAATGACAACTGTGTGGGAAACTGGGAAAAAAATCCACATACATCTGCTAAAATCCTATAAAATCTGCGTGAAATCTTTTTCAAATAAACTTATCTTTGATCATAACAAACCAATTAAAATATGGAAAAAACAAAACGTTTTCAGGTTTCGCTCAAAGTCATTTGGGGAAGTTCGATTGCATTGGCGGTTATGGCTTCGATTCCTAAATTATTTGATGCCGATTCTACACCTGGAGATCTTATTATAAATTCTTCGATTACGCTGTTGTTTTCTCTTTTTATATGGTACTACAACATCTACAGTTTGCCCAAATTTTCTGCTAATCATGCTAATAAAAGTCTGTTTAACTGGAAACTTTTACTGAGTGTTATTCTAGGGATTGTCTTGATGGTGATTCTGGTAATTGCGCATCAGGAATTGTTTCAGGTTTCAAAAATGGATGCACCAATCATGTTTGAACTTCGAGGAGTTTTAATCAATTTGATTGTCTATATGTTTTTGCATCTGCTTTTTCAAAATTATCAGACACAGCAAATGGGAGTTGAACTAGAACGCACAAAAGCCGTAAATTTAGGCGCTCAATACGAATTATTGAAACAGCAGGTCAATCCGCATTTTTTGTTTAATAGTTTGAATACGCTAAAATCTATGGTTGATATTCAAGACCCGCAGAGTTCGGATTTTATCTTGAAATTATCCGATTTTTATCGTTTTACGCTAGAAAGCCGAAAAATGGATTTGATTCCGCTAAGCGAAGAACTTCAGATTTTAGATTCGTATGTTTATCTGCTGAAAGCTCGTTTTGAAGACGGATTTGTTTTAGAAAATGAAGTAAATCCAAAACAGTACGATTCGGCAATTCCGCCTTTTACTTTGCAATTATTGATTGAAAACTGCATCAAACACAATGTCGTTTCTTTAGATAAACCCTTGAAAATAAAACTCTATACAGAAAATGAGTTTTTAGTGGTCGAAAATAAAATTCAGCTCAAAAGAGGCGCCGTGTCTACAGGTGTTGGTTTAGATAATATCAACCAGCGTTTTATGCACCTGATTCATAAAGAAATTGAAATTGACAAAGACGAAACTACCTTTAAAGTAAAAATACCACTTGATTATGACTATCATAATAATTGAAGATGAAGTAAAAACGGCCAAAGCGCTTGGCCAGCTAATTCTGAGCATCAGACCCGATGTTCAGATTTTGTCGTATATACAAAGCATTGACGGGGCGGTGGATTATCTTTCAGAAAACGATCAGCCCGATTTGATTTTCATGGATATTCAGCTGGCAGATGGTCAGTGTTTTGAGATTTTTAAGAATGTTGAGGTTTTATCGCCCGTAATTTTCTGTACCGCTTTTGATGATTATGCAATCGACGCTTTCAAGTCAAACGGAATTGATTATGTTTTAAAGCCTTTTTCAAGAGAAAGTATTTCGCAAGCTTTGAAGAAAGCGGGAGAACTGAAAAACTTCTTTCAAAGAAATAAAAAAGCAATGCCCGATTTTGATTATTTGCTGACTCGAAATGGAGAAAACAAAGGGAAAAGCAGTTTTTTGGTTTTTAAAAACAATAAATACCAAACGGTTTTAACGGAGAATATTGCGTTTTTTTATATCAGAAATGAAACGCCAACGATTATGACTTTAGATAAAAATGAATATCCGTTAACGCAGTCTTTGGATGATATTCATAAACTTTTATCACCAATTCAGTTTTTTAGGGTTAACAGACAGTATTTGGTTAATTTTACAGCTATAAGAGAAGCAGAACATTATTTCTCGAGAAAGATATTGGTAAAATTAAGTGTTCCAACAGAAGAAAAAATATTGGTAGGAAAAGAAAAAGCAACAGCATTTTTGAGTTGGCTGGAAAATAGATAACCAATTAATTTATTGATGATTCAGATAAATTAATTGGCTTGATTTTATAATCCAGGAAACATAAAACAGCTTATAAAAAACAAAGCTGAAAGTATAAAACAGAGAATTAAGATGATCTTTTTCATGATAATTAATTAAAGAAAGATTAAATAGAAAATAATAAAATGCCTAATATTTAATTATTAGGCATTTTTATTTTGATGTAATTTTGTTTTAATTGATTTCTGAAGGAACGTAAGTTGCAGTATATAGTTTTCTATACATTGCATAGGTTACGCTCACCATGATAAAGGCAATAATCGCATCAGTTGCAGCCCCGAAACCTAAGACCGCAATTTTTGAAAAGAAAGCAAAAATGATGTCGAAAAATATGCCTGCGAAAACCCATTCTTTCAATCTCAGTAATTTGTTCGGAATTAAAAGCGTAATAACTCCAGCTACTTTAAAAACGCCTAAGATGTAGATAAAATGCGCTGGATAACCCAATTGTTGTGTGATTCCCCAAACCAATGGATTGTTTGTTAATTCGAAGAAACCGCTTGCGCCAAACCATAAAGAAGTTAATACTGCGCCTGTCCAATAGATAATTTTTGTTGTTTTTGAGTTCATGATTTTGATATTTAAAGTTATTTAACGGTACAAATGTGCGTTGAAAGCCTTAAAAACGAAATCAGAATCTTGTTGAAACGGACAAACTTCGGGGTGAAATGGACGGGATGTTGGGTGGTGTTTTTTAACCGCAAAGAGCGCAAGGATTTTTTTATATAAATGCTGGAGATTTTAAGTTCGCAAAGCTTTGTGTGGAAATGTTATGGTTTTTAATCTCGCAAAGTCGCAGAGTCGCAAAGTTCTATTTCACGCAGATTTAAAATGATTTAAGCAGATCGGCGCAGATTTTTTAAATAATAAAAATGAAATCTGCTAAAATCTGCAAAATCTGCGTGAAACAAAATCCTTTTAATCCTAATAATCTGTGGCTTTAAAAATAAAATCCTTTGCGACTCTGCGATTTTGCGAGATTATAAAAGACAAAGCTTTGCGAACTTAAAAACACAATCTAAAGCAAAAAAACTTAGCGCTCTTTGCGGTAAAAAAACTAAGCAGACATTTCAGCAATTAAAGCCTGCATCAATTCTCCAGCTTTATGATGTTTTAAATTGCTTGTATTTTGTCCCGACCAAAAACTAACCATATCAGTTCTTCCTTGCGCGAGTGCGGCTACTTTTAAAGGTGCGATTAATTTGGTCTGAAGCGGAAATGGTAATACCTCAGTTTCAAAAGGAACAGCATCAGAAATTGTATTGCTGATCATTCTGCCCATTCTTCCTGTTAGTGATTTCGAAACTGTTGTTGGCGTGTTTGGTTTTGTAAAAAGCATTTCTTTATGAATCGGTGCAGCGCCAGATTCATCGGTAACCATAAAAGCAGTTCCCAATTGTACGGCATCGGCACCTAACGCCATTGCGGCTTTTATTCCTTTTGCATCTATAATTCCGCCCGCAGCAATAATTGGCGTTTTGGTTTTAGCTTTTAGTTGCTGTACAAGAGTGAATAATCCCGTGAAAGAATCTTGCGCTGGTTTTAAGAATGATGGTCTATGACCTCCCGCTTCAAATCCAGCAGCGATAATAGCATCTACTTCGGCATCTTCTAGAGCGAGTGCTTCTTCTAGAGTCGTTGCGGCTCCAATGGTTTTTATGCCTAGTTTTCTACTTTCTTGAAGGATTTCTTTAGATGGAATTCCGAAAATGAAACTAAAAACGGCTGGTTTGAGTTCGAATAAAACTTCAACTTGTTTTTCAAATTTAGAAGGAATATCAGAAGATAAATCAGGAAGCGGAATCCCTAATTCGTCAAAATAAGGCTTAAAAAGCAGTTTTATTTTTTCCAGTTTTTCTGGAGGATAATTTAGGAGGCTTTTGTCAACATCATTAACCCATAAATTAATATTATAAGGTTTAGAAGTAGCGAGTTTTATTTCTTTTCCAGCTTCACGAATTTCTTCGGGAGTGAGCGTATAAGCGCCATAACTGCCTAATCCGCCTGCATTGCTTACGGCAGCCAATAAGGCGGCAGTTGAAAAACCACCGCCCATAGGACCTTGTAAAATTGGATACTCAATTCCTAGTAACTGTGTTATTTTGGTTGAATTCCACATTGTATTTTAATTTACGTTTGTTAGTAATTTATTGATGATAATCCATTTACCATCAACAATAACAAAGCTTAACTGATCGTAGTAATTGTAACCAAAGATTGGAACCTGAACTTTAGCAACAGCTGTGTTATTGATAATTTCTAAAGATAGGATTTTCATTTTGAAATCTTCGCCCAATTCTTTCGGACTTTTACGGTTTTTTACGCCTTCAAGATATTCCTCTAAAGTTTTAAAATAAGGCTGTCCGTTGATATCTCCAGCGACAATTGCTTTAGGATGAAAAGCACTTTTTAAGGTAGTTATGTCGCCGTTGTAAATTCCGTTAAAATAATTCATAAGTACAGCCGTAATTAAAGCTGCATTTGTGCTAAAATTTTCCATGATTTTAACTTTTGAAGTTATCAAATGCTATGGCCAGCAACGTGACCGCCATCTAAATTAATGATTTCTCCCGTTACAAAATTGCTTTCAGCCAAATAAAGAGCCAATTGTGCCACATCGTTGGTTTCTCCAATACGATTTAGTAAATGAAGTCCAGCTAAACTGTCTGCATCATCAACACCTGTTTTTGCCTGAAGCGGTGTTCGAATGATTCCGGGAGCTATCGCATTTACCCGAATATTGTTTTTGCCAAATTCTGCTGCCAGCTGTTTGGTAAACGCATGAATGCCGCCTTTGCTTGAAATTGGTGCTGTAGCAGGAAATCCATCAATAGCATGGTCAACCAAAACGGTTCCGATATTAATAATAGATCCTTCTCCTTGCACAAGCATTTGTTTTACTGCGGCTTGACTGGTAAAATAAGTTCCTTTTAAATTAATGTTTAAAAAACGATCTAAATCTTGTTCTTCAACATCTAAGAAAGATTGAGGCTGAAAAATTCCCGCATTATTGATTAATACATCGACGCTTCCAAAACGTTCTAAAGCCGTTTGCACTAATTGTTTTCCCGTAGCAATAAGACTTACATCGCCATGTACCATTGCTAATTGGTTAGGATGCCCTAATTCGTGATACGTATTTTCAAGGTTTTTTAAATTTGCGGAGTTGATCACCACATTATACCCTTTTTCTAAAAATAATTGTGCGGTTGTTTTACCGATGCCTGTAGAGGCACCGGTGATTATAATTGTTTTCATTTTTTCTTATTCTTAAAAGTTTTTTTTTCTTTGAGCGGTAATGCCTTTTTCGCGCAATACCGAAACTTGTTCGCCTGCAAATCCCCAATCGTCCAATTCTATTTCCTGAATGACAATATGAGTAAGGTTTGGATCTTTGTCTAAAACTTCAGTGATGAGTTCTGTAATACCAGAAATCAGTTGTTGTTTTTGTTCTCTGGTAACGCCTTCTCTTGTTAATTCAATTTTTACGTATGGCATGATTTCTAGGTATTAAGCAAGTTTTGCGGTTAGGTTAACATCCAATTCAAAATCATTGTAGATTAAAGTGTCTCCAAGATTGGTGAAGAAATTGCCAGAACGGAATTTCATGTCATATTTGGTGCGGTCAATGATAATTTTACCTGAAGCTTTCAAATCGCTCTCGTTTCTTTTTACTTCCAAATTAAAACCAATTGGATATGTAATAGCTTTAATCGTAAGATTGCCTTCAATAAAATAATCTGATTCAGTTTGTTTCGAAACCGCTGTAATATCTAAAGTAGCAGTTTGAAATTTATCTGTAGAAAAGAAATCATCTGAAGCCAAATGTCCAGCAAATTGCTGATTTGTTGCAGGATCGGTAACGTCAAGAATTACTATAGAAGTAGTATCGATAATGACATTTCCGCCAGTAAGTTCATTATTAGAAAAAGTAAAATTACCTTTTTCAATATTAATTGTTCCATTGTGTTGTCCAGTAACTTTTTTTCCAATCCAGTTTACTTGACTTTCAGTATTTGAAATTTTAAAATTTTGAGTTTCCATTATTTTATACTTTTAAATTGTTATTAATTTATAGTACAAAGTAATGGCGGTTTCAGAAGTTCATTACGTGATGTAGATCACATTCGTCAATGCGATTTGGAAGCGTTGTATAATCGGCTTAAAGTTTCTCTTGAAACACCTAGATAAGCTGCGATTAAATGTTTGGGAACAGTGTTGTATAAAGCAGGGTAGAGAGCCAGCAGTTCTTCGTATCTCGTTTTCGTATCATTATTCATAAAAGAAAGCAATCTTTTCTGAGAAGCCACATAACCGCGATTGGTACGCCATCTAAAGAAATGCTCAACTTCGTGTATTTCTCTGCAGAGTTTTTCTCGGTCATCATTAGAAAGAGAAAGAATTTCAACGTCCGAAATGCAATCTACATTAATTGTTGCTTTGGTTTTGTTGTAAAGTGCCGCATAATCTGATGCCCACCAAGTAGACATCGCAAACTGCAGAATGTACATTTTTATTTCATCATTAACATAAAAAGATTTTAGACAGCCAGAAACAACAAAATACTCTTTGTCAACATTCTGACCTTCACTAATAACAGTTTGCCCTTTCTTAAAAGTTTCTGTTTTAAAATGCGAAAAGAAATAATCAAACTGTTTGTCTGTTAAGGCAACAATTTTTGAGACATGTTCTTTTAAGAGGTTTTTAGCATCCATTACTGAAGTTTTAATAAAGGTAAAAATACTAAATATTGAAACGGCTCGCTTCAGTAATTTTTGATGGTTTTAAAGTAAGAAACAAAAAACGAATGGCTATTTTTTCAGGAATGATATTTTACGGTTGGGTCGTAAAAAATGATTATTCGGTTATATAAAAAAAATGTAAAGCGTTTATTTAGGCAATTTTGCAGAAAGCTTAATTACTTAATTTATGATTTCACCTCTTACTATAATCGCCGCGACAAACTTTTCTGATATTGCAAATAACGCAGTGGCTTATGCAGCTGGGCTTGCAAGAGCTACTGGCGCAAAATTGGTTTTATTTAATTCATTTTCTCTGAGCGTGCATAGCGCAAACTCACATATAACTGCTGATGCTATGCAAAAGCAGATTGACAGAGCAATTGCTAGACTAGAAAAATTGGCAAAGGAAACAGCCGATTTATATAGAATTGAAACTGCAGCAATTTGTACGTATTCTTTTTTAGAAGATGAACTTCCAAGAATTATTAAGGAGACCAATGCAGATGTTGTGGTAATGGGAATGGCGGAGCGTTCTTTTGAGCAGGAATTATTAGGAAATTCAACTACAACAGCGATTAAAAATTTGCAGATTCCAGTTTTGGCTATTCCTCAAAATGCACGTTTCGTTAATATAAGAAAGGTTTTATATGCTTGCGACAGCTTAAGTTTTTCGGCCATTAAAAAATTCAGTTGGATCAAAAATGCTTTAGGTGATTTTGAAGCCGAAATTGAGTTTTTTACTGTAGATGATAAATTGGATGATTTGAAAGAAGAACAGCACAGAATTTTGATGAATTCGAATCTCGAAAAAGAATTTGAAGATGTAAAATATCTGTATAAAACAGTTAGATCGAACGCTGTTATTAACGAAATTAAGAAAGAAATTAAAAATTATGAAGCCGATCTTCTGATTATGGTGCCTCAAAAATACGGTTTTTGGGATTCTTTGGTTCACAGAAGCAAAACTAGGATTCTGGCAGCGGGACTTGATATCCCATTATTGTCATTTCCGAATTATTAAAGATTGATTTGATTTAAAAATAATGATATAAAAATTATAAAGTTTTTTTGAAGAAATGGTATCAAAATAAAATTTAACAGATTTTTTTTGATTTTAGGGATTTTATAATTTTTGGAGCTAGTTGTCGAATTTCAAAATTATATTTTAACATTTCAGCCAGTTTTGTTAATTATTCTTAATTGTCTGCTAGTTTAAGATATTTTTAAATTAATTTTGTGGCACTCTAAAAAACGTAATGCAGATAGGTTTTTTTATCAGCATTGGCAACAGCCAAAATTGAGAATTATCTGCAAACTGAAACCGCATTGTATGATTTTAAAAATAAGATAAATTAAAGATTCTACACAAAGTAATACCGAGAGAACACTTTGTATAGGTTTTTAATTTATTTTAATTGGATTTTGTATAGTGTTTTTAGTTTGTTAAGGTTTTCTAAAACATTAATTTCTCAAAAAAAGTTATTGCTAACAGATTTAATCGGCTTTTAAGGAATACTAAAATTGTTTCCTGCGACTGCTCTATAAGATATTTCGTTTCCTATCGGGAGCTGTCAAAAAGAAGAAAAAATATTAAGCATTGGGTTCTAAGAGTACAAAGCTTAAAAAAAATAAAAAACAATGAGCGCAGTAATTACAGCTATAGGTGGTTACGTACCATCATCAATTTTGACCAACAAAAAAATTTCAGAGACAGTTGATACATCGGAGGAATGGATCATTAAAAGAACTGGAATTAGAGAACGTAGAATCGCAGACGACGACACAGCAACATCTGATCTTGCCGCAGCAGCGATTGAAAATCTTATCGAAAATTATAATGTAGATCGTGGAGAAATAGAAGCGTTGTTAGTAGCAACAGCAACTCCAGATCACATTTTAGCACCAACAGCAAGTATTGTTTGCGATAAAAGCGGACTTACAAATGCTTTTGGAATTGACATGAATGCGGCTTGCAGTGGATTTTTGTATGCGCTGGAAATGGGAGCAAACATGATCGAAAGTGGACGCTACAAAAAACTAATCATCGTTGGAGCAGATAAAATGAGCTCTATCGTAGATTATGAAGACCGTAATACCTGTATTCTTTTTGGAGATGGTGCAGGAGCCGTTTTATTAGAAAAAAGCGAATCTGATGCAGGTTTAATGAAAACTATCTTGAAAACCGACGGAAGTGGAGTTTCTTCTTTGGCTGTTCCAGCGGGAGGTTCTAGAAATCCAACTTCTATGCAGAGTCTTTTACATAGAACACACTATTTAAAACAAGACGGAGCTTTTGTATTTAAAAGAGCCGTTGCTGCCATGAGCCAAGTTTCTCAAGACGCTTTGGCAAAAAATGAATTGGAAGCTGACCAAATTGACTGGGTAGTTCCACATCAGGCTAATTTGAGAATTATTACAGCTGTGGGCGAAAGTTTAGGTATTGATTTTGAAAAAGTAAAAGTAAATATCGACCGTTACGGAAATACAACATCTGCAACAGTTCCGTTGTGTTTATGGGACTTCAAAGATGATTTCAAAGAAGGTCAAAATGTATTGATTACTACATTTGGAGCAGGATTCTCTTGGGGTGCAACTTGCTTAAAATGGGGCGTTATGCGCGATAAAAAAGTAGTTGAAACTATTAAAGCCGATAACAAAGAAGAAGGTGTTCTAGTGGAACACTAATAAAATAGGATTTTTCAATTTTACAGTTGAGGGAATAAATGGGTAGAAAGAACCAAAATAAAAAATCGGGCAAGAATTTTTTCTATAAATACTACAGAGTTATAGTAATTCCAGCCGTTTTTTTGGTTTATCTTTCATCTTATTATTTTCTAAATCCGTACAGAAATTTTGAAGAAGAAGGTTTGCTCGATTTAGACCAGACCTTCGACATCTTCATTATTTTATTGTATTGCGCCATACTTACAGAGCTCACTTTGTTTGTTGGCCGAAAGTTAAATTATTACATAAGTTGGGAGCAAAATCCAGCCTTTAGGGCCATTGCCCAGTTTATCTGCTTAATTGCAGGAAATATTCTTCTTAATTACTTTTTTTCATGGCTTTGGGATTATTTATACCCGTGTACAGCTTTAGAAGAAAATGATTTGGTTACCATTTGGCAATCCAAAATCATGGCGGCCATTATATCACTATTTATAAGTGCTATTCATACTGGAATTTTTCTTTTAAACAGATGGCGTTTAAATGCGATAGAAACAGCTGAATTAAAAGTGAAAGCTTCAGAACTTCAAGAAGCCGTAACACGTTCGAAATTAGAGTCTCTAAAAATGCAGTTAGATCCGCATTTTGTGTTCAATAATTTCAGCACTTTGACCGAATTGATTTATGAAGATCAGAAAGAAGCGGCTTCGTTCTTAGAAAATATAACGAGAGTATATCGTTATATGATTTCAAATTCAAACAAAGATACCATTACAGTAAAAGAGGAAATAGAATTCCTGAATGCCTATTTTTATTTATTGAAAAAAAGATTAGGCGAAAAAATTGATTTGAAGATTAATATCGATTCTGCTTCGTTGGCACTTCATTTACCGCCTTTGACCTTGCAATTGTTGGTAGAAAACGCGGTAAAACACAATATGGCAACTTTGACTAATCCGCTAACCATTTCTGTTTTTTCGGATTCTGGTGATATTATCGTTCGAAATAATCTGCAAAGAACCGCTGGAAAAACGTTGACTTCAACAGGAATTGGAAATAAAAACATCGAATTTCGTTATAAAATTTTATCTCAGAGAATGCCGATTTTCACAGAAACAAATGGCTATTATGAAGTACGTCTGCCATTAATTTAAGAGTTATGAAGATTTTAATTGTAGAAGATGAAAGCATTAACGCTAGCCGATTAAAAAGGCTGTTGGAAGAACTCGAACCCAATTGCGAAATTCTAGGCATTATTGATACTGTTGTAGATACTGTTGCATGGCTAAAATCGAATCCATGTCCAGATTTAATTACAATGGACATTCGTTTAGCAGATGGACTGAGTTTTGCTATTTTTGACGAAATCGAAATCACTTGTCCTGTAATTTTCACCACAGCATATGACGAATATGCGATTCGAGCTTTTAAGGTAAATAGCATCGATTATTTGATGAAGCCCATCGAAAAAAACGAATTGGAATTCGCCTTAACTAAATTCAAATCTTTAAATAAAAATGAAACCAGCGTAACCAATATCGCTGGAATTCTAAAAGAACTTATACAAAAGCCAGTATTCAGAATGCGCTTTTTAGTAACGCATCGTGACGGCTACAAAAGTGTAGATGTTGCCGATATCGACTTTATCTATTCGGAATTTAAAACCAGCAATCTGTTCCTAAAATCGGGTGTTATTATCTCGATTCCGCAAACTATGGAAGAACTGGAACAGGAATTAGATCCGAACATTTTCTTCCGTGCCAACCGCCAGTTTTTCATTCGCGCGGAAAGCATCAAATCTATTGCGAACTACTTCAACGCAAAATTAAAAATCCAATTAAAACTAGATCCCGAACGCGAGGTAATCATTAGCCGAGAAAAAACACCTTTCTTTAAACAGTGGATGGATAGATAAAGTTGCTAAGGTTCTGAGATGCTAAGGTGCTAAGGTTTTTTTTCGCCACGAATTCACAAATTTTTTTGATACGGAGATGCGATTTTTTTGCTACAAATTCCACGAACTTCCGCAAATTTTTTCCTGTATTTATGATGTTTTGCTCTCATTTTTGTCATTTCGACGAAGGAGAAATCTCCGCAAGTAGCTCCATAATCTATAGCCAATCTTTGTAGAGTTTCTCGCGGAGATTTCTCCTTCGTCGAAATGACAAACTTTGCGTTTTACCAACTTGGCGATAAAAATTCGAGATATTATCTGCAGTATTGCACAAAACAATTTAATTTGAGAAAATTCGTGGAATTCGTGGCAGAAAAAAAACTTAGAATCTTAGTATCTCAGAACCTTAGCACCTCAAAAAAAACATCCGTTTCAGTATCAAAATATGTCGTTTGGGTAAATTTCTTCCATAAAAAAGCGGTTTTACGCTGTTATTTTGCTGCCAAATTTGAGGTAATTCATTTAAAAATGAAAAGTAAAATGACAAAACAGTATTTTAAAAATAATAACGCAATTGGCAGGATTGCAATTTTATTGATAATGATCTCCCTTTCTTCATGTGGAAAAAGTGGAGATGCGCAAATGGCTCCGCCAAAGCCAGAAGTAGACTTTCTTCAGACCAATTCGGCAACAGGAGAAGTAGAAAAGAAATATCCAGGTACAGTCGAAGGTACTGTAAACGTTGATATAAAAGCTCAGGTATCAGGTTATCTTGAAGCTATTTATGTAAAAGAAGGAGACTATGTAGCCAAAGGACAATCTCTTTTTAAAATTAAAGGCGACGTTTACGCCGAACAAGTAAACAACAGTCGTGCAGCTTACAAAAGCGCTTTAGCAAATCAAGCGAATGCGAAATTGGAAGTGGAAAAAATTAAGCCTTTGGTTGAAGGAAAAGTTTTCTCAGACATGCAGTTAAAAACTGCGCAAGCCAATTACGAAGCCGCAACAGCACAAGTAGCACAAGCTAAAGCCGCTTTGGGATCATCTCAGTTAAATGCCGATTTCTCTTTGATTAAAGCTCCCGTAAGCGGCTATATTAGCCGTATTCCAAACCGAATTGGAAATTTAGTTACACCAGCTGACGCCGTTCCATTAACTACACTTTCGGAGATTAATAGCGTATTTGTATATTTTTCTTTGACAGAAGCAGACTATTTGGCTTTTTCAAAAGACGCAAAAAACAATCAGACCGTAAGTTTAATTATGGCCGATGACAGCGAGTACGATCAAAAAGGAAAACTGGAAGTTGCCAGCGGAAACATCGATCGTGCAACAGGAACAATTGCTTTAAAAGCCATCTTCCCAAATCCGAAGAAAATATTGCGTTCAGGAGGTTCTGCAAGAATTGTATTGAACAAAAGTTTGTCATCAGTTATAACAGTTCCGATGGCGAGCGTAAAAGATATTCAGGATAAATTTTTTGTTTTTGTTTTAAAAGAAGGCAATAAAGTAGCCATGGTTCCAATTGAAATCGCAGGAAGTGCCGGATCAGATTATTTCGTGAAATCTGGATTGAAATCTGGAGATAAAGTAGCGCTGAATAATATCGACATGCTTTACGATAAAATGGAAGTTGTTCCAAAAATAGCCACTGCAAACACAAGCAGTAAATAATTTTTCATTCAATAAAATAACATTTCCATGTTAAAGAAAATAATAGACAGGCCAGTATTGGCCACAGTTATCTCTATTGTACTGGTTATACTGGGGATTATAGGTCTTACCCGATTATCGGTAACAAGATTCCCAGATATTTCGCCGCCAACAGTTATGGTAAGCGGTTCGTATCCGGGAGGAAATAGCGAAACCGTTATTCGTTCGGTAGTAACGCCTTTAGAAGAGCAGATTAACGGAGTTGAAAACATGCAGTACATTAAATCTACTGCTAGTAATGACGGATCTTTTTCGATCAGTGTTATTTTCAAACAAGGTGTAGATCCTGATCAGGCTGCGGTAAACGTACAGAATAGAGTGCAGCAAGCAACGCCAAAACTGCCTCAAGAAGTTATCCGAATGGGATTGACGACTTCGAAACAGCAAAATAGTATGATTGTTATTTTCAACTTGTATACAGATGATAATAGCAAATACGACGAATTGTTTTTGCAGAATTACGCAAATATCAACTTAGTGCCTCAAATGAAACGTGTTCCAGGAGTAGGGCAGGTTCAGATTTTTGGGGTGAAAGATTATTCGATGAGAATTTGGCTAGATCCTCGCAAAATGGCAAATGCAGGTTTAGTTCCGTCAGATGTAACTCAAGCTATTGCAGAACAGAGTTTAGAATCGGCTCCGGGAAAACTGGGCGAAGAATCTTCTGCAGCATTAGAATATGTAATACGTTACAAAGGAAAAAAGAATAAGCCAGAACAATATGAAAATATTGTCGTTAAAAATAATGGAAGTAATGTCTTAAGATTAAAAGATGTTGCACGAGTTGAATTTGGTTCTATTTCGTATAGCGGAGACAATAAATCGAACAGTAAAAATGCTGTTACGATGGCGATTTTACAAACTTCGGGTTCTAATGCAAATGACATTGAAATCGGAATCAACAAAGAAGTAGAACGATTATCTAAATCTTTCCCTCCAGGTATCAAATACGTTAATGTAATGAGTACCAAAGAAAGATTGGACGAAGCAACGGGACAAGTAAAATCGACTTTGATTGAAGCTTTTATTCTGGTATTTATCGTCGTGTTTATTTTCCTTCAGGACATTCGCTCGACGATTATTCCAGCTATTGCAGTTCCGGTTGCGATTGTAGGAACGTTTTTCTTCTTATTGGTTTTTGGATTTACGATTAATATTCTAACGCTTTTTGCCTTGGTGTTAGCGATCGGAATTGTGGTCGATGATGCCATTGTAGTTGTCGAAGCCGTGCATAGTAAAATGGAAGAAGACGAAGGAATTTCGGCCAAAGAAGCAACACACGGTGCAATGGCAGAAATTACAGGAGCCGTTATTTCGATCACTTTGGTCATGTCGGCGGTATTTATCCCAATTGGATTTATGACAGGATCTTCTGGAATTTTCTATAAGCAATTTGCTTATACGTTGGCGATTGCGATTATCATTTCGGCTGTAAATGCCTTGACTTTAACGCCTGCATTATGTGCGCTTCTGCTAAAAAATCATGGACATAAGCATGGAGAAAATGAACATAAAACGAGTTTTAAAGACCGTTTTTTCGTCGGATTTAATAGCGGTTTCAACAATTTAACGGGAAGATACATTAAAGGTGTTCGTTTCTTAATTGGCAGAAAATGGCTTGCAGCAGGATTAGTTGCTGGAATTACAGCCATTGCGGTTTACACGATGATGTCTACGCCAAAAAGTTTTGTACCTCTTGAAGATGATGGTTTTATGGTGTACAGTTTATCAATGCCACCAGGAACAGCTTTGGATCGTACTACGGCCGTAATTCAGAAATTAGAAAAAGAATTGGCTCCAATAGAAGCAATTGATGTAAACACAAGTATTACAGGATTCAATATTTTGAGTAATAGTGCCAGCCCTGCTTACGGATTAGGTTTTATCAAACTAAAACCTAAAAAAGATAGGGGAGCAGTTAAGGATATTGAAGAAATCATGAATATCGTAAGCGGAAAATTGGCTAAAATTAAAGAAGGCCAAATTATGGTTTTCAGAATGCCTCCTGTTGAAGGATTTGGTGTAACGAGCGGTGCCGAAATCGTGTTGCAGGACAGAATGGCGAGAAGTCCAGAAACTTTAAAAGCGATGTCTGATAAAGTAATCGCACAGATTATGAAACAACCAGGAGTGCAATATGCCTACACGACTTTTAGAGCCGATTATCCGCAATTGGAATTGGAAGTTGACGAAGATAAAGCACGCCAAATGGGTGTAAATATCAAAGAACTTTTAGGAAATATTCAGACGTATTTTGCAGGAGATCAATCAGCTGACTTTTCGAGATTTGGTAAATTTTACCGTGTGAATGTAAAAGCCGATGGTATTTTTAGAATGGATGAAGATGCTTTTAATGAGATTTTTGTGAGAAATGCCGATATGCAAATGGTTCCTGTAAAATCTATAGTGAAATTCCACAAAGTGTACGGACCAGAATCCGTAAACCGTTACAACCTTTATAATTCGGTAAATATTACAGCGATGGCTTTGCCTGGTTATAGTAACGGACAAATTATGGAGAATCTGGAACAAGTTTTAGATAAACTGCCTTCTGATTACACTTACGAATGGACAGGTTTAAGTTTGGAAGAAAAAGCAGGAGGAAGCCAGACTGTTGCCATCTTCGGATTATGTCTATTGTTTGTATTCTTCTTATTGGCAGCGCAGTACGAAAGTTATTTATTGCCACTTGCTGTATTGCTTTCTATTCCGACTGGAATTTTAGGGGCTTTCGCTGGAATTAAAGCAGTTGGTTTAGATAATAATATTTACGTTCAGGTCGGATTAATTATGCTTGTTGGACTTTTGGCGAAAAATGCCATTTTGATCGTGGAGTTTGCCTTACAAAGACGTCTTGCTGGATTAACGATAATCGACGCAGCAATTGAAGGAGCAAAATCAAGGTTGCGACCAATTATTATGACTTCGCTGGCATTTATTGTAGGTATGATTCCGTTGATGTTTGCTTCTGGAGGAACTGCAGTCGGAAACCGATCTATCAGTGTGAGTGCGGCAGTCGGAATGTTTAGCGGTGTTGTTTTGGGAATTTTTGTGATTCCGTTACTTTTCATTGTATTCCAATATTTACAGGAAAAAGTATCAAGAAAGAAGATTGCGACTCAAGTTCAAACGATAAAAGAATAAGAATGAAAATAATATATAAAATTGGAATGGTTTTACTTATTGCATTGATAATGACATCGTGTGTGGTAGGAAAAAAATATTCCCGTACAGAATTAAATGCTCCAGAAAAGTTCCGCGAAGAAATCGCGGTAACTGGAGATACGGTTTTGCTTCCGTGGAAAAGCTATTACAAAGATCCTCTTCTGGTTGCTTTGATAGAAAAGGCTTTAGTAAAAAACAATGAAGTTATCATTGCGATGAAAAGCATGGAACAGCTCGACCTCAGTTATAAACAAGCCAAATTATCGTTATTACCTACACTAGATTTCGATGCTGGAGCGAGCCGTTCTTATCCGTCTAAAAATTCCCTAAACGGATCTTTAAGCCAGCAGTTTATCGGTAAAGATTATATGGATGACTACAGCGCTAATCTTCGTCTTTCGTGGGAAGTAGATATTTGGGGAAAAGCAGCCATGCAGAAAAGAGATGCAAAAGCAGCTTATTTTGCTCAAAAAGAGAATCTTTCGGCATTAAAAACCCGAATTATTGTTCAAGTGGCGCAGTCGTATTACAATCTTTTAGGTTTAGATGAACAGCTTAAAATTGCAGAGAAAAATATCGAGTTGAGCACCAATACTTTGGACATGATGAAATTGCAATATGCATCGGGTTCAATAAGTTCTTTGGCAGTAAATCAGACCGAAGCTCAGAAGAAAACGGCCGAATTGTTAGTGCCTTTAGCGAAAGCGAATATTGCAGTTCAAGAAAACGCTTTGCAGATTTTATGCGGAGAATATCCAGATAAGATTGAAAGAGCAGGAAATATTGATGCTGCCGAAGTTTCGGTTATTTTCCCAACAGGAATTCCAGCTTCGCTTTTAAGCAGAAGACCAGATGTGAAAGCTAGTGAATATGCGGTTATGTCTGCCAATGCTAAAACAGGATTGGCAAAAGCAACCATGTATCCGACTTTAAGTTTGAATCCGTCAATTGGGGTTAATTCTTTTGAATTTGAAAACTGGTTCGATTTTCCAGGTTCAATCACCAAAACTATTGCGGCCAATTTAGCACAGCCGATTTTTAGAAAAAAAGCGTTGCGAACGACTTATGAAGTGGCGGTTTTAGAACAAGAAAAAGCGGTTGTACAATTCAAACAGTCTTTTATAACGGCAGTTGGCGAAGTAAACGATGCCATGTCTAGAATGAAATATGCTGATGAACGTATAATTTTAGCAAAAGATAAAGCCGAGTCTTTGGACAAAGCGACTTCAGATGCTTCTTTGCTTTACAAAAGCGGAATGGCCAATTACCTGGAAGTTATCGCAGCTCAAAACAGTTCGCTCCAAAACGAATTGGATTTGGTAACAATAAAACTCGAAAAGCTGAATGCAGCAATTAACCTGTACCGTGCTTTAGGCGGCGGAGTAGAGTAATACTTAATTTTTGATGGTTCACCATTTCTGTAAGCAATTATAGAGGTGGTGAATTTCTTTTTGAATTGAATTAAAAAAGAATAGTGCAACGGAATCTGTGCTTTCGGGTTTCAGGGCAAACAAAAAAGCCATCCTAAATAAGGATAGCTTTTTCAAAATAGTTGTGTGTTTCGGGATCAAACCCAGTTTAGCTTTTCAATTAATTAATTTTAACCAAATGAGCTTCAATAGCAGCTCTTTGCGGCTCGTATTGAGCTGGAAGTTTTAAGTTTTGACCTAATTCTTCTAAGCTTTCGTCTACAGTAAATCCAGGATTATCAGTTGCAATTTCGAATAAAACTCCGCCCGGTTCTCTGAAATATAGAGAGTGGAAATACTGTCTGTCAATTTGCGGCGTAATCTGTAATCCGTAATCTTCAATTTTTTCTCTAAATTTCATCAAAATTTCGTCGTTTGGAACACGGAATGCTACGTGATGAACAGTTCCGTTTGCGTTTAAACCGCGTTTTTCTTCTGGCAATTCTACCAAGTCAACAATTGCAGCATTTTCTACAGCATCTGTAGCATAACGGTAACGGTTTACTTCCTGATCGATTAATTTGTAACCGAATATGTCTGTTAAGATGGCAGCGGTTGCTTTGATGCTGTTTAAAGTCAATGTAATGTTATGAAAACCTTTTGTAGCCACATCAGCTTTTACTTCGTCAGTTTCCCAAGCTTTTCTGTTATCGTCTGTTTTAGATTCGATTAACTCTAATTTTAATCCGTCTGGATCTAAGAAAGTCAAATATTTTTCTCCAAACTTTTCAGCTGGTTTATTGTAAATTACATTGTATTTTTCAAAACGTTTCTGCCAGAAATCCAAACTTCCTTTTGGAACAGAATAACCAATTTCTGTTGCCATTCCAGAACCTTTTCTTCCTTGTTGGATTCCTTCTCCCCAAGGGAAAAAAGTGAGAATTGTTCCAGCGCTTCCCACTTCGTCACCAAAGTAAAAATGGTATGTTCCAGGATCGTCAAAGTTTACTGTTTTTTTGATAAATCTTAATCCTAAAACTTTTGAATAAAAGTCAAAATTACGTTTAGCGTCACCTGCGATTGCAGTAATATGGTGTAAGCCTAATATTTTATTTTCCATGGTATTTGTTATATTAAATTGTTATTGATTTTTCTTTTACAAATTTACGTCCGTTATGCTTCTGCATCGATTAACCTAGATTAAGAAATGAAAAATGGCACGTTTTAGAAATTTTCAAAGAATAACCAAATCCTATTCCATTTGATTAAACGCTTTATTTTCAGGGTTTTTAAGAAAGGTCTAATTTGGTATTACACGATATATCGAGACTTTACTGATATGAAATGGCATATTTAGAGAATCACAAGAATATTTTTCTCACAGATTTAAACTGATTCAAGCCGATTAAATATTTAATCTTTCTTAAACACATAGAAACATAGTTTTTTTTGGGATGTATAAAAGGCGTTTCACTTATATAAATACACATAGAGTCTTGCGCTTACTTTTGATTTTTTTTCACGCAGATTTAAATAGATTTAAGCAGATTGAAATTTATTATTGATTTAATTTTAGAAAAAACTTTGCGACTCTTTGTGAGATTCCTTTTTAGTATTTGCAAAAAAAAAACTTTGTGCCTTAGCGCCTTCGTGGCAAAAAAAAATCCTTTTAATCTGTGACACTTTTTTAAATTACAATTTTATAAATATTGATTTTCGCAGCTTTGGCTCGATATTTTTAGTTTTGTGGCCTTTTCCGGTAGTATCTTCTACCAATAAAATTGAACCGGTCGGGAATGTTCTTTTTTCTCCCAGGGAAGTTTCGATTTCTACGCCACCTTCCAGTAAAACAATATACTGGCGGTCTGGCGCATTATGAAAATCGTAATCGTAAGACGGACTTACTTCTCTGAAAACAATAGATTTGACAGGCTCATCATCAGATAAAAATCCGATATCGCCATTGTTTTTCAACGGAACTTGAAAGTCTTCAAAATGACTTTCTCCGTTAGCATCGCTGTAAACACGAGTTATGGTAATCATTATTTTTTATTAAAAATCAATGCATTTGCACAATCTACTTCATCCTGACTGATGGTGTGTCCCATATTTGGATAGATTTTTTTAGTAACGTCAGCACCCATTTTTTCCATAAGTGCTTCGGTATCATTCACTCTTTCTACAGGAACGTGAAAATCAGGATCGCTTGTTCCAATAAAAACGGGCGTATTTTCAAAGTTTCCAGAATAATGATTTTCATACACCTTATCACCAATTAATCCGCCTGTAAAAGCTACGATTCCGCCATACTTTGCAGCATTTCGAGTTGTAAATTCCAAAGCAAGGCAAGCACCTTGAGAAAAACCTAAGAAATAAATATTTTCTTTTTCAATTCCGTTTTGCTGAATAGCAACAACAACCTGATGAATTGCATCCAAAGATTTTGAAAATGAAGGTTCATTTTCGTTTAGCGGAGCCAAAAACGAATACGGATACCAAGTTCTATTTTCTGCCTGAGGAGCAACCAGTGCAAAATCTTCTACTTTAAGATGTTTTGCGATAGAAAGAATATCATGCGCACTAGCACCGCGACCGTGAATCATGATTAGGGCTTTTTTGGCTTCATTTAAAGGAACACCGCCTGTAAATATATCTGTATTCATAATAAATTTTTAATTTTTTTAAATCTGCAACTGTCTTTTTAAACACATAGAAACATAGTTTTTGTTACGATCAAAAGGCGTTTCACTTAGTTTAAAAAAACACAGATCTATGTGTGAGAAACTAGTTTCTTTCTTTATTCTTTTCCAAAATCAAGAAAAATCTAAGTTTCTATGTGTTTAATATTTATAGACTAAAGAGCTTAAGATTTCTTCCAAATATCTTCGTATTCATCTGGATGTCTTTTGAATTGAGCGTGCACATAAGGACAAAGCGGCAAAACCTTCAAATTGTTGGCGCGAACATACGATACCATTTCTTCTAAAAGTTTCTTTGCATAACCTTTTCCTTCTGCTTCCGGTTCAACTCCAGTGTGATAAACCGTCAATAGATCAGGTTTGATACTTACCGTCATTTCTCCCAGTTTTTTACCGTCAACATATAGATTGAAAGCACCATGTTTTTTTTCGTCTAATTCTAATTTTATTGTTTCCATATTATTGGGTTGTATTTTTATTTTATACCTAATATCCGTCATTTCTTTTTTAGGAAAAAGAGAGAAAACCATTCTTTAAAGATAGTATATTATTAGTAAACTGCAATTCAAAAAAGCTTGTTTACTGGCTGTCTCGATGGTACAAATAGCAAATAATCATAGCAATTCCTGGCAGAATTAAAGTCCCTAATCCGAAAAACTTTCCTGCAACAGCTCCAAGAAAACATCCTACAAGAAATCCGATTATAGTAACTAATTGCTTTTTAAAACTTAATAAAACTTCAGCGTCTTTAAATCCGTTTTTTAATAAATTTCCTAAATCAAGAGAGGCTTGAGTTACGTTTCCTGTCATCATAGTTGTCGGGCCGTGTGTTTCTTTGGCGTAAAGCTTTCCAAAAGCATTCTGTAGTCCCATTGCAAATACAGTCGTCATGGCAACCGTGTACATCGTCCATTCTTCGAAATTTTGCAGGTAACCAAAAACATACGATGCAATGCCGCTTAAAACCAACATTATTCCTTCCCAAAATAAGATAGTGTAGCGATTAGTGGCTTTTAAGGCAATTCTTCCTCCAGTAATTACCGCAATAATAAAAATAGGGAAAGTAAGCAGTTTTATCCACGCATGAAGATCTGAGCCTTTGATAATCTGGTAAGCAAATACGATAAAGTTGCCTGTAACGTGCGCCGAAAATATCGAATCGGCGGCGACAAAGGTTACGGTATCGCAATACCCTGCTATGATTGTTAAAAGCAGGGTTACGTACCAGATATTGTTTTGTTTTACTTCCATAATTTCTTTTTAGTTTAAATGAGCGCGAAGCATCCACGTCATTTTTTCATGATTTTCTACAAGACCTGTAATAAAATCGCTTGTTCCTGCATCTTGCAGATCGTTAGCAATAAGATTGATGTTTTCTCGCAGATAAATAATAATGCTTTCGTGATCTAAAAGTAATTCTTTAATAAAACCATTGCTGTCATTTTTCTCTTGTAATTCTTCAGTAAGATGTGTTAAAGCTAAGAAATCTTTTAAAGTAGCAGGAGTATAATGTCCTAAAGAACGGATTCTTTCTGCTACAGTATCAACAATTTCGTCAATTGCATCATATTGTTGTTCAAAGAAAATATGCTTGTTATAAAAATCTGGACCTTCAACGTTCCAGTGTGCTCTTTTTGTTTTGGTGTAAAGTATAAATTCGTCTGCAAGAACTTTAGTTAAAATCTCTACGATTTTTGAGATGTTTTCTTGTTTGATTCCGATGTTTGCTTTCATTTTAAATTGGATTTAATAAGTTATGAGTTATGAGTTATGGAGGAATCTAAATGAATAAACACATAGAAACATAGGTTTTTCTTGATTTTGAAAAAGAATAAAGAAAGAAACTAGTTTCTAACACATAGATTTATTAACGCTTTGTGAGAACTTTGTCAAAGTTTTAAACTTTGACAAAGTTTGTAATGGAAAATATCCGCCTAATCTGCTCAATCTGCGAGAGAATAAAAATATGCTATGTGTATTAATGCAAAGAGAAACGCCTTTTACTCAATCCCAAAAAGCTATGTTTCTATGTCTTAAAAATATTTGTGTTTAAATTAATTGTTTAATAATGTTACTAAATAATGATCTAGTGAATATGTTCCTGCACCAAGAGCAAGAAGCAGTAATAAAGATAAAGTGTACATGTATGGTACATCGCGCACTTCGAGCGAATCGTTTTTGTGAACCACAAAATAGCCAATTGCCGTTACGCCAATTGTGGGCAAGACAGCGAGCCTTGTTCCAAGTCCGAGAATAATGAAAAACGGAATTACAGTATCTGAAAACGTTGCTACTAAACCGTTTAGTTTTTCTGGCAAATGCAACGGATTTGGAACATGTTCTTTTTGTCCGTTTTCAACTCTGAATTTCTTCATTCCGTGTACTCTAAATAATTCAACAGCAAGCAGAACTCTAAAAGCTAAAAGCGCTGCATTGTTGAATGAGGTTCCTAAGTCGGAGTACAATATTTGTTTTATAAATTCGATCATTTCTTTAAAATTTAAAAAGCAAAACAAGAACAGCCTAAAGCTCCCCAGAATGCATTATAATTATTAACTGGAACATTGCTCAATCGAGCCGCATCGTGATTGTGTAAATGAACGTCGCAACTTCCGCTGCAGCTATGAATCTGCGATGTTATTTTTGGTTTTGCATCGGCTTTTGCATTTTTTTCAATTGCACTCTGCAGACCGCTTCTCACAGGATATCCGTTGTAAATATTTGTTGGTGACCAATCTGGCAAAATCGGAATATGAGGCGGGGAGAAAGAAGAAAAATCTCCGTTTGCATACACAATTTTTCCGTCTACAATAGTCAAATCGGCTTCGATTTTTTTAATGTCTTCGTCGTCAATTGTAAAATAATCTCGGTCTAAAACCACTAAATCGGCAAACATGCCTACTTTGACATCTCCTTTTTTAGTTTGTTCTTGCGAAAACCAAGCGCTTCCTCTGGTATACAATTCCAAAGCAGTTTGTCTATTCAATCTGGTTTCGTTGTACAATTGCAATCCTCCGACAGTTTTACCAACGGTCATCCAATACATTGAAACCCACGGGTTGTAACTGCTAACGCGCGTTGCATCTGAACCCGCACCGACAGGAACTTCCATTTCGATCATTTTCTTAATTGGCGGTGTATTTTCAGCGGCTTTCGTACCGTAGCGATCTGTGAAATATTCCCCTTGATACGCCATTCTGCTTTGTACAGCAATTCCGCCACCTAAAGCTTTTACACGTTCGATGTTTCTTTCGTCAATCGTTTCAGCGTGGTCAAATATCCAAGGAAGTCCGTTAAAAGGAATGTCTTGATTTATCTTTTCAAAAACATTCAAAAATCGCGTAATACTTTCGTTATAAGTCGCATGCAGTCTAAATGGCCAACGGTTTTCTACCAGAAGACGAACCACTTTTTCTAAATCGGCTTCCATGTTTTCTGGAAGATCTGGTCTAGGCTGCAGAAAATCTTCAAAATCGGCAGCAGAGAAAACTAACATTTCGCCAGCGCCATTGTGACGGTACATGTCATTTCCTTGATATAATTTTACGGTATCAATCCAATCTGAAAAATCTTCAAATTCGTGTTTTGGCTTTTGCGTGAAAAGATTGTACGCAATTCTTACCGTCAGTTGTTTCTTTTCATTCAATTCATTAACCACTTTATAATCGTCGGGAAAATTCTGAAATCCGCCACCAGCATCAATGACACTTGTGATTCCGAAACGATTCAGTTCTTTCATAAAATGACGCGTTGAATTGATCTGATGCTCATAAGAAAGAGCAGGACCTTTAGCCAAAGTAGAATATAAAATCATCGCATTTGGCGTTGCAATAATAAGTCCTGTTGGTTCTCCGTTTGAATCGCGCTCTATTTGTCCACCCGGAGGCGCAGGAGTATTTTTGTTGTAACCAACAGCTCTCAGCGCAGCTCTGTTCATAATGGCTCTATCGTATAAGTGCAGAATAAAAACAGGAGTATCTGGCGCAATAGCATTGATTTCTTCTAAAGTTGGCATTCTGCGTTCGGCAAACTGAAATTCCGACCAACCGCCAACCACACGAACCCATTGCGGATTTGGCGTGCGGTCTACCTGCTCTTTCAGCATTCGAAGCGCATCGGCTAGGGAAGGAACTCCGTCCCAACGCAATTCTAAATTATAATTTAATCCGCCACGGATAAGGTGAATATGTGAATCGTTTATTCCAGGAACAGCTCTTTTATTCTGAAGGTCGATTATTTTGGTTTCCTCAGAAGCAAACTGCATAATATCGCTGTCGTTTCCAACTCCGATAAATTTTCCATCTTTAATGGCTACTGCTGTAACGTCTGGCGTTTCTGGATTGAAACTATGAATTTTTCCGTTGAATAAAATTAAATCTGCTTTCATAATTCGATTATTTAGAGTTGAGCCTCGGATAGGTATATAGGTTTAAATGAACTCTTTTAGATTAGTGTTTCAACATAGTGTGTGCATATTGGATGCCTATTCCGTAAGAACCTCCATATTTTTTCATTAAAGAAGTTACAGGACCATAAGTAGCTTCGCGTGCCCAGTCTCTTTGAAGTTCTAATAAATATTGGATAGAAGTTACAGGAATTGCACCAGCTTGCACCATTCTCTGTACAGCACGTTCGTGAGCTTCTTTGCTTACGTCACCACAGGCATCTGTAATAATGTAAACTTCGTAACCCTCCTCAATAGCCGATAATGCTGGTCCAACTATGCAAACGCTTGTCCATAATCCGGCAAGAACAATTTTCTTTTTATTTTTTGCTACAATAGCTTTATAGGCATTTTCGTCTTCCCAAGTATTCATTGTAGTTCTGTCAATATATCCAGAATTAGCAATTGGATAAAATTCTTCAACTTCAGGAAAAACAGGGCCAGAGAAGCTTTCTTCTGCGACTGTAGTTACAACTGTTGCCACATTAAAGATTTTTGATGCTCCAGAAACGATAGCTACATTTGTACGTAATTCGCTTACTGGAATATTGTGTGTTGCGAAAGCCATTTGCCCTTCAAAATCGATTAGTACTAAGGCGTGATTATCTGGTGTCAATAAGTTAGATGATGGTTTCATGATGTTTATTTTTTTAGAGTTACAATTAGTTATAGAGTATTTAGATTCCGAGAGAACTAGCGATATATCGTTATTTTGTTGAGATACGCTATTATTTTAATATTAATGAGTAGAAAGCTTTTTAATCATTTCGGCAGAAGTAGAGTCTGCATAAATTCCAAAAGCACTGGTTAGGACACCTTTTACATTGTAGATGTCAGAGGTTATGCCGTATACGATATCTTCATCGCCAGGATCGGTATCGCCTTCAAAACGAAATAAATATTCGATTTTGAATTCTTCTGGAGACATTCTAATAGTGTTGGTATTGCATCGAAGACAATCTGTATCAAGATTGAAGTTTTCTGTAAAACCTTGTAAATTCAACCATTGTAAGGCTTCTGTAACGGTTTCAAAATAGGGTTGTTGTAATGCACTCATGATTTTGGGAGGTTAAACTGCCTGCAAAGAATTTTGCAGACAGTTGTATTTTTGGAGTTATTTTATAAAAGCTAAAATATCATTATTGATAGTCTCAGCTTCAGTAGTAGGCATGCCGTGAGGGAATCCTGGGTAAGAAATCAGTTTTCCGTTTTTTAGCAGCTTAGCTGATTTTGGCGCTTGATGATAAGGAACAATTTGGTCATCTTCTCCGTGCAATACAAGAACAGGAATATCCAAACTCTTAAGATCTTCTGTAAAATCGGTCTCAGAGAAAGCTTTAATTCCTTCATAATGAGATAATACAGAACCCATCATTCCTTGGCGCCACCAATTTTGCTTAATTCCTTCTTGAACGGTTTGGCCTTCGCGATTCCATCCATAAAAAGGAATAGGAAAATCATAAAAATATTGTGATCTGGTAAAACCTGTTCCTTTTCTGATTTCATCAAAAACAGATAAAGGCACGCCTTCTGGATTAGATTCGCTTTGAATCATAATTGGCGGTACTGCGCTAATGATTACTGCTTTTGCGATACGTCCTTTTCCGTATTTTGCTGCATAACGAATTACTTCACCGCCTCCTGTTGAGTGACCAACGTGAATGGCATCTTTTAAGTCAAGAGCCTCAACTAATTGAGCAATGTCTGATGCGTAAGTTTCCATGTTATTTCCTATAGAAGTCTGGCTTGAACGTCCGTGACCGCGGCGGTCGTGTGCAATAACTCTGTATCCTTTTTGAACAAAAAACATCATTTGTGCGTCCCAATCATCGCTTGATAAAGGCCATCCATGATGAAAAACAATTGGTTGTCCTGTTCCCCAATCTTTGTAATAAATTTCTGTTCCGTCTTTTACTGTAAATGTGCTCATGGTTTTTGATTTTAAGATTAATATTTGTTTATATTTTTAATTTAAATTGATTTATAGGTTTAAAATTTAAACTTACAAGTGGTATTTTATTTTGTTTTGTTATGATTACACTGCAAATATATTACAGAGTGAAAGTTCTACTGGTTAATCTAGATTAAGAAGTGAAATTTTTTATGTTTAGTACGTGGTGGGGCATGCAGAAAGAAGGATGTTGGATTAATTTTCATATTTCACATTTTTGTATTTATAAATGATGCCAGATTTTAGCCAATTAGCGTGCCTCATTTGCAAAGCCTTTATTTTAAAGCGATTAGTAAGAAAACAGGATTTTCTATTTGCGATATTTCGTTAATTCATGAAGACTTCGCTTTTTTACGAATGCAATTGAATATTTCTTATCCAATAAAAAATGTTGAATTATTAAAATAAATAAAGAATAGTGTGTATTTTTGCCAGCAACTATTGGACAAGCAATTGAAAAGGGTAATCATCATAGCGCTTTCTATTTTAATTCTGTCGCCATCTTTTGGCAGCTTGTTCGTCTATGCTTCTTTTAAAATCAATCAGAAAGAAATCGCAAAAACCATATGTGTGCAGCGTAAGCAAGCCTTTAACAGCTGTAATGGCCGATGTGAACTTCAAAAAAGCATTAAAAAATACTCAGATAACGAACGAAAAATGCAAGACAGTCTAAAAGATAAATTAGAGCTTGTATACGTTCAAAATACTGCTGAAATCAATTTTAGCTTAATTCCAGTTATCGAATCAAAAGAAAATACTTCAATTTTATTTGAAAAGAAACCTATCGGGGCTTCTAATCTTACTTTTCATCCTCCGCTCTATATAGTGTAGGTCATTTTTAGTTTTTAAATTCCCACTTCCAAATTCTAAATTTGGATTGGTTTCGTATAATTTGTTTTTTCTTTCTAAAACTGATTCCGATCTTCTTTTGTAATTGAAAAGAAAAACTCTTTTTTCATTTACTATTTCATTCTTTTGGCGCATTCACAGCATTTTGATTCTCTTTTTGGTATTCAAAAAATTATATCAAAAAGGCTGATTTTAAACTTTTTCTATAACATCATCAAATGAAAACTTTTAATTTTTGGATAATCGCACTATTGTTAGCGATTACTTCCTGTACAATTGATAAAACAGATTACGAAGCTGAAACCGGTTCTGAAGTTCCTGAAAGCTACGAATTTAAAGAAGCAACTTCGTTTACTAGCGGTAACTATAAAATAAGTATAGACGCCTTAAACGGAATATTTTATAAAGGATATAATGAGCTTCATTTAAAAATTATTAATACGCAAAACAATCAGGTGCTGACTTCTTCTGATGTAACTTTTCTTCCTATTTTGAGTAACGCCGACGGAAGCAAAAGTTCTTGTCCTCATGAATACAATGTTGCTTATGATGCAGCTAACAAATATTACAGCGCATATTCTGTTTTTACTGGCGAAAGCTCAACTACGGCTAGTTGGAAATTGTACATCAGTTTTACGGCTGATAACCAAAAATATGAGATTAATAAAGATGTTTCTGTAGCACAACAAACCAATAAGAATCTTAACATGACGGCTTTTGCAGGAAATGATGGAGAGCAATATGTAATCGCTTTAGTTTCTCCTCAAAAGCCAACAGTTTCAGAAAATCCGCTTGTGGCTGGAGTTTACAAATACAATAAACCGACAACGCCTGCGGGAACTTTTCCAGATCCAACTCAATTTTCGTATTCAAAAGTTGTGGGTTATATTTTAAAGTTAGATCCTAGAATGCCTGAACCTTCTATGGGAAATCATTCTTCGCCAAATAATAAGGATTTGGTGCAGGAAAACGATGGTTTATATCATGGTGTGGTTAATTATACGATGACAGGTAATTGGACATTGAATTTAATTATGATGAATCAAAACGGATTAATTGTAAAAGGGACCGTAGTTCCAACTGATCATACGCCCGGAGTAGAAGGCGTGAAAAGTGAACTCTATATTGATACTTTATTCTAATAACATGAAATATATTATAATGCTGCTTTTTTGGGGAATGTCTGTAATGGCTCAAAATCAGCATGCACATCACGACAGCATCAAAAACTTAGAAGAAGTAACAGTAAAAAATGCGACGAAAAAGAAAATTGAAACCGAGATGAAAATGGCTGTTTCTGTTGATGAATTTTTGTCATCATCAGAAAATATCAGTTTTATTAAACGAGGAGCTTATGCCTGGGAACCGTTATTAAACAATATGAGCACAGAACGTTCTACGGTTACGATTGACGGAATGCACGTGTTTGGTGCTTGTACCGACAAAATGGACCCAATTACGTCTTATGTAGAAAGCAACAATCTTTCAGCAATCGATATTAAATCGGGACAGGAGGGAAGTCTTCACGGATCAACCATTGCGGGAAGTATCGATTTAAAAAGAAAAAGTACGCCGTTTGGTCTTCAAAAAAAATGGAATGGAGCGTATCAGACAGGATTTGAGTTTAATAATAAGCAGTTTTTCAATTTAGGAAATATCTCTTATTCGGGAACTAAATTTGTTGCGGACGGAAGCATTTCATACCGAACTGCAGATAATTATTATGACGGAAATAATGATGAAGTAAAGCATTCGCAATACAATAAATTCAATACTTCATTAGGATTGGCATATAAAACCAGCGATTTATCTTCTTTACGATTAGATGCGATTTTTGATGTGGCAAAAGATGTAGGTTATCCTGCTTTGCCAATGGATTTATGGCTTTCACGTGCGCTGATTACGTCAGCTTCTTATAAAAAATTGTTTGAAGAAGGATTGGTTAGAGTGGTGGATACAAAAGTATATTTTAATGCAATCGAGCATTATATGGATGATACCACACGTCCTGAAAATCTGGTTCACATGGATATGCCGGGTTGGAGCACGACTTACGGATTGGTTTCTAAAGCCAATTTGAAAAGAAATAACTATTCGTCAGAAATTCAGTTGAATGCCTACGATAATTTGTCCATTGCAGAAATGCGCATGTATCCGCAAGATCGAAGCGAGAGAACGATGTTTGCGTATAGCTGGCCTTGGGTAACGACACGTTTTGCAGGACTTTCCATGAATAATTCTTGGGAACTTTCAGAGAAAAGCACGGTGATTTTAGGAGGTTCTTTGGGAGTAAATTACAATTATTCTAAATATATAGAGTTCAACTGGATTTTTCATCCTGGAGCGCCTCAGGAAAAAACGAGATTTCTACCAAGTTTAAATGCCAGTTATCAGTTAAATATAGATCAATTTAATTTTTCTGTTGGAACAGGTTATGGCCATAGAGCGCCTTCTGTTTCTGAAGGCTACGGTTATTACATTTACAATAGTTTTGACCGTTATGATTATATCGGAGATCCGAATTTGAAAAATGAAATTTCGTATGAAGGAAATGCAAGTGCAGGTTTTAAAAACGAAAGATTAAGCATTCAGGGAAAAATCAACTATTTCTACATTGATAATTATATTATTGGTAAAATCTTGAGCTTAGGAAGTCCAATGAATTATCAGTCAGTTGGAGTAAAAGGCTATACTTCTTTAGATTATGCGACACTTTTGAATATGTCTGCGAATGTGAATTATGATATTTTGGAACATCTGCACTGGAAAGGAACGTTGACTTATGCTCGCGGAATGGATAATAAAGGAGGAAATCTGCCTTTTATTCGTCCGTTAAGTTATCTGACTTCATTGCATTATATGTATAGAAATTTCGGAATCCAGACTTCTGTAAATGGCGATTTCGAACAGATTAATTACAGTCCTGAATATGGCGAAGATTTGACCGCAGCTTATGCAATTTGGAATATTTCTGCCGATTATTCTTTTAAAATCAATAAGGTAAGAAGCACAATACAGATTGGCGCAGAGAACTTATTAAACGAATATTACAGCACGTATGCTGACTGGGGAAATATCCCGAGGATGGGACGTAATATTTTCACGTCTTTAAAATTGAATTTCTAATCAGCAAAACATAAAAATTAAATTTAAACACAATAAATTAAAATCACAAAATGGAAACTTTAAAAAAATACCTTGTATTATCAGCGGCCGCTTTAGCATTTGTATCATGTTCAAGTGATGATGATAATCCCGCAGCAAACAACCTAACATTGGAATTCAACAATACTTTCAAAGACAAGACAATTGTTTTAGGAGATGCAGCTTCGGCTTCTGCAACAACAAATACTTCTGCAGCAGGACAAATTCACCATTTCTCTGAGGTAAAATATGTAATTAGCAATATCCGTCTTATAAAAGATGACGGAAGCGAAGTGCCTTATAACGTAAATGATTTGGATAAAGGTGCAACGGTAATCGATCAAGCAAAAGCAGAATCATTAAACTATATTTTGAGCAATGTGCCATCTGCAACTTACAAGCAGATTAAATTTGGTTTAGGTATTAAAACTGAGCAAAATACTTTAGATCAAACAAGATTTCCTTTATTCTACGCAGCAGCTGGAGCCAATGATACTAAAATGATGTGGGAGTGGGGAACAGGATACCGTTTCACTAAAATTGAAGGATTTTATGATGTAGATAACAAAGTAATGTCTATTCATACTGGAAGTACTGTAGCAGGACAAGAAGGTGCTTATACTCAAGGTGTAAATGCTTATAGAGATATTACATTAAGTCTTACAACAAATGCAGTAGTAGGAAGCAAAGCTCCAAAAATTAAAATTAAAGCTGATTTTGATAAATTATTGAGCGGAAAAATCAATACCATTACATTATTAACAGGAACAGGAATGGGCGATAATGCAACTCCAAATGTTCATACTGCTGCTCAAATGGTAAAATTTGTGGATAATTTGGGAGGAAATGGAACAAATGATATCTCAGGAATGTTTTCTGTTACTAGCGTAGAAAACTAAATTAAGCTTTGATTTACAAATTTAATTGCCTCCCTCTTTAGATGGAGGTGCATAAATCTAGCAAAATTAGGGCTTTAGCATAAACGCGTTAATTTGGCTAAAGCCTAGTTTGTGTACATTTCAAAAATCCCGTAGTTAAAACTAGGGCTATTGAGAAAACTTTAATCATATAAAATCTAATTTAATCTGTTAAAATCTTTTAAAATCTGCGTGAAATACTTTTTGCATATAGATTTTTTCACGCAGATTTAAAAGGATTAAAGCAGATTTATACAGATTAAATTTAATCTATTGATTTAAATTAAATTTCAGAGCCGTCTGAAAATAAAGACGGCTCTATTTTAAAATTTATTATAATGAAAAAAATAATCAGCTTCATCATAATCGTAATCTTTTTCACTTCCTGTAGCAGTAGTGATTCTGGTGAAATTTATTTTGATAATCCTGAACTTTCATTGTCTATTCCGGCTGATTTTCCGGAAGTAAACAGTTATGTGAGTTTGAACAAGCCTACAAAATATGGAGCTGAATTGGGCGAAAAACTTTTCTCTGACAAAAGATTTAGTGCAGACAATACAATTTCGTGTTCAAGCTGTCATATTCAAGCGAATGCTTTTGCAGATCATAATGCACGAGCAATTGGAATTGACGGCAGAGTTGGACTAAGAAATGCACCACCGCTTCAGAATTTGATGTTTCTAAAGTTCTTTAATTGGGATGGAAGCAGACTGCAGTTGGAAACACAGCCTTTAGTGCCAATTATTACCCATGAAGAAATGGATTCATCTATTCTGGAAGTGATCGGAAAAATTAAAGATGATGCTTCTTATAAAAATTTATTTAAAAAAGCATTTGGCGATCAGGAAATTACTGCCGACAGGATTTATAAAAGTATTGCTCAGTTTGAATATACTTTAATTTCTGCTAACAGCAAATATGATAAAGTAAAACGAAAAGAAGGACAATCGTTTACAGAAAGCGAAGCGGCAGGGTATTCAACATTTCAGCAGAAATGCGCTAGTTGTCATAGCACAGAATTGTTTACAGACCAAAGTTTTAGAAATATTGGTTTTCCGTTAAATACAGATTCTAATGAAGCAGGACGAGCAAGAGTTACCGGAATTCCGTCTGATTTTATGAGTTTTAGAGTTCCAAGTTTGCGTAATGTTGAATATACGGCGCCTTATGGAAGTTTTGGACAGTTTGCCACATTAAAATCGGTTTTGGATTATTTTGATAGTGGTGTTTTGGAAGCAGAGAATCTAGATCCTATTTTTAAAAATAATGGTAATAGAATTCCGCTTACCGAGCTAGAAAAAGAAAACCTTATTGCGTTCATGAAAACCTTAAGCGACAAAGATTTTACTGGTAACTAATCTCGAAACGCTTGATTTTACTGGCATTTAGCAATTTCTTTTATAAAAAAGAAAAATGTTTATAATATGTTGATAAATAATACGTTGCGAACAGTGTTAAAATCTGATTTCGATAGATTAAATGTTTTAAATTTAGTAACTGAATGATAGTTAATTATTTAAAATTATTTGAATATGGAAAGAGCTATAAAATTACAGGTTCGCAAAGAACTTGACGGGAAGCAGCAAGTAAACGTAATTAAGCTGAAAGGCAGTTTAATCACCAAAGGCTACACAGAAATTATCCATATTAGCGATAAGGACGATGAATTTTACATTAATTCGTTTGCAACCAAAACAGAGGCAAGCAATGAAGTAAAAGAATTTATTTTAGATTTTATAAACAAAGAAAATTTAAGCAATACAATTAGTGTTCTAGCATAAAATGATAGAACTGTACAATTGTAGTGCTTAATATGGCAGATTTAAACTGCACTTGTAAAACTTGTATTTTGATCCAGATAAAGAGGCTTATCTTGCAAAGCATCTTCTGGTTTCTCGTCCCAATCTCCCCAATCTCCTACATAAGTTTTACGAAATATTAATTCGTTATTATCACCATTACAAACCAAAGTTCGGTCTGTACAGGTTTCATTGTTTGGACTGAAATTTATTTGTAAATTTTTCATGACGTGATTTTTTTAATTGTTTGTAAATGAGATTATTGTAAATGAGATTATAAAATTAAAAAGATGAGATGTGATTCAGTTATAAAATAATATTAAATTATTGTTTAATTTACATGTATATGGTTGAAAACTAACTCTATAAAAAAAAGCTAAACAAATCTTGTTTAGCTTTTTTTATCTTTAATCTTTCGTCTTTCTGTCCCTCGTAAGGCATCTCCCTCTAGGTTCATCGCCTTCTTGAAGTATGATTTCAGAATGCAAGAACTGTGCAGCATCGGCAGAACCTTTTACTTTTGCGGCACTGCGCTCGAGCATTTCAGCTTCAAATTCGTTTAATACGCATTCTCTCAATCCTCTTTCTTTCCATTTTGACTTAGCGTTACAGCCTTTTGAAATTTTTCTGGCCAATTTTAAAGCATCCAATAAAGCTTGATTGGCACCTTGTCCTTTAAACGGACTCATGGGATGTGCCGCATCGCCAATTAAAGTAATATTCTGATTTTTTTCTAATAATGCTGTACTCAATAATTCGCGGTCGTAAACAGGATATCCAGAAATTAGATTTTCCTGTGTTGCTTCCAAAATCTGTGGAATAGGAGCGTGCCATTGTGTTCTTCTGCGAGCTTCTTCTTTTAAGGCTTGCGGTCCTTTTGCACTTAGTTCTTTAGCTTCTTCCTCAGACATAGGGAAACTTAATTGCCACATTATAGAATCGACCGTATAAGGCATTACGTAAATACGTTCGTTTCCGTTGGCAGTCTGGAATATTGTTTCACTATCTAGCAAATCACTCGAAAGTTCTTCTAGAGAATTTAAAGGACAAATTCCTAATATTACAATGCAATCTAAATAACGGAGCGGTGTAGTTTCTTCGCCAATTATTAATTTTCTAACAACGCTTCTAATGCCATCTGCACCTACAACAAGATCGGCTTTTACTGTTTTTATATCGCCGTTTGTCTGAAAATCTAGTTTAACACCATTTTCAGATTCTCTTAGATTTACTAATTGATGTCCCCATTGCACTTTATTATTGCCTCCAAGCTGTTCCAAAAGAGCCAATCGCAGGGATTGTCTTGCGATATGTATGTTGGTGCGTTTTGTAGGTGATTTTATTGCGGTTTCCAGCCATTTCCTGGTTCCCCATTCGCCCAATATTTTCCCCTCGGTATTGTGTACGATGTGCTTTGTCGAAATTACACCTTCTAAAGCAGTAATTCCTAATCCTTTCATGGCTTTGCTGGCCTGCTGTAAAGTAAGTCCGTAGCCTTGAGATCGGGCATCAAAATTAGAATCTCTTTCATAGATCGTAAAAGGAATTCCTCGGTGTAAACAAGCTACGGCCAATGCAACACCACCAATACCAGCGCCAATAATGGCAATATGCGGTTTTGTGAGATCGGGTTCAAGATACTTTTCAGATTGAACTAATCCTGACCCTGAACAATTTGTGCACAAATGCAGATGAGCTTTTGGACGAACCGGTGCATTTTCTGAGTTTGGCGATTGCTCATATGCAGCCAATTCCGTTTGATAACGGCGTTGTGCTTTTTTACTGAGTCCGCGATTTATTTTGCCCTGTCCTTGGCATTCATGGCATATAATCCACATAATTTGTTGTAACTTATTGAGGTTGCAAAGTTACGTTTAAACTACTGATTTTCAATATTGAAGTTTGATAATTGTCAATTCATTGATAATCAGTGTTGTTTTTTAGATTAGCTAATCTACCTCCAAACACCAGACAAAGCCTTTTTCTGAATGTTTGCAGCAAACAACGGTGTCTCTTCTATATTATGTGCCTCCAAATTATCTTTCATATTAATACGAACGGGTTCTAAATCTGAAACGCCAGCCTCATTAAGCAGTTGAAGAAAATGTTCGGTGAGCGAAATCACAACATGATTAGAAAGTTCGCATGAGGAATCAGAACGTTTTTTTACTTTCAATTCCCATTTTATAATCAAAGTGGTGCGGCCGAGAGGAGACAAAGAATCAGAAACTGAATTAACAGCACAATGGTCTCTTTTAGAAATATCTTCCACATAATGCTGAATCAATAAATTTCCAGCAATCTCTTCCACATTTATAGATGTTCTTAGGCCATCTTCTGTTACTGAACTTCCTGCAGCGATATGCGAAGCAGAACATTCCTGATATTCTTTATCTTTTAAAGTAAAAAGCCATTCTGTCAAATTAATGCTTTCTAAAGGCGCATTGATAATGGCTGTTGTGGTGCTTTCGGTAAAAGATTCCATTTTTAAGAATTGATATTGTTTATGAATTCTTCGGTTGATGAAAGAACATGCCCGTAATTAGGAAAATTGGTTTCCACCGTTGCTTTGATTTCTTCCCAATTAAAAGCACCAATTCCGTCTTTGATTAAAGTGACGTGATAACCCAATTCGACACCAAATCTAGCTGTCGAATCGATACAGGTATTGGCTCTCATTCCAGCAAGAACAATTTGGTCAATATTGTGCTGACGCAAAAGAAAATCTAAATCGGTGTTGGCAAAACCGCTGGCTGTCCAATGATTTTGCGCCATAAGATCTCCTTCCTGCATAATAAGGTCAGGATGAAATTCGGCTCCCCAAGAACCTTTTTCAAACAAAGTAATGCTTTTGCTTCCTAAATGTGAAGGTGCCATAAACTTCCAGTTCAAATAATCTCTTATCTGCGTATGGCGATGCGGTGCATAAATCACCTGAATTTTCTTTTCTCTCGCAGCTGTCAATAGTTTTTTGATGTTGCTGACCACTTTATTTCCTTCAACAGTTTCTTTTGTTACAGGAAATAATTTTCCTCCTTCAGAAAGAAAATCATTAAATGGATCAATAATGACAAGTGCGGTTTTTTGAAGTTGATACAAGCCCATAATTTTAAAGTTTTTAATTTAAGTTGTTGTATTCTAATAATATGCCAGTTGTTTTGTGATACAGTTTTATTGATGTTTCTCAAAATATGGCAAAATGAAAACTGCGATATTTAACGGATTTTCGAAATAAAGCGAATTGATCAAAGCCGTTTCATTTTATAATTTTTAAAAAAGATTCTATAACCAAGACCATTGTATTTGACTTAATTTTAATAATCATTTAAAAACGAAGAAATTATGGAAAAGAATAATCAAACCCAGAAAAACCTAAACCCTAAAGAACAAGGCGGGGGAGATCATCGAAATGATATGAGAAAACATCAATATAAAGAACATGATGAAGTGTTGACCAATGATGAAAATTTTGACGCTGACACCAAAAAGTTCAAAGGCAAAGAACCTAAATTCGATGATAAATTGAATAATGAAGAGAAAAAATAATCACAGACGCCTCGAATTTATTTGAGGCGTTTTTTTTTTTTGGAAAAGATCATTTTAAAGGTTTAGATATACTTTTTTTAAGAGATAAAATAGAAGTAGTAAAAAATATGATATGATTTTTATAGATTTGTAAAAATCTAATACTATCTCTCAAAAATAATAATTGAGAAACAATATATAATACAAGGCATGAAATCGGTTACTTCAGTTTTTTTACTTTTAATGTTTTTCTGTTCCAATTCTTATTCACAGTTGAGTTCT
Organism: Flavobacterium anhuiense; assembly: GCF_004151235.1. Lineage (GTDB taxonomy): Bacteria > Bacteroidota > Bacteroidia > Flavobacteriales > Flavobacteriaceae > Flavobacterium > Flavobacterium anhuiense_A. The sequence continues at coordinate 37,230 of NZ_JUIV01000009.1, forward strand.
GATAAAATATTTGAAAGTTTTAAACAAGGTGAACGCACCAATTGTTCATCTATAGCTTTTATCAAAGCTTCTTTAAATGTTTACGGATTAGATAATCTTTTTGTAAGCGAAAAGCTAAACGACGATTTGTACAGAATTACTTTAAAAAATAATGCTTCATTCAACCTTAATAGCACCGAAATTAGTAAAGCCAAAGAATCAGCAGGCTTTGTCTATATTAAAGACAATTGCGATAGCGAGAAAATTACTGACTATGCAGAATTGACTTATGCAGTAATGGCGAAATACAAGCAAATTATTGATAAGGAAGCTACTTTTGATAAAGCCTTGGAAGATTTGGAAGATGGTACGGTTTATACTCCAACTATTTATAAATACTTAGGTTTTACACTAGGCAAACAAATTCAAAAACTAAAAAAAGAATCTGGAACCGATTATTGTGGCGTTGTTGCTTGGTCTAAAGTGCATGCCGTTTTTGTTTGCGGAGAATTTATGGACTATTATGGAAACAAAAAGAGCTTGTGGATTAAATATCCAAGCCGTTTTAGAATAATTAAGTCATAAAAAGTAAAATTAGCTTTTGGGAAAAATATGCTGAAATAGCCTAAATTCCTGACTTAGGCTGTAATCTTTTCCTTATCGCAACGTAACAATAATAATTTTATTGTGAAAAAGAAATTATAAAAGTTGCATTTTAACATAATTTATATATTTTTGTTTTTATTCAAGAACCAAATCTATTAAGAAAATGAAGAGCAAGATTATTTTATTATGTGTCCTTTTCTTCTTGACGACTGCTGCCGTTTCTGCACAGGCAAAAAATGCACCAAGAAGTATCATTAGTACAACAGCTTTAATTCGCAAATACCATGATCAAAAAGAACTAAGTGGTATGCAAAAAGGAGAACTTTTAGAATTGTACATTGAACGTATTAAAGTTCTAGTAAAAACACTTCCTTATATTGCTTTGGTTACTAAACCTGGTGTAACAATGGCAGATTTAGGTATTCCCGATACAAGTGAGAATAAAAAAATCTTAGATGGACAGGCAGAAGGCACCACTGTTTTCTTAGATACTACAGTAGATTTCCAAAGAAAAATGATGCCTTATTCTGATAAAGGAAATCTTATCGCGGCCATCTTATTTTATGAAACTACATTGAAATCGTTGCACGAGTTTAACGAGTTATAATATTTCAATACTTAAAATAGAAGCTCCAAGGTCTTATGATCTTGGAGCTTTTTTTTGCACGAAACTTTGCTAAAATGCTATTAAAAGCATTTTTTGAGTTTCAAGATTAGTACAATTCTTATAAAACTGTAAAAACGCGCATTTTTTCTAACTATTTTATTTTTAGATGCTTAAGGTCTTTTGTTTACAGGGATTAACATTTTTTTTGCAAAAAGTTTAATTAAAATTTGGGAACTAAAATTTTTAATATACTTTTGTTCTATCAAATTAGTAGAGTTTAAAATTTAATTAGAAATACAGAGATTTAAACCTTATCATTTCATTTTCAGAAATATAAAAAGCATAACACATTTGCACAGTATGCATCACTACGGTTAAAATTCCTCTTTTAAATTCATTTGTAAATTTTTAATAACACTATCCTGAAAAAGGGTAAAAATTGTATAGGCCAAATAAAATAATAATCTAAAAAAAAAGTAAAAATGAAAAAACGAATGTGCTGCAGATAAAAAGAAAAACCATTTCTGTTGCAGCAGAAATGGTCAGAGTTTAAAGAAATTGTCATCTCTAAAGGAAAGTAAGAATAGCATAAAACTGTTCTAGGCTTGCCTTATTTATTAAACTAAAACAAAGTAATGAAAATAAAATTAAAAAGATATGCTTGGCTATGTATTTTATTGATTTCCATAGGAGTTAAAGCTCAAGATACTAAGCCATTAATTCAGTCTAAATTAGAAGGAACAGTAGTCGATGCCATTACAAAAGAGCCAATTATTGGGGCTTCAGTAACTATCAAAGGAACTACGCACGGTGTTGTTACAGATACAGATGGAAAGTTTTTCTTCCAAACAGGACAAAAATTTCCTTATACACTTTTAATTAGTTATTTAGGATATAAAAAAGAAGAAGTTGTAGTAAACAAAAATGCTATCACGATCAGTCTTACAGAAGAACAGAACGCATTGTCTGAAGTCGTGGTTACGGCACTTGGAATTTCTAAAGAAAAAAAATCCTTAGGATATACAACTCAGGCATTAAAAGGAAAAGAATTGGCGACTACAAAAGAAACCAACTTTTTGAATGGTCTTTCTGGTAAACTGGCGGGTGTTCGTATTACAAATTCACAAGGAGATATGGGATCTTCACGTATTATTATCCGTGGGGAAACTTCTATTGCAGGAAACAACCAGCCGCTATTTGTGGTAGACGGAGTTCCTGTAGATAACTCTCAATTGAACTTTGGTGGAGCAACTCGTGATTTCAGAAACGCCATTGCCGATTTAAATCCGCAGGACATTGAAACTTTGACAGTTTTGAAAGGACCAAACGCCGCTGCTCTTTACGGATCTCGTGCTGCGCATGGTGTGGTGCTTATTACTACAAAATCTGGAAAAGGACAAAAATCAGGATATGGGGTTACTTTTAATACAGGTATAACTGTTTCTCAAGTAGCTACTTTACCTTCTTTCCAAAATAGTTTTGGACAAGGTTCTAACGGAAAATTCAGTTATGTAGACGGAAAAGGTGGAGGGGTTAATGATGGAGTTGACGAAAGCTGGGGGCCAAGAATGGACGGTCGTCTTATTCCGCAATTTTATTCTAAAGGAGAAGCTGTTCCTTTCGTAGCGCATCCAAATAATGTGAAAGATTTCTTTAATACTGGACTTACTTATGACAATAGTGTTTCTATAGCAAAATCTAACGAAAAATCAGATTTCCGTTTAGGTGTAAACAATCAGAAACAGCTTGGAACTGTACCTAACAGTGAAATAAACAAAACAAACTTTACAATTAATACCAATTATCAGATTTCTGAAAATGTGAAAGTTGGGGTTAATGCAAATTATATTGTAACCAATGCTCCACAATTGCCAGGAGGTCCATCTGGAGGACGTGCTGCGGGTGTAATGCTGCAGTTTCTTTGGTTCGGACGTCAGGTTGATATTAATGAATTGGATAAAGACTGGAACACGAACTGGAACAACAGTTACTACAGTAACCCTTATTGGAATGCCTATTACAATACAACAAGCCAACAGCGTAACCGTATAATTGGAGATGTCCATTTAGACGCGAAATTGGCAGAAGGACTGAATTTCAGATTCCGTACAGGTGTTGATTATTATAATGACCGCAGAAAATATACTATTAAGTATGGTACAAACGGAACTCCTTTCGGATCGTATGCAGAAGATGCTTACACGGTAAATGAGCAAAATACTGAGGGTATATTTCAATATACAAAACAGCTTAATGATGATTTCAGTTTAGATGCACTTGCAGGTTTCAATATTCGTAACCATAGCGATGCCAACAATTATCAGAAAGCTCCACGTTTAGCAGTTCCAGATTTGTATACTTTAACCAACTCTAGAGATCCGTTGACTTCATCAAACTCATTATCGAGATTAAGAGTGTATAGTGCTTACGCATCTGCACAGGTAGGATTTAGAAATTATGCTTTCTTAAACGTAACAGCGCGTAATGATTGGTCTTCTACACTGCCAAGCAGCAACCGTTCTTATTTCTATCCTTCTTTTAATGGAAGTGTAGTCTTAACAGATGCATTGAACATTAAGAGCAGTACACTTGATTTCTTAAAAGTTAGAGGTGGATGGTCTGAAGTTGGAAATGATGCAGATCCGTATCAGTTGGCTACGGTTTACAATTTCCAAACTGCTTTTGACGGAAACCCGATTCAGACTTCTTCTCAAAAGAAATTAAATGAAAACTTAAAACCAGAAACAACTCGTTCTACAGAGGTAGGTCTTGAAGCTTCTTTCTGGAAAAACAGACTTCACTTTGATGTAGCATATTATAATACAAATAGTTTCGACCAGATTTTAGAAATTAAAACTACAGCATCAAGCGGTTATACTTCGCAGTTAATCAATGCAGGTAAAATTAACAATCAAGGTATTGAGGTGCAATTGGACGGAAATCCAGTTCAAACTGAAAACTTCAAATGGAATGTGGCTTTAAATTATTCTAAAAATAAGAGTAAAGTAGAAATTCTAGATTACGCTGGAGATATTAAAAACTATACTATTGGTTCTTCTGGAGGTGTAGATGTATTGGCATCTGTAGGACAAGCTTACGGAGCACTTTACGGAACAGCGTATGAGCGTGATGCAAGCGGAAATATTGTAGTAGGAGCAAACGGTCTTCCAAAAGCAGATCCGACAAAAAGAGTTTTAGGGCATTATACTCCAGATTATTTAGCAGGTCTTACAAATACTTTGACTTACAAAAATCTTGAGCTTTCGTTCCTTGTTGATGCTAGCGTTGGTGGAGAACTTTTCTCTGGAACTAACAGAACAGGAAACTATACAGGAGTTTTGGCACAGACTCTTCCGGGACGTGGCGCTGAAAACGGAGGTTTAAGCTACTATTATCCAGGAAATAATACAGCTAACCCAAAAACTTTGGTAAGCGGTGGAGCTGCTCCAAGCGGTGTAACGGTTTATGACGATGGAATGATTTTCGGAGGTGTATTTGCAGACGGAACTCCAAACAATAAAGTAATTAGTGCACAAGAATATTATAAAGCATCATACAATATTAGTGAGGCATATATTTACAGCTCAACTTTTGTAAAAATGAGAGAGATAAAACTTACTTATAATGTTGATAAAAAGTTGGTTAAAAAGTTAGGATTAGAAGGAGCAAGCATTACTGCAGCTGGACGTAACTTATTCTTTATCTATAAAGATGCGCCAAATATAGATCCTGAAACCGCTTTCAATACAGGAAATGCACAAGGATTGGAAAGTTTAGCGTTGCCAACAACAAGAAACTTCAGTCTTAACCTTAATGTTAAATTTTAAAAACTCGGAATCATGCTAAAAAAACTATCATATACAATACTGTTTGCATTGACACTGAGCTCTTGCAGTGATACTCTTGACGATATAAATAAAAACCCAAATGCAACTGAAACGCCACTTGCGCCATACCTTTTGACTGGTACTTTAAAACAAGGTGCAGATTTGTATTGGGGAGATGCAAATAACTTTAACTCAACGTTGCTTTTTGTGCAGCATTGGGCTAAAATTCAATATACAGAACCAGACCGTTACGATGTTTCGAACACTTCTTTCACTTCATTGTGGAATACTGGCTATGCTACTCTAATTACAGATTTGAACACGATTATTAAATTCCCAGATGCGCAGGCGAATTCTAATTATAAAGGAATTGCCTTATCACTACGTTCGTGGACATTTTTATTGCTGACAGATGCTTACGGAAGCATTCCGTACAAAGAAGCAGGTCAAAAAGTAACGCCTGCGTATAATACTCAGAAAGAAGTTTATACAGGATTGCTTGAAGATTTAAAACAAGCGCAATCTTTATTAAATGCTGCAAACGGTTCTGTTACTGGAGATTTGGTTTATAAAGGCGATATAGCAAAATGGAAAAAATTTGTGAATTCGCTTCGTCTGAGAATTGCTTTAAGAATTTCAGACAGAGAACCTGTTTTGGCGAAACAAGCTGCAATTGACGCGACAAGCGATGCTGCAGGACTAATCAGCAGCGAAAGTGAAACATTTAAGTTCACTTACACTAGTTCTCCACAGCAAAATCCTGCTTCGGCTTGGTTTGAAACTCGTGATGATTTCCGTATTTCAAAAACTATGGTTGATCAATTGTATGCATTATCAGATCCGCGTTTGCCAGTATTTGCACAATTGCCATCAGATGCAAGCGTAGGAAAATATGTTGGAGGAGCAAACGGATTATCAAATAGTGATGCCAACAGCCAAGGTTTTGCTAAAACATCAAAACCTGGAACATATTTCCTTACATCAGCTTCGCCTGCTGTAATTGCTTCTTATTCTGAAACGTTATTTAATTTGGCAGAAGCTGCGGCAAGAGGTTATATTTCTGGCGATGCAGAGCAGTACTATAAAAATGCTATTACAGCATCGTTCATTCAGTTTGGTGTTACGAACCCAACAACTATCTCAACTTACTTGAATCAGGCAAGTGTGAAATATGATGCTTCAAATTATGCTAAATCAATCGGTACGCAAAAATGGATTGCTTTCTTCGGACAAGGTTTAGATGCATTTACAGAATGGAGAAGATTGGATTATCCTGTCTTAACAGCTGGGCCAGCTACTGTTTTGGACGGAAAAATTCCTTCACGTCTTTTCTATCCAGGTACAGAACAATCTCTTAATGGAGCAAGTTATCAAGCTGCTGTTGCAAATCAAGGAAAAGATTTATTGACAACTAAATTATGGTTTGATGTGAAATAAATCTGAATTTTAATAAATTTCATCAAAAAAGCCCCGTATCAAACTTTGATGCGGGGTTTTTGTATTGTTTTCAATTATGATAAAGTTGTTCGTTATTTTACAATTTTTGCCCTAACAGAATAATTTCCTTTGTAAAAAAATATATAAACCATGAAAACAAAAATCATTTTAAGCACATTCCTGATGCTTACTTTTTGGTGTAACGCCCAAACCACAGATCCAGCTTTAAAAGAGGTAAAAAAAATTATTGAAGCCAGTAACAAAACGTTCTCCGACTTTACCAACAAGAACGATGGTTCTATTATTGCAAGATATACGGACGATGCTTGTCTATTTCCGCCAAATGGAGAGCCAAAATGCGGAGCAAAACAAATTGATTCTTTTTTTAGAGGCGGACCTCAAGTGCATGTTATATTCACAATTCAGCATCTTTACGGAGACGCAAAAACAGCCGTTACTGAAGAAAGTTTTTATGAAATGACTGATATGAATGGCAAAAAACTAGATGACGGAAAAGTAATCGTGATCTGGAAGAAAACCAAAGACGGCTGGAAAATGCATCGTGATATGTTTAGCAGCAATCATCCTGCAAAACAAGGCTAAAAACCAATGTTGACAGCCTGCTGTAAATCGGTATCGTTTTTAAGTAGCGAATTTCTGGATGCAGATGGCGTAATGCCAGTAAACTTCTTAAATTCTTTAATAAAATGAGCTTGGTCATAATAGCCATTATCGTAAGCTATAGTAGTCAATGATTCTGTCGTGTTGAGTACTAAATCCAGACTTTTATTAAATCGGACAACAGAAGTAAAAGCCGCAGGACTTATGCCAATATTAGACAGATACAGTTTTTGGATATACCTTTCTGACAAACCTGAATTTCGGGCAAGGAAAGGTAAGTCCAATTGCTGATGATGTCGAAAAAGCTCCTGACTCAGATTCTGAACTATTGAAACCTTTTTCAGCCGAGTTTCATTTTTCTTTAATTTTTGCAGAAAATACGTTTCTAAAACGCTTATTTTAGACAATAAATCGTCCTTTTCCATAATCTGGTCATACAAATCCCTGTTTTCTCCCAAAGCAACATCATACATATCCGTAGCATAATTGGTAAATTCTGATAAAGGATCAGAGAAAAATAGTGTGCTCGCATGCGGATAAATTCTTGCAATGAGTACAGATGTTCCTTTTGCTACAGAAAGACGCGTTGGAAGCGTAAGATGCCCCAGTAATTCTATTGCAGGAGTATCTTTTTGTTTACCATTGATAATGGTAGCGGCAAATCCTCCAGAAATATTTACAATCAAATCGACATATCCGCTTGGATAAAATACTTCGTTGTCGAGATCTTTTTCGATGGTAACAACAGTATAATTTTTTATAAACGGCGCTAAACTGGCGGACGGTAAAATCTGCATATTGTTTTTTGTTGTAATTTGAAAGTAAATTAACTGATTTATAGCAAGTTCTAAATTAGCAATAAATGCAATATAAACGAATTAAAATTTTGCAGATGTTCTTGATTCAAAAGCATATTCCGTAGGAATATCTGATCGGTAGAAAAAAAATGGTGTTATCACGAATAGTGTCCTGTAGGGACATCTGTTTTGTTGCAAATGATATGTATACCGATTAATCAAACGTTCCTACGGAACGTAAATTCACAATCCGAATTCAATTCTACCGATCAAACATTCCTACGGAATGAAAAAAAACTGTATCAAAGTATAATACAGAGATTTACATTTATTATGAAAACTGTTTTTTTATAGTTTTTCGTACCAATTTAAAATATAATCGGCTACACTTTCCCAGCCTGGTTCTCCACAGATAAAATGGCTTTTTCCATCAAATATTTTAAGATCAACTCGTCCTGCATTTTCTTTATATCTACCGGCAATTGTTTCTGTTAAGTTAGACGGAAAAATATGATCGCTGCCACCGCCAATAAAGAGAATAGGTTCATGAGGTTTTTTGAAATTGATATTGGAAAACGAATTCAAAACCAATTCTCGGCTTACTTTATAACTTTCTGGCACTGCAAATTTCTCAAAAGCAATGCTTCTTTGAGATTCTGGTATAGTATTAAAAAAAGCATAATCGTACCATTTTCGGCTTCCCATAAAATACTTTGCAGAAGAGAAAAAGCCAAAGGCAGGAATTACTGTTTTTAAAGTTTGAAATGGCGGAAAAACATTTTTTGGAGGCGCTCCGTCAATGCTTACGCCAGCGGCTGCTTTGCCAAGTTCTACCAATTTCAATACTGCCATACCAGCCATAGAATGTCCAATAACCAAAGGCTTTTCGGGTAAAGTATCTATTAATTTGCTGATGTTATTTACAATATCTATAAATCCGGTTTTTATGAGATCTGGGTGAACTTTAGTTCTCAATTCGGCAGGATTTCCATCATGGCCAGGATTTGCTGGAGTGTAAACCGTATATCCTTTTTCTTCATAATACTTTTTCCATTCCTCCCAAGTTTTGTCATTGACAAAATTTCCGTGTATTAATACAATTGTTTTTGATTTTGACATGATTTTTTTATTTGATTAATGTTAGAATTTCTTTGAAGGTTTCTCGTCTAGAGTCTTTTACCAATTCATAAAGACACATTTCAATATTGGTTAGTGCTGCTCCTTTTTGCTGCAGTTTTTGTAAAGCGATTAAAATGCTTTCTTTTGATCGGGAAGAAATGCAATCGGTCACAATTTCGACTTCAAAACCATTAGATAATAATCCCATAGCGGTTTGATAAACACAAATATGAGCTTCTATGCCACAAACCAGCCATTGTTTTCTTCCCGAATCGAAAACTGCCTGCTTAAATATTTCATTATCAAGAGCATTGAAGGAATATTTTTCAATGGGTTTCTGATGAATTAATAGCTTTTCCAATTCGGGAATTGTAGAGCCAAGTCCTTTTGGATTTTGTTCTGCCCAAATTATCGGAATTGAAAGTATTTGACAGCCACGAATTAGTTTTTCCAGATTTACAGCAAGTTTTTCGCTGTTATGTACAATTCGGGCAAGTTTTCCTTGCACATCAATTACAATCAATCCAGTTTTTTCTTGTTCAAGCATCGCAGCTAGAATTCAGAAATAGAATGATTAATGGCAATATTGATTTTTTCATAGTAAATAGTTTTTAAGGGTTAACTTTCCTAGAAAACCAATTTATATGCCATGCCAATTTAATCCTTAATAATTAGGTTTTTTGTGCTTTTTGCTTGATTTTAAGTGCTATATATCGCTAAACAAATTTAGATTAGTGAGATTTCGCTAGACAAAAATGAGATTCTTTTTTTACTATTCTCTTTTTTCATGGATTGGAAATTCCTTTGAAAATTCAATTTTAAGAATCGTTCCGTTGTTGTTTTCCATAGAAAAAGCAGCATCCAAATCGTCGCTTAAACCTTTTATCAAGCTTAATCCAAATGAATTGATTTTCTTATTGCTGATATTAGCATCAAAACCAACTCCGTTATCTGCAATGGTAAGCAGATATTTGTTTTCGGATGTAGCCTGTAAAGTGATATAAATCATTCCAGTACCATTGTCTGGAAAAGCATATTTTATGGAATTTGTAATCGATTCGTTTAAAATAAGTCCAAGCGGCACAGCTTGTGCAACGTCCAATTCTAATGGATCAATTTTTAACTCAAAACGGATTCTTTGACCAAGCGAAAAAGATTCTCTTAAATACTCGACCAATTCTTTGATATAATTCGGCATATTGATAGTCGAAATATTCTCTGAGTTGTATAATTTCTGATGAATTAATGACATGGAATGAATACGGTGCTGACTGTTTTTAATAGCTGACAACGCCATATCATTTTCGAGATAAGCCGATTGTGAGTTTAGAAGACTTATTACAGTTTGAAGATTGTTTTTTACACGATGATGAATTTCTTTTAAAAGCCATTCTTTTTCATCGAGCAAATGCCTCAAATTGATGTTTTTCTGGTTGATTTCCTTTTCTTTTAATTCCAGTTCAGCATTATTTTTCTGTTTCAGACGATATCTGTTGTATAATAAGGCAATGATAAGAACCAATAAAACCAAACTCGATATAGAGACTGTATTTAATAATTTTGATTTTTTTAAGGCTGTTTCCTGTAAACTAGTTTCTTGATTTAAAGATTTGATTTTCTGTTCTTTATTTACTGTTTCGTATTGAAATCTAAGTTCTTCAATCTGCTTGTTTTTAGCATAATCTAAAACAGAATCGCTCATTTTCTTATACGATTTATGATGCTCTAAAGCCGATTTAAAATTGCCATTCAACGAATCTAATTTATATAAGGACATTTGCAGCGCTTCAGAATTGTAGTTCTGGCTGTATTTTTTTGAAAGGACATCAATCTTATCGATATATAATTTTGTTTTCTGGAGGTTTTTTCGATTCGCATAAAATAAAGCAATAGACGAATAGGTGTTGCAGACATCTCTATAGGTTTGTTGAGAATCTAAACCATCAGCAGCTTCTCCAGCTTTTATAAAATACTTTTCGGCTGTGCCATAATTTTTGATTCGCCAGTAACAATTGGCATAACCATAATTCATAAGCATATTATCAAATTTATTTGGAGGAGGATAATGGCTCGTAATAGAATTCATGTATTCTATGGCTTCTTTGTTTTTTCCTTTCATAGACAAAGATGCTGTCGCTGTCATAAAACTTTTGTACCAACTGCCGCTGCTAAAAATGTTTTGTCCGTATCTAATGCTTTTTTCAGAAACTTTTATGGCTTCGTCTGTATGGCCCATTTGCAAATACACCAATCCTAAGCGCATATAAAAAATATCGGCAAAAGTATAATCTTTTGTACGCTCCATCCTTTCTACACTCTTTAAAGCATAATAAAGAGCACTTTTAATATTGAATTGTATACCTTCTATATAAGCAATTGTAGTTTCAATGTATTGTTGCTGCCTGAAGCCAATTTTTCGCATATCGGCAGCATTTTGATATAAGATTTTCTTGGCATCGTTTATTTTTCCGTGCCAGAAATAGATGGTGCATATCCTTGCTTTTGTAATTATTCTTTTTTCTTCAAAGCCTAGAGTTTTGTATAAAGATTCGGCTTCTTTGAGGATTTTTTCTTTTTCGGGATCTAAATCGTATTGATTGGTTGCCTGATAGAATAAAGCATCTGCCAGGGCGGCTTTGTCGTTTTGTTTTCGGCACTCATTTACGACTTGCGAAAAGCATTTTTTACTTTCAGGATAATTGTTGATCTGGAAATAAAACTTTCCTAAAAGCATCAAACTCTGATGTTGCCATTTTTGAATTTTTAACTGATTGCTGATTTTTACTGCCTCTGTTATATAAAAATTAGCATTTTTGATATCATCTGGTTTTGTAAAAGGTTTAAACAAATAAAAGATTCCCAATTGCAGCGCCAGTTTTACTTTGTTTACACTTTTTGATTTGAGAAAAAGCTTTTTAGCGGCATCAATATTGCCTTTTTCAATTAGATCATTTCCAATTAGATAGGAACCATCGTTGAAACCCTCATCATACGCTAAAGAAACTGGCAGTTTGTAGGCTTTGCAGGTCAAAACTACGGCGCTGTCGGCATCTATTGATCCTTGATTTGAATTATATAAATAAGAAGAACAGGTCTGTATCAGCAAACGCTTCTTTTTTAAATCATATCCTGCTGTTGCAGGATGATTTTGCGCTTCCAAATTAAATGTAATAAAGAATAGCAAACAAAAAGAGTAGAGGAGCTTCATAGATCTAAGCGATTAAATTTAGTAAGTGTTTAATTAACAAATATAAAGAGAAACAATTCAGTTGTGATTGCAAAATAACGCGAAAATTATGGTAAAATGTGATTTTTATTTAACTAAATTTGGAGACGCTTAATTTTAATTGTGATAATTAACTATTTTTGTATCAATGAATTAAGTGTAATATAAGAAAAATTTAATCACTTATGAAAAAGTCTGCCGATAACAGATATGAAGCTGCAGTTTCAGCATTAAAAAAAAGAGTTTTAATTGTTGAAGATCAGTTTATAGAAGCACACGATTTACAGCTAATTCTTGAAAAAGCCAATTATGAAGTGACAGGAATTGCAAGATCGGTTGAGCAGGCTTTGGAACAGATTGAGATTGAAAAACCAGATTTGGTCTTTTTGGATATTATGCTCAAAGGCAATCGAGATGGGATTGAGCTGGCACACATTCTTAAAGAAAAATATATCGGGTTTATATTTATTTCTGCCAATTCTAGTAAAAGTATATTAGATCAGGCAAAAACCACTCAACCTTACGGATTTATTGTAAAACCGTTTCGAGATCAAGATGTTCTAACGACTTTAGAAATAGCCTTTTATCGCCAGCAGTATAGCTTAGAAAGTCAGTTGCGACAACAGTTTCAGCTTCAGGCAGCAATAACAGAAATTATAAATTCAAACGTAAAGAAAGAAGAGGCGTTATTGGCATTTGCAAAAGCGGTTCAGACTTTTATTCCGTTTGATTATTTAGAAACTGGTTTTATTTCCGACCATTATGATAATCTTGGAATTGTCCGCAGGAATCTAGATCAATACCAAATTATCAATTTGCAGAAACTTTCCCAGATAGTTGTACTGTCTGAAAAGGAAATAAATGAAACTTACAGAAAATCAAAAATAGACAAAGAGCCTATTATTTATACTGAAGAAGCCCTAATAAACAATCTTCAGGAAGCGCCAATTAAAGCATTATTGACACATAACTTTGGAATAAAATCGTATCTGGTCTTTCCGATTTCGGTTGCTTCAATCCAAAACTATCATTTTACGTTTTACAGCCGTAATCTAAATGTGTATTCTCAGGAGCATTTACGAGTTTTAAGTTCACTAGAACCTGTTTTCTGTCAATTTATTGCTAAAATTTATTCGAAAGAAGATTTAAATCTGCCTTCTAAAAAAGCTGAAATCAAAAATAGTAAAGTTATTGCCGCAGAAGGCTTTGAAGGAATTATTGGAAATAGTTCGCAAATGAATGCTGTTTTTAATTACATCCGAAAAGTGGCGCCTTCAGATACTTCTGTTTTGGTTTTAGGCGAAAGCGGTACAGGAAAAGAAAAAATTGCGCAAAGTATTCACGCTTTATCTCCAAGGAAAGACAAACCTCTAGTCATTATCAATTGTGGAGCGATTCCAGAAAATCTTGCCGAATCATTGCTTTTTGGCCATGAAAAAGGAGCTTTTACAGGCGCTTTGGACAGACGTATCGGCAAATTTGAATTGGCTGACGGCGGAACTATTTTTTTAGATGAAATAGGAGAGATGTCGCTTGAGCTGCAAGTAAAACTGTTGCGTGTTTTGCAGGAAAGAGAAATTGAGCGCATTGGTGGGACTTCGCCAATGAAAATAGATGTGAGGATTATTGCGGCAACCAATAAAAATCTTGAAGAAGAGGTTTCTGCGGGCAGATTTAGAATGGATTTGTATTATCGTTTGCATGTTTTTCCGATTATGGTTCCGCCATTAAAAAAGAGAAAAGAAGATATTCCAGATCTTGCCAACCATTTTATAACGATTTACAGTGAGAAAATGGGCAGAAAAGCGCCAGTTCTTTCCGATTTTGCCTCGCAGCAGATTATGAATTACAATTGGCCAGGAAATATCAGAGAACTTGAACATGTTATGCAGCGCTCTATTTTGCTGACTGAAGGAAATACAATTAAAGAAATCGAACTTTCTATGTCACCAAAAATGCATCCTGAACAGCCATCCGAATCATTTTCGATAAAAACAATATTAGAAAACGAAAGAGATTACATTCTTTATATCCTTAAAAAATGCAACGGAAAAATTTCTGGAGCTGGAGGTGCAGCCGAAATTTTAGATATTCATCCGTCTACTTTAAATTCTAAGATTAAAAAGCTGGAAATAAAGAAAGGGATCATTTAGCGCAAATATTGATTCTGTTTTTTTAGTCACATTTTAAAATATAGCCCGTGGTTTCAAACACGGGAACACAAAAAATACCGCAATTTGTTAAGTGATTTTGATTAGCCAGTTTGCTATAAACTCAGCAATAGTTTCCCAGTTTTCTAGATTTATGCCAAGATGATTTAAATCGTAAAATTCTTTATAGCAAGTTATAGAATGCATGTTTTTGTATTTTTTAAAGTTTAAATAATTTAAAGAAACAGGAGTAAAAGCATCTTCTGACCCCGATATAAACAAAAGCGGATTGTGTTTCTTTTTGAAATCGATTTTGCCCGATTTAGAATAAATATTGCGCATTATTAACTTAGATTCGGGGATTAATAATGTCTCGTATTTTTCTTTTTGCTGTTCAAATGATAATTGATTTGCAAAATAGTGCTGCCATTTTCTGAAAGGCATTAAATAAGTTTTGCTTGTAGAACCGAAAAAATCTGAGGTATCCCAAACTCTTCTATAGAAAGAAAAACTAAAATAAACCAGATTGCCTGGCGGAATAGAATTGATGCAAACTCCAACAGAACCAAGTTCTCTTTGAATAAGCAATTGAGTTAGAAGAGCTCCATAAGAATGGCCTATCAAAATTGGTTTTTCGGGAAGTTTATCAATGATTTCAGTATAATAATCCAGCAAATCAAGTAATTGAATTGATGCAATTTTTGAATTGGGATGCGCGTGTCTTAAATCAACTGCAGATTCATTTTTATGCAGCCAGGGCGGAGCTACAGTTTTATAACCTTTATTTTCAAAAAAAACAATCCATTCTTTCCAGCACACATGGCTGATAAACGCTCCAGTAATAAACATAATTGTTTTTTTGTTAGATAAATACATATTGAAGCTGTTAGGTTAATTTCAGAAAAGGAATGCAATTTGAAAAACAAAAGGAATGCCTCTTTTGTAAAGTATTGATTATAAAAGTATTGTTGGAACAGATGGCGGCAGAAATTATTATATATCGTTAAAAACAAGTTTTGATTCTTGAAATATCATAAGTTCAAATAAAAAAATAGCTCGTAAATCCTTTGTTTTTAAGGTTCTGCGTTTTGGTTTAATCTTTGTCTCCCTCAAAAAAAAAGAATATGGGTTTCAATCTTTAAATTATAATTATGGAAAAAATTTATGACACAGAAACAAGTTTTGCCGAATTAGGCGATCGTACCATTGCTTATCGTTCGTATGGGAAAGGAAAAGCTATAATTTTTGTGAACCGTTTTAGAGGAACACTCGATACTTGGGATCCGCTGTTTGTGGCAAAAATGGCGGAAAAATTCAACGTTATCGTATTTGATTATTCTGGAATTGGTTCTTCTACAGGGAGTCTGGCTCCAGATATTACAGTTGTAGCAAAAGATGTTAAAGATCTAGCTGATTTTTTAAAGCTGGATTCCGTTATTGTTTTGGGATGGTCTTATGGCGGATTGGTGGCGCAGACGGCAACTTTACTATATCCTAATCTGGTGACGCACGCTGTTTTAGTAGGAACAAATCCGCCGGGTAAAAATGAGATTCCGATTGAACAGGCATTTTTTGATGCTGCGTTAAAACCTATAAATGATTTTGAAGATGAAATTGTATTGTTTTTTGAACCAAAATCAGAATCTAGCCAATTGGCAGCAAAAGCTTCGCATGACCGAATTCACAAGAAAATTGATGTAGCAAAAATTCCATCAACGATGGATGTTTTTCAATTGTA
This sequence comes from Flavobacterium anhuiense, assembly GCF_004151235.1. GTDB lineage: Bacteria > Bacteroidota > Bacteroidia > Flavobacteriales > Flavobacteriaceae > Flavobacterium > Flavobacterium anhuiense_A. The sequence goes on from NZ_JUIV01000009.1 coordinate 53,337, forward strand.
TTTTGGCGGAGGAGACACTTTTAGAGAAGATCCTCTTAATTTTAGAGAACAGCTCAAGAAAATAAAAACGCCAATCTTGATTATCTCTGGCGATCACGATATCAGTTTTGCAGTAGAAAACTGGTATCCGTATATCAATCAGATGACAAATGCGCAAATGATAGTGTACGCTGCAACTGGTCATGGACCGCATCATCAATATCCTGAACTCACAGCACAGTATATCATTAATTTTGCTGAATACATATAATTTAAGTTCATCAGCAAAACGTAATTATATGTAAAAAGGAATAGTGTCAGCAGCTATTCCTTTTTTTGTATAAAAATTTTAAAGATTTTTTGTTTCGATAATCGACATCATGATATTTCGCTAAAAGCTGTCTTTTAGCGAAATATAACAAAGAAAATACATCATTTATATATCAATTGTACTGTTGATTTTAGGAAGAAACAATTGAAGCGAAGCATTTTTAAACGCATCCAAAGCTTTTTGATGATCCATAATAATGAAACCAAAAGTATCGTAATGAACGCCTAAGATTTTGTTTACTCCCACAAGTTTTGAAGCTTCAATAGCTTCCTCGATTCCCATTGTGAGTCCGTCGCCAATAGGAAAAACAGCAAAGTCAAGTTTGGTAAATTTAGGAATGAGCTGCATGTCTAAAGTCAAAGCTGTATCTCCACTGTAGTAAAAATTTCCATCAGAGGTTGTAAGTACAAAACCACAGGCAATTCCGCCATAAGAACCATCTATAAAACTGCTTGGATGTTGGGCTATGACGCATTTTACGGTTCCGAAATCAAAATTGAATTTACCGCCTGGATTTATGGGATGTGCATTTTCGATTCCGTTTTTCAATAGCCAGTTATAGATTTCAAAGTTTCCGAGAACTTTTGCGCCTGTATTTTTTGCGATTCGTTCAACATCTAAAATATGGTCATAATGCGCATGTGAAATAAAAATATAATCTGCTTTTATAGCGTCAACGTTAACCTCTTTGGCTAATTCGTTTGGCGTAATAAAAGGGTCGAAAAGAAGGTGTTTTCCGTTAGCATAAACTGAAAAACAAGAATGCCCGTAGTACGTGATTTTCATGGTAAATAGTTTTAAATCAGTTAATAATGAAGAATGTTTTTTCAAGAAATATGCCAGTGGAGAAGAATGTTGTAAAAGTAAGCTAAAGCTGGAGGCAATTAAATTGATAGCTCCCGCAAAGCAAAATATTTATGGAAATTCAATTTTACACCAACAAAAAGCTCCAAAGGAGGGACATACAAAATCGTTAAATATCTTTTTCTTGTTTCAAATTCTTTAAAAGCAAGAACGATATGATTTTAAAAAAATTAACAGTCAGTTATTAAATAAAATCTTATCTTTAACTAGATGGTATTTCGGTTTATGCGTTATACTTTTCTGATTGTTGTTTTAGATTAAGCCCCATTTTCACAAACAGCATTTTTAAATAAAATTCGGTCATTCTGATAATTCCGGATTTATTTGAAACAATAAGTTTTTATTTCATTTCTATTTTATCCTGCTGTTTTAGCTAAACAGCAAAGAAGTCGCTGGTTAAAAGTAATTTCAATTTTAAGAATATTATATAGATGTACGTAAGACTAAATTTTCTAAAGCCTTTTATTTTGTTTTGTTTTCTGTTGTCCTTTTTGGAGATAAAAGCACAAAGTACTTCTCTTGAAGAATGCTTTTCTATAGCCAAACAAAATAATATTACTATAAAACAAGCTCGATCTGCATTATTAACAGGAGAATATAATCTACAGGCTGAAAAGAAAGGGTATCTTCCTAAGGTGGATCTTTTGTCTAGTTATTCTTATTTGGGCAATCCCCTTACTATAAACTTGCAGACGGTTAAAGATGGTATTGTAGAGGGTTCATCGCAGCAAAGCGTGAATACTGCCAACGAAATTTATCATGAAATTACAGGTGGCAATTTATCGCAGGCTACTCAGGATCGTATTTATAATGCCTCAAAAAAAGTTATTAGCGGTATTTATCCAGATTACAATCCTAGTTTAAGCAAACAATCTTATTTTATTGCTGGATTGGGAGTTCGTCAGCCAATTTTTTTGGGTAATAAAATAAATTCCAGTATAGATTTGGCCCAATCGGTTGTCAATTCAGCAGGCATTGGAGTGGAGCTTGCAGGAAAAGAAGTCGATTTTTTAATTGCCGTTCAATACATCAGAATATTATATCTCAATTCGCTAATTAAAAAACAGGAACAGATTGTAAATGCTTTAGATAAAAATAAAAATTACGCAGAAGAACTGGTCAAAAATAAAATACTTCCTCCATATCAAAAAAATTGGACCAATGTGGTTTTGATTCAGGCACAAAGCCAGTATAACAATATTAAATTGGAAAAGCAAAATGCTCATCTTGAGTTGAATAAATTGATGGGAATTGATCTTAATGCCGATATAGTGATTTCGGATACTTTAAGATACAATGCCGTTAATCTAGAAAAACCACTAAAAGACTACTGGCTTACAAATCCTATTTATAGAATTGCAAACAATAAGATAACGTATGCAGAAACTGCTGAAAAAATCAGTAAATCGATGGCTTTGCCTAACATTTTTGCTATAGGAAATTACAATTTGTATCAGAAAGATTTACCAGTCACTATTCCTGATTGGTTTGTAGGTCTTGAATTGCAATGGACTTTATACAATGGACAAACGAGCAAAAAAACGATGGCCGCAAAACAGCTTATAGAAGAAGCCAAGTTAGGAGAAGAAAATTCCAGTTTAATGCTCCAAGTGCAGTCTAGAGTTGCAAAAAACAAAATGACTTCTCTTCAAAATGATGTTGATGCCATGGATGCAGCCAGAAAAGAAGCTGCTACAACAAGCAGTTTAATTACCAAGAGAATGAACAATCAGCTGTCATCACCAAAAGATGTGAATGATGCTTTATTGGTGGAAACAGAAATAGAAAAAGGATATTATACAGCTGTTTTAGGGTACTATCTGGCATTAGCTGAATATTTCAATAGTTTAGGAAATCCAAGTCAAATAACGCAATTTATTAAATAGATGAAAGAGATATTTAAAAACTACTGGGCGCTGATCATTCCGATTTTTGTAGTACTAGCGGGACTGATTTTTTTCTTAAAAGACAATAATAAAGAGGATGATAATTTTATAGGAATGGTTGACGCGACAAGTGTTGATGTTGCGGCCGAATTCCCAGGAAGATTAGATTCGTTATTGGTAAAACAGGGCGATACTGTCAAAACAGGACAATTGCTGGCTGTACTTCGATCTAACGAAATAAACGCCATAAAAGCACAGGCATTATCGGCAATTGATGCGGCAAAAGGACAGCAGGAATTGCTTACACAAGGAGCAAGACCAGAGTTGATAGAAGCAACTTCTAAACTCTATCAAATCAGTCAGGAGCAATACAAACTATTTAGTACAACTTATGACCGTATGGAACGTCTCTATAAAGAAGATGTGATATCGGGGCAGGAAAAAGATGTTTTCTATTTTAAGTTTCAAGCTGCGAAAAAGGAAATGGAAACTGCTCAATTAAATCTGCAAATGCTCAAAAATGGCACAAGACCCGAATTGCTAAAAACCGCAAATGCTATTGTAAAACAAGCAGAACAAGCTTATGAATTGACCAAAGCACTTGGCGATAATACAAGAGTGTATGCTCCTGCAGATGGAGTTATTTCTAGTTTGGTAACGCATCAGGGCGAAATTATTTCGATCGGTTATCCGATTATGACGATTGAGAAGAAAAATTCGACTATAATTAAGTTTAATATCAGACAGGATAAATCGAATCTGCTTAGAGTAGGAAGCAAAGTATCGGTTAGAGTTCCTGGCTCCGAGCCAGAAACTTTTGATGCTGTTGTGCACACTATTGCGCCTACGTTGGAGTTTGCCAATTGGGTGCCTTCAAAAGATAAAGGAGAATTTGAACTGAGAACTTTTACTATAGAACTGAAACCTGTTGATCTAGCTCGTATTAAAGGACTACGTTCTGGTATGACTGCTTCTCTAATTCTTCCTTAATGAATTTTATAAAAAACATAATTGTTAGAGAATGGAAACGCATTCTAAGTTTAAAAGTTTTTTACTTAGTCATGCTTGTTGTTCCGGTAGTTTTGTTTTTCTTCTATGCGCTTATTTATCAGAAGCAAGAAGCGAAACATTTAGCATTTGCTATTTGGGATGAAGATCAAAGTGCTGTCAGTCGAGAGCTGATCTTTTTATTGGGACAAAAAGAAGCATTACAAATTACAAGAAGAGTAAGCAGTGAAGCCGAATTAAAAAAACTGGTACAAGAAGGCAAAATACTAGGTGCCGTACATTTTCCTGCCAATTTGCAGAAGAATATCTACAGCAGACATCCGAGTACAGTGACTTTGTATACCAATGCAGCCGCGCTTGTTCCAGCCAAATTGGTTTATAAGGCTGTCGCCGAAGTTATCATTACAGGAAGTACGGGTGTCATTTTGCAGAAGTTTGTTAAGACTGGAATGAAATCAGATCAAGCAATGGCTATTGCCAATCCGATAAGCTTGAATACCTACCAGCTTTATAATCCGACTTATAATTATCAGGAATATTTGGTTCCAGGTTTGATAACAGTAGGAATGCAGATGATTCTTATAATCAGTTCTATGCTGGCTTTAAATTATGAATGGGTTACAGGAACGATGCATCAGCTTTATGATGCTTCAAAGGGGTCTGTTTTTGCTACAATTATTGGAAAAACAATTGCTCATCTTGCCATTAGCTGGATTAATTTTGTCATAATTGTGGGTGTCATTTTTCCTTTTTTTGATATTGGTGTTCCTGCTGCAACAGGCAAGTTTTTTGTAATATATACGATGCTTTCATTAGCCTGTATTGGCATTGGCATGTTTATATCGGCTTTGTTTAAAGATGTGATGCTTTCTGGAGATGTCGCTCTTTTTTATACTTCGCCAGCATTTGTTTTTAGCGGATTTACTTTTCCGAGATGGGCAATGCCTTGGTACGATCAATATTACGCACTTATTATGCCTTATACTGCTTTTTTAGACGGATTTTTCAAGGTGTATTATATGAATTTGCCTTTAAAATATGCTCACGGAGAAGTAGCCAAACTCTTTCTGTTTTGTGCGGTAATGTATCCAACAGCTATGTTGTTGTTTAAACGTCAATTTAATTCGATTAAAGATGAAAAAGAAACCGCAACAATCGCTGATTGATCTTTTTTTGAGGGAAGCTTCGCAAGTGGTAAAAGATCATAGTTTGCTGCTTACGCTTCTTATTGCTCCTTTGCTTTATGCCTTTTTTTATGGAAGCATTTACATTAATAAAGAAGAGTTTGATGTAAAACTGGCCGTTGTAGACGATGATAACTCTAGATTATCTCGTTTGCTGCAGCAAAATATAGACGATTCTCCGATAGTAGAACTCATTCATTTTTCGAATTTGGAACAGGCAAAAGAACAAATGTATCAAGGAAATTGCCAAGGATATTTTTATATTCCAGAAGGAACAGAAGCTAATTTGTTAAGTTTGAAACAAAGCAATGTCGTCTTGGCCATAAACGCTGCAAGGTTTCTGCCGTCAAGTGATCTGTTGTTAAATGTACAGCAAATCTGTCTTACCATTGGAGCAGGAGTGAGGCTTCAATATTATCAGAAAAAAGAAGGCATGAGCACTACTATCGCTATGGAAAATGTAATGCCTGTAAATTTAGATTATCGTCCGTTATTTAATGAAAGATCAAGCTATGGTGCGTTTTTGCTGCCGGGATTGCTTGCTCTTATTTTGCAGCAAACATTATTGATTGGCTTATGCGAAAGCGTTGCAGGCGAGCGTCAGCGTTCTAGATTAAGAGAATGGCTCGGTTCAGGGATTTCTAATGGCATTTGGGGAAAAGGATTATTCTATCTGATTCTTTTTTCTTCGTATGGCTTTTTCTTCTTAAATGTAAATTACAAACTGCTTAATTTACCCATGAGAGGCAACGGACTTGAATTGAGTTTATTGTTGCTTTTGTTCATTGTCACATTAATTCCGATGGCGCAGTTTATAGGTTCTTTGTTTAAATCGCAATTGCTTTGTTTGCAGATGATGGCTTTTTCGACCTATCCGATTTTTTTGATTACAGGATACAGCTGGCCTTTTGAATCGCTTCCGCTAATATTGCAGTGGTTATCTAATCTTTTGCCGACAACGCCTTTTATTGTTTTGTATACAGCTATTGTACAATCGGGTGCGAGTTTATGGGATAATCCGTCTGTTTTATTGCATCTAATACTGCTTTTTGCTTTTTATAGTACAATCTGTTTTGTTCGCTTAAAATATTTGGCAGGTAAAGAATTATGAATTATGAGTTATGAGCTATGAGTTTTTACTACTTTAAACATATTTTTTTGCTTTTAGGGATATATTCACACATTGCGTGTGGTTTCAACCACATGGATACGGATGATATGGATATAAATCTGTTATTAATTTGAATTGGCTCCAGCTTTAGCTGGAGGCTATTCATAAATCAAAGAGTTTTAATTTATTCTTAAATCTGCTCAATCTGCCAAGTCTGCGAGAAACAAATAAAAAAAGCTGGAATAAATCGCATTTTACGATTTGCTCCAGCTTCTTAATTGAGTTAGTTACTTAAATTATTACAATACCACCAAAGGAGAAATTATACCAAGCATAATTCTTCCGCTTGTGGTATTCGATTGTCCCAAATCTGCTTTAGCATAATCACTATAATTGTAGAATCGCTGCACATATGTGGCAAAAAACTTTAAATTGAAGTTTTTTATTGGGTAAAATTCAACAGTCGGAATAATACCATAGGCAGTACGGATTCGGTTCGAGCTTACAGCAGGATCAGGAATATCTTTCCATGAAGCTTTACTTGTCATTCCGATAATCGTAAGTTTCCATTGTTCATTCAGAGAATAAACAGTTCTAAGCCAGTGTTCTACATAATATACATTTTCTGCAGCATGATCTAAAACCGTATCTGGAATAATATTACTAACAACTCCTGTTCGATCTAAATCTTCGCTGCTCCATTTGAAATCATATTGAAAAAGCCATTTTTTGCTTCGAAATTGATTTCCTAATGCTGTATAATACATATTTACCGGTCGTCCATTTTTTGTAGCTTCCTGAAAAATGCTGAAACTATAAATGGTTTTAAATTTTCCGTCTAAAAAACTTCCGTTCCAGTTTCCAACATAAGCTGCAGGAAATTTGGCTTCTTCTACATCGGGAACATTTTGATATAATTCAGAAAAAGTTTTCGTCCTTGAATTTAAAATTTGTCCCGAAAAAACATGATTGGCATTTAGTTTCCAGTTTACCTGAACTCCCGTTAAGAAGTTATCCGAATTATCCACAATATCATTATATTGATAAATATCAATCGGATTCATATCAAACTCATAACCGCCCCAGTTTGCTGTCATTTTACCAATTGCAATGCTGGTTCTTTCAGATATTTTATAACCGATAAAAGCCAAATCTGTAGAACTGCTGATGTTATCGGTAGACTGCGGTTCAGTTTCTTTAGTATATCGGTCTCGAAACCTAAAAAAAACTTTATCCTTATACACTTTTCCTTTTACTTCCAGCCTAAATTGGTTTACTTCAAATTTACTGCCAGTGTAATTTCCGTCATCAAAATAGGTGTTAAAACCCACTTGAGTATTGAAAATCAAATCGACATTATTTAGCAAATCAACTTTGGTTGCTTTTATTAAAGGAGTTTTATGATTTAGGATCGTATCAGTCTGTTTTTCCTGCTGTGCATACGCACCTGCCGAGAGAAAAACGCTCAAAATTATAAAAGTTAAGGCACGCATAATTTACAATTTCAATGGTTTAATACTCAAAGAAATACTCCTGCAGTTTTTTGCTGTCAGTAGTTTGGGTAAGGCCAAGCATTAATAAAATTCTCGCTTTTTGCGGAATTAAATCATCTGCGACAATGGTTCCAAGTTTTTGATCATCGGTTTCGTCAAATAAAGTGACCCTTCCAGACGGTACTCTTGAAGCTCTAGCAACAGCAATTCCTTTTTTAACAGCGCTTGCCGCAGCATCTGAATTTACTTTATTTAGATTTCCGTTTCCTAAACCTCCCGTTACAATTCCTTTTACTCCAGAAGCTACGTACGCATTTATTGCAGTTGCTGGTGCATCGGCATATAATTCGACAACTGCCACTTCAGGTAATGTGGTTAAACCTGTAATATCAAACGGAGTGCTTTTATTGGCTTTTCTTACAGGAGTTTCATAAAGAGAAACTTTTCCGTCATAAACCTGTCCAATTGGACCGTTGTTTGGTGCTGTAAAGGCATTTAAGTGCGTTGTACTGGTTTTTACGGCGCTTCTTCCTGTAAAAATGTATTCGTTAAATACCAATAAAACACCACTGTGCGCCGCTTGTTTAGACGCTGCTAGAGTTACCGCATCGTACAAATTCTTTGGTCCATCTGCGCTTATCGCTGTTGCAGGACGCATAGAACCTGTAATGATTACGGGTTTATCATATCTTACTGTTAATGATAAGAAATAAGCCGTTTCTTCTTGCGTATCGGTTCCGTGAGTGATTACAATACCATCAGCTTCATTATTTTTATAAATTTCGTTGATTCTTTTATTCAGCTTAATCCAAATGTCTACCGTCATATCCTGACTTCCTACATTTGAAATCTGTTCTCCCGAAATTTCTGCAACTTTGTCTATTCCTGGAACCGCCGCGATTAAATCTTTTATTGGCAATTGTCCCGCAGTATAAGCAGAACGATCTGCCGATGCGCCTTGTCCAGCAATTGTACCTCCAGTTGCAAGTATTTTGATTCTAGGTAGTTTCTGAGCGTAAATACCTGTTACTAATAAGACCGATAATAATAAAGTAAATAGATTTTTCATAGATCAAATGTTTATATTTTACAATTCTATTATTTTTTTGAATTTTCCCAGCTGGTTACATATTCCATTAAAATTTTACGGATATTTTTCCCTAATATTAGATAGCTATCAGTTGGAAGATTGGCAAGAGAAACCCTGATACTCCATTCTGGGCCGGCAAAACCGCCTCCATTTAAAAGTACGATTGCTGTTTTTTCTGCCAAACGGAACAATACATCAACGGGCTCAAAATTTGTTTTTAGCCAATTGGCAAAATCTTCACCATAAAAGTGTTTTGCTGCAACCATAACATCAATTTCAGAGTAATATCCTGCTCGCATCGGGTCTTCTAGAATTGGAACTTCTAGTCCTTCCCATAATAAATTAAGACGTTTATGAATGATTGATTGTGTAAGGGTTTTATAAACATCTTGAGTATCTAATAAACAAAATGCAGAGAAAAGCATCATCTGAAATTGTTGAGGTAATGATAATCCTGCCGTGTGGTTTAAAGCCACTTGTCGGCTGTCGGCAACCAGTCGATCAATAAACTTGATTTTTTCCGGTTCTAATGTTAAGCTGGAATAGCGGTCATGCAATTCTTTTTTGAGGGCAGGACTTAAATTGGCAATTTTTTTGTCGAATATATTGTCCTCATGAATGGCTATGGTTCCAAGTCTCCAGCCTGTACAGCCAAAATACTTAGAGAATGAATATACTGTAATGGTATTTTGCGGAATAATGGCCATTAAGGATCTAAAATTATTGACGAATGTTCCATAAACGTCATCAGTAATAATCATTAATTCTGGGTTATGATTTTTTACAATATCAGCAATGTAATTTAGAGTTTCGTTGCTCATTGCAGAAGACGGCGGATTGCTCGGATTTACTACAAAAGCCACTTTGACTGCTGGATCTTTCAATTTGTCCAATTCAGAATTTGGATATTGCCAAGTGTGGAAACCATTTTCGCCAGTTCCGCTTGCTTCTACGTAAACGACATCAAATTTGTATCGATCTAATTCTGGAATTTCGATATAAGGCGTGAAAGTAGGAGTAAGGAGTGCTATTTTATCACCGCGTTCAGTAAGGTGGTTTTGCATAAACGAATCAAAAATATAGCACATTGCCGCAGTTCCTCCTTCAACAGCAAAAATATCGTACTTGCCTTTATCGTTTCCTACACCGCACATTTCCTGCACCAAATAGTCGTGAACTATAATTTCTATCTGACTTAACATACGATCAGGGACTGGATAGTTAAATCCGATTACGGCTTCTATCCATTCGCGAATCCATGCATCACCATCAAAATCATGTTTATCAACACCATATTGGTATGTTTTTTCTAAAAGCGAAGCTCCAGGCGCATCTTTATGTTTTGCTAAAAATGCTTCAAAACGTGAAGCCACTCCGCTTTTGTTTTGTACAATTCCTGCCAGAATGCCTTGTTCTTCCATAACATTACGGCACTCTTCTAATGCAAATTGTCCGAAAAGGAAAAAAGCTTCTCTAGGAACAGTAGCAATCCAGTTTGGGTTTCCTCTTCCAGCGTTTAGGGTTATCGCTGTAGATTTAAGCGCGCTTTCTTCTGCCAGATGAATTAATTCATTTTTAATTTCAAACGGACTTAAAGTTTGAAGTGTTTTCTCGACCTCTCGAGATGTCTTTATTTTTGAAATATCAATTGCCATGATTTAAATTGTTTTAGAGATTATATAAAATTTGATTAACTCATGATTAAAATGATGACGACGCCCCAAATAATAAGCAGCGTATTACCAACTGCATAAGTCACGGTGTAACCCAAGGCTGGCGTTTTGCTTTTTACAGCATCCTGCAAAGCACCTAGAGCGGCAGTGGTAGTTCTTGCTCCAGCAGCGCATCCCAAGGTGATAATAGGGTTGAATTTGAAAATATACCTTCCTATAAGAAGTCCAATAATTAGCGGAATCGCTGTTGCTGCTGCGCCCGCGATAAAAAGTCCCCAGCCAGCTTCTTGAAATCCGACAATAAAACTTGGTCCTGCCGTAATACCCACTACTGCGATAAAAATGTTTAATCCAACATTATTCATAATCCACAATGCAGGTTCCGGAATTCGTCCAAAAGTGGGATGCTGACCTCTTAGCCATCCAAAGAAAAGTCCTGAGATTAAAGCACCTCCGCTAGTACTAAGGCTTATTGGCACTCCGCCAATTTTGACAGTCAATGCTCCAAGCAATCCGCCTAGAACTATTCCTAAGCCAACAAATGCCATATCTGTAGAGTTTGTTGGACGATCTGGATAACCAATATGAGTAGCAACTTGATCGACATCTCGTTTGATGCCCACCAATTCGATCATATCTCCTTTTTGCATGACTGTATTGGGCAATATAGGCATCTGGATTCCAGATCGTTTTAGAGATCTGATTACAACTCCATGCATGTATTTGAGATGACGCAAATCTGCAAGAGTTTTGTCTATCACTTCTTTTTTTACAATTAAGACGCTTAGAACTTCTACTGGAAAATTAAGAAGTTCAACATCCAGAACTTCTTTCTCATTTACAGCAACATAATTCATCATATATTCTCTTCTTCCGCCCAAAGCAACGACATCATTTTCTTTAATTACAAATTTTGGAGTAGCTTCTATAATTTCCTTTCCTCTTCTGATTCGTTGTATAAATAACCGTCTTCCTTTGCTTTCCAACTCATTTTCAACATCTGAAACTGTTTTATTATTGGCATAAGAGTGTGAAGCAATCTGATAGGCATTATAAATAACACGATCGTAAGCAGAGGCAATACTTGGGTCATCGCCAATGGCGTCTCCACCGAGTTGAATTTCAAGTTCTTTTGCTTTTTCTACGAGATTGCCACCTAATAGTTTTGGTCCTATAGAAGCCAACAGCCAAGCCGATCCAGCTGTTCCAAAAATGTAAGTAACGGCGTATGCTACTGGAATTTTATTGATTAAAGCTGTTTTTTGGTCAGCAGGAATCCCCAACTGATTGATAGTATCTGAAGCAACACCAATAACAGCAGATATGGTTTGAGATCCTGCAAGCATACCAGCGGTCAGTCCCATATCGTAGCCCATGATTTTACCTATAAGGTATGGACATATAAGGCATAAGACGCACACTATTGCAGCATAAAGCATTTGAGGCAGTCCGTCTTTTTTTAGACCTCCAAAAAATTGAGGTCCTACGCTATATCCGACGGCAAAAAGAAACATGAGAAAAAAAACGGATTTAACGTTAGGAGAAATCACAATGTCTAATTGTCCGACTAAGACTCCAACAAGTAAAACACTGGTGACGGTTCCTAAGGAAAAACTTCCGATTTTAAATTTCCCGATGAAATAACCTAAAGATAAGGTTAGAAAAACGGCCAATTCAGGATAATCTTTTAATGTAGTAATAATCCAATCCATAATTATTTGTTTTTAGTATAGATGTATCAATAATTGATTATGAAAATCGCAGGAGTAGAAAAAAAGACTGGGGAGCTTTTAAGGACAGATTTTTTAGGCTTCTCAAAATTAGGCTAGAAAGTCAGAATAATTACACAAAAAATAGATAGAGATGTTTCAAATTATAATTTGAAACAAAAAAACTTGCAACATTAAGTTGCAAGTTTTTGTTTGATAATGAGTGTTTTAAGTAAAAAACCTCCAATTGGAGGTTTTTATTTTTAAAGTATTTTTTAGATGTTAAACAAATTTCTTAGATATGATTTTTTATCAAATTAATATTTTTCAACTACAGGCGGAATCCAACTTTCGTCTATAATTGCTTTTTCTCCCCAATATGCTCTTATGTATAATGAAAAATCACCTTTAGGAGCAGGAATCCAATTGCTTTCTTTATCTACACCAGGATTTTTATTGCCAACGTAAAGTGTTAATGAACCGTCAGCATCTTTCTTAAGTCCTTTGTTTTTTGTACCAAGCGAATATCTTTTCAGATCGTTAGGAAAAAAGAAATGTTCAGCGTTATATAATGTCATTGACCAGAAACCTTTAACAGGAGGAAGCACTTTAAAAGTTACTTTATAATTTTGGTTACCATTAAGCTTTTCTCCTTTTGTGGTATTGTCAGTATAGAAATACTGAGTTTCTGTTGGTCTGTTGTCAAATATGTTACTTCTTCCAGAGCTGGTTCGGTTTGTATAATCAAATCCCCATACCGCATTATGAAAAGATCTGTTCCATCCATTTCCAGCAGGTTTTCCGTTATATTTCCATTTCAAATAATCTTTAATGAGTGTCTGGTCTAAAGTAACCGCTTCTTGAACAATTATTTTTTTAATCTCTGGATCTTTTGCCGCTGTTGCCAGTAAGGCTTTAAATTGAGCATACAAAGCTTCTTCCCCTTTTAGTGGCGGTACTTTTTCTAAAATTTCAGGCAAGAGATCGAAGAATTTTTCAGGAACTACCCATTTAATTTCACCTCCGCCAGTACTGCCTGTTGGAATGTTTGGAACTTTACTCCATTCTTTTGTTTTCATTTTTCCATCAAATTCTGAAAGTGGATAGGCTACAATTTGATTGATAACGGGCTGTAAAGCAGCTCTGTCTTGTGGTGTGTCATCTAGAAAAACCCTCGGGATCGCATTTCCTAGTTCGGTTTCAAATTTAATCACGCCTGTAATTCCACTAGGAACTTCTCCTTTCCAGTTAGGGCCGTGAAGAAGATAAAACCCAGGTTTTGTATTGTACATTTTACCAACATGACCAGTTTGTTCAGTTCGAGCGTTATAAAGAGCATAAACCCAAAAACGATCTCCAAAATCTGGAACCTGAATGACTACAGGAGTTTTATCAAGCTCAAAATAACCATAACCATATGCAACATCCTGATTAGGACATGCGACACTGTTTTGTTGTGGCGCTATATAATCAGAAAGCATACAGATTTGCCCAAGAGGAGCACCAGGAAGAACTCCGTTAAGTCTGCCAGGCTCTTTTAATGGACGAAAAGCATTTCTTCTATTAAAAACATTAGCTAACGGATATCCCCAAATATAGGCCGCACGAGCAATTGTTTTGGCATATTCAGGATGCAGAAGAACATCTGAACCTGGAACTTTAATAGAATCTGTACTTAGTGTATCAGATAATTTTTCTGCGGTAGCTTTTTCAGGATTGGTTGTGGATTCTTTTTTGCAACCGGTTAAAATAATTAAAAAGAAACAGGTTGATAATACTAATAACTTTTTCATGTTGACTTGTTTTTTAGGATTATATTCAGTGAGTACTATCAAATTTACAGAATGTCTTCTCAGAAATTTATTTTTTGATGTTGCATATTATAATTTGAAACAAGTTTTTTAAGCCAATATTTAGTTTTTTTAATTTTATGTATTAGTGATATAAAATATAGCATTACTCGCTTCTGATGCGTATATTTGAGAGAATAAAAAAATAAAAGCCATTATGAAGAAAATAGGATTTTTATCATTTGGGCATTGGGCAAATCATCCATCATATAAAACTCGTACAGCGGCAGATACCTTGTTGCAATCTATTGATTTAGCTGTAGCTGCAGAAGAAATAGGAATAGATGGCGCTTACTTTCGCGTGCATCATTTTGCACAGCAGTTAGCATCTCCTTTTCCGTTGCTTTCGGCAGTTGGAGCTAAAACGAGCAAAATAGAAATTGGGACGGGCGTAATCGATATGCGATACGAAAATCCGATGTATATGGTTGAAGATGCCGGAGCAGCCGATTTGATATCAGAAGGACGTTTGCAACTCGGAATAAGCAGAGGATCACCAGAACAAGTTATTGACGGATGGCGTTACTTTGGTTATGAACCCGAAGAAGGTGAAACCGATGCCGATATGGGGCGTAAAAAAGCTTTGGAATTTTTAGATAAATTGAATGGAGAAGGATTTGCAGAACCCAATCCGTACCCGATGTTCCCAAATCCGCCTGGCCTGTTGCGCATAGAGCCACACTCTGAAGGATTAAGAGAACGAATCTGGTGGGGAGCGGCCTCTAATGCAACTGCTATTTGGGCAGCAGAAAACGGCATGCATCTTCAGAGTTCTACGCTTAAATATGACGAAAATGGAAAGCCATTCCATATTCAGCAGGCAGAGCAAATAAGATTATATAAAGAAGCATGGAAAAAAGCTGGGCATCAGCGTGAAGCGAGAGTTTCTGTCAGTCGCTCGATTTTTGCACTCGTCAACGATCAAGACAAATATTATTTTGGCGGACAAGCCAAAGGCAATGATAGTTTTGGTTATATAGAGCAAGACAAAAGAGCAATTTTTGGTAAAAGCTATACCGCAGAACCTGATAAACTGATTGAAGAATTGGCGCAAGACGAAGCTATTCAGGAAGCAGATACATTGCTGTTGACCATTCCGAATACTTTGGGTGTAGATTATAATGTACACATTTTATCTTCTATACTAGAACACGTGGCTCCGGCATTGGGTTGGAGATAGATTCTATTGCTTAAAAAAATAAAATCCTGAATCAATAATTTGGTTCAGGATTTATTTTTAAAAATCAATTCGATTAGCATCCTTTGCCTGTCTGATTTTTGTATTAATAACAACTCCAATGTTTTATTGGTAATGATAAAAACATCGAAGTTGTATATTTTGTTTTTTCGGTTCAAATTCTTTTTAAAGCTTATGCACTACAGAGCATCCCAAGATGCACTTGGATAGTAGATAGAGCTTGTTACAGGAGCAGTCCAATAACTTTGGCTTCCCCCACGGAAAGTGTGGAAGCTTACAGCATTAACATTTCTCTTAGCATCATTAGTTACCCAACGAATCTTTTCATTCAATATCTCTGTTCCATTCACATAATATTTCACATATCCATCTGTATTTGATCCAGTGTTTAGTTTAACAGATATCTGGCAGTTATAAGTTACGCCTTCTTGAATGTAATATTTTTTTCCAAAATCATTACCATATTGTCCAGGCTGATCTCTATAATATACATAAGGCTGAAGATAAGCGCCACTTCCCTTAGCAGTATTGGATCCATTTGGGCAATACCACATAAATCTGGCACTTCCGCCATTTCCATCCCATGCAGCATCACCGCCGGTATTTTGGTCACCGATTAAGATTCCGTATCCACATTTTCCGCCTCGGCTCCAGTAAAATCCGTTATTAAATTTCATTTGGAACCAAACAGTGTAAACGCCAGTTGACCAAACACCATATGATGTGCATAAACCTCCAGGGCAAGACAGCGTATTAGTTTGCAATGTAATTGTCCTAGCTCCAGCTGTACCTTTTGCTGTGGTGCTGCCTTCAAGTGGCGAATTAGATGCTAGAGTATCTTTGCTAGCGATTTGCTGAGCTTCTTTTTTAGAGGTTTGGGGCCCATTCGTGTCTTCTTGTTCCTTTTCGCAAGAAGTAAGTACCAATGCCATGGTAAGTAGCATACTGGTTAATTTTAAGAATTTCTTCATCTTTTTAAATTTTAAGGTTAGTAAAACGATTAATAGTTAGTAATAGATAGTAGATTACAGTATTTGGAACCGAAAGTGTAAAGTTGGATAATAATAATTTTTGGAAGGAGTAATAAAGTACGTTTTTACGTACACAGAAATACAAGCTATACTTTTTGTATATTTTTCTGAAATTTTAAAAACAGCTAGATTGAGTTTTTTTCGCAGAAAGGAGTGTAATATGCTTAGGTTCTTGAGTTAAAAATCAGCAAATTGCTGAATTATAAATTTTTATAAAATAAAATGATTCTTTTTATTAAATTTATGTAGTTATAATCTCATATTAATAAAGTTATTTTTTAATGAGCAATCTTATCTTTTCGAATTATCTGATTATAAGGATTCGCAATCGTAAAAATCTTATCGAATAGATTTTGTCTATTCCGTCAGTATTATTTATGATTCATAGCTCTAACTTTCTCTTTCATTAGTTTGTAATTTAGTAAAAAATAAAAATTTTCAACTATGGACAATCAATCAAATGACATCAGCAAATGCCCTTTTCATAATGGGAGCATGGACAAGCAAGCCGCGACAGGCACGAAGAATCGTGACTGGTGGCCCAAACAGTTAAAGGTAAATATCCTGAGACAAAATTCGGCATTATCAAATCCGCTGAATAAGGATTTTAATTATGCAGAAGCTTTTAAAAGTCTAGATCTTGAAGCAGTGAAGAAAGATTTACATGCTCTTATGACTGATTCACAAGATTGGTGGCCCGCTGATTTTGGTCACTATGGAGGACTTTTCATAAGAATGGCTTGGCACAGCGCCGGTACTTACAGAGTTCATGATGGACGTGGAGGAGCAGGAGCAGGACAGCAGCGTTTTGCACCGCTTAACAGTTGGCCAGATAATGTGAGCCTTGATAAAGCCCGCAGGCTGCTTTGGCCAATTAAACAAAAATATGGACAAAAAATTTCATGGGCAGATTTAATGATCTTAACAGGAAATGTGGCTCTAGAATCAATGGGTTTTAAAACATTTGGTTTTGCAGGCGGACGCGCCGATGTATGGGAAGCAGACGAATCTGTATATTGGGGATCTGAAACGACTTGGCTTGGAGGTGACGAGCGTTATAAAGATGGTTCTGAAGGTGTTCCGAAAGATCATGGCGTTGTTTCATCAGATGATAATGCAGATGGAAATATTCATAGCAGAAATCTTGAAAAACCTCTTGCAGCAGTGCAAATGGGACTTATATATGTAAACCCAGAAGGACCAGACGGAAATCCAGATCCTATAGCTGCAGCCAAAGATATTAGAGATACTTTTGGTCGTATGGCAATGGATGATGAAGAAACTGTAGCGTTAATTGCCGGTGGACACACGTTTGGTAAAACGCACGGAGCTGCTTCTTCAGATCACGTAGGTAAAGAGCCAGAAGCTGCTGGTTTAGAATTGCAAGGTTTAGGTTGGCAGAATAGTTATGGTTCTGGTAAAGGTTCTGACGCCATCACAAGCGGACTTGAAGTGACTTGGACAAAAACGCCAACGCAATGGAGCAATAACTTCTTTGAAAATTTATTTGGTTTTGAATGGGAACTTTCCAAAAGCCCTGCAGGAGCGCATCAATGGGTAGCAAAAAATGCAGAAGCCATTATTCCTGATGCTTTTGATGCCAACAAAAAACATTTGCCAACAATGCTTACAACCGATTTATCATTAAGACTTGATCCAGCTTATGAGAAAATCTCCCGTCGATTTTTAGAAAACCCTGATGAATTTGCAGATGCTTTTGCAAGAGCATGGTTTAAACTGACACACCGTGATATGGGACCGCGCGCCCTTTACCTAGGACCTGAAGTGCCAGCGGAAGAATTATTGTGGCAAGATCCAATTCCTGCAGTGAATCATGCTTTAATTAATGATCAGGATGTAGCTCAACTGAAAGAGAAAATAGTAAACTCAGGTTTAAGTATTTCGCAATTGGTTTCTACAGCATGGGCTTCGGCTTCTACTTTTAGAGGATCAGACAAGCGAGGAGGTGCAAACGGTGGACGTATAAGACTTGCACCACAGAAAGATTGGGAAGTAAACAATCCAACAGGATTAAAATTGGTTTTAGATAAATTAGAAGCCATTCAGAAAGAATTTAATGCTGTACAAGGAGACGGAAAAAAAGTTTCATTGGCAGATTTAATAGTTCTTGGTGGTACTGCTGCCGTTGAAAAAGCGGCTAAAGACGCAGGAGCTTCAGTTTCTGTGCCTTTCGCTCCTGGACGTATGGATGCATCTGCAGAACAGACAGATGTTGAATCATTTGGATATCTTGAGCCCAAAGTAGATGGTTTTAGAAACTACAGAAAAACAAAATCATCTGTTTTGACAGAAGAATTGCTTATCGATAAAGCTAATTTACTGACCCTTACAGCGCCAGAATTGACAGTGCTTTTAGGAGGTCTTCGTGTGCTGGATATTAATGCTGACGGAAGCAAAAATGGTGTTTTTACCACTAGACCAGGTCGCCTGACAAATGACTTCTTTGTAAATCTTTTGGATATGAACACACAATGGCAAGCCGTTTCTAACGATAAAGAACTTTATACAGGAAACGACCGAAGCACTGGACAGCCTAAATGGATAGGAACACGTGCCGATCTTGTTTTTGGTTCAAATTCAGAATTGAGAGCAATTGCAGAAGTGTATGCTGCATCTGATGCACATGAGAAATTTGTGCATGATTTTATTGCCGTTTGGACTAAAGTAATGAATCTGGATAGATTTGATTTGAAAAAATAATATTAGCGAAAAGCAATAAATGTAAAAAGACGCCATAATTGGCGTCTTTTTCTTTTAAGATCCTTGCAAATTAAAAATCAATTTTTCCTTTTTTTATCAGTTTTTGGAAGGTTAAAAGGATTTTTCTGCTTAACTTGTAGAATCCAAAATCAATTCTTATGACTTTAAAAGGACTTATTCTTGTCGGTTTTATACTTGCATTATATTCTTGTGGAAACAAAAAAGAGCAGGAGCTTATTGTGCGCGAAAACTCACTTTTAGAAAGGGAGAAACAGTTTCAAGATAAAGAAGCAGAATACGAAAAGCTGTTAAAAATGAAAGACAGTTTACTGTCTCTCTCTAAAGTAAAAGATACGCTTCCAAAAATAAAAGAATGGCCTGAAAACCTAAAAGTAGTATGGAACAGCAAAATGGTCTGCAGGGAATCGAATTGCAGTAATTATGTCATTGGCGATCAGCGCACTGAAACTTGGGAGTTCCGATCAGATTCGACAGGAATGTATGCCAATGTATTGAGCAATAATGAAATTAAACGAGTTTTTACAGGACAATATCTTGAGAATAAAATAGTGCTGGATTCGGCAAAAGAAGCTTCTGCTAAAAACAAAATAAAAGTGAGCGTGGTACTTGATGATATTAAAAAAAATATAATCAAAGGCACGCAGACCATTACGGGTCAAGATAATTGCATCGCAAAATTCTCAGTTGAACTTACTCCATCCAATAAAAAGTAATTTATGCAGCTGAGTATACATCATATAAGTTTTCCTATTGAAGATCCTTTGTTAAAGTATCTTATCGAGATTATCATTATTTTATGCATTCCGCTTTTATTGAATAAAATAAAAGTGCCGCATTTGCTTGGCCTTATTATTGCCGGTGCGCTTATTGGGCCTAATGGATTTGGAGTGCTTTCTAGAGACAGCAGTGTAGTAGTCACAGGAACTACAGGTCTTTTGTACATTATGTTTTTGGCAGGCTTGGAAATCGATATGGCCGACTTTAAAAAGAACAAATGGAAGAGTATTATTTTTTCTATTTTCACTTTTACCGTCCCGTTTGTTTTAGGACTTATAGGCGGTTATTATATATTAGGCTTTTCATTACTTACCTCAATCCTTTTTGCCAGTCTTTTTTCGTCGCATACTTTAATAGTTTATCCAATGGTAAGCGGTTTAGGAATTGCTAAAAATCTTTCGGTAAATATAACAGTAGGAGGAACGATGATTACCGATGTGCTTTCGCTTCTTGTTTTAGCGGCTGTCGTTGGAATGTCACAAGGTGAAGTTGGAACAGCTTTTTGGGTGAAGTTATCTGTTTCAATGGTTGTTTTTACATTAATTGTATTGCTTATTTTTCCGATAATTGCCCGCTGGTTTTTTAAAAATGTAGAAGATAAAATATCTCAGTACCTTTTTGTACTTGTCATGATTTATCTGGCGGCGCTTTTGGCTGAATTGGCTGGAATTGAATCTATTATTGGAGCTTTTTTTGCCGGATTGGCTTTAAACAAATTGATTCCGCATACTTCATCATTAATGAACAGAGTAGAGTTTGTCGGAAATGCCATTTTTATTCCTTTTTTCTTAATAAGTGTCGGAATGCTGATTGATTTTAATGCCTTTATACAAAGTTGGGAAACATTGTGGGTCGCATCAATTATGCTTATTGCATCTATTGGAGGAAAATACGTTGCCGCTATGCTAACGAAAAAGACATTTAAACTTACTAATGATGAAGGACAACTGATTTTTGGACTGAGTTCGGCTTCTGCGGCAGCTACTCTGGCTTCAGTAATGGTGGGATATAATATAATTATCGGAGAAAATGATGCTGGCGAACCTATAAGACTTTTAAATGAACATGTGCTTAACGGCAGTATTCTTCTTATTCTCGTTTCTTGTACCGTATCATCGTTTGTATCGATGGCAAGTGCACAGCGTATAGCACAGGCAGATAAAGACAATACCGTATCGGGTAAGAACGAAGAGAAAGAAAATATACTTTTGGCAGTAAACCATGAGGCTACTGTTGAAAAAATGGTCAATCTTGGACTGATGGTAAAGTCCTCTGCAAATAAGCAGCTGTATGCTGTAAATGTAATTAACGAAGATGCCAATGAATCTTCTGAAAAAAATGCTGAACGAATATTAGAAAATGCCGTTAAAACCGCTTCTGCTGCCGATATAGAATTGCACCCGATTACCCGTCATGATAATGATATAGCAAGCGGAATAAGCAATGTGATAAAAGAAAAAGAGATTACAGACCTTATTGTAGGGCTAGAGGGAGGAAAAGGCTTTTCGGCTTCATTCGTGTATAATTTGTATAATGGGTATCTCCGAAATAAAAGCATCAACTTGATGGTATATCACGCTGTTCAGCCTGCTGCCACAATTAAAAGATATTTGGTTTTTATACCAGCAGATGCCGAGCTGGATGCTGGATTTTTTCATTCGATGTTAAGAATCTGGAATATAGGCCGTAATTCTGGAGCAAAAATGAGTTTCTACGGAAAAGAGAAAACGCTCAACATTCTAAAAAGAATCGCAAAAAAGGCCTCCATAGAAGCCACATTTGATATTTTCTCAAATTGGGAAAATGCAGAACAGACAGCACTTTCTATTGAAGAAAATGAAGGCCTAGTCATTATGATGGGAGATAGAGGAATGCATTCCTATTTTCCGAGAATGCGAGATATTCCGGATCTATTGAATCATAGATTTAATAATAACAACTATATGCTTATTTATCCTTTTTCTAAAACGGCATTAAGCAATACAGAAAAAAGATCTGTAAGCAGTCACGATGATTTTGCAGAAATAGGAAAAGCGATTCGAAATATTTTTAAATAATGCTTTAGACTTAAAAAAAACTATTTTTTTTAATGGAAAATAACCATGTAATCAGGTATTGTTTTCTGTATTTGACGTCAGTAAATTTGTGGCTAATCAAATAAATACCGATGAAAGTTAACAGTTTAGATGGTTTTTTAGCGATGAAATTAACATTTTTTGAGAATAGAAAAGCAAGTTTAGTAAAACAGATTTTGTATATAATGATGCTAGTTCCATTTCTTGCATTTAGCCAAAAAGAAATAGTCCCTGGAAGTAAAGATATCAATACAAAATATATTAAACCCGAAAAATCGCTCTATACCGTGTATTATGTAAAAGGTACAGAATGGAAAAATATGGGAGCATTGACTTACGATATTTCTTTGGCTAACAATCAGCTGACTTTAAATAATACTTTTACTCCAAAAGACAACGGAAAGCCTACAACAAGAATTAGTACAGCAGATGCATTAACTCTTAAAGCGATTAGTTATTCTGATGAAACAAAGAATGCAAAACTAAACCTTAATTTTGGAGAAACGATTACAGGTAATTTTTATTCAAAGAAAACCAAAAAAGACAAAAAGCTCAAGCTTAAGCCAAAGGAGGAATTTTTTGATTTCAACTGGACTGATCACTTGATTGGAACATTACCATTGGATGTTGGGTATAAAGGTCGTTTTCCGCAATTTTATTACAATGACGAGTCAAATGTTCTTGTTGAATATTACACTATTAAAGAAGTAAAAAGCTTCGTTTACAATTCTCCTCGAACTGGAAAGCATGATTCATGGATTGTTTCAGTTCTGGAAGAAAGTACTAACGCTTATTATAATTATATTATAGACAAAAAAGACCGTCGATTATGGCAGCGCGAAATGTCTACGGCAAATGGAATGTGGGAGATTACTGTTAATGAAGAATTAGATTATCAGCCAATTAAAAATAAATTTAATAAAGAAGAAGTTGCCAGACAGATTTCCAGTGGCAACAGTGTCATAATTGGTACAGCTTATGCAAGATCTGACTCTGGTAAGCGATTGGGAGGTTTGGTCAATACGGCTAAGAAACAATTTGCGCCAAAGGGAACGGAGATTACTATTTTTCCAAGTTCAGCTTATTATGAGGAATGGATAGAAGTCAATAAGAAAATCCGTAAGCAGAAGAAAATGCCAGAAGTCCCTTTGGATAGCGATTTTGGTTACTCAATTAAAAAAGCCAAAGTGTATGACGATCAAGGACATTTTGAATTTGCCGATCTAATGCCAGGAACTTATGTTGTTATGGTAAGTTTTGATTTCACAAACTCGTATAATTATTCGTATGTATCTGGTTATACTAATTATTATAATTATTTTGGCTATCAAGGTTCTACAACAAATTATGGTAGTGCAAGGCAATCTTATACTGATAAAGCTAATATTGAGAAGCGCGTGACGATTGATAAGGATGGGGAAAAGAAAGAAATATACTTAAAAGAGATATAAAAAATCAGAAAGCCGTATTAGGAGAGAGTTTGATACGGCTTTAGTTTTTTTAATTTTCCTGCTCAAATCTGGACATATACATATACCAGTTCCATTCCCAAGAATTTCCGTTATCTTCAGAAAATGCTTGGCTCCATACAGGATTATTTTTGTCTCTGGCATCCCAGCGAAAAATCACAACGATATCTTTTCCGTTAAAAACATCTTTAGTTACAAAATGGCCAACATTATTCTCAAAAGAACCTAATACCGGCGGATCTAGTTTTCCTTCATTAGAATCGGCCCAATAAATACTCCACAATTTGCTTTTCGGATTAAACAATCTTACAGTCATGCCTTCAAATGGATGTCCGTCAAAAGTGGCAAGAAAATTATCAATATTGCCAATTCCATTTAGAACCTTATACATTTCTTGTGTCGATTCAAATTCTGTCCATTCAGTGCAATTGGACAATCTTGAATTGAGTTTTTTATTGCGAAGTTTCCATTTTCCTTGAAAAAAATCAAAATCATCTTTAGATGAAGTAGGAGAAGGCGTGATTATTAATTCTCCATTTGCATCAAAATTTATTTTTGGAATTTCTAAATCTTCAGTTTGCATCATTTTTAGTTGTTTGATTATTAGTCTGCTGGTTTAAAAGTAATAATTTACGATGGATTGTTACCAGTTGCTGTATTGAAAAATTTAATGAAGACGGCATATTGTCAATTGCTTTTTGTTTTGTTTCATACTCACTTTTGTCTTCATAATGGGTTATAGCTACCAAGAGATTTTTATCCTGAAAAACAGGCAGTCTCGGAAAATCGTTCTCTTTCATTTCACTTACCCAAAACGAAATATCAGTAACATCCATAGTTTTCAGAAACGGAATATATTCAATGTCAAATAGTTTTATTGTTTGTTCTAATGTACTGTTGCAGATGTAGAAATCAATAACTGTGATGTGTTTATTGGTTTTAAGATTTGAGCTTTTATACAATGGTTTTAAGAGATAAACATTATCAGAGTTTATCATCATTTCATTGGCTGCTTTTCCGTTTTCTTTCCATACAATGCTTTCACAATAAAAGTCATTTAGAAATTTTATTCTGGTTTCCATGTTTTTAAAGCCACGAAACCAAACAAATCGATCATTTGAGTTCTCAATTTTAAATTCTCCCAAAGTGTAACCGCCTAATTCCTGCATAGGTTCAACAAACTTT
The DNA here is from genome assembly GCF_004151235.1 of Flavobacterium anhuiense. GTDB lineage: Bacteria > Bacteroidota > Bacteroidia > Flavobacteriales > Flavobacteriaceae > Flavobacterium > Flavobacterium anhuiense_A. Next base: position 77,992 of record NZ_JUIV01000009.1, read on the forward strand.
GTGTGAAAAAAATTACTGAATGTGTCGGCTAAATTGGGTTTTAGTAAATAATTACGAATCTCCAATACTTTGATATCTTCTGAACCTTCTTGTGTATTATAAGCCATATTATTTCTATTTAAAATGTTTATGCAAAGTAAATTAAATGATATCTTTATGACAAGTAGGCACAATTTTGTATCCTACATACCAAAAACAAAGTAATGCTGATTATCAGTTTGTTAAAATCAAAAAAATGATAAAAAAAAATAAAACCGCTTATTGTCCTGTTGATTATGCTTTTCAAAGAATTGGCGGAAAATATAAAGGAAGAATCTTGTGGTATTTGAAAGATGGCATCATGAGATATGGCGAATTAAAAAGAATTGTAGAAGGAATAACACCAAAAATGCTTACTCAAACGCTAAGAGAATTAGAAGAAGATAAATTAATTATGAGAAAGGTTTATAAAGAAGTGCCACCTCGTGTAGAATATCGCCTTTCGGAAACGGGAAAAGAATTAATTCCGTTTATTGACCAGATGCGAATTTGGGGAGAAAAACAAATGGCTATGGAGTAGCTTTTAAATTTCTTTTTGAAAAATTTTCAATATTAGAAAATGAATCATTTTATTAAAAAAAATATATACTTTTAGTAATTGATTACTAACTGACTAATAGACCAAAAAAACATGAGTTCTCAAAACCCAAAAAACGAAATAAGCCGGCGCAAGTTTTTACAAAATAGTACATTAGCGACAGCTGGAATTTACTTAGGTATTTTAGGCATGCCTAAAGTATTCGGAAATGTCTTGATTGATAAAGATGCTAAAGGCATTCAAGATATAAAGCTAAATAATGGACTAAAAATGCCTATGCTCGGGTTCGGGACTTACGGATTAAGCGGTGAAGTTTGCCAAAAATCTGTGGTCGAAGCCATATCTGCTGGTTATCGCCTTATTGATACAGCAAAAGTATACGGGAATGGAGTAGAAGTAGGCAAAGCCATAAAACAAAGCGGAATTGATAGAAAGCAGCTTTTTGTAACTTCAAAACTATGGGTTGACGATGCTGGTTACGAAAATGCTAAAAAAGGTTTTGAAGAAACGCTAAGAAAATTACAGCTAGATTATCTGGATTTATATCTAATACACCGTCCGAGAGGCGATGTAAAAGGATCTTGGAAAGCCATGGAAGAACTGTACAAAGCTGGAAAAATCAAAGCTATCGGCATAAGTAATTTTGATCCTGCCCAATTGGCTGATCTTTTATCTTATGCGCAAATAAAACCAGTTATAAATCAGATCGAAACTCACGCTTATTTTCAACAGGCAAATGACTATAAAGTGCTAAAGCAGCATAATGTACAGATGCAAGCATGGGCGCCTTTTGCAGAAGGACGAAACGGTCTTTTTACTAACGAAGTTTTGACTCAAATAGCTAAGAAACATGGCAAGACTACCGCACAGGTAAGTTTAAGATGGCATTACCAGCTAGGTATTGTTGCTATTCCGAGGTCTTCTCAAAAAGAACATATTACAGAAAACCTTAATATTTTTGATTTCAAGCTTGACGATGCTGATATGAAAGCGATTGAAAAGTTAGATTTAAATAAAACCCAGTTTCCAGAGTGGAGTTAACATTTTGGTATGAAAACTATAATAAAAAGCCCATTTCTATTGAAATGGGCTTTTCAAGTTTATAATCCTTACTGAATGTTTCAGCCACTTTGAATTTGTTTACTCACGAATAGATGTTTTATCTTCTAGAGTCATTTTGGCAATTTCGTCTTTTCTTTTAAAAGATACGCCATTATGTTTTTTCATATAATTTAATAATTCAGAAACTGTTTGAACCATTTGCGGAGTGCCTCCAATTCTATCATGAAAGCTAATAGACATTTGTCTGCGCTTGAATTCGCTTTCGGCATAAAGTTGGTCAAATTCTGCTTTTACCTGATTAAAGAACTGATCCGTTGAAAAGTTTTTCCCTTCAATCAGAACAATATCATTACAACGAATGGTATATGTAACCACTGCAAAATCTTTTTTATTGGCTTGAATTATAAAAGGTTCATCTCGGCTTAAATCGTCAATATGATAGATAAAACCTAATTCTTGCAGAATTTTAATGGTATTTTCTCCACGTCGAAGCCAATTCGCATTATATCCAACTGGAGTAAATCCGGTTACTTGCTTTATGGCATCGGCACCTGCTTTTATGAATTTTTTCTCTTCATCATAAGGCATGGCATATTGCGAACTCCAGTTCATACCATGAGCAGCAGCTTCATGACCTCGCTGCACAATTTCTTTTGCCAGTTGCGGATTTTGTAAAACAGCTGAACCCACCATATGCGAAGTAACTTTTATTCCATGTTTATCCCAATTGTCCAGCATTCTCGGAATTCCCTCTTTATAACCATATTGATACCAAGTTAATGCAGGCTGATCAATATAGCCTTTTTGCATATTTTGCGGAAACGGACTTTCTGCATTTTCGGGCTGTCCGCCAGCTTCAAACTGCATAGAAATAGAAACCACCAATCTTGAACCGTCTAACCATTTATTTTGTATTTCTGATTCCATTTTTTCTTGTTTTATAGGATTCGAAAATGCATCAACAGGGTTTGTCATTACTGCAGCACCTGTCAAGCCAGCCATTTTTATAAAATCTCTTCTTGTTGTCATTTTTTTGATATTTAGAAATTATCATTTTTTTTAGCAATAAGTTTTTTAAACACATAGAAACAGATATACTTTGCCAAAAAAGACGTTTCACTTAATTTAAATGCATCCCGATAGCTATCGGGACTATGTGTTAGAAACTAGTTTCTTTCAATATTCTTTTCTAAGATTAAAAAATCTATGTTTCTATGTGTTTAAAAATTTGCCAATGATTTAACTTAGAACTTAATCTGCATCGTAACGCCTGTAAAAAACATATCTTTTCCAGTTCCCGCAGCTTTTAAGAAATCCCCCGCTTTAAACCAAGTTGCCTCAACGCGGAAATACAAATACTGGTTAGGCGTATAGATAATTTCACTTTCCAACTGTTTTCCAATTTCTTTTGCGTCGGTGGCATCACCAGGATAAATCATGATCGTGTTCGGACCGTAAATTCCATCTTCGCTGCTATATCTCCAGAACATATCGTAATCAATAACCCAATCGATGTTTTTTGCTAATTCTAAGGCGATGGAAGGATGAAAATCAACTAAATTGGAAGGGCCAATAACAGAAGCCAATCCGAAGTAGGCGCCTCTAGGAAACAATGGATTAAAAGTGTTCAATTGATTGTCGCCATTGGTTTTATCTCCGCTGATTAATTCGACCTTAAAACCAAATTCAGGTTTTAAAACTACAGATGCAAATCGATATCCAGTATTTAGAGAAACTGTCCAAGCTTTGATGTTTTTAGATTCTACATCTCCAAACTGGTAAACCGCTTCGGCATCATAACGCCATTCGTCATATTTTCCCCAAATACGAGTTCCTATAGAGTGGCGCAATTCTTTTCCGCTAGCATCATCAAAATTGGCATTGGCTCTTTGGTAACCCAAATAATAAAGGTCAACATTCTTGATCGCCGGAATTTTATTGATAACAAAATAACTTCCCCAGAATTGTCTTTTTTTATTCGAATAATCATCAAAAATACCATCTTGAGCCACTACATAATGGCTATAAAATAAATCGGTGTGGAAATTATTGTACCCAAAAATTGCTTTTGCAGCATCAAAAGATTGGCGGTTATTTGGCCCATCGCGCACGGCAACCAAACGCTGTGATCCATAACTCAATTCCTGTCTTCCAGCTCTAAAAACCAATTGTTTGTTCTTTTCTGAAAGTATATTAATATCAATAAAACCCTGATGTACTTCGAGCGGATTACTATCCACCGGACTCGGGTCAATTCTCCCATTAGCATTGCTGCTTTGAAGCTGAATAAATGCTCGAAAGTATTTGCTCGAATGAAAATCGGCATGAAGCAAAAGTCGGTTCAAAATGTATCCGTCAGGATCTTGAGGATCATCTCCCCATTTTTCATTTTTGGCATAGAAATATTGATACCTGACTTCTCCTCCAAAACTCAGATAAGTTTCTCCCGAAGAGGAGAGAGGCAGATATTTCATGGTTTTGTACCAGCTTTTTTTGACAGTATCTTTTTGTAAAACCTCATAGTTTTCATCATATCGCAAGGATTTAAAATCTGGATACGATTGTGCCTGAAGTTTCAAACAAATAAGAAATATAAGAATGATTTTTTTCATGGCTATTTGCCTAAGTTTTTCTTAATATCGTTGTATGCGTTTGGAATATTAAAATTGTAATGCAGCCAATTAAAAAGAACATATCCTTTATCAAACTCCTTCATTGTTACCGAAGTTTTTACATGTTCCAGAGTTTCGCCTTTTTTTACTGCATCTTCCACATTTTTTTTCAAAGCATTTACATAATCAATGGTGTATTTAATTCCATTTTTATTGGTAATTCGCCCGTGACCCGGAACCACAACATCATTATCTCGAATCATGTCATAAATTTTTTGGAGATTGCGAACAGGCTCCAAAAAATAACCGTCAAACAACCACGGAATCGTTGGACTTTCAGCAATAAATGGATTTCCTGCCCATAAAACATTCTTATCCGAATCTTTTAGAAATACAAACAAATCGGCTGGAGATTGCGCTGTTCCAACATTTATGATTTCTACAATTTTTCCGCCGCCCATATCAATTTTCAAACTTTGATTTAACGCAATTGTAAGATCCGCAGGACGATACACACTTTCCTCTATCCCGCGGTCTTTTCCAAAAAGCATGATCATAAATTGTTTTATTCCGTCATAATTCTTAGCAAGGTTTTCTTTGCAGAATTCGTTTTGTATCAGAATAGTTTCTTTTGGAAGCAGATAATTTCCAAAACAGTGATCCCCGTGATCGCTTGTGTTTACTGCATAAACAATTGGTTTTGGAGTAACAGAACGAATCAGTTTGTATAATTGATCGTATAATCGTTTACTCAACATGGTTTCAATTAACAAAACGCCTTTGTCGCCCACAATAAATCCCGCAGAAGTAGCTTGCGGAATTCCTTTTGTGGTTTCAGTTTCGGTCGTTGATGGCGAAACGGCATAAACATTATCCGAGATTTTATGCAATTGTAAAGTCACTTTATTGGCATCCCAAATTGGAACTTCTGGTGGCATTGGGAATTGCGCATACGTATGCTGTACTAGAAACAGCATCATCAGTATCATTAATATATTTTTTATCTTTTTCATGATTGTTTTTTTATTGAAGAATAATTTTTTTAGAAGCAGAAACAAAAGGCATTTTTATAAACATGGTTCCTGCTCTCCGCTATATCTTTGCTTTTTTAAAGAAAAAAAGCAAAGGATGCCGCTTCGATCAGGGCTAAAGGGAGAGAAATCGCTTTTTTGCAATCATCTCAAATTAGAGCCTAAAAAAACCGTTTAAATCCGCGTCTTCGCGAAAGCGAATCCGTAAAATCTGCTTGTTATTGTTTCTGATAACCTCCAAAGTATTTCACAGGAGACCAATTTGGAATTACCGCAGGAATTTCTGGATTCAGAGCTTTATATTCCGCGGAAGCGTAAACAATTTTACCATTTACAATAGTCAAAACCGATTCGATTTTTCGAACATCATCTGCTTTTGCTGAAAAATAATCATCAGACAAAATTGCCATATCAGCATACATTCCTTTTACAAGTTTTCCTTTGTCTTTTTCTTCGCCAGAAAACCAAGCGCTTCCAGAAGTATACAATTGCAAAGCAGTGAATTTGTCCAAAACTTGATCTTTTGGCCAGAACTGCATTCCGCCAATCGTTTTCCCAGTCAAAAGCCAATGCAAAGCCATCCAAGGATTGAAAGTTGAAATTCGAGTTGCATCTGTTCCCATTCCGACAGGAATGCCTAATTCGAGCATTTTTTTAATTGGAGGCAATTGTGTTTTTGGCGCTCCATACAATTTGTTATACAATTCTCCTTGATAATACATTCTAAACTGTACTGCAATGCCACCGCCAAGTTTTTTGACACGCTGTAATTCTGACGGCGTAATGGTTTCGGCATGATCAAAAAACCAGCGTAATCCGTTAAACGGAATTTCTTTGTTTACTTTTTCAAAAACATTCAGCATTCTGTCAATCGATTCGCCATAAGTGGCATGCAAACGAAAAGGCCATCTATTTTTGACTAATAATCGAATGATAGGCTCCAAATCAGTTTCCATTTCATCAGATAAAACAATTCTCGGTTCTAGGAAATTTTCAAAATCAGCAGCCGAAGCAACGATGTTTTCTCCAGCGCCTTCTTCGACATAACCATTTGCCACAATCAGATTATCATTTTTATTGATTTGAGTTGTCGCAACCCATTTTTCATAATCCTCTAGTTCTTTGCCTTTTTGCTGGGCAAATAAATAATAAGAAATTCGAAGGCTAAGTTTATTTTGCTTCGCTAAGTCAAGAGATGTAACATAATCAGCAGGAAAATTTTGGCTTCCGCCAGCAGCATCAATTACACTTGTAAGTCCGAAACGGTTCAATTCGTGATTAAACTGTATCGAGCTGTTGATGCGTTCTTCAGGAGTCAGCTTTGTTGTTAATCCCATCGTCATGTAAATGGCTTTGGGCGTTTCTTTGGCATACATTAAACCCGTCAAATTTCCATTAGCATCTTGTTCTAAAAGACTTCCTTCATATTTTGTGTCTTTTGTATATTTTAAAACTTCAATTCCCTTTTTGTTCAGAAAAGCTTTTCCATACAAATACGTTATAAAAACTGGTTTATCAGGAACTGCAGCATTGATTTCGTCAATTGTAGGCTGTCTTTTTTCTTCAAATTGAAATTCGTTCCAGCCTCCAATAACTTTTATCCAAACACCGTCTGGAGTCCTTGCGGCTTGCTCTTTCAGCATTTCCATGGCACGTTTTAGTGTTTTTACGCCGTCCCAGCGGAGTTCGGAATTGTAATTCAAACCTTCACGAATAACATGCATGTGGCTGTCATTTAATCCCGGAATTACCGTTTTGCCTTTGGCATCAATTAATTTTGTTGTTGAAGATTTATAAGAAGCAAGAATGTTTTTATCGATTCCTGTGTCCAAAATGATTCCGTCTTTCATTGCAATGGCCTGAACAAATTCGTTTGGTTTGTGCATGGTTGCAATTTTTCCGTTGTAAATAATCAGATCAGCTTTTTGCTGGGCTTGAGATGACAAGCCCGCAGAAAGCAATAGAATTAATAATAATTTTTTCATGGCATTTATTATTTAGCCAAAAAGAAGGCAAGTAAATCTTTTTGCACCTGAGCCGTATTTTCTTGAACAAGCCAATGCCCAGAACCAGCAATTTTAGATTCGCTCACGTTTTCTGCAACCAATTTGGAATGATCTTTAAGAAAAGCTGCTGCGAAATATTCTCCACCCATTGCCAATAATGGCATTTTTAGTTTTTTCTTTGCGAAAATAACATTGTCTTTTCCGTCCTGATCAAATGCTCCAAACCATTTAAAAGCGTCCGTTGTTCCGCCTTCTGTAGCATAAGCTCTAATAAATTCTGCAGATTCTTCAGCAGTAAAAGGATCTTTTACGTGACCTACAACGGGCCAGAAATTTGTCAAGAATTCTTTTTCTTTTCCTTTTACAATGTCTCCAGAAGCAGGCCATCCGAAGAAACCAAACCACCACGCAGAAGCTTTTACAGAAGACCAAACTGGTTCGATTCCTGGTAAAAGTGCGTCCATTAAGGCAACTTTTTTTACGCTGTCGCCATATTGTGCTGCATACGCATAAGCAACCATAAGTCCGATGTCGTGTCCCGCCAGATTGATGCTTTTGTATCCAAGCTGATTCACTAATTCGTGAATATCAGACGCCATTGTTTTTTTGTCGTAACCGCTTTCTGGTTTATCAGATTCGCCAACACCTCTTAAATCGGGAGCAATTACAGTAAAATGTTTAGAAAGTTCTGGCAGCAAACGATTCCACATATACCAGTTTTGTCCAAAACCGTGAACTAAAACTAACGGATCACCTTGTCCGCCAATAACATAATGAATTTTAATTCCGTTTACTGTGGCGGTTGCATGTTTGAAATTTGCAGGCGGATTTGCCGGAGCGACTTGAGCTGTTTCAGTTGTTTCGGCAGGTTTTGCTTCTGCAGCAGGAGTTTCTTCTGCTTTTTTATTACAAGAAATTAAGGTTAGTAACAAAAGACCAAAGGAGATAAGCAGTGTCAATTTGCTTTTGAAGTTTAAAAAAGTGATGTTTAATAAATTCGTTTTCATGATTTTAAAATTTTAATTAGTTATTGAATAATTGGTTATTATGAATTTTGAACTGGAAGTTTTTCTATCCAGTTTTGGATATAAAGTGCGATTTCCTGCCATCCGGGCTGATTCAAAACAAAGTGATTTCTATCTGGAAAGACTTTAAAATCTGTAATTGAATCTTTGTCGATGTATTTTTTGTAATTAGAATAATTAAGCGATTCAGGAATGGTATGATCTGTTGATCCTGCAATTAGTAGTAACGGTTTATGAGGCGCGTGAAAATCCACTTTTGCAGCTGAAGTTATAGTGTCGCGAACTATGAGTTTAGATTCAGGAATAACCGATTCGCAATAGGCTCTTTCTTGCCATTCTTCGGGCATTCCGTTTGTAAAAGCGTACTGCCATTGCGGAAAACTCATTAAAAATGTTTTTTTGGCAGAAGTGAAAAAACCTAATGGTCCCCAACCAGCCTTTAAAAATGAAAATTTAAAAGTCATAATTCCTTGAGGAGGAACAGAATGTATGGCTATTGCTGCCGACGCCAAATTACGCTGTAGAAGTATTTGGGCCGTTAATCCGCCTATAGAGTGACCTATAATGATGGGTTTCTGAGAAAGACTTTTAGCGATATTTTCAAAATGTTCTATTAGATCAGTAAGCCTTAAGCTAGCAATTTGTGGATCAGGATGACGGTCTCTAAGAACAGTCGCAGGCGCATCTTTATAAGGCCATGCGGGTGCCAGTGTTTTAAAACCTTTATTTTCAAAGAAGATTTTCCAGTCCTCCCAGCATTTATTGCTGACAAACGCGCCAGTAATAAAAAGGATTGTAGTAGGATTTTCCGTTAGCATAATACATTGTTTTAATGTTATGCCAAACTATAGACTAAAATCAAGCCTATTTATTTAATGTATTGATTTTTAAGTATTTATGTGTTTTTGAGTTGGGTGTGCCAAACTATATTTCGTCGTAAAACGAAAAAAAGACAACTAAATATCGTCTTTCTTTAATTATGAGTTATGAATTATGAGTTATGAAATGTGAATTGTAAGTTTTGGATTTTTGATTTTGCGAATTTTATTAAAAACTTCAATTCAATTTCTAGATTATAAATAAATAATTCATAACTCATAATTAAAAATGGCTTCTTTTTATGCCCAGTTTCTGCATTCTTGAGGCTAATGTAGTAGGAGGAAGGCCTAATATTTCTGATGCTCCTCCAGCACCTCTGATTCTTCCATTGCATTTTTCGAGAACATTAATAATGTGTTCTCTTTCGTTTTCCTGAATCGTTTTAAAGAACCATTCATTGGACTTGAGGTTTATCTTGGTTTCATCAATGGCAGGAAGCGGAATATGCTCGATCGTATCTGTTTTTGCCAAAAGGATGCTTCGTTCTATAAGATTTTCGAGTTCGCGGATATTTCCAGGCCATTGATATGATAAAAGACTTTTTAGAGCAGTTTCTGATATTTCGGTTACATTTTTTCCTGTTTTAGCACTATATAATGCAATAAAATGGCGTGCCAGCAGTCCGATATCTTCTTTGCGTTCTCTCAACGGTGGCAATTGAATTGGAAATACATTTAATCTATAATACAAATCAAGTCTGAAACGCCCGTCTGCCACTTCTTTTTCGAGATTGCAATTTGTTGCCGCTATAATTCTTACGTTTACTTTTACCGGAATATTTCCGCCAACACGTTCAATTTCTTTTTCCTGTATGGCACGAAGCAGTTTTGCCTGCATTTCAAGAGGCATATCTCCAATTTCATCCAGAAATAAAGTTCCGTTGTTGGCTTGTTCAAACTTGCCAATTCTTTTTTCTGTAGCACCTGTGAATGAGCCTTTTTCATGGCCAAACAATTCTGATTCTATGAGGCTCGGATGCAGAGCAGAACAGTTTATTTTTACAAAAGCTTCATTTTTTCTGCCTGATAATTGATGGACACTATTGGCAATGCTTTCTTTTCCCGTACCGCTTTCGCCTGTAATTAAAACCGTTGTATCGGCTGGGGCAACTTGTATAATGTGGTCAAATAATTTGAGCAATATCGGACTTTTACCTACAATTGACTCAAAGCCTGATACATTTACATTTTTTCGGTTTTCATGGCTCTTAGAAATACCTTTTTGGTCTAATTTTCTATCCTCGCTTATTAAATTTTCAATGGCATATATTAAAGGATCTTGAAGCCTTTCACATAAGTTTAAAACATTTTTATTATAATTATTAGGCTGCCTGCTGAAAAAGGACAAGTAAAGACCTCCATTTTCAAGAAGTTTAAAAGGAATTGGCAGCATAAGATTGGATTTCATATTCATGGAAGTGGCAATCATTTTTTTGATTGGAGTTTTTTCGCATATTTTTACAAAATCCAAATCATTGTAGAAAGTTGCGATAGTTTCTACTTTGCTTTTGTTTCTTAATTCGTTGATTTCGAATTCTTTTAAAGCTGTTATATTCTGTAGCTCTTCAATGCCTATTTTTTGATATTCATGCAGACCTGTTCTGGCATAGCCTAAAACTTTATTAGATAATTTATTGTCCACATAAAAAACGGCCATTACAAGATCAAAAGAAATTAGGGCTTGCAGAGAGGTTATGATATTCAAAACTCTGTCATCCCAAGTGCCTTTTTTGCCTGCTATACTTTTTAATTGCTGCTGAAATAAAAGTTCTTTTCTGATAGAAGATTCGATTCCGTGTTGCTGATGATATTCCGCTATTTCAATGGTTATCAATAAATCTCTTTCGCGAAAAGGTTTTACCAAAAAACCATACGGATGTGTTAGTTTCGCTTTATTAAGAACTTCTTCGTTTGAATTTGCAGACAGATAAATAAAAGGAATGTTATCCTCTTTTAATTTTTCTGCAAGATCAATTCCTGTTTCTTTTCCAGAAAGAAAAATATCCAGCAGAACTAATTCTGGTTTTTCTTGCGAGATATAGTATTTGGCATCTGGTACCGAACGTGCGATTCCTATAATAGAATGTCCGGCTTTTTTGAGCATTAATCGCAAGTGATTTGCTTCTACAAACTGATCTTCAACAATTAGGATTTTGAGTGGTTTTGCCATTTTTTTTCAATTAAATTTATGGAGACTATTTTCCTCGAAAGTAAATACCAAAGTAATCTTTGTACCATTTGAATTAATTATTAAAAACTTTCCTTCTATATCAGCAGATAGTCCGTACATTAATTTTATGCCTAATGAAGGATTGTTATAGGGATCAAAATCGTCTGGAATACCAATGCCATTGTCATGGATAATTAAGGTATAATTATTTGCATTATCTTTTTTTAGTGAAATAGAAATAGTTCCCTTTTCATTATTAGGGAATGCATATTTTATAGCGTTTGTAACCGCTTCGTTGAGTATTAATCCAATTGGAATGGAATGCGATAGAGGCAGGCTAAAGCCATTTATTTCAAGGATAAAACGAATACGGTTTCGAATTTGAAACGAATCTTTCAAATACTCAGTTAGTTCAAATATGTACGCAGGCATATTAATCATCGATAAATTTTCTGATTGATACAATCTATGATGAATTAAAGACATCGTATGAATTCGGTTCTGGCTGTCATTAATAGCTTGAACTGCTTCTTCATTTTTTAAAAACTCAGACTGGCTTGCCAAAAGTCCCACAACCATATGAAGATTATTTTTTACCCGATGGTGAATTTCTTTCAATAGCCATTCTTTTTCTATTAGAAGGTTTTGCAGTTTGACGTTCTGTTTGTTGATTTCATTCTGCTGGGTTTCCAGTATCTTATTTGTTCTCTTTTTGAACATAAAACTTTTGTACAAAAGACCAAGAATTATGAGTAAGAGAATCACAAAAGTTATCATTGAATTGCGCAAAAACACTTCGCTGTTCAGTTTGCTTTGCTGTAAAAGAGTTTTGTTTTTCAGCTTTAGAATATCCCTATTTCTTTTATCAGCCTCATAAATTATATTGAGCCTTGTAGAAATAGGATAAATAGCTTCTTCTTTTAGATGTGCAGCTTTATAGTAAAATACGGCTCTTTTGAGATAATGGAGAGAGCTGTTAAAATTGGAGGACGAAAAATACAATTCGCTAATTTCTCTATAACAGTCGCCAATTCTTTTATTGTTGCCCGTTTTTTCAAATATAGATGCCGCTTTAAAAATAGGATCAAGCCTCTCTTTTATGGGGGCATTGGTACGCATTTTTGCTGACCATACCATAACCCAAGATTCAGCCAAGTCATTAAGCTGATTGGTTTTGGCTAACATTGCTATTGCTTTTCTAGCAGTAATTTCTATCATAGAATTGTTGTTTCTCAATTCATGTATCATCGAAAGCTGCAAATAGCATTTTCCAGCATATATATTAGAATGAATAGCCTGGCTTATTCTAAGAGCATCCTCTGCATATTGAAAAGCTTTTTCTAGTGTTTTTGGATTATTATAAGATGCTTCATACCAGTCGCTTACTTTTAATAAAATTTCGATTTTATTAATATCTTCTGGTAATGTATGGAGTAGACCTTCTGCTTTTTTTACCTGCAGTTCATTATACTTTGTATTCTGACTGCTATTAGATACTTTGGCAGATAGCGTTTTTTCGGCGGTTTCAACTTGTTTTTTGTTTCTATGAGAAGCCCAAGCATTTTGTTCTCCAATTGTAAATGCAACAAGGAGAAGCAAAAATGCTTTAAAATGGTTAAGAAACATCTTTTGTTTAGTTAAATTGGTTTTGGCTATACGAAGGTATTGATAATTATGTCTGTAAGATTAAAAAATTATAAAATTGATTGCCAACGAAATATCGTCGGAAAATAATTTTAGGTTTAGTTATTGCATCAATTAGTATCTTTATTTTTCAATTTGCCATTAATCCGTTTCTTGTATAAAATTATTCAAGCTTATGTTAAAAGGTAGTTTAAAACTGACTCATTTTGTTCTGATAATGAGTGTGCTGAATTTTATATTCTTTCATTTGCCTTTTTTCACTTTCGTCTTTGAAAATGTTGATTGCAAAAGTTTCAACGGATTAATTTTAGTAATCAGTCTAATCGTTTTAATGCTGGTGGCAAACGCGTTTGCTTTCTATCTGATTTGCTTTCTATCTCGTTTTTTTGGAAAGCTTTTCTTGGTGCTGTTTTTTTTGATTAATTCTATAGCGGTTTATTTTATTAATACATACAACGTTATAATAGACGAAAGTATGATTGGGAATGTTTTAAATACCAATTACGAAGAATCTAGCAGTTTCTTTTCTTTCAAATTGATATTATATGTGATTCTATTTGGAATATTGCCTGGCATTTATATTATTAAAGTTAAAATAATAAAAGAGCCGGTTAAGAAATTCCTAATTCAGTTTTCAGTCAGCTTATTGTTTATTATTATTTTAGTGTTTGTCAATGCGGCCAACTGGCTTTGGATCGATAAAAATTCTAAGCGTTTGGGCGGTCTTGCAATGCCTTGGTCATATACTGTAAATACGTCGCTTTTTTACATTCATCAATACAAAAAAAATGAAAAAGAAATTTTACTTCCAAATGCAGTAATTAAAGACAACGTAAAATCTGTTGTTGTTTTAGTAATTGGAGAATCGGCGAGAAGCCAAAACTTTTCTTTGTATGGTTACCCTAAAAATACGAATCCGCTGCTTTCTAAAACAAAGAATGTATTTCATTTTAATGCTACTTCTTGCGCCACTTATACCACCGCGGGCGTAAAGTGTATTTTAGAACATACCAATTCAGATGATCTCTATGAAATTTTGCCCAACTATCTATACCGAAATAATGTTGAAGTTATTTGGAAAACAACCAATTGGGGTGAACCTCCTGTACATATTAAAGAGTATCAAAACCGAGATTTTTTGAGGAAGAATTGTAAAGGTGAGCAATGTAATTATGATGAAGTGCTTCTAACAGGATTGAAAGAACAGATTTTGGCCAGTACAAAAAATAAAATCCTAATTGTACTTCACACCAGTACAAGCCACGGACCAACATACAGCAAAAAATATCCGCTCGATTTTGAGACTTTTAAACCTGTTTGCAATAGTGTTGAATTAGGAAAATGTTCACAGCAGGAACTTTTAAATGCCTATGATAATACGATCGTCTATACCGATTATATTTTGTCTCAAATAATTCAAGATTTACAGCAGTTGAAAGATTATAAAAGCACTATGATTTTTGTTTCGGATCATGGAGAATCTTTAGGAGAAAAAAATCTGTATATGCATGGAGTTCCAATAAGTTTTGCGCCTAAAGAACAGTATCAAATTCCTTTTATAGTCTGGGTTTCTGACAATTCTAAACAGCTTAAAGAAAATGAAATGTTGTCTCAAAATCATGTATTTCATAGTGTTTTAAACTTTTTAAATATACAAAGCCCTATTTATAATGAAGGAATGAATATTTATAAATAAAGATTTCTAAAAATTTATCTGAAGAAATTATTCGAAAACTTCATTTTAAGCTCATAAACACAGACTTCTAGAAAACTTTTAAAAAAGAAACACCAAATTAGGGTTTTAGCATAAAGCAGTCTTTGTACGATTCCTTTTTTAACTTATCTTCGCTTTTTATAGATTTCCAAAAACAATTAACTCCTTTAAAATATAATTTGTGAAAAATAATCATGATGTCGCAGAAGACAATCAGCTAAAACGTGGACTAACTAATCGCCACATTCAATTAATTGCCCTTGGCGGATCAATAGGAACGGGACTTTTCCTCGGAATTGGCCCAGCGGCTGTACTGGCGGGACCATCTGTAATTTTAGGATATGCCATTGCCGGAATTATCGCTTTTTTTATTATGAGACAGCTTGGCGAAATGGTGGTTGAAGAACCAGTTTCAGGAAGTTTTAGCTACTTTGCCTACAAATATTGCGGTTCTTTTGCTGGTTTCGCTTCTGGTTGGAATTATTGGATTTTATATATTCTGGTTAGCATGGCTGAGCTTACTGCTATTGGTGTTTATGTGCAGTTTTGGTGGCCTGAGATTCCGCTTTGGGCGTCCAGTTTATTTTTCTTTCTGGTTATTAATGCTTTGAATTTTGCTTCGGTAAAAGTTTACGGAGAAACTGAATTTTGGTTTTCTATCATAAAAGTTGTTGCCATTATTGCCATGATCCTTTTCGGAACTTATTTGTTAGTAAGCGGAACAGGAGGAGAGCATGCTACGATTCATAATCTATATAACGATGGAGGCTTTTTCCCGAAAGGGTTTTTCGAAAAAACTGCAAATGGAAGCTATCAAGGTTTATTATCTGCAATGGCGTTAATTATGTTTTCTTTTGGAGGCTTAGAACTAATCGGAATTACAGCTGCTGAGGCAGAAAATCCAGAAAAAAACATCCCAAAAGCAACCAATCAGGTTATTTATAGAATCTTAATATTCTATGTTGGTGCATTGGTTATTTTGTTTGCTTTGTCGCCTTGGAGACAAATTACGACAGATAGCAGTCCGTTTGTAATGGTTTTTCAGAATCTAAACGGAATGGAATTTGAATTGTTTGGCAACAAAATATACTTTACGCGTCTTATTGCCAATGTGCTGAATTTAATTGTACTAACTGCAGCTTTATCAGTGTATAACAGCAGTGTATACAGTAACTCACGAATGTTGTTTGGTTTGGCAGACCAAGGCAGTGCTCCTAAATTTTTAAAGAAACTGAACAAACAATCGGTGCCAGTTAATGCGATTTTAATTTCGTCATGTTTTGCCGCCATTTGTATTTTAATCAATAAAATAATTCCAGAAGAAGCATTTAGTATTTTAATGTCTTTAGTGGTGTCATGCTTGGTTATTAACTGGGTTATGATTTCGTATACGCATCTGCAATTTAGACGTACAAAAGACAATGAAAACATAAAAACCAAGTTTGCTTCTATATTTTATCCAATAAGCAATTACATCTGTTTTGTGTTTTTATTGGGTATTTTATTCATTATGTGGATGACAGGAATGAAGTTGTCTGTAGAATTAATTCCTATTTGGCTAGGTATCCTTTTTGCATTCTATAAAGTTTTTAAAGTAAAAAAATAAATAGTTTTTAAAATCCCATTTGTAATGAAATGGGATTTTAATTTTTATGAAGTCTATATTTGTCATACTAAAATGAAATGGAAATTGATAAGAAATAATGTTCATAATATGATATAATGAAGTAATCAAAATATATGCTTGTTTAAGTAGATTTGTCATAAGCACAAAATAATTAAAATCATTTTGTGTTAGAATATAGTAATATTGAAGTAGTTTGAAATTTTATCGAAAATTAAATAATTCAATCAATGGAAAATTATAATAAAGACGTTACGGCTTACATTGCAAAAATGGCTGACTTTGCAAAACCTATTTTAAACCATTTACGAGAAATAGTTTTTAACGCTTGTCCCGAAGTAGAAGAAAACATTAAATGGGGAACACCACATTATTCTTATAAAGGAGATCATTTAGTTATGATGGGCGGTTTTAAACAGCATTGTTCTTTTAGTTTATATAAAGCTGAATTAATGAAAGATAAGGAGATTCAAGCAAGTGTAAAAGCGGGTAAAAAATTTGGCTATTTAGACAAGATTAAGGATTTTTCTGAGTTGCCAAGCAAAGATAAATTGACTGCATATATTAAAGAAGCAATGGTTTTAAATGAAAATGGAACCGCAAAACCCAAACCAGTAAAAGAAAAATCGACTGCAGAAGTCGTGGCGCCTCAAGAATTTATGGATGCATTAAAAAAGGATAGTAAAGCAATCGAAATTTTTGAAAGCAAATCGCCGTCATTCCGTAAAAATTATATTATTTGGGTTGCCGATGCAAAGACAGATGAAACTAGAAATAAAAGAATTGCACAATCTCTAGAATGGATTGCAGAAGGAAAAGATAGATTTTGGCAATCCAAGAAATAACCGCGACTATCAATCGTCTATAATTAAGAAGTAAAAAACTTCTAAATATTCTCATGAGCAATACTTTTTCTGATAATAGCCAGATTGGAGTAGTATCTACTTTTTCTGAACTTGTGCATACCAATTTCAAAGGAGAAATGAATGCGCTTTGCTGGCACAGAAATTTGGAAGGCGATTTTAAAGAGATTGTTTCCAAGTTATCTTTAAAAGAAAACATAACAGAAGTTTCTCGAGAAGATTTAAAAACACTCCAACTCTCAGAAAAAGGAAATATAGCGAGAGAAATAATTTTAAATGATTTGGAATTATTAGCCGATTTTGGAGCTTCGCCATCTCTCAATTTACTAAAGTGTTACGAACGTGACGATGAATTTGATTTCATTTCTACAGATGTTTATTCGTTTCATGTAGATCGTTCGCCAATTGCAACAGACACTTTTTTATGCACATATCACGGAGCTGCAAGTGATATTGTGGCTAATTCGCAAGCAGAACAAAAAATCTTAATTCCAGAAATTAGAGCAAAACTCAAAGAACTGCACAATGGAGCAGAAGAAGAGTTTGAAGATTTTTTGAAAGAAAACTATTTTGATTTGCATTATCAGATTCGTGCAAATGCCAAACCAATTAATTTAGGTTTAGGGCATCTTTGGCGATTGGCTGTAGATCACCCAAAGCAAGAAGTACTGCCTTGTGTGCATAGAGCGCCAATAGAAAATGAAGGAGAATACAGGTTGCTGCTGATTTGTTGATGAAAAATATTTATTTATATTTGAGTTATGAACAAACAGACTCCTTTTACGGTATGTGGAGAATCATTGACGGCTCCAATGCACATTTGTGGTTTTTTCGATTCGAGAGAACAGCAATATGAAGTAATCATTCCTTATATTTTGGAAGGTTTAGAAACCAATGATAAAGTCATAAATATCCTTGAAGGAAACCGCCATAGTGAACATTGCCGTTGTCTGGCTCAGAACGGAATATCTATTGCCGAAAAATTATCAACCGGACAATTGGAAGTACTGGCTTCTGAAAATACCTATATCAAGGATGGCGAATTTGCAGCAGATAAAATGTATAAAATGCTCGAACAAACTTTACTTTCGGCTTCGAGAGCTGGATATGATAGTGTAAGGGCGTGCGGAGATATGGTTTGGGCTCTCAAAAACCTGCCAGGAACTGATGAACTTTTAGAGTATGAAGCCAAACTGAACCTACTCACTCCACAACATTCAGTTTCATTAATTTGTATGTACGACATTAGTAGTTTCAGCCCAAAAGCACTTGCAGATATATTGATTACCCATCCTTATGTAATCAAGGACGGAAAAATTAGCAAAAACCCGCATTATGTAGAACCTTTAGAATTACTTTCTAGTCTTTCTTCCCGATCAGGAGTGCTTAAATCTTAAGCGATTTTCTTTTTCTTATTAGCCTAATTTCAAAAAACAGTATCATTATCTATGATGGCAGTTTAAACTAGAACAATACAAAAAGACTACAAAAATATTCTTAAATATAACAAAAGTGATTATTTTTGTTGTATTTATACAAACAAACTGATTCCCAGTGTTGTAATAGTTTAATTGTTAAAGAAAAAACGGAATTCAGCGCTGATAAAAAAACGTTAAAAACATTCTTAATTTTAAAGTGGCACAATTCCTGCCTGCAAAAAAATCATTGAATAATCTGAGCGCTTAATCGGTGTTCTAAAAAATTAAAATAAATGAAAAGATTTAAATGTATGTATGTTTTTGTAGTAGTGTTATTATCAACATTTACATATGGTCAGGAAAGTTTAAAAATGTTTGTAAAAGATAGTAAAGTGCCATGTTCGGGTGTTGCACCTATGGAATGTCTACAGGTAAAGTATGATAATGACAAAGAATGGCAGTTATTTTATGATCATATTGAAGGTTTTAATTTTGAAAAAGGAAATCGATATGAGCTACTGGTAACGAGAACCAAAAGACCAGAACCAATTCCAGCTGATGCTTCTGCATACGAGTACAAATTGAAAAGCATAATTTCTAAAACTCCTGTAACTAAGGAAAAAGGAATTTATGATACCAAAATGATTTTAACCCAGTTAAACGGAAAAAAGGTAAATAACGGAAAAGCATTTATCACAATTAACGATGAAGCTGGTACAATAAGCGGTAAAAACGGATGTAATAATTTCAACGTAAAATACACGAAGCTTTCTTCAAAAAATCAAATCAAGACCAATTCTCCTATGGGAACTTTAATGGCTTGTGACGATGAAAGCATGAAATTAGAAAAAGAATTTAGCGCTGCGATAACCAATAAAAAGTTCAAAATTATAAAGAAAAACAATACAGTGCAGTTTAAAAATACTAAGAACAAAGTGGTTATGGAATTCTCTATTCCAACTCAAGACCAACTTTGGAGTTTTATCGGAAAAAACAATTGGAAACTAATCGCACTAGAAAATGTTGGACAAGATTACGGAAAAGCTTCTATTAAGTTTAATGTAGCAGAAAAGAAAGTAAGCGGAAACACGGGATGCAACAACTTCGCTGGAACTTATGAAACTAGCGGAGATCATATTTCTTTTGATAAAGTAGCAGCTACTTTAATGGCGTGTATTGGTGAAGAAGGAAATAAAACAGAGCAAAAAATGCTATTTTATTTAAGCAATAAAGACCTGCGTTTTGACGTAGCAGACCAAACGCTTAATTTTTATCTAAACGATAAATTGGTCATGATGTTTGGCATTACAAAATAAACTTGTTCTATGAATCATCTTAAAATAAATGATGATTTATATAAAATGATTAAAAAACCAGTGAAGTTGATTTCACTGGTTTTTTTATAGATTAATTATTTTCGCAATTCATGAAAGTTCAACTGAAAAGCTGCGCAAATGTCTCCGACTTTGCGCAATTTTTTTATCTTCTTTTAAATAAAAAACTTCTCAAAAGCCTCTGACTTTTACACAAACCGTCTTAGGTATTTTAAATGAGACGAAGCCTTGCATAAACATTTTTTTTGACGATTAATTATTTCTAATTTAGTGTATTAATATATGATAGAAAGATTTATTATATGGAGACGTTAGCTGAAAAGTATAGATCGTTACAATTATCGAGTTTAAATTCAATGAAGAGTTATACGTGTATGCTCTTGACAAATACTCCTAAAGTTCATGGTACGGGAGTGTTTATTCAGATTCAAAACCACTATTTCCTTATTTCTGCGGCTCATGTTTTTGATAACTACGAAGAGTTATTTATTCCTTTATCACAAAATTATGAAATAATTAAAGCTGGAGGTGAAATTTTCCATATTAATAAAGTAATTAGAGAGAAGGATGGAGTTGATATAACTGTTATGAAACTAGATGATCAATGTGTTCCTCACCTTTTACGTACTTATAACTTTTTGCAAGCTGATGATCTAGCTATTAACCATATATTTCAAAGTGAAGAATACTATACGTTTTTAGGTTATCCTACCACAAAATCAAAAATTTTATATAAAAGCGATATTTTTGATTCTACCTCTTTTTTTCATTTTACCACTCCTAAAAGTAAAGATGATGATTATTCAAAGATTAATAGAAATCCTGCTGTTAATGTTATTACATCATATAACAGAAAGCTTTCATTTAATCACAAAAAAATGATGTTTGGAACGGGTCCAGATTTACATGGTATTAGCGGTTGTGGTCTTTGGTTTACAGATCCTTTGGATATATTTACAGGAATTGTGAAGCCCAAATTAACAGCAATAATGACTGATTGGCCAATTAAAAATAGAGGTATTATTATTGGGACACGTATTGATATTATTACTGGTATTATACGAAAGTATCTTAATGTTGATTTTCCTGAATCGAGAATTGTAAGGATCAATTAAATTTGTCAGATTGAAATAGCAGATTCAGTTGTTGTTAATTTGTAGACATGATAGTCCTAAATGGTAAATTGAAATATAATGTATAAATTTGAAACTTATCGGATTTAGAATAGTGATAAATTACCAATTTTAACTGTTAAGTTACTATTTTATAGTAATAAAAATATGCTGTACATAATATTATGACCAATACACAAATAAATTTTATTATAGACATTGTTTCAGGAATTGGAACTTTTATTTCAAGTATAATTGCATTATTTGCTCTTAAAGAGGTGATTAAGCAAAGACGTGCAATGTATCAACCAAAACTTTATTTTAATGAATTTTCACTTTCTGTAAAAGGTAATCCTCATTCAGAAAAAAAATCTCTTTACCATTATTATTTGCATAATTTGCATGAACCAGTAAGAGAAGACTCCAGAAAGGGTTATTCCGTGTCGGCTCAATTTTTCTTTGAAAACATTGGTTATGGTGTGGCAAATAATATAAAATATGAGTGGACTTTTGATTATATTAAGGCTGCGAGAATGTTATGTGAATTAAATCCAAAATTCAGCTATGACGACGATAAAAAGAGAAAGTCGCTTATGATAATTTTTGACAATAAGTTTTTTAATTCTTATGATTATAGTGATGTTGGAAAAACAAAAAAAATTGATTTTATAAAACCTGAAAGTCTACAGCAAAACTTCAAACCAACATCAATTCCAATGACAATAACAGACGTTCATATGGACT
Organism: Flavobacterium anhuiense; assembly: GCF_004151235.1. Lineage (GTDB taxonomy): Bacteria > Bacteroidota > Bacteroidia > Flavobacteriales > Flavobacteriaceae > Flavobacterium > Flavobacterium anhuiense_A. Next base: position 99,806 of record NZ_JUIV01000009.1, read on the forward strand.
ACGTTCTGCTAAAAAATAAAATGTTTAGTGAAGAATGTGATAGATTTAATCATGAGAAATTTAATAATTTTCCTATCCCAAAATTAAACATTTCTTATCATGATATAGCTGGTAAAAAATATGTAGAAGAATATTTATTTAATATTTCTTGTTACAATTCATTTAGGCAAATGGATGATAAATTAATAAATACTGAAGAAGATTATGCAAGTTTGTGTTTTTATTTAAAATGATACTTTACAAATCAGTAAGTATAGAAATGTATAAAATATAGATGTAAAATGAACTCAGTTTTAGAACAAATAATAAAATACGATTCAGAAGGTGCAAATTTAGATTTTAAGAAAGAAGAATATTCTTTAGGAAGAGTAGAAAAAAAGCATGAAATCTTAAAAGATATTTCTGCATTTGCAAATCATCATTCCGATGCTGATAAATACATTTTAATTGGTGTAAAAGAAGTAAACGGAGTTGCAGATTCATTCTTCGAAATAGAAAATTTGACAGATGAAGCCAAATATCAGCAGTTTTTAGTTGAAAATATAGAACCCAAAATAAATTTTGAGTATAAATCGGTAATGTATGAGGGAAAAAAAATAGCATATTTCAGAATTTTCGATAACAAAAACAGACCATATCTATTTAAAAAGAACTTGCAAAATCCAATTACAAATTATATTGAATACAAAATAGGAGATGGTTTTATTAGATTAGGTTCTTCTTCAAGAAAACTTGAAAGAGCTGATTTTGAGAATATTTACAGAAATAGATTTACAGAAAAAGACCGAAAAAATGACTTAGTTATTGAAAGCTATTTTAGTACAAGCGACAATGAAGAAATTATAAATTTTGGCGTAAAATATTTAGACATTAGAATAGAGAATCAATCGAATAAATCAATCGAGTTTGACGTCGAAATGAAAGTTTATAAAAGTGAAAACTTGGGTTTGATTTCTGAAGATGAGTTAATAAAAAAAATTAGAGAAAGAGAAAAAAGACCAAATCGTGGATTTGGAATTAATGATGAAATTATACTGCCACAAATGTTGAATTTAAATGTTCATTTGGAAGAAAATGACAGTTTTATATTGATTTCTAGGAATAGATTTAAAAGAAAGGCAGCTATTAATTTAGCTCAAAATTCATTTGAATTAGATATTTTCTGCAAGTATTTACTTGTTTTGGGAGAAAACGCGGATGAAATAAAAGCTGAATTAACAATTAGAAGTGATGATTTTACAGAGGGACCTTTAATCAAGGAATTAATATTTAAAAAATAAAAAACATTTGAGAGAGATTTAGAAATATTCTTATATGTTTTAGGAATCATACTTGAACAAAAAAGAGACTTTTAAAGTCTCTTATTTTGTTTTGTATATCTCTGTAAACAATCACTTGCCAATCAATTTCTCCAATCTAACCATCATCTCATCTTTCTCCTTCAACATACGCTCATACAAAGCAATTTTTTCATCATGAAGTTGAATTAGTTTATCAATTGGATTAACATTAAAAGTTGAATTATGACCCGTATTTAAAAACGCTCCATTTTCAAATGTATTAGCAATAATATTCACAGCATGTTCCTCATCAAAATTCTGAAAAGCTTCAACAGGAATTTTCAATACAGCAGAAATTTGTTTCAGCAGGTTTTCTTCAATAACATCTTTTTGCTCCAGCATCGAAATTTTCTTTTGGTTCCAGTCTTCGCCCAGATCATAAGCCAAAGCTTCCTGCTTTATATTAAGCATTTCTCTAAAACGTTTTACGTTTCTTCCCTGATGTATTTTCTGTTCCATAATGAATATTGAGTTTTCTGAAGATTCAAAGATAAAGCCATTTGGGCTAAAAATCGTGAGTTTCAAAGATAAAAAAATATTTCAAAGAAGAATTATTTTGTAAGAATATTATATCTGTATTTCGAATAGATTATCCTTTAGAAAGAAGAGAATTTCGCTTTAGAATTTTAAATCTATAAGCCATGAAAAAGAATAAAACAACCTTCGAAACTAGCTTCTGGGCAGGATATGCAGCGGGAAATCCGTTTAAGGCAATCGATGCTTTTTTTGCTTTTGCACATCTGGATTACTACAAAAAAAGTTTAACCGAAGCGGTGCTATACAGCTATAAAACAAAAGTCTACAAACAGGACAATCCTTCGGATGTTTTTGTTTTGTATACCGTTATCAAATCTTTCCTCAAGGTGTGTTTCTGTCTAAAGGAGAAAAGTAGAAAATGGAAAATAAAAGATTCTCTGCGATCTGAAACGGTTTTTCATCTTTCTTCGCTAACAAAAGAAGAATATGAGAATCCATTTTTGGTGTTTCAAAAAGCATTTGCAAAAAAAAAGCTAGAAGAATTTGAATCATTTCTATACCAAATCCTTGAGCTTTCATTGTCTCCACATTCCGCAGATTCCGAGCCCGATTTGATGACACCTTATATTCATATAAACAAAATGCTTGATGCAGTAGAACTCATAAGAGAAAGGGGAGTTGAGAAAATCAAGAAAAGGAACCCGATCACGCAGATTTATCTCCGTAACGATAGCGCGGATTTGCAATCAAACGATTCTTGAGGAATAAATGAAAGTAAATTTTCAGAAGCAAATAGGATTAAAAAATAAGGTTGTTTTTTTTAGATTTTCATTTTCAGGACCTTAAATTATCAAATTTGCATCTATATTGATTCTTGATTTTTTATTTTAGTTTTAAATATATTTTATTGATTGTTAGTGTTTTATGTTAATGAGATCGTTGCATTGATCTTGATTTTTTGTCCACTTTTACCTTAGTTTCTTTTTTAAGTATAGTTTCGTTATGACCTTTTTGTAAGGCACTAACTATTTAATAAACCAAAACTTATGAGAAACAAATTACATTATTTTTTTTTGAGAAAAGCTCAATTTTACCATATTATATTATGGTTTTTTTTTCTTCTTTTTACTTCAGGTTCCTATGCCCAACGCGGTTATTATGATGCACCTTATAAAAGGTACGAAGCAAATTTAGGACAATTGTCTAACGGTGCTTCAGTCACTGCAAAATCATACAGTCAGGCCGATCTTCAGTCAGAAGCTTCAGATCAGCAGTGTGTGAATATGTCTGCCACAAATGCGACCGTTCAATGGACGCTTAGTGAAGCCGCTGACGGATTAGTAATTCGTTATAGTGTTCCTGACGGACAATCTGGAACTATTGGGGTTTATAATGGTAACACAAAGCTTACAACGCTTACTTTGACTTCAACCTGGTCTTGGGAATATTTGTGGAGCAACGGAAATCCGAACAATAACGGAATTACAAATCAAAATCCAAGAATGCGTTTTGATGAAGTTCGTTATAAACTTCCTGCTAAAATTGCTGTAAACGGAACATTAAAATTGGTGAGAGAATCAGGTAATGTTCATATTGACTTTGCAGAAATGGAACCAGTGCCAACAGCTGTTACAGCTCCTGCAGGTGCCGTAACTTATTCAGGAAACGGAAGCGATCTTCAGACTTTTATTGATGCAAATGGCGGAAAAAAAATATTTGTTCCAGCTGGGGTTTATAATGTTAACCGAGAATTATATTTTGGTTCAGCAAACACTTCACTAATTGGTGCAGGAATGTGGTACACACAGATTAATTTTACCAACACCAGCAGTTTAAATGGCGGATTGCGTGCCAATGCAAGCAACATTTCATTCACAGATTTATATCTTACAACAAATTCAGCTTCGAGAAGTAATTCTTATAAAGCTATAAATGGAGTTTTTACAAGTGGTTCAGTAGTAAAAAATATCTGGGCAGAACATTTTGAATGTGGTGCCTGGATTGCGCAATACAATTCTGGTGGGCCAGCAATTGCTGACGGATTTACATTATCGCACTGTCGCTTTAGAAATAATTATGCTGATGGAATCAATCTTTGCAAAGGAACAGCAAATTCAATTGTAGAACATTGTAATTTTAGAAACAACGGAGACGACGATCAGGCAATTTGGTCTGCTGACGGACTCGAATGCATCAATAATGCTTTTCGATACAATACTTCAGAAAACTGTTGGCGCGCTTGTGGACTTGCTATTTACGGAGGGAAAAATAACAAAGCTTACAATTTAATTATCAAAGACAATCTGGAAGCAGGAATCAGAGTGAGTAATAATTTTCCGGGAGCGCCATTTAACAATGATGGTATGCACGAAATTCATGATATTACCGTAACAGCCTGCGGAACTTTTAATGATACTTACAACAATCCAGTGGCGGCAATTGATATTTTTAGTGCTACAAATGCTGGAAGTCAGGTTAAGAATGTTCAGCTTTACAGCATTGATATTATAGATTCAAGAAACGATGCAATTTCTATTAGTAAAAGATCGGGAGATGGTATTTATAATCTTTCTTTTAAAGACATAACAGTTAACGGAACGGGTAAAGAATATCCAAATAACAATGTATTGAACAGAAACTGGGGCAGAGGCTATTTTGTTCTTATTGCAGGTTCTCCAAGCGGAAATGGTACCTATTGCAATATGAATTATTCTAATAGAGGCGGAAATGCCACAACTAATGAAGAAATTAGTGCAATTGGTACATTTTCATGGACGCAGGGCGGAAACTGTTCCACTACAAATGTTCCAGTTTCAGGTGTAACGCTTTCGCCAGGAACAGTAACTCTAGGTGTTGGTGCTACACAGCAATTAACTCCAACTGTTTCTCCAGCCAATGCTACCAATAAAACAGTAAGTTATAGTTCAAATAATACTGGTGTTGCAACGGTAAATGGTTCAGGTTTAGTAACTGCGGTTGCTTCGGGATCAGCTACCATTACAGTAACGACTCAGGATGGCAATAAAACGGCGACTTCTGTCATAACAGTAAATTCATCAAATGTGGCTGTAACTAGTGTGAGTTTAAGTCCTTCATCAGCTACATTAGCAGTAGGCGGAACACAGCAGTTAACACCAACAGTTTTGCCTTCAAATGCAACTAATAAATCGGTTAATTATACTTCAAACAATACAGGTGTAGCAACGGTTAATTCGTCAGGATTAGTTACTGCAGTTTCAGCGGGTACCGCTACAATTACGGTAACCACAGTTGATGGAAATAAAACGAGTACTGCAGCAATTACTGTAAATGCCGCAACAGGAAACTATTTTACTATTAAAAACAAATGGACAGGCAATTATTTATATGATGCCGGAAACAATGTAGGATATGGTCCAACAGTGGCAAACAATACTTACAAATGGGAAAAAGTAGCTATTGATGGTACTTACTATATGATAAAAAATGTAGGTACAGGAGACGTAATGCATATTGAGAATTTAACTGGTGCAGTACAATGTACAGCAGGCCAGTCCGGCTGGTTGAGCGCACAATGGTCTTCTGAAAATGTAGACGCAACCTGGGTAAGAATCAAAAACAGATGGCAGACAGGAGCGATGATTCATATTGAAAATCTAAATGGTTCTGCGCAATATCTTGGAGGTCAAAATAATTGGGAAAGTGCACAATGGCAGTTTGAAAACACTTCGACAGCGAAAAAAGTGAATACTCCTGAAGTTACAGTTGAGAATTCTGTAGTGAGCATTTATCCAAATCCTTCAGTTAATAAAGAATTTAATATTGTTTTGCCAGAACTGGAAGCAGATGATACAGCAACTGTAACAGTCACTGATAGCAGTGGAAGAAAAGTTTTGGTAAACAGAATCAGTTCATCTTCAAAAATCAGTCATCATTTGGCCCCTGGAATATATATTGTGACAATTAATTCCAATGCTTTTAATGTCTCTAAAAAATTGATTATTAAATGATAGATTAAAATTTAGAAAATGAACTGCAGACGCATTTATAATTAAATTTTATCAGAATGAGCTCGATATTGCATCGGGCTCATTCTTTTTTAGAGTTAGTTTTATTCTGTGTACGCACAAGCGATACGCTCGCGCCAGCAGGGGAATATAAAAGATTGCATTAATTTGTGTAACTTTTGTTTTGATGATTTGTTTTGTGTCTTATTGTTGCGGGTACGAATTGCAAATCCGAGCGAACGGAAAATCAAGAAAAGAAACCAAGTTGATTCTGCATCAGAATAAAACATTCGTTACCAAAAACATAAAAAAGAAATTTGTCTAATAGCATTTTGATTTTAAAAACAACACATGATTTTTTAGAATTTATCATATAATGGTTTCATTTTATAATTTGAAACATAATTGGTTACGCATTTTTGCAGAAAATCACTTTTGTAAGATAACTTTGGGTAAGAAAAGCCACCCATACAGACTCTAATTATTTTTCAATTAAGCTGACAGGCTTGGAACAATAAAATCATTTATTAAAAACTAAAATTAGAAATCATGAAAAAGTATTATTTATTAGTTACCTTTTTTTTCTTTTCGTTGGCGCTGTCGGCCCAAAGCGCCCAGTCATTTCTGCTTAACCTGTACGGAGGTTATACCTTTGCTGACAGAGTAGATTTCGATTCTTCTTACGCACGTGTAGAAGATGGTTTTGAGTACGGAATAGGTTTGGAGTACTTTATAATGGATAACGCTTCGGTAGAGCTAAAGTATAATAGGCTTGATACACACATGCCTTTGTATACAAAAGTTGCTATAATAAATGGTGCTAATACCATTCCTGCCGGCACTCAGCTTAATGCGGGAGATGATAAAGGCGCTATCAATTACATATTGGCAGATTATACATATTATTTCGGTTCGAGCTCTCAAAAGGCGCTTCCGTTTCTTGGTGCAGGTTTAGGGGTATCTATTCTTGAAACGCCTAGAAGTGGCAACGGAACTTATTTTGCTTGGGAGATTAAAGGCGGTGTGAAAGTAAAAACCAATTCGCCATTATCAATTAATCTTCATGCCTATCTGCAGTCTATGTCAGCAGCTGTTGGATATGACTATTATTGGGACTACTATTGGGGACCTGTAGCAGTTACGGATTATGCTACAACATTTCAATTTGGGCTTGGCGCTGCTATAAGCTACGATTTCAGCAAATAAAGATTCCTGTATTGAAAAAAATATAGATTAGAGTTAATTATTTCTTGTATATGAAAAAAGACAGATATCAGCAATATCTGTCTTTTTTATGAAATAAAGTAACGCCTTTATATTTTAGTTAGATCGGTAGGGGAGCAGCCGAATTGTTTTTTGAAAGCAAAGGAAAAATGGGATAGATTCTCAAATCCGATTTCATAATAAATATCAGAAGGTTTTCTATTTTTCTCTGTAAGCTGATAGTATGCCGTTTCTAGCCTTTTTTTGGTTAGCCAACGCTGAGGCGTCAGGTTAAAGGCCTTGTAAAAATCTCGTTTGAAGGTAGTAAGACTTCGGCCTGTCAGATAGCCAAATTTTTCCAGAGACATATTAAACATAAAATTCTTTTCCATAAAAGCGGCTAAGTCGATTTTGCCTGGTGCAGCAAAATCTGATAGAATAGAGTCAATATCTTTATTTATAGTTCTAAGAATTGTAATGGCCTCAGTAATTTTTAGTGAAGCTATATTTTCTGGAAAGCTCTCCTGCATTTCAAAATAAGGAATCAGCGAAGCCATACAGCTAGAAAGCAGAGGATGCTGGCCAAAACTGAAAATGCTTGATTTAGAAATCTTTGGTGCAGGATTTACATGGCTATAAAAATCCTTAAGTCTTTGAGCTGAAAGATGCATGGCAACAGCTTGGTGCGGTAAACCGTCTTTTGGGGTATTGATTATTGTAGCGAGTTGGTTTCGCGGAATTAAAAAAGTGCTGCCAGCGCCAAATATAAAACTTTCATCTGCTTGAATAATTTTTGTTTCACCCGAAATCAGCCACACAAGCAAATGGTCATCAAAGGCAGCCTCTGTTTTGAAGAGTCTGCCAGTGTAGTTGGAAAGTTTTATTTCGCTTGTGATATAATTTACCTGATATTCCATAATGCCTGTGCGGTTTAAAGATACCAATTTTAACTGATATTGAATGTTATGCCTGTCATTTCTTCGCTCAGTTTCCATAATTTTTCTGCATTTGCTTTATCTAGCGAATACGGTTTGATTCCGCCGATTATGGATACATCAGAATTTAAATCTGCTACATCTGCATTCTCGCAATATACTCCGCCAATCGTATCAAGAAGTTTGCTCGTAGCTGCCCAAACTGTCGTGGCTGCGCCTTGTGGAATTGTTTTTAAGGATGCGGCAACTTCTGGCAGTATGTTTCCTTCTGCATCGCTGAATCCTAGTTTATGAAATAAATCAACAGGAGCTTCTCTTCCTAATTCAGTTTCTCCCACTGATCCTGGACATAAGGAGTAAGCGCGCACGTTGTGATGTTTTGCTCTTTTGTCCAATTCTACTGAAAAAAGGTTTACAGCTGTTTTGGACTGTCCGTAAGCAGTCAAAGTTTCATATTCTCGATTTAGGAAATTAGGATCTTGAAAATCAAAATCAGAAAATTGGTGTCCGCCTGATGAAACATTTACCACTCTGGCTCCGTCTGCTTTTTTGAGAGCACTCCATAGTCTTGCCGTAAGTTGGAATACGGCCAAATAATTGGTTGCCAGCTGTGATTCGTATCCGCGATGATCTCTTCGTAAAGGCACCCACATAATTCCGGCATTATTTATCAGCAAGTGTAGCGGTCTGCCAGTAAGGATAAACTTTTGGGCAAAAGCATCAATCGAGTCTGGATTCATCAAATCCATTTCTTCAATTGTTACGTTGGATAATCCTTCCAGATTTCTTGTTGCTTTTTCTATGTCTCTTGCCGGCACTATGATTTGAGCGCCCGCTTGAGAAAGCGTTTTTACGGTCTGTAATCCGATACCCGTATTTCCTCCAGTTACAATAACGGTTTTTCCCTGAAGATCAATTCCTCTAATTATTTCCTCTGCTGTTGATGATGCATTAAATCCTGAACCTAAAGCTCTCTGAAGTGCACCTTGATAATTGTTCTGTTCCATTTTAATTTTATTTAAGTTATTATGATGAGGCAAAGTTATGTGCGATACTGTAAGGTCATTTTGTTTAAACGTCCGAATATGTTTTGTTTAAACGTCCGAATTAAGTTTTGAACTTTTAATTCAGAATTTGGCATCATATAAATGAAATAGATGTGACTGATTTGCTTTAGGGAATACCTAGCTGTAACTGTAGGTTTTATTGGACGATGGATCTTTTTACTTCGAAATTTTAGTTTTATATTTGAATGGCAATTAAACATCAGCAACAATGAATCAGTCTCAAAACGTTACAGATTACCCAAATAAGAATACGATTTTTATGGTTTGGAAATTTAAAGATCAGACCGATGCGGCAGCTGTATTTAAGAAACTCTGTTCATTAGTAGGTAACTTAAATAATTCTTATGCTGTAAGAAGGCCTGACGGACGTACCAGTTGTGTGATGGGAATTGGTCATGATGCATGGATAAGACTGGGAATGCCAAATCCGCTGCCTAAGGAATTGGTTAATTTTGAGCCTATTGTAGGGATCAAACACACTGCAGTAGCCACTTTTGGAGACCTTCATTTTCATTTAAGAGCAGAAAATGAAGCTATTTGTTTTGATATGGCCATGGCAATCAGTGATGTACTAAGGCCGAATGCTGAGTGTCTCGAAGAAGTCCACGGATTTAGATATTGGGACGGGCGTTCTATAATCGGTTTTGTCGACGGCACTGAAAATCCAATAGGAGAAGAAAGAGAGTTTTTTGCCGTAGTAGGAGATGAGGATCCTGCATACAAAGGGGGCAGTTACCTATTTGTTCAGAAGTATTTGCATAATATGAAGGACTGGAAAAGTCTTTCAACAGAAGAACAGGAAAAGGTAATTGGAAGATCTAAAATGGATGATATTGAAATGTCTGATGAAGTAAAACCGTCAAATTCTCATAGCGCTCTTACTGCCATTACAGATGAAAATGGTGATGAACTTAAAATTGTGAGGGACAATATGCCATTTGGAAATCCTTCAAAAGGTGTTGCAGGAACCTATTTCATTTCTTACGCCAGCACATTCAGCACTACAAAAAGAATGTTGGAAAATATGTTTATTGGTAATCCGCCAGGCAATTACGATCGCATTTTGGATTTTAGCACAGCGCAAACGGGAACATTATTTTTTGTACCAACTTTGGATATGCTAGATCAGTTTGGCGAGTGATTTTTTTTGATAAATTTATTTCATAGTGAAATTAGCTAGATTTATTAAGGCATAAGTAAAGCCTTAATCAATAATGATCGCTGCTGATTTTGTCGTTTCTTTCAAAGTTATTCCTGCGAGTTCACATACCGTATTTTCAATCATATGGCACATGCTATTTAAGGCCAAATCATTGGGTTCTGTTCCAAAAGGATTTTCTATTTCATCGGCAATTGCCTCAAAAGCAACAAAAGTGTAGGCAATGAATACTACAATAAAGGGAGTAAGCCAATTCAAACTGTCTACTAATCCAAATGGCAGCAGAAAACAGTAAATATATACCGTCCTGTGCAGTAAAACACGATAAGAAAACGGTATAGGAGTAGAGGCAATTCTTTCGCAACCTCCCACAATAGTAGTTAAAGCATCGAGATTTTCATCAAAACGCGCTTGTTGGATAGAATCAATTTTGTTTTCTTGTTTTGCCTTTCCAATCCATTCTGCCATAAGTTTTGTCAAAACAATAGGTTTATAGCGTGCCTCAGAAACTATTGCCAACTGTTTTTCTGTGAGACGCATTTTCAAATCCTCATCAGGACTTGTATTTCTTAGCTGATGTTTCAAAGCATAAGGAAAAGTGCGAAGCAGGGAAATAAATTCCACTATCTGTATATTATCTGTTTTAGGATCTGTTAAAGTCAGACTTTGTCTTGCTAATGATCTTGTATCGTTCAATAAGGCTCCCCAAAGTTTTCGACCTTCCCAGAATCTGTCATAACTAGCATTGTTGCGAAATCCTAGAAACAGAGCCAACACAAAACCAAACAAAGTGAGTGGTGCCGGATTAAGAGGAATTTTAAATGAGAAGATAATTCCGTGAAAATATACGATGGCTAGAGACATCAGAAATAGTACAGCTAATCTTGGCAGTAAACGAGGCAGCACCGAACCATGCCAGACAAAAAGCATTTTAAACCAGTTATCTTTACTTTTTATTATCATAATCAATTTATTCGAGTTCCTTTAAAAACAGCACTTCGGTTGCAAATATAAACGAATTGGCATCTGAGAACTATTTTTAAAGGCAATGGCACGCTATTAATTTAGTGAAATTACAATTGTTTAATTTTAGTGTAAATTTCAGGATCGTGTTTCCTGATTTTAATTTTTACATATTTGGACGCTGGCATATTGCTGTCTTTCACCACATTATTTACAGATACTAGAACATTGGTTTCTGGGAAATAGGTGACAGTGTTTTTTTCAGGTATTTGATATGAAACAATGATAAAAAGCGGAGCAATCCTTTCAATATTGTCGTCATAATTAAACAAATCAACTTTATCGCCAGTTTTGAAGCCTGCTTTGTCAATATCCTTCTGATTCATGAAGATTACCCTGCGTTCATTTTTTATGCCACGATAGCGGTCATCAAGACCATAGATTGTGGTGTTAAACTGGTCATGCGTGCGAGTTGTTGCCATCATGTATTCGTCGTTTTCAAGTTCATTTTGTGGCACTTCTGTTAAGGTAAATGGTGCTCGATCTCCAAATTCTTTTGTTATGAATTCTCCGTGGCGAGCTGCATTTGGGAGATAGAAACCGCCTTTTTCGCGCACTCTTATGTTATAATTCTCAAATCCAGGTATGCATTTTTCGATGTCATCTCTTATTGCGTCATAACTGTCATGATAACGCATCCAGTTAATCACGGATTTCTCTCCCAATGTGACCATGGCCATTCTGCAGACAATCTGAGTTTCATTAATAAGATGATCAGAAACAGGTTTAAGTATGCCTTTTGAAGACTGAACCACACCCATAGAGTTTTCTGTCGATATAAACTGCGCCTGACCATTAACCATATCAATATCGCTTCTAGACAATGTTGGCAGTATTAAGGCTTCTCGTCCGTGTATGAGATGGCTGCGATTAAGTTTGGTAGACACGCAGACGGTCAAATTTAGTTTTCTTAATGCTGCGGCTGTGTAAGATGTATCGGGGGTTGCAGATAAAAAATTGCCTCCCATGCAGAAAAGTAATTTTACTTTTTCGTCATGCATTGCTTTAATGGCACGAACAACATCATATCCATGTTTACGCGGCGGATTAAAACCATAAAATGCCTGCAGACGGTCAAGCTGTTCGTCGGTAGGTTTTTCATCGATCATCATAGTTCTGTTTCCTTGTACATTGCTATGTCCGCGTACAGGACAGACACCAGCGCCAGGTTTGCCTATGCTTCCTTTTAGGAGTAAGATATTAAGAATTTCTCTAATCATATCAACACCATTAGGCTGTTGGGTTAGTCCCATTCCCCAGCAAACTATAATTCGTTTTTTGAATGCGAGCATTTCCGCAGCCTGATAAAGTTCTTCTTTAGAAACACCTGAAAGCTGTGCAAGATCGTCAAGATTATAGCGGCTAAACTGCTCTGTAAAGGCATCATATCCTGTTGTTTTTTCTCTGATGAAATCAGCATCGAATACCTTTCCTGGGTTGTTTTTTTCTAATTCAATTAAGATAATTTCAAGAGCTTTTAAAAGAGCCATGTCCCCATTTATTTTTACAGGAAGATATAGATCTGCCAGTTTAACCCCGCTTCGGAGAACTCCGTTAATTTCTTGAGGATTTCTAAAACCCATCAGACCGGCTTCTGGCAATGGATTGATGGCAATAATTTTTGCTCCGTTCTTTTTGCCTTTTGCCAAGGCGCTCATCATTCTAGGGGCATTCGTGCCAGGGTTTTGACCAATGATTATAATGAGATCTGTATCATAGAAATCGTCCAGAGTAACAGTGCCTTTTCCGATTCCAATTGTCGGTCTTAAAGCAGTTCCAGATGTTTCATGGCACATATTGGAGCAATCTGGCATATTGTTGGTGCCATATTCTTTGGCAAAGAGCTGATAAAGAAAAGAAGCCTCATTGCTCGTTCTTCCAGAAGTGTAAAAAGCGGCCTGATCTGGCGATTCGAGCGTATTGAGCTGTTGCGCTATTTTTTTGAATGCATCATTCCAGCTTATAGGTTCATAGTGAGTGCCGTTTTCGGGAAGGTACATGGGTTCAGACAGCCTGCCCATTTTTCCTATCTGATGATCGTCTAATTGGGCGAGATCATAAATAGAGTTTTCTTTAAAAAAATCGGCAGTAATTTTTTTTGTAGTGGCTTCTTCAGCCAGTGCTTTAGCACCGTTTTCACAATATTCGCCCAAAGAAGACCGTTCATCATCAGGATCGGGCCACGCACAGCTCGGACAGTCAAAACCGCCAGTCTGATTCATCTTAAAGAGAGCTTTTGTTCCTCTAACCAAGGTTTTCTCTTCAATAAGATCGCTAAAAGCAGCTACCACGGCTGGAACTCCCGCCGCCCAATTTTCAACTTTTGTTAATTTCAGATCTAAAAGTCTATATGGGTTTTCAGCGTCTGGTGATTTTATATTTTCTCCATTGCTACTTTTCTCGTTTTGATCCTTTTTCATCGCTTTTTGGTATTAATTGGCACTTTGTGAAATTTGTGAATAATGTTGCTTTCGCTCTATTTGGAAATATTTTATTGATTTTTAAACAGTCTTATTCTCTAAATCAGAAATCAGTATGGGTGCAACATCAGAGGAATTATAGACATTGAATCTATCTTCTCTGAGGAATCCTATAAGAGTCATGTTAAATTCTTTTGCTAGATCGACAGCAAGACTTGATGGTGCGCCTATTGCTGCAACAGCCGATATGCGAGCCATAGCTGCTTTTTGGATTAGCTCAAAGCTTGCTCTTCCGCTCAGCAGCAAAATATGTTTATTAAGGGGCAACAAGTCTGCTGATAATGCTGATCCAATTAGTTTGTCTAGGGCATTGTGCCTTCCCACATCTTCACGAAGAAGGATAAGATCTCCATCAACAGAAAATAATCCAGACGCATGAATACCACCAGTATTTGAAAAGTCGGTTTGTGCCGTTCTTAATTTGTGAGGAAGCTGAGACAAGATTTCTCTAGAAAGATGTAAGACAGTTTTATTTTTAACGCTAAACGCACTTACTGTTTTTATAGATTCAATTGAACTTTTCCCGCAAACCCCACAGCTTGAAGTAGTGTAGAAATTTCGGTCAGCTTGCATTAATTGAGGAATAAAATCTTCTCTGAGCTCGACCTGAATGGAATTTTGTTTTTGTCTTGTACATTGTCCTGCTAAATGGCTGACCTCTTTAATAATACTATATGAAGGAATAATTCCTTCAGTGAATAAAAAACCTGTAGCGAGTTCATGATCATTACCTGGAGTTCTCATTGTCACAGAGATGTTTTTTTGAGTTCTCTGATTTTCGGGTCCGTACAGAATCTTTATTTCCAGCGGCTCTTCAACTGAAAGCATATCCAATACTGCTTCGCTATTAAAAGCATTGATCTTTGTGATTGGCACATCCTTGACAGAAACAGGACCTATATTAGTGATTTCCATGTAAATCGATTATTATAAACACTAGTAAATTTACTAAAATAAAAGATTGAAAAGTCACGTTGCAACTTATATTAATTGAATGAAAGTAATGCAGTGGATTTTAATTTATTGATAATCTGATTTTTTAGGAAATCTATTTACTGTAATTTATAATCTATAATAAATGGAGTTATGCTTTTTACATAAGGTTATAAAAAGATCTGAAGTGATATTGAATTACATCATTTTTCCTTCTTTTGCGTATTCTTTTTTAATTCCTTGAAGTAAATGATTGAGATTGATGCTTTTGTTTTGATCTTCTAAAGTTTTCAAGCAGGCATATTGAATAATGTTGACAATGTTGGCGCCTGTAATATCGTATTTTTTTGAAAGTTCATTGAGATTTACATCTTCAGCAATTTTAATTCCTTTTGGAAGATTATTTTGCCACAATCTTAAACGCTCGCCATAAGAAGGCACTTCAAACTCAATTATAGATTGGAATCTACGAGTAAAAGCAGTATCAATATTCGTTTTAAAGTTTGAGGCCAGAATCACTAATCCAGGATGATTTTCGATTCTCTGTAATAAATATGAAACTTCCTGATTGGCATATTTGTCATGCGCATCTCTAACATTGGTTCTTTTTCCGAAAACGGCATCGGCTTCGTCAAAAAATAGAATCCAATCTTTATCAGTTGCTTTGTCAAAAAGAGAAGACAGGTTTTTTTCGGTTTCCCCAATGTATTTCGAAATCACCATCGACAAATCTATTCTATAAACATCTCTTTGGGTATATTTTCCTAAAAGCGAAGCAGTAAGTGTTTTTCCTGTTCCTGGCGCACCGTAAAACATTACTCTAAAACCGGGTTTTATTTTGGCTTTCATATTCCATTCGTGAAGCAGAATATCGTTGAATTTAAGCCAAGTTTCAATTTCTTTTATCTGATTTAAGGTGTTAGAATTCAAGACCAAATCGTCCCAATCTAATTGCGTTTCTATTAATTGGGCAGGGAAAATGCTGCTCAATTGAGGTTTTAGGATTTTTCCAGTTATGAATTTTTCGATGTATTCATCTTCTAAAATTAATAGACCGCTTAGTTTAGGTTCGCCATTTGGAACAGATTCTATTTTGACAATTCCTTTTTTATATAAAAAAGATTGATTGTGAAGGAAATTATAAAATGCGATTCGGTTTTCGAGATCATTTCCAGCAACTAAAAACTGAGCCGTTTCGCCTGTTGGCAGAATTCCTCGATGATTTTTTGTTTTGATTCCGCCAAACTCAGGCAGTTCGCCGCCATTTGGCAAATATTCGGCAATAATCGAACTCAAAAAATCGGGTTTCAAATGCGGAACCAGAGCTAATCCTAAGATAAGAATATCAATTTCTGAAAGATTATTTTCGATAATAAATTCGTCAATAAAATCATTCGCATCAAGCTGATTTAAAACAGGTTTTTCCGTTGGATTTTCGGCCTGAAATAAAGCATCAAGCTGAAATACGAATTGGTTTTTGATATAGGTAAATACATTTTCCATTTGCTATACTAATGATTCGATTGAGAAAAAATCAAGCTTAGATTGTTTATAATTTCTGATTTTGTCCATCACAGCGTTTCCGTTATGAGAACCGCCAGAATTTGTGTTGCCTTCAATAGTTTCTATGGTATCGGCATGAACGGCAGTTACAATTCCGGTATGAATCCAGTCGTTTGGCGTTTTTTGAAGAAGAAAAATATCTCCGGGTTTTATCAAAGCGGAATTGGTTCTGGCCGTTTGATAGCGAGTTAATATTTTTTTCTGAAGACCAGTTGTTCCAACAGTATCGCAGCTATAGGTTAGCGGCATTAACGTTTTGAAATTTTTTCCTTGAATAGAAGCCGCCTGATCTATAATAGCCTGAACAAAACCCATGCACCAAAACCATTCCGTTCCTTCGTGTCCATCCATATAGCTTCGAACCCACGGTCCAGTATTGCTTTGGTTGTTTATGACAAGTTCAAAAGGCTGATTTTTGAGATGATTTTTGGCTGTATTCAGAATCAATTCTCTCAGATTACTTCCAGATATCGGACTTTCAAAAGCTTTTTTGAGTGGCGATGCCAGTTTATCGAATAAGCTTTGATCTACATTTCCGTTTTGAGGCAAACCATTAAATTTTTGATAATTCAATACTGCCTTTTCTGTTGCAGGACCAAAATCGCCATCGATACCCGTTGACGTTCCTGAGCCTGGATTCTGCATAGCAAATAAATTAAGCCAAGACTGAATTTTTTCGACGTCTTTCTTGTTGTTGTTTGCTCCGTTTCTTTGTTGTGGTGCTTTAATAAGCAGTTCTTTTTGGTAGAATGTTTTTTGCATGACTTTAGTGTTTTAAATGTTTTTAAAATTATTGTCTCTACAACCTCTCCAGTTTTTATTTTCGTGGCCAAAATAGCCATAATAAAAAGTTCTCCTTATGTTTCACTAGTGGAGGTTATGTCATTTTTTTTCTTTGCATATTCTTTTTTTATTACTTGAAGACTTTTTTAGAAGAGTGTTCATATTTTATTTAAGTTTCAAGCTTTCATATTTCTTATCAAAACTTTCAAGTTTAAAATCAGTAAATATTTCAGACATATGTTTTTTAAAACTTTCACTTTCTGGGCTTGAGATATCATATAGTTTTTCAATGATATACTTTTGCCAATAAAAAAATCCTCTTGCTTCTAATGCTAGCTCCATGTAAGCATTAAAATCAATCATTAAATCAATAGTTTCAGATTCTCCATCTCTGTGAAAGAACATTCGATTATTAGCGATGCTGTTTATAAAAATACCGCAATGAGCTTCATCTGTAAATTGATCAATAGGATGGAAATTATAAAGAGGATCCTTATCTGATAAGCTGGGGTAATTACTTTTTATACCTTTTAGAATGTATTCTAATTTTAAAATATTAATTTTTCCCGAAATATTGCCTTGAGAATCTTTTTCCCAACTCATCTCATATCCATTTGATTCTTTAAAAAAAGATAATGTGTTATGATCTAAGCCTGCTTTTTGTCCTTCTAAAATGAGGTCATTATTTGCAGAAGAATTAAAATCCTGTTTTTGTTTATTTATTTTTTCGTTTTGGCTAATTTCTAGAAATGTTAAATCTATTTTGTTAAAAATATTTTCCATGGGTTTGTTCTTTTAATTAATAACAACATTTGATAATGCTTGAAGTGAATTAATAGCAGCTCTAATAACTGCATTTTCAGGTGTATCAGGAAATTCGTCTTTTATTTGATTATACAATCTAAGATTTGCAATGGTTTTTGCTTTATTTTGGATAGCAGTCATAGTTCCGCTTCTAATTCCAACCGTATTGTTTACTAGATCATCTATTGAACTATTTATTATGCTAACTCTTGCTCTGCTTGTAGTGCTTATTTCGTATGAATTAATATTTGTGTCAACTGGATTATTTACAGAAAGTGTAGCAATATTACCTCCAGCTTTTTCAGTATAATTATTTCCATTTTTTTCAAGTAATACAGCTTTACAATCTAAAGTTCTTGGTACAAACTGTTCTGCTTCTCTAATTTCTTTAATTGTAGGATCTGCATCATTTGGCGTATTTAAATTTCCAATATAATTTTTTGGTTCGACAGAGTAAAAAACTATTGCTCCTGATTGAACAGCTGCTTTAACAAGTGACTCTACAGATCCTTCATGTGCACTGTTTCCTTCTCTTGACAATGGAGTCATGTTTTCCCATGTTCCAGGGCCATGTGTGTTATGATTTAATAAATGACCTCTAATGTAATAACTACTTCCTCCATTTTTGCGTTTGGCAAGTTTGTCAAATAAAGCATGACTTCTTTGTGTAGGTTCTGAGCCTGCAGGACCTTTTTTTGTAAGTATTGATGCAGTCATTTTCTTACCAACGATATCGCCACCTTTGCTTTCTTGTTGTTGATCAATTACGGATTCGGGTAAGTCAGCATCTGACACGCCAAAAAGAGATTTTGCATGGTTACTTAGTTGGTTTAATAAGGCTTCAAGTTCTCGTTTTTTTCTTTCGCTATTTGCATTTTCTTCCGCAGGAGTTGGTGCAGCAACAGATTCTCTCTTTTTAGCATCAATTTGCCCAGCAATAATTAAGGCTTGAGCTTTAGAATTTGTTTTCACAGGATCATTACCAACATCAACTGAAGTTATAAATGTTGTAAATGCTGTTGGATTA
Source organism: Flavobacterium anhuiense (assembly GCF_004151235.1). Lineage (GTDB taxonomy): Bacteria > Bacteroidota > Bacteroidia > Flavobacteriales > Flavobacteriaceae > Flavobacterium > Flavobacterium anhuiense_A. The sequence continues at coordinate 118,586 of NZ_JUIV01000009.1, forward strand.
CTAGCTATAGTTAAAACAGGAGCATTTTCATCTCCAGTAAAATATAAAGTATGATTTTCGCCATTATCAGCAACAAATTCTTTTCTTATTCCGAGCCATCCCAAAATAGCATCCCTTACACTTGCACCCATTGCCATAGCTCTGTCTAACAATGCCATTCCTGTATCTACAGCTCTGTTTACCAACCAAGTCAACGCCTCATCAACCATTTGACGAACAGCAATAAGCATTTCGCCAACTCTTGCTCCAATGCCAGTTAAACCGACTTGATTGGCCAAGAAACCTATCACAACAGGCATTGCTTGTCCCATGGTTCTTTCTAGATAATCTGCGGCTGTAGCAACATTTCCTCGAGCTAAATCGGCTACACCATTAACAAACGAATTGACCACTTCGAGCATTTCGCGCAAGTATTTTATAAAACTTTGAATTGCATTAAAGAATGCCATAGCACCGTTTATGACGGCCATGATTCCCGTTGGGTCAAGCATGCTTAAAAGTCTGGCTGTAATTCTATTGACAATACGTTCCATGACAAAGTTTTTCACGGCATCGAGAACGGTATTCCATAAATTGCTCAGCTGTTCTTGTATTTTGTCCCAAATGGCCGCCATACCGCGTTCTTGAACATCTTTAATAAATGTCCAAATGCCTTCAAGCGTATTAATCATACTGCGGATTCTAGCTACTCTTGCAGGACCAATGCGAGGATGCGCGGCTAGTTTTTCCCAGATTCTTTCCATCGAGATATTCAGCACTTCCATAATCCAGGTAATAACACCGCGTAAAGAGAAATCAGTTAGAACTGGAATATTAGCATCTTTCAACTCGCTCATCAGCCAGCCAGTGACACCATTGATTAGATGTGTGACGATATTGTCAAAGAATTGTACAAATCCTTGTTTAAGTGCTCGCAGTATATTTTTTAAGAAACCAATTGGATCTTTTTTGATGTCATCAATCGCTTCTAAAGCTCTTGTAATAATATTTCCGATAAGGTCAAATGGGAAATTCATAATTTCGAGAATGGCCATAATAACGATTCTAACAATTTCTGCCACAAAAGCAATTAATCGGCCTATAGGTTCTCCAAATTTCTCAATGATTCTCATGAAAGCATCTATCGGATGAATGAGATCATCGATAGTCATAGAATCCCAAATATCAGTAAAGAGCTGTATGATAGATTGTGGCGTCATGTTGAGCGTCTCTACTGCGGCTTCAATTTCGCCTGCAATTCTGGCTATTGCACCAGATTCCACCATTTGCGCATATTGTTCTTCTCCGCCATCCATAAGGCTCATAAAACCTCGTATCATATTTGGAACTGTGCGAGGTACGACTTCTTGTGTAAAAGGATCTTTTCCGATAATTACTTTAACAAGCGAATAACCTCTTACGGTAGCGGCTTGAGAAGACAGCCATGTTAATAGTGAATCTTTGACAAGTTCTAATACTTTTAATGCCACACCTGAAGCGAAATCCCAAACTCTTTGTAAAAAATCTCCAGCTTGATTGGCAAGTGCAGAAAGATTATCTGCAATATTGACCAAATTGGATGGCTGAATGGCATCCCAAGCTGCGGTAATAAGTCCGCGAAGTTCGCCAAGTAAAGAGTTGAAAGTTCCAACCTGAGTATCAAGCCAATCGGCAGTTTTTTGCAGTGTGCCTTTTTCGCGCATCTGCTCCAGTTCAGTTTGCTTGTCTTTCAGGATTAAGAAATCTTCTAATATTTCCACCGTTGTGGCATTTACAGCCTCATCTCGTAAAGGATCGTATTTGATTATTTTTTTGATTAATGACCAAGCTTTGTTTTCTGCCAATAAAGGTTCAGCAACATTAATCAAAGCTTCTTTTATCCAAGTAATTACTTGATCAACTGTTGCACTAACGAAAGAAGTTATTCTATTAACGACTTCATTGAATTTTTCTGTAACTAAATCAATTATGCCAGTAAAAGGAAATGAGACTTCGTTCCAAACTTCTTCAACCAAATCAAGAATACTGTCAACTGTTAGTCCCAGTTCTCCTAATTTTCCTTCTACCCAGTCAAAAACCTGCTGTAAAATTCCATATTCCTGAAGCTTATCGAATATGGCTGTTCCAAACGGAATAAGTCCCATTAAGCCTTCAACAAGATTAATTGGAGTTCGTTCTACATCAATTTGACGTAACGGGTCATAACCGATTATAACGGTAAATAGGGTGTAACCCGGAACGTGTCGTGCACCATCGATTATCCAGTCGGGAACTAAATCGAGGAATGAACCTTGAACCATTTCAGGAGCAGGGGAGATAGGCTCTGGTTTTTTTCTAATTGCCGCTCCCTGCTGTACAGTATGTGTTAATTCGTGGGCGAGTAAATGTTTGCCTTCTTTCGAATTCGGATTGTATTTTCCTTCATTAAAATAAATATTGTTTCCCGTAGCAAAAGCCTGAGCACCTAATTGCTTATTCATTTGAACAGCATTGGAGTCATTATGTATGCGGACATTGCTGAAATCGGCTCCAATGCCAGATTCCATCTCGGTTTTTATTTTTCCAGATAGAGGAGAACCACCGCCTTTACTGCTGTTTAGTTTGGACTCGATATTAGAATCATCGCTAGGACTGGCATCGCTAGCCGCACTTTTTTGAAGTTGTTTTTCTTCGTCTGAGTTTTGTTTCTCTTCTTCTTTTTTCTGCTGTACATTTTCTTCTTCTCCTTTATTTTGAATTAAAGGTTTGATTGCTGGAGTACCTTTTGAGACCGTTTCAGGTTTTTTGACTTCTTTTTTATTCTGAACCGTTTCTTCTTTTTTCTGGACTTTATCTTCAAGCTTGCGCTGAATTAATGATTTTGATCCAGAAAAAGCGGGATTGGCTTCCCGTTTTTCGGTTATTCTAGAATCGAGTTTGTTTTGGATTAAATCCGTTTTGAGTTGTACAACAGGTGTTATAGTTTGCGCAGCTGTTTTTTGCTGCACTTCTTTATTTTTCTCTTCTTGTTTTTGAACATTGCGTGCCAGTTTCTTTTGCACTACTGGTGACGGTGAAAAGAAAGAGTCTGCTTTTGGCGTTTGTTTATTGGCCACCACGTGGTCTGCGACTCTATCGGCTTCGACTTCAAATTTATCGTTAGATTTTCCTATATTCAATTTTGCCTGAACACCAAAAAAAGATTCCTTCCCCTTGTCATGATGCGACGCGGAGTGCGGAGAATTTGATTTTGATATTTGCTTTAATGCTGGCATCTCTAATTGGTTACATTAAAACTTCCTTTTAAATTTGGACTGCCTCCAGGATTAATTACCTGAACCTCTACTTTGAAGAAGATGCAATCTTTGGTTTTTACAGCAAATGATTGTGTTTCTGTTTTGCCAACATCATATCTTCTGCCAGTTTTATGTATTGTTCCTCCTTGTATAGCAGTCAGTAGTATATTATAGTGTTTTGCATTATGTGGAGTAACCCAATTTGCAGTAGAGGTTATTTTTAAATCGCCTTTTGAACAAAAAGTTGAGGAAGACATAACGGAATTATTAATATTAAATTCGTTATTATTTTGCGGTAATTGAAATGCTTCTCCGCAACAATTATTATCACCGCCTTTTAGTCCGACCAACTTATTGTCTAACGCACCTATAGTTTCTGGTCCCACAAGACCATCAATTTTATTCAAACCATTTTCTGTTTGGAAGCCGATTACTGCATTTCGTGTTTCGTTTCCAAAATCGCCGTCTGCTCCAAATTTTGGTAAACTCTGACCCGCTTTCATCAGACCTTGCTGCAATTCTGAAACATATTGCCCTTTTTGACCAGCAGAAATAAGCATCTGATTGTCATTGGCTTTTTCCAACGGAGGATTGCCTTTGAATTGTGGGTTTTCAGGTCTCTCTGCGCGTAAATCTTCTGAATGGTTTTCTATAGATGATTTTTGTATTGTTCCTGATTTTTGTTTGGCTCCGGTCTGCTGAATCGTATGTGTGAGTTCATGTGCTAACAGATGTTTACCTTCTTTAGAGTCTGGATTGTATTTTCCTTTATTGAAATAGACATCGTTACCATGTGTGAAAGCCTGTGCGCCCAGTTCTTCGCTCATTTGAACGGCTCTGCTGTCTGTATGGATGTTTACGTTGCTAAAATCAGCTCCAAAACCCGATTCCATTTCACGCTTTGTGTTTTTATCCATAGCATTGCCTCCGCCTTTAGAGCTGTTAAGATTACTTTCGACGTTTTCGTCAACCGAGTTCGATTCCTTTAGTTTTGCTTGAACAGATTTGTCTTCTTTTTTCTGAGCCTTTTTGTCTTCGTTTTCACATTCGGCACATTTTTTCTGCACTTTTTTGTCTTCTTCTTTTTCGCCTTTTTTCTGTACTTTCTTGTCTTCTTCCTTATCCGATTTCTTTTGAACCTTTTTGTCTTCTTCTTTTTCTCCCTTTTTTTGTACTTTTTTATCTTCTTCCTTATCGGATTTCTTTTGGACTTTTTTGTCTTCTTCTTTTTCTCCTTTTTTCTGTACTTTTTTATCTTCTTCCTTATCGGATTTCTTTTGCACTTTCTTCTCTTCTTCTTTTTCTCCTTTTTTTTGCAGAGGCTGTTCTTGTGCCAAGTCCTTTTTTTGAACAGTTGAAATGGTTTCTGCAATAGGCTTTTGCTGTACAGCTTCTTCGCTTCTGGATTGAAGTAAACCTCCAGTTTTGCGTTTGTTGACTACTTTATCGGCTACATTGTCGGCTTCTACTTCATATTTGTCTCCTACAGCGCCCGTGGTTAGTTTCTTTTGAACTTTTGGTCCAAAAAAAGTAGAAGGGGAGTGATGGGCTATTTTTTTTTGTTCAAACTCTCTCATGATTATTATTTTATCATTTTGAAATACTAATTTGTTTCTCTAAACAAACTGCAGATTATTTGCGATAACACCTTCTTTCTCTAATGCATTTTTTATTTGCTTATACCAATACGGAAATATTTTAGAGAGTCGAAGTTCAATTTCATCAACAACATATTTGTCATATTTTTTCATTCCAAAAAAATGAGAATACCCAATACTATCGGCATGTTTTCCTTGTTCGGTTATATTGTCACCTTTCAAAAGCATTGTCGGATTATTGTTTTTATAATTTAATAGCGATGCAAGCGTATATTGTTCGATTAAAATGCAGGTTTCATAACCTTCTTGTTTTAATGAATTAAAGCCTTCTTGGTTTTCGATATATATTTTCTCCAAGTCGTAATAGCTTTTTATAAATTCATCACGGAGCTTGAGATCGTTAAAACCAAATATGCCGCAGTTATAAGAATAGCCCAAGTTGGTGTGCCAGTAAGGAAGATTTTTAGTGTATCTATTAAAAAACTCTACCTGCTTCTTATAGTGGACTTCATAAGTATCTTCTTTGCGTTCTACTATGACATCATCAAAACTAAAATCTATCTTTTTCTTAATAAAGATGTCGGTGTCTATGTGAATAAACGGTTTTGTTTGCAGTTCCATAGCGTTGATTTTCGATTTCATCCAAAGTTCAATTCTATTGTCGTTTTGCATTTTGGTAACAGCACAAGGAAGCATATACAGGAATTTATAGCCTATTTCGTCTACATAAAGCTCAATTTCATCATACCACAATTGGCTATATAGTATACTTAGAGCAGTCATGTAGATCGTTTCCTTCAATTTGTCTCCCATATTCCATCTGTTGTTTGTTATAGGAAGCACATCAAGGCTGTAAATCATCTTGTGTTGTTGTTTCATACCGTTTTATTTTAAGCTATGCCTTCTTTCTCTAAAGCATTTTTTACTTCTTTGTACCAATACGGAAACAGCTTAGAAAGCCTATTTTCTATTTCCTGAACAATGTCAATTCTGTATTTTTTTTGCCCTGCAATGTGCGTGTAACCAATTCTATCTGCCAGCTGGCTGTTTTCGAACAGGTTTTTTTTCCACAGCAATAAGGTTGGCTTTATATTTTTATGATGTAATAATGCGGCCAGATTATACTGCTCTAAAACAATGCAAGGTTCTATTCTTGTTATGCCCGGATTATTATTTTTTATAAAAATTTCTTCTAAAGCATAGTAGGCTTTTAAAAACTGATCTCGAAGTTCTAAGTCTCTAAAACCTAACACGCCACAATTGAAAGCATATCCTAAATCGGGTTTCCAATAATCTAGATCCTGAGTATATTTATTAAAAAAATCCAATCGATATTGATACATGCCGTACAGTTCGTAATCATTTTGTTCAACAATTACTTTATCAAAATCAAAATTTATTTTTTTCTTTATAAAGGCGTCATTATCAAGGTGAATAAAAGGTTTCGTTTGTTTTTCCATAACATCAATCTTCGATTTCATCCAGATGACAGCGTCTTTATTGCTGCTAATTTTAGTCACTCTGCAAGGAAGCATATACAGAAACTTATAAGCCGTTTCATCAGCATAAAGTTCAATATCCTTATACCATAAGTGGCTGTATAGTATGCTTAGAGCAGTAGAATAAATAGTTTCTTTAAATTTATTGCCTTCATTCCATCTATTGTTGCTGATAGGAAATGCATCTAAGCTGTAAATTATTCTAGGCTCTTCCTTCATAAAATATTTTTTTTAATGGTATGAATTAAGTTTTTCTCTTCCAGAAAAGTTACATTGTTGTACAAAGAAGCTTTACGGCTGTGCTTGTACAATCGTCTCCATTGATAATCTACACCTTTAACTGCTGAAGTGTTGAGATGTATCTCAGTATTATGATTTTTTTTACTTTCTTCAAATGAGGTATGCCAGACCATTTTGCCTAACAAAGGCGATTGCATATAAGTTGAATTCAAAAAATCCCTTTGAAAGCTGTCTATATTAATTGAATTTTCCCCAATTCTGAAAATATGTACCAACGCTTCGCCATTTTTTGTTTTATAATATTTTGAGAGGTATCTTTTTGTCTCCAATTTGTTCATCATGGGCTGTAAATCCAGTTCCTTTTCAAAAATCAGATCGATATCATTAATGGTAATGTCATAATATTCGCGAAGATTGAGATAGTCTGCAACACCTCCGCAAAAGACTACTTTAGAAAGATTTACATTATTGAATAAAAACTCTAAAGCCATTTGCTGAAGGCTGCGAATATTTTTCTTGTCGTATTCTAAAAAAGAGGCGTTATCAATATTCATATTTCTAATATTTACCAGTTAACATATATGATTCGTTTTTTCCAAGCTAATTTGATGATGCTCAAATTCCAGTTTAATTTGTCTAACAAAATATCTTGTGTTTTTCGCTCCATGGTGATTACAGGACTTTCGTCACCATTAATGTCTAATTTCCCCGGGCGTTGCAAGAATTCGTTTTGAAGCAATTCTGCCGATGATTTTTTCATAATATCCCAATTGCTTAATACCGCTTGCAGCATTGTAAAGGCTTCTTTCTTCATTTCTTCTGAGAGTGTAATGTTTCTTTCAATAGGTTCAGCTATCGGAATATTGCATAAAAACTTTTCGAAGACCATAGCATTTTCATAATCCTGTTCTTTTCCCGTGGCTACATAATGCAAGAGATGTGCGGCAACTTCAGGATCATTTATAGTATTGTCTTTATTCAGCAGTTTGCAATTTTCAAAAAGAGATTTCAAAAAGGGATGAATTAATACTAGACCTGCATTGTCAACATATGATTCGCCAATAATGTTATTCTCATCAAATCGGTTTTCGTTTTTGACTTTTTCTTTCTCCAAATTAGAATCCTTTTTATCAATTGCTCTTTCGTGAGTGTTAAGAGTTTCTTCTTTTGATTTATTTGATAGGCTCTCGCTACTTTTATTACCATCGCTAATAGTAGCATCTTTGCTTTTAAACAAAATCGAACTCTGATCTTGCGCTAGATTCTCGTTATTTTCGTGAATTCTTTCTAAATCTATTTTTGTATCGCTTTCTGATTCTGTCCGACTCTCTATTTTTATTGCATTTTCTATTTCGGTCTCGCTTTCATCTTTCGCTGCATTTTCAATTTTTGCTTCATTTTCTGCTTCTCTTGCATTTTTTATCTCTGTCTCAGTTTGTATCGTCACTTGATCATTTGAGATAGTATTTAGCTCTGTTTCTTTTTCTTTTAAAATAACTTGCTCTAATTTTTTTTCGATAATCGAAACAGTAGTATCCAGATGAGCCAATAATTCTAGTTCATTTTGATTTTCTATCTGATTTTCAATTTCTTTTATATAAAGTTCTTTGTACTGAAAAAAGTGGTTCTTTTTATGAAATTCCAATACACTTAAAAACAATTTCAAAAGCTTTTCTTTTACAATTGCTTTACTTGCATTATTTGTTTCCAAAAGGTTTAAAAGAACTATTTCCCAAACCAAAAACCTTTGATTTGGAATCAATTGATTTTTGGCAATGCTGGCTTCAATCTGTTTTTGTATTGATTCAATGCAGATTATTTTTGCTCTGCTTTCGACGCTATTTTTTTTGAGTAATATTCCCTTTTTAATAATGTTTACAATTTGGACATCACTAAATTGTTTGATAAATCGTGCTCTCACAATTGGCTTTTGAAGAGAATTGTTCCATTTAAAAGAAAAGCTCTCATTATTTAAGATTTCATCAAATGCTTTATTATTATCTACTATTTTGAAATCATGATTTGAAGTTGTCCACCAAGTATTTGTCCCAGTTTCAAGAAAATGAAAGAAGCTTTCTATTGCCTTTTCTTGCGGATTAATAAGTTTATAACCTTCAATGTTTTTCTCTTCTTTTTCAAAAACTTCCTCAACTTGTTTGGTAATATTTTTTAGGATTTGCTCTTTGAAATTTTCGAAATCTAAATTTTGATTTATAGCAATATCAAGGTTGAGCTTGTCTAATTGTATGCTATGTGAAGGATTTTTTGAATCCACTTCGTTAAAATAATTTTCTAAAAGCGTGAATACTTCTTTTTCCAAAAACGCATCAATATTGTCCTTGAGATAATATCCCTTCTCTTTAGAATTGGTATTTATCTCAAGGAAAACTTTATTGATAATATGTTTATTTAAGTTTTGCATTAGCTGTAAGAGCTTCTATTTGTATGTTTAAAGAAGATATGATAAAATCGATTTTCGGAAATACCTTCAGCATGCTAGTCAAAAATGCTTTCAATGTTCCATCTTTATCGCTGTTGAATTTTATTTCGATAAAACTTGTAAATAAATTATTGAAAAGCAATTCTACTGGAATAATCTGTTTCTCTGATGCTTTAAGCGTTTCTGGATCTTGGCATCTCAAAATCGTATAAAATAACGAGGTGTTAAGCGATATAAGCGTTTGTACTGCCGCAATCAGTTCTGGATTTTGTAGTTTGATGGCAGTGCTAACAACTGTGGATATTAAATTGAAATTTTCTTGCGTGAATAATTCAGATAAAGTATCATTTAATTTACCGCTAATGTAGCTCTCAAGATTTTTTTGAACTTCAACCAATCTGTTTTCCGTTTCAGAAATTAAGCGATTGGTTTCTCTATTGAATTTATTTACAACAGCAATTTCTCTTAGATTGGAGATCGTTCCAATGGAGTTATTTATAAATAAACCTGCATTATCAAGACATGTATTCTCTTCAACGGTTTTTCTAATCTCTATTGATCTTGGGCCATCGGTTACCGAACCACATTTACCCTCAGCAATTAATGAAACAGAGATTGAAGATTCATTATACATGGAAGTTTGTCGCGTTATCGGATCTTTTTTATCTGTTACAATTACTTCCTTGTCAATGTGCCAAGTATAGGCCGCAGCATTTTGAGAATTGTTGTTTAGGGTTAGAATTCCTGTTGTAGCATCTACATTGTAACTAAAACTAGCAATAGGCAGATCTAAAAGTGTAATGGTAAGATTGGATGGTTTGTCGTCTATAAAAATGGTTACAGTTTGGACATCTTTTGACACATCGCCTGCAACAAACATATATTTTTCTCCGAATGTAACTTGAACTCCTTCTCCTAAAATTTGTGCCCCTTTTATATTAGGTTCTAGGGTAAGCTCCGCAGGTTTATCGTTTCGGCAAAAAGATATTTTGTTTACTAATTTACCATCAACCAATACTTTCGGATCTGGAATTTCAAAACTTACAGGATGAGTGACTTTAAAATCACAGTTGCCATTGTCTGCATAAAGCATAACATCAAATGTGAATTTCTTTTGCGATTCGCTATTATACTTGTATACGTGTTTTATTTCTGTCTTATCATCAGTAATCCAATCGGTTTTGTCTCCAAAGTCCCAAGTAAATTTATTTCCTTCGATATTTTCTCCAGTTATGGTAAAAATGATTTCCGTTTCGTCAGCTCCTGGAGATTTTGAAGGAACGGCTGTAAAATCGAATTTTGGTTTTTCGAAAATGGTTATCTTACAATCCGTATCAAAATTGTTGACTGTAAAAGTTATCGGTTGGCCAATCAACTCTTTGCTGACTAAATTTGGATCAAAAACAAGTGCGCCATATTCGTTTACGGCTATTCCTCCATTTTGATCAGGTCTAACATTGGCTTTTACAAAACCTCCTGATGGAGATACTTTAAAAGGCAGAGGAGGCGTTTTGCTGTCAAAACAAATTTTATCTACTGGCAAACTAAGGCCTATGTTGTTTTCGTCGCAACACAAATAAGGTAACGAAAAATCGGCAACAATTGGATTTAAAATAGGGATGCCTTCTGTAAATTTTTCAAAGTCTCCAGTTAAAGATGGTTTGCGGGTATTGTAATAATAGTAATACGGTACTTTTTCTTCCAGATAGATCATTATGAATGTGCCTCCTGGAATTACACCTGCTTTATGCTCGTAGCCATGATTTTTGTTAAGATAATACTCGGTGAATTTTTGGATTGTTTTATCCAATTCATTAGCATTTACCGCCAGAATCATTATATTGAATCCAAGACCATTATCCAGCCTAATTTGCTGGATTACTTTTAGTGCTTCTTTGTAATTGCGTCCTTGATGGCCTTCAATTCTATAAAAATCACTATCAAGATGTATTTCAAGCGGTTTTTTAGTATTCAATAAATCGTCATGGTAACTGACATTGTTTTTTTCTAATCCTAAAAAGGTTTTATCAAAATCCCAAGCTTTAATAAGCGAATCAGTTACATTGTTGTAAAAAGGAATGGCTTTTTTGCCCAATTTGCCCATTTGTAATGAAGGCGTAATTTTTATAAAATCATGTAACGGATTGTAATTTTCTAGTAATTCTGCACTTCTTAGAATGAGACTGTACATTCTTTGTCTGGCTGTGTTTTCGCCATAGCATATTTTTATTTCATCTGATGTTAAGTCTTTTTCTTCAGAATCTTTATCATCTGCAAGGCAGTCATTACAAGTGTTAAGGCTTTCTCCTGTAAGCAAAGGCGATTTGTAGAAAGCATGACGAAATTCAAAACAAGGTTCTGATTTGAATAGTTCGCCCAGCATTAAGTGTTTCGGAAAAGCATTAATATCAGGATAACAGTAACTATCCTCTAAATTGAGTAAAAGCGCTCTCGTTTCGTTGTAAGTATCCACAAGATCGTTAAGGAGATCATATCGATATTGAAAATCTGAAGGAAGTATTGGATCTCCATCAAAATTAAATAGTTCGGTTATTTTTTTTTGAATAACATCTAAAACTATTGGCATATTTAAGCCTGTCAGAAGTTTGTTGTAGCCATCCTGCAAATTCTTAACTACATTATTTTTGAAAATACCTTTTGTAAAAGTTTGTTTTAATGCTTCAAGGTGAACAAAATCGTCTTTTTTTAGAACAATTCTATTCGATTTTAGATCTGGTAATGTATAGTATAAATTGACATAATTGATTTTGCCAATCATACTGTCATAATTCATTATTTTTTTGGCAACGTCTTTGCTGACAATTAAAACTTTATAATTGCCTACAATTTCCAATCCCTGATTATCGCATGAAAGGCTTACGCAAAGGTCAGATTCTTTTTCATAAGACTCTAGATACAAAAGAATTACAGCTTCTTTAATATCAAATTTTGTATTTGACGTAAATTCTGCTAAAGCAAAATTTGGATCCTTTTCTTTTTTTTGCTGTTCTTCTGTTAAGAGTTCAAAAAGAGGCAATTGTTGGTTTGCTCCTCCATAAAAAAAAGGTTTATATGCCGCTTTTGTATTATCATAAACTTTGCAATGCGTGTAGGTTTTAGAGTCAAAATCGATTTTTTTGTTTCCCAACACATCTGCCTGATATAACTTAAAAAGATCACCATCTGTAGTTATGCCAGTTCCTTGCGTTATTGAAATCGTTTTTTGTGCTTCATTATAAGAAGGATAAAGTCCGCAAACTATACCAACGCCACTCAGGTAAATGCGGGATAGGCGATCCTGATCGTCAAAAAAGTCGACAACCTCATTAAGGTTTCCTTCAGTAAGTACCTGATTCTTTGTGAATCGTCGGTATTGTGTTGTTATTGTTGAAAGTTTAGCTGACATTGGAATAGTTTTTATAGTGATCCTAAATTCGTTTTTCCTAGTATAATTTTATCTGACAATCGTTCGTTTTCATCACTGCAGTCAAATAGACGTCCTGTTGGGTAAACATTGTCCAGACTGGTTAGTGATTTAATAAAACTGATTAATTGCGGTTCTGGCTGTTCTTGATTCAAATCGGTTTTGGCGAATAAATAGTCTTTGTAGTTTTTTTCAAATTGAACGAGCTGGTTTTCTGCGGGGTCTTTCACATCTTTTTCCCGATATCCAATCCAACATACTTTTGCTAGAACATGAGCTGGCAATTCTTCCTTGATTATTTTTTCTATATAATTTCTAAAATCGGTATTGGCAAATCGCAATGTATATCCTGGCAACACTACGCTCACGCGGTAGGAGTAAGGATCTACTGGTTCGCAATCGCCACACTCTTCGGCGCAGATCGGCATGAAAGTATCTGGATTTACTGTCGTCTGGTTTACATCTGGACGAAGCATCATGTGTTCTACCAAAAACATTCCTTCTTCGGTAAAATCTTCTTTCATGAATTGAATCAAATCCAGGATCGATTTTTCTAAATCTGCTAGATTATTATAGTATTCAAATCTTCGGGCAATAATGCGGTCTGGATTTTTCTTGTCATCAATTACTGGATTTATGATGTCATAAGAGTATTTTCCAGCGTCTGACTGCTGAATCAAAATATTATCGATAATAGTTAAGTCTTTTACTGTACCGTTTTTAAAAGCCTCTTTTATTTTATATTCTCGAGTCTGAATAATCTGTAATACAGCAAAATAAAGCTCTTTATTTGCAGCAGAAGTGTCAAAGTATTCTGCTGTTGAAGAAAGTACAATTTCATTATTCTTGTCCACAATACGCCATCTATAAACCGATTGATTGTCTGTATCAATAAAATTGTACATCTGGACAAACGAATTGGAAAGATTTCTGCGGCTGTAATCTTTAATACCAATAAGTCTCGAAATCCTTTTTTCTGCTCCCGAAACATTATTCGTATTCCATAAATTGGCAATAGTCTGTTTGTAATAATCAAAAGCATTACCACGCTCTTTGCTTACGACTTTATAATCTTTCAAAAAGTTTTCTTTGTCGCGCAATACGACCTGATCTGTAGTATTGCCGTAAATGGTTTTATTGACAAAAACATATTCTGAAAAGTTTTCGGCGAAACGAGACAAGAGATGGTCTAAAATTTTATTTCTGCGTTCAATATTATTGTCCTGTTGGTCAAAAAGCAGTTCTGTAATGCTGTCGTCAGTGTAATTATCATATCCGTCAACAATGTCATTCGCGCCTTCAATATCTTTTACGACTTGAGTAAAAAGAGTTCGGGTCAAATTTCCGCTTACCGAAAGCAATTCGCTTACCTGACCTAATTGCTTAAAATAACTCCCTAATATCTGATCAAAAAATAAAAGATATCCTTTTAATTGTTTTGCTTTGGATTTACGTTCAACAGATGCTCGGGTTGGAAGACCTACTTCGCCAATTCCATAAGTTTCAGGAAAATCATTTTGTATGGTGGTATAAAAATCGGTGTTGAGGTATTCGCCATTTGGTATTTCTAATTCTTTATTCTGGCTGGCGTTGGTTGTAGCTTTGTCTTTTTCGGCTTTTATGGCATCTAAATAAATTTTTACTTGAGCCTGATTGATATTCAGAGGCAATAATCCTTTGTTGTAATTGAAAACACTTTTGACACAAATAACTGGTTTTTGATAAGGCGCAAGGCAGATAAGCCATTTGTTTTCCAAGTCATCACCATTGCAGTTTCCTAAAGAAATATCTTTAATTAAGATTACATCTGGCACCGACATGATGATTCTCATGATATCTGAAAGACGCACTTCATTTCTCAAATCTGCGGTAAGCAATTCTTTGGTATCAATGAAACCATTCTCTAAAGATGGACCATCAAAAATTTCCAAAGTCGAATATCCTTTGTCAATCATTTGTTTTAACGAATAAAAATTGACCGTTGTCGATAAGTAACTTTCAAGAGCATGAAGAACATTGGCATGAACCAATTCTTCATCGGCTTCGGTATTTACTTCAATATCTGCGCAGATTTTGATGGGATAATCTACTACTTTTTTGATATCGACAAGATCTTCGCAAAGGTTTCTGTTGGCATGATACTGCTTTCTTATTTTTTCTTTAACAGCTTCTATTTCTGATGGTTTTGAACTTTCGAAATCTACATACAAATCATATAAACCATTTAGCTCAAAAGATTTTCTTAGGTTATCTGGTAGATTATTATAATCCTTAACATCATAAGAAAGCTGATTTTTTTTGCAGTCTACATAAACCTTTTTCTCGTGTTTGGCGAGCCAGCAATTTCTAACTCCTTTTATGTCTATAAATAGTTTTCGGTAATCATTTTGCGTAACAGGGCTAGAAGATAATACCTCTGAGGCTTTAAAAAACTGCTTTGGAATGCCTTTATTGATGTCATCAGATGCTAGTATATTTTCTATAGGAAGATTAAGTCTCATGCCCAAATCTGAAATGGCATAAGAAAGCATTTCCAGCATTGTAATACCAGGATCATGCTCATTAAAATCGGTCCAGAATTTACTGCCAAAAGACTCGATGTATTCGATTCCTTTTTTTCTTAGATAAAAGAAATCCAAATCGTCCTCTGAAGATGATTTTTTAGGAATGGTGATATGTTGATTTAGTAGCGACATTTTTCAGGTTCTTCGTGGGTTGTTGGTTTACAGGTTATGATGTTGGTGCTGACAATATGGTTTTTAACAGAGACTAAAATGTTTTTTGGACTTGATGGAGACAAAGTGGTTTGAAAGTCCAAAAGAGGAACATTGGCTTCATTATTTTCTGTGTCTTCTAATGGCTGAGGATTATCCTTATTTGTTTTTTTGTCAATGTATATCGCCATTTCCAGAGTAGATAAAAAATCTACGTAATATAAATTTTCGATGTATTCTATAACAATGCTTCGTTGCAGCTCAACTCCAAATATGATTTGTTTTGAAGTGTCAAATGCCCAAGGCGATAAAAATTTAATAAGATCTTCGTTGAGCTGTTTTTTATAGAAATTCTCATCGTATTCTGGATAAAATTTCACACCTAATTTGATTATAACCTTTTCATAATCAGGGTTAATTACTTTTGCAGACACTAACATGGAGTTTTTGGAGTTAATAAAGCTCTCAATGCTGTTTAATGTGGCTGTACTAACTCTTGGCTCATAAATATCGAATACATTTTTGTCTACGATATCTGGAATTACGACTAGCGTTACTTTTCCTGGAGATAAAAACGAGGTTTCTGTGCCCGAAATAAAAGTATGGTTAAGGCATTTTACTCTAAAAACACTTGGAAATTCCTGTAAAATAAGATGCTCATAATCCCAAAGTGTTATCGCTCTGTTTTTGTGGCGCAAACGTTCGCTTACACGCAGATAATAGGAAGCATCAGACTCTAATGGTTTTCCATCAAACGAATTAAAAGGCTGTTCAACGCTTTTAATCTGCGGAACTCTAGTAATTAATTTAGATATTGTTTTAGCAGGTAATGTGCTGTCTAAATGGGCTAGATTGTTGTTATTATCAAAAAACTGGGCGGTAACAACTCTAGTTTTTACATCGATAACTTTGCAAACAGCATCATAGGCTTTGTGCATTTTTGCTTTTATCCAAATAGTATTGGCTGGAAACAGCGTATTGTCATTAGTCGCCTGTTTTGGAATGCCAAATTTTACGATACCAGATTTTAAGAAGTTATCTATGCCATTTGCTAAAATATCCTTATCAAGATTTTTCCAATAATTATCGCACAATATGTACCATTCTACTTTTTGTTTTCCTGTAAAAGTGGGTACTTTGGTGTTTTCGCTTCCTTCTAATATTTGAAATAATAATGAAATCTGTTGTAATATTTCGGCATCTTGAAGACCTATGTAAAATTCGCCTCCATTGCAATAATCAGGAACCAGACAATTGGTAATTGGAGTGGAAGGATCCAAAATTTCATTATTGATGGCTTGCTGTTTCAAATATGAATGTTCTTCCTGTTGACCAAAAGGAGCTTCATGAAATAGTTTTATTCGATTAGATTCGTACGCAGAAACGGCAAAGTCAATAGTTTCCTCAGCAGAATAATCCAGACTTATGCTTTCTACAACAGGGGTGTAAGGTTGATTTGGAATAGGCGTTGTTGGCTCTTTCTCCACATTCATTATCGCCAAAGTGTATATTTTTGGAAATAACGAATGCAAAAATGACTGATTTAGGGTCAATCGAATGGGACCGCTTTTACCAAGTTCATAGTTTCCTTTTACATTGATATTCGATTCGAATGCATTATCTTTCTCATCATCAGCGTCAAATAAATTGACTTTTTTATCTTGTTCGTTCCAAACTTCTTTGTTTAAAACTGATAAGGTTGCCTTAAAATAATCTTCTACAACAATTCCACCGTCTGGGTCTATTTCAGGCGCGTGGGGTGTTTCTTCAACAGCTTCAATTGTATCATTAATTTCTACGACAGGAGCTTTTATTTCCGAATTGTTTTTTTTTGCAATTCCATCTTCTGGCTGGTTGGCATTCATCATTTTTTTAACGCTATCCTTGATGAAAATGGCATCAATAAAACTTTGTTTGCTTATGGTTTCAAGGAAACTATTTTTGTAAGCAGCATAATGAGTTACAAACGATAAAGGAGTATTTTTCCACTTTATGTTAATATACGCGTCAGTCCATTTTTTAGAAAAAATCTCAGGATAGTTGATTATAAATGAACTATTTTTTTCGGGTTGAGTTGTAAAAGGGAAAAAAGGTTTTGCAGCATTAAGCAGACCGGTGTCGCTTTCTAATACTAAAGATTTTACATCCTTAACCTCAACTTTTACTTTAACACTAGTTATAGGTTTTGTAACAAGACTTCTAAAAAGAGTATGACCTTTTGGATCTTCTGTATTAATTAAAAATCGAATTATAGGCAGTTCTGTAGAGAAAAATTCCCCCAAAACTTTCTGATCATAGTTAACAATTGCAGGATTGTCTTTTGATATTTGAAAAACCAGTTTTAATTGGTTGCTGCTAATGCTGGAAGATAAATTTGCAGTTTTAAAATCAAGGCTATCGCTAAGTTTAAAACCGCCAACCCATCCTTTTTTTCCGCTATATAGAATGCTGATATTATCCAAAAGATCATCAGCATTTAGCGGATGATGAAAAGCCAAAGCCTCATCAAAAGCAATTGTAATGTCAATGTTTCTGTCGCCTTCTTTAAGATTAAATAATTCTGAAGCTATTGCAAAACCCAATTTGGCATCGTCTAATTCTGGATATTTTTCTTCATTGGAAGTATATCCAAAAGGAAACCAGTAAGGAGAATCTTCTTTTAAAGGTTCGCCTTTTCCGTCTAGAGAATTGGCAATTTCGCTGTATTTTATTTCGCCTCGATCAACGTCATTATATACACTTTTTAAATATGCTATATTGGCTTTGTTAGCAATAAACTCTTCTGTGGTTTTATAGATTAATTTTTTGCCATCGGGATCTTTTCCTGCGTCAAGTTCTGTGTTTACGGCAATTTTTTCTTCAGCGACTTTTTTTGCCAGTTCAAAAATGATATTGACTTTATCTGCTTTTGCAGGCAGTTTCTCAATTTGAAGTATGTCTTTGTAGAAGAAATCTAAATGCTTCTTGGTAATGAGATTAAGTTTGTTTTGGGATAATTCCAATAATTTCAAGAAGCACACAAACAAGGTTAGGTGAGGTGTAAGGTCTTGATTTATTTGGGCAGTCGATAATGTTTTGGTGATTTTTTCTTTTAAAACGGCATATTGGCTTTCCGTTCTTTTCGGGATGATGCCATTTGGAAGATTTTCTTGTGAGAAGCCAAAATAATTAAAAAACTCCTGCCAATTTCCTTCTGGTTTTGTATCGTTATTTATGTCGAAAAAGTTGACCTCTTTGGCTAAATTATAAGCAAATAACAGCCAGTCTTCAATAGTAAAATCATGAAGTTTCAGGTTGCTTGGCTCTAGTGCGTCACTAAAGCGTTCTTCCTGATTAACTCCATTTCTTTTAAAAATAACATTGTCTATTTGGCTGCCGTTAGTGCTCATAGCTTATAAACTTTTAAACATTAGTGCCTTCTTCTTTGTAAAAAGGATAAACAAGATTGCTTCTTGAGTTTGTACTTCTTATTTTGTAATCAATTATGACTAATAATTCTCCTTCTAAATCATCACTTTGCGTGATATCGATTTTTTCAACATCAATTCGCGGTTCGTAATATAAAATCGCCGTTTTTATAAGTTCTGAAACATAAGTTTTGAGTGTTCTGTCTAATGTTTCAAAAAGCAGTTCATCCATGTTACAACCGTATCTGGGAAGCATAATGCGCTCGCCGATTTTGGTAGAAAGCAGTATTTCTAGACTGCTTTTGATATCTGCTTCGTCAGATGTCATTACGACTGCTTTATTGTTCTTTTTGAACTCTGGCGGAAAACTCCATCCCGTTCCTAAAAAAGCTTCTTTATTTTCCATAATCAGCCTATTAAAACAGTTGCACATCCCAATACAATTGTTCCGCCATGCGCAGTTGAATCTCCCATTCTTGCGGCTGGTTTTCCTCCAATCAGCACTGTGCTTGAACCAGCTATAATACTATCTGGTGGTCCTGTGCAAACAATCATATCTCCTAAACAAGCTGCAGGTTGACCGCCTATTAATACTGTAGGCGAACCTGGAGGTAATATTGGTCCTCCGACATGAGGCACAGTTCCCGTTACCATTGGGCAAACATGCATGTCGTTAATTCTTGCGGCTGGTGCTCCCATAACTACTATTTTTTATAGTTAACCTTTTGTTTAAGTTTTTGGTAATATAGTTCAGATAATGAGTTAGTTAATCTGAACAATGCTGCCTTTTACAATCGCTACTGCAGCCGATGACATTTCTGCTCCAGCATTTCCTTCGGCTTTAAATTGGGCAGTTGCTTTTAAGTTTACATTGGTGCCTTCAATTTTTACATCTCCTGTTGCTTTTATTGAAATATCGCCTGCGCTTTCCATTTTTATTCCTGCGCTGTCAATTGTAATCACATTTGAATTTTCGTCTTCAACCACTATAGATCCTTTGTCTTCATCTAGCGTTATTTTTTTTCCTGCCGGAGTTTCAATAGCTATTGATTTTTTCTCATCGTCAAAGAGCACTTTCATTTCACTTCTTGTAAAAATCCCTTTTTGATGGTTATCGTCTGATGCTTTTAGCGGAGCAGGTTTTGCACTGCTGTGGAGCATTCCTAAAACAATAGCATCATTGGGATCTTCATTGATGAAGCCAATAATCACCTCGTCTTCAATTTCTGGCCTAAAAAATGTGCCTCTGTTGTCACCTGCGTCTAATGCTGCGACTCTGCACCAAATGCCCTGTTCTTCGTTATTGATGATTGGGATTTTGACCAAAATTCTGTCCTCGCCATCAGGATCGTCTTGAAGCTGTGTTACAATACCAATATGAAGTCCTTTTATGGACGGAATTATTCCAGAAGCCGATGGCGTATTGACATCATACGTTTCAGAAAACCATTCAGGATTTAATCCAAACTGCACATTTACAGTCCAGTTACCATTTGCTATTTCATGGAAAACTCCAGTAACGTATGCTTTGCCATTAAAGCGGTCTCCAACACCTTCAAGTGTGATAATGGTATTGGGTTTTACAGCAGGAATACCTTGAAATTTAACTCTTCCGCGAACTTTTGACAGCTGTTGAAATAATAATTTAGCATCAGCCCAATCTTGCAATTCGGTATCGGTAACATGACCGCCGTGACGCAATTCTAGATTTTCAAGCTTTACGATATCGGATAAATCCGAAGCAGATAAATTTCCGTTTAGACTTACACTCGGATCTTTAGCTTCAATTTCTAATAATTCCTGATTGGATGCATTCCAGCTGTAAGATGAAACTTTAGCAAACTGATTTCGAGCATCAATTTCGGCATCAAAATCGAGCATTGTGGCGCCAAAAGCAACTGTTTCAACTGATTCTGAAGCCAAATCGGGTTTTTTTACCGAGATTTTGCCATTTTCAACAAAACATAATTTTCCATTAGTCTGTGCACGTGAGACAATAAAATCCCAGTCAGAAGTATTGTACTGCACTAACTCTTTGTGGCTATAATTTGTACTTTCTACATCTTTTTGCAAGCCGTAAGTGCCAATAATATCTTCAAAAGCATCACTGTCTTTTACATCATAAAAATATTTGCTCTTTCTGCCGATAGTCAATTTTACGGCTTCGTCTTTGCATTCTACAATCAACAAGGACGAATTGTCTTTTATTTTTATAGAATGTTTTACCACGATTCCTTTGTAAATAGTTTCTTCGTCACTGTGATAACCTGCTTTTATTTCTATCTTTTTACCCGGAATGAGCAAATCTTCATTACTTAATTTAAAATCTCTAGAAGCAGCATCTCCATCAGTCAAAATAATCTGCGCCATAGGTATCCTGTTCACCTCATTATGAACTACAATGCTCATTATCTGGTAAACACCAGACAGCTCAGTTCCCTCAATGAGCAATTTGTGCGTTACTAAATCGGCACTTTTACTGGTTTGTATGACGTCGCTATTGTTCATCTACTGTTGTTTTTGTAGTGGAGGGAAAAATATTTTTTGACCAATTTTTAATTTTCTGAAATTGATAAGCTTGTTGGCTCTTGCTACTTCGAGATAATATTTTGAATCGCCGTAGATTTTAAAAGACATTAGCGGAAGCGTATCTCCCGCTTTTACAGTTCTAGTGTGTGTTAAATCAGGAGATTGATTGTTCTGCTGTTTGGCTCTTAACTCATCTTCCACAACTCCTTTGAATTTTCCTTTTGCAATAGCTCTAATTGGCGTTCCGTCTGGCCTGAAAAGTTTGTATTCAATGGTCATTTCGGTGAGAGATCCTTTAAACAGCAGGCTTCCCCAAGCAATTTTTAAATAATTTGGCTTATGTTCTGTACCGTTATATTCTAAAATTACTTTTCTAAAATGCTCAATGTCTTCAATAACACCATTTTCAGTGCTTTCTTTGCCGGCAATAACTCCAGTTCGATCAAAAACAAAATCCAATTCTAATTCCTCTGGAGCAATCGCTGTAAACCTTGGTGCAGGACTGCTCGTTCCAGCGGCTCGAGTTGTATCTTGCTCGATTTTGTAATGAAAAGTATATTTCTCGGGATTCATCAAAGTAACGAACTCTTCAATATCCGAAATGGGACTATTGAATTGTGGATCGCTATAGGCAATAATCTTCAGTTTTTTTAATTCACCAGTTGTCATATCAGCGTTCTTTTTTTCGTTCAATGATCTTCATTACTTGCTCGACACATTCAGCTACATTATCTTTTTCTGAAGAAGAAGAGGATGATGAAGCTGGTTTTGCACCCGAACTTGGACTTTCGTTCACATTTATTTTAATGTGAAGCTCTTTGATTTCAATTGGCATCGCTATATTATTTTTTATGAAGGGTGAAATGATTATAAGCAAGCTCAAAGCTTTCAACAACAATTTTGCTTTCTAAAGCACTGAAATCTTCAACAGCCCATTTTACTGGATAAGCATGTACCACTTTCCAATGCATTAACGGTTCGTGATCTTGATTCAAGAGTTTTACGGTTAAATCAACGGGCTTAAATTCGAAGTTTTCAATTGCTTTTCTGCACCATTCAATTACATCAGAATCAATAAGAATTCCTCTTTTTAAAACCAAATTAGGATATTTGGTTTTTACAGGAAGTTTGTGTTTGAATCTGTTTTCTCCACCCTCAACAAATTCTTCTGTCTCAAGATCTACAGAAAGCCCTGATACCGACTGAAATTGATGGTCTTTTTCTTTTGTGCCTAGTTGGTCAAATTCAACCAGAAAATGAAAACCTACGGGTGGATAATAATTAGCCATGATTAGTCATTTTGAATAGATAAACCTTCGTGAACCAATTCAATAGATTCGATGGCTACTTCGTTTCCATCAGCTTTTAAATCAGTTGACTGCACTTTTGTTGGCCATGCATTTTTTACTTTCCAAGTAATCACTGGTTCGTGTTCTTCGTTAAGCAATTTGATGGTAATATCTCTTCTTTCGATGGTGTTTAGTTTTACTGTATTCCACCAAGCGTAGTATTCATTGTCGCTTTTAAAAGTGCCTCTTTTCATCGTAATGTTAGAGAACTTTTGCATGCCAGGCATCTTGATTTTACTGTACTCTGGACTAGCGCCCTGACGGTACTCAATAACTTCAGTTTCTACATCTAATCCGGAAACTTCTGTAAAGCCTATTTTTGTTCCACCCCAGTCAACTGAGAAATGAAACTTTGATAACGGATAACTCATGATTTATATTTTTTAATGATGTTTTAATTAAGATTCCTGCATTTTGTGTGAGAAACGAAGAATGATGAACTCAGCTGGACGGACTACTGCCATACCAATTTCGATAATCATTTTACCGTCTAAAATATCCATTGCAGACATGGTTTGACCCAGACCGATTCTTACGTAAAATGCTTGTTCTGGTTTTGCTCCAGCCAAAGCTCCAGCTCTCCATTGAAGAATTAAGAAATTCTCAATCATAGCTCTAACTCTTATCCAAGTATTGGCATCGTTAGGTTCAAAAACAAACTGTTCGGTTGCTTTTTTAATAGATTCTTCAGCCATATTAAAGAAGCGGCGAACGGGTACATAACGCCATTCACTATCGTTACCGGCTAAGGTTCTTGACCCCCAAACCAAGGTTCCTTTGCCGGTAAATGTTCTGATAGCATTTATAGATTTACCACCAACAGTATCAACATTTAAGTTGTCCTGTATGGTATTAGTTATTTTAACTGTTGGTTTTATAACATAGTTCAAACTTACATTAGCAGGAGCTTTCCAAACGCCTCTGTCTCTGTCAACTCTCGCATAAACCCCAGCAATAGCAGAGCTTGGCGGAAGAGTTATTGGCAAGTTGTAAATTTCAGTGAGGATTTTGTTGAAAGTCACATTATCGATAGTTTCTAAAGTGCTTAATTTTCTTCCGTTTAATGCTCCATTGTTTACATCTTTTCCACTCACAGATTTGATAGCATTTAAAAGGGTAAGCAGGTTTGCTTTAATGTCTGAAAAATTATTTGTAACTAAAGTAATATCGGTTTGAGTATTCAAATCGGTATAGTCTACCAGTTTTTTTAATTCCTTGTCAAAACTTACAGCATCAGTTGATATAATTTTAAGCATTTTTGTTGGTGCGTTTTCGTCCTGTATTTTTTTCTTTAATGTTTTTAAGTTTTTATATACAGAGTCAATTTTATTTGGAGCGGCAAAATTTGCATTAAATGCCGTCAAAGCACTTGTAATGTTATTTGCAATAACTGCATCTTCATCAGATATTGTACTGATAGCTGCATTAGCTTCGTCGTTTAGCGAATTTCTTAAAAGAGATAACGTTTCTAAAGAAGTAAGCAAATCATTTAGCTTAGTCATGAAAGCAGTTTTTTTGGCAGGGTTGCTAACGAAAGTTCCTCCTAAATCAAAACCAGTTGCATCATTACTGTACATCTGTAAAAATAAATCGCTTATTTGTCCAGAAATATTAATAGGTGCAATGGCAGTAACATCGACCAATTTGGCTACAGTTGCATCAATTCCTGTCGTTACATTTTCAATTGGTTCTAGTCCCACAGCAATTTGATCATATGCATTTGCCGTAAAGGAGTAATGTTTTAATATAATTTTACTGCTGTCAAATGCATAGTCCAAGATGGTTTCTAAGTGAGGATAGTAAGCAGCGCCATATTTAACAGTGTCTTTTTCGGCACTTATTACACCTCTTAAATCATCTATATTTGGATCTGTTGGGCTAGATTCATCATAACTTAAAGTATCTATTATGGTAAATCTATCCTGAAGATTTTGGCATTGCATTAATGCGCTATTATATAATCCGTAGAAATTAGCTTTATCTATTCCGCTTACTTGCGTTGCATCTGGAAAAAGAATTAAAGTTGGTTCGTCTACTTTTTCTAATTCTGTCAGTCCTTCAGCCAATTTAGCAATGCTATTGATTGATGTAACTGGAGTGTCTTCTTCATCTAAATCATTTCCATAACGCCCAACCGAAATAATGTAGCAAGGACCACCGCCATTTGCAAAGAACAGCTGCAATGAATAATACATCAAAAAAGGCTGTTTTGCAGTTGGCTGATCTACAACAATAGATCTTGTGTCTCCATTTTCAGTTGAAACATCATTAATGGTTACGCTAATTGTTGTCTCTGGTTTTGCAAAGCCAAAAAAACGCTCATATTCTAAAAGAGATGTTATTCTTGTCGGTTTTAATTTCAAATCTCCATTAATCTTATTCGTGGCTTTTTCAGTATAGCCAATAAAACACGGAATCGCTGTCTCTACCTGGGCAACAGAAGGAGGGAACTTTACGATTTCCTCAACATATACTCCAGGCGTTTTGTAAGTTGTTGCCATAATTGATTTGTTTTTTAATTATTAAATAAATATTTCTGAATAGTAATCACTATCGATTTTTGTTATTGATTTTACAGACGGATTTGGATATTGACTTTCTGCAGGTTGTGAAGGATCCAAATCGTTAACAGGGTCTATTTCCACAAAACCAGATCGCGTTAATGGTTTTGCGGTTTTGGTTTTAATTTCGGTTTTTAATTTACGGTTGATGTATCGCCAAAACGTTTTTCGGTTATCAAAATGAATTTTAAAGTTTGGGCTTAACATTTTATCCGAATTGTCTATGATATCTTCCGAGCTGTTGTCGCCTTTAGCGGTAAGCGAAATAATTCCAAAGACATTTTGCTGTTCTGAAGGCTGCAGTGTTGAAAGTAAGTCGGCAGTAGTTTTTTCAGACACTAAATAGGCATTTGAAATCAGTTTGTTGTCGTTTATTTTTGGAAGATATTTAAATGAAACGGGTTCAGTCAACGGTTTTACATTACTGAAAAGATATGCTTGAGTAAGAGCAAAATCAAGATTAGTATAATTTTCAAATTGATAATCATTAATATTAATTAAAAACTTTAGGTTCAAATCGGCAGGGACTTTAATAAAAGGGTCTGATTCATCTTTCACTTTCACATATACTCCGAAACCTGTTTTGGTTTTTTTAAATACCATTTTGTAGTTTTTAAGTACAATGTTGGTATCTAAAGTTGGCGTTACTGTTATAAATGCATCGGCACTAAATTGCTGTAGCATTTTCTCTTTTTTATCATCTGTCATGCTTGCAAAAGTCTCTTCTCCATTATTCAAAAAATAATTATGAAGAATCGTCACTTGAAACAGCAAACCATATGTAGAAGAATAACTCATGACTGTTCTTTCTTTTTCGTTATTCCTGTAAATTCACCAATAAGCTGTCCTTCTGCTTGCGCAATGTTGCGTTCAATTTGGATCATGCTGACTTTGTATAAAGCCGACGGAAGCTGTTTTCCGCCAAGTGTTCCCCAGATATAATTTAATTCTTCAAAAGTGGGAGTGTAGAGTTCAACCGTAAATCTAAAATTGTCTACATTGCTCATGGCGCTGCTGTTTCTATTAAAAATAGTATTGGCTTGGGTAAAAAGTTTTTTCCCTTGGAAAAACTCAATAATTTTTGAAATGTCCTTGAGCGAATTCACATATTTGTCTCTGTTGGCGCTAAAAAGTATAAAGAGATTTAAATTGACGACACTATTTTTATAAATTGTTTTGGTATTTTCAATTGTATGATTTGGGAAGTTTTTTAAAGTTGCTTCTTCATCTAAATTGATTATCGTTAGAGCCACGGCATTTTTTAACGCGTCAGTAATATCATCATTGTGTGATTCTAAAAAAGCAATATTTTCGGGAACAACAGATTTCTCTAACCCAATTTCTTCGAGATAGCTGTTTACTTGTTCTGTAATTATTTGTATTACTTCAAAAATCATCTTTTGATAAAATTTATTATAAGTATTAAATGAAATTTATTTTAAGAGATAAGATTTATAGGGCAAAGAATGTAGTAGAAAATACGCTTCTAACCGGGGCTTTTAAGATTCGACTAAATTAGATAAATGCATATGTACCAAAAAAGGGGAAAATCCCCCTTTTTTATAGAGTTAATATACTGGTTTTAAGTTTGTTGTGCTTTTGTTTTAATTGTTGATTACAAGGAAAACTTAAACAGAGATAATGTTGAAAATCTTTAATTGGTTAAAGATGTAATTCTAGAAGCGAGCTATTATAACGAATTTATAAGAGATCTTTACGAATATCGAATAAGTAGTAGCTAATTTATATCTGCTTAAATTTCCTTTATCTTTTTTTGAAAATTTGTAGCGTATTGAGTTTATGTAATAAATCTAACAGTAATAATAAAATTTCAGCTATGAAACCTGAGTGCTTTACAGAATTAAGTGACCAAGAACTTTTGCAAAAAGTAAAAACAATAAAGAACAATAAAATAGTTGACGCTTTAATTATTGGATTTACAATTGGAATTGCCATTTACAGCGTTGTCCAAAAAGGTTTCGTTTTTTTTACTTTCTTTCCCTTAATAATTGCATATATAATAATTAGAAATTCGAAGAATAATGAAATGTTGTGCAGAGAAATGCAAAAGGAATTAGAACTTAGAAACTCAAAATAAGGGAAGGTAAAAGGACTTTCGAGAACTGCAATGGCAGACTTAATTTCTATATTTTGCTGTTCTGGATGCGATTGCAATTTTTGGTTTCTTGAATATTTTGATTGATATTGATTTTTAGAATTTAATGCCTTATTTATGAAAACACATTTATTTCTGCTTGCCATTTTGCCATTTATGATTTCCTGTACAAAACCAGAAAAAATAGATTTATCAAAATTAAAGTTGGATGAGCCATTGGTAAATGTGGTACATTTTAACGACAGCTTGCTTGTTGGCATCGAAACTGTCGAATATCCGTTTTGTTTATTTGCGGAAGTAGAAAGATCTCAAGAATATACTTTTGAAGGAATTGATTTGAGTAAACAAAAAATCATGTTTCAAATAAACTCTGAAAAACTTAAGACCGATAGCATTTCTAGATTTGGTGGCGCGCATATTGATTTAAAATTTGTCAAAAATAAGAATGAATTAACGAGCAATTTAAGAAGTTTTGATGCTGAAGATAAAATTTACGGTGTGAGAATAGCAATAGAAGATCCAAGTTTAAAATCGGAAATTTTGAAAAAAATAAAACTGAAATACGGCAAAGGAACCAAAAATCCAAATACCGATAATGGTTTATATTGGAACGTAAAAAAAGAAAACAAATACATTTTCTTTGCGCCAGATTATGACAGACTTATTATTTTAAACAACACAAATTTATCTAAAACATGTTATTGGGATATCTTTAATGGTTTACTTGATTTTGGAGGATGCGATAACAAAAAATACATGAACGGATTAGTTAAAAACAGTACCAAACCAGAAGATGTTAAAAACAAACCTGTTGTAAAAATCGATAAAAATTGGAACTTAAATAATCTAGCTACTGGAAAATCAACCGAAGAGGATTTTTTGAAATCTCCAGCAAGCAAAAATTTTGAACGAATAGAAGAAATTAACGGAAGTTCGGGAGAAATGAATCAAATTGTATATCAGGACGAATACCATGATTTTTATTTCTATTTTACAGCTAATCCAAAAAATCCTCACAATAAAAAGGCAAATCGTATCAAAGGTTATTCGCTAAATGATTTGAAAAAGGTCAAAATTTCATTTGAAAATAGACTGAAAGCAGGAATGAAATTTGACGAAGCCTTAAAATTGCTGGATAAAAGAACAATTGCAAAAACAATAAAGAATGAAGGCGAATTGAGCTTTGCAAATTACATCATTATCAAAAATGGATTGTATGAAGTATCGTTGGTTTTTGATGAAAATTTGCTTTTTTCGGGAATGTTTGTAAAATAGATATCTCGTATTTGCAGTTAATGGCTAATATTTAAATCAAATGAAGAAATGAATTCAAACTATATAAAACAACTAAGTCAAATCATAGCAATCACTTTCTTGACAGTTCTTTTTTTAAGTTGTAAGACAAGCAAAACTTCAATTGCAAATGACAAAACTTCAAATGAGGTTGATATTTATGTTGCTGGCTACGAATATAATGACAGTAAATTTGAAAGTTCAATAGAAGAAATTGCAGATGAAGTAGGCATGAGGCACGTTGCAAAACTATGGAAAAATGGTAAAAACATCGACTTAGAAGAAAATGAAAATTATTCGGATGCAAATTCAGTTTTTGTACATAAAAATGATGTTTATGTTGGAGGTTCCATTATATCTGGCGAAGAATATGTAGCTGCACTTTGGAAAAATGGAAAAATTCAAAAACTAACTGATGGCAAAAAAACGGCTCATGTTCAATCTGTAATAGTCAAAGATAATACGATTTACATTTTAGGAGAACAGTTTGCTGATTCTAATTACATTGTAAAAGTTTGGAAAAATGGTATAGTTTCGAATATTACAGATGGGAAAAATGATACAGATGGCAACTCATTTTATGTCGACAAAGGAAATATCTACATCTGCGGAGATGAGAATAATGGCAAAAAAAGCGTAGCAAAAGTTTGGAAAAACGGAATGTCTCGAAGTCTTACAAATGGGTTCAATAATGCTTACGCGCTTTCTGTATATGTAGAGAATGATAACGTCTATGTTGCTGGCTATGAGATTGAAAACAATAAATATATTGCTAAATTATGGAAAAATGGAAAAGTCCAAAATCTCTCTGATGGCACAAATTATTGTATTGCATCTGGTGTTTTTGTCCAAAAAGGCAATGTTTATGTTGTAGGAAACGAAAGCATTAACCAAAAAAGCGTGCTGAAATTATGGATAAATGGCAAGGCAACAAACATTACAGATGGCACAAATAATGCAGATGCCAATGCGGTTTTGATTCATAATGATACAATATACATTGCTGGATATGAAAAAAATGATTTAGATCGATATGTAGCAAAAGTTTGGATAAATGGCGTGGCAAAGAATCTCACAGATGGCACAAAAAATGCGTATGCAGAGTCAGTTTTTATCGTAGAAAGAAAAACGAAATAGATTAATGTTACATTTCTGGAATGGTTGAATTAAAAAAGCAATGAAAAATAGCAGGAGTGATACTTTAAGAGCATAAGAGTAGAAACTAAGTTTAATTATTTTTTATACATTTCATGATTTGTTTCATGTTTTGAGACTGACCTTCTTTAAATAAAAAAGTTTAAAAAAAAGCACCTTCATTATGCACAAATCTGAAAGAAATAATTCTGTATCAGTAATCAGTATAAAGGAATTTAGAGATGACCAATTTGCTGGCAGTGAAGAGATTTTGTTTAACGAACTCCATGGAGAAAGAATAATTGAAAAACCTCATTCGCATGATTTTTTTACCATCAGTTTATTTGAAAAAGCAGAAGGAGTTCATTCAATAGATTCTATAGATTATTCTATTGGCGATTATCAGGTTCATGTACTGTTTCCAGGACAGATGCACAAATGGGACATCAAGGAAGGAACAGTCGGTTATCAGTTGATGATTGAACGAACTTTTTTTGAAAGATTCGCTCCATATTTTAGATTTTCTTTTACCAATTACCAGAATAATCCTGTCATACAATTGTCTAAGACTGCTTTTGAATTGCTTCATTACGAATTTGATGCGATCAAAAATGAGTTGAAACGGACGGATTTCATGACACATCTGATTAACGCGCGTGCAGCAGTTATCGCTTCCGTTATCAGCAGAGAGGCAGAATATGCTTTTACTGAATTTAAAGTGTATCAGTCCAATTCACGATTAGCTGCTTTTAATATGCTGATAGATGAATTTTTCAAGCATGAGAAATCTGTGACATTTTATGCAGGTAAATTAAATATTTCTGCCAATTACCTAAATGTGCTCTGCAAAAAGCATCTTAAAATTTCAGCTACACAGCTCATACAACAGCGTGTTGGCACAGAAGCTAAAAGACTGCTGGAAAGTACCGATTTATCCGTCAAAGAAATTGCTTTTGAGTTGGGCTTTGTAGATCATGCGTATTTTTCTAATTTTTTTAAAAGCCAGACGGGAATATCACCAACCGAATTTCGGAAAAAGAAATAAATTCTTCAAGCTGCCGTAGGAATCACTCAAGTTTTCTGGTTCGCAAATCTGTACATTTGAAGCTGCTATCTTTTTGCTTAAAGAAAGCCTTTAATTAAATAAAAGAGTATATGGACAAGCGAGGTATGTCACGTAAAGATTTTCTAAAGAATTCTGGATTAGGTTTGACAGGTATTGCATTTATACCCTCCGTACTGCAAGGACAAGATAGACATTTGCAGAAAGATCAAACAATAACATTAGGCAACTCCTATGCTTTGAAAAATGTTTGTTTGGAGACTGGTTTCGAGTTTGAAGGAGAAGAAGTCGTGGGAACCAAAACGGGGCTTTTTTCTGTCGAAATTGAAAATGGTAAAATAAAGAGAATTAGTGCTAACCGAACTGGTAAAGAAGAAATAGATGCTAAAGGAATGCTAATGTTGCCATCTTTTAGAGACATGCACATTCATTTGGACAAGACTTTATATGCTGAAAAATGGCGTGCAGTACGCCGTTCTGGAGGAATAAAGGGAATGATTGCACTGGAGCAAAAAACATTGCCCGATATGCTTAAAAACTCTACATATAAGGCCGAAAAACTTATTGAATTGCTTCAGTCACACGGAACAGGATTTGCTCGAAGCCACGTCAATATTGAACCTACTTCTAAACTAGATTCACTTAAAAATCTAGAAAAAGCATTGGTAAACAAAAAGAGTGGTTTTGGAGCAGAATTAGTAGCTTTCCCGCAACATGGACTATATTATACAGATTCTCTTCCGTATATGAAGGAAGCTGCAAAAATGGATATTGATTTTATAGGAGGTTTAGACCCTACAAATGTTGATGGATCAATTCAGAAAACGATGGATACTACCATTCAGCTTGCTTTGGATAATAATAAAGGAATCGATATTCACTTGCATGAATCAGGAAAATCTGGTATTGATACTATTGAATACTTAATTGCTAAAGTGAATGAAAATCCAGTTTTAAAAGGAAAAACTTTTGTCAGCCATGCCTTTGCTCTTGCTGCTTTAGACAAAGTCAAACAGGAGGAAATAGCTCAACAGCTGGCGATTGCGCAAGTTGGCATTATTTCTACAATACCTTTTGGCGGAATGATTATGCCAATTCCAACATTATTGAAACACGGAGTAAATGTTATGACGGGAAATGACAGTATTGTAGATTATTGGAGTACTATGGGAACCGGAAGCGTATTACAGAAAGCGAATCTTGCATCGCAATTATACGGGCAGGTTTCAGAATTTGGATTGTCCAGAATGCTAAAACTGGCTACAGCAGGACCTATTCCGTTAGATGACAAAGGTGTACAGCAATGGCCAAAAGCAGGTGATGATGCCGATCTGGTACTTGTTGATGCCAGCTGTTCTGCAGAAGCGGTTTCTCGTATATCGCCGATAAAATCTCTTATTTATAAAGGAAGTATTGTTTTCTAATTATCTGTTTATGAAAAATAATATAGTTCTTTTAATAATACTAATAATGCCTGTTGGTTTCTATCAGCCAGTTTGGGCTTTCGAAAAAGATGAAATTATGCAAAAAGATATCTTTCAGTTAGTTCATCAGAACGATATTTCTGGAGTTGTGAAAGCTTTAGAAAATGGAGAAAATGTAAATACCGTTGATAATTCTAAAAATTCTCTACTGCTGATTGCGACTATGGGCAAACAGACAGAAATGGCAAAGATTTTAGTAAAGTATAAGGCAGATGTGAATCAGCAGGCAGAGAACAGGGACAGTCCTTTTCTGTATGCTGGTGCCAGCGGTCAGACTGAACTCGTACAGCTATTTTTGAACAATGGTGCGCGTTTCGATATTTTTAATCGATACAATGGTTCGGCACTTATACCGGCATGCGAACGTGGCCACGTAGAAACGGTTAGACTGCTTGCAAATACTAAAAAATTTCCGATTGATCATGTTAACAGTTTAGGCTGGACCGCTTTAATGGAAGCTATTGTTTTGGGAGACGGAAGCTTAAAATACCAACAGATTGTTAAGATCCTAAAACATGCGGGATCAAGAATGGATATACCTGACCATGACGGAATAACTCCACTACAGCATGCTCAGAATAAAGGATTAAAAGAAATCGTGGTAATTATAAAATCATAAATGTTTTCATAAGTTAAGTATAGCGATAAAAAAGAGACAACTTTAGATTGAACCGCCCCCAAAAAGTTAGACACTATTTGGGGGCATTTTTATGGAAAGAAAAGTCAAGTCGTTTTATGCAAGATTTGAATAAAATGGCATTTTTTTAAGTCAATGTTATAAGATTATTAATTGTGTTTTTTATTAGCAAGCGGCTTGTATCTGTCGTAGGGATAAATGCTAAAAGAATAGAAAATTTTAGTTTTATTAATTAACGAATTAATTGACTTTCATCATTTCACTAAAAATAAATTAGAGTTGATTATTTAAAAATAATAAATAATTCCAATGTTATC
The DNA here is from genome assembly GCF_004151235.1 of Flavobacterium anhuiense. Taxonomy (GTDB): domain Bacteria; phylum Bacteroidota; class Bacteroidia; order Flavobacteriales; family Flavobacteriaceae; genus Flavobacterium; species Flavobacterium anhuiense_A. The sequence continues at coordinate 151,645 of NZ_JUIV01000009.1, forward strand.
CTTGTCAAAATTTGTTGACCATAAATTTGTTGACCATAAATTTGTTGCGAGAATAATTCGAAAATTTTCACTTCAGAATTTTTTTAATGCATAAGTTGAATATATTGATGTATTTAATGTTGCAAATTATAATTTGCAACCACTTTTTTTGAGATTATAAAACTTGTAGCTGTAAATTTACACTTCAACATAAACTGTAAGGGATAAGGATAGTTTTTTAAAAAAAAAGTAATATGAAAAAAAAAACATTACAATTAGTCGTTTTATTTTTGGTAGTGATAGGGATAGCATCTTCATGCAAAAAAAAGTCCGAAGAAGAAACAGTTAAAACAGAGGGAACAACACCGGTTGTGTCGACTACTTTAGAAATAAAGAATACTGAAGCAGGCAGTGATTTTTCTCTAGTACTTCCAAAAAAGGAGAAAATGAGCGTAGAATACGCACAAAAACTAGGAGAGTTTGCATACGTTTGGGCGTGGCCTATGATAAATATGCTAAACCGACGCACAGCCATAACACAAGCGCCTAAGCCAGCTTATTTAAATGGCGTCTTGCCAGTAGCTCCTCAGGGACAATTGGCGATGCTTAACGATTATATTACTCCTGATGAAACATTTGTGACATGTCCTAATCAAGATGTGGTTTACGGCCTTGGGTTTTTCGATTTAGATTCACAGCCTGTAGTCGTTCAAGTTCCAGATTTTGGAGACCGTTTTTGGGTATATGCCATGTACGATCATAGAACAAATCAGTTTGGGCAATTGGGAAAACCTTATGGCACTAAAGCTGGATTTTATTTGTTGACTGGGCCAAATTGGAAAGGTGAAACACCTAAAGGAATTACAGATGTTGTGAAATGCCCAACAACATTAGCCAATATTATCCCGAGAGTATTCCAAAATGACTCAAAAGAAGACAAACAAGCCATTCAGGCTACCATAAATCAGATTGTTGCTTATCCTGTTGCTGAATTTGATGGTAAAATGAAAACTGTTATATATAAAAATCTGCCATCTATAAAAGGTCCAGCTTCTGACGGTAAAGAAACAAAATGGGTTGTTCCTGAAAAGTTTTTTGATGAGAATGAACTTGGAAAAGTATTGGAAATTTTGCCTCCGCTTAAAGGCGAAGAAGAATTGTATGCACAGCTTAAAGAATTATTGGCGGCAGCAAAATCAGATCCAGCCATAAAAGAAGCACTTGTTAAAACAGCTCAAAAAACAGAAGAAAGTATCATACATAGTTTCTTCCTTTGGAAAAACAACGGAGTAGCTGCCGGAAACGGTTGGAATCGTTCGTATTATAGTGCAGACTGGGAAGGTTCAGGAAGTTATGATTACTACAACAGAGCTGCAACTGCTAAATCAAACATGTTTGATAACAGACCAAATGAGACTCAGTATTTCTACACAGATAATGCTTCAGATAAAACGCAGCTGGACGGCAAGAATAATTATACGGTAACTTTTGCAAAGGGAGAAGAACCTCCTGTACAGGGATTCTGGTCGCTGACTTTGTACAATGAGCACCATTTATTTTCCAAAAATAAAATAAACCGATATTCACTAGGCACAAAAAACAAAGGCCTTAAAAAGAATGCAGATGGTTCTTTAACGATTTATGTAAGCTCAACATCTCCTGGAGCTGATAAGGAAAGTAATTGGCTTCCATCGCCAAGCGGAACATTTTCATTATATATCCGCGCATATTGGGGCAAAGAAGGCATTACAAAAGGAACATGGACGCCGCCAGCTATTGCAAAAATTTAATAAATGATTTAGCAAATATTAAAAAGTTGCCTTATGAAAAAGAAAATTGTATTGGCAGTATTGTCAATTGCGCTATTTATAGGCTGCAAGGAAAATAAGACTACAGAAACGCAAACCACTTCATCAGATGGAAGTTCAAAATTTGGTGATTTGGCCAATATGTCTTTTGAAGAGAATCGTCCAACAGACGAACAAGCTAAAACACTAGCAGATGAATTATTGTTTCAACGCGCTTGCCAAACGTATCTTTGGGCTTTGCCTTTAATCAATACAATTAGTATGAAAGAAGGTTCAGAAAAAACCTTTGGAGCAGGCTATAATGTTTTGCCAATATGGAAAAAAAGATTGGATGCTAACACATTAGTAACAACACCAAACTCTGATGTTATTTATGCAATGAGTTATGTTGATCTAGGTAAAGATGGACCAATCGTTTTTGAAGCACCGCCCATGTTGCAAGGAATTTTATTGGATTTTTGGCAACGTCCAATTCCAGTAGATGGAGGCAAATATTTTGGAGATCTTGGCTTTTTTGGTCCAGATGCGGGTAAAGGAGGTAAATTTTTGATATTGCCACCAAATTACAAAGGAACCGTACCTTCAGGTTATTTTGTGTATCGTTCGCAAACTAATAATCTATTTATTTTCCTTCGTTCTTTTTATGAATTACCTACAGATTTGACACCTGCAGTTTCTTTGGTAGAGAAATCTAAAATTTATCCTTTAGGTAAAGAAAGCAGTGCATTGCCAATGAAATTTCCGGATGCTTCGGGTGTAAAGGCGAATATGCTTCCTGCTCGTGATTTTTCAGCATTCGAACAATTAAAACATCTTGTTGATACAGAAGATTCTGCAAACGTTGGTTCAGCAGACTGGCTAGGAATGTTGGCTTCATTAGGCATAGTAAAAGGACAGCCTTTTAATCCTGATCAGCATACTAAGGATATTCTTGATAAAGCAGCCAAAGCCGCTTATAGAATGAGTCGTGTAGTAGGTATGAGCAACAAAGTTAGTGGACGTTCGTTTTTAATGTATCCTGATCGCCAATGGGTAAATCCAATGACTGGCGCTACTCGCGATAATATTTCTGGGCCTTTTACGAAAGAGTTGGACTGGAAACGTAAAGAAGGAGGATATATGGATCTTGATACACGTATATGGTTCTTTACGGATTATTATTCTTGGAGTCCTGGAATGGCATCGCAAACACCGGGTAAAGGTGCTAAATATGTGGTAGGTTTCCGCGATAAAGAAGGCAAATACCTTAATCCTTCTACAACATACAAAGTAACACTTCCTGCAAATGTTCCGGCTGCTAATTTCTGGTCGCTAACACTTTACGAAGCGGAAAATGCTTCGGGTTATGCTAATGGACAACCTTTCCCATCACTTGGTTCAAAAGATAAACCGGTACAAAATGCAGACGGCTCTACTGATTTATACGTTGGTCCAAAAGCACCGGAAGGCAAAACTAAAAATTGGCTAAAAACGATTCCGGGTAAAGGCTATTTCGCTATTCTACGTTTATATGGCCCAACCGAAAAAGCACTGGATAACTCGTGGGTGCCGGGCGATTTTGAAAAATTTGAATAGTTTGGTTAAACCTACATGACTAATAAAATGATAAGCAATGAATTTAAAATCATATATTTTAATCTTTTTATTTAGTTTCTTTTGGCTTCCGGTTTTCAGCCAAGGGAATGAACCAGAAAAAACTTCTATCGAAGAAATGAGCAAAAAAAGACAAGATCCCGTAAGTGGTTTGCGAAGTGTTTTTCTGCAGGAAGTTTTATTGCCCGTTGCAGATGGAACTGCCAGTTCCTTTTCGATACAACCAGTTTATCCCTTTAAACTCGGAAGCAATTTAAAATTAATAACCTATACCATTATTCCTTTTCAAAGTGTACCGCCTTTAACTCCTGGCGGTACACAGGAAGGGGGAATGGGAAATATATTGTTTAATGGCTATTTTTCAAGTATTCAAAAAAAAGGCAAATTCAGCTGGGGGATAGGACCGGCAATGCAGATTCCTACACGAACAAATCCAGCTTTAGGAAGTAACCAATTAAGTATCGGACCAACTGCTTTGTTATATCTAGCCGGAGATAAATTTTCAGGTGGAATCGTAGCTCAGAATTACTGGTCGCTTGGTGGCAATGAGGATAACAAAGTAAATGCAGGAAGTATTCAGTACATTGCTTATTATAATTTTGCTAAAGGATGGTTTGTCGAAAGCAATGCAACAGTTGTGGTCAATTGGCTGGCATCAAGCGATAATCAATGGTTGGTTCCTATTGGCGGTGGCCCTGGAAAAACATTTCAGATTGGAACAAAAAGTAAACTTTTTTATTCTGCAGGTGCTCAAGCTTTCTATAATGTAGTTCGACCTGACTTGATTGGAAACTGGCAGGCAATTCTTCAGTTTCAGGTTATTTTTTAATCCCATTAAACCAAATTTCTTTCGATTGTATTATTGATTCTGATTGGAGATGAATGAATAATTAGTTCACTTACCTTAAATAAGTAATATCTAAACCGTTTTAATATATTCTCTTACTTCTCACTTAAAAATTTCCTCCCACAAATACTGTAGCTAGAAATTTTAAGATTTTGACTGTCTAATCGATAATAGTATTCATTCCTTGATCATTATATGTCTTTTAAGAATTTTGAATGGGATTTTACCTTTGAACTTTTCTTACTCAGACTATTTAATTTCCAAATATTCCAAATAGTCTCTTAGAATCTACTCGTCTTAATGGCTGAAAAGAGAGAATTTTTGTATGTGGATACCAGAATTGATTCGAGGCTCATTTTTACCGAAATAATATTATAACTTTCGCTTAAAAAAAAGTTATTCGGAAATTTATATTGCATGTATTTGTTTTAGGTTTCCTTTTTAGAGGTAAATCAGCAAAAAAATAATCCTTTAAACCAAGTTCTAAGCAGTGGCAGTAGTGTTCTAAAAAGTTGCAGACCATCCTGATTTGTATAAGCTTTAAATTATCTATATTTCGATAAAGAGAAAAAATAACGGAAAAATTATTTTAAAGCTCAGTTTGAATAATATTTTTTTCTAAACCAAAATGCAAGGTTAACCAATGCAATAAGAGCCGGCACTTCCACTAAAGGACCTATTACACCTGCAAAAGCCTGCCCACTGTTTATACCAAATACGCCAATTGCCACCGCAATAGCTAGCTCGAAATTATTCCCTGTTGCAGTAAATGCAATAGAGGTCGCTTTTGAATAGTCAGCCCCAAAATATTTCCCAGTGAAAAAGCTGATGACAAACATCAAAGTAAAATAAATCATAAGAGGTATTGCAATATGTACAATGTCCATCGGAATCTGAACAATTAGTTCCCCTTTCAGGCTGAACATTACGATTATTGTAAAAAGCAGTGAAATAAGGGTAATTGGCGAAATAAACGGCACATATTTAGTTTCAAACCATTCAGAACCTTTTAAAGCTATAAAACTATAACGGCTTATGATTCCAAGAGCGAAAGGAATACCTAAATAGATACCCACACTCTCGGCAATCTGCGCAATGCTGATGTTTATCTCGAAACCATCATATCCAAAATAGGGAGGGAGGATGGTTATAAAGATGTATGCATATACGCTGTAAAGCAGCACCTGAAAAATACTGTTAAGAGCAATAAGTCCTGCAGCATATTCGCGGTTTCCGTCTGCCAGATCGTTCCATACGACAACCATAGCTATACAGCGCGCCAGACCAATTAGGATTACCCCGATCATATACTCGGGATATCCGTTTAGAAAGAGGAGAGCCAATAAAAACATCAAGACAGGACCTATAATCCAGTTCAAGAACAACGAGGCGCCTAAGACTTTAGTGTTTTTAAAAACTTGTCCCATATGCTCATACTTTACTTTTGCCAGCGGCGGATACATCATCAGGATAAGTCCTATAGCCAATGGAACGTTTGTTGTTCCGCTGGAAAAAGAATTGATGAGGTCTGCGCTTGAAGGAATAAAGTGTCCTGTTGCAACGCCTATTGCCATAGCAAGGAAAATCCAAAGGGTTAAGAAGCGGTCTAGGAAGCTTAATTTTTTACGTCCTATGGCTGGCGCACAATTAGTTGCTGACATTTTATTTTTAAATTTGTGAGAATACGTAAAACATTTCAGTTCCTATCTGCAGGCTGCGCTCCAGATAAGTTTCATTCTGCTGAGGAGTTCCGTCAGAAATTTTTGGATCCTCAAAAGTGATCGGGATTCTTTTTTCGGCACCTGCTATAAAAGGGCATCCGCCATCTGCTTGCGAACAGGTCATTATTGCGGCAAATCCACTTTCTGGATTGAAATCATCATCATAGGTTTTAGAAAAACCGATAATGGGAAGTTCATTGGCTGAATATTTTATTGAATAAACAGGATTTGCCCCTTCTGAAAGCGTTTTGATCTTAAATCCTGAATCGCCTAAAGTTTGGGCTACCATCGGAAAAAGAGCAGTGGCCTCGGTTCCCCCAGAATAGCATGTGACATTTTTTATATCATAATAGGCAGCGGCAGTCTGTGCCCAAATCTGCGACAAATGGCTTCTTCTAGAATTATGGGTACAAATAAAGTTAAGTCGTACTTCCTGTTGCTTAATTGTTCTGGCTTGAATAAATTCAATAAGGGGCAACAATATTTGTTTTCTGTCTTCAGACAAGAATTCAAATGGCAAAGATTCAATTGTTTTTGTTAAATCTGCATACATTGTTATTTCTTTTTAAAATGGCAAAAAATAAAATTTTGTACTGTTTCGAAAGGAGTTTGATGATTTTCGGTGAAGCATTCCATTTTGAGAAAAGTATTAGAAAAAATCTTATCTAGTTTTGATTCAGAATATTGTGTTATTTCGAGCCCACTGCATTTCAAGGGGCCAGATTCTGAAAAAGTTCCAAGAAAAAGATTGGCATTTGCATTTGTATATTTTTCGGCAATTGCCTTGTATTTTTCTATTTCTTCCTTGGAAGTTAAGAAATGAAATGAAGCTCGGTCGTGCCAAAAATCAAATGATTCATCAGCAATAAACTCTAAAATGTCCGAAACAATAAATGTTACATGCTGAGATTTCTCTTTCAGACGATTTTTGATTCGATTGATGGCATTTTCAGAAATATCCAAAAAATAAAGATTGGTATATCCTAAATCAATCAATTTATCAATCAGATAGCTGTCGCCTCCTCCAATATCGATAATTTTTGCATTTTTTGGCAAATTAGCTTTTAGAATAGCTTTTACAGACGTTTCAGGATTTACTTGATACCAGCTTACTTCATTTTCTTTTTTAGTGGAAAAAACGTTTTCCCAATGTTCTTTTCTACCCATAAGTGTTTGAATTAGCAACAGCCTCCGCCTGGAGTGCAAGAATTGGCATTATCAGCGTGTAATTGTGATAATTTGACTTTTGGTTGATCAGAAGGAATACCGCATTGTTCCTGAGCAAGACAGGCCGTTTTTTTGTTAAGTAAAGTGAAGTTTTTGCCATTAAAATCTAAATCGTATTTACCGATTGTAGTATTTTGGTATTCTACCTCAATTTCATGATCTTCAATTCCTAATACTTTTTCTGAAAGTTCAATTATATGAATCAGTTTCTGAGGTTTAAGCCTATGCTCATAATCATTGGCATCCCAAAGCTGGAAGTTTACAACAGTTTCTTTTCTTACTGTTCCACCGCAGTCAATGAAGTTTTTGGTAATCAAGCCTACTTCCGTTACATGAAAATATTCTGGTACAAATGTGCCATCTGGCAACTCAAAATTCACAGCCTCAACTGTTTTAAGCAGTTCTTTAATTTCTGAAAGTTTCATGATGTTTTTATATTTAGTTAAACTATATTTTTATTAAATAATAATAGAGCTTCTTCTTTCAAGAAGTGCAGTATCTCTCCAGATGCCATTTTGTTTTCCAATTTTTTCCCTTATTCCCAGTATCCTGAAGCCTGCTTTTTCATGGATGCGAAGACTTGCAGTATTCTCAGGAAAAATCCCTGCCTGAAGTGTCCATATTCCTTCTTTTTCGCTCTGTCGGACAAGTTCATTTAAAAGGGCAAGTCCGATTCCTTTTCCTGAATGTGCAAGATCGACATATACGCTTACTTCTGCAACTCCTGCATAAACGCAGCGTGAAGAAATAGGGGTAAGGGCAGCCCATCCGATTATTTTACGATCTTCTTCCATTACAATTCGGCAAGACTTAAGATGTGACTGATCCCAATCTTCCCATGATGGTGCGTTGGTTTGAAAAGTGGCATTGCCAGTATCCATTCCTTGTTGATATATTTTTTTTACTTGATCCCAGTCTTCGGTTAAAAGATTTCTTATTTCCATATCTCTTAAATTAGCAGCATTCGTTTCTTTTTTTGGCAAGATGATTTGATATATGCTCAAAGAATCCTTTTATCTTTTCGAGTCCAGGTTCGTTGATGCAATAGCAAATTGAATTTCCTTCGATACTTCCTTTTATTAAACCTGCATTTTTTAATTCTTTAAGATGCTGCGAAACTGTAGGTTGTGAGAGTGGAAGTTCGTTTACAATATCTCCGCAGATGCAGGCATCTACTTTTAATAAATATTCTATAATAGCAATACGCGCAGGATGACCCAACGCTTTGGCCAAAATTGCCAGCTCGTTCTGGCTTTCTGTGAAGTGATCTGTTTTTGTTGCTCCCATTGGTTTATATTTATATTGCAATATTACGATATTAAATTTAATAGACAATGATTTTATGTTATTATTTTTAGGTGGCTAATTAATTTGAGAAGAATTTTATTGTAAGGTCTGTTAAAATACAATTAGGAGCACGTTTTTGATCTTAGTGTTTACTGTGTGAAACAAAGGTTTGAATCCTGAGTAATTAACTTAACGGGGTCTGTAAACCGCCTAGTATTATTTGTGGGTTGAATTGGTTAAATAATTGAAGCAATCAAAAAAAAGCTGAAACTTTCGTTTTAACGTATTTCAAGAGTGACAGGGACAGGACAAATTTCAATATCTTTTTTGAATGATTTGAAGAGATTGGCTAACTATATATAGTGTCTGTCTTTCATCTGGTTTTATAAATTTGGTTTAGATGTCTCGTCGGGGATTCATGGGAAAATTTATTTGATTCTAAATTGATTAAATGAATATTAGTATTTTTATTATATCACACCGGATATATCGTTTGCTCATTTGTGTACATGAAATAAAAGTTTAATTTTACTTTTTAAACCATACAGCTTTTCTCCTTGTCTTTTAAAAAATAATCCTTCCTAATTATTTAGACAAACGCGATTTAAGAATGCATTTTAAGTGCTTATTTTTTATTTACAAAACCCAAAATTCATGTATCAATTTGTAAAATATATTTTGATGCTCTTTTTAGCATCTTTAAGTTTAATCTCCTGTAAACAAAAACAGGGTGACAAAATTAGAGTTGGTTTCTCACAGGCGATGACGACCGATGATTGGCGCAAGCAAATGAATAGTTCAATAAAAATTGAAGCTTCCTTGCATCCTGAAGTAGATTTAACAATCAAAGACGCCAATAATAACGTTGCGAGACAAATTGAAGATATCGAGCGTTTTATCTCGAATAAAGTGGATGTTATTATTGTATCGCCAATCCAGTCCAAACCTTTAACGGCAGTTGTAGAAAAATCGATAAAAGCGGGAATTCCTGTTCTTGTTGTCGATCGAAAAATTGAGGGGGAAAGTTATACAGCTTATCTTGGAGCCGATAATATTGAAATTGGCCGAATCGCTGGTCGTTACATTATCTCGCACAGTAAAGGTTCCGGTAATATTATAGAAATCACTGGTGCCAGCGGATCATCTCCAGCTTACGAAAGAACACTTGGTTTCAATCAGATTATCAACGAGAATAAGCGTTTTAAGATTGTAAACACCATTCAGGGCGACTGGGAAAAAGAATCGGTTAAGGCGCCTTTGAAGGCAATTCTGCTGCAAAATCCAAATATTGAATATATTTTCGCTCATAATGACAGAATGGCCTTAAGCGCCTGGGAAACTGCCAAAACCCTCGGGCTTGAAAAGAAAATCAAGTTTATTGGAGTTGATGCCCTGAACTCCGTAAATGGAGGAATTGAATTGGTAAAAAGTGGCGTTCTTGATGGAACGATTTTATATCCAACCGGAGGAAATGAAGCGCTGAAGCTGGCACTGAAAATGTACAACAAGGAGTCAATCCCAAGAAACAACATTCTAAATACGATTGTTATTGACAAGAACAATGCTGAAATTATCGAAAACCAAATGGATAAAGTCGATCAGCAGCAGTTGGTTATCGAATCGCAGCAAGGAGCAATCAAAGTACAGGAAAGAGAATATGCTTCGCAGAATAATTTGGTAAGATTGCTTAGCTTTTTTCTTGTAATTATTTTGAGCTTAACGATTTACAGTATTTATTCTACAATTTCGATTTCAAAAAAGAAAAAACAACTGGAAAGAATCAATCAAACGGTAATTGACCAGAATAATGAAATTCAGGAAATGGCTCAGATCGCAGCTAAAAGCAATGAAGCAAAACTGAATTTTTTCACCGGACTTTCGCATGAATTTAAAACGCCTATTACTCTAATAATGAGTTATGTGGAATCGTTAATCGAAAATGAGAAAATTAAAGGTACCGCATTGATAGATGAAGTAAAACTGATTCACAAGAACTCAAACAGATTGCTTCGATTGATCAATCAATTACTGGATTTTAGGAAAATTGAAGAGCAAAAGTTTACGCTGAGAGCTTCCAATACAAAGATTTACGATTTCACAAATGATGTCATGGCAAACTTTAAAGGCGAAGCGGCCCGAAGAAATATTGATTTTCAATTGGTTTGTAAAAACAAAAATCTGGAGCTGTTTATTGATCGCGGTTTAATGGATAAAGTGTATTTCAATTTATTGTCAAATGCCTTTAAATTTACCCCGGACAATGGTAAAATTAGTATTTCAATTGTCGAAAATCAGGATAATACAGTCAAGATACATTTTAAAGATTCCGGAATTGGAATTCCTGATGATGAACTTTCAAATGTTTTTGATCCCTTTTTCAGGGCTTCAAATAACAATAAGAATAGTTCAGGAATTGGGCTTCATCTCTCAAAAGAGTTTGTGCTTTTGCATCAGGGAACGATTGAATTGAAATCAAAACAAGGCAGTGAATTTGTGATTACCTTATTAAAAGGAAGCAGTCATTTGCAACCAGCAGAGATTACTCAGAAAGTGGAAAACCTAACCAGTATTCCAAGTTTAATAACCGATAATTTAAACATAGAAGCCGATTTAAAAAATTCAAACCCAATTTCTGATGCTGAAAAACATTCGCTATTAATTATAGAAGACAATGTAGATCTGGTTAACTTTTTGAAAGCCAAACTGTCAAATGAATATGTAGTTTATAATTCGGACGGAAGCGATGCGATTGAAAAGGCTTTAGAAATTATTCCAGACATTATTATCTGTGATATTAATTTAGTAGATAAAGATGGTTACGAAATTAGCAAAGAACTAAAAAAAGATCTCCGTTCTTCACATATTCCTATTATAATTCTAACGGCTCAAAGCAATAAAGAATCGGTTCTAAAAGGGTTGCAGAGTGGAGTAGATCAATATTTAACAAAACCTTTTAGTCTTTCAATTCTAAAACAATCGCTATCGAGTTTGCTTTTCAACAGAGAAAAACTACGTTATTATTACACCAATAATATTTACAGAGTGGAACCTGAATCTAAGTTTGGAAATCAGGAACAATCATTTATTACCAAAATGAATGACATTATTAGAAAGAATGTCGAAAATCCAAAGTTTTCAGTTGAAGATTTGGCGGACAAATTGGGCGTTTCGAGAGTTCAGCTGTATCGAAAGGTGAAAGCAATTATTGGAATTAATATTAGCGATCATATTAATAATGTCAAATTAGAGAAAGCCGCAGAACTTTTGAAGTCAAATGAGATGAATATTTCTGAAATTGCATACTCATTAGGTTTCTCTTCTCCAAACTATTTTTCTACAGCCTTTAAGAATAAATTTGGAATTTCTCCTAAAGAATATAAAACGTCAAGCTAATTTGTCTTTAAAATTGTTTCATTTAAAGTATCAATTTTGAAGGTTATGTAACATAATTGAAACTACATGGTTTTCGTAAAAGTTTTTTAATTTGCGTAAAACCTTGTAAATAAAGGTTTTGGGTTTAAAATGCTAAACTATCAATATTTATAGAAATAAATTGTAACATCATTAAAAATAAGTTGTTTTTTTTGCAAATATCTTAGCAACAAGTTTTTAATACATGTACAATGAATAAGATATTGATTTGGTCTGTTACTGCTGCGTTGGCAGGTTTTCTTTTCGGTTTTGATACCGTAGTTATTTCTGGAGCTGATAAACAATTACAGCTTCTGTGGCACTCATCAGATGCCTTTCATGGTTCAGTTGTTATGGCAATGGCATTATGGGGAACTGTAGTTGGTGCAATCTTTGGAGGAATCCCAACTAATAAAATAGGACGTAAAAAAACGTTGTTCTGGATTGGAATTTTATATTTCGCTTCGGCAATTGGTGCCGCTTTCGCTAATGATCCGTTTGTTTTTGCTGCCTTTAGATTTATTGGTGGTTTAGGAGTTGGTGCTTCTACTATTGCTGCTCCGGCTTACGTATCAGAAATTGCTCCGGCAGACAAACGCGGAAGATTGGTAGCCTTGTATCAGTTTAATATTGTATTAGGAATTTTAATTGCTTTTATATCTAATTACCTTCTAAAAGATATTGGCGAAAATGCCTGGAGATGGATGATTGGCGTTCAGGCAATTCCTTCTCTAATTTATATTCTTTTTATTTTGACAATTCCCGAAAGTCCAAGATGGCTTTTGTCTAAAAACCGTGACGAAGAAGCTTGTAAAGTTTTATATACGATTGATCCGTCTGCAAATATTGCTGACTTAATAGACGATTCCCGTGAAAACGGTGTTGCCAAACACGAAAACATTTTCATGAAGAAATATCGTTTCCCTTTAATTCTGGCTTTCTTAATTGCCTTTTTCAATCAGTTTTCGGGAATTAATGCATTTCTATATTATGCGCCAAGAATTTTTGAAGAAGCCGGATTGGGGCAGAATACAGCGTTGTTAAGCAGTATCGGAATTGGAGTTACAAATCTTATTTTCACCTTAATCGGTGTGGCATTAATTGACAAATTAGGAAGAAAGTTGTTAATGTACATTGGTTCTGTTGGATATATTATTTCACTCGGACTAGTATCGGCTTCTTTTTATTACAATTGGGGAGGCTTATCAGTTCCTATTTTCCTTTTCCTTTTTATTGCTTCACATGCAATTGGTCAAGGTGCGGTCATTTGGGTTTTTATTTCAGAAATATTTCCAAATCATATTCGAGCATCCGGACAAGCATTTGGAAGTTCCGTACATTGGGTTTTGGCAGCTATTATTCCGTCTTTAATTCCGATGTTGTTCTCAGAAATCGGCCCCGAAGTTGTATTCCTTATTTTTACATTGATGATGGTGTTGCAATTATTATTTGTAATGTTTTTAATGCCGGAAACAAAAGGACTCTCTTTAGAAGCTTTAAGCGAAACACTAACTAACAAAAACAACCACAAAAATGAAATCAAAGAAACATCTGCCGTTAGCTCTTTATAGTGCCGTTTTACTGTCGATAGTAGGATTAAAACCGTCTTCTGCAATTGCACAAACTGTTGCCACAACTGTATCGAACACAGCGGAAGAACAAATGTATCGCCCACATTTTCATTTTACACCAAAAAAAGGCTGGATGAACGATCCTAATGGAATGTTCTTTGCCAACGGATATTATCATTTGTTTTACCAGCATTATCCTGATGGAAACACATGGGGACCAATGCATTGGGGACATGCGATTTCTAAAGATTTAATTAAATGGGAAGAACAGCCAATTGCGCTTTACCCAAATAAGGACAAATATATATTTTCAGGAAGTGCTGTTGTCGATACGGAAAACACATCTGGCTTAGGAACAGGAAAAACAGCTCCGATTGTTGCCATTTATACGTTGCATGATATGACAAAGGAAAAAGCAGGCAAAATGGATGTGGAACAGCAGGATATTGCTTTTTCTAACGATAATGGTTTTACATGGCAGAAATTTGAGGAAGGAAATCCTGTTGTGAAAAACCCTGGAATTAGAGATTTTAGAGATCCAAAAGTATCCTGGGACAAGACACACAAACAATGGATCATGGCTTTGGCTGCACAGGATCGAATACAGTTTTACAAATCGTCAAATCTGAAAAATTGGGAATTTGCATCTGAATTCGGAAAAAATATCGGTGCTCATGGCGGCGTTTGGGAATGTCCTGATTTCTTCGAAATAAAAGTGGAAGGAACAAAGGAAACCAAATGGGTTTTAATAGTAAATCTGAATCCCGGCGGGCCAAATGGAGGTTCCGGAGTTCAATATTTTGTTGGCGATTTTGATGGAAAAACATTTACTATGGACGCTGGTTTTGCTGAAAGAGTACAAAACGAAAAAGCAGTTTGGGCAGATTATGGAAAAGATAATTATGCAGGAGTGACATGGAATAATATTCCATCTTCAGACGGAAGAAGATTATTTATCGGATGGATGTCAAACTGGGAATATGCACAGCAGGTTCCAACAACGACTTGGAGAAGCAGCACCACAATTCCGCGCGAACTGCAATTGGTAAAAAAAGGAAATCACTATAACTTGGAGAGTAAACCAGTAAGAGAATTAAATAATTATGTTGCTAAAACTCTTAAAGTGCAAAGTTTGAACGGAAAAGGAACTTTAAAAGTAATTGAAAGCGGAAAAGCAGATTTAACACAGGCAGTTGTTAGCTTAGACTTAAAAAACTTAAAACAGGAAGATTATACTTTTACACTTTCAAATGCAAATGGAGAATCTTTAAGTTTCGGTTTAAACAACAAAGAAAATTATTTATTTGTTGATCGTTCTAAAGCGGGAAAAATTGATTTCTCGGATAAATTTGCGACACCAGTAAGCAAAGCATTTTTGAAAGGAAGCCAAAAAAATGTCGCTTTTAAAATTATTCTGGATAAAACTTCAATTGAAATTTTTTACAACAATGGCGAGAAAGTGATGACGGAAATCTTTTTCCTGAACAAACCATTTTCAGCCCTTACTATTTCTTCAAAGCAGAAAATAGAACTAAAAAATGGGATTATTCAAGTATTGGACATTAATAAAAAGCAATAAGAAAATCGAATAGAATTTTTCTAATTCAATCCAAAAACAAATCGTACAACCGTAAGAAGGATAATCTCTTTCAGGCTCGTTGCATCTATTTGCAAAATAAAAAAACTGCTAGGGAATGGCAGTAAAACATCACTAACTATTAAAATAACCTTAACCAAACCAAAATTTATGAGAAATAAGATTTTTTATTTTCTATTTTTCTTTTTTCCAATGCTCATGATGGCACAGGAAAACGGAATAAAAGGAACGGTAATTTCATCTGATGACGGAATGCCACTTCCAGGTGCCACAGTAATGATTTCGGGAACCAATACCAGTTCGGTTACCGATTTTGACGGGAATTTTTCCTTTCCCAGCGTTGCTTCAGATGCTGTACTTGTAGTTTCTTTTGTAGGTTACAGTCCGCAATCCATTTCAGTTAAAGGGCAAAAAACAATCAACATAACGCTGAAAGTCGATAACAATCAACTGAATGAAGTTGTGGTAACAGGATATTCTAAACAAAAGAAAACGGATATCACAGGAGCAGTTGCCGTCGTGAACATGAAAGACGTTATGAAACAGCCAGAGCCAAACCCAATCAAAGCTTTGCAGGGAAGAATTGCCGGAGTAAAAGTATCGTCTGATGGCTCGCCAAGCGGAGGAAATACCAAAGTGGTCATTCGTGGTGTTGGAACTTTAAATAACACGGATCCGCTTTATGTAATCGACGGAATGCCAACCAAATCGGGAATGCACGAATTGAATCCTAATGATATTGAGACTATTCAGGTTTTAAAAGATGCTTCGTCTGCCAGTATCTACGGTTCTAGAGCTTCAAACGGTGTGATTATCATTACAACCAAAAAAGGAAAAGAAGGTAAAATGAGAATCAATTTCAGCACCTATGCTTCATTTTCTGATTATTCAAGAAAGTTGGATGTCCTAAATGCAAACCAGTTTGGACAGGCACTTTGGCAGGCAAATATTAACGACGGATTGAATCCGAATAATAACAATTTGCGTTATCAGTTTGACTGGTCAATAAACAACAATAAACCGCAATTGAACAAAGTTTTGGTTCCGGAATATTTAGATGCTCAGCAAACGCTAAAAGCTTCAAATACCGATTGGTACGATGCGATTTCTCAAACCGGAGTTGCCAATTCTTATGATTTATCGGTTTCAAATGCTTCTGAGAAAGGGAATTATGTTTTCTCTTTAGGATATTACGGAAATGAAGGGGTGGTAAAAACTACTGATTTCGAAAGAATTTCTGCCAGAATGAACAGTTCATACAAGTACTTTGACGGAAAATTAGTTATTGGAGAAAATTTCAGTTTAAACCGTACAAACGAAGTTACAGATCCAGGTGTTTTAGATCCTGCACTTAGAGCTTTACCAATTATTCCAGTACACACTGTAGATGGAATAGGTTGGGGAGGACCTGTTGGGGGAATGAACGACAGACAAAATCCGGTTCGACTTTTAGAATATAATAAAGACAACAAATACGATTATTTGCGCCTTTTTGGTAACGCTTACGCGGATTTGGAAATCATTAAAAATCTGCACATCAAAACCAGTTTCGGAATGGATTATGGTTTTTATAAAAAACGCACGTTACAAAGAAGCTACAAATCGGGTTATCTGCAAAATGATCAGACTTCTGTTACAATTGATCAGTCAATCAGTGACAAATGGACTTGGACGAATACAGCAATTTATAGCTTAAACTTAGGAAAAAGCAATCTGAATTTGATGGTGGGAACGGAGATGTATAAAGATACTTATGATACAAACACTTTGCGTAAAAATGACTTTTTGATCGAAACGCCGGATTATATGTATCCGGATGCAGGAACAGGAGAATCTTTTACTAGCGGAACTTCAACCATATATTCTTTGCTTTCATATTTTGGAAAAGCAGATTACGAGTTTGATAATCGTTATCTAGTTTCGGCTACTATTCGCCGTGACGGTTCTTCTCGTTTTGGTAAAAACAATCAGTTTGGGACATTCCCAGCAGTTTCTGCAGGATGGAGAATCAGTAATGAGAATTTCATAAAAGATAAAATAACCGCTATTTCTGATTTAAAATTAAGAGCAGGATGGGGGCAAACGGGTAATCAGGAAATCAGTAATACAGCGGTTTACTCGTTATATCTGGCAAGTTACGCAGGCGGAAGCCCGACTTGGGCAACTTCTTTTGGAACGGCTTATGATATTGCAGGAAACGGAAACGGATTGCTTCCGTCTGGTTTTATCGCAACGCAGTCAGGAAATGATGATTTAAAATGGGAAACTACGACACAGACCAATGTTGGTTTGGACTTTGGTTTATTCAAGCAAAAACTAAGCGGTTCTGTAGATTATTATATCAAAAAAACAGATGATATTTTGGTATTGCCACCGTATTTAGGAGTTATAGGAGAAGGTGGAAATCGTTGGGTAAACGGAGCTTCTATGGAAAATAAAGGTTGGGAATTTTCTTTGGGGTATCATGACGAAACTTCATTTGGATTGAAATATGATATTTCAGGAAACATTTCAGCAAACAAAAATAAAATCACAAAACTACCGGATGAAGTAAAAAACAATTATGGAGGAAACGGACTGGATGATAATATTTTAGGACGACCAATTAATTCGATGTACGGATATGTTACTGATGGATTGTTTACAAGTCAGGATCAGGTTGATAATTCGCCAATTCAGGAAGGAAAAGGACTTGGTAGAATTCGCTATAAAGACTTAAATGGAGATGGCGTAATTACAGACAAAGACCGCACATGGATTGGAAACCCAAACCCAGGATTGCTGTACGGCATCAATTTGAATTTGTCTTATAAAAACTTTGATTTCACTACCTTTTGGGAAGGTGCGACAGATGTTGATGTCATCAATAACACAAAGTATCAAACTGATTTCTGGAGTGTAGATGATGTTGGATCAAATAAAGGAACCCGTCTGCTGAATGCTTGGTCTTTGGATAATCCAGATTCAACTATTCCGGCATTGACAACAGTAGATAGAAATGCGGAGTCAAGATTCTCGACTTATTATGTAGAAAACGGAAGTTACCTTAAACTTAGAGTTTTACAGTTTGGCTACAGTCTACCAAAAGATTTACTGAAAAAATTAAGCATGGAAAGTTTCAGGTTTTATATCAGTGGTCAGAATCTATTGATTCTTGATGCGAAAAGCTTCACGGGAGTAGATCCTGAAAATGCAGGTTTTGGATATCCGCAACCAACAACTTTTACTGCTGGTCTTAATTTTACTTTATAATAAAAGATTTAAAAATGAAAAAAATACTATATATAGCAGGATTTGCAGTGTTGGGTTTCTTTGCTTCCTGTTCCGATTTTTTAGAGAATGATCCACGTGGCGTGTTGTCAGAAAAAGATATTGTTACGCCTGAGAATGTTGAAGGATTTATGAATGCGGCTTATGCACAGTTAGGAAATGACCATTACGATTCTCCGTACAGTTTATGGCCGTTTGGGAATGTTCGTTCAGATGATGCCTACAAAGGCGGAAGCGGTACTAATGATATTCAGGATTTTCACTTTTTTGAAGTATCCAATAATATCCGTCCAGATTTTGGAGAATTGGATAGTTTCTGGTACATCAGTTATGTTGGTGTTTCAAGAGCCAATAAAGCATTGAAAGCTTTAGAACAAATCTCAGAAGCCGATTATCCGTTGAAGAAAACACGAATGGCTGAAATGCGTTTTTTGAGAGGACATTTTTACTTCATGCTGAAAATCATGTTCAGAAATGTACCTTATATTACTGAGGATATTGCAATAGAAGATTACAAAACAATTTCAAACAAAGCGCTTTCAAATGAAGAGCTTTGGAATAAAATCGCCGAAGATTTTCAGGCTGCAGCCGAAAATTTACCCGATGCGCAACCAGAAATTGGCCGAGCGACTAAAAAGGCGGCTTATGCATATTTGGCAAAAACTAGATTGTATCAAGCATATACTCAAGATGAAACGTTTAAAGTTACAGGAATCAGTCAGCAGCATTTGCAGGAAGTAATAGCTGCAACCGATAAAGTAATTGGAAAAGCGTCATTAGAACCTGATTTTGCCAATAACTTTTTACCGGGAACTTATGAAAACGGGCCGGAATCTATTTTCTCGATTCAGTTTTCAGATAATGACGGAACGCTTTATGGAAGATTGAATTTTTCAGACGTTCTTTCTACACCGCAAGGTTTGGGCTGTTGTGATTTTCATAAACCTAGTCAAAACCTAGTGAATGCTTTTAAAACTGGAGCAAATGGTTTACCTGAGTTTGATACGTACAACAATGAAGATTTTGATTATAAAAATATAGATGCTAATACAGTTGATCCAAGATTGTATCATACTGTAGCAATGCCGGGATTGCCATACAAATACGATCCTGAATTTCTATATGTTGAAGCTTGGGTAAGATCGCCTGGAACTTACGGTTATTATGCTTCTTTAAAAGAAAACGTGGCTCCAAGTTGCAGTTGTGTCGTAAATATCGATCCGTTTTACGGAAATTCTAAAAACAGAATTCAGATTCGTTATGCCGATGTGATTTTGATGCGTGCCGAAGCTTTGATTGAATTAGGAAGACAATCTGAAGCTTTGCCGTTGATTAATGAAATCAGAAAAAGAGCGGCGCAGAGTACAGGAAGACTTCCGTATGTAAGCAACTTCAAAATTAGTACTTATGTTGACGGAAGCAATTGCAACTGGACACAGGATTTTGCCCGTAAAGCTTTGCGTTGGGAACGTCGTTTGGAATTGGCCATGGAAGGAAGCCGATTCTTTGACCTTGTTCGTTGGGGAATTACAGATCAGGTCATGAATGATTTTTACGCAAAAGAAAAAACAAAACGTACCTATTATCAGGATGCTTTTTTTGATGCACATAAAGAAGAATATTGTCCAATTCCGTTGAAGCAAATTAATTTCAGTCAGGGATTGTACAGACAAAATCCAGGTTATTAATCTTTAAAGAATCAGCAATATGAAAAAAGCTTTAAATAAATATTGGACCAAAGTGTCTATAGTATTCGCAATGATTTTTATGATTACTGCTTGCGAAAATGGTTTTGAAACTGGCGGATTTGATGTGAGTTCGCCATCCAATGTGCTTTCATTCAAGTTAAACGGAGTTTCAGGAAGTATTGATCAGGCGACAGGTAAAATTACGGTTATAATGCCTTACGGATCTGATATAACAGCCATAAAACCGGAAGTTGTTTTTGTCGATGGTGCAACTTCAAATCCGGAATTAAATTCGGCGATGAATTTTACAAACCCGGTAAAATTTAGAGTGGTTAATGGTAATTTATATAAGGATTATACGGTAACCACAACCGTTTTAAGTCCGATTAAGAGTTTTACAATTAATGGCGTTGCAGCAACAGTAAACGACATTAGCAAAACGATTACCATGACGCTTCCAGAAAATACCGATTTAACAGCGCTAAAACCAGTAATTGAAACAACAGATGGAGTTACGATTTCACCAGCATCAGGAGCAACAATTGATTTTACTAATGCTGTGACTTTTGTAATAACATCAAAGGGGAAAAGCGTTAATTATACGGCAAACGTTGGAGTTCCAGTAACAGGATTAACCGTGGCGTTTTTAGGAACTGCGGCTGCAAGATCAGGAATTACAAATATGGATGAAGTTACGGCTTCAAATTGGTTGTTTGATAACTTCCCGGGAGCTAAATATATTTCTTTCGAAAGTATACAAAACGGTGCCGATTTAAGTGATATTGATGTGATTTGGTGGCATTTTGATTCGGCTACAAATTTACCTTCTGTGGCTTATAATCCTAACGTTACTAATGCATTGAAAAATTTCAGAACAAATGGAGGAAACTTGCTTTTGACTTCTTTTGCTTCACAATATGTCGATGCTTTAGGAATTGTTCCGTCAGGAAAAGGACCGAATAATGTTTTTGGAGATTTTCTTCCAAACGGTTTTGTAGACGGAAATTCATGGGGAATGTCATTCGTTGGTCATGAAGGCCATCCAATATTTCAAGGGTTAACCACTTTTGAAGCTGGAAAAGCCAATTTATTGCAAAGTGGAACTTTCAGATTAAACCACACAGCGTGGTGGTTTTTACCAGAATGGGGCGGATACAATAATGGAGAAGGTTGGAGAAACCAGACCGGAGGAACCAATCTGGCAAGTGAAGCGTGGGATAATGAACTTAACGGAAGGGTTACCATTGCAGAATTTCCAAATACAAGCAAAAATAAAAATGTAATTGTTATTTCTATGGGAGCTTACGATTGGTACAATGAAACGAATAGTAGCGGAGTGCCAAGTCAGGCAAATGAGTTTATCACAAACATCAAACTGCTGACACAAAACAGTATCAATTATTTAGCAGCAAAATAATCCACTTTGAATTTAATTAAAATGAAATATAGAAATATACTCACAATTGCCTTTATTTTCTTTTCACTTGTTTCATGCAGTCAGGATGAAAATTATATTGGAGGTTCTATTTCAGGAGGAAATTCTGAAATTACAAGTGTTTTTCCTGTTCCGCCAGCGCAATGGATGGGTACAACAGATTCCTATTATAGTGCAGGTTATACCGGAGATATTATGCCTTTTTTCGATAACGGAAAATTTCATATTTATTTTTTGCATGACGCACAGAATAAGCCTGCTGGAAAAGGATTTCACGATATTCATGAATACCAGAGCACAGATTTATCGCACTTTACCTATGAAGGTCAAACCATTCCGTATGGTACAACTTTGGAACCAGATTTTGCAATAGGTACAGGATCGGTTCTCAAAGTGGGTAATGTTTATTACTTTTATTATACAGGGCACAATGAAAATCTGCCTTTTGTCCAGTCGAATGCAAGAGAAAGTGTTTTATGCGCAACCAGCAGCGATTTGAAAAAATGGACAAAAGTTCCGTCTTTTAAGATTACAGCTCCGGCGGGATATTACAACTATGATTTCAGAGATCCGCACGTGTTTTATAATGATGAATTGAAAAAATATTCAATGTTAGTAAGTACGCAGACAGAACCTGGAAGAAAAGCCGTTTTGCTGCATTTTACAAGCGCAGATCCTGCATCAGGAAAATGGGATGTTCAGGCTCCAATTTATACCACAACGCCTGAAGATAATTATCTGATGATGGAATGTGCGGATATTTTCAAAATGGGAAGCAATTGGTATTTGATTTTTTCTGAGAATTGGAGTGGCAACAAAGGAACGCACTACAGAATTTCATCGTCTATAAACGGTCCGTGGACAAAACCGGAAAAAGACAGAATCGACGGAGAATATTTTTATGCTGGAAAAACAGCTTCTGACGGGAATAAAAGATATGTTTTTGGATGGAATGCGAGAAAAACGCCTGAGAATGATTTAGGAAACAAGGATTGGGCGGGAAATATGGTTATTCATGAATTGATTCAAAATTCAGATGGAACTTTAGGAACGCAATCGCCGAAATCGGTTAAGGATTTATTTTCGAAAAAGAATGCTACTGCAGAAGTAGATGCAATTTCATCAAATGCAACCGCTACTAATGGAACTTATTCTTTATCAGGAGAGGCAGAAAAAGCAATGGTTACTTTTAAAAGCGTTGGAAAGAAAGTCAAAATAAAAGCCGAAGTCACTTTAGCGAAAGCTAGCGGAACAACCGGATTTGTTTTTCATACAAATGATACAGGAAGCTATTATAAAGTAGTTTTAGATATTGCTAATGCTAAAATAAGCGGTTATAATTCGGCTTCACAGGAAATGACACGCTTGCCATTTGCTTTTCAAATCAATACAAAATACACGATTGAAATAATTGCTGAAGGAAGTGTTGTAGTAGTTTATATTGACGGAAAAGTAGCACTTACCAACCGCATTTATGGAAGAGACAAAAACAAATGGGGTTTAATTGCTGAAGGACAAACGAGTACAATCTCAAATCTTCAGATAACCCAGCCTGAATAAGAACAATAATAAAATATTTTAGAATGAATAACGGAAAAAACCTTAAGGCGGTGGCATACGGAGAGGTACTTTGGGATGTTTTTGCCAATGAAAAAAAGATTGGCGGAGCACCATTGAATGTTGCCCTGCGAATGAAAACGCTGGGTTGCGAAGTAGCTATGATAAGCTGTGTAGGCAATGATGAAGACGGGAGAGCAATAAAAGAGCAAGTGAAACAACTGGGACTTGAAACGGATACAATCGTAGTTTCTGAAGATTTTCCAACTGGTTTGGTTAATGTTACCTTGAATGAGCGTGGATCGGCAACTTATGAAATCAGTTATCCGTCTGCCTGGGATAAAATTGAATTGAATGAATTGGCAAAAGCAACGGTAAAAGCGGCTGATGTTTTGATTTATGGAAGTTTGGTTTGTCGCGACGATGTTTCAAGAAAAGCTTTGGAAGAACTACTTCAGAACGATATTTATAAGGTGTTTGATGTGAATCTAAGAAAACCACATTATACCTATGAAATTCTGAACCAGCTTATGCTATCGGCGGATTTTATAAAATTTAATGATGAGGAATTGCTTGAGATTGTGGGGACTATGGATTCTCCTTTTACAAGTCTGGAAGACAATATGCGTTTTATTGCAGAGAAGAACAAAGTGAGGGCCATGTGTGTCACTAAAGGAAAACACGGAGCTTTATTATTATGGGAAGGAAAAATTTACGAAAACGGCGGTTATCCAATCGAAGTTGCCGATACGGTAGGTGCCGGTGATTCTTTCTTGGCTGCTTTAATCACTTCATTGTTAACCGAGAAAGATCCTCAGAATTCAATTGATTTTGCCTGTGCTGTAGGTGCGCTTGTTGCTGAAGCGCCTGGCGCAAATCCGGAAGTTCCAAATTCTAAGATTGAAAATTTAATGGCTGCAACTAAAATTTAAGTTATTTACAAAAAGACTCATGGTATTTGATTAATTGCCATACCTGTTTTTTTGAAGTTAAGCCTGATATCAAAATGAACATGCCCCAAAAAGTTAGGCAATATTTGGGGCATTTTTTAGAAAAGAATCCGATTTTCCAAATAGAGAAATTATTTTGGTTAGTGTTTAATAAAACGCTGATTCTAAATTTGCCTAGCTTTTTATATAAACACTTCTTTTATTAATGGGGTATTTAGTGTCTGTCTTTCATTGGCTTTGTTAATTTGGTTTGGATGTCCTTTTGGGGATTGTTACAAAAAAATATAAAAACTCAGTTGGTTTATGGTATTAAAATAATATGCAATTCTAGAGCTATTATCTATGATTTGAAAAGATTGTTATGATTAAGGCAGAATTGTCTTTCTTTGGCTCTATGATTTTACTTTCTGTGATTTATACTTTTTATAAAATATCAGTGTAATGATAAAAAAGGAACCGTAATAGGCATAAAACAAAAGGCAGTGTAAATCTGCACTGCCTTTTGTTATGCTCTTAGACTGAATAATTTAATGCACAAGGGAATTAATGCGCAGGAAATGACAAGAAATATAATGACCCTGATATAATTGAGCGTCTGCCAAAGGGAAGTTCGTTTTGCAAGATCCTTTGCAAGTGAAGGATTTTCTGCTATTTTTTGAAAATCAATGATGTTTGGTGCAAAATAGGAGAGCGTCCATGCTCTAACTGCAAAATGAGCAGCAAATAAAAGTAAAAGCCAGTTTCTAACGGGGTCAATTCTCCAGCAGAAAATAATGGCAAGGATAAAGGCGATTTCATGCAGAGAATGAAATATAATCCAGAAAACTTTCAGGCTAGCGCCTTTTCCATCCAGTAAAAGCTTAAAATTTTCAGGTGCCGATTCGGTCCATTTAGGCACAAAAACCAGAGTTTCGAAAATCTGGGCTCCATTCATTAAAAAGTAGATAAGGGTGGTAATGCAGAGCC
>NZ_JUIV01000010.1 GCF_004151235.1 Flavobacterium anhuiense
ACGAACTGTCCGCTTGCTTTTTCGATGTTTAGAACATCTGTATCGCATAAGTCAGAAGCTGTTGGGAACTGAGCCTGAGCTGTGGCTAGACCCGCAGTATCGCTGCATTCTAAAGTTACATTTAAAGCTGTTGGAGCAGTTGTCCATGTAGGCGCTGTTGTATCCCGAATGGTGATTACCTGAGTGAAAGTTCCAGAAGTGTTTCCGCAGTCATCTTTTACAGTCCATGTGTTGGTGTAAGTTCCAGCGTTTCCGCATCCTTGAGAAGCTACGAACTGACCGCTTACTTTAGTGATGTTAGAAACATCAGCATCGCAAAAGTCAGAAGCTGTTGGGAATAAAGCCTGAGCAGCTGCAAGTCCTGCAGTATTGCTGCATTCTACAGTTGCATTCAGCGAACCAGCAGAAGTTGTCCATGTTGGCGCAGTCGTGTCTTGAATAGTGATGACCTGAGTGAAAACTGTTGAAGTATTATTGCAGATGTCTTTAGCAGTCCAAGTGTTGGTGTAAATTCCAGAATTGGCACAAGTTCCAGCGGCGAAAGTTCCGCTAACTTTTGTATAGGTTACAGTTCCGCCGCAATTGTCTGTGGCAACAGGAGCCTGATTTTGTGCTGCTGTCAATCCTGCGGCATCATTGCATTCTAAAGTAACATTCAAAGCTGTTGGAGCAGTTGTCCAAGTCGGTGCTGTAGTATCCTGAATGGTGATCACCTGAGTGAAAACTGCTGAAGTATTATTGCAGACGTCTTTAGCGGTCCAAGTGTTGGTGTATGTTCCAGAATTGGTACAAGTTCCAGCAACGAAAGTTCCGCTTACCTTTGTATAGGTTACAGTTCCACCGCAATTGTCTGTAGCAACGGGAGCCTGATTTTGGGCTGTTGTCAATCCTGCCGTATCGCTGCATTGTAAAGTTACATTTAGATTGCCTGCTGGAGTTGTCCAAGTTGGAGCAGTAGTGTCTTGAATAGTGATTACCTGAGTGAAAACTGTTGAAGTATTAAGGCAGGCATCTTTAGCAGTCCAAGTGTTAGTGTAAGTTCCAGAATTGGCACAAGTTCCAGCGGAGAAAGGTCCGCTCACTTTTGTATAGGTTACAGTTCCACCGCAGTTGTCTGTAGCAACGGGAGCCTGATTCTGTGCAGCTGTCAATCCTGCAGAGTCACTGCATTGAAGCGTAACGTTTAATGAATTAGCTTGAGTTGTCCAAATTGGTGCTGTTGTGTCGTTAACAGTTACTATTTTTTCACAAGTAGAACTACATCCATTTAAAGTAGTAGTTAAGACTAATTTAAACGTTGTATTACAAGTAGAACCAGCTTGAACAGTCACGTTCTGTAAATTTGTCGCTGATGTGATTGTAGCACCATTTGCAGTCGCAGGAGGCAAAGACCAAGAATAGGTGGTCATACTGGCTGGAGCAGAATAAACATTAGAAGAAGATAAACATACAGGACCGGCAGTACCAGTAATAGAACAAGCAGTTGGAGTATTTACCGTTACGGTTGCTTCACTTGTCGCAATATTACTTCCAGAGCATAAACCTGAATTAGAAAATATTGCTCTAAATTTTGTGGTTTCTGTTAAATTACCTGTATTGTAAGCTGTTAAACCTGCAGTATTAGCAATATCTACCCACACTGAAAATGGAGCAACAGATGATTGCCATTTAATTACGGTAGAACCAGCATTGAGACCTGTTATGGTTAAAGCAGCGCTAGCCCCTGAACATATAGTTGTGTTTGGTCCAACTGTTCCTTTTAATGGAATTCCAAAAGTAAGTGGAGTATTAGTACATAGACTTGAATTAGGTGAGTTACCACTAACAGAAGCTAATTTTGTAACGTTAATTACACCAGGATTATTGGGATCACAAATGTTAATTCCCAAACTTCCAAAAGGAATATTAAACTCTAAAAATGTGGCGCCAGAATTACAATTGGCATTACCTGACTTAGCACCAAGACCTGCAGGAATAACATTAGTTTGAGTTTTAACACTGCCATTTCCCGTATATAAAGTAAAGCCATTTCCGTTAGAATTAATTTCTAAGATATACTCAGCACCAGCTACACTAATGGTTCCTCCAAATGAATCTGAGGTTAATCCTGTTGATGGGCTATTATCGGTATCTAAGTATAATCTAAAAAGTGCCGAACCACCATTACCAATGTCCATACCTAACCTTAAAACTTGATTTTGGGTATCAACTTTAGCACGAATCGTTCCAATGTTACATGTTGAAGAAGGGTTAGCTAATAGTACTGTGCTGTAAACCGTTCCAGTTGCATATTCATCACCAACTGCACCCGGACCAGGGCAGTAATTGCCATCATATGTATTTTGAGAATAGCCACTTGTAACAAATATTAAAAGCAACGTAATGTAAACGTATTTAATATTCAAATTAATTAAAGTAATGTTTTTCATAATCTCTAATTTTTTAATCTTTAGTAATTTTATTTTGAGATTCTTGAGTTATAATCCGTCTTAATTGATTATAAATTGCCGAGGCGTTCTTAATAAAAATTATAGTAGTGACTTAAAGAATTGGGTTGTAGAAAAAATGAGTGTTTTTGTTTTTTTAGTTTTAGGTTAATGTTCAGTAAAAATCTCAAGAAGATGGAAAAACTGTTCTATTTATTTTTGTAATGGGACAAATAGGTTATTAATCACATCGTGCATTTCTAACAAAAAAATAACTTACAATTTTGACACTTTTTAGGACCGTTGAAGTGACACTTTTTTATTTCTCATAAATTGTTTCTCTGTTTTGTGATATATTTAATTTTTTAACAGAATCAAAGTTATATTAGAGTTTTTCTAATATGATTTTTTTATCTGTAACTAACCTAAAAACTCGTTGAAGTGTTGTTTTTTTATCAAAAATTGACTTAAAAACACTTTTTTTTAACTCGAAAAAGTAAAATTTTTCCTTACTTTTTTTGCTTTATTCATGATATTGAGTTTCTTTGATGTGGATTAAATAATTAATAATCAGGTATTTAGTTAAAATATTGGAATATTGCAGAATATCGACTAAATACTAATTTTGTAGATGAAGTACATAAAATGGCAAAAAGTGAGTTTTCTAATTTTTGTAGTCCAAAAGGTTTATCGCTAATTTATTCTTGTTAAAATTTTGTTATAATGTTAACAGAAATAAAAAAAAGAAAAGGTTTAAAATTTCTTTTGTAAATTAGAACTTAATTAAAAAATGACCTGCAATTCAGGTTTTTAAATTTGCTACTTATGAAAAATCTTATATTAATACGTCATGCCAAATCTAGCTGGGAAGCACCATTGAAAGATTTCGATCGTCCATTAATGAAAAGAGGAATTTTAGATGCGCATGATGTTTCATTAAATATTTCAGAGTATCTTCCAAAAACGTATATTATTTGGAGCAGCACTGCCGCGAGAGCTACAGAAACTGCTTTAATTTTTGCGCAAAACATATCTTATCCATTAGAAAGCATCATTTTTAGAGATGATTTATACACTTTTGACGAAAAGCAACTCGAAAAAGTTATTAAATCATGTGATAATAGTTTTGAAAGCGTTATTCTTTTTGGACATAACGAGGCTATTACAAATTTTGTTAATAAATTTGGGGATGTTTTTATAGAAAATGTACCAACTTCAGGCTTTGTATCGTTACAGTTTGATGTCGAAAGTTGGGACACGATCCATAAGGGCAAAACACATAAAACTATTTTCCCCAAAGATTTAAAATAATTACAGTGTACGAACAGAAATATATCGATAGAGAAAAAAGCTGGTTAGCGTTTAATGCAAGAGTACTTCAAGAAGCAGCAGACAATACAGTGCCACTTTTAGACAGACTGCGTTTTGTTGGAATTTTTTCAAACAACTTAGACGAATTTTTTAGAGTTCGGTACGCAGCCATTCGACGACTAAGTCTCTCGGGTATTTCTGGCGAAAAATATTTAGGAGGTATTTCTGCTCACCAATTAATTAAAGATATTACTGAAATAGTAATTCAGCAGCAATCTGAAAGTTTGCGTATTCTTGGAAATATTGAAGCAGAGCTAGAATCAGAGAATATTTTTATTATCAACGAAACACAGATTACACCAAAACAAGAGTGTTTCTTAAAGGACTTTTATACCCAAAAGTTAAGTCCTGAATTGGTAACCATCATTTTAAATGATTTAGCGGTTTTTCCAATTCTAAAAGATACTTTAGGATATTTGGCAGTTCGTTTAGAATTAGCAAACGATGAGGTTCGTTATGCTTTAATTGAAATTCCAAAAAACATTAACAGATTTGTTGTTCTTCCTTCTGAAGACGAAAAACAATATGTCATTTTAATCGATGATGTGATTCGCTTTAAGCTAAAAAACATCTTTAATATATTTGATTATAAGAGCGTTTCTGCTCACATGATCAAAATTACTCGTGATGCGCAATTGGATATAGACAGCGATTTGAGTAAAAGTATGCTCGAAAAAATTTCAAATTCTGTAAAAGATCGCCGAATAGGAGAGCCAGTTCGTTTTATTTACGATAACTTAATTGAAGAAGATACCCTGCAATTTTTCTTAGATAAAATGAAAATTGTAGAAACAGACAGTATAATTCCAGGAGGAAGGTATCATAATCGTCGTGATTATATGAGTTTTCCAAACCTTGGTAGATACGATTTGTTGTATAAGCCAAATGAGCCACTACCAGTTCCGGGTTTGAGTTTGGAGGGAAGTATTCTAGAAAAAATTTCTAAAAAAGATTATTTGGTGCATGCGCCCTATCAGTCATTTTCATATCTGACAAAATTCTTGCGTGAAGCAGCGTTAGATCCAAAAGTAACGAGTATTAAAATCACCTTATATCGTTTAGCTAAGAACTCTCAAATTATCAGTTCGTTGATAAACGCCGCCAAAAATGGCAAAAGAGTGGTGGTGCAAATCGAACTTCAGGCACGTTTTGATGAAGCTTCGAACATTTCGTATGCAGAACAAATGCAGACCGAGGGAATCGAACTTATTTTTGGTATCAAAGGACTGAAAGTGCACAGTAAAATTTGTGTAATCGAGAGATTGGAAGAGGGCAAAAACCGTCGTTATGGATTTATTTCAACCGGAAATTTCAACGAATCAACAGCAAAAATTTATACCGATGTAACGCTTTTCACTTGCCATCAAGGAATTCTAAAAGACACATCCAAAATATTTGAGTTTTTTGATATTAATTATCGAGTACACAGATACAAACATTTAATTGTGTCACCTCATTATACCAGAACTAAATTCATTAAATTGATTGATCGTGAAATTCTTCATGCGCTTGCTGGAAGAAAAACTCACATTAAATTAAAAATGAATAGTTTATCCGATTTTAAAATGATCGATAAATTATACGAAGCAAGTAATGCGGGAGTAAAAATCCAGCTTCAGGTAAGAGGAATTTGCTCCTTAATTCCAGGAATTCCAGGAATGAGCGAAAACATCGAAGCCATAAGTATCGTAGACAATTACTTGGAACATTCAAGAGTGTATATTTTCGGAAATGCTGGCTTGACCGAAGTTTACATTTCGTCTGCCGATTTTATGACCAGAAATTTAGACGGAAGAGTCGAAGTAACCTGCCCGATTTACGACCTTGAAATTAAAAAAGAACTGATTGATAATTTCAATATTGCATGGAAAGGAAATGTAAAAGTGAGATATCATTCTTATAAATTAGATAATAAATATAAGCCTAAAAATCATCATGCCCCATTTAGAGCACAATTTGAAACCTATAAATATTATCAGAACAAAGTAGCCATACTTGAAGAGGTTGCTCAAAAAGTAAATTAATAATAAATACCAATTTTCAAAATCATAAAGTGAGCATGATTAATATTAGGAAGTTTGCAGCGATAGATATCGGTTCAAATGCCATGAGGCTTTTGATCGCTAACGTTGTGGAACAAGAAGGCAAAGAACCGCAGTTTAACAAAAGTTCCCTTGTTCGTGTGCCAATCCGTTTAGGGCAAGACGCCTTCACAGTTGGAGAAATTTCACCAGAAAATATAGATCGAATGGTAGATGCCATGAAAGCATTCAACCTTTTGATGAAAGTACATAAAGTAGAGCGTTATATGGCATTTGCAACTTCCGCAATGCGCGAAGCCTATAATGCAAAAGAAGTTGTGGCTTTAATTAAGAAAAAGGCCGACATAAAAATCGAGATTATCGATGGTAAAAAAGAAGCAGCAATTATTGCTTCTACAGATTTGCATCACTTAATTAAATCTGACGAAACCTATCTTTTTGTGGATGTTGGAGGTGGAAGCACCGAGTTCACCTTATTCTCTGACGGAAAAATGATTACTTCAAGATCTTTCAAAGCAGGAACCGTTCGTTTATTGAATAACATGGTGCATGATGTCGTTTGGGATGAAATTGAAAAATGGATTAAAACCAACACGGCAGATTACGATGAGGTAACGCTGATAGGTTCTGGAGGTAACATCAATAAGTTGTTTAAAATGTCTGGAAAACAGCAGGAAAAACCGCTTTCGTACATTTATGTTAACTCGCAATATGCATTCTTAAATTCATTGACTTACGAACAGAGAATTGCTGAATTAGGTTTGAATTCCGACCGTGCCGACGTAATTATCCATGCAACTCGTATTTATCTGAATGCGATGAAATGGAGTGGTGCGCGCCAGATTTATGTTCCTAAAATCGGACTTTCTGATGGTATCGTAAAAGCAATGTATTACGGTAAAATTTAATACCTATTTTTTAAATGAATAAAGGCAGACTTGAAGCTTTCAGTGATGGTGTTTTGGCTATCATTATAACGATTATGATTTTGGAAATTAAAGCGCCAGGTGGACATGAATTTGCAGATTTAAAACCGCTTATCCCAAAATTTTTAAGTTATATTTTGAGTTTTATTTACGTCGGGATATACTGGAATAATCACCATTATTTGCTTCACAGTTTATCGAGAGTTAACGGAAAAGTGTTGTGGAGTAACCTGCACTTTTTGTTTTGGCTGTCTTTAATTCCCGTTTCTACCGCTTGGATGGGAGAGCATAATTTTGAAAAAGCGGCAATGACAATGTATGGTGTTGTGTTGCTTCTTTCAGCAATCTCTTATATTGTTTTGCAGTACACAATTATGTGTAGCGAAGGAAAGAATTCTGCTTTGAGAAAAGCGCTTAACAAAGATTATAAAGGTAAAATCTCTTTAGTTTTATATGTTATCGGAATTGTTACGGCATTCTTTAACCAGTGGGTTTCTGGAGCAGCTTATTTTACAGTTGCAATGTTATGGCTTATTCCAGACAAAAGAATCGGAAGGATTTTTTCTTCAAACGAATAACATATGAAATCTGTATTTCAGTCCATTCAAGATTTTTCTGCCGATGAATTAAGTCTTTTAGACAGTTTGATTACATTTCGGACATTAAAAAAAGGAGAGCTTTTATTGACTGAAAATCAGGTTTGCAACGAAATAGTTTTTATCGAAAAAGGAATTCTCCGTTCTTTTTTTGTCAATCATAAGGGCGACGAAATCACCAATTGTTTTGCTTTTGAAAATGAATTTATGGCTTCTTTTGCAAGTTTTATTACAAAAGAAATAGCAGAAGAAAATATTCAAGCCCTTACCGATACAAAATTGCAGATTCTAGATAGAAAAGCTTTAGAGAAATTATACCAATCCGGTTTTAATTGGCAGGAAACTGGTAGAAAATTGACCGAATTAGAATTTGTAAATCTGCATAAAAGAATGGTTGCTTTTCAAAAACTATCGGGTGCGCAACGTTACGAAGAACTTTGTAAAAATCATCAAAAGTATATTCAGCTAATTCCGTTGCAATATTTAGCTTCTTATCTAGGAATTACCCCAAGACATTTAAGCCGAATTAGAAAAGCAGTGATTTGATATTTTTGTTTCACGCAGATTTAAAATGATTTGAGCAGATTTTTATCTGATTCTTTATTCGTTTTAAACAGAAATCTGCGTAAATCTATCACAGATCAAAATATCTGCATAATTCTGCTCAATCTGCGTGAAAAAGTGTTTTTTTAAGTTTACCAAAAGACTACGTGTTCAAATCAAGATTTGTTTTCTTGCTCTTTTATATGAGACTAAAATCTATATTTCTTTTAGGCTGAGATTGAAAAAAAAACTTTTAATCTCTGTAATCTGTGGCAAAAAAAAACTTTTCAGGACATTTGTCCAGTAAAAGAAAATGTACTAATAGTATTTTTGAAAAAAAACATAAGCATGAAAAAAATACTAATTATAAACGGACACCCGAATTCAGAAAGCTTCAATTTTGGAATTGCAGAATCGTATCAAAAAGGTGCTGTAGCTTCTGGAGCAACAGTAGAAACCATTACAATTGCCAATTTAAATTTCAATCCAAATCTCAAATTTGGTTACCAAAAAAGAACAGATCTTGAGCCAGATTTATTAGAATCGTGGGAAAAAATAAAAAGAGCCGATCATTTAGTTTGGATTCATCCCGTTTGGTGGGGTGGACTCCCAGCGATAACGAAAGGATTTATAGATCGCTTGTTTTTGCCTGGAATGGCTTTCCAATATCGAGAAAATTCAGTTTGGTGGGATAAATTGCTCAAAGGCAAAACAGCTCACATCATAACAACCCTAGATCAGCCAAGCTGGTATTATAGATTGTTTTTCGGAAGACCAAGTGTCAATCAGCTAAAAAAATCTACTTTAGAATTTTGTGGGGTAAAACCCGTCAAAGTAAGTTATATCGGAATTATAAAAGGTTCTAATGAAGAACAAAGAAAAAAATGGCTAGAAAAAGTCTATAATTTCGGAGTTAGAAACAAATAATTTGAATGATTATTTTTAATAACATGAAACACAAAAAAATAATAGAATTTAAAAAGAAAAATTCGTGGCTATTAAAAGATTAATCCTTCAAGTCCAATCCAAATGTTGTTCGTAAAAGTTCAATATTTGGGTTGATTTCCAAGAAACGATTATAGCGATCCTGATTGTTATAGCTTCGTTTCATTTCTACTTTTTCATTTACAATTACTTCGATAGTAATGTCGTGATTATGTAAATGTCCTTTTAAATGTCCCAATAAACCATTCATTTGGCTTTCAAATTCCAGTTTAGAACCTTCGTTTGGCAACTCATACGTAATTCTTGTTCCATCCAAAATAGGATCGTTGATCAACAAGATAGATTCCATGATCTTTAATCCCTTTTGACCTAAACGTTCTGCATATTTGTTCCAATGAAGACGCATATCGGTTTCATTAAATTCTTCGGTAGGTAAAACAGAAGAAGGTTTAACGTACGATTTGCTGCTTTCCTCCATTTCTTTTTTCTTCCGAATACTGGCAAGAGAAAAGGCAGAAACTTTTGGAGCACCGTTTGTATCTGTTTTCGGAGTTTCAGGAGCCTGAACTTTTGGACTTTCGGCAGGAACTTGAACTGTATTTTGGGTATTTACAGATGCGGCATTATTTTTTTCTTCCGAATTTGGAATTTGGGATTTTGTATTTGAATCTTCCTTACTTGGACTTTGAACTTCAACTATAGAATAGCCTCCGTTTTTAAAGTAAACGGGCGGAATTATGAATTGCTCAACTTTTTTTTTTCTCCATCAAAGTTGATAGAGGCCAATTGCATCAAGCATAATTCA
Organism: Flavobacterium anhuiense; assembly: GCF_004151235.1. GTDB lineage: Bacteria > Bacteroidota > Bacteroidia > Flavobacteriales > Flavobacteriaceae > Flavobacterium > Flavobacterium anhuiense_A. The sequence goes on from NZ_JUIV01000010.1 coordinate 9,655, forward strand.
ACTAAAAGTCGTTGATTCTGACTTAATTTGTATTTTAAATCGCAGTCATTTGCAATATCAATTCCTTTAAGTAAAAACTCTTGAGAACATTTTTGAGATTGAACCGCATACATTTGTTGCGCCTGTTCACCAACTTCTAATAAAGCAATAGTTGAAGGTGTTTTGCTTACCAATAAATCTCTGAAATGTGAAGCCAAACCAGCAATAAAATGATGTCCGTCAAAACCTTTGGCCAAGATATCATTGTATGCTAGTAAAAGTTTTGGAATCTCATTTTCCAAAAGTAAATCAGTAATCGAAATATAAGTTTCGTAATCTAAAACGTTTAGGTTTTCGGTTACTGCCTGACGCGTCAAGTTTGTTCCGCAGTACGAAACTACACGGTCAAAAATAGACAAAGCATCACGCATTGCACCATCTGCTTTTTGAGCAATAATGTGCAGTGCATCATCTTCAAAAACGATTCCTTGACTTTCAGCAACATCTGCCAAATGTTCTTTAGCATCTTTTACCGTAATTCTTTTGAAATCAAAAATTTGACAGCGAGATAAAATCGTTGGAAGAATTTTGTGTTTTTCTGTTGTTGCTAAAATGAAAATAGCATGTTTTGGCGGTTCTTCTAATGTTTTAAGAAAAGCATTAAAAGCAGCCGAAGACAACATGTGAACCTCGTCAATAATATATACTTTATACTGTCCAGTTTGTGGCGGGATTCTAACCTGATCGATAAGGTTACGAATATCATCAACCGAGTTGTTTGAAGCAGCATCTAACTCAAAAACGTTAAAAGCAAAATCTTCGGTAGGATCATCATATCCAGGCTGATTTATCTTTCGAGCCAAGATACGAGCGCAAGTAGTTTTACCAACTCCACGCGGTCCTGTAAATAAAAGAGCAGACGCTAAGTGATTGGTTTCAATAGCATTCAACAAAGTGTTGGTAATGGCTTTTTGCCCCACAACATCCTTAAAGGTCTGCGGACGATATTTACGTGCCGATACTACAAATTGTTCCATATTCTCTTTTATTGGATAGCAAATATAGAGTATAATTTAATGATTTAAAAATTTAAAAATTGAAAGATTTTTAAGTGATTGAATTGTAGAAAGAAAAAAATATTATCTCTTGCGTTTCAATAAAAAGTAATACTTTTACTTCAAAACATTTAACAGCTTATTTATTATTAATTAGAAAAAATGAATGCAAAAAAAATCGTCAGGCTCAGTAATATTATCGGAATTATTTCAATTCTTCTATTGGTTTATTGGGTATTTACGTTTATAACTATTGAAGTTTTTGGATTGAAAGTATTTCGAAAAAACATGACCGAAACTTTCTACCTAAGCGTGTTAGGAATCTTAGCTCTAATGTCGGGCTCTTTGATTGTGAATATAATGTTTAATCTAACGAGGATTGCTGAAAAAGATAAAGAAGAGGTTTTGCAGAAGAAAGCTGGCAAATTTAGAATTGTGGCTATGGTTTTAGGTTTTCCTATCATTTTAGTAGTTCTATTTGGGGGAAATTATCTCACTTCTATTAAAAAAGAAAAAATGCTTGTAGAATCTGCAAAGTCCATACTTGAAGCGAATAAAACAAACAGTGATAAATTGTTGGATTATAATTTTTCAAAAAAGTATATAAATGAAACAGCAAATGTTTTGGAAATCTTATCTAAAACGGATAAAAATTTTCCAAATGTTGTTGTTTTGGTAAAAGATACAATAAAAGAAACTCCTGTGTTTCTAGGCTTTCAGGCATATCAGTCTATACATTCGAATGATACAATCAAACCTGCAAAAACTGGGTATCTTTATGAAACAACGAAAGAAGAAAGGGAATATCTTAACAGTATTTTTGATAAAAATAGTAACGAATTAAGATATAGCTCGTACGACGGAAATTATGAACTATTTTATCCATACAAAAAGAATGGAAAAAGAATTGTTTTGTATTTTTCAGAACAGCAACGTTATGGTAAATTAGGAAGCTGATAAATTTATAAGGTATGAAGAAGTATTTTCTACTACTAGTTTTGCTTGCGGCATTTACTGTAAAAGCGCAAAAAACTCGAACGAGTCCAATTTATCAATTGCGAATCTATGAGATTTTTGAAAGCAATAAAAAAGAATTTCACGAACGTTTTCGCGATCATGCCATGCGTATCATGAAGAAATACAACTTTAAGATTATTTCTATTTACGAATCAAAATCAGATAAGAAAACCGAGTTTGTTTATTTTCTGGAATGGCCAAATGAAGCAACGATGAAAAAAGCTTGGGAAGATTTTAGAAAAGATCAGGAATGGATTGATATCAAAAAACTTTATACCGAAAAATATGGCGATGTTGTAGGCAATATCGAAGATCGGGTTTTGACTAAACTTGATTATTCGCCTAATTAAAGTTTTATAGATCGAATTTATTTAAACCTTAAATTGAAAAATTTGAGGTTTTTTTATGCACATCTTTTAAGAAAACAGCAAAATTCAATTAACTGAAAAACTTATAAAACTCACCGCAACATCATATAACCTTTTGATACTTAATCTTTTTAATTTTAAAAACGTAAAATATTAAAAGAGAGTATTATGAAAATGAGATCCATTTTATTAGGAATGAGCCTTAGTATTGCTTTGTTGTCATGCAAACCGAGCGACGCCGATGTTGAAAAAGTAATCAATGAAAAATTAAATGATCCAGATATCCAAGTTACAGTGCATGAAGGCGTAGCTACAATTACTGGTGTTTGCGATGATGAAATTTTCAAAAAAAATATTGAAAAAAGCGTAAGAGCAACCAAAGGCGTTAAATCTGTGGTAAACACTTGCGAATTGGCGCGAGCGAATCAAGAACCAGCTGCAGCTACTGTAATTATAAATTCGGATGCTGATTTAGAAAAATCGGTTGGTAAAGTTGTAGATGCTTATGATGGCGTTAGTGCTACAGTTGTTGGCGGTATTGTCACGCTTTCGGGTGAAATTAAAAAAGACAAATTGCAGCCTTTAATGCAAAGCATACAGGAATTGCGTCCGAAAAAAGTAGACAATAAATTAACTATTAAATAAGGATGTTATGAGTGTGCAAGATAAATACAGAGAAGTGACCAATTTGGCATCTGAATTAGGAATCGAAAATTTACAGGTAAGAGAGCAAAATAATGTGCTTTATATTGACGGAACAGCAAAATCTGCTGCAGATAAAAATAAGCTTTGGAATGCTTATGAAAAACTCGATCCAGAATATAGATCGGCTGATGTAGTGATGAATATAGAAGTTGAAGAAGGTGTTTCTAGAGAATATACAGTAGAAATAGGAGATTCTCTTTCTAAGATTGGAAAAGCGTATGGAGTTTCTTGGCAAGATATTTTTGAAGCCAATAAAGATATTATTTCAAATCCTGATTTAATTCAGCCAGGTTGGAAATTGAAAATTCCGATAACCTAAAATTGGCAAATACCAATAAAAAAAATCCAAATTCCAGTTTTGTATTAATACAATTGGAATTTGGATTTTTTATTTTAAAGCTCTGGATTGGATTTTTAAAATTACCTTCCCCTAATGCTTAAATTAAATAAAAACTTTGCGGTTTCCTGATCTGAATCGGCTGAAAAACCAGCAACATAAACTCCCTTTTTACCTGAAGTCGACTTAATTCCGTATACAACTGCCTCATCTGCTGGGTCTGACTCACCCTCGTATCGATACACATGAACAATTTCAAATTTCTCAGGATTCTTTTTAATCGCGTCTGCATTTCGATTAAAATCGCACGTAAATCCTTTCTCATTCAATTGATCTAAAGCCTTTGAAACAGTTGCGTAATGATACATTCTTTTCATGATAAACTGAATTTAAAATTATAGAATTCTAAAGATAACTATTTTAAAATTAAAATGTTATGATAAAATTCATAAAATCTGAAATTTAAAATCATTATTGTTAGTTCTTAAATCGCTACTTTTGCAGCGCAGACCGCCTTATCGTCGTTCCGTTCCGATAGCTATCGGGATCGGGAGGGAGGAAAGTCCGGACACCATAGAGAGGCATAGCGGGTAACGCCCGTCGGTTCTCTCGTTTTTTGGAACGAGAGGATTAGGACAAGTGCAGCAGAAAGTATGTACAGGTAATGCTGTAGTGAAACCAGGTAAACTCTATGCGGTGAAATACCAAGTATATCGGCATTTAAGGGCTTCTCGTTCGTTGCCGAAGGGTAGGTAGATTGAGTCCATCAGTAATGGTGGATCTAGATAAATGATAAGGTATTGTCTTGTTGTAAAATAAGACAAGAACAGAATCCGGCTTACAGGTCTGCATTTTTTATATATTTGTGAACTATCTAACTTATTTTCATGAATATTACCACTCCAAATTCTTCTTCAAAAGCTAAAAAAAGTCTTTTTAGAACTGTCGTAACCAATCTTACTTTTTGGGTTTTAATCGCTATTATTTCGGGTGTTTTACTCGGACATTTTTCTCCAGAAAATGGTGTGAAGATGGAATTTCTAGGCAAGAGATTTATTCAGCTTATTTCACTTTTTATTGGTCCGATTATATTTTTGACTATTGTTTTGGGAATTTCGGGAATGGGAAATTTAAAAAAAGTAGGACGTATCGGGGTTAAAGCTTTAACTTACTTTGAAGTGGTTTCGACCGTTGCTCTTGCAATTGGTGTAGCAGTCGCTTATTTATTTAAACCTGGAAAAATTGATAAATCGGGATTGACTTTTGGCGACGCAAGCCAATATACAAATGGAGCAGCAAAGGATTTTTCGTGGTTGCAGTTTTTCTTGTCCAATTTTACATTGCAAGTTTTGCTGGCAGCTATTATCTGTGGAATCGCACTAAACTTTTATCAAAAAAGGGAGCAGACTATTTTGGTTCTTGAGCGATTTTCTAAAGTGGTTTTCTTCGGATTAAAATATGTAATGTATCTAGCTCCAATTGGCGCTTTTGGCGGAATGGCATATACAATCGGGAAATTTGGTTTGGCAACTTTGATTCCGCTAGGAAAATTGATGCTTTGCGTTTATCTAACTATGGCATTGTTTGTCTTTTTGGTTTTGGGAAGCATATTGAGATATTATAAAATCAGTATTCTTTCGATTTTAAAATATATAAAAGAAGAACTTTTACTCGTTCTCGGAACTTCATCTTCGGAAGCAGCGTTGCCAAGTATTATGGTAAAACTAGAAAGAATGGGATGCAGTAAATCGGTTGTGGGATTGGTGATTCCGACTGGTTATTCTTTTAATCTTGATGGAACTTCAATTTACCTTTCGATGTCGGTGCTTTTTATTGCGCAATTGTATGATGTGCATTTGAGTTTTTTCGAAATCCTGACCGTTATCGGAATTCTGATGATTACTTCGAAAGGCGCAGCAGGAGTAACCGGAAGCGGGTTTATTGTTTTAGCATCAACTTTAACCGCATTGCATAAAATTCCAGTTGAAGGTTTAGCATTTTTATTGGGCGTAGATAAATTTATGAGCGAAGCCAGAGCAATTACCAATTTAATAGGAAACACAGTCGCAACGATAATCATTTCTAAAACAGAAAGAGATTTTACAGAATTGAATCTTGATCCTGTCTCGGAATGATTTTGCCACAAAGGCGCTAGGGCGCAAAGTTTTTTTTCTTTGAGTTTAAAATTGCTCGCAAAGTCGCAAAGTTTTTTTGAGTTGACTCCAGCTTTAGCTGGAGGTTATGGTGAATTAAATTCAAAAGGCTTTAGCCAAACAGCTTCTAGTTTGGCTAAAGCCCTTGTCCTTCATTAATTTGAATAGCGTCCAGCTTTAGCTGGACGCTATTCAAATTAAATTTTATAAATAAACTTTGCGACTCCGTGAGACTTTGCGAGATTAAAAAAACTTCGTGCCCTAGCGCCTTCGTGGCAAAAAAAACTACGATTCGTCTTTAGTTGTTCGCACCAAGCTAATGCCTGAGGTGAAAAAGACGATTCCTAATATTCCGTAAATGATAAGCGATTTTATATCTCTGGTTTCTCCAGATGTGCCGGCAAAAATAACGGCAGTATAAATAAGTCCTACTATTCCGAGGATTGTAAGCAACCCGCCGAAAAATCTTTTTAGGTTCATGATTGTTAGATTTTAAAGTTCTCTAACAAAGTTAAATTTCGATAAGTTAATTGCTGTTATACAATTGCTTATGAAAAATTATATGATTTTCAGAACTTATTTTTCTATTTTAAATTCCAATCCGATATTTCGAACACTTTCAATCTTGATTTTAGGATCTGAATTAAAATATTTTCTAAGTCTGCTGATAAAAACATCCATGCTTCTTCCTGAGAAATAATCGTCTTTTTTCCAGATCGACATTAAAATCTGATCTCTTTTTAAGAGTTGATTATGATTCAAATATAAATATTCAATAAGAGAAGCTTCCATTTCAGTAAGCTGCTGAACGTGGTTTTTATTATTTAGAGTTAAACGTTCGTTATCAAAAATATACGAACCAATTTCGATGATATTATTTCCGTCTAAAGTTCTTTTTTGTTCAATTCTTTTTAGGATGTTCTGTAAACGAAGAACCAGTTCGTCAACTTCAAAAGGTTTTGCGATATAGTCGTCTGCGCCAAGTTTTAGACCGATGATTTTGTCTTCTTTGAGCTTTCTCGCCGTTAGAAAAATAAAAGGAATTTCTGGATTGATGGTAATGATTTTTTCTGCCAATGAAAACCCATCCATCTTGGGCATCATGACATCAAAAATGCAAATATCAAAAACCTGGTTTTTAAAATAGTCTAAAGCGATCTCGCCGTTTTCTGCCCAGATTACTTCAAATTGATGCAATTCAAGGTATTGTTTTAAAATCGCCGCAAAGTCAAAATCGTCTTCGGCTAAAAGTAATCTTTTCAAAATAAGGGAATTAAACTTTTAATAAAATAGTAAACTGAGCGCCTTTTCCTAATTCGCTAATAACATTAACAGAACCCTGATGTGCTTTTACGATTTGGTCAACATAGTACAATCCTAAACCTAAGCCTTTTGTATTGTGCAGGTTTCCTTGTTCGACACGATAAAATTTTTCAAAAAGAAATGCTTGTTTGTTTTTGGCAATTCCAATTCCGTCATCTTCAAAACTAATTGAAAATTGTTTTTCTACAATTTTGGTTTTTACTGTAATTGTGTTCGAACCGTATTTTACAGCATTTTCCAGAACATTCAAGAAAGCAGTCGTTAAATGAAATTTATCTAAAACTAGAATTGTTTTTTCCGTCTGAAAATCGGTTTTCAAAATAATTTTAGGGAAAGCAATCTTAAAATCATTTACAATAGAAAGGAGAAAATCTTCTGCTTCTATTTTTTCTTTCTGCAATTCAATTTCGTTTTCAGCCAATGAATTAGCCATAACCTGGTCAATCAGATTCTGAAGACGATTATTCTGGCGCGAAATGGTATTTACAATCGAATTGAAATTTTCGTCGTTGTCACGAATATTTTTCTGAGCTAGAATCTTTGTCGAAATTCCTAAAGTTGCCAGAGGCGTTTTAAGTTCGTGTGTGATATTATTGATAAAATCGGTTTTAACGTCGCTGACTTTTTTCTGTTTAATCAAAGCTTTTAAGGCAATGACAAAAAGCGTGATTAAAGTCAGAATTGAAAATAGAGATAGAATCAAAATAAAAGTCATTCGTCTCAGAATAATCATTTCCCAATCAATAACAGATACATACATTGAATCTTCTGTTAATAATTGATATTCCTGATTCTCAAATGTTCCGTTGGTTGTTCCAACATAATTTCTCACTAAAAAAGCATGATTTAAAGAAGCAAGATTTCCGTATAGTTTGTTTTGAATAAAAGGCTTTTCGGAAAAAATAGTATCAGCTTTTTGAGCGTTTTTGTACAAAATAAATTTGTTGAGGACAATAGCAAAATCAATCTTGAAATTAGGTAAATCCCTTTCAAATTTTCGCTGAATTTCTTGTGTTACGGCACTCTGATATTCATTTTGTAAAACACCAATTTTGATATCCAGTTTGGTGTTTTTTCCTTTTATATATTTTTCTGAAAGACTTTTGTAAAGTGCTTCCTTTCTGGCAACAAAAGCCGAATCAATATCGCTGTAATTGTTTGAAATCTGAGCAATTTCATTTTTAATCTGTGTATGAAACTGCGCCACTTTATATTCGTAGGCTGTTTTTACCAGATAACACTGCACGGTCATAAGCACAACTAGTGCAACGACAGAAAATGCGATTAGTAAATTGATTCTTTGTTTCATACTCTTTCGGAATTCTGTTTCAAAAATACAGATTTTACCATACAAATGGCAGATTAACTCTGCATTAACCTATGATTAACTTTCGGAACTAGGTTTTAAAAGCACTTTTGTGGCAACATAAATCAATTTCAATTTTAAAATGAACATTTACCAGCCCTTAAAAAATCTAATTACACTTTTACTTTTTTGCCTTTCATGTATTGCAAATGCCCAAAACGAAACACCAAAAGATTCAATTTCAAATCAATTAGATGAAATTGTAATCAGTCAGGAGAAAAAGACGTTTACAAACTCAAAAGGAAATATAAAAGTTGACGTTGCCAATTCGGTTTACAATTCAATTCCAAATCCCGTCGACTTGCTTTCAAAACTGCCAAATGTTCTAGTAAACTCAGATCGTGAAAATATATCTATAGTTGGAAAAGGAACGCCGTTGATTTATATTGATAATCAGAGAGTAGGAATGAACGAACTGAACGCGCTGTCTGTGAGCGATATTAAAACAGTCGAAATTATTAAAAATCCGTCTTCAAAATATGAAGCTGAAGGCCGTGCAGTGATTTTAATCACAAGAAAATTAAGCAAAAAAGACAGTTTTAAAACTGAAATTTCTGAAGTAGCATCTTTTAAAAGAAACTATAATAATTATTTAGGTTTCAATTCCAGTTTTAAAAAAGGTAAATTAGAGTGGAAAGCCAATTTCAATTATAATAAATTGAATCCTTGGGAAAATCATACTTTAGAATATGAGATTCCAAAAGCTTTAATTGTTTCTAATTATAATGTAATGGCAATTACAAAACGCAATCAATATGTTTTTGGAGGTGGCGTATTTTACAAAATAAAAGAGGAAGATTATTTTTCAATTAATGTAAATGGAAAACTGCAAAATGATACTTTCGACATCAATACTTTTACTTATAATAAAAATCAAAATCAGGAAAACAATGTTTTTACTCTAAGTGATAATGCAAGTAAAAAGAATTTTGTAAATGCTTTTATGAATTATTCTAAAAAGATTAAATCGATTGATACACAGTTTTTTACTGGTTTTCAATATTCAAATTTTAATCAGCACTTAGAAAGTTTAGTTTCCAATAATTATAATGAAACCAATTTTGAATTATCGCAAAACCGTGATCAGAAATTTAATGTTGATGTCTTTTCGGGAAGAATTGATTTGGAGAAAAAGTTTAAAAATGAAATGAATCTGGAATACGGCGGATTGTATTTGAAAGCGAAATCAAAATCTGATGCAACGATTTTGGATTTTGAAAAAAAGAAAAATGAAGTTTCAAATTATGATTTTAAAGAAGAAAACTTGGCAGCATATATTCAGTTTTCGGGAAAACTCAAAAAAATAGACTTCTCATTGGGATTAAGGACAGAGAATACCGATGTCTATTCAAAGTTTAGAACAGAAGTTTCACCTTCAATCGATAAGAATTACACTAATTTATTTCCTAAAGCCGATCTTACATTTTCTATAGACAGTATAAAAAGCATCAATGTAAATTATGCGAAAAGCATTGTGAGGCCAAAATATTCTTCATTAAGCCAAATTGCAACTTATATCAATCCGTATTTTTTGTACGGAAGCAGTTTAAATTTAGGTCCAGCATTTGTCGATGAAGTTTCGAGTTCATTTCAATACCGCGACAAAACTTTAAAATTGAGTTATTTTCAAACCAAAAACGTGACCAATCCAAGTTTTATCTTTAATGAAGAAACACATGTGCTAACTATTAACGATGTAAATTTTAAACGAGAAACTGGTTTTACAATAGATTTAGCACTTCCATTTACCTATAAATTCTGGACAACAACCAATAATTTTGTTTTTGTAAAAAGTAAGGTTGAAGACGACACAGCGGTTTTGCATCCTTCGAAACCATATTTATATTATTACTCTAACAATACATTCAAACTGCCTAAAGATTTTACTTTCGTTTTATCTTTTTGGGGATTGACCAAACAAAATGATGGAATTTTTGAACGAAAAGCCAATTTTATAGTCGATTTGTCGATGGTAAAAGCATTTGGCAAAAACTGGAATTGTACTTTAAATTATAATGATATTTTTAAAACCACGAGTTACACCGATGGTTTTACAGTGAACGATATAAATGCGAAGTTTAAATATTGGGTCGATGCAAGTGAGATTTCAATTGCAATTCGTTATTCTTTTGGGAAAGTAAAGGATTCTGAGTTTAAAGAAAAAAGCGTTAATGAAAGTGAAAATAGAATCAAATAAAAAAGTAGGTTAATTCTTTCTTTTTCGGAATAGTATTTGTGTGCTTAATTTTAAAAATTAAATACACAAATAATGAAGTTTTATAAATTTAAAAAGGAGATTTTTTCAGTTTTAGTAATGTTGTCATTTTCAATTGTAAACGCGCAAGCTATTAGAGGATTTGGAAATGTTACAGCTTATAGTGTTAACAATGATTTTAAAAAAGGTGCAATTGTCGATATTGGTGGAGGAGCAGAATTTGAGTTCCATCCTTTATTTAAACCAGAAGTAAGCCTTAGTTATTCTCTTATGGGACTCAACGATCAAGAGTTTTATGATTTTGACACTAATACTTTAGAAAAACTATATGGAGATGTTTATATGCTAAACTTTACTGTAGGGCCTAAAATATACTTTTGGTACAGCGGAGAAACTTTTGATACCGCTGCCTGCTCATATTACATAATCCCAAAATTAAACATGTCAAGAATTGTTGCGAATGGGAATTATCAATTTATAGATTATGACGATCCACAGAATAATTTAATTCAAAAAGGACACAGAGCAGATTGGCAGCATTCTTTTGGTTTAACTCTTGGAATGGAATTTCCAATATTTAATTCAGATGCTATAGCTCTAAGTGTTACAGTAAATAAAATTAATATGGGAAAAACTTTAAATAGACTTCCTTACAACAATACAGATTATGGCACTTTATTAGCTGGAGCAGGAATTAGTTATTATTTTGGAATTAAAAAGTAAGTTAATTCTTTCTTTTTTGGAATGATTTTTGAATATTTAATTTTAAATTAAATATTTGAATGATGAAATTTTATAATCTAAGAAATGCTGTTTTATGCCTACTATTTTTATTGTGTTTTTTTAATGTCAAAGCTCAAGAAATGAGAGCTTTTGGTAATTATTCTATGTATTTTGGGAATAAAAATACTGGAACAATAAGAAGTGTAGAGGCAGGAATAGATTACGGAGATTTTCCATCAGTAGCTTTTCAGCTTTCAGCAAGTTATTTAAACTCTGATAATAAAGACAAAGAACATTATGATTATGATAATTATGTTTTGGAAAAACTATCTACAAAAGGTTCTGCTATAAATTCTAGTTTAGGTTTAAAAGTTTATAATGTTTTTTTAGATCAGGATGAAGAAAAGACCTTTATTTATTATATAATGCCAAAATTGAATCTAGCGCGAATACGAGCAACAGAAAATTTCAGTAGCACTGATTATTTTTACCCTTCCCATTCTTTTGATGAAGAACGAAGTATTTCAAGCTGGCAAGTTTATTTTGGAATAGAAATTGGCTATGAATTTTTTCTTTCTGAGAATAATTCAAATTCGATTGCAGTTTGTGCTTCTTATAATCGAATAAATCTAACGAAAGGCTTAAGCAAGATTTCTCATGAAAATTTTCAATATGGAAGACATGATAGCTATGGAGTGGGACTTTCTTTTTATCTAGGAGTAAAAAAGCCATCAAAGAAAAATTAAGAAGAGAAAAACTATTAATTTTAAGAGTTTTCTCTTCTTTTTAAGTTATTGTTTTATATATATTCCAGGCATTAAACCTGTAGATTCAATTTCAGATTCTGATATTCGTATAAAGCTAAATTTTTTGCTAGGTGCATCATTTAGGCAATTATACTTTATGCTATAATAATCTATTAATTCAACTTCCTGAACATTTGGAGTTTGATAATTACCATACTCTTTTAAGTAATATCTCTCATAATCAAATATTTCAGTAGTAGCAGAAGTATATTTTTGCATAGGATATTTGTATAACAAATCGTCTTCAGTAAATTGAATCATTCTGTCTTTGTTGTCTTTCCAAGTTCCCTGAATCCAAACTGGCGGATCCATATATCGTGGTCCGTTGTAATTTTTTTCTTTATAATCATCATCTTTCGAACAAGAGATTAAGGAAATGAAAGCAAGTGATAAAAGGAATTTTTTCATGATTTGAATTTTATACAAAAAAATGTAGAAAATCTATACAGAAATAACCGTTTAGGACTTTTTTATAATATATTAAGACATTTTTGATTTTAAAAATTAGTCAAAAGAAACCCCTTGTAAAATTCATAACAAGAGGGCAATATATTAAAAAATGAAAAAACTATCCTTCGTCTTCTTCAGATTCTTTTATAGAAAGATCGTGAGGTAATTCTTCATCATCGTCTGTAGAATTCAATTCAAAAAAACTAAAGAAAGAGCCGCCGTAACTTTTCTGAAAAGAAAAATTACTCATATGCTCAAGTTTTGTATATTTTGAATGCTCAATAATCATCATTCCATCATCTTCAAGTAAACCTCTTTCAAAAACGGTCGAAACAATTTTTTCAAAAGTTGCCTGATCTAATCCGTAAGGCGGATCTGCGAAAATAATATCGTAAGTCGTTTTAGAATTTTCTAAGAATTTAAAAACATCGCTTTTAGTTGCAGCAATATCAAAATCGTATTCTGATGAAACTTGTTTAATGAATTTAACGCATCCAAAATCGCCATCAACAGAGGTAATTGGTGCGCTTCCGCGTGAAGCGAATTCGTAACTAATGTTTCCCGTTCCCGAAAAAAGATCTAAAACCTTTAAGCTGTCAAAATGAAAATGATTATTCAAAACATTAAACAATGCTTCTTTACTCATATCAGTCGTTGGTCTTACAGGTAGATTTTTTGGCGGATTAATACGGCGTCCTTTGTATTTTCCTGAAATGATTCTCATGATTGAAATAAGATATAATGTTTTTGATTTTGAGCGGTAGTAAAGCTGTTTCTTTCTTTTAGGTTTGAGACATCCATAAAAGAAATATGGCGCACATATTTGTAAGCTATAGCATAAAATGGATCGTTTTCTGAAATGGTTCCTAATAATTCTAATTTGAAACTTTCAGGATTCATGCTCATTTGCTCAGCCGTAAATAAAATGTAGTAGATAAAATCTTCTGGAGTATTGTATTCGAACGTATTAAACAATAAAAGTTTTTGATTCTGCACCACGATAATTTCAAAATTACCAGGATTAAAATTCACAATCATTTTCTTGTCGTCATTGTTTCGTGAATTGTCCAGGATTTTTTCGACCAAAATGGTATTAGCGTGTTTAGAATCAAAAGATCCTACATTGTCAATCAGGAAATTGTTGATATTCACATACGGAATATAAACTGAATTCATCTGATAATTAGGGATTTGATCAAAAGTAAAGTGATCTGTTTCAAATACTTTTGTAGTGTATTGCAGATAACTTCCTAAATAGTTTTCATCAAACAAAGCAGTTGGTACAAAAGTCGAAAGATTGTTATTATGAATAACCATTACTTCGTCGTAAGTCTCTTTCAATTCAGGATTATTCTTGAATGCTTCGTTGAATAAATCTTCAATTTTTGCAGTTTTAGTTGACGTGTCAAATTTTATTTCTTTGAAAGAAATTATAATATTGTTTAAAGTATCAAAACAGCAATATGAAAATCCAGTCAGTGAAACCTGAATAGAAAGTTTTCTGTAATTTTTTGAAGTAATGTTAGTATTTTGTAATGACATAGTTGATTTACAATTCGTTACCTGTTTTAAATCAAGAAAGAATTTAAGCGACCACAAACTTACAAATTAAAAAGGAACAATTATAATTGCAATTTCAAAAAACAATTTAAGAGTAAAGTTAGTAATACGTTACATTACCATTAATTTTTTGAACCATATAAGTTATATAAGTTCATTTAAAATAAATCTCAAACTAAATTGACTTATATGATTTAAAAAATCATATAAGTCAATTTATAAAAATAAAATGCGAGCTTAAATTGACTTATATGACTTATATGGTTTAATTTATTTGAGTTTAAAGTTTGGAATTTGGAATTTAAAATTTAAAAAGACGACCTTTGTATTTAAATATTATTTTATGAATTCTGCACAGTTTTACGGTATTTTACAAAAGCGATTTCCTTTTCCTCCAACCTATAAACAGGATATTTTTTTTCAGAAAATTGCCATTTTCCTGACTGAACCTCAAAACGACACTATTTTTGTTTTGAAAGGATATGCCGGAACGGGAAAAACAACTGTTATTTCTACTATTGTCAATAATTTAGGCGATATTAATAAAAAGTACGTTTTATTAGCGCCAACGGGACGTGCAGCAAAAGTAATTGCCAATTATTCTAATAATCCAGCTTTTACGATTCATAAAAAAATATATTTTCCGAAGAAATCTTCTGGAGGCGGAGTAGCATTTACCAAACAAGTCAACAAACATAAAAACACCATTTTTATCGTCGACGAGGCTTCGATGATTTCAGACAGTACTTTAGACAGTGGTTCGCTTCTAGACGATTTGATTAATTATGTGTATTCTGGGCAAAACTGTAAAATGATTCTTTTGGGAGATACGGCGCAGCTTCCGCCAGTCAATCTGGATGTAAGTCCAGCTTTGGATATTGATACTTTAGGTTTCCATTATAGTAAAGAAATTGAACATATAGAATTGGACGAAGTAATGCGTCAGGAAGAAAGTTCTGGGATTCTATATAATGCGACAGAATTGCGAGAATTGCTTAAAGAAAGCTTTATAACTGAGTTCAAGTTTAATGTAAAGAAGTTTAAAGATATTGTTCGCTTGACGGATGGTTATGATATTCAAGATGCGATAAATTCGGCTTACAGCAATTATAGTATTGAGGACACTGCTTTTATTGTTCGTTCTAATAAAAGAGCAAATCAGTACAATGAACAGATTAGAAGCCGTATTTTATTTAAAGAAAGCGAACTTTCGGTTGGTGATTTTTTAATGGTCGTAAAAAATAATTATTTCTGGCTGAAAGAAACCGATGAAGCTGGATTTATTGCCAACGGTGATATTATTGAAGTTCTGGAACTTTTTGGTATTAAAGAATTGTACGGATTTAAGTTTGCAAAAGTAAAAATCAGAATGGTCGATTATCCAGAACAAAAGCCTTTTGAAACGGTTTTAATTTTAGATACTTTAACCAGCGAATCGCCTTCTTTAACGTACGAAGAATCAAATCGTCTATACGAAGAAGTGATGAAAGATTATGAAGACGAGCCAACCAAATACAAGAGATTTCAAAAGGTAAAAGAAAACGAATATTTCAACGGACTTCAAGTTAAATTTTCATACGCAATAACCTGTCATAAATCGCAAGGTGGACAATGGAATACGGTGTTTATCGAGCAGCCTTTCCTGCCAAACGGAATTGATACTGATTATATTAGATGGCTTTACACCGCTATGACACGTGCTAAAAATAAGCTATATTTGATAGGATTTAAGGACGAGAGTTTTGAAGAATAATTGTTTGCCACGAATTACGAATTAGCACGAATTATTTTTTTTAAAGTTATGTAAATTAGTGTAATTCGTGAAATTCGTGGCAAAAAAAAGTTTTACCAAATGACAACATTAAACGACTTACATTCGATTTCGTCGACGTTTTCGAATACAGATAAAATGCCCGTTCTGTTTTTAGGACACGGCAGCCCAATGAATGCTATTGAAGAAAATCAGTTTGTGACTGGTTTCCGTGATTTGGCAAAAACATTGCCACAACCCAACGCTATTTTATGTGTTTCGGCACATTGGTTTACAAAGGGAACAAAAGTAACTTCGATGGAAATGCCAAGAACCATTCACGATTTTGGAGGTTTTCCGCAAGCGCTTTTTGATGTGCAGTATCCAGCAAAAGGAAGTCCAGAATTAGCTATCGAAACTCAAAAACTCTTAGATCCTGTTATGGTTGAACTAGATGAGCATTGGGGACTAGATCATGGCGCTTGGAGCGTGATTAAACATTTGTATCCAAACGCAGATGTTCCCGTAATTCAGCTAAGCATCGATTATACAAAATCAGGACAATATCATTTTGAATTGGCTCAAAAACTGCAGGCACTTCGCTATAAAGGCGTTTTAATTATCGGAAGCGGTAATATTGTCCATAATCTTAGAATGGTCGATTTTAGAAATTTTGATAAAGACAATTACGGTTACGATTGGGCAATTGAAGCAAGAGAAACTGTAAATAACTATTTGTTGGATGGAAATTTCCAGCCTTTAATAGATTTCGAAAAATTAAATAAGGCCGTTCAATTGGCAGTTCCAACACCAGAACATTATCTTCCGTTGTTGTATACTTTAGGTTTAAAAGATAAAACTGATGAATTGGATTTGTTTAATGATAAACTATTAGCAGGTTCTCTAAGTATGACTTCTGTAAAAATTGTATAATTTATTTTCTCAAGTTGTAAGCATAAAGATAACCATCGGCACTTCCGTAAAAAATAACATTATTGCTGATGAATGGAGAAGAAACAATGGAACCTAATTTGTAAAACTCATCCATAACCTTTTGATTTTCGGCATAAATGGACAAGTCAGCTTTTTTGGCTGCAAATCCAAAATCTAAAAGATTGTTATTGAGAGTGCTTGCCGCATATTTATTTCTGTTTTCGGTAGAAATGGTATTCGATTCTTTTCCGTCAGAAAGCAAGTTTAAGCTAAAGAAATTCCCCGAAAAATCTCCAAAATAAATTGTATTTCCAGCAATTGCAGGTGAAGAATAAACATATCCGTTTCCTTTAAATCGGTATTTTTCTTTTCCTATTTTTGCATCTAAAGCCAGAAGCGCATAAGTATCTGAAGTTCCAACATAAACCGTATTATCTTTAATAACAGCTGAACTTAGAATCCAAGAGTTTTCAGCATTGTATTTCCAGATTAATTTTCCTGTTTCAGCATCAAGCGCGAACAAATAAGGGTCTCTTGCGCCAAAATAAACGACACCATCATAAACTGTTGCAGAAGCCTGAATTCCTGTAAAACCCGTTTTAATTTCAGTAGAAAACTTCCATTTTTCTTTTCCTGTTTTACAATCCAAAGCATAAAAAACGCCATCCCATCCGCCAAAATAAACGGTACTTTTGTCTAAAACTGGAGTGCTGTGTATGGCTGCTTTTGTCTGGAAATTCCATTTTAGAGTTCCATTTTTAGCATCAACGGCATACATGTTTCCATCACTGCTTCCGAAAATTGCCAATGCAGAATTATGGTCTACATAAATTACTGGTGTCGAAAGATAAAAATCCCATAAATCGGCCATAAGCAAATCGCTTGGTTTCATGCCCCACATTCCGATTTCGCTATACCAGTGTTCGCCTTTGGTTGTAAAACGCCAAATTTCTTTTCCTGTTTTAGCATTTACAGCATAATAATGCCCATCAAAACTTCCGAAATAAACAATGTTATGGTAAATACTCGCAGAACTGTGAACGGCTCCATTGGTTTTAAATTTCCATTTTAAGTTTCCAGATTTTTCATCGACAGCATAAAAATAGCCATCTTCACTGCCAATATAGGCGATTCCGTTTTGAACGATTGGAGAAGAAAAGATTTTACCATCTGTTTTAAATTTCCATTTTAAATCTTGTAAAGGCTGATATCCTTTTCCTGAAAAAATTCGATTAGAAAACGGATTTAAGATATTTGACTTGCCATTTTGTGAGAAAGCATTTAAATTTAGAATTAAAAAGAAATAGAGCAGGAGAGAAGTAAAGTTTCTTTTCATGTTTTTTCTTATAAAAGTAAAAATATTTATAAGATATTAAAATACAATGCTTTGAGAAATATGTTATAAATATATTTTAGAAAGCTCCTTGATAATGGAATATTTGTCTTTATATAAAAATAACGAATGAACTCGTCAAAGTTTTCCAATCGTTTCCATTTATGTAATATTGGTCTATAAGTTTATAATCTTATAATTTGTTTAAATAATAAATTTGGTGCGACAGCAAAATGTTTTGTCTAAATTTGTTTATTTTTGTGTAAGTAATTGTTTGTCAGTTGATTATTTTGTTTTTATCTTCTTTTTAAGTAGTTTTTTAAATGCCTTTTGTGATTAACTGGTGATAAATTTAAAAAATGATAGAAGATGTTTACAAATGAAGTAAGAGTGCGGCATCAGCACTATAATCACTGATAAAAATAAGATGAATCCAAACAAAGCATTATGGGAAAAAGGCGATTTTACACGTGTTGCAGAATCTATGAGAGAAAGCGGTGCGGAATTGGTTGCCAAAATTGGAATTAAAGAAAATAGTGACGTTTTAGATCTCGGCTGCGGCGATGGTACTACTGCAATACCTTCGGCAAAAGTAGGAGCCAATGTTTTAGGTGTTGATATAGCAAGAAATTTAGTTGAAGCTGGCAATCTTCGAGCAAAAAAGGAAGGATTAGATAATATTGTATTTAAAGAAGGTGACGCAACTGATTTGAATGAATTGAAAAATCAATCTTTCGATGTTACGATGAGTATTTTCGGAGCAATGTTTGCACCAAAACCTTTTGATGTTGCCAAAGAAATGGTTCGTGTCACAAAACCTGGAGGTAAAATTATTATGGGTAATTGGATACCGGGAGATCCAACGTTGATTGCTCAAATCCTAAAAATTAGTGCAGAATTTACTCCTCCGCCTCCTGAGGGTTTTGTAAGCCCAATGCTTTGGGGTATTGAGGATAACGTAATCGAAAGATTCACAAATGCGGATGTTCCTAAAGAAAATATTTCTTTTGAGAGAGATACCTTTACATTTAAAGCTGCATTCCCGCCTTCGGAGTGGCTAAATCGATTAAAAACGTACTATGGCCCAACTATGAATGCTTTTGAAGCTGCAGAACAAAATGGAAAAACTTCGGATTTGTATGCTAAACTTGAAGGATTAGTTAATAGCCAAAACCAAAGTAATGATCAAAATTCTACATTAATTCCAGCAACTTATCTTCGTGTCACAGTTTTGGTTTAATTTTTTGGCTTAGTATTCCTGAAGATGATTTTCGTCCTTTACAGAAATAGAAAAACAGAAATTTAAAAGTAATTTTTGCATATTTGCAAACACTTAAGATTGGTGAAAATTAAATTACTAAATTTTGAGTTTTAAACTCAGTAAAATATAAGAATGAAAATAATAGCGGTAATTCCAGCCAGATATGCTTCAACACGTTTTCCTGCAAAACTAATGCAGGATTTAGGAGGTAAAACAGTAATTCTAAGAACCTACGAAGCAACAGTTTCAACAAAATTATTTGATGATGTTTTTGTTGTAACCGATTCTGATTTGATTTTTGGTGAAATTGTTTCTAATGGCGGAAAAGCAATTATGAGCATCAAAGAACATGAATCAGGAAGTGATAGAATTGCTGAAGCTATTGCCGATCTTGATGTTGATATTGTGGTAAATGTGCAAGGTGATGAACCTTTTACAGAAGCAGAACCTTTAGCACAGGTTTTATCGGTCTTTAAAAATGATCCTGATAAGAAAATTGACTTGGCTTCGTTAATGCGTGAAATTACAGATGAAGAGGAAATCAACAATCCGAATAATGTGAAAGTGGTGGTAGATCAGTCACAGTTTGCATTATATTTTTCACGTTCTGTAATTCCGTATCCGAGAGAGAAAAATGTTGGAGTACGATATTTTCAGCACATCGGAATTTATGCTTTTAGAAAACAAGCTTTATTAGACTTTTATAGTCTTCCAATGAAATCTTTAGAAGCTTCTGAGAAGTTGGAGCAATTACGTTATTTAGAGTTCGGAAAGCGTATTAAAATGGTTGAAACCACTCATGTTGGAATTGGAATTGATACGGCTGAGGATTTGGAAAGAGCTCGTGCGATGCTGAAGGATCTTTAATTAATTTGAATAACATTATCCACAATCTTGTCATTTCGACGAAGGAGAAATCTCCGCGAGAAACTCCACAATGCTGATCAATCTTTGTCGAGCTACTTATGGAGATTTCTCCTTCGTCGAAATGACAAAACTGTGTGACACTTTGGGTAAAAACAAAAAAAACTCCAAATTCTTGGAGCTTTTTTAATATCTAAAAATCGTATTTTACTGGTATAAAGTAGGATACTTAGAAGGATTAACTTCGTGCATCATATCATAAACTTTTTCATAAATGTCTTCTGCTGAAGGTTTAGAGAAATAATCTCCATCAGTTCCGTAAGCAGGTCTATGTGCTTTTGCAGCTAAAGTTTGAGGTTTGCTATCCAGATGTTTGTATGAATCTTGTTCTTCTAAAATCTGTTGTAAAATGAATGCTGAAGCTCCTCCAGGAACATCCTCGTCAATTACTAAAAGACGGTTTGTTTTTGCAATACTTTTTACAATGTCTTTGCTAACATCAAACGGAAGTAAAGATTGAATATCGATCACTTCGCATTCAATTCCTTTTTCTGCTAATTCATTAGCGGCTTGCATAACCAATCTTAAAGTTGATCCGTAAGAAACTAAAGTAATATCTGAACCTTCTCTTAAAGTCTCTACAACTCCAATTGGCGTTTTGAATTCACCAAAGTTCAAAGGAGTTTTTTCTTTTAAACGATATCCGTTCAAACATTCGATAACCAAAGCAGGTTCGTCACATTCTAACAAAGTGTTGTAGAAACCAGCTGCTTGCGTCATGTCTCTTGGAACCAAAACGTGAATTCCGCGAATCGCATTGATAATCATTCCCATTGGAGAACCAGAATGCCAAATTCCTTCCAAACGGTGTCCACGAGTTCTAATAATTAATGGCGCTTTCTGTTTTCCAACAGTTCTATATTGTAAAGTAGCTAAATCGTCACTCATGATCTGAATAGCGTACAATAAATAATCTAAATACTGAATTTCAGCAATCGGACGTAATCCTCTCAATGCCATTCCGATTCCCTGACCAATAATAGTCGCTTCACGAATTCCGACATCGGCAACACGAAGTTCTCCGTATTTTTCCTGCATTCCTTCAAGACCTTGATTTACGTCTCCGATGTTTCCAACATCTTCACCGAAAATTAAAGTTTCTGGATATTTTGCAAACAGGGCATCAAAGTTATCACGAAGAATCATTCTTCCATCCAAATCTGGTTTTGCATTTTCTGCATATTTAGGAAGAACTTTTTGTACAGAAAATACATTCTGAGCCGATTCTGAATGCTGATTGCTGCTGAATTTTTCCTGAGTTTCATTCAAGAATTTTGTAATCCAGTTAGATAAAAGAACTTTGCTGTTTGGCACTTCAATAAAGCGAAGAATCTTTCTAGCATAAACCAATAATTCCTTTTTTAAAGGCGCTTTAATTGCAGCCAATTCAGAAATTAATTTTTTGATTCTTTCTTTATGATTGATGCTTGCTTCAGCAATTTGTTCCAATAAAGCTAAGAGATTCTTTTGTTCGTCAATAATAGGATTAATGAAGTTATTCCAAGCTTCTTTTTTAGCTTCTAAAACTTCTTTCTTTAATTCGAAATCAAGTTCTGCCAATTCCTCTGGAGAAGCAATATTAATGGCAATCATCCAAAGACGCATTTGACGAATACAGTCAAAATCTCTTTCCCAAGCCAGTCTTTCTGCACTTTTGTAACGTTCGTGAGAACCAGAAGTAGAGTGGCCTTGCGGTTGTGTCAATTCGTTTACGTGAATTAAAACAGGAATGTGTTCTTCGCGCGCAATTGCTCCGGCTCTTTCATAAGTCGAAACCAATTCGGCATAATCCCAGCCTTTAACTCTAAAGATTTCATAACCTTTAGAATCTTCATCGCGCTGATATCCTTTTAATATTTCAGAAATATTTTCTTTAGTAGTCTGATGTTTAGCATGAACAGAAATTCCGTATTCGTCATCCCAAACACTCATTACCATCGGAACTTGTAGAACTCCTGCAGCATTTATAGTTTCAAAAAATAAACCTTCAGAAGTACTTGCATTACCAATTGTTCCCCAAGCTACTTCATTTCCGTTAACTGAAAATTTATCTTTGATAGTGATTCCGTCAACGTTTCTGTAGATTTTTGATGCTTGAGCCAAACCAAGCAATCTTGGCATTTGTCCTGCTGTTGGAGATATATCTGAACTTGAATTTTTTTGTTTTGTTAAATCTTTCCAAGAACCATCTTCGTTTAAACTGTGCGTTACAAAGTGTCCGCCCATTTGTCTTCCTGCAGACATTGGATCAAAAGCTAAATCGGTATGACCATATAAACCAGCAAAAAACTGTTTAGCGTCCAATTCGCCGATAGCCATCATAAAAGTTTGGTCGCGATAGTATCCAGAACGGAAATCTCCGTTTTTAAAAGCTTTTGCCATTGCCAGCTGCGGAACTTCTTTTCCGTCTCCGAAAATACCAAATTTAGCTTTTCCTGTTAATACTTCTTTTCGACCTAAAAGACTACATTCACGGCTTGTTACCGCAATTCTATAGTCATTCAATACCTCAGTTTTGAAATCTTCAAATGTCAGTGTAGTATTGTTTTTTTCTTTTATCATAATCTTGTAGGGTCATGTTGTTTATGTCGCGAAATTACTTAAAAACAATCAATAATCATAATTCTTTAAACTAAATATAATTTAATTATTTGTATTCAAATCTAGAAACTACGTATTTTATTTATGTGATTTTTATGTAAAATTTAATTTTATTGATAATTTCGCAAGTTTTTATTTAATTTTCATTTGATTAAAACCATTTTCGGGTAAAAAGAGTAACTAACGTTTTTGGCGAAAATGTGATGATAAATCGTATTTTTTCATTGTATTTAGGTTGTGATATTTCCCATCCGTTATTAGAATAAACAGGAAAATAGAGTTCAAAGTAATCAGGAACAAGGTTTAAACGTACTCCAGAGTCGTAAGCAAAGAACTCACTTTGATGTTTATTTTTCAAAAAACCAATGTCTCCATAAAGTTCTACCCAGTTCCATATCGCATAACTTGCGTTTAGAGTTGTCATCCATTGGTTAGCGTATGAAGGCTCTAATTGTGACTTGAAACCTCCTTCGGCAATTACATATTGCTGACTAAAAAATCCTGTACTTTCTGATCTCCCAAACAAATTGTAATCAAATAAATAATCTGTTGGACGGTCTAAACCAAAACTAAAATAATCTGAGTTTGTTGTGTTATAAACAAAACTTCCAGCGTATAATCTTAAATTTAACTTCTTGTTGTTTTCAAATAATCTTCTGTATTCTACTTCTCCTGCAACCTTTCCGAATCCACTAGAAAACTGCAAATCGGTCATAAAGTTAAAATGATCAATTAATTCAGTTTTAGTATTAGAATAACGGGCATTAAATATGGAATAATTTGGTTCTGAATTGTCTGTAATGTAATCGCTTGCTTCACGATTTACGATAACCTGGCGGAACATAAACATTTGCTTTCTGTTGTCTCTGAAATCTTTTTCGCGAATGCGAAATACTACCATCGGATTTAATCTTAAATAAGTTGCATCTGGTGCATAATGAAAATAATTCTGACTGATAGAATATCGAACATTAAATAAAGTGCTGTTTCTATAATACTGATTCCAAGAAAAGGCAGATGAACCAGAAATTGTACCTGCTTTGATTGAATAAGCCGGATTAATATCAAAATTAAAAGGTTTGTCTAAAATAGTTTTATTATGAAAACGGATTCCTGGGGTGAAACCATCATAATAATTATAATTTAATGTCGGAATGTATAAAATCTGATTGTAATCTGGATCTTCCAAATCTTTAGTAAAATTAAATTTTACAGGACGATTCAGTGAAACACTTTTTAAAGATCTCCAGTTGTTTCTTTGATTATACTCAGGAACTTCATTATCGTAATTAATGACAATTTTTTCCGCATTTTTTCGGCTGAATTCATAAACAGAATCTTTTTTGGTAGGCTCAATCCATTCTTTAAAAACGACTTCTTTCTTTTTAATTCCATAAATAGGAATAGGAGCGTAGATTCCAGTTTTGCTTTTAACCGAAAATTTTACGCTGTCTGTAGTTCTTGAAACATCCGAAAATTTATAATCTATAATATCTCTCGAATCAATAATGGTTTTAAAGAACCAATCGATATTTTTTGGACTTTTTTGAGTTAAGATTTTTTCAAAATCATAACGGTTTGATTGTCCAAATTGGTTAAGATTGTAAAACTCTTTTACGCTTTTAGGTACAATATCATGATTAAGATAATCGTCTAAATAGCTTAAACTTAAGCCAGCGCGATATTTACTGGCAATCTGTTCATTAAATTTTATCAGTGTGTTTTTTGGGTCTCCTAAAGGCTGATCCAGATTTTTACGAGCCATTAACATATAGTAATAGCTGTATTGTTCATTAAAAGTTAGGTTCGTAATGTTATAACTTTTAAAAAGCTTCATATCTGAAAGTTTTCCCAGCATTTTTTCATCTTGATGATGCTCTTCCATATATTTCATCATCGTATATATCTGGATTCCATCATAAACCCAATTGTCTTTTCTTGGATCTAAGCGCAGACTGTTTTTGAGGTAATTGTTTAAAAAAGTCTTTAAAAATTGAATCTCAAACATAAAATCATCTTCAAACGGACTAATAAACGAAGGCAGCTGATTTAAGCCATAAAACGGATTTCGGTCATAATCTATCTGAGAAACCGTAATTCTCTCGTGTGGATATTTGCCAATAAATTTTTCAGCGTAAGAAACTACTCGATTAATAATAATGGCTTTCTGGAATTCGTCTATTTTTTTGTTTTTTAAATTTGTCAGAACCTGTAAAGAGCCATTATCGTAGCTTCTAAAACTGTTTTTCTTTTCGATATAAAGACTAAAATCGGTTCTGTTTTTTCCAGAGAAAGAATAAATATTGTAGCTCTGATTGGTTGAATCTTTTGAAACCGAATTTAAATCGGTAGTGATAGAATACTGATTCGGAATTTTAATTTCCACTTCGTAATCACTCACCGCATTAGCAATATCATCTAGATTGAAATTATTGTACTTTACAAAAAAGCCATTTTCAAATCGCGCAGGACTTAAAAACCAATTTTTTAATGCCATACCGCCATTTTGAGTAAATCCAAAATGAGTGAATTTGTCGTTCGGTATTTTTACAATGTAATTGAGATGTAAAACGATTTTTTCATTAGGAAGAAGCTTGCGATTTAATCTTACGGTAATATAATCAGGATCTTCGGCGCTTCTTTCCCATTCCAAAGCCGAAAAATTGGTTTCGGTTAGATTTATAATGGTTGTTTTTCCTCGATCTACTGCCTTAGCTAAATGAAAACCTCTGTAAAACTCATCAGAAAAACGTTTTGCCAAAGGCGTATTTTTGTCAGCAAAAGCATTATTCCAATCATTCAAAACAATCGAAACCAAAGTGTCGTTTGTAGTATTATGATACGTAATATCCTGTTTTATATTCAGTGTCTTAAGCTCAAGATTTACCGCCACTTCCATCTTAGATTGATGTTGTGCAGTTAGTTTTATCGAAAATGATAAAACTATAATGAGGCAAATAATTTTATAAAGTGCTTTCAAATAATGGCTTAAAAATTATCAGACATACTTATGTACGGACATAATGAAGTTACGGATTTTTGTAAAAATAGTATAAAAAAAGCTGTTTAAAAAAACAGCTCTCAATTTTTACGTATTTGCAATATAATTTAACCATATAAGTGATAAAAGTGTTTTTAACGCAAAGCTTAAAAACATACTTTTAAATGAACTTATATCACTTATATGGTTTTGAAAATTAGAAATTCGGACTTAAATCGTACTTTTTGTAGAATTTATCCAATGCCTCAACAACTTCGTCTTCAGTATCTACAATTTTAAATAAATTCAAATCTTCAGGGCTTACGGTATGCATTTTTTCAACCAAAACAGTTTTGACCCATTCAATCAAGCCAGACCAGAACTCAACTCCAACCAAAATAATCGGGAACTTTCCAATTTTCTTAGTCTGAATCAAAGTGATCGCTTCAAACATTTCGTCTAAAGTTCCAAAACCTCCTGGCATAACCACAAAACCTTGCGAATATTTTACGAACATTACTTTTCTCACAAAGAAATAGTCGAAATTCAAGTTTTTATCGTGATCAATATATGGGTTAAAATGCTGCTCAAACGGAAGTTCGATATTTAAACCAACCGAAGTTCCTCCTCCTAAATGCGCACCTTTATTTCCAGCTTCCATAATTCCGGGACCACCTCCTGTAATCACACCGTAACCTGCTTTACTGATTTTATAAGCGATTTTTTCAGCCAGCTGATAGTACTTGTCATCTGGTTTTGTTCTTGCCGATCCAAAAATAGAAACACAAGGACCAATACGTCCCATTGCTTCGTAACCATTTACAAACTCAGACATAATTTTAAAAATTGCCCAGCTGTCATTGGTTTTAATTTCATTCCACGTTTTTTGCTTTAAACGATCCTGAATTACTTTATCTTCATCATTATCAAAATCTTCTAATCTCATTTTAGGTATTTTAATTTATTATTTTATTTATGTCTTTTTTGTCATCCTGAGCGTAGTCGAAGGAAGGAGCTAGTTCCTGCTGTCCACTATATTCCCGATAAACAAAAACTACGGCTAAAAAGCCTTGTTTTTCTAAATCGGGAGATGCCGCTCCCATCAGGGCTAGGGCAGTTGGTTTCAAATAAACATTGGTTTTAATTGAAACATGTTTTCTTTAAAAAAGCATGGATTTTTCAAAAAAAGCGGACACTAAATTAACGCTTTTTTCTAGAATTGTTATAAAAAACAGGAATTATAATCCAAAAGTAATGTTATGATAATAATCAAATTCGGTTTTTTGATTCATTATCAGGTGTATAGTATCTGTAAAACTGAAAGTTTTTTAGATTTAATCTTTGTCAAAGTTTAAAAACTTTGACAAAGATGTTGTTTCTACTCTAGTTCTTTTTTCAAAAACTTAGCCGTATAACTCTTTTTATTCTGAGCCACTTCTTCTGGAGTTCCTTTAGCAACCAATTGTCCACCGCCTTTTCCGCCTTCTGGACCAATATCAATAATATAATCGGCAAGTTTAATAACATCCATATTATGTTCGATGACAAGAATTGTATTTCCTTTGTCAACCAATTTATTGATTACTTCCATTAAAACGCGAATGTCTTCAAAGTGTAATCCTGTTGTAGGTTCGTCGAGAATATAAAATGTATTTCCAGTATCTTTTTTAGATAATTCTCCCGCTAGTTTTATACGTTGCGCTTCACCACCAGAAAGTGTTGTGCTTTGTTGACCAAGTGTAATATAACCTAATCCAACATCTTGAATGGTTTTAATTTTTCTATGAATCTTCGGAATATTTTCAAAAAATGGAACTGCTTCATCAACCGTCATATCCAAAACATCGGAGATAGATTTTCCTTTGTATCTAATTTCTAAAGTTTCTCTATTAAAACGTTTTCCCTGACACGTTTCACATTCTACGTAAACATCTGGTAAAAAGTTCATTTCGATTGTTCTTACACCAGAACCTTCGCAGGTTTCACAACGCCCACCTTTTACGTTAAAACTAAAACGTCCCGCTTTGTAACCACGAATCATACTTTCAGAAGTCATCGTAAATAGATTTCTGATTTCTGTGAAAACCTCTGTATATGTCGCTGGATTCGAACGTGGTGTTCTTCCAATCGGACTTTGGTCAATATCAATTACTTTGTCAATATGTTCTAAACCTTCAATCTTTTTATAAGGTTGCGGTTTTTTTACGCCATTAAAATAATACGCATTCAGAATCGGATAAAGCGTCTCATTAATCAAAGTTGATTTACCGCTTCCAGAAACTCCAGTAACACAGGCTAATTGTCCTAACGGAATTTCAATAGAAACATTTTTTAAGTTATTTCCAGTTGCTCCAGTCAGTTTTAAGAATTTGCCATTTCCTTTTCTTCTTTTCTTCGGAATATCAAATTTCATTTTACCATTCAAATATTGAGCGGTAATAGTGTCTGAAGCTAAAGTCTCTTTTGGAGTTCCTATACTAATAATTTCTCCTCCGTATTTTCCAGCTTTAGGACCAATATCAATTACATAATCAGCCGTTTCGATCATGTCTTTGTCGTGTTCAACAACAATAACCGAATTTCCGATATCGCGTAATTGTTCCAGAGAATGAATCAGTTTTTCGTTATCTCTTTGGTGCAGACCAATACTTGGTTCATCCAAAATATAAAGAACTCCAACGAGCTGAGAACCAATTTGTGTTGCCAGACGAATACGCTGTGCTTCACCACCAGAAAGCGATTTTGAGCTTCGGCTTAAAGCTAGATAATTCAAACCAACATTCATCAAGAAATTCAAGCGGTCTTTGATTTCTTTTACGACTTCAGAAGCGATTAAAAGCTGCTTGTCAGTTAAATGGCTATTTAGATCATGAAACCACGCTGTCAAATCTGAGATATCCATATCACACAATTCGGTGATATTTTTTTCATTTACTCTAAAAAATAATGCTTCTTTTTTAAGACGAGAACCATCGCAAACAGGGCAATTGATTTCGTCCATAAAATCTTTTGCCCAACGCTTTATGCTCGTTGTAGCACTTTCGTCATATTGGTTTTTGATAAAATTAGAAATTCCTTCAAAATCGATTTTATATTCTCTTGTAACACCAAGATCTTTTGAGTTGATAGAAAATTTATCCTTTCCGCCGTACAAAATCATTTGCATGGCTTCTTCCGGAATTTTTTCAATCGGATCAGTTATTTTAAATCCGAATTTTTCTCCAATGGTTTCCAATTGCTTGAATATCCATGAAGATTTGTATTCGCCAAGAGGCGCAAAACCACCTGCTTTTATAGATAATTTCGGATTTGGAATGATCTTCTTGACGTTTATTTCGTGTACAGTTCCCAATCCGTTACAATGCGGACAAGCTCCTTTTGGAGAGTTAAATGAAAATAAATTCGGTTCTGGATTTTGATACGATATTCCTGTTGAAGGACACATTAAGTTTCTACTGAAATAACGCACTTCATTAGAATCCTGATCCAAAATCATCAAAACATCTTCACCGTGATGCATAGCTGTATTGATGCTTTCCGATAATCTTTTTTGCGTATCAGGATTATCTTCAATCACCATTCTGTCTACAACAATCTCAATATCATGAGTTTTGTAACGATCCAATTTCATTCCGGCAACCAAATCTTGAACTTCACCATTTACACGAACTTTCAAGAATCCTTGTTTGGTAATCTGCTGAAATAATTCTGCATAATGTCCTTTTCTGGCTTTAATAACTGGAGCCAGAATATTGATTCGTTTTCCTTTATAGTCCTGAATAATCAGATCTTTAATCTGTTCATCAGAATACGAAACCATTTTTTCGCCTGTGTTGTAACTGTATGCATCTGCGCCACGCGCGTATAGAAGTCTAAGAAAATCGTAAATTTCAGTAATTGTTCCAACCGTAGAGCGCGGACTTTTACTGGTAGTTTTTTGTTCAATTGCGATTACGGGAGAAAGTCCGTCGATTTTATCAACATCTGGACGTTCTAATCCGCCAAGGAATTGTCTTGCGTAAGCTGAAAACGTTTCAACATAACGACGCTGACCTTCAGCATAAATGGTATCAAATGCCAAAGAGGATTTTCCCGAACCTGATAAACCAGTAATGACAACCAGTTTTTCACGCGGAATAGATATATCGATATTTTTTAGATTATGAACTCTTGCACCAAGAACTTCAATAGTATTGTCTTTATCTAACATAATTTTGAGCAAAACGCAAAGTTACCACTTTGATTTGTTCTTTTAGTGCTCGATAGCAAAAGTTTATGTTACAATTAATAACAAAAAACGCTGATTTAAAATCAGCGTTTTCTTTTTCGGGTTGCCATATAGTTTTCAATTGCTTCTTTGGTGGTATACCAGTTTCTGCCTTCTTTGTAAGCATCTATTTTTCCTGTTCTGGCCAATAAACTTACATATTCTTGGCCGTACGGAGTATCAGGCTCACTAACAATGTTTTGAATAGATTGATAATCATAATTGCTTCCTGGCATTGCACCTAAATATATATTAAGCGTTCTTTCGAGTGCCTGACACATCAAAAGTGTCAATTTTTGGTAATTTCCATTATTAGCTTGATTGAGCGCTTCGTAGTATTTCTTGCGATCATTTTTTAAAATAATGGCAGGAGGAAAACCGCATCGAATCAATAATAAATTCATGCTTAAACGAACGGTACGACCATTTCCATCAAAAAAAGGATGAATCCAGACCAGTTTATGATGATAGATTGTTGCCAATTCTATATCGTTTAAACCTAACGGATTTTTATTGATAAACTCGATTAATTCGTCTAAATAATCTGAAACTTTATTTGCATTTGGTGGCATAAAATTAGCACCAGAAATTCGGACGCCTCCATTACGAATTCTGCCCGCGAAATCTTCTTCGATAGAACGCATTACTAATCCATGTATAGAAAGAATATCGATGCTTCTTAGCTTATATTCTTCATCTACAATTGAATAAAGATAATCAATAGCTTTGTCGTGATTATGAGTTTCAAAATGTTCGCGAAGCGATTTCCCTTTAATGGTAATTCCTTCTTGGATAACCATTTGGGTTTCTCTCAGACTTAATGTATTTCCTTCAATACTATTAGAGTTATAAGTCCATTCTAAAGAAAGGCTTTCTCGTATTTTATTCAACGCAATATTGGGCAATGGTCTGCTGTTTTGTAGTTCTTGCCTTTTTTGGTACAATCTATCAAAGGTTGATTGAAATTCTTCTCTGTATGTTAGGTCAATATTAAACATAATCCTACAAAGATACTTCTTAATATCGGATAAATAAAATTTTTAACGTATCCGATATTAACGTTTATTCAATCGTCATAGAACGGAGTTTTGTTCTATAAGCTTCGAGTGCTATCGATTTGGAAATAAATCCGTGGTATTTTCCATCTCTTAAAACAGGAAGGAAAGCAGATTTTGTAGTTTCAAATTTTCGCATTACAATTTCCATGCTGTCGAGTGTAGAAATTGTCGCAGCAGGCGCTTTCATTACGTCTCTAATAAAAGTGTATTTAACTCGGTAAGAATTAAAAATGATTTCTCGAATATCATTAAAATGAACTACTCCAACCAAATCTTTGTCTTGATTGACAACTGCAAAAACTACTTGATTGGAATGCGAAATAAGATCTACTAATTTACTTAGATTTTCGTCTGGGTGAACTGTCAAATAATCGCATTGAATAATTGAGTCAATGTCTAAAGTCGATAGGATATTAGAATCTTTATTGCTTGTAAACGCATGTCCTTTTTTGGCTAATCCTTTTACGTCAAGCGAATATTTTTCGAAACGTTTAGAAATGGCAAAACTAATGGAAGAAACGATCATAAGCGGAATCATCAATCCGTAGCCTCCTGTAATTTCTGCAATTAAGAAGATTGCTGTTAGAGGCGCATGAAATAAACCGCTAAGAATCCCAGCCATTCCAACCATTGTGAAATTACTGATAGGAAGTTTAGATAAACCTATCATAGTAACAAGTTTAGAAAAGAAATATCCTAGATAAGATCCTAAGAATAGAGAAGGAGCAAAGTTTCCTCCATTTCCTCCGCTTCCAAGCGTTAATCCAGAAGCAAAAACTTTAACCATCATAGTAGCGCCAATAAATAAAAGCAAAACCCATTGATTGTTTCTAAAATCAGCAAATAAAGTATTGTCTAATAAATGCCCTGGATCGGCGTCAGATAAGGTTTTAATGCTTTCGTATCCCTCACCAAATAGGGTTGGAAAAATAAAAATTAATAACGCCAATAACGATGAGCCAATTAAAGCTTTTTTATAAGGATTGATTTGCTGTTTGGCAAAATAATGCTCGACTCTTTGAAAGTTTCTTGAGTAATAGATAGCAACCAGTCCAGTTAGAACTCCCAAAATAACATAAAACGGAATATTATGATAATCAAAAGATTCTTGTTTTTTAAAGCTCAAAAGAATGCTTTCGTCCAAAACAATTGCAGAAACCAAAGCGCCCGTTGCCGCAGAAATCATAATAGGCGTAAAAGCAGAAATGCTGACATCTACCAATAAAACCTCAATAGCAAAAAGAACACCTGCAATTGGAGCGTTAAAAGCCGCCGCAATTCCAGCAGCTACACCACATCCAATCAGCAAAGTTCGATCCTTATACTGCATCTTATAATTTTGGGCATAATTTGAGCCAAAAGCTGCACCAGTAATTACAATCGGACTTTCTAAACCTGCAGAACCTCCTAAACCAACTGTTAATGAACTTGTCACAATTTGGGCATACATCTGCTTTCTCGGAATAATACTGGCTTTTTTCGCCACTGCATAAAGTATTTGCGAAGTTCCTTTTTGAATGCTTCCGTTAAGCACTTTATTTACAACAAAAACGGTTAATGTAATACCAATTATTGGCAGGATACTGTTAATGAAACTCAATTTCAAGATTCCATTAATGTATGTTGCAAATGAGAATACACTATGCGCGAAAGTTTTAAGTACGATAACCGCAAGTGAACAAGATATTCCGATAAGAACGCTTGACAAAAAAAGAAACTGCTTTGGAGTCATTAAGGATTGTGCCAAAGCAATGATGCTTTCGAGTCTTCTGAAATATTTTTTTAGCATTCTGTTTTAAAATTATCGTTCTTACAAAATTAGTTTATAATGTTAGATTAAAAAAATAAAAACTTAAGACTATTAAAAACCAACGGCTTTATCATCGCCTCTAAAGTCAGCTCCGCCTTCTAGATTTTTGTTTGGCAAAACCAAAATAGCATCTACTTTTCCGATAATTGGAGTTGGTTTTTCGTTGATGATGTAGCTTTTTGCTTTAAGCTGATCAATTGTTTTTGTTTCAAAAGTATTGGGTTCGAAAGTAATTAAATCTGGCAGCCATTGATGGTGGAAACGTGGAGCATTAACGGCTTCTTGCATGCTTAGATTGTATTCGTAAACATTTAGAATTGTCTGTAAAACAGAAGTAATAATCGTTGAACCTCCCGGAGTTCCTACAACCATAAATAATTTTCCGTCTTTTTCTACAATGGTTGGCGTCATAGAACTTAACATTCTTTTTTGCGGAGCGATACTGTTGGCTTCATTTCCAACCAAACCAAACATGTTTGGAGAACCTGGTTTGGCACTAAAATCGTCCATTTCGTTATTTAAAAAGAAACCTAATTCGTCACAATAATATTTTGAACCATAACCATCATTTAAAGTTGTTGTAGCAGCAATAGCATTCCCGAATTGATCTACAATTGAATAGTGTGTTGTTTCTGTGCTTTCGGCATAATTCACTTTTCCTTCTTTTATTTCGCTAGATAAAGTTGCTTTTTCAGGATTAAAGCTAGCCATTCTTTCACGAAGGTAACTTTCATCTAATAGTTCTTTCAGCGGAATCTTGACAAAATCTGGATCGCCTAAAAAGTAGCTTCTGTCTGCATACGCTCTTCTTTCAGCCTCAACAATAACCTGAATGGCATCTGGTGAATTATGTCCCATTTTGGCTAAATCATAAGGCTCGAGCATCTTTAAAATTTGAGCCAAACAGATTCCGCCACTGCTTGGTGGAGCCATTGAAGTAATCTTTAAACCTTTATAAGTAAACTGTAATGGTTTTCTCCATTTCGCTTCATATTTCGCTAAATCCTGCATCGTGATAATACCGCCTTTTTCCTTTAAATAATTAACTAGGATTTTAGCAGTTTCACCTTTATAAAATTCATTTCTTCCTTTTTTCTGAATTCTTCTTAAAGTTTTGGCCAATGCTGGATATTTGATCGTATCGTTTTCTTTGAAACTGCCAGATAAAAGCGAATTTTCTCCATTTACTTTTACAATGCTTTCATGATAATCTTTTAAGCTTTTCTCTTGTTTTTTTGTTACTACAACACCTCTTTCTGCTAAAGCAATTACAGGTTCAAGGATTTTAGAAATAGGCATTGTACCATATTTTTTATGAACCGCAAAAACGCCTGCAATTGTTCCTGGAACGCCAATGGCAAGTGCTGTTTGAGTACTTTTTCCTTTTATTACATTTCCTTCGCTATCCAAAAACATATCTTTTGTAGCAGCCAGAGGAGCTTTTTCACGATAATCTATAGAACCTACTTCGCCATTTGCTTTTCTGTAAACCATAAAACCGCCGCCGCCGATATTTCCAGCAAACGGAAAAGCAACTGCAAGCGCTAATTCTGTTCCGACCATGGCGTCAAAAGCGTTTCCGCCATTTTTCATAATATCAGAACCGATTTTTGAAGCTTCCTCGCGTGCAGAAACCACCATGGCTCTTGTAACAACTAATCCTGTCGGATTTGGATCTGTCTGTTGTGCATTGCTGCTGCTTATATATAAAAGTGCTATTAAAAATGTAATTTTTTTCATGTTCAATAAAATTAAATTGGCTTAAAGAGAAAGCAGTTTTTCTTTGGCTTGTGCTCTCATTTCTTCAAAAAACAATGTAAATTCTTCTTCAAATTCATCATAAAATTCCGTAAGTTCTTCTACAGCAAACTGCATTTGAGAAACATTTTTGGATCTTCTATCCATTTGGGTTAATATATGTTGGATTCCTTCGGTTGTACGATAACTCAAAAGCCAGTTTCTTTCAATCATGTAAGGCATTAAACCTTGAGTTTTTTCGGTTAAAATGTCATAATTATCATGTAAAGAATGGTAAAATCGTTTCACAAAAAGTTCTAATTTTTCATCCGAATATTTTTCCCAGTTTTTGGCTAGAAAATGATCATAAACAATATCTACAATTACACCAGCATAATGATGGTATCGGTCATGCAGGCGTTTGGTGCTGGTTCTAAAAATATCGTGAGAATCGGTATAGGTATCTATGAATCGATGCAGTAAAATTCCTTTTTGAACATCTTCAGGAAAATGCTCAAATTGTTTTCCGCGAATTCCGTCTGCCATAAAATTCCCGATTTTAATTAAATCATTGTCTCCAGAAAGATATATATGGGCTAAGAAATTCATTTTTTTATAAGTTTCTAAGAATCGAAGTTTTTTAAGATTCTGAGTTATTTTAGTAAATGTATAAAAACTTTTTTAAATCATTTTGTTATAAAAATAACGAGATACAAGTAGTTTCCTAATAGGTTAAAATTAAAATCTTAGAAACTTAGCACCTTAGTAACTCGGTAACTTTTTTATATTTGTAAAAAAATAACCCTAACTCACAAAAATGACTCTAATAAAATCTATTTCTGGAATCCGCGGAACGATCGGAGGAAAAGTAGGAGACAATTTAACTCCTGTTGATGCAGTAAAATTTGCGTCGGCTTACGGAACTTTCTTAAAAAACAATATTTCTAAAGATAAATTGACAGTTGTAATTGGCCGTGATGCAAGAATCTCGGGACCAATGATTCATAATTTAGTTGTGAATACTTTAATTGGTTTAGGTATCGATGTTATCGATCTTGGACTTTCTACAACGCCAACTGTTGAAGTGGCTGTTCCTTTGGAAAAAGCTGACGGTGGAATTATTTTAACAGCTTCTCATAATCCAAAACAATGGAATGCTTTAAAATTATTAAATGCTAAAGGTGAATTTTTAAGCGGTGCAGACGGAGCAAAAATTCTTGAAATTGCTGAAGCCGAAGCTTTTGATTTTTCGGATGTGGATAGTTTAGGCGAAGTTATTTCAAATGATGCTTATATGGATATTCATATCGATGAAGTTTTAAACTTGCCATTGGTAGATATCGAAGTAGTAAAAGAAGCTAAATTCAAGGTTGTTGTTGATGGTGTAAATTCATCAGGAGGAATTATTATTCCGAAGCTTCTAAAATTAATGGGAGTGGAAGTGGTTGAATTGTACTGTGAGCCAAACGGACATTTCCCGCATAATCCAGAGCCTTTAAAAGAGCATTTAACTGATATTTCTGAGCTTGTTGTAAAAGAAAAAGCAGATTTTGGTATCGTCGTAGATCCAGATGTAGATCGTTTGGCTTTTATCAGTGAAGACGGTGAAATGTTTGGAGAAGAATATACTTTGGTTGCTGTTGCAGATTATGTTTTAAGCAAAACTCCAGGAAATACAGTTTCTAACATGTCATCTTCTCGTGCTTTAAGAGATGTTACCAAAGCGCACGGCGGAAGCTATGAAGCAAGTGCTGTAGGTGAGGTGAACGTGGTAGAGTTGATGAAGAAAAACAATGCTATCATCGGTGGTGAAGGAAACGGAGGAATTATCTATCCTGAATTGCACTACGGAAGAGACAGTTTGGTTGGAGTTGCTTTGTTCCTGACGCATTTGGCAAACAAAAAAATGTCGGTTTCTGCTTTGAGAGCTTCTTATCCAGAATACTACATGAGCAAAAACAAAATTGAATTGACGCCACAAATTGATGTTGATGCGATTTTAACTCAAATGACTGAGAAATACAAAAACGAAGATATTTCGACAATTGACGGTGTGAAAATTGATTTTGCTACAGAATGGGTTCATTTAAGAAAATCAAATACAGAACCAATTATTCGTATTTATACTGAGGCACCTTCTCAAGCAGCTGCAGATCAATTGGCACTTCGAATTATTGATGAGATTAAAGTAATTGCTGGAATTTAAGATTTCAGTTTTTAAAATAAAAAAGCTCTTCGGAGCTTTTTTTATTTAAAAAACATTCCGTTAGGAATGTCTCATTGGTAGAAAAAAAATGGCGTTGTTTATATTTGTGTCCTGTAGGGACACGTGATTTTTTTCGAATTGAATGCATTTCCGATTAATCAGACGTTCCTACGGAACGTGTAACTCTTACTTAAAATCTGATATCTACCGATGAGACATTCCTAACGGAATGAATTTTACATAAAAACCTGTTTAGAAATTCTAAAGATTCTTTTGTTTATTCAAAAACTAATTTATTCCTAACGGAATGAATTAGTTCTTAATTATTTTAATCGATTTTTTAATATTTCCATACGAAGCGTTTACAATGTAAACTCCTTTTGGAAGCTTGTCTCCAATTTTAATATCTTGATTCGTAAAATAATCTGCAGAAGAAAAACAGACATCTCCTTTCATATCAATTATTTTGATCGTTAAAGGTTCAGTAGTGTTTGATTTAATATGCAAAGTGGCTTGCGTTTTTACAGGATTTGGATAAATAGTAAAGCTCTCTTTTTCTAGCTCATTATCTTTAACGCCAAGATTGGCAACAGCAAAATCGATGAAATTAAAATTGAAGTCATTTGATTTGAATTTGATTTTTAAATACACCTCGCCTTTTGGTAAAAAAACATCATTTACCGTTTTATTAGCAAAAGTCTGCCAGTCACCTGTTGGTGGAAATGTTTCATCGGCTTTTACCACAACGTCATTTACTAGAATGTCAAATTTGCCTGTCAATACGGGAGATGCCACTCTAAAAGTTAAGTTGTAGGTTCCAGCATTGGCAACATTCAGCATAAATTCGTTCCAGTCTCCTTCATTGATGAAACAAACATTTTGCCCCGTTCCAGAATCTGTTGTTGCTTGTAAACCAGTTCCTTTTCTTCTGTAATGTTTATTGGCAATGACACGTCCAGGTACATTCATTTTTTTTGTTGTATAAGGAACATTGATATATTCAGTTCCAATTGGTCTTAAGACACCACTTGTAGCACTTAACAATTGTCCTTCTAACATATCAGTCCAAGTTGGATTTACTCTTCCAGAAAACCATGAATAACGAAAAATATCTGGATCATTTTCATAGCTGGTTAAAATTTGTTTCATGAAAGCTGTTTTTTCATCAGCGGTCTGTATAACTCTATTGGCAAACTCCGTAATCCAAAGCGGGCGATTGAATTGTTTTAAAATTCCTGTTACTCCAATCACAGATCCAGCAGTGGCATCATAAGTATGAAAAGCGATATAATCAACTTTACAGTTCGGGCATAATTGAAAAAACTGATTGTGCCAAACAACAGGGTCAGAAATTCCTCCGTAATTATTGGGGCCATTATAAGCTGGTGAGGCGCTTACAATTTCTAGATTTTTTGCAGCAGCGATTTTTTCAATATTTGCCCATGCATTTACTGCTTCTTGTGGTGTTAATCTTGCGCCGTCGGTAAAATTAGGTTCATTAAACGCCAGAAGATATTTGGCTCCAGGTTTTATTTTATTTATGAAAGTTTGTACGTCATTATCGTTGACTTTTCCCCATGCCATTGGAACAAACTCAACGCCGAGAGATTCATAAGTAGCTCGCAAATCGGCATCAGGTTCTGGGGACCAGTTGTACCACCAAGAAAGGCCTGGTTTTAAAACCTGCATATCGGCTTGGGAGTGGTATCCGTAAGCAATTCCTCGTTTCGGACTTTGGGCGAAGACAGAAAAAAAGAGCACCGATACGAAAAATGAAAAAAATAGTTTTTGGATCATGGGTTAATGATTTTAGGTTCTTTTAGATAATTAGAGAAGAGCCAAATTTAAATTGTTTCCTTTTTTTATCCATTCAAAAAAATCATTACAAAAACACATCAAATCTGATATACAAAGCCCATTTATGTAGTATTACTCGGTTTTAAAAGAAAAAAGTCCGAAAAGCAGCATCTGTTTTTTCGGATTTTCGGTTAAATTATTTTCGAAATATTATTCTATACGGTGTTTCCATCTTTTGTGCGTCCATAAATAAAACTCGGGAGCTTCTAGAATTTGTTTTTCTACTTCTTTAAGATACATTTCAGTAATTTTAAAGTTTTCTACTTCTTTCGGATTATCAGCAAGCGGAATAAATGTAGCCTCATAATAGCCTCTTCTAACTTTTTTAACCTCTACAAATAGAACTGCTAAATCATATTTTTTTGCTAATGTTTCGGCGCCTGTATGCACAGGAACTTCAACTCCCATAAATTTCATCGAATGAAAAATCCTTTCCATCTTTGGCGATTGGTCGCTTGCTAAACCATACAGACTTAAAATACCCTCACGTTGGTTCTTTGCCATTGTTGGAATTGCTTTTCGGGTTTCGATCATCTCGGTATTGTATTTAGAACGGATTTTTCGAATTAATTTGTCAAAATAAGGATTAGCTAGCCTTTTGTAAACAGCAACTCCTTGAAATCCAAGTTTAGGATTTATCGTTAAAAGCCACTCGTAACTTGCATAATGTGAAGCTACCAAAATCACGCTTTTTCCCTTTTTAGCATAATCGCGAACAAGATCTATATTGGTTACATGAAATCTTCTTTCCATTTCCTCTGGAGACATGCTCATGGTTTTTACCATTTCTAAAAACAGGTCACACATATGTTTGTAGAATTTCTTTTCTACAACTTTTCTTTCTGCATTGCTCAAATGAGGCAAAGTAAGCGCTAGATTTTCGCGCACTACTTTTTTACGATACCCGATAACTCTGTACACTAAAAAATATACAAAATCTGAGAATAGGTAAAATACAGGAAAGGGAAGTATAGAGATAAGCCAAAGTAACGGGTAGGCTAAAATATAAACAAGAAATTGCATGTAATTTTTTTTTACAAAGATAAATTAAAAATGATTAGCGATTGATATTTTGCTTTCTTGCTAACTTATCTTTAAGAATGATTATATTTACAATTCACAATAATTATTATTTATGAATATTATTTTAATAGCGATTATCGTTGCGAACGTTGTTATTAGTTACAAAGGTTTTAACGATCTTTATTTTTTTAGAAAATACGAATTTCATGTAGGAAGCATTCGTTCAGGAGAGCAAATCAGAATGCTGTCTTCTGGTTTTCTGCATGTTGATATGATGCATTTGATTTTTAATATGCTGACTTTGTATTTTTTTGCACCTGTAGTTTTAGGTTGGCTTGGTAATTTTTCTTTCATCTTGGTGTATTTTGGAAGTTTAATTTTCGGAAGCCTTCTTACCATGCTCTTTCATAAAAATGATTATAGTTATAGAGCTGTTGGAGCCTCTGGCGCCGTAACTGGAGTTTTATATTCGGCCATATTGCTGCAGCCTGACATGATGCTCGGAATATTTTATGTCATTCCGATGCCGGCTTATCTTTTCGGAATTTTGTACTTATTGTACTCAATTTATGGAATGAAGGCCAAAAATGACAATATTGGGCATACAGCACACTTTGGAGGTGCTATAGGCGGTTATTTAATTACTTTGATAAAAATGCCATCATTATTTACAGACCATACGTTGATGGTAATTCTGCTTGCAATTCCGATTTTGATACTTTTTGGAATGGCAAAATTGGGAAAACTGTAAGCTTGGCACAACTTTTGGAATGCTCTTGTCAAACATTAAAATTTAACAAAAATGAAAAAACTAGTATTATTTTTAACAATCATGTTTATGACTATGTCTTACGGCCAAGAAATCAAACAAATACCTCTAATTAATGTTAATGGAGAAGGAAAAGTAAAAGTAGCACCTGATCAGGTTTGTATTTCAGCTTCTGTTGAAACAAAAGGGAATAATGCTAAGGATGTTAAAAAACAAAATGATGAAAAGATGGATGCTGTTTTAAAATTCATCAAAAAAATGAATATCCCCACAGCAGATTTCAAAACAAAACAAGTAGCTCTTAATCCGCAGTACGATTATGAGAAAAAGAAAACTTCTTATAACGCTACACAAACTGTAGAAATCGTAGTAAAAGATTTGTCTAAGTATGATGAATTAATGGAAGGATTGGTTCAGCAAGGAATCAATAGAATTGACAGAGTTTCTTTTGAATCATCTAAATTAGCGCAGTACGAGTCTGAAGCAAGAAAATTAGCGATGAAAGATGCTAAAGTAAAAGCTGAAGAATACGTTTCTGTTTTAGGACAAAAAGTGGGTAAAGCGTTTACAATCTCTGATAACTCTCAAGTTTACCGTCCACAGCCAATGTATGCTGCTATGAGAATGAAAGAAGCAGATGCAATGGGAGGAGCTTCAAACGAAACTCTAGCAATTGGCGAAATCGAAATTACAGCAAATGTTAGCGTAAGTTTTGTGTTAGACTAAACGTTTCTAAAATTCCAAAATATTTTAAAATCCAAATTCCAATTTATACTGGGATTTGGATTTTTTATTTTGGATTTTTCCTAAGGATTCACGTATAGTTTGTTGTCCTGAGCGGAGTCGAAGGATTTTGTGCAAAATCATTATTGTGTGCTCATCGATATGTGTCCTTCGACTCCGCTCAGGAAGACATAAAATGAGAATTGGAATTTGGAATTTCAGTTTTGGAATTTAAACAGTCTTTAGCGGAAGCGTAAACCTAAACGTACTTCCTTTTCCTTGTTCGCTTTCTACCGAGATTTCTCCTTTATGAATGTTTACGAACTCTTTGCAGAGCAGCAATCCGAGTCCGCTTCCGAGTTCGTTTTCGGTGCCTTTCTGAAGCACTTTTCCGTTAATTTTAAATAACTTTTCTTTGATGTAATCAGGAACTCCAATTCCATTATCCGTAATAGAGATTTCTGCTTTCTGATTGGTTTTAATCAGTTTTAGTTTAACTTCTCCATTTTTACCTGTAAATTTAATAGCATTGCTCAGTAAATTGCGCAAAATGGTGCTAATCATATTTTTATCAACTTCTGCCTCAAGCAAAAAAGCCGATTCAAATGTGATGTCTATATTTTTACTTAAAGCGACATTTCTGCTTAGTTCAATATTTTCCTCAATTAAAGCATTTAGCAATATATTTTTAGGATGAAAAGTAATCATTCCCGTTTGGACTTTAGACCATTCCAAAAGATTTTCGAGCAGCTTATAAATGTTTTTATTTGAGTCATGCAGCAGTTCCGATATTTCTTTTATTTCTTCACGGCTGTACTGTTCTATATTTTCCAGCAAAATTTCAGAAAGGGAAACCGATGATCCTAAAGGTCCTCTTAAATCATGTGAAATAATAGAGAAAAACTGGTTTTTGTCATCCAAAAGCTTTTTGATTTTATGATCTTGTCTTTCTTTTACCAAAAGCAAAAAGCCAACAATTCCGATTAAAGTTAGAAGAAACAAACAGATGCTGTAAAAGCTATCAAAAGTATCGTTAGAAATAATAAGATCTTGCGGATGCAAGTATCTGTGGACTATTCGTATTGCAATTAGAATTTCAAATCCTGTATAGCACAAAACATAAAAAGTCTTGAAAAAGCTTTTTTCTTTTTCTGTGAAATAAATAATTGTAGGCAATAAATAGATAGTAAAAACACCAATGCCGCCAATGATAACACGAGTATTCATTGAAGCATAAAAAAGTGTTGAAATATTAAAAAGCAATATCGCTATTGCTGTAATGGCTATCTGAATTTGAAACTGTCTTTTTGCACGAGCTTTAATGAGCGATAACATGGCAAGTGTTTCGAAACAGCAGGCGCCAAAAATCATCGAATTGGCAATATTTATAGAAGCAAAATCTGGAATAATATTTCGTAAAAGAGCCAATATCCAAGCAAGAGTCAGTATTAATTTACCTAAACCGAACCATTTTAATATTTTTCTATTATCGCTAGTAGCGTACGAAAAAGAAAAACTGAATATAAGGATGCAGGTAAAAAAATTACCCCAGAAATAAAGCAGAAAAATGGTTTTTGGATCTACTGGTAAAAGTTCAAACATTAAAAGGGTTTTGCTTTTTGGAAATCGATTTTACAAATATACAAATAAAGTAAACATTCAGACCTGAGTTGGCGGTTCATGAGCTGTGCTCTTGCATATTTAACAATTAGTTTTCTTTAGAATCTTTACTGTTTTTTTTAAATTTACATATAGTTAAATTATTAAAAAGGGAAACAAATTAAAAGAAAGAATTAAATTACATGTTGATTGATTTCTTAGCTTTGTAAAAAGTACCACAAAACTTCTTGTTATGCCACTAATTGAACAATCAGAATATAATGCTCCTTCGATTATTCATCGCAACAGGCATATTTCTACCATTTATGCTGCCTTGATAAAAAAGTTCGAAGTGCCTCAATATACAAGAGAAAAGCATGAATTGAATGACGGAGATTTTATCAACATCGATTATATTTTAAGCGACTCAAAAAAAGCAGTCATTTTATGCCATGGCTTAGAAGGCGATTCGCGCAGAACATATAATAATAGCTGTGCGGCCTATTTTCTGCAGAAAGGTTTTTCGGTTTTTGCTTGGAACAATCGCACTTGCGGTGGAGAAATGAACCGACTTCCAAGATTGTACCATCATGGAGCAGTTGACGATCTTGATGAAGTGGTTCAGTTTGCTTTGAAAAAAGGAATTGAAGATATCTATTTGATAGGATATTCGATGGGAGGCATTCAGTTGCTTAATTATTTGGGTTGGACAAAAATTGATCAGCGTATAAAAGCTGCAGTTTCAATTTCGGTTCCTACTCATATTGCTACTAGTGCAAAAGTGCTTAAGCAAGGTTTTAATAGAGTGTATCTAAAGAATTTTACCATTGATATTAAAAAGAAATTGAAATATAAAGCAGCTCAATTTCCTGATTTTATTAATAGTGATCAAATTGATAATATCTCGACTTTTGATGAAGTCGATCAGTATTTTACGGCACCGCTTCATGGATTTGCGAGTCGCGATGATTATTACGAACGCGTTTCTCCTGAGTTTTCTCTGAAAAACATTACAACTCCGGTTTTAATTATTAATTCGCTAGACGATCCATTTCTGGGCGAAAGATGTTACCCGAGAACAATTGCCAAAGACAGCGCCTACGTGTATCTGGAAACGCCTAAATATGGCGGACATTGTGCTTTTCCGCTACGTGATTCTGAATATTCATATGCTGAGAAAAGAGCTTTTGAGTTTTTCGAATCTTTCAGGTCTAACAATACTTTGGTCTAGAAATAAATTTTATTCATCGCCAGAATTCTCAATTTCAGATGGCGATTTTTTTCTAATGCTGGTATTCAGATAAAAAAACAATCGTATCGTGTGATTCATATCATATTGATATCCGGAATATTTTTGCTGATAGACATTCATATAGCCAAAATCGTAACTCCATTTCGGATTAATATTTTTTCTGATTCCGATAAAAAAGCGGTTTTGATCAAAAGTATTATAGATAACTTCTTCCCCAAAATGCAGTAAAATTTCATCTGAAAGAACCATTTGAGGCCAAGATTTTTTATCAGAAATCCGGAAAGTAAAACTCATCAGGTAACGAATTCTATTGGTGAAACGCCAATCGCCACTGGATCTATCATTGACGATTTTTTCCTGCCAGCGCTGTTCATTTCGCAAGCGCTGCAAAATGCTTACATTTCCAAATTTCGTATTTAATTGGGCCTGCTGATAAATTCTATTTTCATCTGAAAAAGTACTCCAGTCAGGATTTGACGGAGCAAGCCACATGTGCGCATATCCTAGATTTAAGGAAATATTTGAATTTGGAATATAGCTGATTCCACCTCTTATAAAGTAAAAACTGGGATCAGATACAAAATCATTTCGTCTAATATGAAAGTCACCAATCACGCCCCAATGGTCTGCAAATTTGGTAACCGTGTTTATAGAAACCCAAGTTTGAAGCTGCTGGTTAATTTCTTTTTTTTGAGTTTGTCCAAATGCATTTAAATAAAGCAAGAAAATCAGGATTCCTATAAAATAAGTCTTCATAAAAAAGCACGATAGAAATTAATTAAAAAAGTAAATT
This sequence comes from Flavobacterium anhuiense, assembly GCF_004151235.1. Classification (GTDB taxonomy): domain Bacteria; phylum Bacteroidota; class Bacteroidia; order Flavobacteriales; family Flavobacteriaceae; genus Flavobacterium; species Flavobacterium anhuiense_A. The sequence goes on from NZ_JUIV01000010.1 coordinate 54,588, forward strand.
TCTTTAAAATCGGTAATAAAGAATCAATTATTAGCGTAAAGATATTCTTTTTTAACGAGAAATTATATCGTATATTTAAGTTTTAATTTGTTTTATATCAAGTGTTTAAATGTTTTTTAAAGAGAATATTTAAACAATTAAACAAGTTTTTTAATCATTTGATTAAAAAACTTGTTTAAGATATTTGCAAAAAACTTAACTTTGCCTTTAAATTATTTAATATGAGTACTTCAGCATCTGAGAAAAAAGATTCTTCTACAGAAGAAAAGATAAAAACAGCAGCTAAAACTGTTTTTTATAAAAAAGGTTTTGCCGCAACGCGAACGAGAGATATTGCTGAGGAAGCAGGTTTGAATCTTGCTTTGCTTAATTATTATTTTAGAAGCAAGGCTAAACTTTTTGAGATCATAATGGCAGAAACTTTTGCTGGTTTTATAGGAAGTATGAAAGTGATTTTGGATGATGAGAAAACTTCTTTGGAACAAAAAGTAATAACTATTGCCGAGCGATATATTGATTTTATCAGCGTAGAACCAGAAATTCCAACCTTTATTTTAACTGAAATCCGTAATAATCCAGAAGAACTTTTAAAAAGACTGCCGATTAAAGAAATCGTAAATGATTCTGTTTTTATTAAACAATTTCAAGAAGCAGTTCAAAATAAAGAAATAACAGAACCTAATCCGTTGCATTTTTTGATGAATCTGTTGGGATTGGTCGTTTTTCCATTTATAGTCAAACCCATTATTATGGGAAGCAGAAATTTGGAAACAGAACAGTTTCATGCGCTAATGCAAGAGCGTAAGAAAAAAATTCCGATATGGATTAATATGATGTTTAAAGCCTAATAGTAACCAGAAGTTTTAATTTATACTGTAATGAAAAGGAAATTATACTTTAAATATATTGGAATCTTGTCCTTTATAACAGCACAGGCACAAATCTTGACAATTGATCAAAGTTATCAGTTGGCTGTTGAGAATTATCCTTTAATCAAACAATATGAACTTATTGAAAAAAGCAAAGAATATACTTTGAGTAACGCCAATAAAGCTTATCTGCCTCAAATAAGCATAACCGCAATTGAAGGATACGTTTTTGGAGATTTTCCAACTTTGGGAAGTTCAGGAAGCGACAGCAAATTTAAATTTATTGGTCTCGGGCAAGTCAATCAGACTATTTGGGATGGAGGCGCTACCAAAACGCAGAAAAAGATTATTGAAGCATCTTCAAACGCAGATAAGGCTTCTGTAGAAGTCTCGCTTTACGATTTACGTTCTCGTGTAAATCAGCTTTATTTTGGAGTATTGCTTATTGACGAGCAATTGAAACAGCTTCAGATACAAAATGCCATTATTGCCAATAATATTGATAAGGTTAAAAAACTTCATGAAAATGGTTTGGCCTATAAAACGGATGTTGACGAAATGAAAGCCGAACAGCTGAATCTTAGCAGACAGAAAAAAGACTTTGAGTATACTAAAGCAGGTTACCAAACGATGCTTTCTTATTTGATAGGCAAAAACGTCAGTCAAGAAAAATTTGGTAAACCTTTCAATTCTTCTAGTCTCGACACCATTATCAAACGTCCCGAACAACAGCTTTTTGCCAGTCAGCGGAATTTGGTAAATGCACAATCCGAAATGCAAAAAGTCAGTCTTATGCCTAAAGTTGGCTTACTGGGCGCAGGCGTAGTTTTGGCACCAGGAATTAATTTAGGAACTAATAAAATTTCTACCGTTGGAGTTGCTGGAGTAAGTGTTGGATGGGATATAAAGGGATTATATAAAAATTCAAACGAAAAACATCTGACTCAGCAGAATTTGAAAAAAATAGATGTTCAGGAAGAGACATTTTTATTTAATACCAGATTTCAAATGAATCAAAAAACGGCTGATATAGAACGACAGAAAGCCATTTTGAAAGATGATGATGAAATTGTAAAACTTCGTCAGACTATTCGCGAAGGATATCAGCTGAAATACGACACTGGCGCTGGCCCGCTAATCGATTTATTGAATGCGACAGAAAAAGAAGGAAATGCACGAGCGGAAAAAGCTCTGCACGAAATTCAATTGCTTATGGCAGAATACGAGTATCAAACAATCAAAGGAAATTAATACTAAACACTATGAAAAAGATAAAGCTTTTATATTTTTTTATTCCAGCAATATTCATGTTTTCATGCAATAATAAAGAAAATGATTTTGATGCTTCGGGATCTTTTGAAGCTGTTGAAACCATTTTGTCAGCAGAAGCAAACGGTCAGATTTTGCAATTGAATGTAGAAGAAGGCCAGCAATTAGAAGCAGGACAAAAAGTGGGTTTTATAGACAGTACACAGCTTGCTATAAATAAAATGCAATTGCGCCAGAATGAAAAAGCAATTTTAAGCGGAAGACCACAAATACAAATTCAGACTGAAAGTTTAAAAAGACAGCTTGACAATGCCATTTTAGACCGTAACAGAACTGAAAAATTGGTGAAAGGCGGAGTAGCTTCTCAAAAGCAATTGGATGATATAAACTCTAAAGTAGCCGCTTTGCAAGCGCAAATAAACGCGCAGAAAAGTTCTCTCGAAACTACAAATGAAAATTTGACTCAGCAAGGAAATACGGTTGGAGTTCAGCTAAAAGGAATTGAAGATCAATTGAGCAAAAGCGTAATTGTAAATCCGATAAAAGGAACCGTTTTGGCAAAATATGCGGAGCAGTATGAAATGGCTGTAATTGGAAAACCGTTATACAAAATTGCCAATTTGGAAACACTCGACTTGAGAGCATATATTACGGGAACCCAATTGCCACAAATTAAAATTGGACAGCAAGTTAAAGTGCGAATTGATAAAGGAGAAAAGAAATACAAAGAATATCAAGGTACAATTGCATGGATTTCAAACAAATCTGAGTTTTCGCCAAAAACAATTCCGACCAAAGACGAACGAGCTAATTTAGTTTACGCCATAAAAGTAAGAGTGAAAAATGATGGTTATCTAAAAATTGGAATGTACGGAGAAGTGCTTTGGTCAAAATAAAACAATAGTTTATGCCTGCAGTTGCATTAAAAAATATTACTAAAAAATATGGTGATTTTGTCGCTGTAGATGAGGTGTCTTTTGAGGTTCAGAAAGGAGAGCTTTTTGGATTAATTGGTCCCGATGGTGCTGGAAAAACGTCGATTTTTAGAATCTTAACGACATTGCTTTTGGCGGAAGGAGGAATTGCAACTGTTGAAGGACATGATGTTGCAAAAGAGTTTCAGGAAATTAGAAATAAAGTAGGCTATATGCCTGGAAAATTCTCCTTGTATCAGGATTTGACAGTAAAAGAAAATCTCGAGTTTTTTGCTACTATTTTCGGAACTACAATTGAAGAAAATTATGATTTGATTAAAGATATTTACGATCAGATAAAACCTTTTAACGACAGACGTGCCGGAAAACTTTCGGGTGGAATGAAGCAAAAATTGGCTTTGTGCTGCGCATTGATTCATAAACCTGAGATTTTATTTTTGGACGAGCCTACTACTGGTGTAGATGTGGTTTCTCGAAGCGAATTTTGGGAAATGCTGGCAAAACTTAAAAAGCAAAATATCACAATCGTAGTTTCGACTCCTTACATGGATGAAGCAAAATTATGCGATCGGATTGCGCTTATCCAAAACGGAAAAATAATGACAGTTGACGAGCCACAGCAAATTATAAACAGTTTTCCTAAACCGCTTTTTGCTGTAAAAGCAAAGAATATTTATAAGCTTCTGCAAAATCTAAGAACTGAAAAAGAAGTTGAAAACTGTGATGCATTTGGAGAATTTCTTCATCTTACATTGACTTCAGAACTTGCGGATGAAGAGAAAGTTAGAACTATCGCTCAAAAATACAATCCCGAAGATTTAGAAGTAAAAAAAATAGAACCAACAATTGAAGACAGTTTTATTCACCTAATGCGAGAACAAAACGATTCTAGAGAACCAAAAGAAATGCTGGATGGAAAATAAAGCTATAATTTGTAAAGATCTAACCAAACAGTTTGGCGATTTCAAAGCGGTTGATAAAATTAGCTTTGAAGTGAGCGAAGGCGAGATTTTTGGCTTTTTGGGCGCTAATGGAGCTGGAAAAACAACAGCAATGCGAATTCTCTGCGGACTTTCTTTACCTACTTCGGGAGAAGCTAGCGTAGCCGGTTTTGATGTGTATCGACAGCAGGAAAAAATCAAGAAGAATATTGGTTATATGAGTCAGAAGTTTTCGTTGTATGATAATCTGACCATTTTGGAAAATATTGAGTTTTTTGCAGGTGTTTATGGCGTTTCAAGACCCGAAATTAAAGAAAGAAGTAAGGATTTGATTTTGACTTTAGGTTTAGAAAAAGAAGCTAAAAAACTGGTTGGAGGATTGCCATTAGGATGGAAACAGAAATTGGCTTTTTCTGTTGCCGTATTTCATCGGCCTAAAATTGTTTTTCTAGACGAACCTACAGGCGGTGTTGACCCAATAACGAGACGCCAATTTTGGGAAATGATTTATCAGGCAGCAGCAGACGGAATTACGGTTTTTGTCACCACACATTATATGGACGAAGCCGAATATTGCGACCGAATCAGTATTATGGTTGATGGACGCATGGCTGCAATAGATTCTCCTTCGGCATTAAAAAAACGCTTCAATGCCGTTTCTATGGATGAGGTTTTTTATGAACTGGCGCGAAATGCCAAAAGAACATCAGATTAGTATGAAAAGATTACTGGCTTTTATTCGGAAAGAATTTTATCATGTTTTCAGAGACAAAAGAACGTTATTGATTCTCTTTGGACTTCCTGTTGCGCAGATTGTTCTTTTTGGTTTTGCATTGAGCAGCGAGGTCAAAAATATCGGAATTGCCATTCAGGATAATTCGCACGATATTCATACCGAGAAAATGATACAACAGATACAGTCTAGTTCTTATTTTCATGTTGAAAATCCGATTTTGAATTACCATGATATTGAAAACAGATTTAAAGATGGAAGTATTAAATGTGCCGTTATTTTTCCGTCTAATTTTGGTTCTGATGTGCAACGTCTCGGAGGGGCAAAAATTCAGGTAATTGCAGATGCATCAGATCCTAATACGGCAACAATTGTGACCAATTATTTAAACGCAATTGTTAGAGATTATCAGCAGGAATTAAATCCGTCTGCGAAGTTAAATTATCAAATAATTCCAGAATTAAGACAGCTTTATAATGAAGAGCAAAACGGTTCGCTCAATTTTATTCCAGGCGTAATTGCCTTGATTTTTATGATTGTCAGTACAGCTTTGACTTCTGTTTCTGTTGTGCGCGAAAAAGAGCTCGGAACCATGGAAATTTTGCTTGTATCGCCTTTCAAGCCCATCATGGTTTTAATTGCAAAAGCAATTCCGTTTTTAGTGCTTTCCATAATCAACTTTATCATTATTATATTTCTTTCAGTATATCTGCTTGATGTTGAGATTAAAGGGAGTTTTCTGCTTCTTTTTGCAGAAAGTATTTTGTTCATTATCACTTGTCTTTCTCTTGGTTTGTTGATTTCAAATGTTACCAATTCGCAACAAACTGCGATGCTTATATCGATGATGGGAATGATGGTGCCGACTTTGATTCTGACTGGTTTTATGTTTCCAATCGAAAATATGCCTTGGATATTTCAAGCGATTTCTCATTTAATTCCGTCGCATTATTATTACATCATTGTAAAAGCTGTAATGCTCAAAGGTTTGGGGTTTTCATACATCTGGAAAGAAACTCTAATATTGGCAGTAATGACCGTTTTATTGCTTACGATCTCTTTGAAAAAATTTAAAATTAGATTGTCATGAAAGTGCTGCGTTTTATATTACAGAAAGAATTTCGACAAATCTTTAGAGATAAAACCATATTGGCCATGATGTTTTTTGTGCCGACAATACAGCTCATCATTTTACCGCTTGCCGCTAATTTTGAAGTAAAAAGTGTAAACATTGTTTATGTAGATCACGATCACAGTTCGTATTCACAAAAATTAATCAATAAAATAGGCTCTTCGGGATACTTTCATATTGTAGGAGCTCCAGCATCGTATTGGGAAGGCATGAAGTTCATTGAAACGGGAGATGCCGATTTAATTTTAGAAGTTCCTTCTGGATTTGAACGAAACTTGGTAAGAGAAGGCAGCCAGAAAGTAAATATGGCTGCAGACGCCATTAACGGAACCAAATCAAATATTGGAAATGCTTATTTGAATGTTGTGCTGGCAGATTTTAGTAATGATTTGGATATAAGGTTTAAAATGCCGCCACAATCGGCTTCTGTTTCGCCATCCTTAATTACTTTAAATAGCACAAATTGGTACAATCCGAGATCGGAATATAAATATTATATGGTTCCAGGAATTCTAGTTTTATTACTCACTTTAATTGGTGGATTTATTACGGCATTAAATATTGTAAAAGAAAAAGAAATTGGTACAATTGAACAGATTAATGTAACGCCAATTCAGAAATGGCAATTTATTTTAGGAAAACTTATTCCTTTTTGGATTGTCGGAATGATTGTATTTACAGTTGGCCTTATTGTAATGTACTTGATTTATGGAATATTTCCACAAGGCAGTTTCTTAGTGTTGTATCTTTTTGCAGGAGTTTATCTGACTGCTTTATTAGGATTAGGGCTTTTGATTTCGACATTTGCCGATACACAATTGCAAGCTATGTTTATTGCTTTTTTCTTTATGATGATTTTTATGCTGATGAGCGGTTTCTTTACCAGTACCGACAGCATGCCGAATTGGGCAAGAACCATTTCAGAATTTACACCTGTAACGCATTTTATAAAAGTGGTTCGGCTTATTGTTCTAAAAGGAAGCGGTCTGCAAGAAGTTGGAAGAGAGCTTTTATACTTATTTATTTTTGCTATTGTTTTGAATTCGTTGGCGATTTATAATTATAGAAAAACAAGTTAATAGAAAGATGCCGATTACGCAATGATAGGCAATGATAGCGCGGATTTGCAATCCGTGCCCACAAAGATTGGTTAGTTTAGTCTCTTTGTAAATATAAAAAAGTGTATTATTTTGTGAATTTTTGCCTTAATGATTTGTTTTTGTTTCTTATTGTTGCGGGCACGTACACGGATTGCGAGTCCGTGCTAACGGCACTAATAGTTTTAGTTTGGCTATGCTGGTATATCCCTATTTATTATATTTAATCCACAAAATAGTAGAATGAGAAGGGGCTTCTGTTTCCTTTTGAAATTTAAATAAACGACATTAAAAGCTTATTTTCTTCGCTAATATACTTTGACTTAATTTCTCGTGTTTTATTTTTAAGATCTAAAAAAAAAAAGTAAAGTGTTGTTATATAAAGTGTTATAGGAAATGCAATAAAAAGTATTATGATAAAAAATATTGAAATAATATTTTTTTGATTTTAATTTGTAATGAAAAAGCGGTAAATTTTAGTGTATATTGCTGTTTTTTAGTGTGTTATGTTTTTGTGTTTAAGTGTTGTTATATTGTAGTACGGAAAACCGTATTTAAATCATAATTAAAAAGACTACTTTTGCTTTTTTTAACATGGAAATAATTACATCTTATGTCCCCAAATAAGTATTTTTTTTTCTTTTTATTGTTTGTATCGTTATCTTATTCACAGACCAAACGTGCTGCTGTTGTGGTAAATGCCAGAGCGCAAAAGGATAAAATCTTAATTCGTTGGGCTGTCAATTCTCCAATTGAATGGCAAAAAGCAAATAAAAAAGGTTTTGTAATTACCAGAACTACAGTTTTACGTGACGGAAATGTTCTATCTAAACCAGAAAAAGTCCGCCTAACTCTAAAACCATTAACTCCCGAACCCTTAGATTCTTGGATTGACTTTGTCCAGAAAGACAATAATGCCGCTATTATTGCTCAATCTATTTATGGTGAAAGTTTTGAAGTAACCGACTCCAAAGAAGGTGCTTTGTCAAGAATTGTTAACATGGCAGATGAACTTGATCAACGCTATACTTTTGCTTTATATGCTGCAGATATGAGTTTTGAAGGAGCAGTAAAAGCAGGCTGGGGTTATATTGATACAAATATTAAGTCTAATGAAGTTTATGCCTATCAGATAAGCGTTTTTGAAAGTCCACAGGTAAAAGAATCATCTTATATGATTGGTTTAAAAGACTACTCTGTTCTGCCTGCTCCAACAGATTTTATTGCGGTTCCCGATGATAAAAAAGTATTGCTTTCTTGGGATTATGAAACCTTCAAAAGAATCTATACTTCGTTCATGGTAGAGAAATCTGCAGATGGAATCAATTACACACCAATCTCAAATACGGCTATTGTTAATTTAAATGACAAAGACGAGCATCCTTCTAAAAACATGTATTTTGTAGATACTCTAAGTGTAAATGATAAGGTGTATCATTATAGATTATACGGTATAACATCATTTGGAGAAAAAGGAGAATTTACAAAACCAATTACAGCCAAGGGTGTTGCGGCTATTGTAACTCCTGCAAGGCTTGTAGACTACAATATTATAAATTCAAATGAAGTTAATCTTGAATGGGATTATCCAAAAGAATCAGAAGGTTTTATTCAAGGTTATGAAATTAATTTAGCCAATAATGATAAAGGACCTTATAAGGTTGTATCTAAACTTATTCCGCCATCTGAAAGAAAACTTAATTTTAAAGATAATCTGTATCCATCTAACTATTTTACGATTTCTGTAGTTGGAAAAAATAATCAAAGACTAACCTCGCAAAGTATGTTGGTACAGCCAGTTGACTCTATACCGCCAGCCAAACCAATTGGACTTGAAGGTGTTATTGATAGTCTCGGAACGGTAAGACTTAAATGGAAGCCAAATCTGGAAAAAGATTTAAGAGGGTATAGAATATTAAGAGCCAATACGACAGGCGAGGAGTTTGTAGATATTTACCATCAATCTTATATCGGTACAGAGTATAAGGACAGTGTGAGTTTGAAAATGACAAACAGTAAAGTCTATTACAGAATTGCTGCTGAAGATATGCGTTACAATATCTCTGATCCTTCTGATATTTTAGTATTAGATAAACCAGATAAAATTCCGCCAGCAGCACCTATTTTTAAAGATTATGAGAATAAAGATGGCAAAGTGCATTTGAAATGGATACGAAGTTATAGTGAAGATGTTGTTGCTCATAGTTTAAGAAGAAGAGAAAAAGGTCAGGAAAAATGGCTTGAAATTAAACAGATCAATGACACGATTCAGGAATTTACAGATGATAGGGTAGAAAACAGAAAGACCTATCAGTATGCGATTTTAGCCAAAGATAAAAGTAATCTCTGGTCATCACTAGAACATTCAGTAGTAACTGTTAGCGTACTAGATTTTACTCCTGTAAAAGTCATTACATTTTTGCAGGGAACAGCTGATCGGGAAAATAAAAAAATTCTTCTTTCTTGGAATTATGTAAAAAACAAAGGCAAGGTTTTAGGCCTTAGCATTTATAAAAATGAAAAAGGTTTTCCGCCAACTTTATGGAAGGAATTAAACGGAGATATTTTTACGTTAGAAGATAAAAGTTTAAAAATTAATAAAGAATACGAGTATCATCTGGTTCCAAATCTAGAAAATGATAGTCCAGCCAAAGCAGAAACCTTAACAGTTATTTATTAAGCCTATGAGGAAGTTTTACGTATTAATGTTTTTATTGGTTTGCGGATTAGGGTATGCTCAAACCAATTATGTTGTAAAAATTTCTAACCTTAATTATTCAATTAATGCAGGGGTTAAAAACAGTACAAGCTCTAGAATTATAATAACAGTTCGTTTTAAAGATGGAGCAAGTAGGCAACTTTATTATAGAGATATTCGTAATAATGGAGATAGGGAAGTTAATTTGGATATTGGAGCTATTGAGTATGTTTCGAAGCCAGTTTCTATTGAGTGTTTTGCTTTTGTAAACTTCAGAACGGGAACAGATGCAGATGGCACAGTAACGAAAAGTGTTGACGCATTTTGTCCTAATGGCAATTTTAGCGGAAGTTATTCTCCTAGAATGTCGCCAGTAACATTTAGCTATAAAATTGAACCTAAATTTTACATTACTAGAACAGGAGACGATATTTTACCAACCCATTCAAAAAAAACAATGACTGCCACGCCAGGCTATGATTCTTATTATTATAGATGGCAGTATACCTTATTGCCAAATGGTAATTCAACTGTTTGGACAGATTTACCTCAATTTAATAATTTACCAAGCATTACTGTTGACGCTGTAGATATTTTAAATGAAAATGCAGGATTGTATATAGGGAAAAATATTTACTTTAGAATTAAACCATGTAGTGCAACACCTGGCTTAAGCGAATCTACTTCTTATTCTATACGTTTGTCTGCACCAAAAGTTAATTCTCTAACACGAATCCAACCTTCTTGTAGTGATTCTGATGATGGTTCTGTACAACTTGTCTTTGATAGAACTTTACTAAAAGGTGAGCAATTAAATTATACATTATTTGATGAAATTGCGCAGACTCCTGCCGGTTATAATGGTGTTTTGGCAATAGATGCAAATAAAACTTTTACTATAAAGGATTTGTCAGCAGGAACTTACACATTACAGTTAATAGGATTCAAAGACGGATTAAATACTGATGTATCTCCTGGCATGGATCCAGATTTATTTGCACTTAAAACCTTTGATATTACTCGACCTGAACCTGTAGATTTTACTCTGACTCCAACTAATGTTAATTGTTTTGATGGAAAAGACGGAACGCTAACAATCAATGCCTCTGGCGGCACCAAAGAAGGGTATCAATATTCACTAGATGGTGGTAGTTCTTGGATTCCTTTTACAGATCCAAAAAGTACAAAAGAAGTTTTAACAGGTTTATTTCCTGTAGTAAAACCTTCAATTGCTTACAGTATAATGGTTAAAGACGAGCATGGCTGTGTGGCAAAGCAAGGTACTAATGCAAAAGTTTTGACAGAAACTATCTCAGAACCTTTATCACCGTTAACTTTAAAATATACTTTTAAGAAAAATCCAACTTTTTTTGGAGCCGAAAATGGTATACTGGCAGCTGCAGTATCAGGAGGAACAATAAAAGATGATAACTCTTATGACTTTGTATGGGAAAATAGCAAAGGGGATAAGTTGCCAGCAACAGGAGAATTCAATTCTGCAGATAAAACATATACTATTACATTGGAAAATATTCCTGAAGACGAATATAAACTGACTGTAACAGATAAAAATTATAAAATCGCTTCCAGTAAAGAAGGCTGTTCTATTATTAAATCCTCTGAAAGTTTGACACAGCCAAAAAAGATAAAGATAACCTTAGTAGAAACACAGTCTATTTCCTGTAATACGGAAAATTCCGAGACAGACGGAGCTCAGTTTTCGGATGGAATTTTAACAGCAATTGTCACGGGGGGAATTCGATTTGAAAAAACAAAAAATGGCGGTTTGCCGTATATATATACTTGGTCAAAGAAACTAGGAGATGGCTCATGGGAAGTAATGACAGAAGTTAAAGATTCAGTTGCAAGAAATCTCCCAAAGGGGACCTACGCACTAAATATTGAGGATGCTAACAAGATAAAACAAGGAGAATATAGTACAACAGATTTAATAAAAGAAGTTCCTACCGAAATAGAAATTTTTGAACCAGAAAAACTTGAACTGTCATTTGATTTTGTTAATGTGTCTTGCTATCAGGGTAATAATGGGTGGTTAGCAGCGAATGTAACAGGGGGAAGTCCTATTGAAAAAGATGGGATTAAGGAGTATGGGTATGTTTGGTATTTTGAGGGAAAGAAAATAGTTGGAACAAAAGAAATATCAAATTTGACAGCAGGTACTTACACTGTTGAAGTTACTGATGGAAAAGGCTGTTTTATTACTGGAAGTTTTGAAATAAAAGATCCAGATTTTCCTGTAACAATTAATTATTCAACAATTTCAACTCCTACTTTTTCAGGAGCAAGTAACGGAAAGATCGTAGCTCAGATTACGGGAGGAACGACATTTGACCCAACAAATAATAATGGCAAATTGTATAATTACGAATGGAAAAATCTTGCGGGAGACATCCAAAGTCCATCTGCAGAAATAGTAAACGGAGTTTATACCATCACTTTAGATAATCTGCCTGCAGACTCGTATTTTTTAACAATTAAAGACAGTAATTACAATGAAGCTACAGGTCAGACTGTTAATTGCTCTGTAGTAGAATCTGAAATTAAATTGACAGAACCTGATCCTTTAAAAGTGGTTTTTGAAATCATTCAGACTATTTCTTGTAATGCCAAAAATGAATATGGAGACAAGACTGACACAAATCCAAATGACGGGCAGCGTGACGAATCTCAGGATGGAATTTTGAAGGCGCATGTAACTGGAGGAACTACTCTTGCATTAAACAAGAATAATGGACATCCCTATTACTTCCGTTGGAAAAAACAGCAAGATGACGGGACTTGGAAAGATTTAGCTATACAAGATTCTATCATCTCAAACCTCTCTTATGGAAATTATGCCCTTAATGTTGAAGACAGAAATGGGGTTATTTTGGGTGATTATGTAGCTGGAAATTGGATAGCAAAAGATTCTATCCAATTTATGGATCAGCCTCCAGTATTGTCAGTAAAAATTGAAAAAGGAAATGTCTTTTGTAATGGAGGTAATGACGGATGGGCAACTGCAATTGCTGAAGGCGGAAGCGGGGGGTATACTTACGAATGGTCTAATGAATTTAAGTCGGATAAAAATACCATTTTAAAAACAGGAAATTATTGGGTAATTGCCACAGATAAAAAAGGCTGTACAGCTTATGCTGAGGTTTTTATTGATGAACCTAAAGCGCCACTTTCGATTAAATATACTGAGGTTTTAAATCCGAGCTTCTATAAAGCAACAAACGGAAAAATAGTTGTTGAAGTAACAGGTGGAACAATAGCAGCAGATAATACCTATTGGTTTGAATGGAAAAATAGTAAAGGAGTAGTGCAAACCAGTTTTACAACAAGTTTTAGTAATGGTATTTATACAATATACTTGAGCGGACTTCCAGAAGAAATTTATAGTTTAACAGTTCATGATGCTAATTATGATGAGGCAACAAATAAAACAAGTTGTACAGTAGTTAATTCTCTTACGGAATTAGAAGATCCTGATCCGCTTGAAGTCACTTTTGAAGTTATTCGTACTATTTCTTGTAATTCTGGCAATGAATTTGGAAATGAGACCGATGCTAATCCGCTAGACAATCTAAGAGATGAATCGCAAGACGGTATTTTGAAAGCTCACGTGACGGGAGGAATCCAGCTTGGAACAGATAAAAATAATGGATTACCATATTTTTACACTTGGAAGAAAAAACAAAAAGATGGTTCATGGGCACTATGGAACAATACAGGTGATACGGCTGAATATCTTTCAGAAGGAACCTACTCTCTGAACGTTGAAGATGCTAACGGAATAAAACTAGGAACTTATGTAGATAATATTTTAGTTAAAGAGATTGATGCCGAAAAGTATATTTCACAACCTGAGCAGTTGAAATTAACCTTTACTAAATTTGATGTCGGTTGTACAACAGGGGATGACGGCTGGGCAGAGGCACATGTAACAGGAGGAACATTACCTTATACTTATGAATGGACAAATGGAGAGACAACTCCCAAAATAGTAAACATTACTTCAAACAACTATTTTGTAATAGTAAAAGATGCTAAAGGATGCACTGTACAGGGAAGTATTTTTGTGGGAGATCCTAACGGAATATTTACTACAGAAACAGTTAAAAATCCAACTTGTTATCAAGGAAATGACGGGTCGATTGAACTTAATGTTACTGGCGGAAATTTACCTTATACATATTTATGGAATACAGGTGCAATTACCAAAGATTTGAATAATCTTACCGCTGGCAATTATGAAGTTACGATTACTTGCCCAGATTGCTGTGTTTATAAGAAAAGATTTGTTTTAAAAGATCCAGAACAAGTTATTGTAAATATTGGACCAGATAGAACATTATGCCTTGACCAAAGTTTAGATTTAGATGCTACGATTAAGGACCCTCAGGCAAAATACAGCTGGACTTCTACTAATGGATTCACTTCAAGTGAATCTAGAATCAACATATCAAAAGCAGGGACTTATCACGTTAAAGTAACTTCGGCTCTAGGTTGTATTGGTGAAGATGAAATTGTAATAAAAACGAGTCAAATAGCTATTAGCGCAGAATTTTTATTGAGTTCGCAAGCTTATTTGGATGAAGAGGTAATTTTGGTTAATACCAGCAATCCTTTTGGAGAAAGCACAGACTGGGTTATTCCAAACGGAGTAAAAGTGGTCGAGCAAAAAGAAAAATACATCACAGTAAAGTTTAATGCAACGGGAGTATATTCTATCGGATTAAAACAGACACAAGGCGAATGTTATGCCGTTTACACCAAAAATATTACAGTCGAACAGCGTAGTGCAATGCCAAATGAAGGCACTGCATCAAAGTTTATTACAGATTTTATTGTAACCCCAAATCCGAGCAATGGTAATTTTAAAGCAATTGTAAATTTAGAAAACAATAGTGCCATAAATTTAAGATTGTTCTCATCTTCTGGACAAAACACCATGATTCAAAAACAAGAATCAGGAAAGAAAAAGTATGAAGTAGATTTTAATACTTCATTACAGTCTGGTATGTATATTATAGTATTAGAGACAGAACAGCAAACCTTGGTTAAAAAAATTATCATCAATTAAAAAATGAAGAACCTTTTCCATAATATATATTTCTTTGTTCTATTTCTGTTTGTTAATGCAATTGGATATGCACAATTATATCCAGTTCAATTAACACCGGTATTCAATAGTCCGTATAGTGTCAAAATATCCGATTATGCTACAAGCATGGATACTAAAATGCAATTGTTGATTAATCCGACAGATATCACGATATCGCAGAGAAGAGTACGCTTAAAACTTTATATACAAGGCAACGGATTAAATATCCAAACCTCTGATTATGCACAGGAACAAAGACCAATATACATAAATGGAGGAGAACTTCAGACTTTAACCAATGTTGATATTGCATCACTTTTCAGATTAGAAAACCTGCAAGGAATTTCTCCAGCGCAATATGCCAATCCACTGCCGGAGGGAATGTACAATTTCTGTTTTGAGCTATACGATTTTATAACCAATCAAAAAATATCGCAGAAAAGTTGCGCTAATTTGTACCTGATATTAAATGATCCTCCAATATTAAACACGCCGCAGAAAAACGAACAAATCGCTTCAACGGAGTTTCCTAATATTTTATTTACTTGGACTCCACGTCAGATTAACGCAACAAACATATCGTATAAATTTGAGCTGAAACAACTTTTGGATCCAACATTAGATCCTCAGATTGGGTTTCAAATGTCACCGACTTTATACGAAGAAACGTTGTTTGGCACTGCGGTTTTGTACAATTTGAGTATGCCGATACTTACTCCAGGTTTGCGCTACGCATGGAGAGTACGAGCGATTTCGACAACGGGACTTTCAGAAAATGCTGTTTTCAAAAATGACGGCTATAGCGAAATATATTCGTTTAAATACACTGCGTCTTGTGCCGCGCCAACTTTTTTGTTAAGCGAAGCCCAAAGTTCTAAAAGCGTAAAAATTACTTGGGAAGGCGTACCTGAACATACACGCTATCAAGTCCAGTATAAAAAACAAGATGTTCGTAATGCGCAATGGTTTTCTACAAATAGTTTAAACCGACAAAGTTTAATTACCAATTTAGAGCCAGGTGTTACCTATCAGTTTAGAGTAGGCTCCAGCTGTGATCCTGCCGAGGATGGCGTGCAGTCGTTTACTTACTCTAATATAAGCACTTTTACTACACCTACAGAAACCAGCGGTGTTCCTGCTTATAATTGCGGTATTGTGCCTCAGATCAATATCCAAAATCAAAAACCGCTTACTAATTTAATTCAAAGCGAAACGTTTAGAGCTGGCGATTTTCCTGTAACTATTTTAGAACTGCAAGGAGAAAACAGTCCATATTCAGGACGTGGATACATCATTGTACCTTATTTAGCTGATACTAAAATAGCGGTAGAGTTTAAAGATATTGTTGTGAATACCGATTATCAATTGATAAGCGGTATTGTGGAAACAAGCTATAATCCAGATTGGAAAAATGTTACTGATATTGAAGATTTCACAGGCGAAGGTCAAGGCGGACAAATTGAAGAAAAAGTTCCGTTTGAAGTAAAAGACATTGTAATCAATCCTAATGGTGATATTATTGTTAACGGTAAAGATGGTGAACAAATCACAATTCCAGGAGGAAAAGATACTGTAATTATAGATAGCAAAGGAAACACCTATACTGTAGATAAAGACGGAAACGGCAGTAATGAGCCTGTGATAGCCGCCGCGGGAGGAAAACCAACACCAGAGAATACCGATGGTGTAGATAAAAATGGCCAAGCGACAGCTTTTACTGCCAAAGGAATTTCGATTGTTTTTTCTGGAAACGGAAGCAAATATGCTTTTGACGTGATGCCTGAGAATGCATCTTCCGCGTTGAAAAAAATGTATGCCAAAGCAGGAGATAATGTATTGCCTTATAAAGCAGTTTTGAATGGCGATACAGATACAGTTGTTGCTACAGTAAATCTGAGTGATTCTAACATAAAATTAGATAGCGTAGTTTTTAAAACCCAGAATGGAGCAAAAGTTGACTTTAAGAGAACTGATAAAGTATTTGTTCTTACTGTAAAAGGAAATCTAAGTTATGCCGAAGAACAAATCTTAGCGACCATAAAACAGGGCAAGAAATGGCAGGTTATTGGTGCATTTATGCTAGTGCATATTTCGCCAAAAGATGTTAATGTGGCTTTGGTTCCTACATATGACAATTCAGATAGTAGACTTAATGAAATTATTGCCAAAACACAGGAAATTTACAATAAAATTGGTATTAAAATCAATTTTAAGAAAGAGGAAAAATTAAAAGATTTTGATAATGTTGTTTCAAAAGATATAAGTGTAATTCAGACAGAAAAGAATACCATTACATCAACTTATAGTACACAGCAACAAGATATAAATGCACTTTATAAAGGTGGCGACGGTAATTATGTTCTATTCGTAACCAATAAAACGTCAAGTACAGGGCAAGAGGGTTATATGCGCTTAAATGGCCAGTTTGGGTATGTATTTACTAAAGCCAATGGTCAGGAAAACCCAAATACAGCGGCTCACGAGCTAGGACACGGAATCTTTAAATTGGAACATCCTTTTGAGCAATATAAAACTGCAGAAGGAAGCACTGATTTTTTAATGGATTATAGTTCAGGCACTGTTTTAAACCATATGGATTGGAAACAGATTAATGATCCTGCATTTAAATTGTATGCATTTCAGAGTCAGAGTAGTGGGGAATTAGCGGGAGGTCTTGGTATTGCACCTAATTGGCGTTTTGTTAGTAATGGAAGCGAAACCACTGTAGCTTATCTTGAGGTGGCTAAAAAAGGGTTTATTGGTGGATTTAAAAAAGACAATAAAAAATACAAATGGGATGCAACAAATGAAATTTATGTTAATGACAGCAACCCAAAAGATTTTATTAAACCGCAAGAAATTAAACCAAAAATTAATGAGAGTAAAATTTATTTGTTTTTTGATAATGATAAATCAATTACTCAGCATAAATATTTAAGAACTATTTATACCGAGGAATTAAAAGAAAAACTTGAGAGTAAGGATCCTGCCAAACTAAGTGCCTTTATAGATAAATATGCTACTAAAGAAAACTTTAAACGTGAAAAAGAAGATCGAAATACTTTTTGGGGATATGTAGCTTGTATAGGTTGTAACTATGAGGGTTCGGGTAATGGAACGGATATTAGTTATACAGATTATTTAGCTGGTTTAGGAAAAGAAGCAAATAAGGGTTATAAAAACGATCCAGTAGATGTAAATGCTGCTGATAGCCATGTGTATGACTATTCAGTAGTTATAACAGAGAAAGAAAAGAATAAAATTCTTTCTGAAATGGCAGGAATCAAAACAGATTCTGGCATTACAACAAAAATATTTTTAACAGATACCCAAACGCCTCAAACTAAACGAAAAGAAGTGTCAGACTACTTGGCTACTTTAAAAGGATTAGAAATTGCGCTTTGGATAGATTTTGATAAAGCTGGAAAAGCAACAATAAAGACTGTTTTAGGAGATAAAATTGAGGGTAAAGGTAGTGCGGAGATGAATAAGTACCTTTCACTTTTAGCAGAAGTATTGCCTAAATTTGAAGGTAAATACACTGCCTTTAACCCCTTAACAGCGATGTTGGATGGTTTAGCTGGACTTATAGGTAAGTTAAAAATCCCAGATCGTTTTTTTAATCCAGATGCAGATAATTATAATTCATTTCCAGCTGAAGTGTATTCATATGTTTCTTTATCTATAGCAAAGGATAAAATTAATGCTGTAATTGGCAATCCGATTTACACAGAAAAGTATTCTGCAAGCAGAGCAGATTTTGCTTTCACTTGTGGTGTATGGAATGGATTTATTGGTGTTGTTGAAGCTTTACCAGCTGGTGCTTCAATGATAATTAAAATACCTGGAGGTATTTTTAGTTTAATAGTTAATGAAGATGGTGCTAGAACAAAATTTAAGGAAAAAATAGCTAAACTTAGTTGGGAAGGTATAGGGAAAATGATAACTGATGAATGGCATGAAGCTACTGCTAATCCTTGTATGGTACACTACAGTAGTGGTCAAGTTGTTTTTGTTATAGCTTCATGTTTTATAGGAGCAGGTGAAATAAAAGGAGCATCTGCATTTTTTCAAACAATAGAAAAATTAGATGTTGTTGGACAGGCAATAGGTAAGTTTGCCAAATTTGCAAGTCCGTATGCCAAAGCTGCATTAAGTAAAACAGGAAAATTTCTAATTACTCCGCTTATAAAATTAGAACCAGAAATTAGCATTAAATTAAGACGCTATTTTACAGAGGGTTTAAGTAAAATAATTAAAAAATCAGAGAAACAGGTCTTAGTTAATTTACATGCAACTGATGCTGGTAAATTTTTAGTAGATGGGCTTGAGTTAAGTCCTGAAGAGCTAGGTGAGTTACTAAGTAAGAAATTAGGTAAGGATCAAGAGATCGTTTTATTGTCTTGTAATGATTTAGCAAGTGCTAAAGCATTGTCCGAGGCTACGGGTAAAGTCGTATATACTACTGAAGGAAGTATTACTGTTTTTGAAAAGGGAATTAAACGTGCCGAAGGAACAGATTGGCATAGAATAGAACCAAATGGAAACGCAACAAAAGTCGATCCACCGGTAAAAGAGTGCCCTGAGTGTTATGGAGCTGATGGTGTGGAGATGGGAAAACGAAAGGAATTTGTATTAAACACTCCAGAAGATTTATATAAAAAAATAGAATACTATAGGGCTACAGTACGTGATGTAATAGATACAGAAGAAGCAAGAGCTTATGCTTTAAAATACTTTAATAAAAATGTTACGGGACAGACTTTTGAAGAATGGTGGACTTATGCTAAAAAGTATAATGTAGCTGATGATCTTAATTTTGAGATACATCATGTTATTCCTATTAAGGTTTTAGAAAAAAATCCTAAATTGAAAGAGTTACTGTTTTGGGCAGAAAATAATGGAAAGAAGTTTGAGTTTAATGGTTTAGATAATGCTATTCCGATACAAAAAAAGAAAGCTAAAATTGAATTGAACGGACATACAAACCATCCAGCTTATGATAAAGCAATTCAAGAAAAGTTAGATGAGATATTAGATAATGAAACATACTCTGAATTAAGAAAATTCACTGAAGTGCAAAAATTAATAAACAGTACCAAACAAAAATTAGAAAATGAAGTTTTATTGGGAACCAAGGATGTTAATCAAATAATTAATCTATAATAGAATGAAATACTATAAAATAATTCCAACGCTGAATAATGATAATGGACGGATATCAAGTAGTGCAAGTGTCGACAATTTGAGCATGATAGAAAGTGAATTTGAAAAAATTAGATATGGTAAACACGTAAAAGATTTTTCAATTAAAGATCCTTTTTATTTGGAGAGTTTTGATGATAAAGAATATTGGGAATATCAATTGAATGATATACACTCATTTATTGGAAAGGCAAAAGTGGTGACCGGCTGGTTAATTTCTAAGAAATTAAAAAAAATATTTTCAGGTTTTAAAATTTCTCAACCTCATTATTTATATTCTAGTCAGTTGCTATATCAAAATGTAATATATAAGTATTTTATCTTTCAATTTTCGGGTAAAAGTATTTATAGGGAGTTAACGTCATATATCGATTTTTCAAAATCAGAATTCATAAATCCTTCAACACAAGAGTTGCGTTTTTTTTTAAATATAGACCATTTTATAGAAGAAAGTGAAGAGCTTTATTTTGAGAAAGATATTGATTTTGTGAAAAAGAAAATAGTATTAAAAGATGACCTAGATTTTTTTCCCATGCAGAGTTTTTTTAAAGATAATCTCGTTTCGGAGAGGTTGAAAGAAGTGATTGAAAATGAGTTTATTACTGGTTTTGAGTTTTCGGAGTTGAATTATGAAGTTGTAGTTAAAAAATCTTAAACCACAAACTTTTGAATTCTTTTTTGTAGTGATATGGTAAACAGAGATATTTTTAGATGAATTAGTTAATGATTTAAAGTTCTCTGAAATTTCAGTGGTAAGCAGAATAAGTGATAAAGAGTACAATTAAAATAGAAAAAGTGTCAAATTTCTTTTTAGATAATCAGTTTAGATTGTATTGGAAAGGTGGAGGACTATACCATATAAAGCATAATGATTTATTGGCTAATGTTAATGGTAATATTTTTCAGGCGTTTAAAAAAGATAATTTAATTGTTGTTAATTATTTTTCAAATGAAGATGGTTTGGAAATGCTTTGCGAATTTGAAGTCTGCGAAGATTTCAAATTAAAAAAAATAAAAGAGGAGAAAAAATTTTTAAAAGAAATAGAAAATAATGTAGTCATCGAATTATCATATGATTCATCATTTAATACAATCTTAAATGTTGTGAAATTTGATGGCGAAAAAATTATTGAAAGTATTGTTGATCCCTTTGGGTTTAAACTCTTTCAAACGATATTCGTAAGTTGGGATAAATTGAAGTTGGTGTTGTATGAATTAAAGAAAGGAATAAAACTATTTGAATTTTTATTTTCAAAACTAGTAACTGACGTTAATGATGAAGAAACAAATGTAGAAGTTGTATCAGTAATAGGAGTTTATAAAAAGGTGCTTTGGATACTAGTCACACATCGTAAAATTATTGGACTAGACGTAGAGAATGGGGCATTATTACATGAATTAGATTTGAGCAAAGAATTAGGATTAGCACCTAATTCAAATGAAGATTTTAGTTTTTCTGTTAAAGATATTCATATAGATAATGAAAAAGGAATTATTAAAAGTTTATCATATAGATATTATTGGGAGTTAAATTTAGACACTTTGAAAATCCAAATCAAAAAAGATTTTGGAGAAAATTCTAAAGAATCGTGGCGAATAAATAGAAGCAAATATTATTCTGGAGATAGAAATCTTTATTTTATCGGTACCAATAAAGGAGAAGTTGTTAATAGGGCAGTTGGTGTTTTTGATACAGAAAAATTTGAAGTTATATGGTTTAAAGCGCCATTAGAAGAAAGAAAGCTTTTGTTCTTCACAGATGTGCCACAGGTCAACAATGAAGTACTAGGGGTTATGGATAGTGAAAATAATTTAAGGGTTTACGAAAGAAATTAAATCTGTTTTCTATTAGCTCAAGCATCTTGCTCATGAAAGCAAACAGATATTGATATGTAAATTATAAAAGCTTCTATTGGCGAATAGAAAAAGCAGATTATACAACATTAATTAAAAATGAAAACTTGCATATGAAAAAAAATATTTTAGCCCTAATAGTAATATTAATTAGCACATGCAGTTTTGCACAAAAGTTAAAAATTGATAAAGGAGAAATAAAACTAGACGATAAGACAATAGGTTTTGTAGAGGGTAAAAAACCGCTTTTTACTATTTTTAGTTTAGATAAAAATTATTCAATTACTGCAGAACTAAAGAAAGCTCCAAGCGAAGAATCTTTAGTATTGCCATGGATTGAACTTAAAGATCTAGCGACAGGAAAAACTAACGAAATAGAATTTAAGAATAAAAGCAGAAAATTCAGTGCCTTTAATTACGACCGCAGTGTTGTCTACGAATTATTGGACAGAGGAATGGTCGGAACAGAGGGTTTAAACAAAGAAGCAATTGAAAGTTTTATAAATGGCGCATCGGCAGGTATAGCCGCAAAACGTTTAGGAATTCAAGATGAAGTAGATAATGCGAATAAAATTGCAGATACCTATCAGTTAGCAATTGATGATTATGGTACTATTTTTAGCATTAAAGCACAAAATCAAAATATAGACGATAAAA
Source organism: Flavobacterium anhuiense (assembly GCF_004151235.1). Taxonomy (GTDB): domain Bacteria; phylum Bacteroidota; class Bacteroidia; order Flavobacteriales; family Flavobacteriaceae; genus Flavobacterium; species Flavobacterium anhuiense_A. Next base: position 77,088 of record NZ_JUIV01000010.1, read on the forward strand.
GAATTGGGTTTGTTAGAATGACTTCACCCTCTTCAAATGGAGATTTAAAATATGAGGTTTTAGATCTTGATAATAATTTAATAGGAACATGGTTTGCCAGAGGAGGAATGTTCTCAGGTTATGATAAATTATTAAACCAAGAAGTAATCACATTCAACGGGAAAGTGTTTAAGGCTAGTTTTGAAAATAGAGGAAATCCAGTAGGATATAAAATGAGCCAGGATATAACGGCAATGAATATTGTTAGAGTATTGGTTGGTAATGGCTATACTTTAGGTAGTCAGTTTAATGGAAAATAAAACAATGAATTAAGATATAAAATGATAATAATGAAGAAAAGTATTTTAGTAGCTACAGCATTACAGTTTTTGTTGATTTTAAATAGCTGTTCAGGATCAGACAGTCAGCCTGGAGGGACTCCCGAAGAAAAAGGAGAAATAAAAGCAGACTATATTACAAGTTTCTTTATCAATGATTTTGTTGTTGGTACTGATAATACGCTATATACGATAGGACAAACGCAAGACGAAAAGGGGTATGCTATAAGTTTAAAAAAGACTGATCTAGATGGAAAAGAAACCACACTTAAAAATCTTGATCTCGCAACGTATACATATGCAAAACTTGCTTTAACAGAAAACGGAGATGTTCTAATGGTTGCAAAAGGGAATGATAGTCCAGATCAGGATAAAATAATGCGTTTCGAAAATAACTTTTCAGAATTGAACCCATTTTATATCATGAAACCAATAAGTTCTCCATTTGCCAGTAAGATCAATCTTTTTAGCATCTGCAATAATAACGATAATACATATTTTGTTTTTGACTTGAATGCAAGAAACATAAAACGTGTTTTACCAGAATTAAATGGTGATGTTTTTGTTGCTGGCTCAGGTAAAAATGAAATAAAAGATGGAGCGGGGCTAGATGCAAGTTTTGCTGCTGTAACAAAAATCATTAGCTTGAATAGTATTTTATATTTAATTGATCATGTTCAAGATCCGAGTACAGGAATTTACAAAAACTCTGCAATTAGAAAGTTAGAATATGTGAATAATGAGTGGAAGGTAACAACTCTAGTTTCAGCAACAAACGGTGATCATTTTTCTGATATTACTTTTGATACAAAAAATGAGTTATATGTTGTAAATGCAGGAAAAGGAATCTTTAAATTAAATCTTCAAGATAATAGTCTGTCTCTTTTTAAAGATGGAGATTTAAAAGTAAGAGCGGCATCTGGTAGAGGGGTTTTCTCTTCTTTCAAATACACTGAAATGCTTAAGTTTAAAGGGAACGATATTTATTTACTTGTTTCTGGAAACTTAATCAAGATTTCGGACTTCCAAACAAAATTTGCTGCTGCAGAAAAATAATAGATTTAAAAAAAACACTGCAGGTGTTTTAAATAACCGCAGTGTTTTAAAGTGCTCTAAATGAAAAAAACTTTACTCTTATTCCTACTTATTGTTCTTGCTTCTTGCTATCAAGAAACTGCTATAGCTATAGAAGGTGAATTTACAACTTCGTATGTTGATCAGGATGAATCTATCCCCGTTATTATTAAAATTGATAATAAAATAACGGGTGCAGATACGTATGAATGGACATTTGAAGGAGGGAATCCTTCTGTTTCAAATTCTAAAAATCCAGGAGAGATTTTATACAGTAAGCAGGGAACTTACACTATTAAGCTAATAGCAAAAAATGTAGACGGAGAGAGTAGAGAATTTACTAAAACGGTTGAAATAAAAGATGGTATCAATATTGAGTTTACGCATGAAATCATAAAGAGCAATTACTCTCCAGTTGAGATCATCTTAAAGAATTCTACTATTGGAGAAGGTTTAACTTTCAAATGGGAATTTCAGGACGGGTCACCAGCTTCTTTTACAGGAAAAACTCCGTCAAATGTAGTGTTCACAACTCCTGGAGAACACACTATTACATTGACCGTTTCAAATGGTTTTGAATCTGATAAACAGACTAAAACCATAACTGTCGCTCCTTACTTAGTAAGTTCATTTACATATGAGCCAAAATTTGAAGATGATGATTACGAAGCTCCAGTAAGCATTAATTTTACTAATAAATCAGTTAGTGCGACAAGTTATAAATGGAGTTTTGAAGGCGGAAATCCAGCTATTTCGACAGAAGAAAATCCAACAGTTGTTTTTGCAAATGCAGGCACTCACGAAGTGACTTTAGAAGCAATTAACGATAAAACAAGCCAGATTTTTAAATCAACAATTACAGTTCTTCCTGATACAAACTTGAGGACTTTTACTAATGTTAAATTAGGAATTAACTCGGCACATAATGGCAATAATTTTGGTGCAATGTTTTCGACCATTACGCGTAAAGTTTATAAAGCAAACGAAATCGATGACCAGAACAGCGGTCAAATTGATATTGTATTTCAAGGCTTAAACAGCAATTTTACCTATAACAGATTTATCTCTCCAGATCAGGCCAATAACTATGGATTTTTAACATTGAAAAATGCACAGAGCACCATTTTTGTCAATTCTCAAAATTTGTGTAATTGCGGTTTAAATTTTACCGAAGCACAATTTGACAGTATGGTAAATGACATACCAATAAAATCGTTAAATATAAATTATACGGCAGGAGGAGCACAGGAATTTGGTTTTATCTACCCTAGAATCATTTTGTTTAAAACGCAAGACGGCAGAAAAGGAGCTATTAAAATTAAAGAAATGGTAAAGAACGGTACGAGTTCTTATATTTTATGCGATATCAAAGTTCAAAAACAATAACCAGTAAATGAAGATAGAAAATAGTAAAATCTTATTTTGGTTATGTATTGTTTTTGCCTGTTGTTTTTGCAGGAAAGGATATGCACAGGATGTAGATTTGGAGAATTTTTATAAACCTAATTTTAAGGTAACGGGTAATATTAATGCCAATATGATGTATTACAACTCTAATATGGAAAATTCGCGTGAACCTTTCACGTACCTATTTTCTGGTAGTTTGAACATCAGCGCTTTCAATTTTAATGTTCCGTTATTTTATAGCTTCACCAATCAAGGAAATAATTTGGGCTACACAGCACCATTTGATTTTAATAGATTGAGCATTATGCCTAAATACAAATGGGTAAAAGCTTATATCGGAAATGTAAATATGATATTTTCGCCTTACACGTTAAGCGGTTATCCTTTTAAAGGTGTTGGATTAGAACTCACGCCCAATAGTCCGTTTAAAATTGCCTTAATGGGCGGACAGTTGCTCAAAGCCGTTTCAGAAGAAAACGCTTCAGGAGGAATTCCTGTATATCAGCGTTTTGGTTACGGCGCAAAAGTGGGTTTTGAGAAAACACAGTATAAATTGGGCTGGATTGGTTTTTATGCCAAAGACGATGCCAACTCATTAAATATAACGACTGATAAAGGAGTTACGCCAAAAGAAAACTTTGTAAACAGTTTGATTTTTAGTACTTCGGTAGTTAAAAACTTAAATTTAAATGTCGAGTACGCTTTGTCTGTGTTGACAGATGATACGAGAAGTGAAAGAATTTCTGGCGGAGGTTTTAGAGATAAAATATTTTCTAGCAAAGAAAGTACAAGTTATATGAACGCCTTCAACGTTAATTTTGATTATAATATTCAAAAAAGTACTGTTGGACTAACCTACGAACGTATTGATCCCAATTATAGTACTCTTGGGGCATTATATTTTAATAATGATTTAGAAAATATCGCATTGCGTTTCGCAAGACCTTTTTATCATGACAAAATTACGGTTTCAACCAGTTTAGGATTTCAAAAAGATGATTTGGATAAAGTAAAAAAGCAAGATACAAAACGCGTGGTTGGTTCTATTAACATGAATTATAGAGTTACAGACCAAATAAACATTACAGGTAGTTATTCTAATTTTTCTACTTATACAAACAAAAAATTAGACCAGTTTGAGCTTATAAACAATCCTAACGTTGTTCAAGCAGATACTCTGGATTATAAGCAATTATCGCAGAATGCCAATGTAAATATGTCCTATGCTTTCGGAAAGAAAAGAAATCAAAATTTAAATTTCAATTATAGCATTGCGGGTCAGGCAAATGAGCAAGGCGGAATAATACGCAAAGGACAGGCTAGCACTGTTCAGAATTATAACTTAGCGCATACGGTTAGTTTTCTTGCCACAAAAGTTGCTTTAAACAGTTCGCTTAATTATACAAATAACCAAGTTAGTCGAAATAATAATTCTTCAATGGGAGCTTCAGTCGGGGCTTCGAAAAAATTATTTAAAGACAAGTTAAATACCAATCTTGGTTTTTTGTATAATAATTCGCAAGGAAATATGAATTCAAGTTCTGTCTTTGGAGTTAAATTCAATAACAGTTACGTAATGCTCGAAAGGCATAATTTCAGTTTGAACATTATTTCGATGTTTAGAAGCAGTACAAATACTCAGAAATTTAACGATTTAACAGCAACTTTAAATTACTCTTGCTCACTTGACAAGATTAAACTGCCAGCTAAAAAAGAGCCTAAAAAAGAAAAAGAAGAGGTTTTGAATCCTATCTTAAAAATAAATCATAAAGACAAGACTTACGAAGGAACGAGGGATGAAATTATAAAGCAACTTCAAGACATGCAGTTGGCACTTCGCCCAATGCCTAAAGAAGATGTTGACGAGCTGCAGCATTTGCTGACACTTACCACTTTGACTCCTGATGACGATAGCTTCAAAGAAAAAGCTTTAAACTATCTTAAAGCGTATGATGCAAATAATGATATCTTAAATAAATACGATAGTTACATTCTTGAAACAGCCAAAAGTTTAAAAGAAGAAATGATCAGAAAAGATGAAGGATATGAGAATGATTATGTAATGGCTTTGGGAAGGGTAAACAAACATAAAATGCATGGTGTAAGTGAGCAAGATGTAACAGATAAGGTGAGTTATAATTCTTATTTAAAACTTGTTGATCGAAAAAACAAAAAGTTGCAACCTTTATTGGTGCATCGATGGATGTATAATGAAATTGCAATACTCTCAAATACACCAGTAGATCAGATTTCTAAAAATGAAAATCTTTCTGCTTTTAATAAAGAAGAACTGGGAGATTTCTTTAAGATGATGAAAGAGAAGAAAACTGATGCGGCAGTAATTGAAGAAATAAAGATCAAATTAATTCGATTCTACCATGATTTAGCGCTTAAAAATGTAAAAGGTGATGAAGTTGATTTTAAGTTTTTAAAGAATAATTAATTGTCAAAACTAAATAAGCTTTAAAGAAGCGCATTAATATAAAAGAAATTAGCATGCTTTATTTTTCAAAAAAACAGAATAATTTGCTTATGAAAAAGAATTACAAGATATATTTTGCCACCTTACTGACTATGCTTTCGGTTGTGTTTTCTTATGGACAGGACATTGCGCCTCCAAAAGAACTAAGCGCCGCTTCGAGTTCTATCGAAAAAATTGAAGCCTCTGATCGTTGGGTAGATAAATTCTCAAATCAGGATTTGGTAGAACTGCCAATAGGTATTCGTAATACAGTAAACAATATTCAATATTCTATAGGGATTACAAAGGCTACTTTTGCGCCAGAATTTACTACGCTGACTGTTTTTTGCAGGGTTGATATTCCTCAGAAAGATAAAAATGGACAACCTATGCAACTTTTCTTTGGTGCTGATAATGTAAAATTATCACATCAAGGAGGTATTATTGGTGAGGCGAAATTAGTATTGCTTGGTAATGTCGATATTCCTTTTAATGAAAATAAATGGCAGCTATCTTTATATGGCGGTTTCGATATGGCAACCGGAAATGTAAATGATTTGACCTATGTAAAGATTGATTGTGACGGCTTTAAAGAGATGAAAATTTCTGGAGCAGTTGAGTTTTCGAGGAATCTAATTTTGCCAATAGATCCATTGACAAAGACTGTGGATGAAGCAAAAACAACAATCCCTAAAACGTATTATAATGGAAAGACCGTTCAAATTCCAAATAGAGTTAGAGGAGAATTTAGTTTTACAGCAGGAAGCTGGAATGATATTCTGCTGAATGTAAGCTTACAGCCATTTGTATTGAAAGATAAACGAAATGGAAAAGATTTTGACGGTAATTTTCAGTTTCTGGTAAATAATGCTGTTTTAGATTTGAGCGACTTGAAAAACGATCCAGTAGTTGTTTTTCCAGAATATTATGCAAAAAATGCACTTTTGGTTCCAAGTCAGGAAGCTTGGAAAGGAGTTTTTGTTCAGACATTTGATGTTGGCCTACCAAAAGAATTTCAAACCACAGATACTGCATCGAGTAAAGAAAGGCTTCATGTAGGAGCGCAAAACCTTATTATAGATAAATTTGGTGTTTCGGGAACCTTTTATGCAGATAATGTTTTTCCTTTAGATCGAGGAATAACGAGTCAGGAAAAATCATGGGCCTACTCGTTAGATCATATTGATGTTACCATTGCGGCCAACACTTTTGTAAAAGCGAATTTAAAAGGACAAATCCTTTTGCCAATTAGTAAAGCTTCGCCAGAGAAAAAAGAAACGGCTTCTAGTCCAGCAGCAAACACGCCAGCAGATCCTGCATCAAATACTTCAGGAAATGTTCCGTCTAAACCGAAACAGACTAATCGAGCTGGTTTGGAGTACAACGGATTTATTTCGATGGAAGAACAGCAATTAGTTGTTATTACAAAAGATTCTATTGCTTTTGATATATGGAAAGCAAAAGCATTACTGTTGCCAAATAGTTCTGTAGAATTAAAATTGGTCAACGGACGATTTTTACCCAAAGCAAATCTTAACGGTTCGGTTTCTTTTGGAACAAATAAAGGAGCTACAGATGATAAAGATGTAGAAGGAAAACGTACCGTAGATTTTAAAGGAATTACTTTTGAGAATCTTCAGTTGCAAACCGTTTCTCCTATTATTTCTGTTCGAAATATGGGTTACAAAGGCACAGTTGGTTTTGCTAATTTCCCTGTTTCTATCGGTAATATAAATGTTGCTATTAATGGAGATGATTCCCGAATTGATTTTGATTTAGGAATAAATTTGATGGAAAGTATTGGAGCAGGAGCGACTGCGAGAATTGGGATAAAAGGCAAAATGTACGACGATGGATATAGGCAAAGAAGTCGATATGCTGGTCTAGACCTTTCTGCCATTAATATAGATTGTAAGTTTAGCGGATTAACTATAAAAGGAGGCCTTATTCTAATGGAAAAAGATCCTGTTTATGGAGATGGTTTTAATGCAGATGTTGAAGTCGACGTTGTTAATATTGTCAATGTAAAAGCAAAAGCAATTTTTGGGCGTACTACTTTTAGATACTGGTATTTTGATGGAGCTGTGAAGTTTCCTCCAACACCTGGTGTTCCTTTTATGATTACAGGCTTTGGTGGTGGAGCGTATTATAAAATGCATAGAAATCAAGATATAGCTATTGGTGAATTTTCTCCTTCAGGATTAAGTTATACACCAGACGAAAAAATAAGTTTAGGAATTAAAGCTCTAATTTATTTTCACGTAGGATCAGAAACAATATGCGATGGTGAAGCTGGATTCGAAATGGCATTTAACTCAAAAGGAGGAATAAATAGACTGGCCATTTTTGGTAAAGCTAATGTTATGGCGAAAATACCGGGGCTTAAAAATGTTACCGATTTAATGGGAAAAGTAGCATCAAACGTTACTGCTAAGAAAAGCTTTTTAGGAATTACAGATAGCGATCTTAAAGGTTCTTTTGCGAGCAAATATATTCCAGAAGCAAAAGAAGCAATTCCAGGTGACTTATCGGCTGCAGTTGGAATTAAAATGGCAGCTGCTATAGAATTTGATTTTGAAAACAATTCCATGCATGCTACAACAGATGTTTATATTAATACGCCTGGAAATTTCCTTTCAGGAACAGGGCCAGGAGGAAGAGCTGTTTGGGGAGTTTTCCACAAAGACCCTAAAGATTGGTACATGTATATGGGGACACCGGATGACCGATGTGGAGTGAAAATCGGAGTAGCAGGAATGTTCTTAAAAACTACAAGTTATTTTATGGCAGGAACGGTGCTTCCGGGGAGCCCGCCACCGCCGCCTCAGGTTGCTAGTATTCTAGGTGTCGATTATAAAGAACTTGATTATATGCGTGACGAGAATGCATTAGCAAATGGAGGAGGTCTTGCCTTTGGAGCAAGTTTAGATTTTGATACAGGAGACTTAAGCTTCCTACTTTTCTATGCACGTTTTCAGGCTGGAATGGGATTCGATATTATGCTTAAAGATTATCAAGAAGCAAGATGTTCTAATACTGGAGATCGTGTAGGTATAAACGGTTGGTATGCTAATGGACAATCTTATGCCTATTTGCAAGGAGAACTTGGAATTAGAGTTAAATTGTCATTCTTAAAATTTAAAGTCCCAATTGTTTCTGGAGGAGCCGCAGTTTTATTACAGGCAAAATTGCCAAACCCAGTTTGGATGCGAGGATATATGGCAGGAAATATGAACATACTGGGAGGATTGATAAAAGGAAAATTCCGCTTTAAATTTGAGCTGGGAGAAGAATGTCAATTTGAAAATGCATCGCCGCTTGGAGGCATCAAGCTGATAACGGATGTAACACCAAAACAAAGTTCAACAGATGTAGATGTCTTTGCCATTCCGCAAGCCGCATTTTCTATGAAAGTTAATGAAGCCTTCGTAATACCTGAAGACACGGGAGATGTTACTTACAAAGTAATTTTAGAAAAGTTTAAAGTATTTGATGGAACAAAAGAAATTCCAGGAACCTTTGAGTGGAGTACGATGAAAGACCGTGTTAATTTTGTTTCAACAGATATCCTTCCTCCACATAAAGAATTAAAGGTTCAAGTTGAGGTTAGTTTCCAGAAAATGGTAAATGGTTATTTCCAACCTATAAAAGTGGACGGAAAAGTAGCCACAGAATTTGAAGAGAGAATATTTACAACGGGAGGAGCTCCAAACCATATTCCGCTTACCAATATAAAATATTCATATCCGATTGTAGATCAGAAATATTTCCTTGAAGAAGAATATCCAAAAGGATATATACAACTTAAACGTGGTCAGGATTATCTGTTCGAAGATTCAAACTGGGAAACCAGTATAAAAATGGATCAGGATGGAACTTCAAATTCAAAAGCTGTAGCATTTAATTATGATACAAGTTCAAACGAAGTGTATTATAATTTGCCAAATATCGATCAGGAAAAGAAATATAATTTTTCAATTGTGAGTAATTTGAAGCAGAATGCATCTACCAGAGGGACTACAGCTGAAAAAAGCAATACAATTAACGATCAAGGTAATGATATACAAATAAGAGAAAATCAAGCCGATGCCTTATCTAAAGCAGAGGGAAGCATTAATCGTTTAAGCTATTCGTTCAACACTAGTAAGTATAAGACTTTTGCATCTAAGATGAATGCAATCAGTACCCAAAGCTATAACTTTGGAGTTCTATATTCAGATGTGATTTATTTGACCAATACTATTTCTAGCCAAGAAGCTTTTGATATAGTTGAGCTTAGTGGAGTAGTATATAGCGATAGTAAGGCCATAATATCAGCAGAATCTAAATTGAACGATCAATATTACACAACAGATATCTATCCTTATTTATACAAGGATTATCCTTTAAACGGAACTTTCTCGATAAACAATAGAGATACCAGCGAGTTGGGAGTTGTTCCTGCCAAAGCAATACCGCTTAACGCGTATTATATGACTAGTATTGAAAATGATGTTAATCAATCATGGACAAAAGGTAATTTTCCATTCAAGTATAATATGCCGTTAATTTATAAGCAGGATTGGGTTGATTTAAGTAACCAGATTGTCAATTCATATATTAATGGCGAACCAGGCGTTGAAGCACTTGCGCAAAAGTTTATAAATAGCAATTTCCAATTCATGCGATATGGGAATTATGAAATACTAATGAAATACAATTTGCCTGGAAATAAACAGTCAAATGAGTTTGTTTATAAGTACAAAAACAATAATAATTTCAGATAAAAATATTTAGAATATATACAAAATCTAGTATAATTTAAACCCCATTTGAGATTCTCAAATGGGGTTTAATCTTTTTAAATATTCCGATTCAGATCGGTTCCAGATTAACCTTCTCCAAAATTTTTACGATTAAATTCATCTTTATCTTCAAATTCTTCGCCATAATCAGGTTCTGCATTATCGATTATGTAATGATATGCTGGCGCAGCGTCAATGTCGATTCATTTCGGGTTTCATCATCTTGAAAATATTGGTCTTCCAGTTGGTTAGTTTAGTTCTCTTTGTAAATATAAAAAAGCATATTATTTTGTAAATTTTTGTCTTAATGATTTGTTTTTGTGTCTTACTGTTGCGGGCACGGATTGCAAGTCCGCGCTAACGATCGATAAAACAATAAAAAAAAGAAAAAGATTCCTTAAAATATCAGGAATCTTTTTTCATTTAAAAATTACTTCAACAAAATGTCTTTTATAAGTTTAGTCAGCTCATCAGATTTTGATATAAACGGACTATGCCCAGAATTGATGGTATAAATATTTGTAATGCCTGCATCTTTAGCCATTTTCTGCTGAAAATTATAAGTTATCATATTGTCTGCTGTCGTAAAGATGTAATATTTTTTTCCTCCTGCATTATAATTTTCTGTTCTATAGTTTAAAGGCGTTCCAAGCGGAATTGTCGGCTCTGCTTTGTATTTTGAAGCAAGAAATTGCTTTTGGGCATCTGTGGCATCTTGCGCAAATATTTTTGGAAGATTAACTTCTGGATTTACAATTCCTGCTAAAGTCTGATCATCGGATAATTTTAATGATGGAGGTAAAAGTGAAGCCGTATCCATTTGAGAATAATCTAAAACGCTTTTTCCGCTTTGCGGAATAAAACCAGTGACATAAATTAGTTTTTTGATTTTTTGGGGAACTTCTGAAGCACTGCATTAAAGATTTCTTTAATTCTTTTGATCCAATTTCGTTTTGAATTTGTTGGTCAAAAGCCTTTTGCATAATTTTACATGCTATGTATGAAATATTCCAAAAATATCTTGACGAAAAAGCTGAACTGACCCAGGCCGAATCAGAACGTATACAATCATTTGCTATTATTAAAAAACTTCGCAAAAGACAGTATTTACTCCAAGAGGGAGATGTCTGGAAATACGATGCGTTTATAACGCAAGGCTGCGTAAGAACCTATACTGTTGATGAAAAAGGTGGTGAACATGTAAATAGTTTTAGTATTGAAAATTGGTGGACAGGCGATCGTGAAAGTTTAATGTTACAGCAGCCGTCTCGTTTTAATATTGATGCTATTGAAGATACTGAGCTAATACTTTTTACCCATGAAAATTTCGAGATGCTGTGCAAAGAAATTCCAGGGTTTAATAATATGGTCAATGCTATTCTGCAAAGAAGTTTTATTGCTGCTCAAAACAGAATTCAGGCTTCACTGGCGCTAACTGCTGAAGAGAAATATTTAAACTTCGTAAATAAATATCCAAGTTTTGCTTCAAGGATTCCGCAAACTATGATAGCCTCATATTTGGGCATGACACCAGAAACACTAAGCCGTATTCGGAAACAGACGGCAAAGAAATAATACATAAGGAGCTTTAAAAGCTCCTTTTTTTATGTCCACTTTCAAACTCTTGATCTATATCAAGTTTTTACTTATTTCTAATCAATGTACAGGATTTGCTTTAGACGCAACTTTGTAATGTTCAAAAGAAACAAACATTATAAACATTTAAAAAATAGAAATCATGTCAAAAACAATTTTCATTACAGGAACAAGTACAGGCTTTGGAAAATTAACAGCTGTAACATTGGCAAATGCAGGTCATTCAGTAATTGCAGGAATGCGTAACACAAATGATAAAAATACCGCTGCCGCGAAAGAACTTCAAGCAATAGAAAATATTGAAGTAGTAGATATTGATGTTACAGATGATGCATCAGTTAGAAATGCAGTCGAAAAAGTAATCATTAAATACGGAAAAATTGATGTTCTAATCAATAACGCGGCAGTAAGCGGTTTTGGTCTGCTTGAAGGCTATTCTGTTGATCAAGTTCGTAAAATGTTCGATGTAAACGTCTATAGCGTGCTTCGTATGTATCAGGCAGTGCTTCCTTCTATGAGAAAAGAAAAAAACGGTCTGGTTATTAATATTACAACTGGAGCAAGCGGACATACACTTCCTTTTATGATTCCGTACATCGCATCAAAATTGGTAGTAGAAAGCTTTACAGAAGGATTGCAAGATGAACTTGCAGATTACGGAATTGAAAATGTGAGTATTCAGCCTGGAGTTTATCCAACTGAAATGAATAACGGATCGAAAGCTGGTATTCATGCTGATAAAATAGCAATTATTGAAGAATACGGTGATGCAGCAACTGAAAAATTCAATGCATTAGGTACAGCACTATTTGGTAAAATGGCTCAGTTTGATATGAATCCACAAACAATAGCGGATGGTATTCTGGAATTGGTAAACATGAAAAAAGGGGAGAGACCGCTTCGTTTTCCTCTTGATGCCATTGCTCAAGGAACCGACAAAGAATTTATAGAAGCCCGCGCCAATATTAAAGCAAAATGGGTAGCAGCTTACACTAATTAATTCCCCATTTTAAATGAAATTAAGAATAATAAACATACATACAGTCATGAAAACAAATCATAAAAAATCAAATAAAAAAGTACAAACTTCTGCGGCAGCGATGCTTAATTTTCTAATACTATTTTCCGCTTCAGATAAAACAGCAGCACAAAACAATGCAGGAATTGTGGGAATTGATCATGTCGGAATCAATGTTCCCGATCTTAATAAAGCCGTTACATTTTTTAGTGATGTGCTTGGTTTTACACCCGTAACGCAATTGGGTCCAATTCCGCTTGACGCTGATTGGAAAAAACTAAACCATATTAATCCTAATACAGGAGACGTTACCATAAAAATGATCAATGCAGGAAATGGAGCAAGTATTGAAGTGTTTGAATATGCCGACAATAAAGGAAGTAAAACATATCCAAATACAGATGACATTGGAGCATCTCACATTGCTTTTTATGTAAATGATATTCATGTAGCGGTCGAATATTTAAAAAGTAAAGGCGTAAAAATATTAGGAGAACCTTTTACAACGCCTTCTGGCGACACAGCAGGCGAGTCTTGGGTTTATTTTGAAACACCTTGGGGTTCTAAAATGGAGTTGGTTTCGTATCCAAACGGAAAAGGATATGAGAAAACACACCCCAAAACAGTCTTATGGTCTCCGAAAAATAAAGCGATCAAAAAAACTGCAGATGATTTCGATCCTAAAAAGAACACATTGATAGTAGAAAATCATCTAAAAATCTGGAATGAAAAAGACGAAGCAAAACGTAAAGTTTTATTGAATCAAGTTTACGCTACTGATGTAGAAATGGTAGATCGTCATTTTATTGCTGAAGGATTTGAAGATATCAGTAAATTTATTGTAGAGCTTCAGACTAAAAATTCTGATTTTAGGTTTTCAGCCAAATCTATTGAAACCAATCATAATATTGTGCGATTATATTGGCAATTTGGTTCAAAATCAAAACCATCAGTGGTTAGCGGCATGGATTTGTTTGTGATTGAAAACAATAAAGTTCAAAAGCTATATGTCTTTTTAGATCAAAAGGAATAATGCTGACTCGTTTTTAAAAATTACAAAAGCCAGAAATTATTTTTCTGGCTTTTTAAATTATATATAATAGTTTTGACTTCTATTGCAGATATTTGAAAATATTGAGTAAGTCAATTTGAAAGCAATTTCTAATAATTAATTTATCTTGAGTATTTATTTTGGCACATCAATAAAAACAATAACTAACAGCTTTGTCAAGGGAAAATAAAAACTATTAGTATATGTGGGAATAATCTTTGTTTTTAAATTGAATTTAAAAAAATGTAATTTAGATTTTTTTTATTTTATTCAATTCCAATGAATTAAAAAGCAACTTTAAAATAACTTAAAATTAAGTAGTTTTTTTGTTTGGAAATGTAGAAAACGTTCCTATCTTTGCAACCGCTTAGAACAACTAAGCGCAACGCTAGAGAGTCGGGGAGATACTCAAGCGGCCAACGAGGGCAGACTGTAAATCTGCTGTGAAAACTTCGCAGGTTCGAATCCTGCTCTCCCCACAAGGTCCTAATCTTTGATTAGGACTTTTTTTATGCCATATTTTTAATGATATGTAGAATCTGATTTATTAAAATTGAAATATCATTCGTTTCAATTTTATCATTCTTTTAGGACGAGTTATCTTTCCTTGTAATGAAATCTTACTACTAAATTGCCATTGTCATAAGACAAAAAAAATCTCCACTAGGGAGATTTTTTTGTCTTATTTTAAATGTAGAATTATTTAGCTAGCAATTCTTGGATTTTTGCTTTAAGTTCAGCACCTCTTAAGTCCTGAGCTACAACTTTTCCTGATGCATCAAGTATAAAAGTTGCTGGAATAGCTTCAACATTGTATTGTTTAGCAATTGGCTCTTCCCAAAATTTTAAGTTAGAAACATGAGTCCAAGTTAAACCATCTTTTGCTATAGCTTCTTTCCATTTTGCAGCATCTTTGTCTAAAGACACTCCAACAATATTTAATCCTTTTGAATGGAACTCTTTATATAGCGCCACAACATGAGGATTTTCTTGTCTGCATGGTCCGCACCATGAAGCCCAGAAATCTACGATAGTTACTTTACCTAAACTTTCTTTAAGCGAAACTACTTTTCCTTCTGGATTTGGAGCCGAAAAATCTGCTCTTCATTTAGCGCTGCCTACTGGTGCAGCTGTAGCTCCAACAGATGGCATTTTTGCTTGTCCAAATCTAGTTTTGATTTCTTTTCCAGGTGCAGTATTTTTTAGAGACTCATCCAAACCATTGTAAAGTCCTTCTAATTTTTTCATATCAGCAGTTGGATCATTCAATAAACTTTGGATAATTAAAGCTGTAATGAAAGATTTTGGGTGATTTTCAGCGTAAGCTAAATATTTCTTTTTGCTTCCTTCTTGAACTTCTTTCTGGATTTCCATGTATTGTTTCATCAAGCCATTGATAGTTGCTGTATCTTGAGCTTGTTGAGCTTGCTTCATTTTATCGTTGTTCTTTTTCTGGAAATCAATTAAACTTTTTTGAGTTTTGTTCATATCTTCCATGAAAGTTACGTACTCATCATTGTTGTAAGTTCCAGAGATTTTAGATTTGTGGATACTATCTTTATCAATAGCAACTTTAATTTCTCCAGTTTCTAAGATGAATGGGATAGGACCATTAGCACCTTGTAATATTAATGTATGGAAAGCTGGTTCAGTAACTTTTCCTTTAATTTCAAATTTTCCGTTTTCAACTTTTACTGTATCAAGAGAAACTGGCATTCTCGTAGCAGGGTCCTGACCTTGTAAGATGATAGTTTTTCCGTTTTCAATTCCTGTAGCAGTACCTGTAATAAGGTATTCTCCATCTTTAACTTTGCTGCAAGAAATGATAGCCGCAGAAGCTGTAAGTACAAAAAGTATTTTTTTCATTATAAAAAATTAATTAGTTAATTGATTTGTGTGACAAAAGTATCTAAAAATATAAAACATACAGAATTTTGTAACCTAAAATTTTGTTATAGTTTTTTTGAGTCTAAAACACATGAAATCAGCGTGTTTGTTGGCTTGATTTGATGAAAAACTATTAATGTGGAACATATTTGAGAGATCTCTATTCAATTTTTTAAATTTTAGACACAAAAAAAGCACTCGTTTAATAGAGTGCTTTTTAGTAAAATATAGTATTGTAAAACTATTCTTGATTTGTTTTCTTTCTCCAAGTAAAAGCATTTAAAATATGTCTTTTTGCAAATCTTGCAGGAGAATCAGCATTTACCATTTTCACGTAAGTTGCTTTAGGAACACTGATGTATTCGTAAACACTTCCGTTAGAAAAATCAATAATTAAACGTCCCTCAACAAATTTAAAATCTGTGATAGAACAAGTAGAAATTGTTTCTGTATATTCAGGTAAATTAAGTTTGATAGTATCAGGGTGAATACTTACTAAAAAGTGGTAAGCTTCGATAATCGTTTTACTTTTTTCTTCTGCTTCTTTTAAACCAGCTTCATTTCCAACAAATTTATCAGGATGAGATTCTTTCATCGCATTACGATAAATTGTTTTTAAATCTTTTAATTCTGCAGTTTTGTCTACGTTTAGTAACTTGCGGTATTCAACTATTTTTTTCATAAATAAAGGTAACTACTTGTCTATTAGTTTGAAATCGTTCTTTTTTAGTTCAAATCGACAAATTTTTTGCAAAGGTACACTTTTTTTTAACTTTTTAGTTTTGATCGAAAAAATATTGAAAAAAGTTAACGGTAAGTTTATTTAACAGCAAAGTACGCGAGATTTTTTTGAGATTCATTAAAATGAAAAGTTCGCAAAGCTATGTCTACACAAAGCTTTGCGAACTTAAATATTCTCAATTCATAACACTCAGAAAAACATAAACTTAGCGTACTTTGCGTTAAAAATTACACGTTCCAACAAAAACTTGAAACTATAAATTTATTCTGGCTTATGATTGGCCTTGTCAAAGTTTCTTGATTTTTTAGGATATTTATCATAGCTCATGTCACTTGGATTTTCGATAACCGATTTTATAGTAATCCAATCGCCCTCTTTAAATTTGGCTTGAACCATTTTATAGTCTAAAAGATATTCTCCGCAGAAATAATTATTATTTTCATCTTTTTCGATAATGCCGGTAAAAACTCCTTTTTGTGGCATTTTTTGTTCTGTATCTTTAGACATGATTTTTTTGTTTTGAATTAAAAGGGCAAAGATAAGCAATTTAGGTTTGTTTTAGGGAGTTCGCCGTAATCTAAGTATATTTGCAGCATGCAGAAAAATTTTAAGCCACATCCTAATTCTTTTAAAAATACTTTTTGTGCATTCAATGAAGTGCTTCCTGAAGCCATTAAAGGTTTAAAGAAACAATTTGAAAGTAAAGCAGGAAGTTCCTATTATTATACTGAAGAAGGAATGTACCGCGTTTCTAATCATTGGGGAAGATTGGCCAATAGTAAATGGCGCTTAGTTGGCCGTGATCCAGAAACAGAATCAAAGACAAAAATTGGTTTTGCAAAATGGACAGAATTTTATCCAGACAATGCAACGGATAAACTGTATTATATTGAAGCCGATTTCGAAAAAAATCTAGCCAATTATCAGCATAAAAATAATCCTCAGTATGATGGAAAAGCGATTTTAAGAACAAGTGCTGAAACTGCAAAAAGATTAAAACAGATTAGAAACCTACAGCAGTTGACCAATTGGGCAAAACATTTTGATTATGATGATATTGATGATTTGCGAAAACAGCTTATCAACGAATTGATTTTTACTGAAAAAACGTTAGAACAAATTAAAAGAGAAGTGTAAATGGGACGTAATAACGAAAGAAACATTAAAAAACACAACGATAAATTGCACAAAGCTCAGGCAAAAGCAAAACAGGCTGAAATTTCCAGAAAAGAAAAATTAAAGGAAATCATAAAGAAATTCAACGAAAGCAAAGAGTAAATATAAGTTGCCACGAATTTCACAAATTAGCACGAATTTTATTTAAAATCTGTGTTCAATGCATATTTAAATTCGTGCTAATTTGTGTAATTCGTGGCTAAAAACAAAAAACAAATGAATTCAAAATTCGAAAACCTAAAAGCAAACGTACAGGAAATCATTGATTTGATCGCTGCGAAAAACGATAGAGAAGCAAACAACAAATTATTGGAAGTAAGTGAAACTCTGGACGAAATGATTGATTTTGCTGAAGAAGATGAAGAAGTTAGAGAGATCACTCGTTATCAGGTTTTATTAAATCAGCTTCATGTAAAAATTAATGGAGAAGAACCAGTCGATGGAGAATAAAAAATGTTTTTGCGATACAGGACTGGCTTTTGATGAATGCTGCGGACTATATTTGAATGGCAGCCAAAAAGTACCTTCAGCATTAGCTTTGATGCGTTCCAGATATTCGGCATATGCGACTCACAATGCCGATTATTTAATGGAAACCACTTATGTTTCGGAAAGAAAGTATTATTCAAAGCCCGAAATTTTAAGATGGGCAGTTTCTAATAAATGGCAGAAATTAGAAATTCTGAGCTTTACAGAAAACACTGTAGAATTCAAAGCTTATTTTTTAGATTCAGATAATAAACCGCAAGTGCATTATGAATTTTCTACTTTTAAATTTGAAAATGGCGCTTGGTATTATTTGGACGGAAAGTTTGAATAATTATTATATCTAACACTGTTAGTTGAGATTTTTGGTTAAATATTTTAACTAAAAATTAATAAACGATTCGTTTTTCATAATTCCAAAAAGATGTAATTTTAGATTTATGAAAAACGAATTTAAAAAAGGCTTTTATTTTAAGACTTACGAAGCTCCTTTTCAGTCTCCGTTTGACAAACTTTTTACGATTTTTAAAGAGTTGATCACTCATACTTCGGGTGATTTTGATGAAGCTATAAACTGGCTTCGGGAACTGGACAAAGAATACAAACTTACCGACGAGAACTATACTATTGATGATTTTATCGAAGACCTTAAGAAAAAAGGGTACATAAAAGATGAAGTAAAAGGCGATGGAAGTTCCGGTTTTGGCATTACGGCAAAAACCGAAAGAGCGATTAGACAGCAAGCTTTGGATCAGATTTTTGGAAACTTGAAAAAGTCTGGAAACGGAAATCATAAAACAAAATATGCTGGGAGTGGCGATGAGCACACAGGGGAATTCCGCGAATATAATTTTGGAGACAGTTTAGAGAGAATCTCATTAACGGAAAGTCTTCGAAATGCTCAGGTAAATAACGGTGTCGAAAGTTTTATGCTTACCGAAAACGATTTGATCGTAGAAGATGCGCAGTACAAAGCGCAAATGAGTACGGTTCTAATGATCGATATTAGCCACAGTATGATTTTGTATGGCGAAGACCGAATTACTCCTGCGAAAAAAGTTGCCATGGCGTTGGCTGAGTTAATCACAACAAGATATCCAAAAGATACATTGGATATTTTGGTTTTTGGCAATGATGCGTGGACAATTCCAATTAAAGATTTACCGTATTTGCAAGTTGGACCTTATCATACTAATACAGTTGCTGGTTTGCAATTGGCGATGGATATTTTGCGAAGAAAGCGAAATACCAACAAACAGATTTTTATGATCACAGACGGAAAACCAAGTTGCGTTCGCGAACGTGATGGTTCTTATTATATGAATAGTAATGGTTTGGATGAATACATTGTCGATAAATGTTATACTCAGGCGCAACAGGCAAGAAAATTACACATTCCGATTACTACTTTTATGATTGCGAGAGATCCGTATTTGCAGCGTTTTGTGAATCAGTTTACAGAAGCCAATCAAGGAAAAGCATTTTATACCGGAATTAAAGGTTTGGGTGAAATGATTTTTGAGGATTATGAAGCGAATAGGAAGAAGAGGATTAAATAGAGTTGCTAAGGTTCTAAGATGCTAAGATACTAAGGTTTCTTTGCGCCTGAATATACGTTGCGTATATTGTAGAGACGCAACGCAGTGTACCTAACACAACAATTGTCACGCTGAGCGGAGTCGAAGCGCACCAAATCAATAAATAACAAAATCTATATTTCAACACAATGGAAATAAAAACTATAAAGACATTAGGTCAATTAAAAGCCGCTGGATATAAAAGTACAAGCATTAAAGATGAATTGCGAAATAATCTACGCGACAAAATCAAATCGGGAAAACCTGTTTTTGAAGGTGTTCACGGATTCGAAAATACCGTAATTCCAGAATTGGAAAGAGCAATTCTATCTCGCCATAACATCAATTTACTGGGACTTCGCGGACAGGCAAAAACGCGTTTGGCTCGTAAAATGGTCGAATTATTAGATGAATATATTCCGTTTGTGGAAGGTTCAGAAATTAATGACGATCCATTAAATCCGATTTCTCGTTTTGCAAAGGATTTAATTGGAGAAAAAGGAGATGAAACGCCAATTTCATGGTTGCACAGAAGTGAACGTTTTTTTGAAAAACTAGCAACTCCAGATGTAACTGTTGCTGATTTAATTGGAGATGTCGATCCGATAAAAGCGGCAAATTTAAAATTATCGTATGCAGACGATCGCGTAATACACTTCGGAATGATTCCGAGAGCGAATCGCTGTATTTTTGTAATTAACGAATTGCCAGATTTGCAAGCCAGAATTCAAGTAGCATTATTTAATATTCTGCAGGAAGGCGATATTCAGATTAGAGGATTTAAATTGAGAATGCCTCTAGATATGCAATTCGTTTTCACTGCGAATCCAGAAGATTATACCAATAGAGGAAGCATTGTAACGCCTCTAAAAGATAGAATTGGTTCACAAATTCTGACGCATTATCCAGAAAGTATCGAAATTGCTAGAACAATTACAGAACAAGAATCCAAATTAGATAAAAACCAAACAGATGTTGTTTACGTTCCGAGTTTGGCTAGAGATATTTTAGAGCAAATTAGTTTTGAAGCACGCGAAAGCGAATACATTGACAATAAAAGTGGAGTTAGTGCGCGAATGAGCATTACGGCTTTCGAGAATTTAATAAGTACTGCAGAACGTCGTGCTTTGATTTCGGGTGTTGATAAGACAACTTTGCGTTTATCAGATTTTATCGGAATCATTCCAGCAATTACAGGAAAAGTAGAATTGGTTTACGAAGGAGAGCAGGAGGGAGCCAATGTTGTGGCAGAAAGCCTAATTGGTTCTGCTATTCGAACATTATTCCCTGAATATTTTCCTAAAATCGAAAAATTGGAAAAACCAGACGAAAAAACGCCATACTCTGATGTGGTAGAATGGTTTTTCGCCGAAAGCGGTTTCGAATTATTGGATGATGCTTCAGACAAGGAATATAAAAGCATTTTGGATGAAGTAGCGCCGTTAGATGAATTATTAAAAAAATATCAGCCTCAATTGGCAAAAGAAGATGTTTATTTTATGAAAGAATTCATTCTTTGGGGATTGGTAGAATACAGAAAGCTGAGTAAAGACCGTTTTGCAAAAGGCAATCAGTTTAGAGATATTTACGGAAGTTATATTAGTAAATTCTAAAACGATATTTAAGAATAAAGTTAAACCCGACAGATATATGAAGTCTGTTGGGTTTGTTTTTTTTAACACATATCTTCATTGCTGTTTGTCTTCCTGATCGAAGTCGAAGGATACGCTAGAAACTCAACAAAGATTGGCGAAATGTTGTAAGGAGCTACTTGCGTCCTTCGACTTCGCTCAGGAAGACAAGTAGGAGTGACTCTATGTGTTTGAAGAATAATTTTAATCTGGTCTATCGTGTTTTTCAAAACCGGCTGAATCTTTTTCATTACTAATGCTGTATTTTTACAATCCAAATATTAATTTATGTTATTTCTTATTTTAAGCATTCTTTGCAGCGTTACAGTTGGCGTTATATTCAAAATTTCAAGAAAGTATAATGCTAATCCTTCTCAAATAATTTCATTCAATTATGTAGCTGCAATTGCACTTTGCTATTTTACTTTTAGTCCAAATCTTAAAGAGTTAGATGATAATGCACCATTAGAAATTTATACTTCTGTTGGGGTTTTGCTTCCAATATTATTTCTGTTTCTGGCACTTTCAATAAAATTTATGGGAATTGCAAAGACAGATGCTGCACAACGATTATCATTGTTTATTCCGATTTTGGCAGCTTGGCTATTGTTTAATGAAGGATTTAATACTTATAAAGTTATTGGAGTTTTAGTTGGTTTTGCAGCACTTTTATTCATCTTAAAAAAGCCATCAGACAACGCAGAAAACAAATGGATTTATCCAGCAACGGTTTTACTTGGTTTTGGAATTATAGATATTCTTTTTAAGAAAATAGCTTTATATACTGTTGTTCCTTATACAACGTCTTTATTTTTTGTTTTCTTAATTGCTTTTGCCGTTTCTATTTTAATAGTGCTGTATAAACTGTTTATAACAAAAGAAAGTTTTGTTTTAAAAAGCATTCCTTTCGGAATATTGGTTGGAATTTTCAACTTCGGAAATATATTATTCTACTTAAAAGCACATAAAGCATTTGCAGAAAATCCATCAACTGTTTTTGCGGGAATGAATATGGGAGTAATTATTTTAGGAACTCTTATTGGCGCTTTTTTCTTCAAAGAAAAGCTATCCAAAATCAATATTTTGGGATTGTTTTTGGCTCTTATAGCAGTTGTTTTCATATTTTTATCGCAATTGCAGTAATTTTTTTTAGTTCATAACCCTTTAGTTTACAGTTGTTTTTGTAAGTAAATTGAAATTGATTTAAATTAACTCTACTAATTCTATAGAATTTATAAATATATTTTTGTAGCTTTGTCTCAACAATGAAAAACTATAGTCAAAATATAAGAACGTCTTTTCCATGCTGCTTTGCGATGTGCTGCATGATGAATCACGTTTTGAAATGGCGTTAATAGAGAAAGTACTTGTTAGTTATTTTTTTTTTAGCCTTTCATTGCACCATGAAAGGCTTTTTTTTGAATCGTTAAAAAATCAAGATATGAGAACCAACAGAAATATGAAAATTTTGATGCGCCGTTGCTTAATCAAGATTCCGTGTTGCATCTAAATGGACAGCATAAAATAGATACAATCTTCAGAGAGAAGGTTGATAAACATAAAAAATAACCCAAACCTAAAAACTATATAGTATGAGCTCAGAAATTATAAAACAGAATCCGTTTCAATCTATGATTGATCGCTTTAATATCGCTGCAGATATTTTGAATTTAGATGATTCAATTAAACAAAAACTACAGCGCCCTGAAAAACAAATTACGGTAAACTTTTCCATTACATTAGATAACGGAAACGTTCAAAACTTTGAAGGATACCGTGTAATTCACAATACGGCTTTAGGCCCTTCAAAAGGCGGAATTCGTTATGATACTGCTGTTAATTTGGACGAAGTAAAAGCACTTGCCGCCTGGATGACCTGGAAATCTGCTGTAACCGGAATTCCATTTGGTGGAGCAAAAGGCGGCATTATTTGCGATCCTAGAAACCATTCTAAAACTGAATTAGAAAAAATTACAAGAGCTTATACCAAAGCTTTAGCTGATATTTTCGGACCAGAAAAAGATGTTCCCGCACCAGATATGGGAACAGGTCCAGACGAAATGGGATGGCTGATGGATGAGTTTTCAATACTGCACGGAAGACCAATTCATGCAGTTGTAACAGGAAAACATCTTCATTCGGGAGGATCTTTAGGTAGAGTAGAAGCAACGGGAAGAGGCGTTAGTATTATTACGATTTTGGCGCTTCAAAAATTAAAAATCAGACCGGCAAGAGCTACAGCAGCGATTCAAGGATTTGGAAATGTTGGTTTGCATTCTGCTTTATTTCTGCATGAAAAAGGCGTAAAAATTGTAGCTGTGAGCGACGTTTCAGAAGCATTTTATAATCCGAACGGGATTAATATTCCAGAACTGATTTTGTATTACAATTTGAATAACAAAACCATAAAAGGATATCCAAATTCAGTTGCTATAAAACACGAAGATTTGTTGCTTTTAGATGTTGATGTGTTAATACCAGCTGCGAAAGAAGATGTTATTACACAGAAAAATGCAGGCGATATTCAAGCCAGAATTATTGTTGAAGGCGCCAATGGTCCAATTGCTTCAGATGCAGATCAGATTTTGCATGATAAAAATATATTAGTTGTTCCTGATATTTTAGCCAATGCAGGCGGTGTTACCGTTTCTTATTTCGAATGGCTTCAGAATTCGCTTTTGGAGTCTTGGAGAATCCATCAGATAAATAAACGTCTGGAGGACATATTAGAGAAAGGTTTTGAAACTGTTTTTAGAGTGGCAGTAAAACACAATGTAACGCCTCGTATTGCTGCTTATATTATTGCTTTGAAAAAAGTAGCCGAAACACAATCAGTTAAAGAAGTCGCTTTGGAAGCTCCTTTGTTTAAGCAGAATTAAATCAGGTTTACTTCGTAAAAGATCATTTTCGTTGATTGCGTTTTTTGTCTGCTAAAACGCAATTGATGGAAGTGTCTTTTTCGTTTGAGCTGTTAAATATAATTTTTAGAATCGAAAAGTATCATATTAAATGAAAAACATCAATTTTCTAGCATTTGCTATGCCGGCCTTTTTTCTTTTTTTGTTTTTAGAATATAAGCTTGCCCAACGCAGAAAAAAGCCTGAAATTTTTAACTATGAAAGTTCCGTTTCCAATATCTCAATCGGAATTGCAGAACGTTTGATTAACCTATTTGTTGCGGCCAGCTTTTATCAGCTGTATTATTTGATTTATGACGATTATAGAATATTTGAGATTCCGAGTAATGCCTTAGTTTGGTTCGCCTTAATTCTTGCTACAGATTTCGTTTGGTATTGGTATCATAGATTAGGGCATGAAGTCAATTTTTTTTGGGCTGCGCATATTGTGCATCATCATAGCGAAGAATTTAATTTTACGGCTGCGGCCAGAATTACTACTTTTCAAGCGATTATTAGGACAGGATTTTGGTGTGTTTTGCCTTTAATTGGTTTCCATCCAAGTATGGTAATCACGATGCTGATTGTTCATGGAGCTTATTCTTTCTTCACACATACACAGCTTATTGGTAAAATAAAATGGCTAGAATATGTTTTTGTAACGCCTTCTGTTCACGGAGTGCATCATGCTTCTGACGAAAAATATCTAGATAAAAATTATGGAGACATGTTCACTTTTTGGGACCGTCTTTTTGGAACTTTTCAAACCGAAGAAGAAAAACCAAAATACGGATTAACGCATCCGCTAAAAAGCTATAGTTTCTTGTGGCAGCATTTTCATTATTATTTCGAAATCTACGAATTATGGAAACGCTCCAGTGGATTTAAAGCCAGATGGAATGCTGTTTTTGGAAGTCCAGCCGATATGGATCAAGATATTCGTCCGATTCTAGAGAAACGTTTTCTGCAAGATAAAGCAGCTCCAAATCAGAGGCTTCGATTTAAAAATTACCTTTATATACAATTAGGAATCTGTACTTTGATTCTAACGGTTTTTACCTATTATTTTGATTATTTGGAATTGTATGACAAAGTGTTTGTGCTTTCTTTGGTAATCATCACTTTAATCAATTGCGGTGCTTTATTAGAACAGCGCAAATGGATTTATTATCTCGAATATACCCGTTTAGCTATGATTTCGACTTATTTTCTATATGAAGAAGATTTAATCGCATTTTTCTTTGTTCCGATTGCTGTAATGATTTTTGCTGAGCAGTTATTTTCGCTAAGTAAGATTTATCAAAATACCATTTTGCAGTTGGAACCTGCGGAGTAATTTTTTTTTTTTCCGCCACGAATTCACAAATTATTTTTTAATATCTATTCGCGTAATTGTTGCGTACAAATTTCACGTATCATTTTAAATAAAAATTCGTGAATTCGTGGCTAAAAAAAACTTAGCATCTCAGCATCTTAGAACCTTAGCAACTTAGATTGTCTTAATTTCCATAATCTTCTGTTCAAAAGTGTCTTTAAAATCAGATTTACTTTTAATTCTGGTTTTGTATGTATAAATGGTAGCTACAGAAAGTTCTAGAAATTCTGCCATTTGACTACTGTCTTGAATTCCTAATCTATACAAAGCAAAAATTCGTAATTCAGTATTCAGCAATTCACCTTTTTTGACAATACATTTATGATCGTTTGGGAATAAATTATTGAAATCGATTACAAATGTTGGGAACAGTTTCAAGAAGATTTCGTCAAATTGATGAAACAGATTTTCGCGCTCTTCTTTTACATTATAGCGCTTTAAACTCGCAATAACTTCATCTGTTTTTTTGGTGATGATTTTATGCAGTGTGCTTTTCTGAATATGATCTATTTTATTGATGAAAGCCGAAGTTGCTTTGATAAAATACGTAATATATTCTTCTTTAATGGCATTGGCTTCACTCAAACTCACATTCATTTCCTGCAATTGCAAATAAGAATCGGCCATGATTTTTCTGGCTTTATTTTTCTCTTTTAATTGTTTGAAAATGATGCCGAGGAAAACAAAAATGATAACTGTAAGAATCGTTAGAAGAATAATAATCTTTTCCAGTTTATCATTCTTGTCTTTTACATTATTCAACTGTGCTTTTTCTATAATCGGCAAAATCGACGAAATCTCAATTTTTCGATGTCTTGCATTATAAAAAGTAGCATCATCCATTGCAATATTGATGTATTCGTTTGCTTTATCCAAATAACCCATTTTAAAAAGTTCATTGGCTAAATTTCGAAGCGCAACGGTTTCTTTCGTAGCATTTTTAACATCGGCAATGGCAGCAAGAGCCAAATATTGGATGGCTTTTTTAGTATATCCGCGTTCAGAATAAATGTAACCGAGACTCGAAGTGGCAATTCCGTAATAATCTGGAGGCAGATTATAGTTGTTAATCCAATAGCTGAACGCAAATTCAGCGCCTCGCCAATCTTGCTGTTTCAGACGTTTTAAACTTTCGGCCGCCCAATATTCATTGGTATTGGTTCCGATTAATTCTAAAGCTTTTTTTAAGAAATGATTTCCTTGCTGTACATAATGAATAT
The DNA here is from genome assembly GCF_004151235.1 of Flavobacterium anhuiense. Taxonomy (GTDB): domain Bacteria; phylum Bacteroidota; class Bacteroidia; order Flavobacteriales; family Flavobacteriaceae; genus Flavobacterium; species Flavobacterium anhuiense_A. The sequence continues at coordinate 103,787 of NZ_JUIV01000010.1, forward strand.
TAAAACGCTGATCACGGTTGTAATCGGCTAAATCATAATAAGCACGAGCTTTGATGTTGTAATACTCAAATTTGTTTTTGAGATCCAATTTGGTATCATCAATCACATTTAGGGTATCAATGGCTTCTTTAAAAAGGCCAGAAGACAGAAGCACAAAACCTTCTTTTATTCGGCTTTTAGACAAATACTTTGGATCTTTTAGAATTTTAGCTTTGATTTTGGATTGCTCTAAATAGTAATACGCAGAGTCATATTTAAAAGATTTGTATTCATCAAACAAAGACATATAACAGTTGTACAGTTCTTCATTATTCTGACTAAGGGTAAACTTAGATACATTTTTCTTTAAAGATTCGATTTTTCGATATTTCTGTTTCAGGTAGATATCTTTTTTCAAGAGCACCTGATCTAATTCTTCCAAATAAGGATTTGTCTCTTTCGCAGTAAGAGAAAAACCTGCCAGGAAGAAAAGCAGCATCAATATTCTTTGCATGATTTTGTTTTGGTTTAGGGAAAAGTTGGTTGATAGATATGGTTAGTTAATTCGTTTTAAAATTAAGAATAAGTTTGAGATTAAGCTAAACCTGTTTTTCTAGAATCTTGTAAGTTGTTTAAAAACATTGCTTTAGAAGGGGATTTTCTGACTGAAAATAAGCTATATATGTTAAAAACAGGTAAATTATTTGCAATTATACAATAAAAACCAGTTATATATATGCATAGTGAAAAAAATATGCTTATTATTTTACATATTGTCATTTTTACCATTAAAAAACACCTGATTTTCATCTAAACAGCGTCTTGATTTTTTACTTATGTTGAAAAATTTAATTTGTTTATTATCAGTGCTTTATGTTTTGCATTGTTCGAATTTTATCTTGATTTTTCTCAGATTTTTTTTTTAGGATTTATTTAACGGCTAGTTTCGCTGTATCCTTTTGAAGGGGATAACAAACTAACGAAAACCAAAAATTTATGAAATGTAAAAGTCTTTATTGGCTAGCTTTTATGATGTGTTTTTTTGCGATAGGATGCGATAACACAGATGACGGAAGCTACGTAGATCCGATTACCCTTTATGAAAAAGTAAATGGAAATTGGGGATTAACAAATCTGAAAATGGTTGATGAAGTTGCGAAAGCAAATAAGATCGAACCAAACGAAGAAAACTTGAGTACTTACTTTAACTACGAAGATTTTAAAATCAAATTTAACGTAGATGAAAAGAACAATCCAACAAGTTATGAAGTAACTGGAGATGTGCCTCCGTTATTTGCTCCTAAAGGATATTGGGCGCTAAGCTCAGATTTTCAGCAAACCAATGGAGTTGGAACAAAAATCTATTTGTACAGCGATGCTCAAAAAACGCAGAAAACAGATGAATTGAGATTGGTTTCGGTTCCTGGTAAAACCAAAGAAATGCAGATCCAATTGACACATGCTTCTGGAGGTGTAGATTTTGTGTCTTATGTGTTTAAATTAAATGCTATTAATTAAAAAGTAATATGAAAAAGTTTATATATACAGTTTTACTTGCCTTATTGATGGCTCCTAATTTTATTCAGGCACAAGAAGCCGCTGGAGCTGTAGGGCCAATATCATCATTTCCTGTTGTATACAAATATGATGAAAAAGTTACATGGTACTTTGATATGTCGGCATCGACATTTGCAGAAACGGAAGATTTATATATCTGGATTTGGTCTCCATCTGAGCCAGACGCTGGACACTGGGAAAACTCTTCTGACTTTGCAAAATTGAAATATGAAGGAAACAAAATTTGGAGCTTTACGCTGACTCCGACAGCTTATTTTTCTAAAACTCCAGACGAAATTGCTGCAAGTGCCGGATTTTGGTTTCGTTTAAAAAATAAAAATGGATCTAAACAAAGTGATGTTGCCAATGTGCCATATACTGATTTTTCATCTTTTTACACTTCTGGTGAATTATTTAGATCATATCCATCAAAACCATTAATTGATAAACCAGTAAGTATCGTATTTAATGCAAATCTTAATCCTGCATTTGCTGGTACTCCAAGTGTGCACATGCATGGTGGTTTGAATGACTGGGCTATTCAGCAGATGTACGAAGCTGCTAAACCAGAAATTGCCGAAAAAACAAAATTGAAAGATCTAGGCAACGGTTTTTATAAAATGGATTTTGTTCCGAAGCAGTACTTCAATGCTCCAGATGATTTTGTAATGGAAAAGATAAATTTTCTAATGGTTGCAGAGAATTGGACAGCAAATTCTGGCGATCAGGTTATTTATGCAGGAGAATTTATTCCGCCGCCGCCGCCAAGTTTTGCTTTTTTTCCATCGCAAATCAGCCAAAAAGATTTTCTTGGAATGTCAAGAAAAAATAATGAGGTAGGTGTAAACAAATTGATCTACACGATTACAGCTGGACCAAAAACAATTTCTGGTGAGTTTACTGGAGGAACTGCAGAAATTAAAGGTTTTGTCAATTTAGTTTCAGAACTAAACGGAGTTCCAAATTTAAGTGAAATCCACGTTTTGGTAAAAGACAACAAGGACAAAACGATTTCGGATACGACAATTCCGCTTAAAACTTTAGATAAATAATCACTATTAAATTAAAACACCAATTCTAATGAATAGTAAAAATACAAAAAGCGTCCTGCATCAAATGTGGACTGCTAAAGCAGCGGTATTGATGATTTTTATGCTTTTTCTTTCTGTTAGCACTTTCGCGCAGACGAAAAAACAAATCTCAGGAACCGTTTATGACAATACAGGTACGGTATTGCCGGGAGCTTCTATCATTGAAGTAGGAACAAAAAACGGAACTACTACAGATTTTGATGGTAAATTCAGCCTTCAGGTAGCCGTAGGAGGTGCAATCGAAGTTTCGTTTATCGGATCGACAACACAAAAAATTCAAATTACAGGAAACACTTCAAATCTTGAAGTGCGTCTGCAAAATGATGGCTATACTTTAGCCGAAGTGCAAGTTGTTTCTGTAGGTTACGGAAAAGTAAAAAAATCAGATTTAACGGGAGCAATTTCAACTGTTGGAGCAGATGATTTAGTAAAAGGAACTATCGGTTCTACAGAACAGGTTTTACAAGGAAAAGTAGCGGGATTAAATATTATTCGTCCTTCTGGAGATCCTGCAGCGGGTTCTACAATCCGTCTTCGTGGAGGAACTTCCCTAACTGCAAGCAATAGTCCGTTAATCGTTGTGGATGGAATTGCTGGAGTTGATATTAACGTGGTTCAACCTTCAGATATTAAATCGATTGATGTTCTTAAAGATGCTTCGGCAACGGCAATTTACGGTTCTCGTGGAGCAAATGGGGTAATCATGATTACCACAAAATCTGGAACAAAAGGGGTTTCTGTTGTATACAACGGACAAACTGGGGTAGGTTATGTAAATGATAACTTAGATTTATTATCGGCAAATCAATGGAGAGGATATGTTCGTCAGAATCAAATTGCAGATGCCGTAGATTATGGAGCAAATACAAACTGGCAAAAGGCAATAGAGCAGACTGCAATTTCTCAGTCACATACTTTAAGTATCAACTCTGGAAAAGCGGATAGCGGTTTTAGAACTTCGCTTTCTTATTTAAATAATGAAGGGGTTATTAAAAAATCTGGTTTAGAAAGATTAAGCGGAAATGTTAGCGCTTATCAATTTCTTGGCGACAACAAAGAAGTGAAATTTGATATGGGATTATTTGCAAACATTGACAAATGGCACCCAATTGATTACAGAATTTTTGAAAGAGCTTATAATTTAAACCCAACAATTCCAGTTTATGATGCAAATGGAAATTTTAGTTTGGTAACAGGAAATATCTACGATAATCCAGTTGAGATTTTAACCAACAGAACTTTTGACAACGAAAGACACAGACTTTTAGGTTACTTTAAAACAGATGTAAAATTCTTGAATGACTTTACTGCTACAGCGAATATTTCGTTAGAACATAATGCTGTAAAAGGAGGCACTTACAAACCATCTTATGCGGTTATGGAAGGACAGACTGAAGGTGGTTTTGCTCAAAGAACTTACGCAGAATATACTAATGCACAAGGTGAACTTTATGTAAACTACAGCAAAGTGATAGACAAACATAACATTAGTGCTCTAGCCGGTTATTCTTACCTTGAAAATATCTACGAAGGTTTTGGAGCGCAAAGAGGCGGATTTGTAACAGATGCTTTCAGCTATAACAATTTAGGAGCTGGTTACAATTACCGTTTGAGTGATGTGTATTCATACAAAGGAAAATCAAATTTAGTTTCTTTCTATGCTCGTGCTAACTATGGTTACGATGGCAAATATTTATTGACAGCAACTGTAAGACGTGACGGATCTAGCCGTTTTGGTGAAAACAATAAATGGGGAACTTTTCCATCTGCTTCTGCTGCGTGGAGAATTTCTAATGAAGAATTTATGGAATCTTCAAAAGGATGGTTGGATAATTTAAAACTTAGAGTAGGTTACGGAGTTACAGGAAATCAGGACGGAATTGGTGAGTACAAATCGCTTTCTATTTTGGGAGTTGGAAACGATAGTTACTACGATCCAGTTACAAAAACTTGGAGTTTGGCTTATTCTCCAAAACAAAATCCGAATCCTGACTTGAAATGGGAATCTACAGAACAAGTTAATATTGGTTTCGATTTTGGACTTTTCAACAGAATTACAGGATCTTTCGAATGGTATTCTAAAACAACAAAAGATTTATTATATACTTACGAAGTGCCTCAGCCACCGTATTTAGTAGGAACAATGTTGGCAAACGTTGGTGAAATGTCAAACAAAGGGGTAGAATTAACTTTGAATGCTGACATTATCAGAGGAGATAAATTCAATTGGAATGCTAATTTAACTCTTGGACACAACGTTCAGAAAATCGAAAAGCTTTCTAACCCAACTTATAAAACAGATGTTATCTACAGCGGATCTCTTCATGGTTTAGCAGGTATGTCTGGACAATATTCTCAAATTATTGCAGAGGGATATCCTGTTGGAACTTTCTGGGGATTCAAAAATGCAGGTTTGGATGCTAATGGAAAAATTCAGTATTACAATGCAGCAGGACAAGTTGTGGATGAAAGTGCTTTGGTTGATGCAGACAAAACAGATTTAGGTAACATTCAGCCAGATTTGACTTTAGGTATCGGAATGAATTTTACTTATGGAAATTTTGATCTTGGATTTTCTGGATACGGAATGTTTGGGCAAAAAGCTTTAAATGCTACAAACATGATGTTAAACGACCCGAACAGATTACCAGCTTTTAATGTGCCAGATTCTTTCTTAAGTAGCGGTATTACTTCTGCTCCTAAGTATTCTGATTATTGGATTGAAGACGCATCTTTCTTTAGACTTCAGACTTTGACATTTGGTTATACTTTACCATTGAAATACAAAAAATCTAAATTTAGAATGTATGTAATGGGAGAAAACTTATTTGTAATTACAGGTTACAAAGGTGTAGATCCAGAGATTGGTTTAAATGCTCAGGATGGTGTGGATCAAACTGGATTGGCAGCTCCTGGTATCGATAAATACAACAATTATCCTCGACCAACTACAATTTCTGTTGGACTAAATTTTACGCTGAATAACTAAGCGAATTGATAACCATAAAATATTAAAAATGAAAATCAAAATAACAGCAGCCATACTTTTAAGCATGCTTTTTACGGTATCATGTACTGATTTGAACGAGCAGTTGTATGATCAGGTAGAAGACGGAAATTTTGGAAATACAACCAAAGAAATTGATGCGCTGGTAGGTGGAGCTTATTCTTCGTTAAGAGGATTCTCCGATGCAATCTCAAATAATTTTCCAACTTGCGAATATGTTTTCTTTTTGAATGAGGTAGTTTCAGACGAAGCTACAATTCCGACAAGAGGTACAAACTGGTACGACGGAGGGCAATATCAAGAAGCTCAAAAACATACTTGGAAATCAGATAATAGAATGATTCTTTCGGCTTGGCGATATAACTATACTGGAATTGCTAAAATCAACGCGATTATTTATCAGATCAATAAATCATCTTTGTCAGATAAAGCAAAAACGCCGATTTTTGCCGAATTAAAAGCGCTTAGAGCCTATTACTACTACAATCTTTTAGATTTGTTCGGAAATGTGCCAATTGTAACCAATTTTGAAGACACAGATCTTCCGACAAATTCAACAAGAAAACAAGTGTATGATTTCGTTGAAAAGGAATTAACAGATGCTATTCCGTATTTAAATCCAAATGTGGTGTATTCTAAATTTACTAGAAACGTAGCATACTCTGTTTTAGCTAGATTATATCTTAATTCAGAGGCATTTATAGGTCAGCCACGTTGGCAAGATTGTATCAATATGTGCCAAAAGGTAACAGGATATAGCTTAACGCCAGATTTCTTCGATAATTTTGTGACAGAAAACCAGACTTCTCCAGAAATTATTTTTGCTATTCCTTACGATTCAAAAGCAGGAACAGTTGGAAATTATATGAACTCAATGTCTTGCCACTACAATCAAAAACTTGCAATTTCTGCAATACCAAACAATTATCCTTGGAGTGCAAACGGAATGTGTGCGCAGCCTGGAGTTTACTCAGCTTTTGCAGATACAGACAAAAGAAAGAAATGTATGCTTGAAGGAGATCAGATCAATCTTGCGACAGGATCTGTAATTATGATGGACAACGGAGAACCATTAACCTATACTGAGAATCTAACAAGTTTAGAAGATGCGAAAGAGAATGAAGGAGTTCGTTTGCATAAATACGAAATGAAAGCAGGAGAACAATGGGAACGCGATCACGATTTTGTATTAATTCGTTATGCAGAAATCTTAATGATGCAGGCAGAATGTTACGTTCGTTTGGGTTCGCCAGACTTAGCTAGACCATTTGTACAGCAAGTTGCGTCTCGTGCAGGTGAAGAAGTCCCAGCAACTATTGACTTGGCGTTTATAGATCAAGAATTACTGAAAGAATTCACATTTGAAGGAAGAAGAAGAACAGACAATATCCGTTTCGGAACGTTCTTCCAGCCATGGTGGTCAAAAGGTACGACTGAGAAATACAGAGCAATTTTCCCAATTCCGAGTACTGTTTTAACTACCAATAAAAATCTAAAACAAAATCCTGGGTATCCAAATTAGGTTACTAGAATGTCAGTCTTCCATGTTGGTTAGTCGTGGAAGGCTGACATGTTTTTAAACGTTGCATTAAATAGATCGACAGTGCTTAAAATATATTTAACACATAGAAACATAGGTTTTTATGTGTAATAAAGAAAAGGAAAGGAACTAGTTTCTAACACATAGCTATGTGTATTTATGTGAGTGAAACGCCTTTTTCTAAGTTTCAAAAAGCTATGTTTCTATGTGTTTAAATTATTAAGTATAAATAAAATAGTATCTCAATATGAAAAGATATATCACATCGTTGGTTTTGGGTTTGATAAGCATTGTGATGGTTGCTGGATGCAGTAGCGATGACAAAGGCTCAGATAAACCTGTAGAACCAGAAAAAACAGCGCCTGTTGCGATTGAGAAAACCAACAGCACCAAGATTTATATGCATTATATGCCGTGGTTTGAAACCAACGAAAGCAGTGCCGATAAAAAATGGGGATATCATTGGACAATGGCAAACAAAAATCCGAACAACGTAGGAGCAAACGGCCGAAGAGAAATCGCATCGTATTATTATCCGCTGATTGGACCTTATCACTCAGGCGATAAAAATGTGATTGAAAATCATTTGCTATTGATGAAATATTCAGGAATTGATGGAATTCTGATCGACTGGTATGGAACTTACGATGTAAACGATTATAGAATGGTCAAAGAAAATACAGATCAGCTTATTGAAATGCTTGACAAAGTAGGTTTAGAATATGCCATTGTATACGAAGATCGATTCTTGACGAATGTTGTCAATGCAGGAAAAGCAATTTCGGTAACCGGTGCAGCAAAAACAGATTTGGCTTATGTAGAAAAGAATTATTTCCCTGATGCTAATTATATCAAGATTAATGGGAAACCGCTGTTAATGAATTTTGGACCAATCGTGTTACAGACTCCAGCAGAATGGACAAATGTCTTTAATGCCTTGACTACAAAACCGACTTTCCTAACACTTTGGGATCATTCATCGATGGCAGGAGAAAATGCTTCTGGCGAATATGCATGGGTATATAAAGATAACAGCTATTTGACGAATTTTTATACCAATACAAAACCAAAATTGGGCGAGGCAATGGGAAGTGCTTATCCAGGTTTTAAAGATTTTTATGCTGCTGGCGGAGGTGGAGCAGCGATTGGTTGGACTATCGAACATAATAACGGAGCGACGCTTGATGAAACGCTTGCTTTAGCTAAAAATGCCAATGTGAATTACCTGCAGCTGATTACTTGGAATGATTTCGGAGAAGGAACCATGATTGAACCAACAGTTGAATTTGGCTATTCTTTTATCGAAAAAATAAAAACTTTCTCTGGCGTAAAAAACACAGAAAGCATATTTCCAGACATCAGCAAATTGTATGATTTACGCGTACAGAAAAAAGGAAATGTCGAAATCCAGAAAAAACTCGACCAAGCGTTTAATTATTTTGTTTCGATGCAGCCAGCAAAAGCAAAACAAGTAATAAGCGAAATAAAATAGAGCTGTAATTAATACAATTTAAATAATGAAAAACAGAAAATATAGATACTGTCTTGTGGCTTTTGCATCGATGCTGATTATGGCCTGCAGTACTAAAAAAACGTATAAAATCAGTTCTCCGGAAAAAGTCTCTGAATTAATTTTTGAATTAACACCTTCTGGACAGCCTCAATATAGTTTTTCTTCTAATGGAAAATCGGTTATTGAACCTTCTTTGATGGGATTTGAATTTCAAGGATTAGCAAAAATGACAGATGGTTTCGAAGTCGTTTCGACAGAAGAAAAATCGGCAGATGAAACTTGGGAACAGCCTTGGGGCGAATTCAAAAAAGTAAGAGATCATCATAACGAACTGATTGTCCATTTAAAAGAAGCAAAAGGCGAGGAGCGTTTGGTTGATATCATCTTTAGGGTTTTTGATGATGGTGTCGGATTTCGTTATGAATTCCCAAAACAGCCTCATTTAGGAAAAGTCAAAATCTCTAACGAAGTAACGCAATTTACTTTTAAAGACAATAACGAAGTTTGGTGGATTCCAGTTCATCGCGAAAACAGTTATTACGAAAGTGAATACCGTAAAACGTTAATGAGTAAAACGGATACGATTAATACGCCAGCCACTTTTGAAACCAAAGACAAATTGTATGTAGCCATTCACGAAGCTAACTTAACAGATTTTGCTTCAATGACGCTTTTAAAAACTACAGACAAACAATACAAAAGTGATTTAGTGCCGTGGGCAGATGGTGTAAAAGTATATGCTGAAACGCCTTTTAAAACGCCTTGGAGAACTATTGTTGTTGGAAAAAATCCTGGAGAAGTAGCAACTTCTACGATTATGCTAAATCTGAACGAGCCTTCAAAAATTGAAGACTTATCTTGGATCACGCCATCAAAATACATCGGAATTTGGTGGGGAATGCATTTAGAAAAATATACTTGGGGACAAGGTCCAAAACATGGTGCGACAACAAAAAACACAAAAGAGTACATCGATTTTGCTGCGAAAAATGGTTTTGACGGAGTTCTAGTAGAAGGCTGGAATGAAGGCTGGGACGGCGACTGGACAGCTGACGGCAATACATTTAGTTTTGTAAAAGCCTATCCAGATTTTAATTTGGAAGAAATTACAAAATATGCAGCAATGAAAAATGTTCGATTAATTGGACATCATGAAACTGCAGGAGCAACCAAAAATTATGAAAACCAATTGGAAGATGCTTTTAAACTGTATCAGAAAATGGGAGTGAATTCGGTTAAAACGGGTTACGTAAACAAATTTTTAGACAAAAAAGAATGGCATGACAGCCAATACGGAGCGCGTCATTACAGAAAAGTAATAGAAACTGCGGCTAAATATCATATCATGATTGATAATCACGAACCAATGAAAGGAACTGGTTTGCAACGTACCTATCCAAACTTTATGTCGCAAGAAGGCGGTCGTGGACAAGAATATAATGCATGGTCTGTAGATGGAGGAAATACACCAGAGCATTTAACAACTTTGCCTTTTACAAGAATGCTTTCTGGACCATTTGATTACACGCCAGGTAATTTCAATTTTGATTACAAAACGCCATCTGGAGCAAAAGTGCAAACTACTTTAGCAAATCAATTGGCATTGTATGTGATTATTTTCAGTCCGCTGCAAATGGCATCCGATTTGCCTGAAAATTATGAAGGAAAGCCAGAATTTCAGTTTGTAAAAGATGTTCCTTGCACTTGGTCGGATACTAAAGTTTTAGATTCTAAAATTGGAGAATATACTACAATTGCCCGCAAAGATTGGGATGAGAAAAATTGGTATTTAGGATCAATCACAAACAGAAATGCAAGAGACTTAAAAGTTGCATTGTCATTTTTAGATAAGAATAAAGAATACGAAGCAGAAATCTACGCTGATGGACCTGGAGCAAATTATAAAACTAATCCATATCCAGTTACAATCTCTAAACAAAAAGTAAACAGCAAAACTGTTTTAGATATCAAATTGGCAGCTGGTGGAGGAACAGCAGTAAAATTTTCTCCAATCGAAAAATAAATATTAGTTAAGTTTTATTTTGAGTTAAGTTAAGTAAGTTTAAGTTTGGTAATAAACCCGATAGCTGGAGAGTTGTCGGGTTTGTTTTTTTTATTTGTTTAAAGTTTAAAGTTTCAGGTTTGAGTAACTTTGAGTATAATTTTACCGCAAAGAGCACTAGGATTTTTCGCAAAGTTCGCAAAGCTTTAAAATAAAACCTTTGCGAACTTTGCGGTTAAAAAAAACTTAGAACCTCAGTATCTTAGTACCTCAGAACCTTATTTCGTAACTTTAACATGCTTTCCAAAAGTGTACACTGCAGTTATCGTTGGTCCGTTATAGCCCCATTTTAAGAAACCGTTTAATCTATCCTGAATAGTGTCTATTCTAAAGTTTAATCCAGTATAACCTGCGGTAAGACTAAAGTTTTGGACAACATTGTATAAAACCGCCAAATTGTAGCTTATAATTCGGCCATCTGTATCATTAATTTTTACTGCTAGATAATTTACGTTGGCATATAAACCCCAGCGTTTTCCAAGAACAAATTCTCCCCAAATTCCAATATCTGGCAGTGGAGCCGTAAAGTTAAAAGTATCACGATATTCTACACTTTGTGTATTAGCATTTAATTTTAGGCCTAAATCTGCAAAAAGGACATGCGCCCCAATTAGTAAACCAGCTTGATATTTAGGTTTAGACAGAATGGCGTAGCCATAAGCAATTCTAGCAATTTGTACATTAAACGTACCTCGAACGCTTCCGTCTACAGGATAAGTATGGTCTCCGAAATTAATATCTCTTTGTAATGTTTTTGTTGCAGTTCGGTCTAACACAAAATACTCAAAACCTAGTCGCGATCTTTTGGATATACGCCAATCAAACGTTCCCAAAAAAGATGCAGTTGATTTAGAAAATCCCAAATCACTTTCAAGATCAATTTCAGTTCCTATATTTCCGTTATTACCTTCAACTTTAACTTGAGTGTTGTTTACGGGAAAAAAACCGCCAGCAGTAACTTTAAAACGTCTATTGTGCCAGGGCAGATCATCTACACTATTATCTTGATAATCATCGGTTTCGGTTTTTACAGTTGTTAAGCCTTCATCATTACTGTTTTGAGCAAGAGTTTGAGCGTTTAGAGGAATCCAAAGGAGCATCATTACCAAAAAAATAAATAATTGTTTCATCAGAATAGTTTTTAAGTTTTTATTAGGTAATATTTAACATTTAAAGTTAGTAAAAATAATCGTTCATTTTTGATTTTAATGTCGAATTATTTTTATGAAAAATCTGGTTATCAGTAAAATAAGAATTTGTTTGAAAAATAGTTGACATATCACTCTTTTTTGTAATTTTGCGTTATGGAAATTAAACATACCGATAAAGACAGTTTTTCAAATTTTTGGAAAGAAGAAATATCAGATAGTTTCTTCTTTCAGATTCATCGTATCAAACGAGCAATTTTTAGACGTGCAAATGCGTTAATGAATGAAGCAGGAATTACATTACAGCTGGAACAATTGCCATTGCTGATGATTCTGCACCACAAAAGTCTTTCGCAGAGAGAATTGTCAGACAAAACAATGCGCGACAAATCTTCTATTTTAAGAAGCATTTCGGCATTAGAAAAAAAGAATCTTGTTGAGGTGGTAAAAGACAAAATGGATAAGCGTAAAAACATTGTGAGTCTTACAGATGAAGGAACTGCATTGGCTAAGAATATTCGTTCTCTGATGAAAAGAGCGGAAGAGGAGGTAATGTCCGTTTTCTCTCCAAAAGAAAGAATCGAAGCGCTAAATGCTGTAAGATCGTATGCAGATAAGCTTGAAACGCTTTAATTTTTTTTGAACTTTAAAAGTTGATATGTCAACTGATTTTTAAATAATTTTTTGAATAAATGAAAAAAAATGAATTGTTAGAAGGGCCAATCCTTTCTTCATTATTAAAATTGGCGGTCCCAATTATGATTGCTAATTTATTACAAGCCGCATATCAGTTGGTAGATGCTTTTTGGGTGGGACGTTTGGGTGGAGACGCTGTTGCGGCGGTTTCTATAAGTACGCCTGTGATATTTTTAACCATAGCTTTAGGAACCGGATTGGCTATTGCGGGTTCTATTTTAATTGCACAATATTTTGGTGCGGGAAATCAGAAAATGGTCAATCACGTTGCGGCGCAAACTTTGTCGATGGTAATTATAGTTTCTGTTTTCTTGTCGATTATTGGATATATTTTGAGTCCCTATTTTTTATATCTGCTAAAGGTAGAGCCTACGGTTTATGTAGATGCGTTAGGATTTATGCGTGTGGCATTTGTTGGTCTCGTGTTTAGTTTCGGATTTATGATTTTCCAATCGATTATGCGTGGTGTTGGGCGTGTGACGTTGCCAGTTTATATTGTTCTAGGAACTGTTATTTTGAATTTTGCTTTAGATCCGTTATTTATTTACGGATGGAATTTTATTCCGGCTTTGGGCGTAAAAGGCGCAGCTTTGGCCACTTTATCTACACAGCTTTTGGCAATTATAATTGGATTTGCGATTCTATTTAGAGGAAAACACGGAATCCATCTTCGTATTGCCGATTTTAAACCTGATTACAAACACATTAAAAGAGCTTTTGAAATTGGTTTTCCCTCTTCAATCGAGCAGTCTATGCGTGCTTTGGGAATGATGGCCATTACGTTTTTAATTGTTCGTTTTGGTACATTGACCGTTGCTTCTTATGGAGCAGGTTCCAATTTGATTCAGCTGATTTTGATTCCAGCTTTAGGTTTGTCCATGGCGATTGCTACTCTTGTCGGACAAAATATTGGAGCAGGAAATGTTACGCGTGCCGCTGAAATATCAAAATTAGGAGCCTATTTAGGTTTCGGATTATTATCAGGTCTCGGAATCATTGCTTTTATTTTTGCCCCTTATTTAATTGCTTTTTTCGTACCAAATGATCAAGCAGTTATTGAAGGTGGAACAGAATTGCTAAGAATCACTTGTCTTTCTTGGGGATTTCTTGGTTTGCAGCTTTGCTTGACAGGAGTATTTCGTGCTGTTGGAAATACCAAATTGCCAATGATTCTAACTTTGGTTTCGCAATGGGTAATACAGTTTCCGCTGGCTTATATTTTGTCTCACAATACTTCTTTAGGAAAAATTGGAATCTGGTGGGCTTTTCCGATTGCTTCTGTTGTAACGGCTTTAATTACAGTTGTCATATATGCTAAAGGCGATTGGAAGAAAGAAAGATTAACCGGTAAAACCAATAAATTGATTGATAAGGTTGAAAGCGAAATTGTGAAGGAAGGATTTGATATTTCTAAATAAAGGTTCTGAGATTCTAAGATGCTAAGGTTCTGAGTTTTTTTGTAGAGATGCACTGCAGTGCATCTAACGTAAGATTGGCAGATTGCTGATATTTTAAATATTAGATGAACAATGTGCGTAATTTTAATTTTCTAAATGTATTTTTATGAAAGACAAAATAAATTTTAAGTATATTAGAACCTTAGTATCTTAGCATCTCAGAATCTTAGCACCTTTAAAAATGACAAAAAATCTAAAGCGTTATTTCATAAAATCTATTATTGTATTAGCCTTAATTCACCTAGCTTACTTTTTATACGGTTATTTTACTTTTAAGGGGCTCAAGAATATTAATATCTATACCGAATTCTACCGATTTAAATTTTATGATGACGTTTCGATTTCTCATTTTTTCGTAAGCGGATTGTTTTTGCTTATCTTTTTGATTTTTCTGGTTCGTAATCATTCGAGAGAAAACTATAAAGGCGGGAATCTTTTTAAAGTTGCCTTTTGTTTGCTGCTGATCTCATTTTTGACTTTTTCGTTTTTTGTTAGTTACAGTTTCGGAATGAACGCTAAACTGAAAACAGAATTGTCTGAAAATGATTTTAATAATGACAAAAAACTCTTGAATGTTTTAAATCCGTTTTTGTATGGATACACTTCTTATAGTTCTGAGAAATTATTCAATTACGAGAACATTTTATATCCAAAACCTTATCCTGTAATTAAGCAAGAAGATACTATTTCGCCTGGCGAATATCCTATTACAGAAACTAGTTATTATAGTATTGATACCTTAAAGGCGCTGACAAGCACTTTTGATAAAACAACAAATAAAGCAGATAGTATTTTTAATATTCTTGGTTTTGACAAAGAGGAATTATACAAAAGAGTTATCTCAAAAACGGTTGTAGGCGATAGTACAGAAATTGTTTTTAAGAGTGTTCAAGTGCATCCAGAACATGATAGTGATATTTGTATTTTTCTGGAAAACAAGTCTTTGTTTAATCCCGTTCAAGGTGATTCTATAAATAAACAAATCTATCAAGTAGCTGTAGATCGTTATAAATTGCTGTACAATTTTAAGAAGGATTCGCTAACCTATACTTTCCAAAGATTGGATACGCTTTTTAGAAAATACAATATAGAAACGAGTTTAGTTCCAAAACAATTAACTCAAGATGTCTATCGTTACAAGGATAACCGTGACGAACCTCTTAACGGAATTAGAAACACTTTTGATAGAAAAGCTTTAGCAGAAAAATTTAAGACTTTAGATAAGTTGTTTTACGAACCTAATTATCTGCATCCGAACATTATTGCGATTTATTTTGCTGTAATTGTTGCGGTTTGGATTGTACTATTTCTGTTTTACCTTGTTTTTAATAGAAAGAAAAATTAATGTAAATATCAATGACAATGGCAAAAATCAATAATTAATTAAAAAAACTAAAAATTAAAAATTGATATTGTTATTGAATTTTGTCATTGTAATTACCATTTTAAACCCTATGATAATCTGCTTTCCAGTGTACGATTGCTTTTTTGATTGCATCGCCGGTTAAGTTGTTTTTTAGAACATCTTCTACAAGCGGAATCAATTCGTCGTCTGGTGCAAAGCGCAATGCAAATATCTGGTCATCTGTAAGTTTGTATTCAAATTCTTCGAATCTTTTACCTGTTAAAGTAAAATAACGGTAACGCATTTCTAAACGAACAATCCTATTTTGCAACGTTAACGCATAGTGCTGGCGAAGCATATAAGCCAGTACAAATAGAAATATAAAAGCAACACTGATAAATGCCCATATTAAATGATCTTCTGTTGTAATTCCTAAATAAATGCTAGCAATTAGGAATAAAATTAAAACAGGATAATATATAAAATGGTGTGGGGTATAAAACCGTATATGATTATAATATGTCTGAATTTTCATGTTTTCAACTTTAAATGACAGCCTATAAAAACAAAACTACTCTATATTTCTATAGAGTAGCTTTTTCCCAAAAATAAACTAACATAACCAATGTTCTCTTTATAGACTAAACTTTTTACAGTTTGCTTTGTAAATTTTAATAAGAATAAAGCCTTTTTCATTTCATTAATCAAACCGTCAATATGGCTTATTTTTCTTTGATGTAAAATTAGATCGAGAGCAGTTGTTTTTTGTTATACTTTAAACGGAAAAAGTTACATGATTTCAATATTTGCATTTTAATTACATAAAATTTGTGCTCTTATAATAGAGTTTTAATAATACTCCATTCATTCAATTTATCTTGCAAAGCCTTGCTAGCATTGGCCGGACTTGTTGACGGGAGTGTAAATGTTTTATATTCTTTTGTTAAATGAACATATTTTTTAAAAAACGCCGCTGCTTTTTGTCCATTAAAAATAATGCTTTGTATTTGAGTATGTGTTTCTAGGAAATTTTCAAAATCATTTGCAATTTCATTTTTTATGGCGCTGTCCAAGCTTCCAACGCGTTCGCAAAATTGTAAGACATCCCAAAGAGCAATGTCGTTTTTTATTAATAAGCTTTTTCGTATTTCATAATCTTTAGAAAAGTCTTCTCCCAAAATTTGAAACATAAATTTCCAAAAGTTATTCTGATTGTGGCCATAATATTGATTGAGTTCTAAAGATTTTGTTCCAGGCATCGTACCTAAAATCAGAATTTTAGAAGTTGGAGAACTAATAGGAGCAAACGAAAAGCTTTTCATATTTCTTTCTTTAATGAATTGAGATATAGGTTAAAATAAACATTTATAAGGAATTATAAAACAAAACTGAAAAATTATATAACATTTTTGGTCTGTCTTTAAGCGAACTTTGACTTTCAGATTCTAAGAAATAATCTGTTTGGCAAATTATAATTTTAAATCCGGCGAACCATGAAAATTGTTACTATAAATACAGAAAAAACTCAAAATATATTTGATGAACTTCAAACTAGTTTTGGCGGAAAAGTGACATTTGACATAGATGAATATACACTCGAAGTAGAAAATAGTTTTGCAGAAGGTTCTATAATTGGAGCTTCTTTTAACGATAACATTTCGTATGTTCAGTTTGATATGACATTTTCGACAGATGTCAGACTGGATATTCTAAATGTAAAATCATCACCAGTTTATTTTGCTTATTGTTCTAAAGGAAATCTTTCGCATAGTTTTGGATTGGATGGCGAAGAACGAAAATTAAAAACCTTTCAGACGGCAATTGTAACATCTAAGCAAAATCAGGATAATGTTTTGTTGTTCGAAAAAGGCAAGAAAACAAAACTCACATTAATTATTGTAGGAACACAAATTGATGCAGAAAATCAGATAAACTCTCTAAACCAACAGGTAAAAGATACCTTTTTTGAAAATAGTCAAACTACAGATTTCTTTTATATAGGCTCTTATAATTTACAGATTGCAGAGAAGATCGAACAGCTTAATTCGATTACGCAAAGAGGAATTGTTAGAAATCTGTTGAAAGAAGGAATTATGAGAATCATTCTGGCAATGGAAATTCAGCAGCATTCAGACGATTTGCATGCTTTTGCGACTGATTCAAACGGATTGACGTTAAGAGAACTTGAAGAAGTAAAAGAACTTTCTGAATTTATAAAATCAAATCCAGAAGAAGCTTTTTCAATAAAATCTTTAAGCAAAAAATCGGGTCTTTCTCCAAACAAACTTCAGGAAGGATTTAAAATGATTCACAACCGTACGGTCAATGATTATATTACTCACATGAGAGTGCTAAAAGCCGAGATTTTAATAAGAACATCTGACTTAAATATTTCAGAAATCGTATACTGCATTGGTTTCACTAGCAGAAGTTATTTCTCTAAAATATTCAAACAAAAATTCAACTGCAGTCCTAAAGAATATAAATTTAATTTGAATTCTCTAGCTATTACGGCCTAACGGCCGAAGTTTCTAAGGTTCTAAGATGCTAAGATTCTAAGCTTTTTCTTATACTGAATGTATCAAAATCTCAAAAAATAAAGTCGCTAGCTCTAAAGCACATTATATACACAATAAGGTTCTAAGATTCTATAGTTTTCAAAAAAAACTTAGAATCTTAGAACCTTAGTTTCTTAGTATCTAAAAAAACTATACATTTGCATAACTAGTTATATAATTAATTATTGTTATGGAATTTTTTGATAAAGTTGGAAAATCGGCGCTTGGAAGCCGTTTACGTTTGATGACAGCTACAGTAACGGATGATGCTGCAAAAATATATGAATTGTACGGAGTTGATTTTGTACCGAAATGGTTTCCAGTATTTTATACTTTGGCTGAGGAACGTGAAATTACAATTACCGAAATTGCTAATGAAATAGGACATTCCCAGCCTTCTGTCAGTAAAATTATTCAAGAAATGATTATGGCAGGATTAATTGAGGAAAGTGCGAAAACAGATGATAAACGTAAAAGTAATGTTCTTCTGACTGAAAAAGGTGTTTTGATTTCTAAGAAAATCAAACAGCAACTAGAAGATATTGATGTTGCAATTGAAGAAATCATTGCAGAAAGCAAACATAATTTGTGGGCAGCATTGGAAGAATGGGAATTTTTGTTGGAGCAAAAATCCTTGATTAATAGAGTGAGGGAACAAAAGAAAAAAAGAGAAAGTAAAGACGTAAAAATAGTAGATTACAAACCAGAATATCAGGAAGCTTTTAGAGCACTGAATGTAGAATGGATTTCAACTTATTTCGAAATGGAAGAGGCTGATTATAAAGCGCTGGACAATCCTGAAGATTATATTTTAAAAAAAGGAGGAAAAATTCTTGTGGCTCTTTATGAAAACGAACCTGTTGGAGTTTGTGCGTTGATTAAAATGAATAATTCTGAGTATGATTTTGAAATGGCAAAAATGGCTGTTTCGCCCAAAGCACAAGGAAAAAGTATAGGATGGCTTTTAGGAAAAGCAATTGCAGAAAAAGCAAAAGAACTCGGTGCCAAGAAAATATATTTAGAAAGTAATACGATCTTAAAACCAGCCATAAATCTGTATTACAAATTAGGTTTCGAAAAAGTTTTTGGACTTGAAACGCCTTATAAAAGATGTAATATTCAGATGGAGTTGGTGCTTCGTTAAGTTGCTAAGGTTCTAAGATACTGAGGTTCTAAGTTTTTTTTCTCAGTATCTTAGAACCTCAGTATCTTAGCATCTTTCTAACGTCCAAATCGATAATAATCCAAATCTGTATTTTTTTTGTTGTAAAGCGAATCTAAGATAGAATTCATTCCTAATACGCTGAAGGTTATTCCATTTCCTCCAAAACCCAGAATATAGTGTTCATTTTTTCTTGGATTTGGTTTTCCGAAGTAGGGAAGTCCATCTTTAGTTTCTCCAAAAGTACCTGCCCAGGAATAATCAATTTTAAAATCGAGATCAGGAAATCGTTTGTAAAACTGTTTTAAAAGGTATTGTTCTTTTTTAGGAAGCAATTTATCACGTTTAGTGGTATCTTTAAAATCTTCGTCTCCGCCGCCCATTATAATACGATTATCATCTGTTGTTCTAATATAATGATAAGGC
Source organism: Flavobacterium anhuiense (assembly GCF_004151235.1). GTDB lineage: Bacteria > Bacteroidota > Bacteroidia > Flavobacteriales > Flavobacteriaceae > Flavobacterium > Flavobacterium anhuiense_A. The sequence continues at coordinate 123,328 of NZ_JUIV01000010.1, forward strand.
GATCCTGTATCCCAAAAGATTGTATTTTTGAAGTTTTCAGGAAGATCGGAGTGGCTTTCTGATGCAATCACATAAGTGCTTTTTAAATCGACTACTTTTTCTTTTAGTGTTTCTGTACTTTCGTAACCTGTACAATGTATAATGTGATCGGCTGTAATAACGTGTTTAGAATCGGTTGTGGCAATAATTTTACCTTTCTGATGCTGAATTGTAGCGATATTGGTTCGATCAAAAATCTGCATACCTTTTTCATGGCAATGAAACAAAAGGTCGCTCGCAAGTTTAAAAGGATCCATAACTGCTGCAGTTTTAGATTCTATTCCTGCAATGGCATTCAGTCCCATTTTTTGCAATTCTGACCTGCCAAGCCAGCTGATTTCAAAGCCATGCTGTTTTCTGGCTTTATACTCATTTTTTAAATAAGGGACATCTTTTTTTAAAATGGTGAAATAAACGCTTTTTTTAAATTCGAAACCGCAGTCACTGCCTATTTCGTCAATAATATTTCGGAGGTCAAAAATGGCTTTTTTCCCATTTTGGTAACTGTCTACAGCACATCTGGTGCCTCGAAGTTTGATGAGCTGATGCAAAGGAACGTCAATCTCATATTGCAGTAAAGCAGTGCTTCCTGAGGTGCTTCCCCCACAGACATCACGACGGTCAACAAGAACAATTTTTTTTCCTTCATTTAATAATTTATAAGCGATTAAAGCTCCTGTAATACCGCCGCCAATTATTAAAATGTCGGTAGTAATATCGGAATCTATTGAAGGATAACTTTGTTTTATGGCATTTTTTAAAGGCCAATAGGTTTCAGTAGAGCTTAATTTCATTTTTTGGTTATTTTTTTAGAGGTGCTTTTGGTAGTTTTTTTGGTGTTATCTGGTTTTATATTTTTTTCTTTTTTTCGATTATGGAGTTCGTTTGCCTCAGCAATTGAATGAGAAGTTCTTATGCTTCGATCTTTTTTGGCCAATTGGCTTAAATGATGATAGTATTTCTGAATAATAATCATTTCGTCTTCAGTCATATTTTCAATATCAACAAGACTATTGCTTGACAGATCGTTTGATGCTACGAGTTCGTTTAGTTTTAACTGAATGGCAAGCGAATCCTTGTTTTGGGCTTTTTGAATTAAGAAAACCATCAAAAAGGTAATAATGGTTGTGCCCGTATTAATGACCAATTGCCAAGTTTCGGAATAATCGAAAATTGGTCCCGAAGCTGCCCAAGCAACAACGAGAGTAAATGCACCTATAAAAGCTGGAGTGCTTCCAGCGGCCTTTGAAACTTTTGTAGCAAATTTTTCGAATGCGTTACTTTTATGTTGAGATTTTGAATTCATTTCTATTTGGTTTTGGGTTTACTGACTTTTTCTTTTCGAATAACTTTATTGTTTTTTTCATCATAAACAGCAGGGTTAATTTCTTGACCTGTTTTGCTGAATATTTTAATTTTTGGAGCTTCATGCGTTCCAGTAATGACAATTGGAAAACCAATGATTCCGAAAAGCGGAAGACCTAAACGCATTCTTAGATCCAAAAGTCCGTCAAAGCTTGTAGTTCCTTTTATCGTTGGCCTGAAACTGGCAACACTAAAGGTAAATGGCTCAATATTTATAAGGTTTTTATCTATAGTCGATTTAATTTCAATTCCTTTCATATCAGGATTATTCAAACCGCTTTGTCCTGTTTTAGAACTAATTCCGTCAAAAAGTTTCAGTCCTTTTATTTTTACATCACGTAAATTAATCGTTCCGCCACCTTGCATCGATTCATAAATTGGTCCCATATTTCCGTTCAAATCTCCTTTAACTTTATAATCAACAGAGATTATTCCGTGCGCTTTTTCGGCAGCTGTAACCATATCATGAAACATCGGAATTTCTTTGTAAGCTCTCTGGACATCAAAGTCTTTTGCCGTAAAATGAGCATCATAATGTGCAGAGGTTGGAGACTCGTCTTTATACAACGCATTAATTCCTAAAACACAGTCAATAATACTAAAGGTAATATTTTCTAAGTAAAATCCTTCTTTTTTTACGCCTATTTTTCCGTTTAATTTGTTAAAAACCAATTTGTTGAATTCTATTTTATCGGCATTGGCATTTAAACTGACATTTAAGTTTTTCGGAATAATGACCACACCGCTCATTTTTGGGTGATCTTCTTTGGCATATTCCACTTCAATATTGCGATCTTTGTTTTCGCCTTCTTCAAGTGCCATAAATTCGTCTATATTAATCAGTTTTGATTTTAAGTTGAAATTACCGCTCAAAGTCCCTTTAGATTCTAAAAAGTAATTAATAGTGTTGAGCAGATAACCATTAATATCAAAATCTGATTTTCCATACGAAGCATTGAATTTTTCAAACCACATTTTTTCGTTTTGAAAACGGAAATTCCCCTGTTTGATAAAGAATGCTTTCGGAAACAATTCGGATGTAGCTTTTATGTTTTTTAGCAGCAATGTTCCTTTATTGTCGAGTTTATCGTACTGACCGGTTGTAGCGTAACTTTGTTTTCCTTTTAATGAAAGATCAGCTTTGGCGTAACCAGTCAAATCAAGGCCTTTTTGCGAGAAAACCTGATAAATTCTGCCCACATTCAGTTCGCCTTTAATTTTGGCATTATAAGCCAAATCGCTAAAATCGGATAATGTAGCATTGACATAAACTGGATTTCCTTCAAAAACAAAAGAGAAAGGTGCCACAGCAACGATCAAATCTTGATAGGTTCCCGCTTTATTCAACATATTGGCTATGAAAGTGATATTGGTAATTGGATTTGGATAATACTTTGTTTTTAGCCACCCGTCTCGCAAAGAAATACCGCCAATAGTTTTTGGGAATAATTTTTTTGAAGTGCTAAAAAGCCCGCGAGCCTGAATATCGGTTTTTAATATTCCTTTCAGATCAATATTTTCCAATCCTAAAGCTGCATCTACTGCAGCAAGGTCTAATGCGCCCTTTATGCTTGCATTTATCGACATTTCGCTTAAACCTTTGCTGTGCAGATAAGCATTAAAATAATCTTTTTCGCCAACTTTAAATTTCAATGTTCTCAGATTAACCATCAATTGTTCGATATCCAAAGACGGAAGCAAGGCATTCAAATCCATTTGGAAATCGGTTAAAGGAACGGGAGCATTTTTATAATTTACCGAGCCTTCGTTGATTTTTAAATTAAAAGCCAAGTTTGGTTTTTGTTTTTTCTGAACATTGTAATTTCCTTTAAAACTAAGAAGCAAATCACTTCTTCCTGAAATTTCTGTTTTTTCAAGCCACGTTAAATATTCGGGAGGCATTACAGAAAGTAAATCTTTTACGGTTGTATTTTCTGATGCCGCTTTTATATTGATTTTATATCCGTCTCTTAAAATGGAAAATAAACCAGTAAATTTTAAAGGCAATTTATTGATATGAAGTTCATTTTTTTGAAGAATAAAGGTAAGCGCATGCGTATTGATTCTGGTAATTAAATCGGCACTCACTTTTTTTCTTCTCAAATAGCCAGTTCGATCATAAAAGAAATCTAGATTATCAATTTTGGCATCGGTTGCAAGGTCAAAAATGTCTTCGCTCAGATTTCCTTTTCCAACATAATTAAAACCTTTTGCATCAACCAAAATCTTCGCAGAACGATCGTTATATTTTACATGGCAGTTTTGTAAATCAATACGCTCTAGTCGGATAGCTGTTCCTTCTTCTGGAGCATTCGGATCTTCTTTTTTATTTCTGTCTTCTGGGGCAACATAAATATTATAATTGGCCTGACCTTTTTCGTTAACCATTACATTTATTAAAGCATCAGAAACATAAAGTTTATTGATTTTTACTTCATTGTCAAAAAGCAGTCTTTTGATATCAATGCCAAAAGCAACTTGATCCGCCTTTAATAATGTATCATTGCTAAATGGTTTAGAACCCGTTAGAGACAAATCATCAAGAGCAACAGTCAATGAAGGGAAATGTGTAAAAAATGAAAGCTTAGATTTGGTAAATTCCAATTTGGTATCCAGACGTTCGTTCGCAATTTTCTTCACTTCCGAAGCGATTTTTCCAGGAAAAAGCAACGGAATAATAAACAGCAAAAACAAAATCACCGCAATCGTAATTCCAGTAATTTTTAAAACTTTTAAGGCGGTATGTTTGATTGAACTAGGCATATACTTAATTGTAAATTGTGAATTATGAATTGTGAATGATGATATACTGGATTTTTAATTTTTCATAATATTTGTTTTCCTGAGCGAAGTCGAAGGATCGCATGCTTAATCTATTCTTTGTGTTTTACAGTGCGTATCCTTCGACTTCGCTCAGGAAGACATAAAATGAGAATTTGAAATTTTTGTTATTTTTTCTCGGCTTCTGCTTTTTTAGCCTCTTCCTGTTTTTGCTTTTCTTCTGCTTTTTTAGCCTCTTCTTGTTTCTCTTGTCTTGCTTCTTGCTTCTCAAGCTTCTCTTTTTTAGCTTCCTCTTGTTTCTCTTTTCTTTCCTCTTGTTTTTCCTTTTTCTCCTTCTCTTTTTTCTTGAAGTAACCTCTAAATAAGAAATTACTTTTTGCCGCTTCCATGTTTTCGCTGAACCCTTTGGTTCCGCTTTCTAGATTTGAAAGCGTATTCGAAACGCTATTGGCCATTTTATCATCTTTAACTAATCTTGCCAAAGCACCGTTTCCGTTGTTCATGCTGTGACTGAAAATGGCTATCTCGTCTGAAATCACGCCAATATTATCAACGCTTTTCTTCACGCTTTTCATAATATCATGCATTTCAATTCCGTCAACAGAAGCAATCTGTCCGTTATCTTCAATGACTTTTTTGGATTTTGCTCCTGGTGAAATGGTTAGCACTTTGTCTCCCATTAAACCATCTGAACCAATGCTGGCTGTAGCATCCGTTTTAATGAATTTTCGAACTTCTTCTTTCATTACTAAAACCACGACTACGGTTGAGTCATTTTTGAGCTGAATTTGTTCTACGGTTCCCACATTAATTCCTGAGAAACGAACATTGTTTCCGACCTCTAAACCGCTTACTGTTTTAAATTGAGAAGTAATATGAAAGGTGGATCCGAAGAGATTTTGCTGTTTTCCGATAAAATACACCGCCATTATAAAAAGCAGCAAGCCTATCGTTACAAACATTCCTAATTTCCAAGTATATCCAGATTGCTTTTCCATGATTTCTATTATTTATTTTGCTTTATTCAAAAAATGAGCGTACCCATTCATCTTCGTCTTTTTCTAATTCTTCGTATGTTCCTTCGGCGTGAATTACACCATCTTTTAAAACCACAATTCGGTCAGCAGTCAATTTTGCGCAAGCCATATCGTGTGTAATAATGATTGAAGAAGTCTTTTGTTTATGTTTAATATCAAGAATCAATTCACTGATTTCTCTTGATGTTATCGTATCCAAACCCGTTGTGGGTTCATCGTATAAAATGATTTCTGGTTTTAAGATTAGTGTGCGTGCCAGACCAATTCTTTTTCTCATACCACCTGAAAGTTCAGAAGGCATTTTGTCAATCGCATCGGCTAAGCCCACATTTTCTAGTGCTTCCATTACTTCATTTTCGACTTCTTGCCTGTTCAAATCACGTTTGTGTTTTGTCAATGTAAAAGCGAGATTTTCTCTAACGGACATCGAATCGTAAAGTGCACCGCTTTGGAACAAAAATCCGATTCGGACTCTAATTTCATTCAGCTCGCTTTTTGATATATTAAGAACGTTTTGATCAAAAACTGTAATTTCGCCTTTATCAGGTTCAATCAATCCGACAATACATTTTATGGTGACAGACTTTCCAGATCCTGAACGTCCTAAAACCACTAAGTCTTCACCTTTGTTCAATGTGAGATTTACGCCTTTTAAAACGGCATTATCTTTACCAAAAGTTTTATGAAGATCTTTAATCTCTATAATTGGAGTCTGATCTTTCTCTTTTGTTTTGGGTTCTTTATGTAATTTTTCCTTCATCATTTTAAAAGAATAAATCGGTTATTTGTACAGCGACCATATCAATAATGAAAATGCTTAGCGAGGCCGTTACCACAGCAGAATTGGCAGCTTGTCCCACACTTTCTGTTCCGTTAGAAGCATTGAATCCCTTGTAGCAGCCAATGATTCCGATGAAAAAGCCAAAAAAGAATGTTTTTAGCGTTGCAGGAAGCAGATCTAAATATTCTAAGGATTGAACAATCTGGGTTAGAAATCTGTAAAAATTAACATCTCCATGAATATTAATTCCAACATAACCTCCAATAATTCCTATAGCATCTGCAAAAAAGACAAGAATAGGAACCATCAGCGTACATGCTAGAACTCTAGTCACCACCAAATAGTTATACGGATTAACGGCTGAAACTTCCATAGCATCAATTTGTTCCGTTACTTTCATTGATCCTAATTCAGCTCCAATTCCTGACGAAATTTTTCCTGCACAGATTAAAGCTGTAATTACGGGGGCAATTTCTCTTATCAGCGAAAGTGCAACCATTCCTGGAAGCCACGATTCAGCACCAAATTTTACCAACGTTGGACGTGATTGAAGTGTAAGTACCAATCCCATGATAAAACCTGTAATGGCAACCAGCGGAAGAGATCTATATCCGATGACATAACATTGCTTCAGAAATTCTCTGGTCTCATAAGGCGGAATAAAGACCTCCTTAAAAAACCTTTTGGCGAATATCGTGGTCTCTCCAATTTCGGCGAATGTATTTTTAATATTTAGAATCAAAATGGTTCGTTTTATGTGAATGATATAAAATGAAAATCAATTATTTAACAGTTTTTAGCAACTCGTTAAATTATATATGAAAGTTAGATCAATACTTGTTAAAATGTATTACAAAACTTTTTTTCACCCTTATATAATTTTCATAAACTCACAATAATTAAAGTGTATTGGCGTTATGAGCACAAACAAAAAATCCCTTTCATAGATGAAAGGGATTTTTAATTGATAGTAATTATATAATGCTATTCCTTAAACTTTTTAAAAATAGAACTGGCTACATGGCCACCAAATCCAAAAGTATTGCTCATAGCATAATTCACTTCTCGTGATTGTGCTTTTCCAAGAGTCAGATTAAATTTATTTGCAAAATCCAGTTCTACATTTTCGGTGTTTATGGTTGGCGGCACAATATTCTCTTGAACAGATTTTATGCAGGCAATTGCTTCAATTGCTCCCGCACCACCAAGTAAATGACCTGTCATTGATTTTGTTGCGCTGATATTTGCATTCGGATTTATCCCAAATACTTTTTCAACAGCTTTTAGTTCGCTTAAATCGCCAGTAGGAGTAGAAGTTGCATGAGCATTGATGTAATCAATTTTATCTGGTGTAATTCCAGCTTCTTCCAGAGCAAGTTCCATTCCTAGAACAGCACCTTCTCCCTCAGGATGAGTTCCTGTTAAGTGATAAGCATCAGCGGCTAATCCGCCTCCAACAATCTCGGCTAGAATTACTGCATTTCGTTTTACAGCATGTTCATAGCTTTCTAAAATAACAACACCGGCTCCTTCGCCCAAAACAAATCCATCTCTTGTAATATCAAATGGGCGTGAAGCTTTTGTGTAATCATCATTTAAAGTAGATAATGCTTTTGAAGCATTAAAGCCTCCAATTGAAGATTCTGAAACAGATGCTTCAGAACCTCCGCTGATGATCATGTCGGCTTTGCCCCAGCGAATGTAATTAAATGCATCTATAATAGAAGTATTACTGGCAGAACAAGCCGCAGCTGTAGTATAGTTGATTCCTCGAAGTCCATATTTAATAGAAATAACTCCTGAAGCTATATTCACAATTCTTTTTGGAATAAAAAATGGACTAAACCTAGGCGATCCATTTCCTAATTTATATTCTCCAAATTGTTCTTCAAAAGTCGAAATGCCTCCGTCTCCGCAACCCCATATCACACCAATTCTGTTTTTGTTCAAGGTTTCAAAATCGATATTGGCATTTTTTACAGCTTCGTCTGCTGCATGCAGAGCATATTGTGTAAAAAGATCGTATTTTCTAATTTCATTTTTTTCAAAAATATGCTGGGCATCAAAGTTTTTAACCTCACAGGCAAATTTAGTTTTGAAATGTGTTGTATCAAATCTTGTTATGGGAGCAGCGCCGCTTACTCCATTTATTAATGAGTTCCAATATTCCTCAACACTATTTCCAATTGGAGTCACGGCTCCTAATCCAGTTATTACAACTCTTTTCATTATTTCTTAGGTCTTAATTCTGTTAATATTATTTCTTTTACCAATTCAAAATCATCATCACTTGTAAGTCTTGAAAGCTGAACAATAGCGACCATATTAGTAATGATCATTATAGCTTTTGTTCTTGGTAACATTTCATAAGCAAATTGGTTAAGTTCTTTTCCCTCAATTAAAATTTCAGTTAACCAATTAATTACAATTTGGGCAAATGTCTGCAGTTCTACTTTTATGGAGTTATCCAATGTATTTAAGTCTGTCGCTAATGATCCTACTATGCAGACTTTATTTTCTCTTTTAATTTGAGTCTGGACTTCTAAGAAGGCTTCAAGTTTTACCAATGGAGATTCATTGGCAACTTTTCTTTTTAAATCTTCAAATCTTGCAATATGTTCTTTAATTGTCGCCACACCAAGATCTGATTTTGTTGGAAAGTGGTAATGAATAGAAGCGGTTTTTATTCCTATATCATTAGAAATATCTTTAAAGCTAAAGGCATTGTAACCTTTATCCCGAATAAATTGATCTGCTTTATCTATAATATTTTCTCTTGTAGTCATAGCAATAATTTTTTCAACAAATATACTACCTATTAGTAGATAGGCAAATTTATTTTGTTTATTTTTAACAAAACAAAAAATCCCTTTCATTAAGAAAGGGATTTTCAGGGTTTAAAAAATGAAGTATTTGGTTAGCTTCAGTTTCTTTTCTTATAAATTTATGGCAATGCCGCTGCGAGATTTCATTAACGGAATTACACGAGATTGTGAGATGGCCAGTTTTTCCATTAACAGTCTTGCGGTTAAATAACAAACTGTAGATTCTGCACCTTGATTTAAATTGACATTATGTTTTTCTAATCCATCGTAACCGCCACCGCTTACGGGATTATACATAATTTGATTTAAATGATTTTTGCCTAAAAACCAGTTAAAAGCAGCTTTCATTTTCTTTTTGTATTCTGGAGTTTTAAAAGCATTATAAAATGCATTTAAAGTTTGAATCGTGTAGGTTACATCTATTGGCTGCTCGCCATACTGGCTTGGCTCTGAGCCTTTATGATGCCAGCTTTGGTTTGAGATAGCTTTAAATGTTCCTTTTATAAACGTTTTAGAAATCAAGAAATCTAACGAGTCAAGCGCAACTTTTTTGTAAACCGGTTTATTGGTAATCAAATAAGCGTAAAGCATTGATTCTGGTAAAATGCTGTTTCCGTAAGTCAGATAATTTTCAAACCATTGCCAATCTTCTGTTGCAGTGTCTTCGTAGTTTGCAAGCAGTTTAGCATTTAGTTTGTTGATGATTGCCGCTACATATAAATTTGGAATTGTAGAATGGTACAAATACAGACCTTTTGTCGCAAAACCAATTGAACGAGGCGACTGAATGTTTTCGGCCCATTTCAGTGTATTCAATAAACATTTTGTTGCCTTTTTGGTAATTGCTTCCGGAAGAATATCCGACATAGAAACAACAGTTCCTAACGCCCAAATAGCTCTTGCATTAGAATCTTCTAAATTTACTTCGGCATTTTGTTCTACATGTTCGCGGTTTTCCTGGTCGACATAATTGATAAAATCTCCTTTTGGTTTCTGACAACGCTGAATGAAATCTAAATAAATCAAGATATAAGCCAGATCATCTTTATCCTGAGTCAGTTTGTAATGCATACCAAACGCGATTAAAGCTCTCGCATTATCGTCTAAAGTATATCCTGAATCTAAATCTGGAATAGAAATTTTACTAAATTGAATAATTCCTAATTCGGTAGTTAGTTTTTTGATATGTTTTAATTGAATAGGAGGATAGCTATATTTGATTTCTGATGGATTTTTTATGAGATTTTTATAAGTATTCATTTGTGTGATGGCAACATTTTCCCATGATGAAGCTCTCATTTTGGTAAATGAATTGATTCCCATTTCATGTCTTAAATTTTCATTTTCGATCAATTTAATTGCAGCCGCTGCAAATTGGTCAGAATCTCCAATATCGCACAGAATTCCAGAATCTGCAGTTAAAACTTCTCTCGTATGCGGAATTTTAGATGCCACAATCGGACATGCGCAGCTCATAGCATAAGCAAAAGTGCCGCTCACTGCCTGGTTCGGGTCTTTTGATGTAAACATATAAATATCGGTTGCTTTCAAATACTCTAAAAGCTCATCTGTATCCAAATATTTGTTTATAAAACGAACATTATCTTGAAGATTTAATTCTTTAACCAAACCTTCCAGTTTATCTCGATAAGTATCAATGCCATCTCTGATTAAGTTTGGATGCGTTTTTCCAATAATTAAATACAAAGCATTTGGCGCTTTTTCTATAATTTTTGGTAAGGCCTGTAAACCTGTTTCTATATTTTTACCTTCGCCCAATAGTCCGAAAGTAGCCAAAACTAATCGGTCTTGAATTCCTAATTTTTCTTTTGCCTGTTCTGGTGTTTCATATATCACAATATGAGTTCCGTGAGGCACGCAAGTAATTATTTCTTCATTGATGTCGTAGTCGTTAATTAGAATTTCTTTAGATTTATTAGTCATTACAAAAACCGAATTGCTATAGCTTAATAATAGCTTAACGAAAGTTCTCAATTCTTCATTCGGATTCGGAATTACACTGTGAAACGTAAAAGTAACAGGTGCTTTTATAGTGTTTAAAAAATCTAAAAGATGATCTCCGTAATTTCCTGAAAACAAACCAAATTCATGCTGAATATGAACCAATTTCACAGTTTCATCCTGATTAATTTCCTCTGCTACTTTTGTATACTCTTCACGATTTTTGGTATTTAAGGTAAATGCTTGAGTTGGCTGATCTTTGGGTTTATTAACAAGTTCACATATTTCGCATTTGATAGATTTACCATAAACATCTGTAATCCCTTTAATGGTATCTTGAGTATAGGTTGCTATGCCACATTGCGTAGGCGGAAAAGTAGATAAAAAAACGATTTTTGATTTATTTGATATTGCTTTCATGAGGATTCATTTTTAGTTCGGTTAATAACTCGTTTAGGTTCAGAGATGCCACCGCAATCTTATCATCGGCAGCGCCATAATAAATATATAGTTGGTCATCAAAGATGGCGGTTCCTGTTGGGAAAACCACATAATTGACATAACCATGTCTTTCGTAATATTCTGAAGGAGTAATAATGGGTTTTGGCAGTCTTGCGATCACTTTTGATGGATCTTCTAAATCCAGTAAGATAGCGGCAGCATGATAAACCAAACCTTTCTCTCTTCTTTCAGCAGCATGATAAATTAAAAGCCAGCCGTCTGCTGTTTCTATTGGCGGGGCTCCAGGACCAATATGACTTGTTTCATGATCAAATTTTGGTTCCATTACAATATGATCGGGAAGATTCTTCAGGTAATTTTTCCAAAAATCTTCTGTCAGTTCTGATTTCTTTTCAAACGAAAAAATTTGAATGGATGGAAATAAGCGGTGCAGAGCAACAAATTTCCCATTGAATTTCTTCGGAAAAAGAACCACATTTTTATCCCAAACAAACAGATTCTCTTTAATAGTCTCCGTCAGCGGATAATTTCTTTCAGTATTAAAAGCCAGAATCTTTGCAATGCTCGGATTTTGTAAATGCTTTCTAATAAGATTTGTAAATTCGTTAAGAATAAATTTTGGCGTTATAATTCCTTTCTTCTTAAAAACTTTTAAATCTTTAGAAACAGCCAAAGCGCCACAAGCATTAATTCCGTCGTAAGTGACATAAGTCATATAAAAACTGTCGTCTATTTTAGTAATTCTTGGGTCTTCGACACCATGAATTTCATAAATATAATCGGGAACAAAAACGGGCTGCGTATTTCTTTCAACTAAAGTGGTTGGACCTTCAAAACGGCAATAACCGATGGTTGAAAAATTTCCTTTTTTGGCAGCTCTGTAAAACATGTGAACAGTATTTCCGTCTTGATAAATAGCAGGATTTAAAACACCTAATTCCTCAAAAGTCCGATCTGTTTTTTCTAAAATGACACCATGTTTTTTAGCTTCTTTCATTACCCTTCTAAATTTTATCTAAAATTACTTTGAGACAGAAGCGACAATTAATCCAATCGATCAAAAAATTAACTCAAAAGCACAAACATGGTAATTCTGTAAGGCTTTCAAATAATAGTGAAAGTGGCTTATACTCTAGCATTGATTTAATTTATTGCGATAATAATAAAGCGCATAGAGTTAATACGATTTGTAGGAATAAAGGAACTTTGAGATAGACAGAAAAAGGCTTATAAAACAGTCATATTAAGAACTTAAAAATCAAATATTATGTTACGTTGGACAGTTATATTTATCATTTTGGCCATTATAGCCGGAATTTTTGGTTTTGGCGGAATCGCTGCCGGAGCCGCGAGCATTGCAAAAATTTTATTCTTTATCTTTTTAGTCCTGTTTATCATTTCTTTAATTACAGGAAGAAGAAAAGTTTAGTTTCTTTTTTAAGGTTAAAAGGTTCAGAGTTACAAAGGTTCAAAGTTTTTAGCCTTTGTAACTCTGAACCTTTGTTTCTTTGCACCTTATTTTAGTACCATTTTGCATAATATTTCCGAGTTATAAAAGCAATCGGAATTCCTACACAGCAAATCACAATAAGGATAGACAGTAAAAGCGCGAAATCTAAATTTTTCTCGGGTAGAACTGGAAAAACAATTGGCAGCACGACAAGATTCATTACAATCCAAATAAAAAAGCCATAAGAAATTCCTGAGAGCAAAGTATTTATTTTAAAAAATGGGATATAGGGAAAAATTTTAAAATAAAACCAAGCAAAAATAAAAGCAATTAAGAAATGAAGTCCCAAACCCACAAAAGTCATTTCTGTTCCTGCTGTATACGCTTCTTTTTTAAAAATTCCGCTTGCAATAGATTGCAAAATTTTTTCTGCTGTTGTTTTATGTAATATTCCTGCATAAATCAAAATAGCGGCTGTAATGTCTAATGTTCCCGCTACTAAACCAGATGAAACAATGGTCTTAACTTTTGATCTCATAAAATTTGTTTTGAGTTAAATACTGCTCTAATGTTTTTTGATATGTTCGTAAATCGATTTTAACTGGCGATTATGTCTCTGCGTATGCACAATGGCAAAATGAAGCCATTCGTATATAGTGAAATAATCAAATCCGGGTACTTTAGCATCCATGCATGTCAGTGTCAAATCGTAAGTTTCTGCAGTTTCAAATAAATCATTTTGTATTTTTTTGACAGAAGCCAGCAGAGTGCTTTTTTCATACTCAATAGCAGGAGGTTTTATATTTTCGGGAGATTGGTATTTAGTAGTATAATCTAAAAAGATGGAGTCGAGTCCTTTTACATTTTCGTCAGGTTCTCTATTGGTTTTTTCGGTTTTTCCAGCAAATAGCATGGTAAGACCTGAGCAGGCTAGAATACTATGCTGTACGGTTTGTCCAGCTGTCCAGCTTCCTTCAAACGGAACAATATTGATTTCTTCTTTTGAAAAAGAAGAAAGTAAGTCGCCCAATTTACTGTAGGTTTCCAGTATGGTATTTTGAATAGCGCTTTTCATTTTTTTTAATTTTAGAAATTAAAAATTCAACAGTACATGTTTACCGATTGGTTAAAAAACCTCAGTACATTATCTGTGAAATTAAATTTATAGAATTAGGGGAAATGATACTCCCTCAAATATACAATAAAAAATATTAAAATACTATAAGTCAGGTATTTGAGGAGTGTTAATTTTTTAAGGAAGCACTTCGCAGAAGTAACCGTGCGAATTTAAAATGTCGATGATTTTTGTATTCGAAATAGTGGGTGCATGAATACGGAGGATTTTGTCGCAATCTTCTAAATCGAAGTTGATCGAGCTATTTGGAAAATGCTCAAGAAGCTTCTCAATGATAACTTGACATTGAGATTCTTCCTGAACATTTGTTTTAAAAACTTCAATAATCATAAAGTTTTGATTTTTAGAGTGCTATGTTTTTATAACGCTGTATTCTGTGATATGTTACATACGATACAATTAAAACGGCAAAAACAATTAAAGGAAAGAAAGATTGAAAATCTACTCCATCAACTGCAAAATGACTTATGGATGCAAAAATGAAATCGAATGCAAATCCGGCATAAGCCCATTCTTTGATTCTTCCAGGCACTTGTGGAATAATCAAAGCTAAAACGCCAAGGATTTTAAACACGACTAATGCATTTCCGAAATATTCTGGATAGCCAAGATGTCTGATTCCTTCTTTTGCCATTTCTGACTGAGAAGTTAATGCAGGCATAACACCTTCAAATAAAAAGATTAAAATAGTAGTAGTCCAGAAAATGATTTTGGTTGTCTTCATTGGGTATTTGTTTTTAAATAGTTATTAGTTAATGTATTACAAATGTACTATTCTTATTTTTTCATGAAATACCTATTTATGACTATTTTGGGGGCATTTGGGACAAGAATCTGATTTTAGATTTTAGAATGTAGATTTTAGATTTTAGATTTTTTCTAGCGGTATTTAAAAACGATTGTCAGTCTGAGCGGAGTCGAAGACCTTTTACGTTATGAAAGTGCTTCGACTTCGCTCAGCATAACATATGGAAAATTTGAACAAAAAAAACTTTGTCAAAGTTTTAATGAAAGTAGTTCTCGCAAAGACGCGAAGTCGCAAAGTTTTTTTTAGCTCTCGCAAATTTGGCAGATTGAGCAGATTATTTATTTTCTTGCTTAAAAATCTAATCTGCTTAATCTGCCAAATCTGTGGGAAACAAATCCTTTAATCTTTTTTAATCTTTGGCTTGAAAATAAAACTTTGCGACTTCGCGTCTTTGCGAGAGATTTAAGTGTTGATTTATTGGAATTTGGATATTAAAACTTGGAATTTACGTCAGTTGGTAATTCGTAATCGTAAACAAATCCACAAAGCCCAATCTCGTATAAATGCCTTTTCCTAATGCAGAAGCTTGCAGTTGTGCATATTCACAATCGGCATCAATGGCTTCATTAATGGCAAATTTCATGATTTCTTCGGCGAAACCTCTTTTGCGCATTTCTGGAATAACGCCGACGCCGTGAATTCCCATAATATCTCCAGTTTGAAAAAGAGTCAATGTTCCAATCGCTTTTCCTTCAAAATGAACTAAGTAGAATTTCACATTTTCGTAATTAGCAACCAAAGTTTCTTTGCTGATTACATAACTAAAAGAAAGCGGATAAATATCTGACCAAGTTTTGGCATCTTCTTCATTTAAAACTCTTTTGAAAGTAAGGCTGTATTGAAGCGGAAATTTTTCTCTCAGTTTTAAAGCCATTGCCACAAGCTGAATTCGAATATGAAAGCCATTTTTTTCGAAAATTTCTTTAGAATTACTTCCAAAAATATCCCAATAAGGAATAACCAAACCTGGATTTTTCTCCATTGTTTCCTGAATCTGCAGAAAGTTTTCTTCGGTAATATCTTCTCTAGACCATAATCTATTTGGCCAGCCTGAGTTTTTTATTTGAGAAAATTCAAAAGGATCATTTTTATGATAAGAAAGGAGAGGAGTTGCAACAGTTTTCCAAAGAGTGGTAAGATTGTCAATATTGTCTTTGATGAGGTCTAGATGGTTCATTGTAAATGACGAGTTTGAATTATACTGACAAAGGTAAATTGAGTTTTTCAGAAAAGCCTTTACATATGTTGATTTACAAATCTTTTTCCAAACTTTTTCTGATTCGGCTTAACTGCGTTGGCGTAATGCCCAAATGCGAAGCAATATGCAATAATGGAACACGATCTGCAATAGTTGGATGTTTCTCTAAAAGGCTTACATATCTTTCGGTTGCGTTTTGCATCACTAAAGCGACTTCTCTTTGTTCTTTTTCGATGATCCAGTTTTTTTCTAGATGGGCAATATAAAAGTTTTTGAGATCGTCATTTTTATAGATCAGCTCCATATATTTTTTATAATTGATGTTGATGACGATACAATCTTCTAAAGCTTCAATTGTAAAATTTGAGGGAGTTTGCAGCATCAGCGAAACTTTAGAACCTGCAAAATAATTTTCAAGAAAAAGATTTTTGTTATAGAAATTTCCCTGCTCATCTGTAATAAAAGCCCTTAAAATTCCTTTGGCAACAAAATGAAGATTTTTAGCAATTTCTCCATTTCCTAATAATGTTTCTCCTTTTTTAAGAGTTTGGAAATGCGTAGTGCTTTCTATCTGCTTCCAAGACTGATCAGAAAGCGGGTAGTAGCTTTCGATGGTTTGTTTTAGATTGTTGAGGTACTCTTGATGATGCATTATTGTAGTATTTTTAAGCTTATCAAAAGTAGCAAAAAACTGTTTCGTGTTTTTTGTTATTAAGCTATTAAAAATATATTTAGGATAAAAAAAGTAAAAAAAATAGCTCATTTTAATACAAAGAAAACTTTTAGAGGTAAAATCCTGCATGCTGTAATTTTATTTTCGTGCTCATTTTATGAATTAATCAATTAAATAAAATAAACAATGAAAATAAAGAAGATTGTCTGTATGCTTTTATTAGCTCAAAGCGGATTTGTGATGGCACAAACAGAAACATTAGTCACGCCAAATGGTAAAAAAGTAAGAGTGCATACTAATCCTATTATTACAGCAAATAACGGATTAAAAGCTGAAAGTGGTAACATTGAATTAGGAGGAGCTTTACTAAAACCTACTACAATTGTAACCAATTCAGAAAATACATTAACTATTGATGGATTGCAGGTTGGAGCGAACACAGATAACGTTTTAGTTGCAGATCCAACCGGAGTTTTAAAATGGGTTACAAGAGCTTCTCTTGGAGATAATTTAGGAAACCATACTGCGACTCAGGCTTTAAATATGCAATATTATGCTATTAATAATGGAGGTGGCCAGTGGGGATTGAGATTTGAAAAAGGTTTAAATGATCAATTTACTAGCGATTATTTTAAATCTAATTATGCCACTTTTGAAAAAATGTATGTTAAGGTTGATGAATTACCTAATTTGAAACCAAACGATCCTTTGGAATTTACACCAAATGGTTTTGATTTTGTTACACGAAATTATAATGGTGGAATTTTAAGAAGCACATCATTAAAAGAAATGATGGATGTAGCTCAAAATCAATATTTCATGCCTAAAATTAATCTTGCTAACAATGTAGTAGATAATGCTATAGCTGATTTACTTACAATTCCATATGATGGCCAATTTGTATATAATACAAATGTTAATATGCAAAATGGTAATGGTATAGGTATTTATTATAATTCTGGAGGAATTTGGATTCCTGTAAACGCAGGAGATAACTTAGGTGATCATAAAGCAACGAAAAACTTGAATATGGGTAGTTATCTTATTAATGGTGATGGGAGTAGTGATGGGGGATTACTTTTTAGTAATTCAGATAATGCCGGATTTGAAAATTCAAGTCTTAGTATTGGTTTAATGCCTGAATTAAAGTTAGATGACCCAGCATTAACTGCAAATAGGTTACCTTATCTAGTGACTGTGGTTGGAACAGGTCAGAAGTTAAGCAGAACAGATTTAAAAGATGTGCTTTTTGCTGCAAAAGATAACTTGGGTGATCATACAGCAACCCAAGATTTAGAGATGAGCAATAGGAATATTAATAACGCTATGGATATAAAAGCTCTGGGTACTGTTGCTGGTAAAAAACTTATTGCTGATACAAAAATAATCGCTCCACAAGCACAGATTACTTTTGGTGCAGGTGCAGGAAAAATTGCTGTTTCTGATTCTGATGGTAATCTTACTTGGACGGATTCTTCTGCTATTACTATTGCAGGAGATAATTTAGGAAATCATATTGCAACTAAAGATTTAGATATGAACAATCGGGATATTTCTAACGCAGGAAACATAACAGCTGATGACGTAATTAATGCTAATTATCTTACTGCGGCAACAAAAATAATTGCTCCAGCAGTAAAGATTACTAATGGAGCAAGTACAGGAAAAATAGCAGTTTCTGATGCTTCTGGTAATCTTACTTGGACGGATCCTTCTGCTATTACTGTTGCAGGAGATAACTTAGGAAATCATATTGCAACTAAAGATTTGGATATGAACAATCAGAATATTTCTAACGCTAAAAATATAACAGCAGAAAATATAACAGCAGAAAATATAACAGCTAATGAAGAAGTTAGAGCTACTAATCTTACTGCGACAATAAAAACATTTACTCCAGCATTAAGAATCGTTAATGGAGCAGGTACAGGAAAAATAGCAGTTTCTGATGCTTCTGGTAATCTTACTTGGACGGATCCTTCTGCTATTACTGTTGCAGGAGATAACTTAGGAAATCATATTGCAACTCAAGATTTAGTAATGAGTTCTAAGAATATTTCTGGTGCGGCAAATGTAACAGCGAGTGGCACAGTAACAGGAACGAACCTTACAGCTACAACAAAAACAGTTACTCCAGCAGTACAAATTACTAATGGAGCAGGTACAGGAAAAATAGCAGTTTCTGATGCTTCTGGTAATCTTGTTTGGACTAATGCTACTGCGGAAGGGATTTTAATTTCATCATATACTGGTCCATTAGCTACTGCCGTTGAAACACCTTACCCATTAAATGTTAGTACGAATTTATTATACTCCAATAGAACTATTACTGTTGATAAACCATCACGAATAATTATAACGGGGTCTTTAACAGTTGCAGCAAAGTCAAATACTATGGGAACTGGAGATATTATTATAAAGCAGAACGGAACTAAAGCAGTAGGATTTGGAACTTCACTAAAATATTCTGTATTTAATCCTATTATGAATGGTCTTGGTGAAATTGATCCAAATCTTTGTTTAACAACACGGCTGTCTTTTGAAGCAAATGTCGATGTTGAGCCAGGTACTTATACATTTTCCGTTGATATACTTCCTACATTTTCTGCACCAATTAATACGCAAGAAAATTATGCACCAGAACATTATTCTCCAGTACCGGGCAATTATATATCATATAAGGTTTATAATAAATAGTTAACAACGAACTAGAAAATAATAAAATAAAAGAGATTGCTTTTCCAAGTAATCTCTTTTTATTTAAATAAGTATCGAAAAAATTTGTGCCTTAATCTCTGTAACTAAAAAACGCCATGAAACCCAAAAAGTCTCACAGCGTTTTCATCTCAAAAAATAAATAATTAACGGGTAATGTAACGGGTATTATTTCCAGCCTCCGCCAAGAGCGCGGTACAAATCTGTATTGGCTGTAAGCTGTTGTCTTTTAATATCAGCAAGTTCCAATTCGCTTTGCAAAAGATTTGCCTGCGCTGTTAAAACTTCAAGATATTCTGCCAAACCGTTTTTGAATAAAAGGTTTGCATTTTTAATAGCCTGCTGTAATGTTTTTACTTTTTCTTTTAAGAAAGTTTCCTGCTGCTGTAATTTTTCAACTTTAACCAAAGCATCCGAAACTTCGCTTACCGCAACCAAAACCGATTGTCTAAAAGCTAAAACCGCTTTTTCTCTTTCCGCAACAGCAATATTATATTGCGTTCTCACTCTTTTATTGTTCAAAAGAGGCTGAGTTAAACCTCCTGCAACAGTTCCGAATAAAGAAGCCGGAATGTTGAACCAATTACTAGTTTCAAAAGAGTTTACGCCGCCTTGAGCCGTAATTCTGAGAGCTGGGTATAAATCCGCTTTCGTGATACCGACATTTGCGTTTGCCACTTTAAGAGCCAATTCGGCACTTTTTACATCTGGCCTTCTGCTTACTAAAGCAGACGGAACTCCGATTGCTGTATTATGTTTTACTTCAAGTGCGCTTAAACGAACAGATCTTTCTTTAGAATTCGGAAAAGAACCTGTTAAAACACTCAAAGCATTTTCCTGAATCGCAATATTTTGTTCCAATAGTGGAATCAATTGTGCTGAGTTTAATTTTTGTGCTTCAGACTGTTGAATCGCTAAATTAGTTACCTGACCAGCATCGTATTTTAGTTTGATAATATTTGTTGTACTATCATTTAAACGTAAATTTTGTCTGGCAATATCCAATTGTGCGTCTAACATCAAAAGATTATAATATCCTCTAGAAACATTAGCAACGATATTCGTTTGCAATGCTTTTTTTACCTCTTCTGATTGAAGATATCCTGCGTAAGCCCCTTTCTTTTGGTTTCTGATCTTTCCCCAAATATCAGCTTCCCAAGAAAGAGAAGCTCCAGCAGAATAGTCGTCAATATGTTTAGCACCAATGGCCTGATTTAAGTTTAATCCCGTGAAACTATTGTCTGATGGATTACTTGTGCTTGCGTTTACAAATAAGTTAACCTGAGGCACATTTCCCCATTTTGACTGTGTAAAACGGTATTGTGCAATTTCGATGTTTTTTTCGGCAATCTGAAGGTCGTTGTTTCTCGCAACGGCACTGTCAATTAATTTGATAATATCTTTTTCTGTAAAGAAGTTTTTCCACTCCACATCGGCAATACTGGTTGTATCACTCGAAACTGATGCATTCCTGAAATTCTCAGGAAATGCATCTTTTGGAGTTTCAATATCCTTAGAGACTTTACAGGATATTAAAGTCGTGATCAGAATGGCGAAGGTCACGATTTTGGTTATATGATTTTTCATTAGTCTTTTTTATTAAAATTCCTTTAACCTGTTTGGGTGTAATTTTTTTTAAAACACATAGAAACATAGCTTTTGAAACCGGATAAAAGGCGTTTCACTTGCATAAATTCACATAGATCTATGTGTTAGAAACTAGTTTCTTTCTCTATTCTTTCGAACAGCAAAAAAAATCTATGTTTCTATGTGTTTAATTTTTTTTCTCAACAGATTACTCTGTACAAGTATCTTTTCTAGTTTCAAGATCTCTTGAGATTCTGTACGATATATATCCGATGCCAAATATGATGGCGACAAGAATGGTTGTGATATAGTTTTCCATTTATTATTTTTCTTCGTTATGAATTACAGCGATTGGTTTCCCGCTCACTTTTTCTTGTAAATGCTGGAAGATGATGAATAAAACAGGGATGATGAACAAACCTAGAATTACTCCTGATAGCATCCCTCCAGCTGCCCCGATACTAATGGAGTGGTTACCTTGTGCTGATGGACCTTTGGCGCTCATCATTGGTATTAATCCCACCACAAAAGCAAGAGACGTCATGATAATTGGTCGCAAACGTAATTTTGCTGCCATAATTGAAGCTGCTACTAATCCTTGTCCTGATCTTCTTCGCTGTGCTGCAAATTCCACAATCAAAATGGCATTTTTAGCGAGAAGCCCGATCAGCATGACAAGTGCAACTTGTACGTAAATGTTGTTTTGAATTCCTGTTAAACCAATAGCAGCGAATACTCCAAAAATACCTGCAGGAATTGACAAGATTACTGCCAAAGGCAAAATGTAACTTTCGTACTGTGCAGCAAGTAAGAAATAAACGAATATCAAACACAGTAAGAATATAGTTGCCGATTGTCCTCCTGACGAAATCTCCTCACGCGTTTGGCCCGAGAATTCAAACCCGTAACCTGCAGGCAATTGTTGTGCTGCTACTTCTTCAATAGCTTTAATGGCATCTCCTGAACTAAATCCTGGTTTCGGAATCGCATTAATTGAAATTGAGTTAAACAAATTATATCTAGAAGCGGTTTCAGAACCATAAATACGAGTCAGTTTTACTAAAGTATTTATCGGCACCATTTCGCCTGTTTTGTTTTTTACAAAAACTCTGTCAATCGAAGTCGGATCGGCTCTGTCTTCAATATCTGCCTGAACCACTACACGGTAATATTTACCAAATCGGTTAAAGTCAGATGCTTGTGCGCTACCAAAGTACGCTTGCATCGTTTGTAAAATGTCTTTTACATTAACACCCAATTGATTTGCTTTTTCGTCGTTAACTTCCAATTGCAATTGTGGATAATCGGCTTTGAAAGAGGTAAAGGCAACGGCAATCTCAGGACGTTTCATTAATTCTCCGATAAAATTCTGAGAAACTCCACTGAATTTATCCAGTTTTCCTCCTGTTTTATCTTGCAGCACTAAATCCAACGCTTCAACGTTGCTAAATCCTGGAACGGTTGGGAAACTGAATACGAAGAAACTTCCTCCAGAAATAGATCCCAGTTTACCACGAACCTGATTCATGATTTCGTCAATATTTTTTATTTCTCCACGTTCTTCGTTTGGTTTAAGCAATACGAAAACTACTGCAGAAGATGGGCTCGTAGAGTTAGTCAGCAAGTTGAAACCTGAAATTGCGGTTACAAATCGAGAAGCGTCTAGTGCTTTTAAAGTATTCTCAGCTTCTGTCATTACCTTTTGAGTTCCGTCTAATGATGTTCCAGATGGCGTATTTACTGCAATCGCAATAAATCCTTGATCTTCTGTTGGAATAAACCCAGAAGGAGTTGTTTTTACCATCACCACTGTTGCTAAAGTGATTAAAGCTAATCCGCCTAAACTCAACCATTTTCTTCTGATTAAGAATTTAATTCCGCCAACGTAACGATTGGTAAGCGATTCAAAACTGCTGTTGAAAGCACTGAAGAATTTTTCTTTAAATCCTTTTTTCTGATAAGGTTCATTGTGATCGTGTGCTCCGTGATTATCTTTTAAGAATAATGCAGCAAGCGCTGGACTCAATGTTAAGGCATTTACAGCCGAAATTACAATTGCAATTGCCATTGTAAAGGCAAACTGACGATAGAAAACTCCTGTTGAGCCTTCCATAAAACCAACCGGCAGGAATACAGCAGCCATTACCAGCGTAATCGAGATAATAGCACCCGTTATTTCGTGCATTGCTTCATGGGTTGCGATTTTTGGAGACAAACGTTTGTGCTCCATTTTCGCATGCACCGCTTCGACTACCACAATGGCATCATCGACCACAATACCAATCGCCAGAATTAATGCGAAAAGTGTTAAAAGGTTGATCGAAAATCCGAATAACTGCATGAAGAAGAACGTTCCTAAAATTGCTACAGGTACAGCAATAGCCGGGATTAATGTTGATCTAAAATCTTGCAAGAAGATAAATACCACAATGAATACTAAAATGAAAGCTTCAATTAAGGTATGTTCAACCTGTTCGATAGATTGGTCTAAAGATACTTTTGTACTATAGAAAATATTGTGTTTAATGCCTTTTGGAAAATCTTTAGAAGCTTTTTCCATCATTTTGTTAATGGCAATCTGAATATCATTTGAGTTAGATCCAGCTAACTGGATAACTCCAATTACAATTCCTTTTTTACCATTTAAACGAGTTAAACTGTTGTAAGAGTAAGCTCCAAGTTCAACTCTCGCTACATCTTTTAAGCGAAGTACTGAGCCATCTGCATTAGAACGTATAGCAATATTTTCATAATCTTCGGGTTTAGTTAATTTTCCTTTGTATTTAATAACGTATTCAAAAACCTCCTTGCTTCGCTCTCCAAATTTACCTGGAGCCGCTTCCAAACTTTTGTCCTGAATAGCGCCCATAACTTCGCTTGGCGTTACTTTATAAGCTGACATCTGTGTTGGATTCAGCCAGACACGCATAGAGTAATCTTTTACACCACCAAAAATACTGGCAGAACCTACACCTGGAATACGTTTTAATTCCGGAATAATATTAATCTGTGCATAGTTGGCAACAAAGGTTTGATCGTATTTTGCTTCATCATCAGTGTACATACCAATCGCCATGATGAAACTGTTTTGCTGTTTAGCGGTAATAATACCTTGCTGAACAACCTCGGCTGGTAATTGGCTTGTTGCTTGTGCCACACGGTTTTGCACGTTTACCGCAGCTTGATCAGCATCTGTACCCAGTTTAAAGAAAACCGTAATAGCCAAAGTACCGTCGTTACTGGCAGTAGAACTCATATAAGTCATGTTTTCTACACCATTTATAGACTCTTCTAGAGAAGGAGCCACAGAACGTAAAACCGTTTCTGCGTTAGCTCCTGGATAAACCGCCGTTACCAAAACCGATGGAGGCGCAATATCAGGAAACTGTTGTAAAGGCAGTTTAGTTAAACCCAGTACCCCCAGAATTACCAATAAAATGGAAATTACGGTTGCCAGTACAGGTCTTTGTATAAATATTTTGAACATTGTGTTTTAGAATTATTTTTGATTAGTTACTTGGGCAACTTTTGTAGATTTCTCTGGCTGAATTGCCTGTCCGTCCTGAAGTTTGTCAATACCGCTCAGCACGATTTGGTCACCCGATTTTACACCTTCTTTAATTAAATAATTAGTTCCGCTTTTACCTACAACTGTTATAGGCATTTTAGTTACTTTGTTATCTTTCCCTACAGTGAAAACAAATACTTTGTCCTGCATTTCTACTGTCGCTGACTGTGGAACCAAAATTGCATCAGCGTGCTGTAATCCTAAACGGATTCTCCCTGTGTTTCCAGAACGTAACACGCCGCCTTTGTTAGGGAAAGTTGCTCTAATAGTGATTGCACCAGTAGTTTTATCAAACTGACCGTCAACCATATCGATTTTTCCAGTTTGAGGATAAGCATTGTTATCAGCTAAAATCAAAGTAACTGGAGGTAATTTTTTGATTTTATCGCCTAATGAACTTCCTGCATATTGCTCTTTAAAGTTGATGAAATCAGTTTCACCTAAAGAGAAATAAGCAAATACTTCATGAACGTCTGATAAAGTAGTTAACGGTTCAATATCTGTAGCAGAAACTAGACTTCCTTGTTTTTTAGGCAGTCTACCAATGTATCCGCTAACTGGAGCAGTTACGTTTGTATATCCTAAATTAATTTTAGCAGAACCTACCATTGCTTTTGCTTGTTCGATATTGGCAGCAGCAATTTTTTGAGAAGCTTTAGCTGTTTTTAATTGATAATCAGAAACTACTTTGTTCTGAACTAACGGAGTCAATTTGTCAACTTCTAAATTAGCGTTTATTAAAGCCGCTTCTGCTGCGTGGAGACTTGCCAAAGCATTGTTTAACTGCTCACGATACGGACGTTCATTGATTTTAAATAAAGTTTGTCCTTTGTTTACATATGCGCCTTCGTCTACATAAATTCTGTCAAGGTTTCCGCTCACTTGTGGGCGAATTTCAACATCAACAGTTCCTTGTATTGAAGCAGGATATTCAGAGTCAGTTGTTGTATTTGCACTTGTAATAGCTAATACTGGTAAAACTGGTGGGGGTGGAGCAGTAGGCGCCTGATTTTTGTCGGCACAGCTGCTTAAAACTAAGGCCAGAATAAAACTGGTTATAATTACATTTTTCATTTTCATAGTGGTTTTAATTGGTTGAACATTTTCTCGGATAAAATTCTTTGGTATTCTGGCATTCTCGGGATTCATATTTAATTGAATTAAATTATCTAACGTTGTTAAGTAAAAGTGCGCAAATTTCCATACAGTAAGCCTTTCCAATTCTATTTTAAATCAGTATTAAATTATCTAACGTTGTTAAGTAAAAGTCTAAAAAAAGAGCTTTTATTACCTTTATTAAATTTTCTAACAGTGTTAAGCGAAAGTTATAAAAAAAAGGATTCTATGTTATCCCGTTTAAATTATTTTACACTGTTAAGTAAAATTGAAAATTTTTTTTATTGTATAGATTTGATGATACCAGTAATAGCATCTTTCAAAATCTGAGCATTTATGGTTTCTAAAATATCACTTTTATTAATGATGTTGATGGCGATTAAACCATGAATAACAGAAAAGAAAGTAAAATATTTTTGTTTTATGATATCTTCACTAGGATTGCTGTCCTTCATAATTTCAGCAATGACACCAGTAAATAATTTGTAAGGTGCTTCCTGAGCCGAACATCGCTGTGCGCAGCAAGTCATTTGAACACCAAACATAAGTTGATACATTTCAGTATTAGTAAAAGCAAAATCCCAATAAGTCATCCACATGGCTTCTAACTGATCTTCTGGTTTTTCAAACTTGTCTTTTGCAGTCTGCAACTCTTTAGCCAGTTTAATAAAACCTTTGCCTGTCAGTTCTTCTAATATTGCTTCTTTATTCGAGAAATATTCATAAATAATAGGAGCAGTATATTCGATTCTGTCGGCAATTTTACGCATACTCAAACCATTCCAGCCTTCATCTTTTACGATATCATAAGCAGCGCCAAGAATATTATTTCTTGTCTCTTCTTTTTGTCTTAAAATTCGATCTTTGCTAGCCATTGTATTCAAGTATTAAATCGTTTAACACTGTTAGGCAAATGTATGGCGGATTTTCGGATTTCAAAATATTTTTATCATAATATTTTCTTATCGTACTATAGATGGTTTGAAAAGGCTTGATTTTACTGATGTTTTTGTTTTTAAATTTTTTCAGGAGCAGAAGATTTTTCGTTTTTAAGAACGTTTTGTCCCGCTCTACATTATATTTTTTGTGGTGAACCCCACCACAAAAAGATGCCATTTCGATCGGGGCTAGGAGAGAACGCATATTTTTTCATTAGATTTCACCTCAAAGTTTGTCATCCTAAGGAACGAAGGATTACACTCGCAAATCGACAAAGATTAGATCTCGCAACTAAACAATGCATAAAAAGAAATTGCAAAATCCTTATCAGGCTAAACGAAGTCGAAGTTCTCAATAATAATAATCGATGATTCTTATCTTACAGGATATTTTTCTGGATTTTGAGAAGTATGAAAAATAGCATTTAGAAATACAGTTTTTGATAATTCATCGACTATGAAAAATGCTACGTATGGAAATTTTTTAAATGGAAGATAGCGATAATTAGTATCGTGAATTTGATAGAAAGGATTTAATTGTAATGCTTTATAAACTTTTTTATAATCATTAAGGAAGTCTAAAGCTACTTTTTTGCTGACTTTTAAGATATAATATTCTAAAGCTTCTTCAATATTTTTTAATGCAACTGGAGAAACAATAACCTTATAATTCATACTTCTTTTTTAAATCGGTATAAACAGAGTCTGCGTCAGTATATAGGCTTTTATCTGAAATAATTTGATCGTTCAATATATGCTGTTGTTCTTCAGATAACTCATATGGTTTTACATTTGCTATCTCAAATTTAATCTTTAGTGCTTTCATAAAGGCTTTTACAGCTTCTATTTGAGAAGCGTCTTCTGTATATGCCGTGATGTTAATTGCTTGCATGATATTAATTTACTAAAGTTGATTTACAAAGTTAAGACAAAAGTCTAATTTTCATGTTAATCTCTATGATTTATTTGTTTGCTTCGTTAGTGCGAATTGCATTTTTTCGTAACATTACAACAAAAAGAAAATGAAAACCCTAACTATCCTAAAAACCACAATTACGGTCTTATTTTTCCAACAGACTTTTTCTCAGGAAACCAAAAAAGAGACTCCGCAATACACCATCGAAAACTGTGTCAATCATTTTGATATAAACAAAGCCGCAAAAACAAAAGTTGGTTATCAATATTGGTTTGCCAACAAAGATTTTACTCAAGAAAACACTTTAAAAATGAGTATTGTAGAACCTGGAAAATCGACACACGCGCCACATCATCATCCCGAAGAAGAATTTTTCTATATCTTAGAAGGAACCGCTGAATTCTTCCTTGATGGAAAAACCGTTACCGCGGGTCCAAATACCAGTTTCTATTGTCCGCCAAATGCCGAACATGGAATCAGTAATGCAGGAAAAACAGACTTGAAATATTTAGTTATTAAAAAGGATTTGAGATAGGTTGCTTTCTTGTCTTTTGAATTTTTGGTCATTTTCAATCCGAAATAAATTAGCATTGAGGGCAACATCAATCTGCATGTTTTGCAAAATAGAGAGAAGCCATTTCCACGATTGCCTCTTGTGTTGTAAAACTGTATTGCACTCCGTGATTGAGGGTATAAGAATCTCCCAGTTCGGGATAATGCTGTTTTCCATCTATTTGAAACGGATCTAGAACCGACAGCCAAAGATTGCGATGCCGATCTTTAAAATAAAACTGATTCCGGTCTGAAACAACTAAGATTGTTCCGTTGTCATTATCAAGAATCGAAGTATGATTGCTGCCCTCGTAATCGCCCAAAATAGTAATATTGGTATTGTATTTTTTGGACATTAATTCCGCAATTTTTTTTGTAAGTGGCATAAGAAGTGGTATTTGGTTTGTCTCGAGGTCAGTAAATTTAAAACGGCATATTTTATTGATATTACCCCTAAAAGTTTTTTTTGTATTAAAATAAGGTTTTTTTTAGTTTTTTACGTCGTTAGAGTTTTTAAGTCTGAAAAAAAATCCGTAGAAATGAAATCTTGATTGATTCATAAATGCTTATAAAATAGTAAACCAAATTGACCTAAATTTTACATAATTTCATTTTATTTTTTAATAAAAATTTGATTGCCAATTAATTAACTTTTATTAAAGAAAGCTTTAACACGGTCTATTTTCTCTGGCTTTCTCAAATAACTAATTTTAGGTAAATCAAAATTAATAACGTTTTAAATATTTGAAATTATGAAAAAGAATATCGCCATATTAGCCACAAACGGTTTCGAAGAATCAGAATTAGCATCGCCTAAAGCCTATCTGGAAGAGCAAGGTTGGAATGCAGATATCGTCAGTTTGAAATCTGGAACTATCAAATCTTGGAAAGACGGAAATTGGAGCAAAGAATATAATGTTGATGTTGTATTAGATCAGGCGAATGAAGCCGATTACGATGCTTTGGTTCTGCCAGGAGGAGTAATAAATCCTGATTTATTAAGAAGAGAAGAAGCTGCAGTAGATTTTGTACGTTCTTTTTTTGAAAGTAAAAAACCAGTAGCTGCTATTTGTCATGGACCTCAAATTCTGGTTGATGCTGATGTTTTAGAAGGTCGAAAAGTAACATCATTTTTCTCTGTTAAAAACGATTTGAAAAATGCCGGAGCGCAATGGGAAGATTCAGAAGTTGTCGTAGACCATGGATTAGTAACCAGCCGAAACCCGAATGATTTACCCGCTTTTAATAAAAAAATGGTGGAAGAAATTAAAGAGGGAATACATGAACGTCAGAGAGCGTAAAAAGTTGTTTTCTTTTAGATTTATAAAAATTATAGAAAATGCAAGATCAATTTGGTCTTGCATTTTTTTATTGATAGCCCCTAGTTTTAACTAGGGGAATAAAAGATTGAATAGTAATAAGGCTTTAGCCAAAACACACATTTTGGATAAAGCCTTATTGTGTTTTTTATTTAAACCCCCCAGCTAAAGCTGGAGGCAATTGATTCTTTTAATTAAAATGTGGTTTTTAAATCTGCAAAATAAAATTCCAGAGGAATGAAATATTTATAGATTCAAAAAACGCACCGACCAAAAGCTCCAGCGGAGCGGCATATTGTAGACAAGATTTCACCCCGCTGGGGCTCTTTTGAAATGGGAAAAATTATTTTCTATAAATATTTCGTCCCGCTGGGACTTTCTCAAGACAATTCATATAATTTTAAAAATGATTATTTCTACTAATGATTTTATACATTTGGTATATTATATAGTTGATAAATATAGAAACAATATTGAAAGAAAAATCTTTCTTTTTAAAAAAGTTTTCTTACATTTGAAGTTCCTATAATTACGACTTTAGATTTGAACAAGACTTGCCCTTGTATTATGTGTACGGTATCGGAAACGACCGTAAACGCTGTCGTAGGCGTTAGGAACACTAAGATGCAAGGGTTTTTATATTCCTAATACTACGACATTATGAATTCAAACACCCTTTCCAAAGAAGCCGAAACAAGGCTGATTGATTTTTTTGACCATATTATAGCTCCCGAAGATATGGCTAAAATCTTAAGACAAGTAAATTGCATTTTAGCGCTCGGCGTTATGCGACAACACGAAACCTTCCAAATTGGACTAACCAATTTTGAAGACAATTATTATTGGCTCAATGAATTGGCGGAGATTTTGAATCCTTATTTGAGTGAAGAGTAGAGTTTATAAAATGGAAAAACCTCGATTTTTTTAAGGTCGAGGTTTTATTATAAACCTTATGATTAAAATAAATTTTTTAAACAGTCATGAATTAATTAAGAAGCATTAGGACCATATTTTTATTCCTTTACTTATATATTCAGTCGCATCATTAATATATGTTGAATCTATTTCTTTGAATGTTTTGTGGAAGTTTGCTTTTTTTACTTTGATCATAAATATTCCATTTGACAACCCAGCATACAAATCAAATCTTGAGGTTAGAAGAAATTTTATACCTTCAATAAACAAGGTTCCAGCAAAAATAACTATAATGTTGTCAACTAATTGTTTAAGAAATATAACAGAAGCTGGAATTAATAGAATTGTAATAGTTACATCGATTATTTTCATGATTCTTTTTGTAGACTTAAGGAATATTGGAAAATCTGCCTGAGCTTTTTCTAAAGCTTTTTTATATTTTACATCGCCTATTTCCGCTTCTCTAAATTTATTATCTGCATAAGTTTCAGCAAACTCTTTTATTGGTATATACTCGGGCTCAGTATCAATATCAAGCGATGTTTCGTATTTTCGGTCTGAGTAAGCTTTTAATATCTCTTTAATATTTTGGGGTTCAGTTGTATGTGTTCTTATATCTTCTATATAAGTTAGTACTTGTCTTCCCGTATATTTAAATTCAGTAGTTCTTCTCTTTAAGAATTTGGTAAATGCTTCATAATCTTTTTCATCTTCGGTTTCTGAAAGTGAATTATGTAAGATAAATAATTGTGATGGCAAAATTGTTTCTGCTATTTTATCCTCAGCTTTTTTTGCTAAAATTTTGTTTAAAGTTCGATCTGTCGATAAATAGAAAGATTTAATATCTGAATAATTGTAGTTATTTTGGCCTCGGATGAAATTTACGGATAAAATATTTATAGCATCAACTTTAGCAGCAGTTTTAGTATATTTTGAATAATGATTTAATGTTTTTTTATTGCTAAATAATTCCTCTTGTAAATTTTCAATATTTTTTTTCTTTAATTCTTTTTCAAATGACTTAAGAGTAATATTTTGTTCTGCGCATAATGTTCTGAAATCAGCCATTATGGTTGTTGTGTACTGATCAGGTGTGCGAACTTTTTTGTCAATTTTGTACTGTGTGTAATGAGTAATAAAATCGTGATTAAATTCTATTTTATCTTTAATCATTTCTTCTAACAAAACTATGGATCTACTTTCTGTAGCTCTTTTTATTTCCAATGTACTTGCATCTACTTTTCTCTTGAACTCTTGGTATGTTTCACCAGTATAAAAAAACTTGATGCCTTGGTGATTGCATTGTTTTATTAAATTGGTTAATGTAGCTTGTCTTTCAATTCCTCCTATTCCTAATAGTCTGAAAATGATATTTGTGTCTAGGAAATATTCTTTTCCAGCAAATATACTTTGTGTAAATTCGCTTACTCCTTTTCCAGAAGTTAAAATTGCGAATTCAACAGCCTTAAGAAAGGTATTGAATAATACTATATTCTTTTCTAAGCTAGAATCGTTTAAAAAATCGTTGAAAGCATTAATTTCATCTACTCTGAATTTTTCTTTAGCATTTAGTGGAATTATTGAGTCTATACTTTGAATTGCGAATGAATTAATGTTTTCATATATAGCATGAAACAATAGAGATTCTATAGATGTTCTTAAAACTATAGGCAATCTTTTCTTATCAATAAAATCATTAATGTGTTTATTAATAGAATGTTTGGTTACGTTGTCATTAATTTCCGCATACTTTTGATCCGTTAACTTAATTCCAACATAAGTTGAATTTGGTATATGAATGAAATAAGAGCTCTTTTCTATAATTCTGATGAAAATATCTTTTTGTACTTTAATTTTTAAATCGTTGACTAGATATGAATAGCATTTTTCTCGATCCATTTCCACGTTGTCATTTTCAAATAATATTTCTGATATTACTGATACTAGAATTGAATTATAGTTTTTAGATTTATTATCATCCATCATACAATTCAATCTAAACAAAGTAAAGTTTTTACTCATAATTCTAAATGTTTATAAAAAAGCTAAGTTTAGTTTTATATTTCTTGTTTAAAAAACTTGTCATTAAGTATTATACTTAATAATGTGCGAAATTTATATGTTTGATTTATTATACATTTATGGAAAACCATAATTTTAATTAAATTCTTCGAAAACAAGAGTAGTAATAAATAATTAAAAATTAATAGGTATATATACCCGTTTGCTTTTTGAAATATTTATTTTGAAAATAGATTAAAGTTTAAAAAGAAACGCATTACTTTTTGAAAATAAAAAAAACAGCCCTCCAAATAAATGGAGGGCTGTTAAGGCAAATTTAAAAATTTGCATTCCTAAGAATGCGTACAGTTTTTGGGTAATCTACTAAAAAGAAGACTAAAACGCAGGTTATTCGTTTATGACATCACCTTCTTTAGTTTCTTCGCTGGCAATTTTCACCAGTTTATCGTTTGGAGTCAAATCGCCGAAAATTTCGATTTTATCTTCGATTTCTCTTCCTTTTTTAATGTCAACTCTTGTCGCTTTGTGGTTTACTACTTTTACCACATATAAACCTTCCGCAGAATTTACTACTGCCGATTTTGGCACTACAAATGTGCTGTCTTTCGCGTTAAGCGGTAACAAAACTTCGGCAACCATTCCAGGTAATAAATTTCCTTTGGTGTTATGAACGTCCATTTCTACTCTTTCAGAACGTAATTTTAAATCTAAAGCGCCAGACATTCTGGTAATTTTTGCTGTAAAAGTTTCTGGCAGCGATTTTACATTAAAACTCATTTCGTCGCCTGGGTGTAAATATCCTGTGTACAATTCTGGAACAGAAACTGCCAAACGTAATTTACTTTGCTCCTGAATCGTTAATAAAGGTAAATCTGAACCTTTTCCTGCTGGACCAACAAATGTTCCTAAATTGACATTTCTAGCTGCTACAACACCATCAAAAGGAGCACGAATTTCAAGATAACCTCTCATAATAGAAATTTCTTTGTGCGCTGCAATTGCTGCTTGATATTGTGCATAATCAGAATTCTTTTTACCGCTTGCCATTTCTAAATCGTTTTTAGAAATCGTTCCTTCTACTTTGCTCGTTTCGTACAAACGGTTGTAAGTGCTTTTGCTGGTTGCATAAATCGCTTCCATAGATTTCAGTCTCGATTCGGCAGCAGCCAATTGTGAACTGATTTCTGGTGCTTCCAATACAATTAAAAGCTGTCCTTTTTTTACTTTAGAACCTATATCAACTTTTAAGGTTTTTACGAAACTGCTCACTTTTGCATACAAATCAACTTGTTGGAAACCGGTTAATTCGGCTGGCAAACGCAATTCTGTTGTTAGTTTTTCTTTCGCTAAAAGGAAAGTTTCTACTTTAGGTTCAATTTCTGCTTTAACAGGTTCTTCTTTTTTAGAATTACAGCTGTTAAGGAAAAATACTGCTGCTAGAAACAGCGGGCTATATTTTGTAATTTTAGTGTTCATTTTTTGGTTTTAAAGATGAGATATAATGGATGCTTTCTTCGTCTTCAGGATCTAAAGAAACAGATTGTGTCGATGTTTTTTCTTGTGCCCACGCAAATATCTGCGGAAGGATCAATAATACGGCAAAAGTAGAAAATAATAATCCACCGATAACCGCTCTTCCTAACGGAGAAACTTGATCGCCTCCTTCGCCGTGTCCAATTGCCATTGGCAGCATTCCCATAATCATCGCAACAGAAGTCATGATAATCGGACGAAGACGCAACGCAGCAGCTTCACGAGCCGATTCTAAGGCATTTCCGTTTATTTTTCGAAGCTGTTCGGCATTGGTAACCAAAAGTACGGCGTTGGCAATAGAAACCCCAACCGACATGATGATTCCCATATACGATTGTAAATTCAATGTTGAACCAGTTAAAGTCAGCATTAATAAAGATCCTAAAACTACGGCAGGAACTGTTGTTAAGATTACCAACGAAACTTTGAACGATTGGAAATTAGCGGCCAGCATTAAGAAGATTACAAACACAGCGACCAATAATCCTGTTTGTAAACTGCTTAATGTCTCTGTCAATACAGTACTTAATCCGATTGGCGTGATAAACAAACCACGAGGTAATTCGCCCAATGAACTAATTGTTTTGCTCACATCTTTTGATGCCGTCCCCAAATCGGTTTTATAGATGTTTGCCGTAACGGTAATGTATGGCATGGCCCCTAAATTGTCATTTTCTCCGCTCACAAATCCCGGTGTAATTTTGGCAACGTCACTCAATACCGGACGAAGCGAATTTTTTAATACCGGAATTTCTCCAATATCGGTTTTGCTTTTCATTTTATTCAATGGCACTTGAACCTGAACAGAATATGATAATCCTGCTTTTTCGTCTACCCAGTTATTTTTTTCTGTATAACGAGAAGATGAGGTTGAAGCCACAAGCGAACGCGAAATATCATTCATATCAACTCCCAATTCGGCAGCACGGGTTCTGTCAATATCAATATTCATTGCTGGATAATGAATTGGCTGACCAATTTGAACGTCTCTGAAATACGAAATCGCTTTTAGTTTATCTACGATTTGAGTCGCGTACAATTCGTTTTTCTTTTTGTCTTTTCCAGCCACTCGTATCTCGATTGGAGTAGGAGAACCTTGACTTAAAACTTTATCCGTCAATTCGATCGGCTCAAAAGAAAGTTTAGTATCTGGAAGCAATTTTTTAAGTCTTGCTCTAAATTCATCTTTAAAGTCATCCATATCTGCCTCATAATCTTTTAAACTCACTTGGAAAACCGCTTCGTGAGAACCTGCCATGAACAGATAAATTGGGTTAATCGAGAATAGAGAAGGGTGCTGACCCACATATACAGACGAAATTCCGATATGCTCTTTTCCGACCATTTTCTCCAATTCTTTTAAAACAATTCTGGCTTGTTCTTCTGTTCTTTCCAAACGCGTTCCGTCAACAGCGCGCATTCTTAATTGGAATTGGCTCGAATTGGTTCTTGGGAAAACGTCTTTTCCGATAAAGGTAATAAATACAATAGCTAGCGCAGTTGCAGAAATCAGATATGTGATACTGGTTATTTTTTTGTGAACAAACAAACGGTCTAATGTTCGCATGAAACGAATCTTGAAGCGTTCGAAAGCGCTGATTTTTCCGTTGTTATTGGTATCTTCTCTTTCTACATATACTTTTTTCTGTGTAATCAGATTTTGTTCAGATTCTGGTGTTAAACCGCAGTCATTAAACTCCGCTTCATCGTCTGTAATTTCTGGTCCGTGATCGTGTTTTTCATGCCCTTTCATCATCCAGTTAGCCATTACAGGCACAAAAGTTTGAGATAATAAGAACGAAATAACCATTGAGAAACCAATTGCTAAAGCCAAAGGCAAGAACAACGCTCCTGGAATACCCACCATGGTAAATGCTGGAGCAAATACGGCAAGGATACAAAGAAGGATCAATAATTTTGGTAAAGCGATTTCTTTACAGGCATCCCAAATGGCGAGTGCTTTGGGTTTCCCCATATCGAGATGCTGGTGAATGTTTTCGATCGTAACGGTACTTTCGTCAACCAAAATACCAATTGCCAAAGCCAATCCTGAAAGAGACATTAAGTTAATCGTCTGTCCGAATAATTTTAGGAATAAAACTCCCGAAATAACCGAAATCGGAATCGTCATAATTACGATCAAAGCCGCACGGCGGTCACCTAAGAATAATAAAACCATTAATCCTGTTAGAACCGCACCAATGATTCCCTCAGTAATCAAACTTTTTACCGAGTTGATTACATAAACCGACTGGTCAAATTCATATGATAATTTTACATCTTCAGGAAGTGTGCTCTGAATTTTAGGCAATTCTGATTTTAATTTCTGAACCACATCCCAAGTAGAAGCGTCTCCCGCTTTTGCGATACTAATGTAAACCGAACGTTTTCCGTTTACCAATGCATAACCCGCTGTAATGTCGGCACCGTCTTTTACAGACGCAACATCGCCTAGTTTTAAGTTTTGAACACCGCCTTTGAATAACAGAATCTGTTCAAAATCTTTAATTTCTTTAATCGTATTATTGGTTGGCGTAATATAGTTTTTGTCGCCCATACGAACGTTTCCTGATGGAGCCGTTTGGTTGTTTAAACGAATCGCTTCTACGATTTGATCTGGCGTCATATTGTGCGAACGCAATAAATCTGGATCTACGTTGATCTCGATAGTTCTTGGGCTTCCTCCAAATGGTGCTGGAGATAACAAACCGGGAATCGAAGTAAAAGAAGCACGAACATAAACGTTGGCCAAATCCTGCAATTCATTATTTGATCTGATTTTACTGCTCAAAACCAATTGTCCGATTGGCAGTGAAGAAGCATCAAAACGAATGATAAACGGAGGTTGTGTTCCTGGAGGGAAAACCGCTTGGATTCTGTTTGAAAGCGCACTTAACTCGGCAGCTGCCTGCGCCATATTGGTTCCTTCATAATAGGTTAATTTCATAATCATTAACCCCTGAATATTTTTAGTTTCTACCGATTTGATACCATTTGAGAAAGGTAAAACGTTTACGTAGTTTTTGGCAAAATAAGCTTCCATCTGGTCTGGCGTATAACCTCCAAACGGGTGCGCAATGTAGATAACCGGCAAATTCATTTTTGGTAAAATATCTACCTTAATGTCTTTGATGGCACCAATTCCGAAGAAAAATAGACCCGCAACCAGTACTAAAATGGAAATGGGTTTGCGGAGTGCAAAACGTATTAAATTCATTAGGATTTATAATTAAAATTCATTTATAAATAAGTCAAAATTTCCTGTTGCAGCGACTTTCAATAAGTACGACTGCCACACATTATTATTGACAATATCTCGATCGATTTCAGCACGGTTCAGCGTGTAAATGGTTTGCGTTAAATCGGTTAGATCGGTTAAACCATTTTTATATAATGCCGATTTCTGAATGTAAGCTCTTTGTGCGGCATCAACCTGAATCGGCGCTTCGGCATAATTTTCCAAAGTGATTTTGATTTTATCTTCGGCGAAAGCCAGCTGAGATTTCAACTCTCTATCAGCCTGATTGTATTCTTCCTGCAGAGCTTGAGATACAAATTTCTGAGCGCTTACTTGTTTGCTTGAACGGAAAGGTGTGGTTAAATTCCACGTAATTCCAACACCAACTAAATAGTTCGTGCGATCTGGATTTACGCCGTCCCAATAATTTCTCGTAAATGCGTTTTGATTGGTGGCATAAGAAGAATCAAATCCCGAGGCTCTGGTCTGTAAAACGCCAAAAGCACTCATGGTTGGATAATAGAATCTCTTATACAATTTAACTTGCTGATTGCTGTAATCGATTTTCGTTTTATAGAATTGTAACAATGGGTGAAGGCTATCTGTAGCCGTTTCTTTGGTTACCAATTCTTTCGGAATCTGAGTTACAAAAAGAGTATCGGCAACAAAATCCTGCGGTGCAACGCCCATTAAATCGACTAATTTGTTGTTTTGTTCCTTAACGAAATTTTTAGCGAGGTTTAAAGCCATTTTTGCTTTAGAAACTTCGGCTGTAGCCAAAGTGGAGTCAACTCCAGCCAATAATCCGTTTTTAACTCTTGCAACGGCGGTCTTTTTGAAAATTTCTGCGCGGTCTAAATTCTTTTGCTGCGAAATCAGTAATCTTTGGCTCGCCAATAAATTTAAATAAGCCGCCGAGATTTTGATTTCCTGCTGGAATTTTTCCTGCTCTAAATCTTTTTCTTTAGCCTGAACATCAATTTTAGATAAATTGATTTTTTCCTGTGTTTTTCCGAAAGTGAAAAAATCCCAGTTCATGTTGACTAAATAAAGTGCACCAAATGCCGAGTTCCAGTTTTGCTCTGGCAACGGAAGTCCTGATGAAGCAACTCCTAAACCTCCAAAACCATAAAGCGGTCCGTTTTGTCCGTTTACGGTTCCGTAATCCTGCTGTGCCGATAAGTTCAGGTTTGGCAGATAATCACGGCGAGATTGTTTGAGAGTCTCTTTTGATGCATTGGTGTAATTGTTTTTTGCTCGGATAGAACCGTAGTTTTCAAGTCCTATCTTTATGGCTTCTTTTAAAGACAGGGTTTGAGCGTAGCCGGCTGAGGCAAAAATCAATAAAAATAATAAGGTAATTTTTTTGAAATACATAAACTCAAGTGTGATATAGAATATTTTTGATGCAACAAATTTATTTCTCTTACACTGATAAAAGTCAGGTTAAGTGATGTACTGCACTAGTAAATGACGAATTGAATTGGTCATTTTTTGAAAAAAATAATTAAATATTTGTGCGTACTTTGTAAACTATTTCACAATTAAGAATGAACAAAAAAATTGATAACATATTGGATAACAAATGGTGGCAGGAGGTTGCTGTTGTCCTTTTTTCATTTACAATTTATACCCTTAAGAATGACTGGATGCTTTTTAGCTCCTTCGTTTCTATTTTGATGGGGATATTTTTTTATTGCATTTTATACATGCATGCGCAGTTTAACCGCTTTTTTTTACTTCCAATTTTATTCAAAGCTAATAAACCTTTCACTTATATTATCCTGACGCTTTTTGGTGTTTTTCTTTTTTCGGTCATTTTGTATGAAATTACAATGCTGGATATGTTTGCCAACTGGAATTTGTACCAAAACTCACACCAGAGAAGCTATTTGTACCAA
This sequence comes from Flavobacterium anhuiense, assembly GCF_004151235.1. Taxonomy (GTDB): domain Bacteria; phylum Bacteroidota; class Bacteroidia; order Flavobacteriales; family Flavobacteriaceae; genus Flavobacterium; species Flavobacterium anhuiense_A. The sequence continues at coordinate 162,164 of NZ_JUIV01000010.1, forward strand.
TTGGCGAGTGTTTTAGGAACTTTGGTCTGCATTCTAAGTCCGATTATTGTTTTTAAGTTTTATCGTATTCACAGAAAACAAACCGATGCGGCTTTATTGTTCAATCAAATGCAATTAAATTCATTGAAAGGACAATTAAATCCGCATTTTTTGTTTAATACTTTCAATACCCTTTACGGAATCAGCCTTCAGTTTCCAGATAGAACGCCCGATTTAATTATGAAGGTTTCGCAATTAATGCGCTATCAATTGGAAAGTAACAGCAAACAATGCGTATCTTTAGAAGATGAACTGGAGTTTATAAACAGTTATGTACAGCTAGAAAAAGAGCGCGTAGGCTATAGATGCGATATTACTTTTGAAAATAAAGTTGATAACGAATACACGTATAAAATTTCTCCAATGCTGTTAATTGCATTTATTGAAAATGCATTTAAACACGGAACCTGTGCTATTGAAAAGTGTTTTGTGAAAATTACAATTTCAGTAGAAAATGGATTGCTGCATCTTCATGTAACCAATTCAATTCCGAAGAAAAATGATGTGGTTTCTACTAAAATTGGTTTAAAAAATACTATTGAACGTCTTAATTTAATCTATGGAAAAGACTATAAATTAGATATAAAAGACGATAGACAGACTTATATTGTAGATTTGGAAATACAGCTTAAAAAGTTTGTAGGATGAGAGAAACAAAAAAATGCATTATTGTAGATGATGAACCCGCTGCGCATTATGTTCTGGCTAATTATATAAAGCAGAATCCGCAGTTAGAACTGGTTTTTCAGGGATATAATGGTATTGAAGCGATGAATTATCTCAGAGAGAATCCAGTCGATTTAATGTTTCTAGATATTAATATGCCAGAGATTTCTGGAATGGAACTGCTCAAAATTCTTCCAACGCATCCTAAAACCATTTTGACTACAGCGTATTCTGAATTTGCTCTTGAAAGCTACGATTACGGTGTAATTGATTATTTGCTAAAACCTATTTATTTTCCAAGATTTCTAAAAGCAATTGACCGTTTTTTTGCGACAGAAAGTGTGAAACAAAAAGCGGAAGAAACCGTAAATTCGGTAAGCGTAAAAGTAGATGGTTATTTGATGGATATCGAATTAGATCAGCTTTTATACGCACAGAGTTTTGGCAATTATGTAAAACTTCACACCACAAAAAGAACTTATCTGGCTTCTATTACTACAACAGAATTTGAAAAATGCCTTCCAGAAAAGAGTTTTATGCGCATTCATAAATCATATATCGTAGCTCTGGATAAAATTGATGCAACAGAAAAAGATTTTGTAGTCATCAAAAACGAAAGAATCCCAATTGGAATTACGTATAAAAGAGAGCTAACCGACCGATTAAAAAAACTAGAATTATAATTGAATACTTGATTTTAAAGAGTTTTTTCAGTGGATAAAAAATGTTAATTTCTTCATCTTATCGTAAGAGAAAAATTATTAATTTTAATACGTTGCTAAAGTTTAATTTTAAAAAATGGAACTATGAAAAACGTGTTTTTATCTTTTATTTTTTTATGCAGTAGTTTTTTAATAGCCCAAGAGGGAACGAATATGAAAAAGGTAATTACACCTCCAGAAAAGGTTCGATTTGCTTTTGAAAGAGAATATCCGGGAAAAGTGCCAGTCTGGTCTGAAGAATATGTTGGAGACGATGCAGATGAAATTAGATTTGAGGCGCGATATAATGTAGATGATAGAACCAAAGCAGTAGCGATTTACGATAATCTGGGAAACATGAAAGCGTATGAGTTGCAGATTCCGTTTAAACAGCTTCCAATAAAAGCACAGTCTTATCTAAAAAAGAATTACAAAGCAAAAGCGATTCAAGAAATTGCAATGGTGGTAGACGATAAGAAAAAAACAACCTACGAAGTAGGCGTAACAAAAGACACTAAATTTTATGATATTGTTTTTGATGCAGAGGGAGGTTTTGATGTCTCTGTAGAAAAAAATTAAAACGCTTTACTAATTCAAATATTATTTGAAATGACAAACCCGATGAGTTTTTAATGCTTATCGGGTTTTGTTTTATAACAAACCTAACAGGTTTTTAAAACCTGTTAGGTTTACTATTATAGCATCATTCCGCCAGAAGCTTCAATTCTTTGTGCATTTATCCAGCGGGCGTCTTCAGTACATAAAAAGGCAACTACACCGCCAATATCATCAGGAAGGCCAACTCTTCCCAAAGCTGTTACAGAAGCAATTTGTTGGTTCATTTGTTCATTGTCGCGAACAACTCCGCCGCCGAAATCAGTTTCAATAGCGCCTGGCGCCACTATATTGGCTCTAATTTTTCTGGCACCCAACTCTTTTGCCTGATATTTTGTCAAAGTTTCCATTGCGCCTTTCATAGAAGCATAAGCTGCATAACCTGGGAAAGAGAATCTTGCCAAACCAGTTGAAATATTTATAATTCCGCCACCGTCATTCATTACATTAAGTCCTTTTTGAGTTAAGAAAAACGGACCTTTAAACTGAATGTTAGTCAATTGATCAAATTCTGCTTCAGTGGTTCCAATGAACGAATTGTGAATTCCGATTCCAGCATTATTAACTAAAAAGTCAAATTTGTCTGTTTTAAAAGTGTCTTTCAAAACTGTTTTTACATTTTCGAAAAAAGAATCAAAAGTTCCTGATTCTGCAACGTTCAATTGTAATGCAGCCGCTTTTTGACCTAAATTTTCAATTTCTTTTACGACCAAATCAGCTTCGTCTTTTTTGCTGTTGTAGGTAATAATTACATCCAATCCTTTTTTTGCAATCGCAATTGCCATGTTTTTTCCTAAACCTCTGCTACCGCCTGTAACTAGAGCTATTTTTGTATTTACTGCCATCTTATATAGTGTTAATTGTTTATTGTTTGTTGTTTGTTGTTTGTTGTTTGTTGTTTGTTGTCAGTCTGAGCGGAGTCGAAGACCTTTATAGTTAGAATGTCCTTTGGCTACGCTCATGAAGACAAATAGTTGTGTTTATTTTTTTAACACATAGAAACATAGATTTTGTTTTTCTTTAGAAGATTATATAAAGAAACTAGTTTCTAACACATAGCCTGTGTGTTTTATTAAAAGTGAAACGCCTTTTATTCACTACTAAAATCTATGTTTCTATGTGTTTAATTTAAAATTAAGAATGCATTGCATTAAAATGATTTCTCAATTCTTCTGCGCTTGCGTTTAATCTCGTTTCGCTGGTGCCGAAAGTAAGTTCTTGTCTGCCTTCTTTCAATTGTTCGAAAATAGATTCGATAAAACTGCTTACACTTGGATGTGCGTCGTGAAGTCCGATTCCGCCCAAATCTGTGTTTAATGCGGGTGGAATAATTTCTACCACTTCAATATTTTTTTCTCTTAATAAATGACGAAGCGAAAGTGTAAATGATCTGAAAAATGCTTTTGTAGCCGAATAAACCGGGACTTTTGCAAAAGGAGAAAATGCCAGTCCAGAAGTTACATTCATCACTGTTTTTAGCGAGGACAACTGAATAAATAGCGAAGTTAAATGCAAAGGAGCTTCGATGTTTGTGGCAAGCTCATTTTTCATGTTATTGTAAAAGTCAGCATCTGTTATGTTCATCCAGTTTTGAATTCCAGCATTATTGACTAAAACATTTAAATCAGGATGATTTGCTGCAATCCATTGATAAAGCGCAATGCGTTCCTCTTCTATAGACAAATCGCATACTTTAGTAATAATCGATGGAAACTTAGCTTTTACTTCTTCTAGAAGAGAAGCTCTTCTTCCGCAGATAATTACGGTATTGTTTTCCTGAATAAATCGTTCGGCAAGTCCAAGTCCGATACCGCTTGCACCGCCAGTTATTAAAATTTTGTTGTCTGATAAATTCATCTTTTCGTTCTTTTAATTTGATAAGACAAAGGTAGGAGCGAAGTAGACTTGGGGAGTTGTAAATATCAAACCGATGTTTGCGAAATTCAAATCAGGATAGTGAAATTCCAATTTTTAAAATTCCAAATTCCAAAATCTCAGTTTATGTCTTCCTGAGCGGAGTCGAAGGACACGCTCCGTAAAACATACTGTATGGATTTAGCATGCGATCCTTCGACTCCGCTCAGGAGGACAAGCTTTGAGATAACTATTGGCAACAATCTAAAATCTAAAATCTAAAATCTACAATCTAAAATATTTAACTCCTAAAAGCAATTGGTGTATAGGAAGTTTGTTTTTTAAAGAAATTAGAAAAATGCGCTAATTCTTCGAAACCAAGCGAATAGGCGATTTCAGAAATATTCCAATCGGTTTGTTTTAAAAGGATTTTGGCTTCGTTTGTTAATCGGTTACTGATTAATTCTGTTGTGGTTTTTCCGGTATTTTCCTTTAAAACTTTATTTAAATGATTGACATGGACTGATAATCTTGCGGCAAAATCTTTTGCTGTTCTTAATTCTAATCTTTGATTTGGCGATTCTATTGGGAATTGTCTTTCTAACAATTCAGCAAATAAAGAAGAAACTCTCGCTGCCGAATTGTGTTTAGAATACAAAGCTGTTATAGGCTGTAATTTTTGTCCAAAGTGAATTAGCTCAGCGACATAATTTCGAATTAAATCATACTTATAAATATAATCGGAGTTGATTTCTTTTTGTATTTTATTGAAAATCAAAGAGACTTCTTCTACTTCTTCGTCCGAAAGCTGAAAAATTGGATAACCGTCTGAAGCAAAAATTGGAAGTTCATCCAGATCGATTCCGCTTTTGCTTTTCGATAAAAATTCACTGGTAAAAACACAAAACTGTCCCCCTTGATTGGTGTCTTGTGGCAGATAATTGTATGGGATTTTTGGTGTTGCAAATAACAATCCCTGTTTTTCGATTTCGATTACTTTATCGGCATATTCCGCTTTGTTGTGGCCTCTTATTAAACTTATTTTGTAATACGCTCTTCTGTCATAAGGCATTCCAGGTTTTCCTTTCATACGCTCTAGAAGTTCTTTGATATCAAAAACATTAAAATGTCCGATTTCTTTTTGAATGTCGTTTGGCAATAATGAAGTTGGGTCAACAGTTGAGCCTTCGGTAATCTCTTTGTAAAATGAATCTAGGGATTTCATATCGTGATGAATTGCGAAATTCAAATATACGAAAAAATGTTTTTTGCCACGAAGGCGCTAAGGCACGAAGTTTTTTATATTGTTGTGCAATTTTATTTGTATTTCGTTTCAAACTTTTACTAAGTTTTTTCGCATTTTAAGAAATTACTTAAAAAATCTTTGCGCCTTAGCGTCTTTGTAGTTAAAAAAAATTAAAACAGACTTCCCTGTACAAATTCAGGTTCAGGATTGCTTCCGAAAGGAAAAGCATCAATTACAAAAAACTGTTTTACTTTGGGATCGAATTCCCTTAAAACAATTTCATTGCATTCAAATTCAAGATCAATTGCGGTAAAAAGCTCAGAAGCTATTTTAAGGTTTTCGGGTGTTAATCTTCTTCCGATTGACAAGTGCGGATTATCACTTTTTTTGAGTTTTAAAAACTTAAAGGCTTCATGAATCTTTTTCATGATAGGCACTAGATTATTTTTTGAATCTTCGGTTACACCTATAAAAAAAGCGCCGCTATTTTGGAAAGCATCAAAATGATTTAATGATACGGGGAAAGGGAAAAAAGTATCTGAAATTTTAGAAAGCTTTTGTTTAATTGAATCGAACTCAGATTCGTCGATTGTAAATTCACAAATCGTGATATGTGCTTCAGAATTGCAGCTGTTGTACCAATCGATTTTACTTCTTAAAAAATCTTTCAGCTTTTTAACGGGTTCAACTAAATCTTTTGAATAAAATACAACCGAATATGTTTTTTCCATTTTTAGGATTTTGAATTACACAAATTTAAAATTTAAATTGTGCTGTCAATGCGGTGTAAAAATAATCTTTTCCAGACCCCACTTCTTTTAAAAAACTGCCCGCATTAAACCAACCCGTTTCTAGTGTAAATCCTAAATGATTATTCATGTCGTAGTTTACATTCGAAATTAATTGCGAACCAATAAAACGTTCCGTTGTGTCTTTTCCAGAATATAAAAGCTGCATGTTAGGGGCGTATATACCGTCACTCAAGGTTTGTCTCCAGAAAATATCGTAATCAATTCCAAGTGTCCATTTTTCCGATAAACTAAAATTAATTGAAGGATGAACATCTATTAAATTAGAAGGGCCAATTAAGGCAACTAATCCAAAATAAGCGCCTCTTGGATATAACGGATTAAAAGTTTGTAAGTGAGTATCTCCCGAGCTTTTATCGCCAGAAATGATTTCTGTTTTCAATCCGATTTCAGGCGTATATTTTATGTTTTCGAAAGTATAACAGGCAAAAGATGAAAGTGTCCAGCCTGAGATTGTCTTTTGATTGATGTTTCCAAATTGGTAAACGCCTTCAAAATCGTATTTCCAAGTTCCTTTATTTTTCCAGATTCGGGTTCCAACAGATTGTCTGTTTTCTTCCCCAATGGCATCATCAAAAACAGATCGGCTTTTCCATAAGCCTAAATAATACAGATCGATTTTTTGAATGAATGGCACTTTGTGAATTACAGTATAACTTCCCCAAAATTTTGCGTTTTCATTAAAACTATCATTAAAAGTTCCTTGTTTATTGGCAATAGGATGTGTGAAAAATGCATCTGACTGCCAGTTATTTTTTTTATAAAATAGTTTTACTGCATCAAATGCAAGTCGACTGTTTGGACCTTCACGCACTGCAATTAAACGCTGTGAACCGTACATCATTTCTTGTCTTCCAGAACGCAATGTCAATTGCTCATTTTCTTCTTTAATAAAATCAATATCGAGAAATGCCTGATGAATGTCTAGCTGATTTTCGTCAACTGGACTGGGATCTGTTTTGCCATTTGCTAAACTGCTTTGCAATTCAAAAAAGGTTCTGAAAGCTCCCAATTGAACATTTGCATGAAACAGATATCTGGAAAGTAAGTACCCATCGTCATCAGCTTCGTCTCCCCATTTATTATTTACTGTATATGTATATTGCAACCTTACTTCACCGCCAACTGAGGCATAATATCTATCGTTTTTTCCTAACGGAATATATTTGATTCTCTCGTATAAAGTTTTGGTCGAATCTGCTTTTAGATAAGTGAAATCATCCTCATATCGCAGCCTTTGGAAAACTGGTTTTTGTTGTGCATTTGCAGAAAAAATGATTCCCAAAAGCAACAATAAGAAGAATGTGTTTTTCATTTGAATTAGTTTTTTTGATAACCTCCAAAGTAATTTACCGGACTCCAGTCTGGAATTGCTTTGGGTTTTTCGTTGGCAAAGGTTCTAAAGTCATTATCAGCGTAAACTACTTTTCCGTTTACTACTGTAAGTTTTGATTCGATATTTAAGATTTTTTCTTCAGAAGTCGAGAAGTAATCGTCAGAAAGAATAGCGAAATCGGCCAATTTTCCAGATGCCAGCATTCCTCGATCTTTTTCAATATTGATTAATTGGGCGCTTCCGTACGTGAATAGTTTTAAAGCAGTGTTTCTGTCAACAATATTTTCATCATTCATATATTTTAAGCCGCCCAAAGTTTTTCCTGTTGTGAGCCAATATAAACCAACCCAAGGATTGTAGCTTGCTACGCGTGTTCCGTCAGTTCCCATTCCGACTTTAATTCCTAGCTCGAACATTTTCTTTAATGGAACTGTGTTTGAAGCAGCTGTTTTTCCATATCTTTTAATGAAACTTTCTCCTTGATACGCCATCCTATGCTGGATTGCGATTCCGCCATTTAAAGCTTTAATTCGTTTTAAATTTTCTGTAGATACCGTTTCAGCATGATCAAAGAACCATAAAAGTCCGTTTAAAGGTGTTTCTTTGTTGATGTCTTCTATTACGTTTAAAAATCTAGTGATGCTTTCATTGTAAGTAGCGTGAATTCTGAACGGCCATCTATTTTTCACTAATAAAGATAATACTTCTTTTAATTGTCCTTCCATCGCTGGACTTAGTTCTGGTCTTGGTTTGTCGAAGTTTTCAAAATCTCCTGCGCTCATTACCAAATTTTCTCCAGCACCCTGAACGTGATATTCTACTTTATCCGAATGATGATCGTCATCACAGCCTTCGCCAATTTCAACGGTTTGCATCCATTTGGTGTAATCGTTTAATTCTGTACCTGCTTTTTGCGCAAACAAATAATAAGGCATTCTAACAGTTAAATCGCTGTCTTTGCATAAACCATTGGTTACACCATAATCATCAGGAAAATTTTGAAATCCGCCTCCAGCATCCATAATTGCAGTTACGCCAAGACGATTCATTTCGGTCATAAATTGTTTAGTCGAATTGAATTTTTCTTCTTGCGTCAATTCGGGAAGTTTGGCAAGAGTCGAATATAGAATGAAAGCATTTGGTTCTGCCACCAATAATCCTGTTGGATTTCCGTTTGGATCTTTTTCAATCAATCCTGCATTCGGATTTGGCGTGTTGGAATCAATTTTCAAAGCTTCTAAACCTGCTTTGTTCAAATAAGCATGTCCATATAAATGAAGAATAAATGTTGGAACCTCGCCCGTTGCATCATTGATTTCTGCTAAAGTTGGAAGTCTTTTTTCTTCAAATTGATAAGCATTCCACCCGCCGACAACACGCACCCATTGCCCTTTTGGCGTTCTTTGTGCCTGTTCTTTCAACATAGCTAAAGCTCTTTTTAGAGAGCGAACACCATCCCAACGCAATTCTGTATTGTAGAACCTTCCGCCTCGGATAATATGCATATGAGAATCGAATATGCCAGGAATAATCGTTCTTCCTTTGGCATCGATTATTGTTGTTTTTTTGTCTTTTAATTTTAAGATTTCTCTGCTTTTGCCCGTTTTTAGGATTTTTCCATCTGCCACGGCCATGGCTTCAACAACTGTATTTTTATTGTCCAGAGTATGAATTATGGCATTATGAACAATGAGAGTAGCTTTTTTATTTTGCCCAAAAACAGGGAGGGAAATGATTAAAAGAAAAGCTATTAGTTTGAAAGAGAGTTTCATGATTGTGGTATTTTTGGTTTGGTAGATTTAATTAAAAATTGAGAATTAAAAATTAAAGGTTAAGTAAAATATCTTTAAAAAAGAGATTCAAACTTTTAGTTTTTCACGCAGGTTTAGCGGATCTATAAGATTTTTTTAATTTTTAATTCTCAATTTTTTAATTCCTAAAATTATTAGTGTTTCAACATTTCGTGCGCATATTGAACACCTACACCATAAGCTCCGCCGTATTTTTTAACTAAATCGGTTACAGGTACATAAGTTTCCTGACGAGCCCAGTCACGCTGTAATTCTAATAAATATTGCAATGAGGTTATAGGATGTGCACCAGCCTGAACCATACGAGTTACAGCCATTTCATGAGCTTCTTTAGAAACGTCACCACTTGCATCTGTAATTACATAAACATCATATCCTTCGTTGATAGCTGATAAAACTGGTCCAACAATACAAACACTTGTCCATAAACCGCCAAATACGATTTTCTTTTTACCAGTTGCAATGATTGCTTTGCGTGCAGGAGCGTCTTCCCAAGTATTCATTGTGGTACGGTCAATATAGTTTGAAGTTTTTTGTGGGTAGAATTCTTCAATTTCTCTAAAAACAGGTCCGCTAAAAGATTTTTCGGCAACAGTTGTAACGATAGTCGGTACTTTGAATATTTTTGAAGCCCCAGCTACTAGAGCCGTGTTGTTGCGCAATTGGTCGATTGGAATGTTGCTTACTGCAAATGCCATCTGGCTTTCGTAATCTATTAAAACTAGACTGTGATTTGTAGGGTCTAAAAGTGACGGACTTGGTTTTTGAGCGAATCCAATAAAAGTTACTAAAGATAAAACTGCTGTAAGGATTAATTTTTTCATGATAATTTGATTTTGTTGTTAAATAAAGGTTTTAAATATTTTGTATTTGATTTTCAGTGTCTTGCATTCAAAATAAATGCCTTGTTTGTAATGTATTGATTTTAAAAGGTTTTTCAGAAAAGGCAATAGTGATCCTAGCGATATATCGTTATTAAAAATTGGATATTCGTTAAATGATTCGTTAAGCTTTTAATGAATTTTGAAAAGAGAAAAATGCGGTACCTAAATTTTTCCTTTTAGATGTAATCGGTGAAGGATTTCGGACTTTAATAATCCGCTTCCTCCGCCAAAATGTTCAATTACTTCTACGTCTGGCTGTTGTTGTAAGCAAAATAAAGTAAATTCTTTTTCGACATGGTCTTCGATTCCGGAGCTCAATAGCACAACGTCGATTTTGTGATTCTGAAAATAGTCCTGAGCTTCTGTTTCGTTGCTAAATGCGACTGCATTCCAGTCTTCATAAGCATTTACAAGGCGAAGTAAAATGGCCAGAATCGCTTCGTTTTTTCCGAGTAATAAGAATTCAAGTGTTTTCATTTTCTTTTTAGTTTCTGAGGTTCTGAGGTGCTAAGATTCTAAGTTTTTTTATTTTAGAATTTCAGTTTCACAGACCTTGTGATTTTACTTTACAAATTTATTGCTTTCATTATTGCTTCAACTTAATCTAGAACAAGAAAAGATTTTTTTAAGTTTCCAAGATGCTAAGATGTTCAGATACTAAGTTTTCTTCTTGTTTTTGATTTCAGTTTTTGACAGAACT
>NZ_JUIV01000011.1 GCF_004151235.1 Flavobacterium anhuiense
TGGATGAAGAAGCTCGTCAAGCGAAGTTAGCCGCTGATGCTAAAGCCAAAGCAGACGCAGAGGCGCTTCAAGCGAAATTGGCAGCTGAAGCAAAAGCCAAAGCCGATATGGAAGCTGAACAAGCAAGACTTCTGGCAGAAGCAAAAGCCAAAGCAGACGCAGAAGCTACAGAGAAGTTGAAAGCTGAAGAAGAAACAAGACGCTTGAGAGAAGAAGAGGAACGCCAAGCAAGATTAGCTGCAGAGAGAGCCAAAGCTGATGCGGAGGCAGCAGCATTAGCAGCTAAAGCGAAGGATGATACTGGAAAAGCTATTGAAAACTTGACACAATCTGTTGAAGGAACAAGTAACATTCAAACAGATTTATTAAATCAGTTTAAGGCAACTGTTGCGAATAAGCAAAAAGACTTGAACGATTTAAAAGAAGAGAATGATTTAAGTGAAAAAGGTATTTATAGAGAGCCAAAGCCATTCAAAAGTGTAGCGGCAGAAAATAGCCAGATTGAGGCATTGAAAGTTCAGATTGCTGATGCAAATAACAGCATGAAGAATGAGATTGCAAAACTGACAAATCTTTATAACGAGAGGCTTAAAAAGTTCCCTAAAGATGATCCTTTGAATAAAGCATATCTTGAAAAAATAAACGAATTGAAGGCGGCTCAGTTGAAAATGGAAAGAGAAGGTGCTGCTTTAATTGCCGATTTAGAGCGTATTAAAACAGAGACTGAAATTGAGCGTAAACGTCGAATTAAACGTGCAGCTTATGAGAATGATGAAGGAAGATATGCTCAGGACGTTGCCTCTCTTAAACGTATAAAAGAGACAACTAAACTAAGCAGTACACCGTTAAAAGCAAGTGATTTTGATTTTGGTGAAGAGCAGTCAAATATGCAAATTATCAAGAATATTAAAAACTCTGATAATGGCTATTATTTAATTGTTGCAGTTCACAATAGTGTTGAGAAACGAGATGAGTTCTTAACAAAAGCAGTTGCTGCAGGACGTTCAGATATTAATTTCTTTTATAATGTAGCTACAAGTAAGTACTATATCTATTATGAGAAATACGACGGTTTACAAGAGGCAACAAAAGCACTAGATGCAAAAGGTAGTAAACCATACAATGGTAAAATGGCCATTGTAAAAGTGGAGAATTAGTAAAAGCACTAGTCTCTCTTAAAAAAGGGAAGAGAGACTTTAAAATAAATGTTATCAAATACAAATTTTTTTATTCACTAACGCCCCTTAGAGGATAAAATGTAAGTAAACAAAAAGAAGATTATGAGAAAGCCTACTAACGTAAGATTGATTTTATTGACTTTGTTTTTATTGCAAAGTTGTCTAATGCTTGCACAAAATCATGTACCTTTTACTCCAAGGTTTGATACGAGTATTAGAGGAGATATGATGCTTATTGGTAATAGTATTGTTAATAGAGATAACGGTAAAGCCAAAGAGTATGCAAACGATGCTTTTACGGGAACTACAGATAATAATTCAGAGAACATGCAATATATTGATATTGATAATGATCCTGATACCTTTAGTTCAAGTTCTGCAACTTTAAAGGTGCCGGATGCGAGTAGAGCTTGTTATAATATTGTGTATGCTGGATTGTATTGGTCCGGTGTTTATACACAAGCTTCTTTAGATAACAAATCAGTAATTCGTAGTGAATTAGGTAATATAAAGTTTAAGCTTGCTAACGAAACAACTTATAATAATATTACTGGAACGGTAATTTATGATTATTACACTGGTAATCCTAAGACAACAAATGGTGACCAAATACCATATGCTTATTACTATAACGTAACAGACTTATTAAAAGCTTCAAAAAATCCTGAAGGAGAATATACTGTAGCAAATATTAATTCTGCTCGCGGTAGACTAAGCAATGGAGGATATGCCGCAGGATGGTCCTTGTTTGTTATTTATGAAGATCCAAACTCAAGTGCAAAATATATTACGGCTTATGATGGGTTTAGTTGGATTAAAGCTAACGGTACTCCTTTGACTTATTCAGTTTCAGGCTTTAAAACCATTCCAACAGGTAATGTAAAAGTAAAATTAGCTTTTGCAGCTTTAGAAGGTGATGCAAATACGCCGAATGATACTTATTCTGTTAATGGTACACAGGTTTACACAACCGAGCGTAAAAAAGACAATTTCTTTTGTAGTGTTATTAATGATCTTAATGGGATTAATCTCCAAAGAAATCCAGCCAGTACAAATACACTTGGGTTTGATGCAGGTATTATCAATTTGAATAATGCCGATAATAAAATTATTGCAAATAACAGTACAAGTGCTAATTTAAGGCTAACCACCAGTGGAGATGGTTATGGTGTTTATTTTAATGCTTTTAACGTAGAAGTTATAGCTCCTCAAATTGCACTGACCAAAATTGTAAAAGATACAGACGGAAAGGATATCGGAGGAAAGAATGTGACTCTTGGTCAGGAATTGCGTTATGAAATTAGTATTCAAAACAAAGGTAATGACGATGCAACTTCTTTAATTATTACCGACCAGTTGCCAATAAACGTTATTTTTAATCAGAAAAATGACTTGCTTCCTTTACCAGATGGAATAATAGTTAAAACACCTTATGACCCAGTTACTAGAAAAATTGTTTTTGAGGTAACAGATCCTAAATTAATAACAAAGAATAATCCTACCGTAAGTACTATTGCTTTCAAGGTGCAGGTAGTTCCTGATTGTCATTCACTAAGTGAGGCTTGTTCTAACAGTATCGATAACCAGGCTTTTGCTACTTACAAAGGAAAAGAAAATACCAATTTTTCTATCGATGAGAGAGATCCTCAAGGAAGTGTTAATTCGACAGAAGGATGTGCTGTAACACCAAAAGCTACAAACTTTTTAGTAGGTGTAGACGGTTGCCAATATACAGAGAATGTCACTTTATGTACAGATAGTGTTGATCTTATTCCAGCGAAGGGATACGATAAATATACATGGTATAGTGATCCTCAAATGACAATTAAAATAGGCGAAGGAAATCCATTTAATGTGACCAAAGAAGGAACATATTATGTGTATAACTTGGCACAAGCACCATGTAGATCTATCTCTCAATCTTTTGTGGTAACTCGTTTCAAAAGTACAAGTACAAATCCTGTGATACCTTTTGCAAGTGAAGTCTTAACTTGTGCCGATACTGGTCAACCATTTCCAAACATTTATTTGTGCGGTGGTAATGATAAAAAAGAAATAAAAACTAGTATCACGGATGCTTCCAGCATAGTGTGGGAACGTTTTATTGAAGGTAGCTGTACTGTATCAACAGGGAAAAATTGTCCGAACGAAGCATTGGCAAGTACTGGAAATCCGAGTGAACTTTGTAAATGGGAAGAAGTAGGAAGAGGTGCTGATTATATAGCAAATGCAAAAGGAAGATACAGATTAACCGTTACTTATAAAGGCGGAGTTTGTTTCAATCGTTTTTATTTTGATGTTTATCAAAACCCATTAACTCCAAAAGAAAAACATACTGATATTATTTGTTCTACAAATGGTAGTATTACTGTTGAAGATGTTCCAGCTGGATATGAGTATGCAATAAGCAAAGATCCTAATGGACCTATCGGAGCATATCAGTCAAGTAATATATTTCCAATAAGTACTGAAGGTTCTTATACTATACATGTTAGACAAACTAATGTTACTACTTTTCCATGTGATTTTACAATTGAAAAGATTCTTATAAGAAAACTAGATGTTGATGTTCAGAAAGTAATAACACAACCTCTTTGTGCGGGTGATAAAGGTAGTTTAGAAGTTGCAGCAAATAATGCCAACCCAAATTATACTTTTGTTATCAAACAAGGCAGTACAACAGTTCAAAGTGTAGGACCTGCTTCTAAAAATAGTGCAAAATTTGATTTACTTCCAGGCGACTATGTACTTACCGTAACGACAGATGATGGTTGTACTAATGTAAGTGATGTAAAAATAACTGCACCAGATGAACTTACTGCGACTTATGATGTAAAATCACTAACAGCATGTTCAGATGGAGAAATTACAATAAATGCTAAAGGCGGTACTGCACCTTATTCTTACTCTATAAACGGGCAACCGTACGTTTCTGAGAATAAAATCACGGTTAAAGACCCAGGAGGTAACTACAGCATTATAGTTACTGACAGTAATGATTGTAGCTATACAATTCCGACATTTTCAGTAAATCCTATTGCTAAACCAACAGTTACTATAAATTCGAAAAATTTAAGCTGTTATAATGCTAAAGAAGGAGAAATTTCGATAACAGTTACTCCTGCAAATTCTGGTTATACTGTTTCTTATAGTATTGCTGGAGTTGCTGGCGGTGCATATACATCTTTGCCAACAACAGGTTTACCAGCTGGAAATTATAAAGTTACTGTAAAGTATACAATTAACGGAGTAGATTGTACTGACCCAGAAAAAAATATTACGATCACAGGACCATCAGCTACGCTAAGTGCTTCTGCAGGTGTTGCTGAATTATCAGGTTGTGGCCCGACAGGGAATACTAAACAGGGTATGGTGAGAATTACCAATCCTCAAGGTGGTGTGCCTTTTCCTGCACCAGATTTGTACCGATATAGTTTTGACGGTGGAATTACTTACATTAAAGAGAATTTTGCTTACATAAACCCAAGCACATCTCCTATCACATTATATATTAAAGATGCGGCTGGATGTATTTTCCCAATGTCAGGTATTATTTTAGAAGAAAAACCTGCTGATCCAATATTTAGTGAGCCTGTTTTAACTTATAATTGTAAAGGACAAGGTACAGCTACAGTAACGGTAAATGCCGATGCAAATCCAAACTATAGCTATTCTTACTATTTAGGTAAACCAGATCCGGCAAACCCTTCTAATTACATTTATACTTTAAATACAAATTCTCCGGCTAATATCTTTAAAGATATTCCGGTTGGAGATTATAAAATTAAAGTAGAGTACAATTTAGTATCTGCTCCAACTTTTAGTAATTTATTAAAAGAAGATTTTGGAAGCGGACCACCAACAACAGCACCCGGAATTGCAGCTGCTTATTGTTTTAATGACCAGAGAACAACGAAACCTTTTACTTGTTTGGATCCTTACGGAGTTCCTAGTCAATCTGTTGAAGATAATCAATATTCTGTAGCGAGTTTCTTCTGGAGAGGAGACGACCCAAATAGTAATAATTCTGGAGCTTGGTTCCACTATAAAGATCATACTACAAACCCAAATAATTTAGATAACACAGGAGATCCTGAGGGTAGATATTTATTAGTAAATGTTGGGAATGCTGCTGGAAAATATGGTATTTTATATAGTAAACCAATTGTAGATGTTATACCTAATCAGGATGTAATTGTAGATTTTTACGTAGGTAATTTGTTAATGCCAACCTACAACAGTGCTGCGCCAATTATTAGAATTGAATTAATTGATTCTAAAGGTAATGTAGTAGCGAGAGATGATACAGGTGAAATTGCGCCTGGTTTTAATCATCCTGATAGAAAAAAATGGGTTCCGATTAGCATTAAATTAAATCCTGGACCAAATACCAATTTAACTTTTGTGGTACGTTCAGGAAGTGAAGTATTTAATGGAAACGATTTAGTGATCGATGATATTTGGGTGCGTCAGTTGCCAAAATCATGTTTGCAGGATAAGATTTTAAATCTACAAGTTAAAAGCGGACAAGAATTTTCTGCAGAGGTAGTAGGTGTGAACGGAGTTAAATGTAAAGGAGATAAAAACGGTACTTTCAGTATTGTAGCTAAAAACTTCGATACTGTAAATGGTTTCTATTATACTTTAAATGGAAATGCCACTAATCCAACTTGGGTAAAATCTACGACTTCTCCAGTTACCTTTAATGATAAGGGTGAAGGAACATATAATATTAAAGTACGTTTTGCAAATAATGCATCTTCTTGTAGTTTCGATATTCCAACTACAATTACGTCGCCAGCAGCATTTGTAGTAAATGCAAGTGCATCGGCTGCTACGTGTAAAGGGGCAACTGTAACAGCAACTGTTGCAGGAGGAACTCCAGATTATGTGGTTACACTTAAAGATAAAAATTCGTCATATATAAAAACATTCCCAACTACGACTTGGAAAATAGATGATGTTCCTGCTGGAACTTACATCGTTTCGGGTACCGATGCAAATGGATGTAACGTTGCGATGAATAAAGACTTGGTTATTAGTGCACCAAGTAAACCAACGGCATCAATAGTTTCTAATGTAGGATTGTGTTTTGATGGTAGCAATGCTACTATTAGAGTTAGTGTATCTGGCGGTCTTAAGCCTTATACTTATCAAGTAAGTACTGATGGAGGTGTAACATACAGTAATCCAAGTGCAACTTTTAACGGGCCAACTTTTGATTATATCGCTAAAGGAACAGGTACATACCAATTTTTAATTTTAGATGATAATAAATGTGATGCGATTACAGCTAGCCAAACTATTAATAAAGCAATCACAGCAAAAGCTGATGTTACCGTTCCATTATCTTGTAAAACGGGCACAGCTGCAAATGCTATTATAGATGTTACTATAGATGGCGGAACAGCACCTTATACTTATACTGTTACAAATAAAGGAACAGGTGTGGTACTAGTAAATAATGGTACTACTGCTGGTCCAACATTTTCTTATTCTGCTACAACAGCTGCGACTTATGTATTTGCTATTAAAGACAAAAACGGTTGTCCTATTACTGTAGAAAAAGAAGTGCTTGCTAAAGTTGCAGTTACTGCTAGTCACTCTGTAAATCCAGTTACTTGTTTTGGCAAAGGAGATGGTTATGTTGATATTACGCCACAAAATGGTGTTGCACCATTTAAGATCCAATTTAATGGTACAGGAGCTTTTACAACAGTAACGACATCACCTGTTCGTTACGGTTCATTAGCAGGTTCTGTTGGTGCTGGTACTAAATATACTTATATTGTTGAAGATGCCTTAGGATGTCAACAGCAATATACATTCTATGTAATTCAACCAGCTGCTGTTACACTTACAGCTTCTATTACAACGCCTTACAATTGTACCACTAATGCGGCTACTATTACAGCAAGCGCAGGTAACGGAAACGGTGGCTTTACTTATGTATTAAAAAATACAACTACTGGCGCTACTATAGAAACTAATACTACTGGTATATTTAATAATTTAACTATTGCAGGAACTTATGAAGTAACAGCAACAGACAGTAAATCATGTCCAATAACAAAAGTTGCTGGAACTATTAATGCGTTGAATCCTCCAAAAGGAATGACACTTACACCAACGGCGGTTAAATGTCCAAGCAACACAACAGATGTAACGATTACAAATGTTGTTAATGCTTCTGGAGTTGTTTTACCTACGGCTGGTTTAGAATATAGAATAAAACTTCCTGTACCTCCAGGCACTTCTACTTACCAAACTAGTAATACTTTTACTGGATTGGCAGCAGGTAAAACATATACTTTTGAAGTTAGAGATGCTAATTTCTGTGTGTATGAACAAATACTTGATGTACCTTCATTACCGGTATTCACAGTATCTTCTACATCTAAGAATGATATTAGTTGTTCTACTTCAACTGATGGTTCTGCTATCTTTACAGTTACAGGATTAGGAAACAATGTTGCCTATAGTTATAAAGTAGATGCTTTAGCACCAGTTAATGGAATATCTCCTGCAGCGGGAAGTTCATTTGAAATTCCTGTATCAAATTTAAGTGCAGGGCTTCATACAATTGTAGTAACAAACACGGATACAACTTGTAAACAATCTCAAACAGTTACGATTGCGGCTCCATCTGCTGCATTGGTGTTAAATCCATCAACATTAGAACACGTAACTTGTGATAATAAAGGAAAAGCGACAATTAATGTAGTCGGAGGTTGGGGAACTTATGAATATACAGTTACACCTACTTCTCCAGCAGGGTCAGCAATTACGAAAACAATGAATGTATTTTCTAATTTAAATGCTGGTGCTTATTCTGTTTCTGTAAAAGATTTAAAAGGTTGTATTGTAACGGGAACTTTTACAATTAATGATAAAGTTAATCCAACTGCAAGCATTGATCTTACAAACTCAGATTTCTGTGTAACAGGTAATGGAGCAAAAATTGTAGTATCACCTAATAGTGCTCCTAATTATATGTACAAATTAGATAACGGTACAGCTCAAAACAATGGAACTTTTACAGGAGTAACTCCTGGAATTAGCCATACTATTAGAGTTATAGATACCTCTACAGGATGTTATACTGATTTAACTGTGCCAACAATTAATGCACCAATATCAGCGAAATTAAATCCTTTAGTAAAAGATTTAACTTGTGATGCTACAAACCCAAATGCAATTATTGAAGTTTCTATAAAAGATGGTTATCCAGATTATAGCTACAGAGTAAATACAAATGGAGGTGGATTTACCGGCCCTAATATTCCAGTAGGAGCTGGTGCGACTACATTTACGTACCAAACAACTACAGGTGCTGCGGCTGCAACTTATGAATTTGAAATTTTTGACAGTAAAGGATGTAGAACTACAGTAACGCAAAATATCGCGGCTAGAGTATCTCCAACAGCTACTGCTACACCAACAAATCCTACTTGTTATAATGGAAACAATGGTTCTATTACGGTAAATGCTAGTTTAGGTTTACCTCCATATACTTATGAAGTTTCGACAGTTTCTTCTACAGGACCATTTACTGCTATGACTAGCAAGACATATGCTAATGCTACGGCTGGAGATTACTGGTTTAGAGTTACTGATGCTAAAAAGTGTCAGTTTGTAACGGCAAAAACGACTGTTTCAAATCCGCCACAATTAACTGCTAAAGCCGAAGTTAGCGTACCATTAACTTGTGGACCAGCAAATGCTACACAAGCTGCTACTATTACAGTTACGGTAATATTGCCAGGAACACCATATAGTGGAACTGATAAATACAGATATAGTTTCAATGGTGTTTTACCAGCAGGAACATCAAATACCTACACGACTAGCACTTCTGGTCCAGTTACAGTTGATGTATTTGATGCAAATAATTGCCCTTATAGAATTCCGGTTTCACCAGTGGTTAATACGTTGAATCCGCCATCAAATATGGCTTTTTCGCAAGCTAATCTTATCTCTTGTAAGGCTACAGAACTAGATACAGATTTAACAGTATCTTATACAGGAGGTGTAGGACCATTCAAAGTTGAAATTACATCAACTGATGCAGTTCCTGCTCCAGCAGTTGCTGTTGCAACTGGTGTAACTGCTCAGTCTTATGTATTTAAAGATTTAGCTCCAGGTAACTACTCTTTTAAAGTTACAGATGCTAATAAATGTACAACGACTGGCGATTACAAAATTGAAAAAGTTGAATTACCGATTGCCAACGGTTCAGTGATTTCAAATGTAATTTGTAAAGGGGCGTCAGATGGTAAGCTTAGTTTTACAGTTTCTGGTAATGTAGGTGCAACGTATACTTACGAACTAAGAAACAGTTTAAATGCACTTGTACCAATTGCTCAATCTACAAAAACAGGAAATGTTATTGATTATGTTGGGCTATCTGCAGATACTTATACATTTAAAGTTACAAACTCAACAACTACTTGTTCTGCAACAAAAGTTCTTGAAGTTAAGGAGCCTGCACAGCCATTGGTTCTTTTAGCACCATCAATTACACCTATTACTTGTTCTCCAAATAATGGTAAAATAGTTATTAATACAACAGGAGGATGGGGTAACAATAGATATACGTTAACTCAGCCTGATGGAACTGTAGTTGGACCTCAAGCAAATTCAACTTTTGCCAATATTACTCAGTCAGGTACTTATGGTATTTCTGTTACAGATTTGAATGGAAACGGATGTACTGTTACAGATACATTTACTGTTAGTGCAAAAGTATTGCCAAGTGCGAGTATCGATTTAACAGCCTCAGATTTATGTTATGATTCAGTTGGTAAAGCGACAATTGTAGTTACACCTACAGTTGTGTCTCCAACCTACAGATACAATATTAATGATGGTACATATCAAGTTAGTGGTACATTCCCTAATTTGGAGCCAGGAAACTATATTGTTAAAGTAAAAGATATGGCAACGGGTTGTATTTTACCATTGTCAGCAGTATATATTGAATCTGAATTGAAATTCAATGCTACTTTAAGTAAATCAGCAAACTGTCTTACTCAGAATACCGAGATAAATGGTATTGTTTCAGGAGGAAAACTTAATTATTCTTATACTGTAACTAAAAATGGAGTATTAGATCCAACAGTTATACCAGTAACAGGTACAACGTTTACTTATATAGATCCTGTAGATCCTCCACAAGTTGGAAATACAACTTATGTATTTACTCTAACGGATTCATCAGATGCTAAATGTAGCCTGACCTCTACCGTTATTGTAGGGCCAAGAACAGATCCTGATTTTACATTAACTCCTAATTCAACTATTTTATGTAACGGAGATGCAACGGGTTCTATCACGGTAACAATTGACAAGACTAAAGGAGCAGCTCCTTATACGATCTCTGTTTACAATACGACTACTTCAACTTCTTATGGTACAAAAACTACTGGTCTTCCAGCTGGTGATTATACAGTAAGAGTGACTGACGATAAAGGTTGTTATATTGAGAAAACGACAACTATTAATCAGCCAAAGAAAATTGATTTCGATACAGATGTTAAGCCTATGACTTGTGATTCTAGCGGTAGTGGAATTTCTTACGGATCTATTACAGTTAAGAATTTTACAGGAGGTTCAAGTGATACAGCTCCATTAGGACCATTTACGTATACTTTGACAAATAATGTTGGAGATCCAACACAAGTTGCGCCGCATGCAATCTCAGATGTTAGAGGAGATTATACTTTTAATATTTTAAATTTTGGTATTTATCAATTAACGGTTTCTGATAAAAATGGTTGTTCTATTACCAAAACAATCTCAATGGCATCAAAACCAGAAGATTTAAAAATTGAGGTTAAAGCAGGAACAGAATCATGTACAACAGCAAGTCTTATTGTGACTGTAAATACAGCGATTGTTGGTGGGCCATATCATTTTGCCCTATATCCGATAAATTCAGCGTCTACGCCGCCATATAAATACGCGGATAATATGGGATCTTACCAAGATGCAGATTCAACTAATCCGGCAGATCCGAGATTTACACAGTCTACTTTCAATGGTTTACTTCCAGGCGTTACCTATTCATTTATCGTTTATGATGAAACGACAGAGTGTTATTTCTTTAAACAAGCGGAAGCTCCGACATTGACGTCATCTACTTTAAAAACTAATGTAACACCTGCTAATGTAACTTGTCAAGGGGCTAAAGATGGAAATGTGTCATTCACGTTTACTGGCACACAACCAACAACAACAGCAGTTAAATACGATGTTTACAATTCGCAAAGTAATACACTAGTGATTCCTTCAGTTGGTGGCATTGTGACATTACCAAGTAATTCGGCAACCAATGTAGGACCACTGGTTCCAGGGACATATTATATCTTATTTACAGAATTGGATAATACTTCAACTGTAGTTTGTATGAATACGTCTAAAACTTTTACAATCAGTGAATCAGTTGTTCCTTTAACATTAACGGTTAGTTCTCCTAAAAATGATAATTGTGGAAATGACCAAGGTATAGTTGAAGCTTTTGGAAAAGGAGGAACGGTTACAAGAGTAGTTGTTGATCCATCAGATCCTACAAAAACTATAACGGTACCAGCTCCTTATTTATATCAAATTTTCGCTGATACAGGTGTTGCTGGTGTAATCGATGGTTCAGATAAACCTGTGACCGATGCTGCGCTTTCTGCTTCTTTTGATCCAGCTCTTCATACAAGTAGTACTTTTAATAAAGAATGGGGTCACTATTTAGTTTATGTAAAAGACGCAAACGGTTGTATCCAGGTAGAGTTTGTTGAAGTGAAATTAGATCCAACTCCTGTAATTACAGCTGTGGTAAACAGTGCTTGTGCTGCCGAAGATTCTTTTGTAATCGATGTTAATATGACAACATTTGGTATTGCTCCATATACTTACAGTTTAGATGGTCTTGATTTTATGCCAATGCCTTCAACATCATTTTCTATACCTAATCTTCATTCAGGAAATCATACTGTAGAAGTTAGAGATTTTAATGGTTGCGGTAATAAAGTAACATTAAACCCTATTGTTGTACCTTTAAATATAACAGCTAAATTTACTACGGAGCCTACATGTAGGGATACTGACGGTACAATTACTGCTGTTGTAACTGGTGGATTTACACCAACTAATTTTGAATACACTTTAAAAAATAATACAGTAGTAGCTCCAGATGTAGTACAAAATAACAATCCAGTATTTGTAGGTCAAGCAGCGGGTAATTATACCGTGACGGTAAGAGATTTAAACACAAGCTGTACTAAATCAGTTGTTGTTGATTTACTTGTTCCAACTCTTGTAGATTTAGTTCCAGGTGATATCACGACAACTCCAGTAGATTGTAATGGTACACAAGGAACAAATGATAACGGAACTCTTACAGTTAATTTAAGAGCGGTTAATGACAACCCGGATTATAAATTTATCTTGACGCCTGTTTTACCTGCAGGGCCTGCTATTACACAGGTTAATAATAATTATTTTACAGGTTTAACGGCAGGAGATTATACGGTTAAAGTTATTTCTTCTAGAGGTTGCGAATTTGAGGTACCTGCTAATGTACCTGCTCCAAGTGCGGTTTATGCAACTGCTACTGCAACACCATTTAGTTGTGTAGTTGACCCTACTAAAACTACAGTTGTTGTCGCTGCGGCGGGTGGTACAGGAACTGGAACATTTACTTTCAGTAAAGATGGTACTAATTATTTTACAAGTAATAGCATACCTTCAGACGATAAATACACATTTGAATTGTCTGAAAACGGAAGTGTCCAAAATCCTAGCTATTGGGTAAAAGATGCTAATGGATGTGTTTACAAAACAAATGGTTTAGTTACGCCATTAGACCCACTACCAAAATTAATTTCAGCTACAGCTAAAAGATCTCCTTTAGCAGGATCTCAAATTGATTGTCAAAACGGTAGAGAAGTAATTCAAATCGATGTAGTTGGAGGATCAACTCCAGCTGATTTCAAATACGAAGTTTCGATTGATGGAACCGGTTATGTAGTTCTGACAAATTCATTTGGAACACCATTTACTTACAACGCTACAACAGCGGGTAGTAAATACCAGTTTAGAATTACTGATAATGTAACAAGTTGTCAGATTTTATCTAACATTTATGAGGTTCCCGTATTCGATCTTATTAGCGTAACAGCTACTACGGTTTCTGATGTAAAATGTATATCAGATAATAACGGAACTATCCAAATTAATATCGCTGGTTACTCAGGTGCATATGATTATCAAATTTTTGATGGTGCAACTGCGGTAGTTGGAGCAAGTGGTTCTCATGATACTGCTACTTCAAATCCATTTGTTATTCCTTTCGGATTACCTGCAGGAAATAATTACACCGTGCATATTCAAGAGACAGGCCATCCAAAATGTCCTTCGATTTCAAATGCAGTAATTATCAAAGAACCAGCGGCTGCATTAGCTTTAAATCCATTAGTTGTTACACCATTAGGTTGTACTACTTTGGGAGCTGTGGTAGTAAGTGCTAAAGATGGTTGGGGTGATTACACCTATTCGTTAACTCAGCCAGATTTAACAGTTGTAACAAATAAAGATGGTAAGTTTGATAATCTTAACCAAGTAGGGCCTGCAGGATCTTATAAAGTTTCTGTAAAAGACGCTAATGGTTGTGAGGTAACCGATTCATTTAATTTAAGTACACCGGTTCCTCCTACAGCTACTATTGACCCTGCAACAGATTATTGTTATACAGCTGCTGACAAAGCAACTATTGTTGTAATTGCTTCATCTACATCGCCTTTCGCATTGCCAACAGATACTTATGATTATAGTATTGATGGTGGTCAGACATGGCAAATTAATAACAATACATTTGTTAATTTAACTCCTGGAGATTATACATTTACAGTTAGAGATAAATTTGGATGTACGGGTACTACTGCAATTACTACAATTGAATCGCAGCTTTATGCTTCGACAGAAATTAAAAAAGAAATTTTCTGTGTGGCTCCTGTTGCAGGAACAATTAGAGTAAAAGCATCTGGTGGATATGCACCTTACAGCTACACTGTAGCCATAAATGGTGGTGCACCTTCTGCTCCAATTACATTTGTAAACGGAACATATTCTGATTATACAGTTGTTTCGCCTATTACAAGTACATACGATTTTGTAGTGTATGATGCTCATAGCTGTCCTATGCCAGCGGGATCTGTGATTATGAAAGCGCCTACTGCAGTTACGTTTACTGCAACACCAACGTCTCCTTACTGTTCAGGAACTCAAGGAAATGTTGATAATGGCTCTATCTTATTCACTTTACCGACAAGTAATGATAACCCACCATACACATACACTGTTCAACGTACGGCACCTACTCTTGGTTTAGTATTAACACAAGTAAACAATCCGTTGTTTACAGGATTAAGTGCTGGTACTTATGCAGTAAATGTTATATCTGACAGAATGTGTGATAATCCAACAAGCGTTGTGATTAATCCTCCAGTTGCAGTTGAAGCTGAAGCTAAGGCTACACCATTCACTTGTACAGGAACAAATATTAATGAAACAATTGTTACCGTTACAGGTAAATATGGCGCAGGGCCAAATTATACTTATAGTAATAACGGAACAAATTGGGGAACAGACAATACATTTGTCGTAATTGATAATGAATCTGCACAAACTCTAACATATTATGTTAAAGATGCAAACGGCTGTATTGATGACGTTCAGATTACAATAGATCCATTCCCTAAATTGCAAAAAGCTACTGTTACACAAGGAACAAAAGCAGCTTGTAACAATGCAGGTGAAGTTATTGATGTTGTAATCAATGGTGGAGCAAGTCCAGCTAACTTCCAATACGAAGTATATCAGGATGGCGTTTTATTAAGTGGTGGTCCATATGCTGTGACTGGAAATACATTTAGTTATACAGCTCCAACTGTTGGTCATTTCTATCAGTTTAAAATAACTGACTTGACAACATCATGTTTTATTACTACTGATCCTTATGAAGTACCGGTATTCAATACTGCTAAAGTTATTGCAAATGCTTCTTCGTCAGTTTCTTGTAATGGTTTAAGCGATGGTAAAATAACATTTAACATTGTTGATTATAGCGGTCCATATACATATCAGGTTTACAACAATGGAGTAGCGGTTACAGGTGCTTCTGGATCTGGAGCTACTGCAACGGCAAATCCGTTTACAATTCCTTTCGGACTTTCAGTGGGCGCTAAGTACACAGTTGTAATTACTGAAACTGGATATCCGTATTGTGATATTACATCTGCTGATGTAAACATCACTGAACCGCCAGTATTAGATTTAACAACTATGGCTGTTACAGTTAAAAACCAAAATTGTTGGACAGCCGGAGCAGTTATTACTGCTGATGCTTCTACAATTGTAGGTGGAACTCCTGGATCAGGATTTACATTTGCTTTCGTACCAGCAGGAACAGTTCCAACAGCTGGTCAATATTCATCTGCAAACACTATAACAATTGCAACTACTAAAGTAGCACCATTGTTTGATTCGTATGATGTTTATGTTAAAGACGGTAACGGTTGTCCTAAGTTTAAAACAGTAAATATTTCATTAGATCCAAAACCTGCAATTACAAATGTTACAGTTGCAAGCCAATGTTATAGTGCTTCAGGTTATAGAATCGATGTTACTGCAAATGGTGTTGGTACTCTAGAATATAGTTTGGATGGAGTACAATTCCAAGGAGATAATTTCTTTACAGTTACTGCTGCAGGAAATTATACTGTAACTGTAAGAGATGCTAATAAGTGTACAACAACAGCTTCGGCTCCAGTAATAATTTATGAGCCTCTTGCAGTACGTTCAGAGGTGACAAAAATATCAACTTGTAGAGCTGCCGATGGTACAATAACTTTATTCGCTTCTGGCGGTAAAGTACCAAATCCAAGTTATGTTTACACAAAAGATAACTGGGTAAATACAAGTACAAGTTCTGTATTTACAGGATTAGCTCCTGGAACTTACACCTTTAGAGTAAGAGATGTTAATACAAATTGTGAGATAGAGATTAAAGAAACAATAGATATTCCAACAGATGTTACAGGAATCGTTGCAACAGCAACTCCTACATCTTGTAATGGATATGCAGATGGAAGTATCTCGGTAACAATCGGAGCATCAAACAATAATCCTAAATACATGTACAGTCTTTCTGGACCTGTAATTAGACCAGCTCAAGAAAGCCCGATTTTCAATGACTTACCATTTGGTAGTTACGTTGTAACGGTAATTTCTGGAAGAGGATGTTCTGCAACTGCACCAGCTACAGTTGGTCAACCAGCGTTAATAGTTGTGGATCAGCCAGCGGTTACACAATATATTTGTTCTTCAGGAACAAATAATGCAGGAAACGCTACAATTGTTGTAGCTCCAGGTTCTGTAAGAGGTGGTTCAAATGATTATATCAGATATGAATTCATCAGAAATGGAGTTCAGGTGCAAAATGATGATAGAAACACTTATACTGAATCAGATTATTTAGGAGGTGATTATATCGTAAATGTATTTGATTCTAATGGATGTAAGGGTACATATGCTACGGTTACAATCGATCCTTATATCGGTATAGCTGATCTGAAAATTGATGTTACACCGATTGATTGTAAAAATGACGAAGCGATTCAGGTAACTGCAATTGCTACAACAGGAACATTGCCAACTTTAACTTATACTATTGTTGGAATAGATGGTAATACATACCCACTTACATCAAGTGTAAACGGATCATGGACTAATTTGAAAGTAGGTAATTATAAAATTGTAGTTACTAACCCAATAACAGGATGTAGTATCGAAAGATTCCATATTGTTAATGAGCCAAATACATTCAAATTTGTAGCTTCTGAAATTAAGAACCTTACTTGCTATAGTGATGAAGATGGAGCAATTACATTAACATTAGTTGATAATATTCCAACTCCAAAAGATGATGCAGGTAGATTTAGTTATGTGATTACACATGAATCAGGATCAGTTATAAATGGAGCAACTACAACAACAGAATTAAAACTTTCGAATCTGAAAAGAGGTAAGTATACTGTTGTTGCAACATTGCTAGGTTCTCCTTTCTGTGACGTTCAAACTGAATTTAGCATTGATGGTCCAGCTACAGAATTAGAAATTCTAGCGTCTAAAAAAGACATTACTTGTATTTCAACTAGTGATGATGGAGAAATCCGTATAAGCGCTCAAGGCGGATGGTCAGGTGATTATTTATATAAATTAGATGGTCCGGTTACGGTAGATTTTTCTGCTCAAAACATATTCACAGGATTAAAAGCAGGATTGTATACGGTTTCTGTTAAAGATGCTGGTGGTTGTGTTGATACTGATCAAGTTAGATTGACAGTTCCTACGCCAATAGTGGTTACAGCTTCATCAGACAAAACATTATTATTATGTAATGGAGATTTAAGCGCTACTATTACAGTAACTGCTGTTACAGGTGGCCAAGGAAGTAATTATTTATATACTTTAAATACTACTTCAGTTACTCCTGTAAGATCTTCAGGACCTCAGAATACACCTTCATTTGCTGGTTTAGGTGCAGGAACTTATACGATTACTGTAACTGACGGATTTAATTGCGTTGGGGAGTCAGCTCCTATAACAATTACTGAGCCTTCTGAAGTTAAACCAAGTTTGGCTGAAACTAGAAAAATGACTTGTCTTACACAGACTCAACTTACTTTAAGCGCTATGGGCGGTACACCTCCTTACACTTATAGTAGTGATGATGTAACGTATTCAACAGTTCCATTTACAAGTTCTGTTTCGTTTGATGTTACTCCAGGCGTATACAAGTACTATGTGAAGGATGCTAACGGATGTGTTGATTTTGTTTCTAATGAAATTACAATTAACCCTCTTGAACCGTTGTTAGCTAATTTAGATATAGAACACGCAGTAGTATTATGTCGTGACGAACCAACTGGAGTAATTGTAGCAAATGCTTCAGGCGGATTAGGAAACTACGAATACACATTGTTAGACGGTGCTGGTAACATACTGAAAGGACCACAGTCAGAAGGTAGATTTGATAAGCTTTTAGCTGGTGATTATCAAGTAGTGGTGAAAAGTGGTGATTGTCAAACTTTACCTGAGAATGTTACTATTAATCAGCCACAAGAAGCTTTCTCAGCTGAATTTATCCCAACTGCAGTAAAATGTTTTGGTGGTAATGATGGACAAATTGTAGTAAATGGTAAAGGCGGAACAGGAAGCTATAAATATTCTATTTCACCAAGAAATGATCAATTCTTTGACAGTAACATTTTTGAGAAATTAAAAGCTGGTTTCTATACAGTTATAGCAACAGACGAACATGGATGTTATGATAGTGAAGTAGTTGAGGTTAAACAGCCTTTGGCACCACTTTCAGTTGTTGAAACTCCTGGAATGACGAAGCCAGAAGAATGTGCTGGAGAACTTAATGGTGCATTTACAATTGACATTGCAGGCGGTACACCTCCTTATATGGTTAGTTTAAATGATATTAATGGTACGTATATACCGGTTAACGGAACACAACATACATTTGCAAATCTTGCAGGAGGTACTTATACAGTGTTTGTGAAAGATGGCGGAAACTGTCCTCAAGAAGTAGAAGTAGACGTACCATTGCCAGTAACGCTTAATCCTACTATTGCAGTAAATTATGATTGTGTGAACAATGCTCAATCAAACATGGTTGTGGTAACAATAGATCCGTCAAACACAGATCCAACACTAATAAAGTATGCTCTAGATAATGGAACTTTCCAACCTGGTAATATTTTTACAGACGTTGCTGCCGGGCCTCATTACGTTACAGTAAAACATGAAAACGGATGTGAGGTAACAACAGATTTATTTGAAGTAGATGCAGTTGCAGAGTTAAATGCAGTAGATTTAACAAACCAAAGCAAAGACATCAACACAATTGTTGTACAAGCTTCTGGAGGTGTTGCTCCTTATGAGTACAGCTTCAATGGTGAACCATTCTCATCATCTAATAGCTATAGAATCTACAAAACAGGAGATTATGTAGTTATCGTAAGAGATAAAAATGGTTGTGAGAAAACAATAACAGTTCATGGTACATTCTATGACTTCTGTATGCCAAACTACTTTACACCAAATGGTGACGGACAAAATGATACCATTGGTCCAGATTGTGGTGCGTTAGCATACAAAGAGTTAACATTCGATATTTATGACAGATATGGTAGAGTAGTAGCGAAATACCGTGTTAATGGAAAATGGGACGGAAGATATCATGGAGACGAATTACCAACAGGAGATTACTGGTATGTTCTTAAACTGAATGATCCAAAAGATCCAAGAGAATTTGTTGGACATTTCACATTATACAGATAACAAAATTATAGCCCCAA
Source organism: Flavobacterium anhuiense (assembly GCF_004151235.1). Classification (GTDB taxonomy): domain Bacteria; phylum Bacteroidota; class Bacteroidia; order Flavobacteriales; family Flavobacteriaceae; genus Flavobacterium; species Flavobacterium anhuiense_A. Next base: position 19,601 of record NZ_JUIV01000011.1, read on the forward strand.
TGATGTTATCTAAAAAAATTATTACAATGAAAAAGTTTATTTTATCCTTAGTACTCATGGCTGTAACAACAAGTTACAGCCAAGAGTTAAACCTACCAGTATTTACCCAGTATTTAGCTGATAACCCATTTATTATTTCTCCTGCTTATGCTGGTATTGGAGATAATCTACGTATAAGAGCCAATGGTTTAACACAGTGGGTCGGAATTAAAGATGCCCCAGACAACCAATCATTGTACGCTGATTTTCGTGTTCTGGATCGTTCGGGAGTTGGTATTTCATTGTATAATGATAGTAACGGTAATACAAGACAAACGGGGGCAAAAGTCTCTTTTGCGCACCACTTGATTTTAGATTATCGTTCTGAACAGTACTTGTCTTTTGGTTTATCGTACAACTTTAATAGTTTTCGTCTAGAAACAGGTAATTTTGTTGGAGACGTAAATGGTCCTGTAGGAGCCATAGATCCTTCGATAACGGATAATCGCCACACATCAAACAATAACTTTGATATTAGTGCCCTGTATCGTAATAGAGGTTTCTATTTCAGTTTTAATGCTAATAACGTTTTAAAGAAAAACTTGACGAAGGAAAGAACAGACGAGCCAGATTTGCTTTCTAACTTTCAGGTATACTCAGGATTCACTTTTAGAGATGGAGAAAACAGACGAATCGAATATGAACCGTCAGTTTTTTTACAGTACTATGCGAGTGACCAACGTTCTACAACCGATTTTAACTTCAAATACAGACGTTACAATCGCTACGAAGATTACTATTGGATCGGAGTTTCATACCGTTTCTTAAATGACCAGTTCCCAAAACCTTTGGCAATGGGACCAATGGCAGGTTTTATGAAATCTAAATTCTATTTTGCATACTCTTACCAGTTGATGTTTAATGGTCTTGGATCTTATAATTCAGGAACACACTCCATCACAATCGGATTTGACTTCTTGCAATCAATCAGTAACTGTCCTTGTACACAAAGTCCGGTTCACGATTAAACAAATATTTTTTATCATCTTTAAGAATTATTTTGTTTGTTTTCATAATTTACAACGTTTTCGTTTTTATTGTTCGATTATTTTTGCTTTTTTGAAATTTAGACTACTGTAAAAGTTCTATATTTGTTATTCTTTCAAAAAATTAAAAAAATTAGCAGATGAAAACTTTAAACGATTTCGATTTTAAAAATAAAAAAGCAATTATCCGTGTTGACTTCAACGTGCCGTTGGATGAGAATTTTAATGTAACTGATACAACACGTATTGAAGCAGCAAAACCAACAATTGATGCTATTTTAGCTCAAGGGGGAAGTGTGATTTTAATGTCGCACTTAGGAAGACCAAAAGGAGCAGAAGAGAAATACTCTCTAAAACATATTCTAAAAACAGCTTCTGAAATTTTAGGAGTTCAAGTAAAATTTGCTGAAAACTGTGTGGGTGAGCCAGCTCAAAAAGCAGCAAAAGATTTAAAACCAGGCGAAGTTCTTTTATTAGAAAATTTACGTTTTCATGCTGAAGAAGAAGCTGGAGATGTATCTTTCGCTAAAGAATTAGCTTCTCTTGGAGATATCTATGTAAACGATGCATTTGGTACAGCTCACAGAGCACACGCATCTACTACAATTATTGCACAATTTTTTCCAAACGATAAATGTTTCGGAACATTATTGGCAAAAGAAATTGACAGTTTAAATAAAGTTCTTAAAAACAGTGAAAAACCTGTAACTGCTGTTCTTGGAGGTTCTAAAGTTTCTTCTAAAATCACCGTAATCGAAAATATCTTAGATAAAGTAGATCACATGATTATTGGAGGAGGAATGACTTTTACTTTCATTAAAGCTCAAGGAGGAAAAATCGGTGAGTCTATCTGCGAAGATGACAAATTAGATTTGGCTCTTGAAATTTTAAGATTAGCTAAAGAAAAAGGCGTTCAGGTTCATATTCCTGTTGATGTTATTGCAGCAGACGATTTCTCAAACAATGCAAATACTCAGGTTGTAGATGTAACTGCAATTCCTGACGGATGGCAAGGTTTAGATGCAGGTCCAAAATCTTTAGAGAACTTCAAGAAAGTTATTTTAGAGTCAAAAACAATTCTTTGGAATGGTCCATTGGGAGTTTTTGAAATGGAAACTTTCTCTAAAGGTACAATTGCATTAGGAGATTATATCGCAGAAGCTACAGCAAATGGAGCATTTTCATTAGTTGGTGGTGGAGATTCTGTTGCAGCAGTAAAACAGTTCGGATTTGAAGACAAAATGAGCTATGTTTCTACTGGTGGTGGAGCAATGCTAGAAATGTTAGAAGGAAGAATTTTACCTGGAATCGCTGCGATTTTAGACTAAAAAATCACAATTAACATTTTTTTAAACAGTTTTCTTCAATAAAGGGCTTAGATTTGCAAAAATACAACTCTTGTAATTGTTTGAATTACAGAATTTTAAAATAATGTTATATGATTGTAAAAAAATTATCATTAGTGGTTTCGGCTTTCTTTTCGTTAGCTGTCTGTGCGCAAGAAACTGCAAAGGCAGATATAGAACTGAAACCAGAGGTTAAGCTTTCATATTTAGATTCTATTAAAAGTACATTCAAAAAAAACGATCTTGCTGCAAAAGTAGATAGTCTATGGATGAACGAATTAGTAAGTCTGGATATTTATGATGATCTAACCAAAGACATTCAAACCATTAACAAAGATGTTACTGTTGATGAAGAACTTCCAACCGAATTGCTAAAACAGCGTTTGGCAGCGATGAATCAGAAATCACCTTTTGAGATACAATACAATCAAGGTTTAGAAAATATAATAAAGTCATTTCTCAAGAACCGTAAAAAATCGTTTTCTCGATTAATGGCTTTATCAGAATATTATTTCCCAATCTTCGAGGATGCTTTTGCCAAACAAAACGTTCCTCTGGAAATAAAATATTTAGCCGTTGTAGAATCTGCTTTAAATCCTAAAGCAGTTTCTAAAATGGGCGCTACGGGACTTTGGCAGTTTATGTACGGAACCGGAAAACAATATGCTCTTAAAATCGATTCTTATATCGACGAAAGAAGCGACCCTCTTAAAGCTACAGCCGCAGCGTCTGAATACATGACCAAAATGTTTAATATTTTTGGCGACTGGGAACTGGTTTTAGCATCTTACAACTCGGGTCCAGGAAATGTTACCAAAGCTATTCGTCGCTCTGGCGGAAAAACAAAATACTGGGACATTCGCAATTATCTTCCAAAAGAAACTCAAGGTTACGTTCCTGCTTTCTTAGCAACAATGTACCTTTTTGAATACCACAAAGAACACGGAATTAACCCAGAAAGAGCTGTAGTTAAAAACTTTGAAACAGATACTGTTGCTGTCAAAAATCAAATGTCTTTCAAACAGATTGCCGATTTATTAGACATGCCACAATCTCAGATTCAACTTTTAAATCCGTCGTATAAAATGGGAGTTGTACCTTTTTACCAAGGAGAACAGCATTTTATTAGACTTCCAAAAGATAAAGTAGCAACATTTGTTTCCAATGAAGAGCAGATTTATGCTTATGTAAAACATGATACAGAGTTTAGAACCACTTCATCTCGATTGGCAGTTAAATATGCGCCAAAAGCAAAACCAGCAACTGTAAAACCAGCGCCGGTTGATAATGGAGATTTTGAATTTTATAAAGTTAGAAAAGGAGATAATTTAGGTGCAATCGCGGCAAAATATGATGTAAGTATTTCAGATATTAAAAAATGGAATAACTTAAAAACAAATGCTGTAGCAATTGGAAGAAGCCTGAAAATTAAAGCAGAAGAAGAGGCTCCTGTTAAAACTCTTCCTGCTGCTGTAGACAAAGAACAAGCAATTGCATCTGCAGAAAATAAAGAGAAAACAGCCGTAGATATGGACTATGTTGTAGTGGCTGGTGATAATTTAGGCAGCATTGCAAAGAAATTCGGTACGACTATTGCGGAGTTAAAAGAACTTAATAATTTAACTTCAAATAACATTGGTTTAGGAAAAACATTGATTATTTCTAAAGCAGCAATAGTTATAGAAGAGCCGACTTCAACAGCAATTGCATCAAACTCGGTTGATACATTCAAGAAAAAAGCACCTTCTAAAAACGTTAGCGAAGATTATTACGTTAAAAAAGGAGATTCTTTATACAGCATTTCTAAAAAATATCCTGGAGTAACAATTTCAGATATTAAAAAATGGAATGGTATTAAAGATGAAGATATTAAACCGGGAATGAAACTTAAAATAAACGGATAATAGAAAAATCTTATTAAATTTGGGTTTTATTTCATAAATTAAAAAAATGAATAAAACCCATTTTTTATTGCTACTAATTCCATTTTTCCTGACTTCTTGTTTCAAAAGTGAAAAGCAAAGCGAAACGGTTTCTGGAAAAACGAATACCATTTCGGTCATAATTGACGATCAATTGTGGTATGGAGAAGTAGGCGATAGCATTAGAAATAAATTTGCCTCTCCCGTTCTTGGACTTACCCAAGAAGAGCCGCTTTTTACCATAAATCAATATCCAGCCAGATTGCTTGAAGGTTTTGTTACGGACAGCCGAAGCATAATCGTGGTCAAAAAAGCCCCTACAGATAAATTCGAAATCATTCGAAGCAAAACATTACCGCACAATACTTTTCGCATTTACGGAAAATCTGTAGATGATATTATTTGTAGTATTGAATTGAACGCACCGCAAATAATTAAAATTATTCATGACGCTGAAATTGAGAAAATTCAGGACGACAACAGTACCTCACTGTTAAATAAAGCAATCATAAAAAACAAATTTCACATCAACATCCAGATTCCGACAGGATATGAATACATGTTGCATAAAAAGAAATTCATCTGGCTCAAAAAAGAAATTATAAGCGGTAATACCAGTTTATTAATTTACCAGATTCCGCTTTATAATTTCAAGAAGAAAAAAGATGTTGTCAATGCAATTGTCAAAATGCGGGATTCGATTGGGAAATATATACAAGGTCGTGAACCTAACACCCAAATGATTACCAGTGAAGCATACGCACCCTATTTTTCAAAAGTAACTTTAGACAATAAAAATGCATTCGAAACAAAAGGAACGTGGGAATTGAAAAATGATTTCATGACCGGGCCTTTTATCAACTATGCTATTATTGATGAAACCTTTAACCGTGTTTTGGTTATCGAAGGATTCTCATATTCACCCTCACATCAAGAACGAGATTTAATGCTAGAACTCGAAGCAATCATAAAAACCGTGAGAATCGACAAACGATAAGAGGTTTTTGTTTCAAGTTGGAGGTTTCAGGTTCTATGTTTCAAGTTTAAAGTTTCAAAATCTCACGATTATAGGTCTACATTTCTTAGAGAACTTCACCTTCTCAATATGACTTAGTGTCCTTTGCGTAAAACCTTTGCGAACTTTGCGGTTAAAAATCCAAAGTATATCAACTTGAAACATGAAACAAAATAAAACAAGCAAAATTTTTCGTACTTTTATTCATAACAAACATAAAAACAAATAGTTATGAAAAAATTAACCGCAACCTTAGCAATTATAACCCTGTGTTTTATTTCTTGTAAAAAAGAAGTGAAGGAAGAATCGACAACTCCAGCAGCGACAGATTCTGTTAAAACCGAAGAACCTGTTGCCGAAGCACCATTAGATTCTGCGGCGCAGATGAAAGCATGGCAGGAATATGCAACGCCAGGAAATCCGCATAAAATACTGGCTGATGAAGTTGGAACATGGAATTGCGATATGACATTCTGGTCTGATGCCAATGCAAAACCCGAAAAAGAAACTTCTGTAGCAGAGATCAAAATGGTCTTAGGCGGTCGCTTTCAAGAAGCAACGTATAAAGGAACGATGATGGGACAACCATTTGAAGGCAAAGGAACAGTAGGTTATAATAATGCTAGCAAAGAATATATCTCCACATTTATTGATAATATGGGAACTGGAATGATGACTAGCACAGGAAAGTATAACGAAAGTACTAAGAGCATAGAATATTTTGGAGAAATGGCTGATCCTGTAACCACTAAAAACATCAAGTATAGAGAAGTGTACACCATTGTAGATGCTAAAACCCGAAAAATGGAAATGTACGATACAAAAAACGGAACCGAATATAAAAGCATGGAAATTATTATGACCAAAAAGTAACTTCTTAGGTACAAAGTAACATAGGCACAAAGGCACAAAGTTTTATTTCTATGAGATACTACTTTGTGTCTTTTTGATTTTTATAAGAAACTTTAGCGAAGCTAAAAAAATACTATAACTTAGCGTCTTCGTGCCTTCGTGGCAAAAAAAAGCGGAAATGGAATTAAAATGGAAAATAAAGCCTTTTGAGGCATTAACTGTTCATGAGTTATATGATTTACTCAAACTAAGAAGTGAAATCTTTGTAGTAGAGCAAAATTGCGTTTATTTGGATCTTGATGGTAAGGACAAAAAGGCGTTGCACTTATTAGGAGAGTTCGAAGGCAAAATTGTAGCTTATTCGCGCTTATTTGATGCTGGAATTAGTTTTGATAATGCTTCAATCGGAAGAGTTACTGTAGATGCCAATTACAGAGATAGAAAATGGGGACATGAATTAATGCGTGAAGCAATAGCTGGAATTAAATCCAATTTTGGAAAAGATAAAATTACAATTGGCGCGCAATTGTATTTAAAGAAATTCTACGAAAGCCACGGTTTTGTGCAAACCAGCGAAATGTATTTAGAAGATGATATTCCGCACATAGAAATGGTGAGAGAATAATTAAAAAGGAAGTAAATCTGAAAGGATTTTTAGTGCGTTCCAATAGGTGAAATCTTAGAATCTTAGCAGCTTAGTATCTTAGAAAAACTAAATTTTCGTAATCACAAATTCTACCCGGCGATCATAATTATCACCTCTGCCTAAAGGATATCGATTGCCGCATCCAATATAGGTCATGCGGCTTTTGGATATTTTTTTTGAGATTAAATAATGGAAAACAGTTTTGGCGCGATTCCAGGAAAGTCTTCTTTCTTTGGTATCTTTATCAATTCCGTCGCTGTAAATTTCTGGAGTGCAGCAGACGTGCCCTCTGATTTCAAAATTCAGGCTTCTGTGATTTTGAAGAATGATTGCAATTTTATCCAATTCTTTTTTAGAATTGCTGGTTAGTTTCGCACTTCCAATTTCGAATAAAATGGACTCTAAATATACTTTATCGCCCACTTTTAAATTGTCTTTGAAAGAAGTATAAACGCCTTTGCCGAAACTATTTTTCTTAACAACAATTAAGTCAACCCGCCGATTTCGCAAACGTGTCTCGTATAGATTCTCTACCGTATCTGGTTTTACGACAACACGCCCTTTTCCCTCAAGAATGACAATTTTACTCTGATTGAATCCTTTATTAATCAAAAGATTCTGAATCGTATTGGCTCGATTATTTGACAATCTAAAGTTATACTCATCATTTCCGCGATCATCACAATAGCCATAAATCTGTATAGACTCAACTTTTGATGTGTCTATATTTTTTATAAAGTTTGAAACAACAGTAATTTGTTTATCTGTCAGATCATACCTGTCAAATTCAAAATAAATAGTTTCAACAGGTTTTTGTTGTGCCGTTACTGTATAAAATGAAAAAAGAGTCAGGGCTAGAGTTATCTTCATTCACTACATTTTTAAAATCGTCTTATATTCTGTTGGGTTATTTAATACACTAACTGCTCTTTTAATTTCTGAATTGTTTTTTAAATAATACTGATACAAACCTTCTTGATATTGATATCTTTTAATCAATTCTTCCAAAATCATGTTTTTGATTTCTTTTTGGTTTTTGTCCAGTAAGGTAGTTTCGCTTTTTTCTAAAGCATTCAACAATTGCTGATATTCGGCAGTAATGGTCTCATCTATTTTTTCTTTTTTAGCTGCAGCTAAAGTATTTTTCAAAGCCACTTCAGTATCTGTGTCAAAAGTGATTTTATTCGTTTTCAGATATTGTTTGAAAGCGGTGTAATCTGCATCTGTCAAAGTTGGAATCTTATCCCCCAAATTTGGATTTTTGTAATAATATGTTGTAGCATAATCAAATACACCATCGTTCTTAATTAAAGCTGTTGCAATGGCACTGGTTTTTGCTTCTTCCAATTCGATATCAGGCAAAACTCCTCCGCCATCATAAACCGTTCTTCCTTTTCTGGTTTTAAAAGCATTATAATTTTTGGCATCTGTTTTTTGAGCCACGCCATTTTTATCTTTATGCGAATAGTCCAAAGCTTGAATACATCTTCCAGAAGGCGTATAATATCTTGAAATGGTTACTTTCAGCTGAGTTCCGTAAGTTAAATCAACCGAACGCTGTACTAAACCTTTTCCGAAACTTCTGCTTCCTAAAATTACAGCACGATCTAAATCCTGCAAAGCTCCCGAAACAATTTCAGATGCTGAAGCACTTCTTCCGTTTACTAAAATTGCTAACGGAATTTCAGTATCAACCGGTTCTTTTTGCGTTTTATAAGTATTGTTATGTTTCTCAATTCGTGATTTAGTGGTTACAATTACTTCATTCTTTGGAACAAACAAATTGCAGATATCAATCGCTTCATTCAATAAACCACCTGGATTGCCTCTTAAATCCAAAACAATCTGTTTAGCTCCATCAGCTTTTAATTTTTCAAGAGCGTCTTTTACTTCTGCAGAAGCTTTTCTGCTAAAATGCGCTAAAACAATATATCCTGTTTTGTCATCAATTTTTCCATAAAAAGGAACCGATTTAATATCAACTTCATCCAAAACCAAAACCGTAGTATTTGGTTTTCCTTGACGAAGGTATTTGATATTGATTTTAGTGTTTTTTGTTCCCTTCAATAATTGCGAAGCATCATCCTTGAAATCGGCAATCAAAACATCACCAATTTGGATAATTTCGTCACCAGCTTTTAATCCCGCTTTATCTGCAGGATAATTTTTATAAGGTTCGCGTACAATGAGACGATCGTTTTTTCTAGAAATCAAAGCGCCAATTCCAGTATATTCTCCAGTATTATTGATTTTAAAGTTTACAACATCTTGCTCGTTAAAATAAACTGTGTATGGGTCTAAACTTCCCAACATGCTTTTAATGGCTTTGTCCATCAAATCTCCTGGATTGGTTTCGTCGACATAATTGGTATTTACAGCTTTAAACAAAGTCGTAAAAATCTCGATCTGTTTGGCAATTTCAAAAAAGTCTTCTCTAAAACTGGTTCCAACAAACAACATTCCCGCCGCAGCGACTGGTATAATAAATTTCTTTTTGAAATACGGATACATGATTATTCTTTTTTTCTTCTTTTTAATCTTTTTCTAATAAAATAGGCAAATACAACAAACAAAATTACAAAAGGCCAAGCACTTAATAGTGAAATCAATAAATCGGATAAAGTATAGAATCCAGATTCAATTGCGCTCCAAAGTTTTGAACCGTAAGATATTTTCACGCCCTCTTTTTCAGGGATTGTTTTATAAAATTCAATAGTAACTGTGCTTTCAGAAACTCGGCTTTCCAAATATTTCAGCTGACCTTCTTTGGCTTCTATTTCTTCGCGAATAGCTGAAATTTGTTCTTCTATTTCTAAAATTTCGCTGACTTTGTTCGCTTTCTTTAAAATTTCAAGATAACGCTCTTCAAGCTTTTTCTTGGTTTTTAATCTCGAAGTAAGATCAATATATTGTTCGGTAACATCTTGAGCAGAAATAGTTTTTACTTCAAAATAAGAAACACCTTTAGAAATATCACTTATAAAACGGTCAAAATTCTGACTTGGTACTTTTATAGTAAGATTTCTAAAAAGAGTTGCAAAATCTTTTCCTTCAGAATCGTTTATAATTCGTGCTTTACTAGTCGAAGCCGCTTTTTTAATTTGACTGAAAGAGTTTTCTAAATTATCAGTTTCAAATTTTAAAGTCGCTTCTTTTATGATTTTTTGCTCGATTTTTTCTTTGACTGGAGGCGGCGGTGGCGGTGGAGCATTGTTCGGATCTGGCTCTCTGTCATAAGCGACATTTTCTGCATTTGCAGGCATTTTTACAGATGAAATAACAATGTTTTCAGCTGAAGCATCAGCTTTATTGCAGCCTGAAAGAATTAAAAACAAAAAAGATAAAAAGAAAATATGTCGCATAAAATTTCGATTTAGATCTAAAACTACGATTTTTTTGTCTAATTTGATTATTAATCTTACGTTTTGAAATTTACGATTCGGTTTTCTGCTCAGAATCTGGAGTTGTGTTTATTTGAAGTGAAAATTTCTCAAACAACTGAATCATTTTCGTGTTGATTTCTTGGTAAGATAATCGGTCTTTTGTCTGATAAAAAAGCATTATCGAATAATTTTGATCGAGATTATCCAAAAGCAAATGTTTGTTTAAACGATAGGTTTCTCTTAAAACTCTTTTAAAGTAATTTCGATCAACGGCTTTCTTGAAATATTTCTTAGAAACCGAAACGCCAATCTTGGTTTGTTCTTCTGAATTTGCTTCCGCTTGACGGTAAACCAAACGAAGCGGATATTTGGACACCGATTTTCCTTCAGAAAACAGTAAACCAATTGTCGTTTTGCTTTTTAAACGCTCGTTTTTAGGGTAAGTAAAGTTCATTTAATTCAGAAAAGATTTGCAAATTCTGGTACAAAGGTACAATTAAACCATAAAAACAGTTATTGTTTTCAATTTTAATAAGTCTAAAAATATATTTACTACTTTTGCGCATTAATTTTTGAAGCATGGAAAAAATTATATCTTATCCAATATCGGTAATTTACTATTTATTATTTGGTTTGTGTTTGGCTGTTTTTCATCCAATTCAGTGGATTTGTTTAAATGTATTTGGTTACCAGGCTCACAAAAAAAGTGTTGATTATTTAAATTTCTGCCTTTTAAAATGTACAAATCTTGTGGGAACAAGATACACAATTGAAGGTGTAGACACGGTTCCGAAAGGTGCGCCAATTATTTTTGTGGCAAATCACCAAAGTATGTACGATATCGTGGCAATGATTTGGTACTTTAGACGTTTTCATTGTAAATTTGTAAGTAAGAAGGAGTTAGGAAGCGGAATTCCGAGTGTTTCTTATAATTTGAAATACGGAGGATCTGTCTTAATTGACCGAAAAGACCCTAAACAAGCGATACCAGTTATCAAAGGCTTGTCTGAATATATCGAAAAAAACACAAGATCTGCCGTTATTTTCCCAGAAGGGACAAGAAGTAAGACAGGAGTACCAAAAGAATTTGCGCAAAGCGGTTTAAAAATCTTATGCAAATATGCACCATCTGCGTATGTTGTGCCCGTTAGCATCAATAATTCTTGGAAAATGGTAAAATTTGGTTTTTTTCCTGTTGGTTTAGGAAATCACCTGAAGTTTACAGCTCACAAACCTTTAGCTGTTAAAGATTACAAATTTGAAGAGCTGATGGAGATTACTGAAAAAGCAGTTAAGGAAGGAATAAATGAGTATAAACAGGTTTAAGTTTTAGTCCGAGCTAAAATGTACAACCCAAATCTATAATAAGTAATGTCTATAAAAAACATTAGATTAGAAGTAATGCAGTTTTTGGAAAAAAACGTGGATAGCTTCGTCGAACAGTATTTAATTCCAGTGGAAAAAATTTGGCAGCCGTCTGATTTCTTACCAGATTCTCAAGGAGAAAATTTCTTTGAAGAGGTAAAAGAATTACGCGAGATTGCTAAAGAACTTCCGTACGATTTTTGGGTTACGCTTGTTGGTGATACCATCACTGAGGAAGCATTGCCTACATATGAATCATGGTTAATGGATGTAGAAGGAATTGATCAAACTGTAGAAGGTCAAGGAAATGGCTGGGCCAAGTGGGTAAGACAATGGACTGGAGAAGAAAACCGTCATGGAGATCTTTTAAATAAATACTTGTATTTATCTGGTCGTGTCAACATGCGTGAAATAGAAATGACTACACAGCATTTGATCAACGACGGTTTTGATATTGGAACTGGAACTGACCCATACAAAAACTTTGTATACACTAGTTTTCAGGAATTAGCAACTTATGTTTCGCACAATAGAGTAGCGCAAATGGCTAAAAAATTTGGCGATAACAAGTTGTCTAAAATGTGTAAAATGATTGCAGGTGATGAAATGCGTCATCACCACGCCTATAGCGAATTTGTAACTAGAATTTTCCAAGTAGATCCGAGCGAAATGATGCTTGCTTTTCAATACATGATGAAGCAGAAAATCGTTATGCCGGCTCACTTCTTGAGAGAATCTGGGCAAAAAATAAGCAGTGCTTTCGAACAGTTTTCCGATTCAGCTCAGCGTATTGGAGTTTACACTGCAAACGATTATGTTGAAATCATGCAGAAATTAATCAACAAATGGGAAATCGATAAAATTACCAATCTGTCTGATGAAGCAGAAAAAGCGCGTGATTTCTTAATGAAATTACCAGCTCGTATGGCGAAGATTTCAGAAAGAATAGTAATCCCTAAAGAATCACATATCTTTAAATGGGTTGAACCAGCTAGACTTTAAATTTTAGATTTTAGAATGTAGATTTTAGCTTGGAATTTGGAATTTGGAATTTTTAGATTGAAATTTAAAAAGCAACATTGTTGCTTTAAAACATATTTGTTGATTGTTGGAGATTTTAAATCTTTGGCAATCAACATTTTTTATAAAACGTAAAAACTTCTGTATGAGCGATTCAGCATTAATTATTAAAACCATTGCTTTTGTAAAAGAAAAACTAAATGATGCCGAAGGCGGTCATGATTGGTTTCATATTGAACGCGTTTATAAAAATGCGCTGCTGATTGCAAAAGAGACAGAATGCGATCTTACAATAGTACAGTTAGGTGCTTTATTACACGATATAGCCGATAGTAAATTTCATAACGGAGATGAAACTATTGGGCCAAAAACAGCAAGAGCGTTTTTAGAAGCCGAAAATGTTTCTGAGGATATAATTGATCATGTGGTAAAGATCATTGAAAATATCTCTTATAAAGGCGGAAATTTCGAAAAGAAATTCTCTTCTGTCGAATTAGATGTTGTTCAAGATGCCGATCGTCTCGATGCGATTGGTGCAATTGGTGTTGCGAGAGCGTTTAATTACGGCGGATTTAAGAATCGAGCTTTATACAATCCAGAAATTTCTCCAGTAACGAATATGACAAAAGAGGAGTATAAAAAGAACAGCGCGCCAACCATTAATCACTTCTACGAAAAACTTTTACTTTTAAAGGATAAAATGAACACAGCAAAAGGAAAAGAAATCGCTGCCGAAAGACATCGTTTCATGGAAACTTTTCTTTCTCAGTTTTATGCAGAATGGGAAGGATTGAAGTAAAGTTCATTTATTATAGATATAAAAAACGGCTCCGATAAAGAGCCGTTTTTATTTGGTAATGATTTTAATTTATTATGCTTTGGATTTTAAAAGGTACATCATTACAGAAGCACATAAAATCCAATTGAAAACTAAAGCAATCTTGTAATGGTTTTATTTCTAAACCTTTCTTTTTTTTCAAATTTTGTCATTTTGAATGTATTTTGAATGAGTTAAAGGTAATCTGACAGAAATAATGACTTTATCTGAATAGGCTTTTAAACCATTACAACAAGAAAATTTTTCTTTTAGTCTCAGTCGTTTTTCAGTCTAATTGCAAGTCTTTCTTCTAGCTTCTTTCATCTTTCCCTTATCTAACTTTCTGAACAAATTTTTGAATCGTATTCTTAAACTCTTTATTCTGCTCGTAATACAAAATATGCCCACCGTTAATAATCTTAACTTCTTGATTTGGGAATTTAAACAAACGATAATGTTCAGGGCCAATATTATTGTCTTTTGTTCCTGAAATTATAAGCGTTGGAACTTTGATAGAAGCCGTTTCTTTTGTAAAATCACTAAAATATAGAGGACCGCTCAAAGCATTTTGCGCAAATGAAGAGTTCCTTTTTTCGCTATTGTCAATACTGTCCAGTTTTTCAACAGTTGCTCTATTATCAGATAACATTTTATAATCTAAATCTGCTTTTTTAATTTGCTGTTTAGCTTCAAAAAATGTGTTTAGTATTGAGTTTTTGTCTTTTACAGGGAAATCTTTTCCAAGAGTTTTATCCATAAAAGCAATTTGATTGAGAAGCGAATCGTTGATATCAAGTGTAGCATTCAGTAGAATTAAACCTTTTACATGTTGAGGATATTTTTCAGCATATTTAGTGGCTAAAATTCCTCCGAAAGAATGCCCAATTACAAATACCTTATCCGTTTTAAGATGAGCTCGGATTTCTTCAATGTCATCAATCATTCTGTCCATGCTGTAATTATTATCTGCTGGTGATCCAGATCTACCGCATCCTCTTTGATCATAATAACACATGGTTAGTTTGTCTTCTAACACATTTCCGCCAAATTCTTCAAAAGATTTGCTCCATGCTCCAGGCCCGCCATGAACAAAAATACATAATTCGCCTTTTCCAGAGACTTTCAAAAATAACGGAACTCCATCAGAAGTTTGGAAAGTAGTATTTGAATCTTGTTTGGCATCTATTTTTGTTTGGGAAATTCCGCTTTGAGCAAAACATAAAAATAGAAAGAAAAGTAAAGGGGTTTTTAGATTCATTTGAAAGTTTTTTTTGCTGTTTTAATAGGATAAAAGTATAATTAAAACAGCAGAGAAAAAACTAATGATTGCTTTTCATTATAAAGTAAGTAATAATTGTGGCGCAGAAAAAACCTATCGTGAACCACAGTAATCGAGCAACTCTATTGTCTCGTATTATTTCCATTCTATCTTCTGGTGTCATATTTAAATAAAATTTAGAAGACAAAAGTAATTTTTGAAAATATACTAAAAGGTTGCTTTTGGTTTTTAAAATAACAGAATAAGACATTTTTTATCATGAAAAAAGCCGTTCTAAATGAACAGCTTTTTTTACTTTGTACCTATGAACCTTTGCACCTTTGTCCCTAAAAAAATTAAGAACACCCACAATCCGTTCCTCCTCCACAGTCTTTTTTCTTTTTCGATTTAAAGAAGAACTTTTTAATCAAAAAAGCGATTGCAAATCCTAATATGGCAAAGGCTATTATTTCTTGAAACATAACTTTTTATTTTAAAAGTTGATACGCAATTAATGCGGTAAAATAAGCGAGACCGCTCATGAAGACTAGCTGCATTGCTGGCCATTTCCATGAATTGGTTTCTTTTTTTGTAATCGCCAATGTGCTGGCGCATTGCATGGCAAAAGCATAAAACAGCAGTAAAGAGATTCCGGTTGCGAAGTCAAATACTTTTTCTCCCGTATCTGGACGAACTTCTGCCTGCATTTTGCTTTTTATGGTTGATTCGTTATCTGTATCTCCAACACTATAAATAGTTGCTAATGTTCCAACGAAAACCTCACGGGCAGCAAACGAACTGATTAAAGCGATTCCGATTTTCCAGTCGTAACCCAAAGGCTGAATTACCGGTTCAATTGCTCTTCCCATTAAACCGATATAAGAGTTCTCTAATTTTTGAGAATTAACTTCATTTTCAAATTGAGTTTCGTCTAAAGTTGTGCTGGCAAATCTTTCTTTAACGATAGTTTCAGCCTCATTAAATTCTTTTCCAGGGCCATAAGAAGCCAAGAACCATAAAATAACTGATATTGCTAAGATGATTTTACCCGCGCCAAGAACAAACGCTTTGGTTTTTTCTACCACATTGATTCCGACGTTTTTGAAAAGTGGCATTTTATAACTTGGCATTTCAACAACAAAATAGGTTTTTGATTCTAGTTTTAAAACCTTATTTAAAATGTAAGCCGATAAAATAGCCATAAAGAATCCTAAAATATATAACGACATAAGAGTTAGTCCTTGAAGATTTAATACTCCAAAAACTCTTTTACTCGGAATAACCAATGATATAATAATCGCATAAACAGGCAATCTCGCCGAACAAGTCGTAAAAGGCGTTACCAAAATAGTGATTAATCGTTCTTTCCAGTTTTCGATATTTCTTGTGGCCATAATTGCTGGAATCGCACAAGCAGTTCCTGAAATTAAAGGCACAACACTTTTTCCTGAAAGTCCAAATCGTCGCATGATTTTATCCATCAGGAATACAACACGGCTCATATAACCGCTTTCTTCTAAAATCGAAATAAAGAGGAATAAAAAGGCAATCTGCGGGATAAAAATAATAACTCCGCCAATACCCGGAATAATTCCCTGCGAAAGTAAATCGGTCAAAATACCGCTTGGCAGTTCTGCCGCAACCCAGCTGCTTAAAGAGGCAAAAGTACTGTCAATGAAATCCATCGGAATCGTTGACCAGCTGAAAATGGATTGGAATATCAAAAATAGAATGGCAAAGAAAATAACGTAACCAAAAACTTTATGAGTTAAGACACGATCCAATTTGGCACGAACATCTTTAGCCATCGAAGCGTCAATCTTTAAACCTTCTTTTAAAACATCATTGATAAACTGATATCTTTTTATGGTTTCTTTCTGTTGTAAGCGCTTTAATTCTGAATGCGATTTGGTAAAAGTGCTTCGAATTTCATTTCTTTCTAAATTCAAAAAATTGACGTCCTGAGTAATTACAAGCCATAATTTGTACAATAATTGATTTGGAAAAGCATGTTGCAGTTTTTTGAAATATTCTTCATCAATTACAGAAGCATTCAAACAAGGTTCGTGTGGGATAGTTTTATAAGAAACAATCAGTTCTTTTAATTCTTCAATTCCTAAACCTTTTCGTGAACTTACTAAAGCAATTTTTGTTTTCAATTTTTCTTCCAAATACGGAATATCCAAAGAAATACCTTTGCGCTCCATACGATCCGACATATTGATAACCAAAATCGTCGGAATTTCAAGATCTTTTATCTGAGTGTAAATCAGTAAATTTCTTTTTAAATTTTCAACGTCAGTTACAACAACAGCAACGTCTGGATATAGCTTGTCATTTTTATTTAGCAAAAGTTCAATAACAACGCTTTCGTCCATCGAACTGGCGTTCAAGCTGTACGTTCCCGGTAAATCTAGAATATTGGCTTTTATGTTATTAGGCAGCTTGCAAAAGCCCATTTTTTTCTCAACCGTAATTCCAGGATAATTTCCAACTTGTTGGTTAAGACCAGTTAATTGATTAAAAACAGAGGTTTTTCCGGTATTTGGATTTCCGATAAGGGCAACATTGATATTCTGAACACTCATTACAAATTGGTTTTGATAAGTTCAACTTCAATTTCACGAGCGGTTTCAATACGGATTGCAACATGAGAACCGTTAATATCTAAATATAAAGGATCGCCAAAAGGAGCCACCTGCAACAATTCAACTAAACTGCCAGGAAGACAACCCATTTCTAATAATTTAAGTGGAATAAGATCTATATCAAAATCTTTGATAATGGCTTTTTCGCCTTTTTTCAGAGTGTGTATTGTATTTTGCAAGCTTATTTAGATTGAATTTAGATTGCAAAAGTAGGCAATTATTCTTTATTTCAAGGTATTTAACACTTCTACAAATGCTAAATGTTTCTAAAAATAAGGGTTTTTTACTCTTGAGAGAGGAATTCGATGTCTTCTAAAAGACGTTTTATGTCTTCTTTATTCGTTCCGTCATAAAAACCTCTAACGCGGCGCTTTTGATCGACCAAAACAAAATTCTCTGTATGCACCATGTCATAAAGCTGATCTGGTCTTCCCATTTTTACAGCCAAATACGATTTTCTGGCCATTTTGTAGATTTCTTTTTTGTCGCCCGTAACCAAATTCCACTTGCTATCTATAACACCGTATTTTATAGCATAAGCTTTTAAGACAGAAACACTGTCAACTTCTGGAAAAACAGTATGCGAAAGCAACATTACTTTTGGATTGTTTAAAACTGCTTTTTGAACATCTACCAAATTGGTTGACATTTTCGGGCAGATTGATCCGCAGGTTGTAAAGAAGAAATCGGCAACATAAATCTTTCCTTCATAATTTTTCTGGGTAATAGTATCGCCATTTTGGTTGATGAAAGAAAAATCGGCAATTGTGTGGTATTTGCTTTTATACTGAATTGTACTGTCAACTAATTCAGGATTTACATCGGCTGGATTATAAATTGGAAGCGTTTTTTTAGGTTTCAACGCAGAGTAAAACAAAGATATCGTAACCACCGAAAATACTATTAAAACAAGAAAGAATTTGCGGTATTTGTATAAAAGCGATTTCATAAAAATAATTTGGCGCAAAAATACAAAAAGCAGATTCTAAAAACTTTACTGAATTATTTTTTTAACAGCCTTTTGTAACTTTTGACATTAAATAGCAGACTAATAAAATTCGTTTTAGATTCTGATTTGTGAAATTTATTTTTGTTAATGAATTTCCTGTTAGAATTTTAACACAATTTTAGAAATAATAACAATATGTTTGTATTTTCCATTAAACTATAAACTTTTATGAAAAAACAATTTGCTAAACCTGTGTTTGGTGTTATATCTGCAATGTTTTCGATAACTGCAGCACAAGCTCAAGCACCAAAAGAACCAGGTATCAATGTTTCGTATATGGATACGAAAATCAGCCCAAGTCAAGATTTTTTTAAATATGTAAACGGAGCTTGGCTTGAAAAAACAGAAATTCCAAGCGATCGTACCACTTGGGGAAGTTTTAACGAACTGATTAAAAGAACAGATAAGGATGTGATGGAGGTTTTAAAAGAAGCTTCAAAAAATCCAAAGTACAAGTCGAATACAGATCAGGGAAAAGCGGTTAATTTATTCAACACTTATTTAGATTCTATCGGAAGAAATAAAAAAGGAATCGAACCTTTAAAACCATATCTGAAAAAAATCGATGCAATTAAAAACATTGCTGATGTTCAGAAGTATTTGGTTGAAATGGAAAAAGAAAGCAATGCTGGATTTTTCGGAATTTATATCGGAGCTGATGATAAAGACAGTTCTAAAAACTCTGTAAATTTAGGGCCAAGCCAATTAGGACTTCCTGATAAAGATTATTACACTTCTGATGACAAAGATTCTAAAGAAAAACGTGCGAAATATGAATCGCATGTTGCAAGAATGCTTCAGTTTATTGGAGAGTCTCCAGAAAAAGCAAAACAAAGTGCTGTTGAGGTTTTGGCACTTGAAACAGAATTGTCAAAGCCAAGATTAAATAGAGTTGAAAGAAGAGACAGCCGTTTGCAATACAACCCAATGACAATTGCTGAACTTCAAAAATTAACTCCAGCCATTAAATGGAACGAATATTTTGCTGGTTTAGGAATTGCTAAGTTAGAGACTGTAATTGTAAACGAGCCTAAATATATGACGGCTTTAGAAACCGTTTTCAAAGAAAATAAAGTAGCACAATGGAAAGAATACCTAAAATGGGATTTGATTAACGGTGCTGCTGGCAAGCTTACAACAGAAATTGACAATGCTAATTTCGATTTTTACAGCAAAACATTAAGAGGAGCAATAAAACAGCTTCCGGCTGAAGAAAGAGCGCTTAATGTCGTGAACGGAAATGTTGGTGAAGCTCTTGGAAAGCTTTATGTAGAAAAAGTTTTTCCTGCTGAAGCTAAAACCAAAGCGATTGATATGATTCACAATGTTATTACGGCTTATCAAAATCGTATTAACAATTTAAGCTGGATGTCTAAAGATACTAAAGCAAAAGCAATCGAAAAGCTGAACAAAATAACGATTAAAGTTGGATATCCTGATAAATGGAAAGATTACTCGGCTTTAGAAATTAAAAGTGTTGCAGAAGGAGGAAGCTATTTTGAGAATTCTAAAAACTTAGCGTTATGGAGATTTAAGAAAAGTGTAGACAAACTGTCTAAACCAGTTGATAAAACAGAATGGCATATGTCTCCGCAAACAGTAAATGCTTATTATAACCCATCTTATAACGAAATTGTATTTCCAGCGGCAATCTTACAGCCGCCTTTCTACAATTACCAAGCTGATGAAGCGGTTAATTATGGTGGAATTGGAGCAGTAATCGGACACGAGATTTCTCACGGATTTGATGATTCTGGAGCGCGTTACAATGCTGAAGGAAATTTAGTTGACTGGTGGACAGAAGATGATTTGAAACAGTTTACAGCTTTAGGAAATGATTTAGCAAATCAATATAGTGCTCTTGAGCCATTGCCAGGTATTCATGTTGATGGTCATTTTACGTTAGGTGAAAATATTGGAGATTTAGGAGGAATCAATGCGGCTTATGATGGTTTGCAATTGTATTTAAAGCAACACGGAAACCCAGGTTTAATTGACGGATTTACTCCTGAACAAAGATTCTTTATTTCTTGGGCTACGGTTTGGAGAACAAAAACAAGAGATGAAGCAATCAAAAATCAAGTAAAAACAGATCCGCACTCTCCGGGAATGTATAGAGCGTATGTGCCAATTCAGAATGTGGATGCTTTCTATAAGGCTTTCGATATCAAGAAAGGTGATAAAATGTATGTTGAACCAGAAAAACGAGTTAAAATCTGGTAATATATTTTAATGATAAAAGAGGGGCGGTTCCGACTTTCGGAACCGCCCCTTTTGCGTTATTATTTTGAGAAAATCACAGATGTTCCGTAGGAACATTTCATCGGTAGAAAAAAAAATATTGACCACCGATTATTTACGTTCCGTAGGAACGTTTGATTTTGACATAAATTCTAACCATTCAGCATATCAGACGTTCCTACGGGACGTAAATGCTTACAACATCATTTTTCTACCTATGAAATGTTCCTACGGAACATCTTGTAATTACTTTAAATTACTGTAGATGTATGCTTCAATTGCTTTTAATTCTTCATCAGACATGGCCTTTGTTATGGCAAAATTGGTTTTCATAACCTCAAACTGACTTGGATCCACAATTGGTTCTGCATTTCCTTTCAGGAAAGTAACAATATCGCCTTTTTGATCTTTATAGATTTTGGCAATTTCCTTAATGCTCGGTCCAACTATTTTTTGATCTGGCTGATGACAAGCAAAACAATTTCCAGCTCCTTCAAAAAGCTGTTTTCCTAGTTCTTCTGGACTTTTGGCTTTCGCCGATTCTCCTTCAGAAACAGATTCGGTTGTTGCGTTTGTTGGCTCAGAAGTTTCTTTTTTACAAGATGTGAAAGCTAAAACAGCAGATAAAAATAAAATCTTTTTCATCTTATTTCTTTAAAAGTATTGCTGCTTCTTTTGCAAAGTATGTCGAAATAAGATTAGCCCCCGAACGTTTGATGCACATTAATTGTTCCATCATAATTTTGTCGTGATCTAGCCAGCCTCTTTCAGATGCCGCTTTAATCATAGCATATTCTCCAGAAACCTGATAAACGGTTACAGGAACATGAACGGTATTTTTTATTTCGCGAACAATATCCAAATAAGCAATTCCTGGTTTTACCATAACCATATCTGCGCCTTCTTCTACATCAGATAAAGCTTCTTTGATTGCTTCGATGCGGTTAGCATAATCCATTTGGTATGTTTTTTTGTCTTTTGGAACCACAACATCAGCTTCTTTTGGAGCAGAATCTAAAGCATCTCTAAAAGGACCGTAAAAAGCCGAAGCATATTTAGCAGAATAACTCATGATTCCAACATTCTGAAATCCGGCAGCATCCAAACCTTCGCGAAGGCGTAAAACACGTCCGTCCATCATATCGCTTGGTGCAACAAAATCGGCACCTGCTTCTGCGTGTGAAACAGCCATTTTTACTAAAGCATCAACTGTGCTGTCGTTTTCTACATCGCCATTTGTTATAATTCCGTCATGACCGTAAATTGAATATGGATCTAAAGCCACATCTGGCATAACAATCATTTCTGGACAAGCCGCTTTTATGGCACGAATAGCCTGTTGCATTAATCCGTTCGTATTCCAAGCTTCTTTACCTGTATTGTCTTTTAGGTCTTCGCTAACTTTTACATAAATATTTACGGCACGAATTCCTAAATCAAAAAGTTCTTTTACTTCTTCAACTGTTAAATCTATAGATCTTCTGAAAATTCCAGGCATTGACGGAATTTCGACTTTTACATTTTCTCCTTCAGCAATAAACATTGGAAACATAAAATCCGATGGACTTAAACTGGTTTCACGTACTAAAGAACGAATCGATTCATTTACTCTTAATCTTCTGCCTCTTTGTAATGGGAACATATAAATTTAGATTTTAGATTTTAGATTTCAGATTTTTAAGCTGAATTGGAAACAGATTGATAAACCCTTATTCTAAAATTGAAGTTGTTTTTTATTTTTTTGAAGTTTGTCTCACTTTTTAATGAGTGGCGCAAAGTTAAAGAAAAAGGAACAGAATAAGGCGTTTAGCATGTTGTAGAATCCGTTAATATTATCTAAAAATTTAGATTTTATTGTTTGGACTAAAGCATGGTTTTTCAGAATATTCCATCTAAATTTGTAAAATGAAGAAAATTCTCGCTTTATTTTGCTGTTTACTCTTAACAAGCTGTTTTGAGATTACAGAAAGAATCAAACATCACGACGATCAAAGTGGCGAATATACGCTGATGATCGACTTTTCTAAATCTTGGTTTAAAACTAAATCTGCCATTTGGCTAGAAGAAGTCGATGGCGTAAAAATTCCGAATGAACAAGAAATTACGCAGAAACTGGAAGATTTTAAATCGAAAGCTTTAAAAATTGATGGAATCTCAAATGTAACAACCAAAACAGATTTTCAGAATTACGTTTTCATTATCAAGCTCAATTATGCGAACCTAAAAGCATTAAACGCGGTTGTAAATACGATAAACAATCAGCGTGATCAGATTCACTTTAGCGGAAGCGGCAAAACTTTTGAAAGAATTGCTTCTTATCCCATTCCAGAAAAAGTGGTAAATGACCCAAAGAAAAAGAAAGATCTGGAGGAAGCGAGCATTATTTCTATCTATACTTTCGATAAAGATATTCTGGCTGTAGACAATGCAAATAGCAAAATTTCAAAAAATAAAAAAACGGTTTTTTTAAAGCAAAGTATGTACAGCGTATTTAAGAAATCGACCTTAATGAATAATACCATCCAATTAACGCCTTGATTTTATGAAGCATTTTTACACCCTAATTTTTCTATTTGCCACGTATTTTACTTTTGGACAAACGAGTCCAGACAAATACGACTATTTTGTACAGTTTAACGGAAATCAGCTTTCTAAAAAAGTGAGCATAAACGAAGTATTGAATCATCCGATATTGACTAAATACATTAGCAAAAAACCTGATTTTGATCTTCGCCAATATACTTCGATCATTCAATTAGACCAAAAGATTACGATTCATGGGAATTTCTTAGATAGTGTTCCGTTTTATCAGGTTACCATTCCGATAAAAAACAAAGAAGCAGTAAGACAATATCTGATTGAAAAACAAGGAGCAAATGATAAGAATGGCACAATTGAAGAATTCGGTAAATATGCAGTTTTTACACCAAGTGGCATTAAAAGATCATTTGTATGGAATGACAATTATTTGGTCGTATTCGAATTAACAAAAAGACTTCCGAATAAATTTTATGCTTCTCCAGATGGACCGCCTGTTTTAAATGATTCGATAGGGATTTCAGAGGCATATGAAGAAACGGTAATTGTAGATACACCGAAAGTATACGGAGTAGAAGAAGCACCAAATCCGCCAAAAATAGCAGAGCCTTCTGTGATGAGTGATGAACCAATGGTAGCCGATGTACCAGCCGGATCAGCAGAAACGGTCGAACAAGATTATTTGTATGATGGAAATCCGTATGAAGAATATACGGCAGAACAAGCAGATTTTGATAAAAAACTAGCCGAGCAGCAAAGAGAAATTATAAAAGGCTTATTTGAAAATGGTTTTACTGCGCCAAGTTTTTCAAAAATAAATGCTTCGGCAGATATTTCGACTTGGGTAAATTACAGCGGATTGATGTCGAGTTTTTATTCGTTGTATAATTATCCATTGTCACTATTTGGAGGTTATGATAAATACCTGCCAATGCAGAAGAACTTTGGAAATTTTATAAAAGGTATCAACTTGGATTTTTATTTTGATAATGATAATGCCCGAATTGAAGAAGTAGTTGAATATGCTGCAGATATTGCAGCTGTTGTAAGCAAAATTAGCGATAGAAAAATCAACAAAAACATCTTTAATTATTTTCCAGCAGAAAAACCTTTAGGTTACATTTCATATCATGCCAATACAAAAGCGGCACTTGAGAACTTTCCTTCATTAATGACCGAATTATTCCAGAATCCGAAATTTGCAAAAGAAGATATTACACTCATCACAGATCTGATTTCTACAATTGTTGATGAAGAAGCAACAGCAAAGCTTTTTGATGGCGATTTAAGCGCTTTTTTATACGATACGAAAGAAGTTGAGGTAATGACTAAAAAGTATGATTATGATGAGAATTATGAAGAAAAAATAACGGAGGAAAAAGTGAAAAAGGATATTCCGTTGTTTTCTGTGATTTTTACTTCTACGCATCCAACTTTTGGAGATAAATTATTGCAATTGGGTGTTCGCAAAAAAGTGCTGATTCCAAATGGAAATTCGTACACTGTAGTTGGCACTCAAGAATATGGCGATATTTTTATCATGAAAGAAAAAGATGTAGTAGTTGTTGCCAATACAAGAGATTATTTTGGTTCAGGAAAAGGGGCTTTTGCAAAAGACACAAAGAAAGATTTGAGTAAAAATTATATTTCTGGAAAATTGGATATTGCGCAAACGGTGAAAACATTCGGCAAAAAAGCAAAAGATTCTGAATTGGATCGAATGACTAAAATTTCATCTCAATTTTCGGATGTATCGATAGAATCTCCCAAAAAACTAATTGACAATAAATTGAAATTCGTTTTTAAACTAAACTCTTTTAAGTCTGATAAAAACATCATTTTGCAGACATTAGATTTAGCAGATGAAATGACTTCTAAATAATTGAAAAAAAAAATCCCTGATGCAATATTGTTTCAGGGATTTTTTATATAATAATTCATTCCGTAGGAATGTTTCATCGGTAGAAAAAAAAATTGACGGTACCATTTATTTACGTTCCGTAGTAACGTTTGGTTATTTCAGTTTGCTAAGTAATGGAAGCTTGATAAATGCCTTTGATAGTTTCTTGTAATTCAGCATTAAAATCCTCATCTGACTGACCAGCAGTAAGTCCTTCAGATAATGCTCTTGAAAAACTGGCAATTAGTCCATGGTTTTGAGAAAGTTTTTGATTTGCTTCTTCGCGAGAATAGCCGCCAGAAAGCGCTACAACACGAACCACATGCGGATCTGAAATAAGATCTTTGTAAAAATCGTTAACAGTCGGAATCGAAAGTTTCAGCATTACTTTTACATCTTTATCCAATAGATTCAGCTGTTTTTGAATTTCTTCTTTCAGAATCTGCTCCGATTTTTCTTTATCAGGACTGTAAATGTCAACTTCAGGTTCTATAATTGGAATTAAACCTTTGTTGAAAATTTGTTTTCCTACTTCAAATTGCTGTGCAACAATATCTCGGATTCCCTCAGGATTGGCTTCTTTAATGACAGAACGCATTTTCGTTCCAAAAATGTTTCGTTCTACAGCGCGATCCAGTAATTCGTCTAAACCAGAAATGGGTTTCATTAATTGTACGCCATTTGCAAGATCTGCAAGCCCTTTATCTACTTTCAAAAAAGGAATAATATGTTTTTTCTCCCATAAATAATCGGCTGTCCATTGTCCATCGATTTTACGATCCATTGTATTTTCAAACAAAATAGCACCGAGAATATATTGGCTGTCAAAAGCTGGACTTTTAATAATTCTAGTTCTCATTTCGTGTACAAGAGTGTACATTTCTTCGTCATTTGTATATTGATTTTCTTCAACGCCATATTGCGATAATGCTTTTGGCGTGCTGCCACCGCTTTGGTCAAGTGCTGCAATAAATCCTTTTCCAGAATGCATGAGATTTAATTGTTCCTGGTTCACATTTGCCATAATACTGAATTTTAGTTTTTTATAAATCCATGTAATTTAAGCAATTTTTGGAACTTATTGATTATGAGATTAAAGAATTCTCAAAGACCTATCTTTTCATTAACCTTATCATAAACTTCCTTTACTTTTTTTGGAGGATCAAATCGGTAACCGAGAGAGAGCTTTACAGTAGCGATATTATCATTCAACCTTGGATCAACTTTTTCATCTTGCGCAAAACTAACTGTATTAAGACTGGCAAAACCAAAGAAACGATCATTATTATAGGCCAGTTTTAAATTGAAATCGGCTTGATACAATGCTGAACTATCTCCGTCAATATCATTGATTCCAGCACCCAAAGCAAGTCCTGCGCCAATTAAAACTCGATTGCTAATTACAAAATTGTAAAAATAGGCGGGAGCCAAAGTAAAAACATAAATATCTCCAGGAGATGAATCTGGAGTGTTTAAATCGATATTGGTGTAATAGAAAGAGAATGACGGAATAAAACTTCCAGAGCTTTTGGTTTGCCATTCGTTTTGGCTTACCAATGTTTTAAAAGAGAATTTATCATTGAAAACATAAGAAGTCGATCCGCCAATTTTTGTGGTACGCATATTAGGCAACTGAGCCGTAATGTTATCATCGCTAATATAAAATCCTTTTTGGTTGATAAAAGTAAACGACTGCATCCATTTTTTTAAATAAAAACGGGTATTGAAATTAAAGTGCTTAGAATGAGAATCGCCTTTATTCTGACTTAGGAATTTGGGAGCAAAACCAAAACCAACGTCAATAATTTTATAGTTTAGGTTAAAACCAATCTGTTCTCTACGATTCGGAATTAGATTCACATACATTTTTGAATCCTGACCTGTAGCAATTTGAAAACTATTTGAAGTGTCTAGATAATAAACGCTGGCAGTAATTTTATCATTGTATGATTTAAAATAATGATTTTGCAGGGAATCGTTTTGGGCGAAACACCCAAAAATGCTGATAAAGAATGTGGCATAAATCAGTTTCAAGATCATGTGGTATTTAAAAATGCTTCGGAGAAGCAAAATATTTATAGCAATTATAATAATCGAATACGATTTGAAGCTCCATAGGAGCGACATAAATTAAACATCATCAAACAGATATTCATTTTTAAAATCAATATTGAATAATTTTAGAAATGCGATATATTCTTCTTTGAACGTTTTGGTTTTATGGTGCTCTTCTTGGTTTTCAATATACTTTATTACAGGTGTTAATTGTGAATGACCATACGAAAAAGCACCAAAACCAGTCTGCCATTCGAATTTCCCGTTTATCCATTTTTGTTCATTTATGAATTTGGATGAACTTGATTTAATGTCTCGTACCAAATCCGATATTGAAACATTTGGTTTTATTCCAACTAAGATATGAATATGATCTGGCATTCCGTTTATTGCAATCAGTTTTTGTTTCTGATTGGTAATAATTCCTGTAATGTATTTATAAATTTCATTTTTCCAATTTTTGGAAATTAAGTTCTGCCTTCCTTTTACAGCAAAAACAATTTGAATATATAATTGAGAGTAAGTGTCTGCCATTTTTTTAATTAAAATTATAATGAGTAAAGCTAATTAATAATTTTAATTTGTAGGATAAGTATTGTTTTTTTTTGTGATATGGAAAATATGTCGCCCCTCTGGGGCTTTATGCTAGGGGATGTAAATTGTTCTATAAATATTTTGCTTCTCCGAAGCATCTTTAATAATAGTCTAAAATTTTAGAAGAACTAGTCGTATATAAAAATGCTCCAGCGGAGCAAAATATTTATAGTGATTGAATCAACAACGAAAGATAAAGCGCCAGCAGAGAAGGAAATATTTGTTTTATAATTACATCAGCTCCATAAATAGTAAATGTAAAAAATGCTCCAGCGGAGCAAAATATTTATAGTAATTGAATTGACAACAAAAAGAAAGAAGCCCCAGAGGGGCGACATATAATTATCAAACTAAATAAATTTTTAAGCTACGAAACCCACTCGCGCGGATTTGCCAACACATTAATCAATTTTTCTTCTTCGCTTCCTGTTTCTGGATGATGATCGTAAACCCATTGCACATGCGGAGGCAAACTCATCAAAATACTTTCAATTCTGCCGTTTGTTTTTAAACCGAACAAAGTGCCTTTGTCGTGAACCAAATTAAATTCAACATAACGGCCACGACGGATTTCTTGCCAAGTTCTTTGTTCTGGAGTATAAGAAAGGTTCTTTCTTTTTTCTACAATTGGCACATAAGCTTCAACGAAACTATTTCCAACTTCGGTTACGAAATTGTACCAGTTTTCCATTGACATCGATTCATTTGCTTTGCAATAATCAAAGAACAAACCGCCAAGTCCACGGGCTTCATTTCTGTGTGCATTCCAGAAATATGAATCACATTGTTTTTTATATTTTGGATAAAACTCTGGATTATGTTTATCGCAAGCTGTTTTGCATGTTTGATGAAAGTGAATTGCATCTTCTTCAAACAAATAATAAGGCGTTAAATCCTGTCCGCCACCAAACCATTGTTCGATTACATTTCCAGATTCGTCGTACATTTCAAAATATCGCCAATTGGCGTGCACGGTAGGAACCATTGGGTTTTTCGGGTGAATAACCAAACTTAATCCGCAGGCAAAGAAATCAGCTTCACCAACGCCAAACATTTTTTGCATCGTTTCAGGAAGTTTTCCGTGAACAGCAGAAATGTTTACACCGCCTTTTTCAAAAACAGTTCCGTTTTCAATAACACGTGTTCTTCCGCCTCCGCCTTCAGGACGTTGCCATAAGTCTTCACGGAATTTTGTCGTTCCGTCAACAGCTTCTAATCCAGCGCAGATCTGGTCTTGTAAATTTTGTATGTATGCGTAAAATTTGTCTTTCATGATTTTATGTATTCTGATTTAAGAAGTCCGAAGTAAACAGAGTTTTGCAAAGTGCCGTCTCCATTTCTAAATTCGTCTCTTAAAATTCCTTCTTGTTTAAAATTATGTTTTAATGCAATTCGCTGGCTTGCAAGATTGATTTCTGAAGTACAAATAAAAACTTTATTAAGGTTCAATTCGTTGAAACAAAAGTCAAGCGCATCAGAAACCATTTTTGAGGTAATTCCTTTTCCTTGATAATCTTCATCAATAAAATAGCCTAGTTCACATTTTGAAATGTGGCAATCTATAGTTTTTACACATAAATAACCAATTAAATCTTGGGTGTTTGAGTCTCGCGCAAAGAAGAAATATCCTTCTTTCTTCTTCTCTTTGTCTAGATTGAAAGCAATAAATTTTTTTGTCTTTTCTGAATCTTTGCAATAAGATAATGTAAGTGGAAAAGTTTTTTTAATATGATTTTTATTCTTTTCTATTAATTTGTAAAACTCCTCAGGAAGAATATTTTCAATTCGGTCTGTTTTCCAATCTGTAAAACTCATAAATGATTGTTTTTTAGAGATGCAATTTTAGTATTTATTCCAAAAGAAAAAACCTTGCTTTCTTGCTGAATATATTGATAAACTGCTAATGCTTTTTCTGTAAAATTATAACTTTCTATTTTAGAAAACTCAATTAAAATATCAGCAAATTGTTCTAATTGTTCCCAGTCAAAATGAAGGCGCATTAGCAATGTAATTAAATCCTCATTTGAATAATCAGCTAAAGTTTCAATGTTTAAACCAAATTCTTTCAGTTGATTTTCAATTTCTGTTTTTTGTAAATTATTTAAGGGATAAGGTACAAATACAAGAGTGCGTAACGTTTTGAGAACGTTATCAATTCTTATTTTTTCTTCGTCTCTTAAACCTTTATTCAACATAAATTAGAATTTATTCGATTTGACAGTTGTTCGGCTAAAAACTAGTTTTTCATTTTGAAAAGAATCTTTTCTACCGAAGTTTTTTAGTATTCGATAAACAAAATATAAAACAGGCAAAGTATAATAAATAAATCCCATACAGATAGGCACATATGGCTTTTCTATAAACAGTCCGCTTGATTTAACAGTTTGGAAATAATGTGATTTTTCTAAAAACTCGTTTGTCAATCCGAATGGAGGAACTATAGAATTTCCAATGCAAACCGCTAGGATTAAGAAAAAGTAGAAAACCGCTTTTGCCGCCGATTTTCCCATTTGATACACTCTGACTTCTGGCGCTACATTCGAAAAGGCAAAACGCATTCTGTTTAAAACCGTCAGAAGATAAATATACAGAATGTTAGTATTTACTACTGATTCATTAAAAGAATAAGCAAATAATCCGTAGAGCGGAAAAAACACAAAAAGTGACCATTTTCTAGGCATAACCGCCATGAAAACTCCTGAATGAACCATTATAAACTCAAAAGCCATCAAAACAGCCAAGTCATTTATAAGACTAACTGGATGTAATTCTGGATGCGTCCAAACCATGAGAAACACGTAGGCGTAATAAGCCTGAAATCCGTATTCGATAAATGAAAACGGTGAGTTTCTGTTGAGGTTTAGGTTTGCGAGCATATTTTTGAGTTTAAAGTTTTCAGTCGCAGTAAACTGAATACTGCGACTGAAAACTGAATACTATTGTCCGTATTCCTTCACAGCGTCAATAAACGCTTTGGCGTGATCTACAGGAATATTTGGTAAAATTCCGTGACCTAAATTTACTATATATTTATCTTTTCCGAATTCGTCGATCATTTCGTGAACCATTTTCTTGATAGTCGGAATTGGAGAAAGCAATCTTGACGGATCGAAGTTTCCTTGTAAAGTAATGTTTCCGCCAGATAAATAACGAGCGTTTCTTGCCGAACAAGTCCAGTCAACTCCTAGCGCAGAAGCTTTACTTTTACCCATTTCGCCAAGAGCAAACCAACATCCTTTTCCGAAAACAATAACTGGAGTTATCTCTGCTAAAGCGTCAACAATCTGGTTGATGTATTTCCATGAAAATTCTTGATAGTCAACAGGAGAAAGCATTCCTCCCCAAGAATCGAAAATTTGAACGGCATTTACTCCCGATTTTACTTTTTCTTTTAAGTATAAAATAGTTGTATCAGTGATTTTTTGCAATAAAGTATGCGCTGCAACTGGGTTTGAAAAACAGAAACCTTTTGCTGTATCAAAACTTTTAGAACCTTTTCCTTCAACAGCATAGCAGAAAATTGTCCAAGGCGAACCTGCGAAACCAATTAAAGGCACTTCATCGTTCAACATTTCTTTAGTCAATTTCACAGCGTCAAAAACGTAACCTAAAGTTTCATTTACATCTGGAACAAAAACTTGATTTACTTGTTCCATCGTACGAATTGGATCTGGAATAATCGGACCCAAATTATCTTTCAATTCAACATGAATTCCCATTGCGCGAGGTACAACTAAAATATCTGAGAATAAAATCGCAGCATCTGGAGCAATTCGGCGAATTGGCTGTACTGTAATTTCAGCGGCTAATTCTGGAGTTTCGCAACGTGTAAAGAAATCATATTTATCACGCAGTTCTCTAAATTCTGGTAAATATCTTCCTGCTTGACGCATCATCCATACTGGTGGGCGTTGAACTGTTTCTCCTTTTAATGCTCTTAAAAATAGGTCGTTTTTTAACATGTTTTTTATTTTAGGTGCAAAGTCGCAAAGTGACAAAGTTGCAAAGGTTTTTATTTGTATTCGTGAATTACATCCTCTATTACGTCTTCAATTGTGGGTTGATCAGCAATGATGATGTTTTTAGTGATTTTTGATAAAGCTTCTGCGGTCGTATCACCAATGCAGAAACAGATTTGTTTATTGATGGTATTCTGTTTCAGATAACTTTTTACTCCAGACGGACTAAAAAACAAAATCGCTTCTGGATTTGCTTTTATTTTCTGAGGTTGAAGCGTTGTTTCGTAAACCTGAATTTCATTGAATTTAATTCCGTTTTCCTTTAAAGCTTCAGGCAAAGTGTCTCTTCTTAAATTGCCACTGAAAAAAGTATAGCTTTCATTACCATAAATCAAAGTGATAATTTCTGCTAAATCGGAAGCATAACCTGTGTAGGCAATAACATTGAAGCCGTTTTCTTCTAAAAGATTTTTGGTTTTAAGTCCAACGCAGTACACGTTTTTTTTCTTTAATTCTTCTGATTTTGGATTTGATAAAACACTGTGAACAGCATTTTGACTTGTAAAAATTAGACTTTCGTTGAGGTCTTTTAATTCGAAAGGCTTATTTTCAGTTTTAATAAAATCGGCTTCGATCAACTCAACGCCATATTTTATTAGTTCCTGTTTATGAAGAGGAGATAATATTTTAGTAGATAATATCTGAACTGGATTTGCCATTATTTCTTTAGAGATTCTTTGATTTTCTGCATTAATTCCGTTCCTCCATTATTCAAAATCTCCTGGGCTGAATTGAAACCTAGTTTTTTCCATTCTGAAATATCAACCGTTTTGTGGATTTCAATTTTCTGTTTTCCATCAATAGAAAGTAAAACTCCCTGAAAATGTAGTGTGTCCTCGTCTTCGTTATATGTAACCAAAGCTCCAATTGGCGCAGTACATCCGCCTTCAAGCGTTCTTAAAAACTGGCGTTCGATGTAGGTACAGATTTCAGTTTCGATATCATTTAACTGAGAAAGTGCATCCAATGTATAATTGTCATTTTCCATTCCAACAACCAACATTGCTCCTTGAGCCGGCGCAGGAATCATCCAATCTAAATTGATGTAATTTTCAGGTTTTAAGTTAATGCGCTCCAAACCTGCAGCGGCAAAAACAGCTCCGTCCCAATTATTATCTTGTAGTTTTTGCATACGAGTATTCACGTTTCCACGTAAATCAACTACAGTATGATTTGGATATTTATTGAACCATTGCGCCTGACGACGTAAACTTCCTGTTGCAATGGTGCTTGGATTTGCAAAATCAGGATTTCCTTTATGAACTAAAATATCCAAAACATTGGCTCTTGGCAAAACTGCACCTTGAACTATACCTTTTGGTAAAGCCGTTGGAACATCTTTCATAGAATGCACGGCGATATCAATATCACCATTAATCATAGCAATGTCTAAGGTTTTAGTGAAAATTCCAGTGATTCCTAATTCGTAAAGTGGCTTATCAAGAATAATGTCACCCTGAGATTTAACTGCAATAATCGAGGTTTTATAACCCAAATCGTTTAGTTTTTTCTCTACAGTGTGTGCTTGCCAAAGTGCTAATTCGCTGTCACGCGTTCCTATCCTGATTGTTTTTTCAGCCATGTTTTGTTTTTTGAACCATATAAGTTATATAAGTAAATTTAAGCAGTTTGGGTAAAACACAGTTTTTAAATGAACTTATATAACTTATATGGTTTAAATTGTATTTAAGATGCTTTTATTTTGAAGACTTTTTCGATCCATTCGATGCTTTCGTCTACCATGGTATCGTCGTCTTTTAAATGATTTGCAAAATGAGTAGTGATTTTCTGAATGATTCTGTTACTGATGATTTCAGCTTGCTCTTCATTAAAATCAGCGATTTTTTTACTTTGAAAATCTAGTTCCGAAGCTTTAATAGCGTTTAATTTTTCTTTTAAAGCATTAATTGTCGGAGCAAACTTTCTGCCTTTCATCCAAGTAACAAATTCTTCTTTGATTTCTTCGATGATTGCTTCAGCAGCCGGAATGTGTAATTTTCTGTTTTCTAGAGTTTCATCTGTCAGTTGAGACAAATAATCCATGTGAATTAAAGTTACACCTTCTAATTCCTCAACATTTTCATGAACGTTTTTCGGAATTGATAAATCTAGAATCAATAAAGGTTTTTTAAGATTCAGAATCGCTTTGTCTACCGTTGGGTTTTGTGCGCCAGTTGCTACAACGACAACATCGGCTTTTTGAAGTTCTAAATGTAATTCAGAATAATCTTTAACAATCAGATTTAATTTTCCTGCTAATTTCTCTGCTTTATCTTTAGTACGGTTGATTAAAGTGATATGCTCATTTTTAGTATGTTTTACTAAATTCTCGCAAGTATTTCTTCCGATTTTACCAGTTCCAAAAAGTAAAATGTTTTTGTTGCTGATATCTTCGACATTTTTAAGAATGTATTGTACTGAAGCAAAAGAAACCGAAGTAGCTCCAGAGCTAATTTCCGTTTCGTTTTTAATTCTTTTACTCGCCTGAATAACTGCATTTACCAATCTTTCCATAAAAGCATTGGCCAATCCCATTGATTTTGAATGTATAAAAGAAGTTTTGATTTGAGAGATAATTTCAAAATCACCTAAGATTTGGCTGTCTAAACCAGTCCCAACACGAAAGATATGATTGATTGCTTCTTGATTTTTGTAAACGAAACCCACTTTTTGAAAAGCGTCTACAGATCCGTTACTATTATCGCAGATAAGTTTTATTAATTGAAATGGATGTTCTGCAAAACCGTAAATCTCGGTTCTGTTGCAAGTAGAAGTAACTAGTAAACTTTCTATTCCATCGTTTTTAGCTTGTTCCAGCAATCGCGTCTTTGCAACTGCATCCAAACTAAATTGACCTCTGACCTCAGCATCAGCTTTTTTATAACTCAGACCAACTGAGTAAAAATAGAGGTGTTTCGGTACGTTATTGTTTTCCATAAATTCACTTTCATAAAAGTGCAACAAAATTATTACTATACCATCGATAAAAATAACGCTAAAAGTACTTTTTATGTCGCTATATGTTTTTTTGAACCTAAATGGGTGTTTTTGAGTAAAAAGGACTACTTTTGTAGCAAAATCAACTCGTTTGAAGTGATTAGTTTAGAGTCGTTCTAAATAACATTTAAACTTTATTTTGATTTTCGTTTCAAAAAAATATCGCTATGGGTTCTCAAGAAATTATAAAAATTGAAGACGACTTTACGCTGATCCGTTTTCAAAATGACAGTCTCGAGCCATTTTATGCACAGCATGAAATAGGTACTGGTCTGATACAGTTTCACTTCGGGATAAAAGGAAATGCAAAATTCTTATTCAATCAAGGCAATTATGCATTAGAATTAAAAGAAGAAAAATCGCTTCTTTTGTACAATCCGCAGAAAGAATTACCGCTTAATTTAGAACTTGCGCCAAACTCTTGGGTGATTTCTGTAATTGTTTCAATCAAAAAATTTCACGCGTTATTTTCTGCCGAAGCTGATTATATTACATTTTTAAGTCCTGACAATAAGGATAAAAAATATTATAACGAAGGAAATATCAGTCCGTCAATGGCAATTGTTTTGAGTCAGTTGTTTCATTACAATCTTCATCCGTCCATAAAAAACCTTTATTATAAAGGAAAAGGATACGAATTGTTAAGTTTGTATTTCAACAGAACTGAAGACCCAAATGCTGAACAATGTCCGTTTTTAATTGATGAAGACAATGTTTTGAAAATCAGAAAAGCAAAAGAAATTGTAATCGCCAATATGGCCGAACCGCCAGGGTTGCAAGAACTGGCAGATGAAATTGGTTTAAATTTGAAAAAACTTAAAATGGGTTTCAAACAGATTTATGGCGATACAGTTTACGGTTTCCTTTTTGATTACAAAATGGATTTCGCTAGAAAACTATTAGACAGCGGTTCTTATAATGTAAACGAAGTTGGATTGAAAATTGGCTATAGCACGGGAAGCCATTTTATAGCGGCATTCAAAAAGAAATTTGGAACAACACCAAAAAAATATTTGATGTCTATTAATGTGAATGTTTAAATTTTTTTTCGCCACGAATTCACGAATTAATCTGTGTAAATCTGCATGAAAAAATTTCTCGAATTAGTCAAATAAATTTTGAATATTCTACAATAATTAAAAAGTAATAAATATCATATTTCGAATAAAGTACAGCGTGTACTTTTGCCGAAATTTTTAAAACAAATAAAAGCTTAAAAGCAAAAAAAACATAATGAAAGGCGTATTATTAGTAAACTTAGGTTCTCCAGACAGTCCAACTCCAAAAGATGTAAAACCTTATTTAGATGAATTTTTAATGGATAAATATGTGATCGACGTTCCGTATTTATTGAGAGCATTATTAGTTCGTGGGATTATTTTAAGAAAAAGACCAGAAGAATCGGCACATGCTTATTCAAAAATTTGGTGGGAAGAAGGTTCTCCATTAGTGGTTCTTTCAGAAAGAATGCAGCAAAAAGTACAGCCTTTAGTAAATGTTCCAGTTTCGCTGGCAATGCGTTACGGAAGCATGACAATCGAAAAAGGACTTCAGGAATTGAGCGATAAAGGAGTTACAGATGTTCTTCTTTTTCCTTTATATCCGCAATATGCAATGGCTTCGACTTTGACTATTTTAGTGAAAGCAGAAGAAATTCGTAAGAAAAAATTCCCTCACATGAAATTTACAGATGTTCCGGCATTTTACAACAAACCGGATTACATCAAAAACTTAGCAGATTCTATTCAGAAACACTTAATTGGGTTTGAATACGATCATTTATTGTTTTCATATCACGGAATTCCAGAGCGTCATATTCGAAAAACCGATGTGACGAAATCACATTGTAAAATTGACGGTTCATGCTGTAACACGCCATCGCCGGCACATGAATTCTGTTATCGTCACCAATGTTATGAAACTACAAGACAAGTCGTTAAGTTATTAGGCCTTCCAGAAGATAAATACAGTTTAACTTTCCAATCTCGTTTAGCTGGCGATAAATGGTTAGAACCTTACACAGATGTTGAAATCGATAACATGCCAGCAAAAGGAATCAAGAAATTAGCAGTTGTAACACCAGCTTTCGTTTCAGATTGTTTAGAAACTTTAGAGGAAATCGCCATGCGTGCCAAAGAAGATTTTGAAGCAAATGGAGGAGAGGAATTCTTGGCAATTCCATGTTTGAATGATGATGATGAATGGTGTGAAACAGTTGCTTCTTGGATTAATGATTGGGCTAAATAAAAATAAATGAATAGATTAAAATATAGTGCGATATTATTTTTTGTTTTGGTAACCCTTTCAGGTTGCAAAAAAAACAATTCTCTTGTAGATAATAAATTTTACGATAAAACATTCAAGTGGCAGATTTTTGTGCCAGATGATTATGAAAAGGTAGATTTAAAACAGAAGTTAGATGTTAAAGGAGATACAACTTTAGCAAAAAAGAAACATTCAATTGTTGTTTTTAAGAAAGATGAAGCCAATTACTTTTCAGTGAATTACGAAGATTTTTTTGGAAGTGATATTCGAGCGCTTGATCTAAATATGAAATTAAAAGATTTTCTTCTTTTAAAAGATAT
Organism: Flavobacterium anhuiense; assembly: GCF_004151235.1. Classification (GTDB taxonomy): domain Bacteria; phylum Bacteroidota; class Bacteroidia; order Flavobacteriales; family Flavobacteriaceae; genus Flavobacterium; species Flavobacterium anhuiense_A. The sequence continues at coordinate 56,836 of NZ_JUIV01000011.1, forward strand.
TGGCAAAATTTATCCAAAGGGTAAAATGGGAGATTATTCAGTTAGTACTGAATATATTTCGGGTTTGCCATTTAGAAGAGCTAAAATAGAAATAACTGAGTACGAGAAAAAAGTAGTAACGTTAGTTCTTTTTTCTCGAGGTTTTAATGGTAGAATCTTTATCAATTCTATAGTCTACGAAAATGAAGATGATGGTAAAGAAATGATCGACCTTTTTAAAAAATCTACATTTAAGAAGTAATGGAATACTACAACTATCTAAAATCACTGCATCTTATATTTGTAATTACCTGGTTTGCGGGTTTGTTTTATATTGTGCGTTTGTTTGTTTATCAAATTGAAGCAAGTGAGAAACCTTCGCCAGAGAAAGAAATTTTGCAAGCGCAATACAAAATAATGGCCTATCGTTTGTGGTACATTATTACGTGGCCGTCGGCAGTTTTGGCGAGTATTTTTGCTTTTTGGATGCTTTTTTTTACAGATGCAGGACACGTTTGGCTTACACAATCTTGGATGCATGTAAAATTATGTTTCGTTTTCCTTTTATATTTATATCACGGAAAATGCCATCAGATTTTTAAGCAACTGCAAAGAGATGAAGTAAAATATTCAAATAATTTTATGCGTTTGTGGAATGAAGGCGCTACGATTATTTTGTTTGCCGTTGTATTTTTAGTAGTTTTAAAAAGTGCCATCAACTGGATTTTCGGCGTAATCGGAATTATTTTATTCTCGGTTTTAATTATGCTTGGATTCCGTTTTTATAAAAGAATTAGAGAGAGAAAATAGTTATGAGTTATGAATTATGAGTTGTTTATGACACTTAACTTATAATTCATAATTCATAACTCATAACTTAAAAAAAACATGCTAAACTTCAAAATGTCAATGCTTTCCCTTCGTACCAGGATATTCCTGTCGATGATTGTATTGATTGTTGTGGCATCTTTTTTATTGGCTTCGATTTCGATTATTCAGTTTAAGACTGAGGCCAAAGAATACCACCAAGAACGTTTAGAACGAAAAGAAAATGCCGTAAAAGAACACATCAATTATGTTCTGGCGACTACAACTTATCCGCTAAAAACCCAGAATTTAGATTTAATTTTTAAAGATAAAATTCATGAGCTGGCGCAGATTCACAAAATTGAAATCAATATCTACAGTTTGGATGGAAAACTGCTCAAATCTTCTAAAGAGTCTTTTGCTGTTGATAAAGCTCCACCTCCAATTCCGGAATATATTCTAAAACTGGTTCGTTCTTCCATCGAAAAACGTTTTGTAGATATTAAAACGATAGATGGAGTTAAGAACCGATCTTCATACAGCTTAATTAAAGACGAAAAATTCAAACCACTCGGAATCCTGAATCTTCCGTATTTAGAAGATGACGGTTATTACGATAACGAGTTGAATACTTTCCTGATTCGTCTGAGTCAGGTTTATTCTTTTATGCTGATTGTGGCTTTTGCATTGGCGTATTTCCTTTCAACGTACATCACGAAATCATTAAAAACGATCTCTGAGAGATTAGAAGAAACCAATCTGGATCAGAAAAATGAGAAAATTGTTCTGGAAGCGAATAGTAAAGAAGTCAATTTCTTGATTACAGCTTATAACGGAATGGTGGACAAATTGGAAAAAAGTGCTATCAAACTCGCCCAAAGCGAACGTGAAGAAGCTTGGCGCGAAATGGCGAAACAAGTTGCACACGAAATCAAGAATCCGCTTACGCCAATGCGTTTGACGGTTCAGAGTTTCCAGCGAAAATTTGATCCTTCTGCCCCTGATGTGAAACAGAAAATGAATGATTACTCTGAGACTTTAATTCAGCAAATTGATACCATGACGGCTGTTGCTTCGGCATTTTCGAATTTTGCATCGATGCCAGCTCAGCAAAATGAAACTTTAAATGTGGTTGAGGTTGTCGAATTGGCTTTAGATATTTTCAATGAAGATTATATTGTTTTCGAAAAAGAAGAAGAAGAAATCATTTCCAAAATGGATCGTACGCAATTGATTCGTGTCATTACCAATTTGGTTAAAAATGCGACTCAGGCCATTCCTGAAAGTCAGTTTCAGAAATCGATTGTGGTTACTGTAAAAAGACAGGATAATAATGTTGAAATTGCCGTAAAAGACAACGGAATTGGAATCCAGAAACAAGATATAGGAAGAATTTTCGAACCAAAATTTACGACTAAAACCAGCGGTATGGGTCTTGGACTCGGAATTATCAAAAACATTATCGAAAATTACAAAGGAACAATTACCTTTGAATCAACTTACGGAAAAGGAACTACGTTTACAGTTTCTCTCCCTATCACCAACTCATAAAATATAGCGTCATGAATTACGAAAATATCTTAATTTCTATTGAAGAAAAAGTTGCTACAATTACCATTAACAGACCAACCAAATTGAATGCCTTAAACAAAGCAACGATTAGCGATCTGAGTAATGCCATTCAAGCATTAGCTAAAAATGATGATGTTCGTGTTGTTGTTTTAACCGGAAGCGGAGAAAAAGCTTTTGTAGCTGGAGCAGATATTTCGGAATTTGCTAATTATACAACTGTCGAAGGCGCACAATTAGCTGCTGAAGGACAAGAATCTTTATTTGATTTTATAGAAAATCTTAAAAAACCAGTTATTGCAGCCGTTAACGGTTTCGCTCTTGGCGGTGGATTAGAATTGGCAATGGCTTGTCATTTTAGAATTGCTTCTGATAATGCAAAAATGGGACTTCCAGAAGTAACTCTTGGTCTGATTCCAGGTTACGGAGGGACACAGCGTTTGCCGCAATTAATCGGAAAAGGCCGTGCAATGGAATTGATTATGACCGCCGCAATGATCACTGCTGAACAAGCAAAAGAGTACGGTTTGGTAAATCATGTTGTGCCTCAAGAAGAGCTTTTGTCTTTTACAAACGTAATTGCTCAGAAAATCATTAAAAATGCTCCGTTTGCGATTGGAAAAGCTATAAAATCAATCAATGCCAATTTTAAAGATGGTAAAAATGGTTTTGATACTGAAATAAAATCATTCGGTGAATGTTTCGGAACGCAAGATTTTAAAGAAGGAACAACAGCTTTCTTAGAAAAACGTAAAGCAGAATTTACAGGAAAATAATTTTCTTAACCGCAAAGTTCGCAAGAAAATCTAAAAACTTAGCGAACCTTGCGTAAATCTTTGCGAACTTTGCGATTAAATAATAGACAAAGATTTTAAAAACTTAGAATCTTAGCATCTCAGAACTTTAGAAACTTAAAAAAAATGTACGAACCAATATTTGCCCTTTTTTGTGAACGAGTTAAAGAAAGCATCCAAAACGGAACTTTCGCAAAACTGACTTTGGCTAAAACGATGGGCGATACGGAACTTAAGAATGTATATTTCAGATTGGTTCTAAATGAAGATAATACATTCTCAATTTCACTAACTTTTCGATACAAAACAGAAGAAATCGAAAGCATTCATACGTTAAATGAAGCTTTACTGATTTTGGGTTCACACATCAAAAAACCTTTCTTGACTGCACTTTTGTTTACGACAGATGACGATGTGACTTTCAAAGTAAACAAAAAGAACGCAGGAAGTATTATAGAACAACCGCCAACATTTAAGAATGCTTCGCCAGTAATGTTGGAAATGATAGAGAAAGGAATTGTTTAGTTTTTAGGAGCTAATCCCGCTATCCGTTCCAATCTTTTGTGGCGAACCCCGCCACAAAAGGATTTCTACTGCTATCGGGGCTAGGAATCCCGTTTTCAAAAGAATGTTTATCGGCTAATTGTCATTTCGACGAAGGAGAAATCTTCACAAGTAACTCCGTAAAGAGAATCCAATCTTTGCCGAGCTTCTCACGAAGATTTCTCCTTCGTCGAAATGACAATATTGTATATTATTGGAAGTATTTTAAAACTATAAAAGCGTAATATATCTCTGCGAAATAACCTCTAAACCAGCTTCACAAACAAATTAGAAGCAATTTTATTCGAAATAGACAATTCTCTATCATTCACTTTAATTTTAACCGATAAATCGAAAGATTCTTTAGAAAGGAATTCAATTTTAGAACCCAAAGCAATTCCTTGTTTGTCTAGATATTTCAAAAACTCCGATGAAGTATCTTTTACACCAACACAAACGCCAGTCTGATTTTCTTCCAATTCAGATAAAAGCTGTTTTTCAATTTTAATGATTCTTCCATTCGCATCTGGAATTGGGTCGCCATGCGGATCTTCAGTCGGATTTCCAAGAAAATCATCCAAACGGTTAATCAATTGCTCCGATTTGATGTGCTCTAATTGTTCTGCAATATCATGAACTTCATCCCAGCTGAAGTTTAGTTTTTCAACTAAAAAAACCTCCCACAAACGGTGCTTTCTCACAATCATTTTGGCTGCCAGTTTTCCGTTTTCAGTCAAAGAAACACCTTGATATTTTTTATAATTTACTAAATCTTTCTCTGCCAGCTTTTTAAGCATATCGGTTACAGAGGAAGCTTTCGTTTCCATAATTTCAGCAATAGCATTGGTGCTGACTTCAGTTTCTGATGCAGCAGTCAGATGATAGATCGATTTAAGGTAATTTTCTTCTGAAAAGGTCATTTTTTTAAAGATTCTAAGGTTCTGAGATGCTAAGATGCTAAGTTTCTGTTGAAGCTTTTATAAAAAACTTAGAATCTTAGAGCCTTAGTATCTTAGCAACTCTATTTAACAATCAACAAAGGTATTGAAATTTTATGTCTCAATTTATCTACCGTTGTGCCGAAAAGAATATCTTTTAGTCCAGTGTGGCCGTGGGTTCCCATAACGAGAATATCAAAATTGCCTTCGTTTATGATTTTCGGAATTATTTTGTTTGGTTTTCCAAAACCAAGTTCTGTTTTGATCTTAAATCCTTTTTCTGAAAGCATGTCTTTATATTTCAGCAATAATTTCTCATCAATGGTTGTTTCATAGTCTTGTATATGAACTCCATACATTAAGGCACCGACCGTTTCTACGATGTGAATGAGTGTATATTCCGTGTCAATGCCACCCAATTCGAAGGCTTTGTTTAAAGCCGCTTCATCTGCATGTGAGAAATCTACAGAGACAGCAATGTTTTTAATGCTCTTGCTTTCTCTTGGCGAAAACTTCAATTTTAGGTTATGAGGCGAATGATTTATAGCTTTTGATTTGAATTTGGCAATAAATGGTTTAAAAACGATGTATAACAATAGAGCTGAGAATCCGAAAGCTAGCGGAACAACCGTCAACCAAAGAACCATCGGATGATCTGAATTTGCTAACCATGAAGTGATTTCATCATAAACCAATTTGGCATTCAAAGAAACAATTATAGAGGCAATAATCCAAGAAACCACTTGCGTAGTTCTAGAAATATGAAACCCTTTCATTTTAGATTTGTCACTCACAAAATGAATTAGCGGAATAATAGCGAATCCGAGCTGTAAACTTAAAATAACCTGACTTAGAATTAGCAATTTGCCTGTTACGCTTTCGCCATAAATCAAAATTACAATTACAGCAGGAATAATTGCAATCAAACGCGTTATAATTCTACGAACCCAAGGCTGAATTCTGAAATGAAGATAACCTTCCATTACAATTTGTCCGGCAAGTGTTCCTGTTACTGTTGAGCTTTGTCCCGCAGCAATTAAGGCTACGGCAAATAAAATAGGCGCCCATTTGGTTCCTAAAAGCGGTTCAAGAAATTGGTGTGCATCTTGAATTTCGGCAACTTCAAACATTCCGTTTTTATGGAAAGTCGCGGCGGCAAGAATTAGAATAGCTGCGTTTACGAAGAAAGCGAGATTTAAAGCAATCGTAGAATCGATCAAATTGTATTTTAATGCTTGTTTGATTCCCGCTGGAGTTCTATCAAATTTTCGTGTTTGCACTAAAGACGAATGCAAATACAAGTTGTGCGGCATTACAGTTGCTCCGATAATTCCAATTGCAATATATAAAGCTGCAGAGTTTGGAATCGAAGGAATAAGCCCAGCTAAAACTTTGTGCACTTCTGGTTCTGCAAAAATCATTTCAAAAATGAAAGAGAACCCAATAATAGCCACTAAAGCAATAATGAAGGCTTCCATCTTACGAATTCCTTTATTGATCAGGAAAAGCAATAAAAAAGTGTCTAAAACGGTAATTAGAACAGCTTCGAGTAACGGAATTCCGAAAAGAAGATTAATTCCGATTGCCATTCCGAGAACTTCTGCCAAATCGCAGGCCGCAATGGCAATTTCGGCTAAGAAATATAAAATGTAGTTGATGTATTTGGAGTACGTTTCTCGAGAGGCTTGCGCAAGATCGCGCTGTGTTACGATTCCGAGACGAGCGCTTAAGCTCTGCAAAAGCAAAGCCATTAAGTTACTCATCAATAAAACCCAGACTAAAGTGTATCCGAATTGGCTTCCGCCGGCAATATCGGTTGCCCAGTTTCCTGGATCCATGTAGCCAACGCTTACCAAATAAGCTGGGCCTAGAAAGGCTAAAATTTTTCTAAAACCCTTTTTTTTATTTTGTGTAGAAACTGATTCGTGGACTTCTTCTAAAGATTTGGTCATTGTAAAAGTATTGTTTTCACAAATATAGAGAAAAATTATATTCGCGAAACAATATTTTTAGACGAGTCTAAAAGCTAAATGTTAGAATTTAAACAATTCGGACACAATCCTGATAGCGTAAAGTTGATTTCGTTCACTTTGTAATTGTGCGGCATAATATAACTCGGCTTAACATTTTCAAGGCAAGTAATCTCGTGACAATTCTCGCAGCTAAAATGTGCATGGTTGTGAATATGCACACGTTGATGCGAATGATTGCATTTGGCATATTTTACTGTTCCATCTAGATTAGAAATCTTATGGATAACATCTTCATTAATCAAACGATCCAAAATTCTGTAAATGGTAACGCGATCGCACAAATCATTTAATTGTTTGTGAATTTCGGTGTGCGAAAGAGCCGTTTTAGATTTCTCAAAAACCTCTAAAACAGCCGTTTTTGCTGCGGTATTACGTGTGGTTTTCATTTTTTATGAAGTTAAAAATTAAACGCAACAATGTTGCAATTGATAAAATTGTATATATTTGCAACAAAATTGCATTAAGCAAATGTACACGAAATGAAGAAAATAAGCACATCCTTTTACGATATTTTAGGAATTTCTAGCGCAACCATCTGTCTGGTTCATTGTTTGATTTTTCCTCTTTTAACGATCCTGCCTTTAGGACTGAGTCACAATCCTTTTATAGATTTACTATTTGCTTCGATAGGTTTATTTGCAATTCTCAAAATTATAAAAAAATCATCTCTTTTGGTATCGTCCATTTTAGTTGTTTCAATGGCACTCATTTGGATTAGTGTTTTGACAGAACTTCTTTTAGATATTCATCTAGATTTGATTTATTTCGGAGGGATTGGAATGATCATTGGACATTTAATCAATTACAAATTACATAGAAATCAAAATCATTAAAATAACTCATTGGGTGAAAGTAAAATTTAAACACATAGAAACATAGATTTATTGTTTCTTTTTAAGGGTACAGAAAAAGCAAGCTTTAACACATAGTTCTATGATTAATTATTCTAGTGAAACGCCTTTTTACAAATCCTAAAAGCTATGTTTCTATGTGTTAAACTAATTTCACTCAACAGATTAAAATAGAAATAATATGGAACAGAAGCATTTTGAAGTGATTATCATTGGCGGCAGCTACAGCGGATTGTCTGCCGCAATGAGTTTAGGACGTTCTTTGCGTCAGGTTTTAGTCATTGACAGCGGTCTGCCTTGTAACAGACAAACACCGCATTCTCATAATTTTATTACGCAAGATGGTGAAAAGCCAGCGGTTATTTCGGCGAAAGCCAAATTGCAAGTGGACATTTATAAAACAGTTCAATTTTATAACGGACTTGCGGTAAAAGTATTTAAAACAGAAAATGGTTTCGAAATTGAAACAGAATCAGGTGCTATTTTTTCTTCTCGAAAAGTTTTATTTGCAACTGGAGTTAAAGATTTACTGCCAGAAATTGAAGGTTTTACATCTTGTTGGGGAATTTCGGTTTTACATTGTCCGTATTGTCATGGCTATGAAGTTAAAAATGAAAAAACCGCAATTATTGCCAATGGAGAAATGGGTTTTGAATATGCAAAACTGATTTCTAATTGGACAAAGGATTTGAGATTATGCACCAATGGAAAATCAGAATTGACCTCAGAACAAACACAAACGCTTAAAAGTCATGGCGTTTTAATTTTAGAAGAAGAAATAGAATCTTTTGAGCATCATGAAGGATATATTAAAAACATCATTTTTAAGAACGGAGAAAGAGTGGAAGTGAAAGCGATTTACGCAAGACCGCCTTTTGAACAGCATTGCCCAATCCCTGAAATTTTAGGATGTGATAGTAACGAACAAGGATTGCTGAAAGTAGATGCGATGCAGAAAACAAACATTCCAGGTGTTTTTGCAAGTGGAGATTGCACAACTCCAATGCGATCTGTGGCAATTGCTGTTTCTACAGGCTCTTTCGCTGGAGCGGTGATCAATAAAGAACTTATCGACGAAGACTTTTAGTCAATAGAAAAGAGTAGTTAAACAATATAAGTTATATAAGTTCATTTTAGCACAAACTTAAATTATCTTATATAACTTATATGGTTTTAAAAAAAATATAACATCTTGATTTCAATCAGTCTGAAAATTTTGTTTTAAGAATAATTATTTGTCAAATTTAATTTTTAGATTTGTCTAAATTTAATTTTAAAAGAATGAAATATTTATTTTTGACAATATTAATACTTTCAGCTAAAAGCCTATACTCGCAAAATATCTCAGGAAAAGTCGAATTATCAATTCCTGTAGGTCAGGAAATTAATGTTAGCTTATTAAATACAAACTTTAAAGCACAAACCGATTCTCTAGGATTTTATAAACTCGAAAATATTCCGAAAGGGAATTATAAAATAAATGTGACCTCGACGGGATTCAAACCTATAACCCAAAGAATTTCTGTTTTAGAAAATGAAAATTTGAATCTTGATTTTGAATTACAAGAAGATCAAAACGAATTGAACGAAGTGGTAGTTTCTGGAACTTTAAAACCTGTAAAACGATTAGAAAGTGCCGTTCCTGTTGAGGTTTATTCGCCAGTTTTCTTCAAGAAAAACCCAACACCAAGCATTTATGATGCATTACAAAACATAAATGGAGTTCGTCCGCAGCTCAATTGTGGAGTTTGTAATACTGGAGATATTCACATAAACGGTTTGGAAGGTCCGTACACTTTGGTTATGATTGACGGAATGCCAATTGTAAGCAGTCTTTCTACGGTTTATGGCTTGTCTGGAATTCCGAATTCTCTGGTAGAAAGAATCGAAATTGTAAAAGGTCCAGCTTCGTCTCTTTACGGAAGTGAAGCGGTTGGAGGTTTAATCAATATCATTACTAAAAACCCGACTAATGCACCCGTTTTTTCTGCCGATTATTTTACGACTTCTTATTTTGAAAGCAATCTTGATTTAGGAATGAAGTTTAATGCCGGAAAAAAAGCAATTTCGCTTATTGGGGTTAATTACTTCAACTATGATCAAGTAATAGATAAAGACAAAGATAATTTTACCGATGTAACGCTTTCTGAACGTATTTCTGTTTTTAATAAATGGAGTTTTCAAAGAAATAATAATCGCCTTTTTTCGATCGCTGCGCGCGGAATGTATGAAGATCGTTGGGGTGGAGACATTCGTTGGGAGAAAAAATATCGTGGCGGAGATGAAATTTATGGGGAAAGCATTTATACCAAAAGAGCTGAATTAATTGGAAGTTATCAATTGCCTTTTGAAGAAAAACTGATGCTCTCCTTTTCTGGAAATGTGCATTATCAAGATAGTCGTTACGGAACAACTTCGTATATCGCCAATCAGAAAATTGGATTTTTGCAACTGACTTGGGATAAAAAAATAGGAAGAAACGATTTGCTGGCAGGAATTGTAAGTCGATATACTTATTATGATGACAATACACCTGCAACAAAAGAAGCTGAAAATACTTGGCTTCCAGGAATTTTTGTTCAAGACGAAATTACCTTTTCTCCAAAAAGCCAAGTTTTGTTAGGAATGCGTTATGATTACAATTCTATTCACGGATCTATTTTTACACCGCGATTTGCTTACAGATTTAAAGCAAACGAAAACACCATTTTTAGATTAAATGCAGGAACTGGATTTAGAGTTGTGAATTTATTTACGGAAGATCACGCAGCTTTAACGGGTTCTAGAGATGTCATTATTAAAAACGACTTAAAACCCGAGCAGTCAGTAAATGTGAATTTGAACTATATTCAGAAAATCAATTTCGGAAACGGAACCTTTATGGGAATCGAAACAACGGCTTTTTATACCAGATTCAGCAATAAAATCATTTCAGATTATGAGACCAATCCAAACGAAATTATTTACGACAATATTGATGGTTATGCTTTGAGTCAAGGAATCAGCACGAATATCGATCTTAATTTTCCGTCGGGATTAAAATTTATTGTCGGAGCAACGGTTTTGGATAATAAAAATGTCGAAAATGGAATTTCTGAAAGACCTTATCTAACTGAGAATTTCACAGGAACATGGAGCATTTCGTATAAAATTCAGCCTTGGAATTTATCAATAGATTATACAGGAAATGTTTACAGTCCAATGAAATTGCCTTTGTTGAGCGAAACTGATCCAAGAAGTCCAGATTCGCCGTGGTACAGTATTCAGAATATTCAGTTTACGTATTCGGGATGGAAAGATTTTGAAGTTTATGGCGGAATCAAAAATCTGCTGAACTTTACTCCAAAACAGAATAATCCGTTTTTGATTTCTAGAACCAACGATCCTTTCGACAAAAATGTGCAATACGATTCGGCAGGAAAAGTATTGGTAACACCAGATAATCCATACGGTTTAACATTTGACACGACTTACGTTTATGGACAGAACCAAACTATTCGAGGATTTTTGGGATTGCGATATACTTTTAGGTGATTAATTTTTAACACATAGAAACATAGTTTAACTTTGTGTAGAAGAGGCGTTTCACTTGCATCAATTCACATAGGTGTGTAGAAGCTAGCTTCTTTTGTAATCTTTAGAAAAGAAAAAATCTATGTTTTTATGTATTTAAAATTTTTGAGACAGATTGTTTTCGTCTGTCAGGCTGAGCGGAATCGAAGTCTATATCCTATTGGTGCGCCCTTCGACTTCGCTCAGGGTGACAAAAAAGTAAAATCTGTTTAATCCTTTTATCTCGATAAATATCGGGAGCTGTAAACAAAAAAAATGAAAAAGCTAGTTCTACTTATTTTCTTCTTCGGAATAACTTCAACAGGATTCTGCCAATTAAAAAGCAGGACTTTTGAAGAAGTAGATAGTTTGCAGCAAATTCAAAAACGGAAAACCATTGTTTTCATCCATACCAATTGGTGTCAGTTTTGCCAGCGAATGAAAGCCACAACTTTTAAAGATCAAGAAATTATAGAAAAACTAAACTCCGATTTTTATTTTATTAATTTTAATGCAGAGGAAAAAAGCGATATCAAATTCGCAAATCACACTTTCAAATACCTGCCTTCTGGAAATAATGTCGGAGTTCACGAACTGGCATTGCAATTGGGAACAATTAATAATCAAATTGCATATCCGACCTTATGTGTTTTGAATGATAAAAACGAAATCATTTTTCAGTACAATATCTATTTGGGTACAAAAGAGTTTAAAGTTCTTTTGGAAAAATTGAAAGAGTAGCATTTTTATGATACTAGCATAGTAGATTATTGCTAATGAGGTAAATAATGTGTTTTTTGATACGCCCTTAAAATTTATTTGCAAATCGTTGTAAAGCTTTGCAAATCAAAAACTTTCTGATAATCAATTAGAGATGCTTTTGCCGTATATATCTGTTGTAACACCTACAGATCGACTTTAGCATTTCTGTTTCTAAAATATTTTAGGAGCTTTAAAGCTCTTTGATTTTTCCTTGTGTTTTGAATAACGGATTCTCTGGATAGAAATATAAAATTCATATAGGAAGAATGATAACTTTTTGTGAAATAATAATTTGATGATTAGGTGTTTTTCAGAAAATGTTTATCCATTTGTTCAAAATAGGACTCGATACTAAATTTTTTCATTGCAAATTCATGAATTTCTTCGGGCGTGAATTTTCTAGAATCTTCAATGCAATAATCAAAAAACTGAAAAATATTCTCATCGATTTGTTTTGGAAGCAAATAAGCACCAGGTTGTTCATCTTTGGCTAATTTAGGCAGAACACCAACAGGATTTCCTGCAATTGGTCTTCCGCAGGCAAGCGCTTCAATAGTGACCATTCCAAAACTTTCTGAATAGGAAGGATAAAAAACAATGTCTGCGCGAGAATAAGTCAGTTCGTTGATGTTGTCAATTGTTAATCCGACTAAAATTTCAGTGTTATGCAAATTTTGAAAAAGCTCAGTATTTGATGGATTGTTTGAGGCAATAAGAAGCCTCCAATCGTTTTGCTTTTCAACAAGTTTTGATAGTTCTTGCAATTCGGCTATCCCTTTTCCGTGTTCTAGTCTGCCGATATATACAATTGTTTTAAAGTCAGTGGATGGCTTTTTTATTGGATAAAAATTCGTTTTATCAATACAGTTTGGTACTACACTTATTTTATCTTGATTAATTCCATAGTACTGCATTAGGTCTTTTTTGACATTGTCTTCAACAGCGATTATTTTCTTGGCATTTTTGCAGGCTTTCATTTGAAGTCTTGCAATTCTGCTTAATTTTGGATTTCTTCGGCCGTAGTCCAATTCCATTTTATGAAAACAGCCGTGAGATATTACACAATCTGTCGGATAATATGCCGTGGGTTCACCATTACTTATGACTTTTTTGTTCGAACGATAATGTAGCCAAAGAAACACTGTAATATATCTTGCGATATATTTTGCTCTTCTTTTTTCGAAGTGTCTTATATTGAATAACTTCCAATATAATTTTCCTATGAAACTATTTTTTAAACGATCTTCATCAATTATTTCAGTCAGAATCTTTCGGCTTTTGAGATACTCATCCAAATAATGAACCATGCGTTCAGCACCGCCCGCATTAGATTTTCCGTTTAGAAATACCAAATAAATTTTTCTTGCTTTTATCATCTGAAGTCTTTTATCGAATAGTTTAGTTTCTGAAAAAACAACAGGAATGTTTTTTTTTTAAACTCATAGATAGAATCTGAAAGGTTATAAACTGCTTTAAAATCAGGTTCATAAGTTTTAATGGAAGGGGATGATTTATGCATCTGGCAGAAATTTTGTTTTTTTAATACTAAAGAATAAAATAAATCATTTTGTAAATAACGGCAAAATGAAAGGAAAGAATAAATTTTCTTATTTTTGAAAATGAACTCTTCGCAAATTCAACATTTCGACTATATTTTTACAGGAACAGGCCTTGCATCTCTGATGACGGTTTATAAAATGATTTTGTCTGGAAAATTTTCCGGCAAATCAATTTTACTATTAGATCAAGATGTGAAAAAAACCAACGACAGAACTTGGTGTTTTTGGGAAAAAGAAGAAAGCGTTTGGAATTCTGTGATTTCGAAAAAATGGGATTCGGCTTTTTTTGCCAACGAGGATTTTAGACGTGATCTGGATCTAAAACCATATTCATATAATAAAATCAACGGTTTAGACTTTTATAATTTCGTTTTCGAAGCTATTTCAAATCAGTCCGACATTACTTTTTTAAACGAAAAAGTGACTGATATCAACGAACTTGAAACTCATGTTTTTGTTGGAACGGAGCAAAATCGATACACTTGCCAATATCTTTTCAATAGCATTTATACTAAGGCTTTCGTCGAAAGGCAAAATAAATATCCTGTTTTGCAACAGCATTTTGTGGGTTGGTTTGTGAAAACGCAAGAAGAAGTTTTCAATCCTGATGAAGTCACGTTTATGGATTTTTCGGTTGAGCAAAAAGGAAATACAAGATTTATTTATGTTCTGCCGACTTCAAAAACGGAAGCTTTGGTTGAATATACTTTGTTTTCGGAAAAACTGCTTTCGAAAGAAGAGTACGAAAATGAAATTCAAATTTATCTGAAGAAACTCGGTGCAAGCCAATATGAAATTCTCGAAAAAGAGGAGGGAAGTATTCCCATGACTTGTTATCCTTTCTGGGAGAAAAATACCAAAAGGGTCCTGAATATTGGTACAGCTGGCGGTTGGACAAAAGCTAGCACAGGTTATACATTCAAAAATTCAGATAAAAAATCTTCGAAATTGATTGAATTCCTTGAAGAGAAAAATGCTTCGACTTCGTTCAGCATGACATCGTTTTATAAAAAAAGTAGGTTTTGGTTTTACGATTCATTGCTTTTAGATATTCTCTATCGAAATAATGAATTGGGAAGTTCTATTTTCTCTTCTTTATTTAAAAAAGGAAATCCTGAATTGATTTTCAAATTTTTAGATGAAGAAACGAGTTTTTTTGAAGATTTTGAAGTAATCATAAAATGCCCGAAAGGGCCATTTATAAAGGCTCTAGTTCGCAGAATGTTCCAAGAAAAAGGATAAAGTTGACACTTTCAACTTGATGACTTTCAGACTTTCGACTTTCTCAATCGAACTATAGCAAAACTTTATACTTCAAAGTAACTAGTTGCGACTAAACTTTGTAACTTTGCAGTTCAAAAAGTACAATTTAAAAAACAAGAATATGTATCCACTAGAAATGGTAAAACCAATGGAAGCTGAATTGACAGCTGCTGGTTTTCAAGATTTACATAGTGCTGAAGCTGTTGAGAATGCTATCAAAGCTGAAGGTACCACTTTAGTTGTTGTAAACTCTGTTTGCGGGTGCGCTGCAAGAAATGCACGTCCAGGAGCAAAAATGAGTTTGGAAGGAGCTAAAAAACCAGATCATTTAATTACTGTTTTTGCAGGTGTTGACAAAGAAGCTGTTGACGCTGCAAGACAACATATGTTCCCATTTCCTCCATCTTCGCCATCTATGGCTTTGTTTAAAAACGGAGAATTGGTTCACATGTTAGAGCGCCACCACATCGAAGGACGCCCAGCTGAATTAATTGCTGAGAATTTACAGGATGCGTTTAACGAATTCTGCTAATTTTAAAGATACGAAGTTGATAAGATTCTGAGATACTAAGTTTAGAATTGAAGTGACAAAGATTTAAAAAACCAAAGAGGCTGTCCTTTTGAGACAGCCTCTTTTTGTTTTTATATGTTTAGTTTAAAAAACTTAGAACCTTAGCAACTTAGAATCTCAGAACCTTATAAATTCCATCCCCCGCCAAGTGCTTTGTACAATTCAACCATTGAACTTAATTGTCTTTCAGATAATTGTGCTAAACTTAATTGAGCATTAAAAAGATTAGTTTCTACATCTAAAACTTCTAAGTAAGAAACGTAGCCGCTGTCATATCTTTCATGAGATAATTTAAAGTTTATTAGAGCCGCTTGCACTTGTCTGTTGCGGGCTTTCCATTCTTCTTGATAAGTTCGAACGTTTTGTATCGATTGTTCTACTTCAGAAACGGCATCAATATATTTTTGTTGATAAAGAAATTTGAATTGTTCTGCCTGATGTCTGTTTATTTCAACTCTTCTTTTGTTTTTTCCGAAAGCGAATATTGGTCCTGCAATTCCGCCAGAAGCATTTTGCATATATGAGCTTCCTAAAAATAGATTACTCAAATCGGCACTGGCAAATCCGGCAATTGCAGCAAGATTAATAGATGGAAAGCGCATTGCTTGAGCTACGCCAATTCTTTCATTGGCAGCCACATATCTTAATTCGGCTGCTTTTACGTCGGGTCTGTTTTCTAATAATGCAGACGGAATTGACAATGGAATTTTGCTAACGATCTGCAATTCGGTATTACTTTTTCCTCTCGGAATTTCAGTAGGAAGCTGGCCTGTAAGCAGTGCAATGGCATTTTCTTGATAGGTTATTTGTCTTTCAATATTAGGAATTGCTGCTTCAGCAATGGCAACTTGTTGTTCAATCTGTACTTTGTCAACTTCAGAGATATACCCTTTTTCAAATCTCTCGCTTATGATTTGATAGTACTTTTCTCTGGTTTCAAGAGTGTGTTTGGTTATTTCCAACTGATCATCAAAATTTCGCATCTGAAAATACGCTATGGCAATATTGGCGACGATATCAGACAATATTACTTTACGAGCTTCTTCTGTCGCTAGAAGTTCATTTTTAACAGCATTATTTTCATGACGATATTTCCCCCAGAAATCAAGTTCCCAAGACATAGTTGCGCCAGCGGTCGATGGCGTAATGTATTTCTTGTTGCTGTTTATAGTAGCTCCATACTGAAAAGACGGAAATAAATCGGCTTTGGTATAACCTAATTGAGCGCGAAATTGCTCAATTCTCGAAACTGCAATTTTTAGATCATAGTTATTCTCAAGACCTTTTTGAATAAGACCTTTTAAAACATCATCATTAAACAGATCAAACCATTTTAAATTGGTTACTGAAGCGAGACTGTCTAAATTTCTTTCGTTTCTATAAGAATCTGATTTTAACTGCTCAGGTTTTTTATATTTTGGACCAACCATACATCCCACCGGAAATAAGGAAAGAACCAGTACAATAACGATTATTTTATATTTCTTACTCATGGTCTGTAGTATTTGATTCTACATTGTTTCCTCCTGTTGTGATTGTTTCTTCTTTCTTGTGTCCAATTTTTTCAATCATAACAAATAACCCCGGTACAATTAATACACCTAAAACGGTGGCAATCAACATTCCGCTAAATACGGCCATTCCCATTACAATACGAGCTTGAGAACCTGCACCTGTAGCAGTCAATAACGGAACAACCCCGAGAATGAAAGCAAAAGCAGTCATCAGAATCGGTCGAAAACGAAGTCTGGCAGCGTACATTGCCGATTCGTAAAGAGGTTTTCCTCTTTCATATTCTTCTTTGGCAAACTCAACGATCAGAATGGCATTTTTCGCTACCAATCCAATAAGCAAAACGAGTCCGATTTGTGCAAAAACGTTATTGACATAAGCATCACTTCCAAATCTTGCTAGAAGAAGTCCTAAAAATGCTCCGAATACCGCAAAAGGAGCTCCAAGCAATACACTAAATGGCAGTTTCCAGCTTTCGTATTGTGCGGCTAGGATTAAGAATACAAAAACCAATGCCATAATAAATACGGATGATCCTCCAGGTGAATGTTTTTCCTGATATGATAAGTTGATGTAATCGTAGCTCATGTCCGCTGGCAGAGTTTCTTTGGCTACTTCTTCCAATGCAGTTAAAGCCTGCGCACTACTATAGCCATCATTCGGGCTTCCCCCAATTTCTGCAGATCGGAATAAGTTTAAACGATTCGTAAAATCGGGACCCGAAACTTTGGTTGCTGTAACAAGCGTGGAAACCGGAAGCATGTCGCCTTTATTGTTTTTCACGTAAATCATATTTAGATCTTCTGGTTTAACACGATTGACAGCTTCTCCTTGTACATAAACTTTATATTGACGTCCGAAACGGTTAAAGTCATTTACATAACTTCCTCCCAAAAATGCTCCAAGCGCTTCGGTAACTTTAGAAACGGGTATTCCTAATTTCATAGCCTTGTCGTTGTCGATATCCAGTTTAATTTGTGGAGTACCAGCATTAAAAGTGGTGTAAATTCGTTTTATCTCTGGACGCTGCTGTGCTGAAGCAATAAATTTTTGTGTCTGTTCTGCTAAATATTGAGGCGTATTACCTCCGCGGTCTTGCAGCATTAAACTAAATCCAGCGGAAGCACCCAAACCTTGAATTGCGGGCGGACCAAATGAAAAACAGGTTGCTGTCGTAATTTGAGTGGCCAGTTTTTTATTGAATCGATCTACAAACTGTTTAGCCGTTTCAGCTCTTTCTTCCCAAGGTTTTAACGAAATAAAGATGAAAGCATTATTAGGTTGATAGGAGTTTGTAAGCATACTAAATCCGTTTATGGTTGTATAAGACAGAATAGATTTTTCTTCTTTAAGAAAACTGTCTACTTTTCTTGATATTTCATCGGTACGCTGTAATGATGATGCAGGTGGTAAAGCAATATTTACTAAAACATAACCTTGATCTTCCTCAGGAATAAATCCTAACGGAATCTTTTTGCCTAAAAGTACAATTGAAGCGAGGATCACAGCGAGTAAAACAACAATACGCATTGCTTTTTTGGCAAAAAATGTTGCCCCGCCAATATATTTTCCTGTAACATTTTCGAAAACTCTATTAAACCAAGAAAAAAATTTAGCAAGCCATCCTTTTTGCTGGTCAAGAGGTTTTGTTGGTTTTAAAAGCATGGCACAGAGTGCAGGACTTAAAGATAAAGCACTAAATGCTGAAAAGGCGACCGAGACGGCAATGGTTATGGCAAATTGCTGATAAAAGCGCCCCGTAATTCCAGGTGTCATCGCTACTGGGATAAAAACGGCACACAAAATCAATGCAATCGCAATTACTGGTCCAGAAACTTCTTTCATAGCTTGAATAGTAGCTTCCCGCGGATTTTTTCCATGTTCGATGTGATGTATTACGGCTTCTACAACCACAATCGCATCATCGACCACGATACCAATTGCCAATACTAATCCTAAAAGAGAAAGCGTATTGATCGAAAATCCTAACATTGGGAAAACCGCAATAGTACCTATCAGCGAAACTGGAACCGTAATTAACGGAATTAAAGTAGCGCGCCAATTTTGTAGAAATATGAATACCACCAAGATAACCAATATAATGGCCTCAAAAAGTGTGTGGACGATATCATCAACTCCTGCGGTAATAGCAAGTGTAGTATCTAATGATTCTTGGTATACAACGTCTTGCGGAAATCTTTCAGACAATTGTTTCATAGTAGTTTTGGCAATTTCAGCTACATCAAGGGCATTACTTCCGGGCATTTGGTATACCGCAACAACGGCGCTAGGAGAACTATTTCTTCTGGCTGTTGAGCTGTAATTTTCAGTCCCTAATTCGATTCGGGCAATATCACCCAATAAAACTTGTGCTCCATCTTCTTTGCTTCGAACTACGATATTTCCAAATTCTTTTTCAGTAACTAATCGGTCTTGAAGTGTTACACCGTATGTAAATTCAGTATTAGGAGGTGCTGGTTCAGCCCCAAATTTTCCTCCTGGACTAATCATGTTTTGTGCATTCAGTGCATTTTTGACATCTTCAACAGTCACGCCGAGCTTACTCATCATATCTGCCTTTAACCAAATACGCATGGAGTAATCGCTTCCTCCAAAGAGAGCAACTTCTCCAACTCCTTTTATACGAGCCAGCTGGTCAACGACATTTATACTGGCGTAGTTATTTAAAAACTTGGCGTCATATTTTGGATTGTTAGACGTAATGGTAAACAACATCATCGGGAATGATAGGGACTTTTTTACTACGACTCCCTGTTGTTTAACACTAGAAGGCATAAATGGAGCGGACTGGTTTTGCCTGTTTTGCGTAAGCATATTGGCATTATCCAGATTAGTTCCCACATCGAAAGTAACTTCAATAGTACAAGCACCATCAGAAGTGTTGATCGATTTCATGTATAGCATATTTTCGACACCATTTACTTTTTGCTCAATAGGAGTTGCCACTGCCTGTTCAACATTCAGCGCATTTGCTCCAGTAAAAGAAGTGGTAATTTTTACAACAGGCGGATTAATATCCGGATATTGCGAAATAGGTGTTTTTTGTAATGCCAGTAATCCAAGTATCACAATAATAATACTAATTACAATGGCAACAATCGGTCTTCGAACGAAAAATTCTCCCATAATAGTATGTGATTTAGATTACTTTGCAGCTACAGTTTCTGGATCGCCCAATTGCCATTGAACGATTTTTGGAGTAATAACACTTCCATTCTTTAATAAAGAAGTACCTCCCATGGCTATCTTATCGCCTGGTTTTAACCCTTCTTCAATAATGTATCCATTTTTAACGGCTGGACCAGGTTTAACAATCTGCATCTGAACTTTATTATCATTACCGACTACATAAACTTGGTAGATTCCTTGGACTTCGATAACAGCACGCTGTGGAATTACGATTGCTTCCTTACGAATGTCTGTAAGCAGTGCTACTTTTACATATTGGCCAGGTCGGAGCAATTTATCAGGATTAGGAAATGTAGCTTCAAATGTGATTGCTCCCGTAGAAGGATCAATCTGTCTGTCGGCAAAACTAACTTTTCCTGTTTCTGGATAGATGGAACCGTCAGATAATTTTATAGTTACAGTTGCACCAGAGCCTTTTAAGGCAGAATTTGGTTTGCTGAACTCTCTAAAAAGACGCAGAAATTCTTGTTCGCTAATGGTAAATCGCACTCTCACATCTCCTAAGTCTGAAATGGTATTTAGAATAGACATGGCGCCAGGTCTCACATAATCGCCGACACGAACTTTAGAAATGCCTATTAATCCTGAAATTGGAGCTAGTATTTTGCAATAGCCCAATTCGATTTTAGCATTATCTACTGAAGCATCAGAAGCTTTTATTTGGGCTAAAGAAGCATTGTATGCCGCTTTTGCCGAAACCAGTTCTCTCTGGCTGACGGCATTCATCTTAGCCAAAGGTGTAATCATGTCCAAATCTGATTTGGTTTTAGACAATCGCGCCTGCGATTCTGCAGCCACTCCTTGAGCTTCGTTCAATTTAGCTTTGTATGGTAAAGGGTCAATAGTGTACAGTACTTGTCCTTTTTTGACAAAACTTCCTTCCTTGAAGTTCATGCTTTCAATAATACCATCAACTCGCGGGTTAATTTGTATATCTGATTGACCAAAAGTCTGCCCCGTATATTCAGATTCTAATTTTACATCTTGCTGTAAAACAGAAGTGACTGAAATTTCTAGTGGTTTTGGACTTGGTGGGGTCTCTTTTTTACAAGAAAAAAAAATAAGACTTAGTAAAATTGCTGAGGAGTAGATTTTGTTCATTGTTAAATTCTTTTAGATAAAATTAATTTAAATACAACTAATTAAAAACCAGTAAAGTGCATTAGCTAAGTTAGTGTTTTTTTGGTTAAATGAATAAATATTGTTTGAATTTTGTTAATTTTAGTTAAAATTTTATTTATCTGATTTTCAGTTAATAATATTCAAACGGATAAAACGCAACATTATATCGATAAACTGCATTTTTGTAGGAATAATTTATTCTGGATTACTAGTATAATAACTTAAAAAACTTTTGTGGTCATGTCAAAAAATAACAAGAAAAATAACAAGAAAACAGAAAGTGACGATTTTAAAAAATTAACCAAAAAGGAATTATTGCATAGAGCTAAAAAATTCTCCGAACAATACTGTGTGGGTGATGATAAAGATTTTACGTTAAAAGACAAACCAACATCTTATTTTGGGAATGAAGACAAAGCATTGATTCAAAAAACATTAAAAATGGGGATTAAAGCTCTCGCGGCCATGCAGGATATTTTGTATGCTCAAGATAAATGGTCAGTTCTTATCATATTTCAGGCTATGGATGCGGCAGGAAAAGATGGTGCAATAAAACACGTTATGTCTGGTATAAATCCGCAAGGCTGTCAAGTATCTTCCTTTAAAGGGCCAAGCTCAGAAGAATTAGATCACGATTATTTATGGCGCTGCCAAAAACATCTTCCAGAAAGAGGCCGAATCGGGATTTTTAATCGTTCTTACTATGAAGAAGTTCTTGTAGTTCGTGTTCATGAACAAATATTGCGAGGACAGAAAATACCAGAGAAATTAATTACTAAGGATATTTGGGAAAATCGTTTTGAAGACATTCGGAATTTTGAAAGATATTTGACTAGAAATGGAACCATTGTCATTAAATTTTTTCTAAATGTTTCTAAAGAAGAACAAAAAAGAAGATTTATAGAAAGAGTTGACAATCCTGATAAAAATTGGAAATTTAGTGCAGCCGATGCCAAAGAGCGCGGATATTGGGACGATTATATGCATGCTTATGAAGAATTAATCAAGAACACTTCAACTAAAAAGTCGCCTTGGTATGTTATTCCCGCCGACAATAAAGCGTATGCTCGAATCGCAATTGCTTCTGCAATAATTCATGCTTTAGACGAAATGGATTTGGAATATCCTAAAGTTAGTGCTGAAAAAATCTCAGAATTGAATGAGGTCAAAAAAGCATTATTAGAAGAAAAAGAATAGTCTTCCATAATTATAATCAGTTTTGTTCCATTTTGGTATAATTTTCCGCAAAAAATCATATATGTAATTAATGTGTGATGTAAATTAATCTATAGAGAGCCTAAAGATGTTAAAAAAATCAGATAATTAAGGTAAGGCCATTTTTAATCTCAAAATAAACTCTAAATTTGCCGCAGATTTTAAGGAAAATCTAAAAAAAATATATTCTTAACTTAAAACTGTTTATAGCATGCAACTGTATAACACTTTAAGCGCAGAAGAAAGAGCCATCATGATCGATGATGCAGGTAAACAACGACTTACGTTGTCTTTCTATGCGTATGCCAAAATTCAAGATCCACAAAAATTTCGTAACGATTTATTCATTGCCTGGAATGCACTCGATGCACTGGGAAGAATTTATGTCGCCCATGAGGGAATTAATGCTCAGATGAGTGTTCCTGCCGAAAATTTTGAAGCTTTTAGAGAAACTCTTGAAGCTTATGATTTCATGAAAGGCATCCGATTGAATGTTGCCGTAGAACAAGACGATCATTCCTTTTTAAAATTGACAATCAAAGTGCGTCACAAAATTGTTGCTGACGGTTTAAACGACGATACTTTTGATGTTACCAATATAGGCGTTCACTTGAAAGCTAAAGAATTTAACGAAATCCTTGATGATCCAAACACAATTGTAGTAGATTTTAGAAATCACTACGAAAGTGAAGTTGGACACTTTAAAGGAGCGATCACTCCAGATGTTGAAACTTTCAGAGAGAGTTTGCCAATTATCAACGAACAGCTTAAAGACCACAAAGACGATAAAAACCTAGTAATGTATTGTACTGGAGGTATTCGTTGCGAAAAAGCGAGTGCTTACTTTAAACACCAAGGTTTCAAAAACGTTTATCAATTAGAGGGCGGAATTATCAATTACGCTAAACAATTGAAAGAAGAAGGTTTAGAAAGCAAATTCATTGGTAAAAACTTCGTATTTGATAATCGTCTGGGTGAAAGAATCACAGATGATATTATTTCGCAATGCCACCAATGCGGAAAACCTTGCGATAATCACACCAACTGTGAAAACGATGGTTGCCATTTATTGTTTATTCAATGCGACGATTGTAAAGCTGCAATGGAAAACTGCTGTTCTACAGAATGTTTAGAGATTATCCACATGCCATTGGTTGATCAAGTTCGTTTAAGAACTGGAAAACAAGTTGGAAATAAAGTGTTCAGAAAAGGAAAATCTGAAAATCTGAAATTCAAACATTCAGGAGAATTGCCAGAAACAGCTTTGGCTACAGCTCAAAAGCCAGCTGATATTCGTCAGAAAATAAAAGTAAAAAAAGTACTTCTTGGAAAAGCAGAGCATTACTATGTAAAAGCACAAGTTGGACAGTTTACAATCGAAAACCAAGAGTTAAATAGCGGTGATAAAATCTTAATTTCTGGCCCAACTACTGGAGATCAGGAAATGGTTTTGAATAGAATCATTGTTAATGGAACAGAAACTCAATCTGCTAAAATTGGTGATAAGGTGACTTTTGAGGTTCCATTTCGTATTCGTTTGTCAGATAAATTGTATAAAATTGTAAATTAGCATTTTTTAACGCTACTTTACAATGTCACATTCTTTTGCCAAATTATGGATTCACGCCATTTGGTCAACCAAAAACCGTAAGGAATTAATTGACTTTTCAATTGAAAAAAAGGTACACGATTATATTCACAATGAGTTAATTGAATTGGGTTGTCCTGTTAGAATCATAAACGGAATGCCTGATCATATACATGTTTTGTTTTTATTGAATCCCCAAAAATCTATTTCGGATGTAATTCGTCAAGCGAAAGGAGTTTCATCTCATTGTATAAATGGAGAAAATCTAATTCTTGAAAAATTCGCATGGCAAAAGGGTTATGCGGCTTTTGCTGTAAGCGAGTCTCAACTTAATCTTGTTTTTAATTACATTAAAAAACAAAAGCAGCATCATCTCAAAAAGGATGGACAGCAGGAATTTGATGAATTTGTAAAACTGCATGGGTTTGAAAATTAAATCGATCTCATGACAAAAAAATCACAATATAAAACATAGCCCACGGTTTCAACCGTGGGAAACGTATTGTTGCGTAACGTTAAGGATGCCTATTGTGTTCCCACGGTTGAAACCGTGGGCTATATTTGATAAAGATTGCGTTACAATTATGGACATAGCAAATGATTTATAATAGGGCTACTGCAAATAATTTTTAAAATATAGACTATGATATAAATCATAGGAATCTAATCTATACCCACATTATTTTTGTCATTTGAATAATAAACCGAAAATGACAATTAACAATACAATTGAACTCATGTCTCCAGCTGGAGATTTTGAGTCACTTCAAGCTGCCTTAGATAATGGCTGTGATTCCGTATATTTTGGAGTTGAACAGCTTAATATGCGTGCAAGATCGACAGTCAATTTTACGATTGATGATTTAAAAGAAATTGCCAATCGATGTAAAGCAAAAAGCGTTAGAAGCTATCTTACTTTAAACACGATTATTTACGATCACGATTTATCAGTCGTAAAAACATTATTGACCAAAGCTAAAGAGGCAAATATTACAGCTGTAATTGCTTCAGATCAAGCCGTAATTACTATGGCAAGGTCAATTGGAATGGAAGTTCATATTTCAACCCAATTGAATGTAACGAATATTGAAACCATTAAATTCTATAGCTTATTTGCAGATACAATGGTTCTAAGTCGTGAACTGAGTTTACGTCAAGTAAAAAATATCACCGACCAAATTGAGAAAGAACAGATAAAAGGGCCGAACGGAAATTTAGTTGAAATCGAAATTTTTGGTCACGGTGCTTTGTGTATGGCCGTTTCAGGAAAATGTTATTTGAGTCTGCATTCGCATAATTCATCAGCGAATCGTGGTGCTTGCAAACAAAACTGTCGAAAAAAATATACCGTTATCGATCAGGAAACAGGTTTTGAAATCGAATTGGATAACGAATACATGATGTCGCCAAAAGATTTGTGTACACTGGATTTCTTAGATCAGGTTATCGATTCGGGAATTAAGGTTTTAAAAATCGAAGGTCGAGGCCGTGCGCCTGAATACGTTGCAACAGTAACTAAAACTTATCGCAAAGCGATTGATGCGTATTATGATGGCACATTTTCAAAAGAAAAAACCGCAGTTTGGATGAAAGCTTTAGAAACAGTTTACAATCGGGGATTCTGGTCAGGATATTATCTAGGTCAGGAATTAGGCGAGTGGAGCGATATTCCAGGATCAGCTGCAACGCAAAAAAAGGTTTATGTTGGAAAAGGAACGCATTATTTCCCAAAAGCAGAAGTTGGACAGTTTAAAATTGAAGCTTATGATATAAAAATTGGAGATAAAATTTTGGTGACTGGACCAAGTACAGGAGCTCAGGAAATGATTATCGATGAAATGTTTGTGAATGATATTACGGTAGAAAAAGCAACAAAAGGAGATGATTGTACTTTCAAACTTCCGTTTAGAATCAGAATGTCGGACAAATTATATAAAATTGTTGAGGCATAATGGTTATTATAACATTACAACGAGATAAATGTATTGGCTGTAATTACTGTGTCGAAATGGATCCAGTTCATTTTCAGATGTCTAAAAAAGATGGAAAATCGGTTCTCATTCATTCGCAGAATGCAAAAGGATTTTTTACATTAAAATCTCCCAATCATGCAATTGTTGAAAGCTGTGAATTGGCAGCAAAAGCTTGTCCAGTGAAAATTATTACGGTTAAAGAGACTTAAAATCTATAAATTAAAACAACAAACCCTATTTTGTAACATTACAAAATAGGGTTTGTTGTTTATAATAAGAGAAATTTAAGTTCCAATTTTAGCATTGATATTATGCTTATCCACATAAGTTTGTGCCACATTCATCAATTTGGTAAACTTCGCATCTATATCCTTTTGAGTTGAAGCGTCGAAATCTTCAATTGCTTTTTCAATTTGCTCTTGCGAAGCTTTTTCGTCTTTTAGTTTAGCAATTGACAAATAACCTTCTTTTTGTTTCGCAATTGCATAAGTAAATAAGTCTTTCGATGCCTGAAGAAGCTCTTTGTTGTCTTCATCTTCCGGTATGTCCTGAATAGTTTTTAATCGGGTTTCTAAATTAGTTATATCATATTTAAAAGAATCTTGATAAGTAGACGGAATCATCTTTTTTTGAGTTTCATCATAAACTTGTGCTTCAGATTGCAGCTTTTCGTTGATTTCTTTACTTCCAAAACGAGATAATAAATTCGAATTTAAAGCGGCAATTTCAAAGGTTTTTTCTGGTGAAAGGTTGGTGCATGATGTAGAAACTAAGCTTCCGGCAATTAATACTAAAAATAGAGTTGTGGCATTTAAGATTTTTTTCATTTTTGAATTTATTTATTATTTATCCTTTTAAAATTTTACTTTTCTCGGCATCAAATTCCTCCGAAGTTAAGATTCCAGCATCTAGAAGTTCCTTTAAATCTAATAATGCCTTTTTCTTCGCTTCCATCGAATTTGAAGCTTCGGCTTTTGGCGTTTCGGCTTGTTGCGGAGTGTTTATTGGATTTACAACAGTTCCTGATGGAGCGTATTTCAGAATCAATTCTGTAATTTCATTAAAGCCTTTTACATTCGAATAATCTATCGCTTTTTGTTCTTTTACGTTTACGATTGACGCATCGGCTTTATTGTCCAATAAATATTTTACAACATCTTTCTTTCCGTTTGCGGCGCTGTAATGTAATGGCGTATTTCCAGATTCGTCTTGAATATTGATGTTTGCTCCAGCTTCGATAAGCAATTTAACCATGCTTAAGTTCCCTTTTTTGGTTGCGACATGCAGCAGACTTTCTCCGCCATAATTGTATGAACTGTTCAAAGTAAAACTCGATTCGTTTGAAATATTTGTGGCGCTAACAATCCAATCCAAATAATCATTCATTGAAGAAGTGTCGCCAGCTAAAGGTTTGCTGTAATTCACATCAACTCCGTTTTCTAGAAACAAAGCCACGATTTCCTTTTGATTATTCGCGCAAGCGTACCAAATAGGAGAATATCCAGTATTGCTTGAAGTAAATACATCTGCACCTCTTTCAATCAGTAATTTAGCTAACATTCTATTGGTTTCGTAACAAGCAATTAAAAGTGCATTTTCTCCAGAATGATTCGCGTGGTT
This sequence comes from Flavobacterium anhuiense, assembly GCF_004151235.1. Taxonomy (GTDB): domain Bacteria; phylum Bacteroidota; class Bacteroidia; order Flavobacteriales; family Flavobacteriaceae; genus Flavobacterium; species Flavobacterium anhuiense_A. The sequence continues at coordinate 84,297 of NZ_JUIV01000011.1, forward strand.
TATATCGGCACCGTTATCTAAAAGCAATGTCACCATTGGAATAGATTTGGTATAACAAGCGTAAATAAGTGGTGTATTTCCCTGTTTATCCGTAACGTTAATATCTGCTCCATTGTCTAAAAGCAATTGGATAATTTCTCTATTTAATTTTGCCGAAGCCAACAATAGCGGAGTTTCTCCATTGTTATTCAGTAAATTAACATCTACTCCGGCTTGAAGCAACTTTGTTGCAATTTCAATTTGAGCCGTCTGAACGACTAAATGCAGTAGACTATTTCCGTATTTATCATTCTTCGTGATTTCTGCTCCGTTTTCTAAAAGATAAAGTGCAGTTTGTTTTTGTTTTTGAAGACAGGCAAAATACAAAGGCGTTTCTCCCTGATGATCTTCGTAGTTAATATCGGCACCTTCCTCGATTAGAATTTTCACAATATCGAGATAACCGCGGTGTGCGGCGTAATGAAGAGCTGTTCTACCTTGTTCGTCGGTATATTTTACATCTACTTCTTTATTTTGAAGCAACAATTCGGCTATTTTTCGGTTCCCGTTTTCGCAGGCAACTATAAATGACATTGACATGTTTGGGTAATTTTAAGTAAAATGATCGTTTTATTGTTTCATTAAAAGTTCAACTGTTTTAATCTTCAGGTTGTCTTCAGAAGCAAGCATTAAGGCAGTTTCGTCTTTATCGTTTGTAATCGAAATGTCAGCTCCTTGATCTAATAGCAGTTTTACTTTTCTATAAGTTTCTTTTGCCATTTCTGCATCGTAATTAACATTAAAGGCGCAAACTTTATGCAAGATGGTGTTTCCTTGATTGTCTTGTTCGTTGACATCAATAGATCCACTGTCAAGTACCGATTTTAAAATACCCGATTTTTTCTCAACAATGTAATCTATACCCGATTTTGGATTTCCGTAATATTGAGCGCTGTGATTTAAATCGGCTCCATCTGACAATAATCTTTGAAGTGAATTCAGATCGTATTCAGAATCAGACATCATTCGGATAAACTCTGTGAGTAAAGTTTTTCCATTTTTATTGATATTATTAAAATTAGCAGATGATGATTCTGCCAAAAGTTCGTACATCGGAAAAGAAAACTGTTCGGCTGCAGCGTAATAAAAAGCACTGTTTTCCTGATTATCAGTTTCATTAGGATCAGCTCCATTTTCTAATAAAAATGGAAGAAGTTCTTTTCTGTTTCTTTTAACGGCACAGATTAATGGCGTTGTACCCACAATATTTTTTTCGTTTATGTCAACGCCATTTTCTAAAAGTATAGTGATATATTCTTTTACTTTTTCAGGATCTAGACCATAAGTATTCAAAATCGTGTAGATGAAATTTTCTCCTGCATTGTTCTTATACTGAGTGTTAGCACTAAAATCATCAACTAAAACTTTAACTGTTTTTGGCGAAGCTCCTTTCTCAAGAAAATAACCGAGAAGAGTTTTATCACTTATTTCGTCGTTGATATTATCCATTTTCGACATCAATTCCTTGAAGAAAGCAATCGAATCTTCGTCATCTTTTAAATATAAAGTCAATGGTTTGAAAATAGATTGATCAAAACTGTCCAATTCGTAAATGTCAGTCTCAATAAATCCGGCTTTTATTAGTTTTTCAATGAAATCAATTTCTTTGGCTTCTATAATTTTGGCAGATATTTGAGAAAAATTGTTTTTAAGATATTGATCGTTAAAGTTTTCTCCGTTATTTAGGCATTCTCTCGCCTCGTCAAATTTTCCCTGAAAAAGGAAACTTTCAATCTGGTTTTGTGTTTGCATTTGAAATATATTTAAAAATGATGATAAGTTTTAATTGCAATTTGGCTTGTAATTGTTGGCTTCGCAAACCGTACTGTAAGATAAAACATAAAAATCGTAAATATATTTTAGGATTAAAATTAAAAAGGGGTTTTTGTGTTAAGAAATAGAGAGAGAATGAGTATTTTATATTTAGATTTAAGTGTTGAACAAAAGCTTACCAAAGGCCTTCTTTAATAATTTGCTCCAATTCTTCGTGAGATATTACACTACCAGTCATATAACCCCAATTTTTATCTTTGGCATAAGAAAATAATCCTGTGTTTATTGGAATTGACAGTACTTCGAATGTATCTACATCGGCTTGTTTTAGTAAGTTTTTAGTAAAATAAATTCTATTTAGGTCTTGGGAGTAATAGGTGTTTTCATGCAATCTTTTCCACGTTAAGGGATTTGCTTTTGGTAGGCGTGTGCCACCGAAATAAATATGTTTATCATCTTTAGAAAAACATTCATCTATTCGTTTGAAGGTACTTTTGTTTGTACCTTTTATTAAAACCGGTTTGTATGAATAATAATCCATCCACCAGATACCAGATTTATCGCTGCTAAATGATAATTTTGAATTCCTTATTTCGTCACTGCTCGATATATATTCGCAATCTAATATTTCAAAGGTTTGATAATCTAGGTTCTTCACGATACCGCCTAGTGAATAAATATTGTTTTTATCTTTAGCAAAGTGATAATTTAATACTATAAAAGTTTTTGGATCCGCGTCTTTGTATATAGAATCAGCTCTGTAACATTTGTTTTTATCTTTTGCAAAACTAAAGCAATATTCAAAGGTTTCGAAGTCTGCATCTTTTATGATATATCCATTATATAAAATAGTTTTTCCATCTAGTGAATAGTATGTTTCGTCTTTTTCTATGGTGCCGACATTTCCAGGTTTTGGTAATGTTACAGTTCTTACTTTTTTCCAGATATTATTCATAATTTGTTTCGTTAAAAAGTTTTTCCCGATTGCGCAGATTTATCTCAGCAAGGATAGCGCGGATTTGCAATCCGTGCCCTCAAAGATTGGTTTATTCTCTTTGTAAATTTAAAAGTACATTAATTTGTGTAACTTTTATTTTAATGATTTGTTTTGCGTCTTACTGTTGCGGGCACGGATTGCAAATCCGCGCTATCGGGTTTCTATAATTTTGGCAGATATTTGAGAAAAATTGTTTTTTAAGATATTGATCATTAAAGGTTTCTCCGTTATTTAGGCATTCTCTGGCCTTGTCAAATTTTCTCTGAAAAAGGAAATTTTCAATCTGGTTTTGTGTTTGCATTCGAAATATATTTAAAAATGATTATAAGTTTTAATTCCAAGTTTGGTTTGTAATTGTTGACTTAACAAACCACGTTGTAAGATAAAACATAAAAATGAGAAATATATTTCAGGATAAAAATTTAAAATAGCTTTTTAGAGTATAAAATAGACAGAAAGTATATTTTAGGTTCTATTTCCGTCTGATTTTTTGAAAAAAAATAGATGAAAATTATATTTAAAGAAAAAAACCTATTTTGCTTTGAAGGAAAAATAGGGTTTTTACTATGGGGGTTTTATCAATCAATATATCCTAACTTTTTGCAAGCAGATAAAAAATCCTGTCGAAATGCAGTTGCATTAAATCCATCAAGTTTTTTTTGCTTATTGACTAAAACTTGAGTCGATTCATATAATAACTCAAATATATATGAGCAAATTGATGTTTCAGATGAAAGCTTTCTTAACTTTTCAAAATCTGGTTTAACACTATAATGACCTACGTTGTAGGAGTATAATTCGGTATGAGATTCTGGATTATCAACTCTTTTTTGAAAACGAAAATGCCAAGAATCCCTACTTTTTAAATGACTTTCAACTAATTCTAAATCAATCCAAAGATGTTCCAAAATGCCGCCATAATCTCTGTGTAATTCCTCTTCAAGATTAGAGAAATGATCTTCAATGGCATCCGCAACTTTCTCGGTGCTTGAATCCAAAATGTTTGCGTGAAATACTACCTTTAGAGGTGTTCCAACAGTTCTTAAACGGCTTTTAGGAAAATCTCTAATTATTCCACTACTAAAGACTCCGTAGGTAGTAAAATGGATAATTTTTGTGCATGATTTATTCATTACACCAATTTCTTTTTTATGCAACATTTTGCCGATTTCTTCGACAACAATTGATTTTGAAACCAATGAACTTTTATTTGATGAAATAAAGAGATAAACTTCATCTTCTTCAAAAGTTTTATTAATTGTTTCGTTAACTATTTCGGAATTAAAATCTTGATTAATTCCACAATAAAACCATTTTACTTCACCATCGTTTTGAGCCAATTTGCCATTTTCATCCAACCAATTTGCCTTAAAAAACTTGCTGTTAAATAATCTAAATAATTGTTTTGAATCCATTTAAAATTAAAGTTTATGTTTTTGATTATCTCCTGCTAGCGCGAGCATTTTGCTCATGAACGGCTTCTAAATCAATAATCTCAATTTTATAAAACTTGTGTTCTCATGCTCGCTTGAGTAGAGAAACCGAATTATCCTTTACAATCATTTTTCAAATCAGAAATAAATAAATCAAAAGATCGAGACACAAATACAAGTTCTTTTTCATCCATTAACCAAAGAAATATTGAATTATAATCTTCTTTTTTTAAAGATAATAGAAAACAATTCCCTCCATAATCATATGCAAATGGAATCATTTGACTTAATTTATTGAAATCTTCAATTAAATCTGTATAAAGCTTTTCAATAGGAAGATCTCCATATTTTATTGAATTAAATCCACCTAAGATAAAACGGTTTTGATTTTCTTCTGTATAATGACCTCCATTATTTAAAAGATAAAATTCTTTAAATGAATTGGGTAAGGAACAATTAAAAAGTTTTTCAAATTCACTAATTTCTTTTATAGTTAGTTTTTGTTCAGATTCTTCAAGAATTAATTTCATGATTTTTTTGATAGGGTTCTAATTTTTTCTTTTCAAAAGAAATGCAAAATTAATTTCGAAAAAAATTAAAAACGACCTCAATAAGTCATAAAACAAACAGAATAAGATTTTTATTTAGAGAAGAATAGAATGTTTTTTGCAGAGAATTTTGGATTTGTTTTCTTTCATTAATTGCTTTAAATCATTTTTCAAAAGACATTCTTTTTTTACTTTAACTATTAATTTACCTTTTTTTGAGATTGCATTTGATAATAATATTTTGATTTGGTACGTTGCTCTTAGTTCATCGCAACATTTTATTAAATACCATTTGTTATTAGAAAAAGCATCAGCCTTGGCAGTTCTGGCAACTTGATATTTGGTGTATTTGTATTTAATTGTCATATTTTCAATTTTATTCTCCTGCTGGTGCGTATCTTGCTCGTAAAAGTCTTCTAAATCAATTAAAATCAGTTTTATAATTATCCATACTGGACATTGTGTTTCAATAATAAAGCACGAAACTCTTCATCGTTTTTTTTTCCGCCAAATGCTCCTGAAAAATATTTAATTTTCGGCAACATCATTACAAATTCTAAATCTTTTGGTTTTTGTGGCGTTTCAACGATGGAAAAGGTTTCAAGATTTGGAATTGTTTCGACATTATTTATTGCTTCAAGTTTTTTGCAATTGAAAATACTTACCTTTTTTAACTTTAAACAATCTGTCAATTTTGGAAATGATTCAAATTGAGTTGCGTATCCAATTCCTAACTCTTCTAAATTAGATAGTTCATTTAAAAAAGAAAAGTTATTAGTATCATTTGCTACAGCATTAATAAAAAGTTTTTTTAGATTTTTTAATTGAGATAAAGCGCTAAAATCTTTGACTGTACAACCATAAAGTCTTAAATCTTCTAGCTCTTTTAATGCTAAAAGAAATTCTAAGTTATCCAGCTTTAATCTTCTTAATGATAGAACTTTTGTACGCTTATGGTTTAAGAGCTGTTGGATATCTTCATCTTTTAGCCTCTCTTCTATTAAAACTTGTGCGTTAAGTTTGTTAAATCCAATGTTCATGGTTTTAAAATTTTATTCGCAAAAGTAATTTTAGAAAAAATTAAAAATGACCTTAAGAAGCCATAAAACAAACACAATAAGTCTTTTATTTACAGAAGAATAAATTATTTTCACTAAACAATTTTAAAACGATCATTTTTTAAAATAGCAACATTTTTTATTTAACAACCCTTTACAACTAATCTATAAATAGCCAAATAAAAAAAATACTATCTTTACCGATCAAACGTTTATGAACTTAAGCTGCATTCTGGCAGCACTACATATATAATTATGGCATGTACAAGTTGTTCAACCTCAGACGGTGGCGCACCAAAAGGTTGTAAAAATAATGGGACTTGCGGCACCGATAGCTGCAATAAATTGACGGTTTTTGACTGGCTTTCTAACATGAGTCCGTCTAATGGAGAGGCGATTTTTGATTGTGTTGAGGTTCGTTTTAAGAACGGACGTAAGGAATTTTTTAGAAATTCAGAGAAATTAACTTTAAGTATTGGTGATATTGTAGCAACTGTTGCTTCGCCAGGACATGATATTGGAATTGTGACTCTTACAGGAGAATTGGTAAAGATTCAAATGAAGAAAAAAGGAGTTAATTACGAAAGTAATGACGTTCCGAAAATTTACAGAAAAGCATCTCAAAAAGATATCGATATCTGGTCTGTTGCTCGCGATCGTGAAGAACCAATGAAAGTTCGTGCACGTGAATTGGCGATTCAGCACAAATTGGAAATGAAAATTTCGGATATCGAATTTCAAGGAGACGGATCAAAAGCGACTTTTTACTACACAGCAAATGATCGTGTCGATTTTAGAATGCTGATTAAAGATTTTGCTAAAGAATTCAGCACTAGAGTAGAAATGAAACAAGTGGGTTTCCGTCAGGAAGCGGCTCGTTTGGGTGGAGTTGGTTCTTGCGGACGTGAACTTTGCTGTTCGACTTGGTTAACAGATTTCAGAAGTGTAAATACTTCTGCAGCACGCTATCAGCAATTATCATTAAATCCGCAGAAATTAGCAGGGCAATGTGGAAAATTAAAATGCTGTCTAAACTATGAATTAGACACTTACATGGACGCATTAAAAGATTTTCCTGATTATGACACAAAATTAATCACTGAAAAAGGAGATGCTGTTTGCCAAAAACAAGATATTTTTAAAGGATTAATGTGGTTTGCTTACACAAATAATTTCGCAAACTGGCACGTTTTAAAAATTGATCAGGTAAAAGAAATTATTGCAGAAAACAAACTGAAAAACAAAGTCTCTTCTTTAGAAGATTTTGCTGTTGAGGTTACCTCAGAACCAGAAAAAGACTTCAATAATGCAATGGGGCAAGAGAGCTTGACTCGTTTTGACCAGCCAAAAAGAAAGAAAAAACCAAATCGCAAGCGTAAACAAAACGCTGAACCAGCTGGCGTTGCAACTCCAGTAAAACCACAGCAGGAAAAAAATGCCAATAACGCTAAACCAGCAGGAAATAATAATCCGAATAATGGAAACGCGAACAATGGCAATGGAAATAAGCCAAACAATCCGAATAAGAATAAGAAGAAGCATAATTCGAATAAAAATAATCCGAATAAGCAGAATTCTAACGAAAATAAACCTGCTGAACCTAGAAAACCAATAACGAATACTAAAAATGAGAATAAAAAATAGCGGAATTCTTCTGTTGGCAGCGATACTTCTTTTTTCGTGCGACAAAAAAAGAGTATTCGATGAGTATAAATCTGTCGGAAGTGCTTGGCACAAAGACAGTATTATAACCTTTGATTTGCCGGTTTTAGATTCTACAAAAAGATACAATGCTTTTGTAAACATACGAGATAACAACAATTATCCGTTTAATAATTTGTTTTTGATTGTTTCAATTGAAATGCCAAACGGGTTTACAAAAGTGGATACCTTAGAATACCAAATGGCTGAGCCTGACGGAACATTACTTGGAAACGGATTTTCAGATATAAAAGAAAGTAAACTGTATTATAAAGAAGATGTAAAGTTTAGAGGAAAATACAAAGTTCACATCAAACAAGCTGTTAGACAATCGGGTAAAATTCCTGGTGTTGAAGCTTTACAAGGAATTACAGACGTTGGTTTTAGAATAGAACAAAAAGATTAGATAAATAGTTATGGCTGCTAAAAAAAACAATCAATCAAATAAGGATATTAATTACTATAAAAAGAAATTCTGGAGAGTTTTTGCATACTCTCTTTTAGGAGTTTTGGCCTTCTTTTTATTTGCCTCTTGGGGTTTATTTGGCTCTATGCCTTCGTTTGAAGATTTAGAAAATCCAGATTCTAATCTTGCAACAGAGATTATTTCTTCTGACGGAGTGGTGTTAGGTAAATATTTCAAAACCAACAGATCTCAGCTTAAATATTCAGATTTGCCAAAAAATCTGGTTGAAGCGCTTGTTGCCACTGAAGATGCACGTTTCTACGAACATTCGGGAATTGACGGACGTGGAACTTTAAGAGCTGTTTTTAGTTTAGGAACAAATGGAGGTGCGAGTACCTTAACACAACAGCTTGCAAAACAGTTGTTTCATGGTGAAGGATCTAAGTTTTTGCCTTTTAGAATTGTACAAAAAATAAAGGAATGGATTATCGCCATTCGTTTGGAAAGACAATATACAAAGAATGAAATCTTAGCGATGTACTGCAACGTTTATGATTTCGGAAATTATTCTGTTGGAGTTAGTTCTGCAGCGCAAACTTATTTTTCTAAAGATCCAAAAGATTTGACCATAGACGAATCGGCTATTTTGGTTGGAATGTTCAAAAACTCAGGACTGTACAATCCTGTTCGTAATCCACAAGGAGTAAAAAACCGTCGTAATGTGGTTTTATCTCAAATGGCAAAAGCAAAAATGATTTCAGAAGCTGAAAAAGAAAGACTTCAAGCATTGCCAATTACGTTGAAATTTAAACTGGAAAGCCACCGTGAGGGTATAGCGACTTATTTTAGAGAGTATCTTCGTGATTACATGAAGAAATGGGTTGCAGAAAATAAAAAACCAGACGGATCGGATTACGATATTTACAAAGACGGACTTAAAATCTACACAACGATAGATTCTAGAATGCAAACTTATGCTGAAGAAGCGGTTGCAGCTCACATGCAAAACCTTCAACAGCAGTTTTTCATTGATCAAAAAAACAATAAAAACGCTCCTTTCGTAAATATCACGCAAGCTGAGACAGACAGAATTATGATGCAGGCGATGAAGAATTCTGTTCGATGGGCACAAATGAAAGAAATGGACAAAAGCGAAGATGATATCATTGCTTCATTCAAAGTAAAAACAAAAATGCGTGTTTTTACTTGGAAAGGAGAAAGAGATACAGTAATGACGCCATTAGATTCTATTCGTTATTACAAGCACTTTTTGCAATCTGGTTTAATGTCAATGGAACCTCAGACAGGAGCAATTAAAGCTTGGGTTGGAGGAATCAATTACAAATATTTCCAATACGATCACGTAGGGCAAGGAGCAAGACAAGTTGGTTCTACTTTCAAGCCTTTCGTTTATGCAACTGCAATCGAGGAACTGAATATGTCTCCTTGCGATTCTATTTTGGACGGACCGTTTATGATTCACAAAGGTCGTCACCACGTTACAGAAGATTGGGAGCCAAGAAACTCTGATTATAGATACAGAGGAATGGTGACTTTAAAACAAGCTTTGGCGGCTTCTATCAATACAGTTTCTGCTAAATTAATTGACAGAACAAGTCCAGAAGCGGTTGTAGAATTAACTAAAAAATTAGGAGTTAAAACAGAAATTCCGGTTCAGCCTTCAATCGCATTAGGTGCAGTTGATATTACGGTTGAAGATATGGTTGCGGCATATAGCACATTTGCAAACCAAGGAGTTTATGTAAAACCACAGTTTTTAAGCAGAATTGAGAACAAAAGTGGTGAGGTTATTTACGAACCAATTCCGGAGTCTCATGACGTTTTAAATAAAGATATTGCTTTTGCAGTAATTAAATTGCTTCAAGGGGTAACAGAAAGTGGCTCAGGTGTACGTTTACGTACGCAAGGCGGAGGAAGTGGAGACAACCGTTGGACAGGTTACCCATATATGTTTACAAACCCAATTGCAGGTAAAACAGGAACAACGCAAAATCAATCTGATGGTTGGTTTATGGGAATGGTTCCAAACTTAGTAACTGGAGTTTGGGTTGGATGTGAAGATCGTTCAGCACGTTTCAAAAGTTTGACTTACGGACAAGGAGCTACTGCAGCTTTACCAGTTTGGGGTTATTATATGAAAAAGTGTTACGCCGATAAAGATCTTCAGATTTCAAAATCTGAATTTGAACGCCCAGCAAACCTTTCTATCAAAGTAGATTGCTATCAAAGACCTGCTGTTGTAAAAGACACTACGCAGACCGAACAAAATACCGATGAATTTGAATTGTAACAAAGTTGCAATAAAGCTTATCTAATTATATTTCAATCCCTTTACAACTCTTTCAAGAAGATTAGTAAAGGGATTTTTATTTCGGTTTTATTTTTACGAAATCGTTATAATTCAATCTAAAAATCTTATTTTTATCAAAAATATTCAGCAATAAAGATAGTTTGTTATGATAACAAAAAAAGTAAATAGCGTTCAGGAAGCTATTGAAGGAATTGAAAATGGCATGACCATCATGTTTGGCGGTTTCGGATTATGCGGTATTCCTGAAAATACAATTGCAGCATTGGTAAACACATCGATTTCAGATTTAACTTGTATTTCTAATAATGCAGGAGTTGATGATTTTGGTTTGGGATTATTGCTTCAGAAAAAGCAGATCAAAAAAATGATTTCTTCTTATGTGGGAGAAAATGCAGAATTTGAGCGTCAGATGCTTTCTGGGGAATTAGAGGTTGAATTAACCCCACAAGGAACTCTTGCAGAACGTTGTCGTGCGGCTCAAGCCGGGATTCCGGCATTCTTTACACCCGCAGGCTACGGAACTGAAGTGGCAGAAGGAAAAGAGGCTCGCGAATTCAACGGAAAAATGCACATTATGGAAGAAGCTTTTAAAGCCGATTTTGCAATCGTAAAAGCTTGGAAAGGCGACGAGGCTGGAAACCTGATTTTTAAAGGAACAGCAAGAAACTTTAACGCTTGTATGGCTGGCGCAGGGAAAATCACAATTGCAGAAGTCGAAGAATTGGTTCCTGTTGGTTCTTTAGATCCAAATCAAATTCATATTCCGGGAATTATGGTACAGCGTATCTTTCAGGGAGAAAAATTTGAGAAGAGAATTGAACAACGAACTGTAAGAGCTAGAAATTAGATAATTGAGATAATTTGTCAATTAGAAAATTCAAGCAAATTATCTAATGATCAAATTGACTAATTAACACATTAGAGATATGTTAACAAAAGAAGATATAGCAAAACGAATTGCTAAAGAAGTAAAAGACCGATACTTCGTTAATTTAGGAATTGGAATTCCGACCTTAGTAGCAAATTATGTTCGAGAAGATATTGCGGTAGAATTTCAAAGTGAAAATGGGGTTCTTGGAATGGGACCTTTTCCGTTTGAAGGAGAAGAAGATGCAGATATTATCAATGCAGGAAAACAAACCATCACAACGCTTCCGGGTGCAAGTTTTTTTGATTCGGCTTTCAGTTTCGGAATGATTCGTAGTCAGAAAGTGGATTTGACGATTCTTGGAGCAATGGAAGTTTCTGAAAACGGAGATATTGCCAATTGGAAAATTCCTGGCAAAATGGTAAAAGGAATGGGAGGCGCAATGGATTTGGTGGCTTCCGCCGAAAATATCATCGTTGCCATGATGCATGTAAACAAAGCTGGTGAGTCAAAAATCTTAAAAAGATGCACTTTGCCATTAACGGGTGTAGGATGCGTTAAAAAGGTTGTAACTGAGCTTGCGGTTCTCGAAGTAACAGAAAAAGGTTTTAAGCTCTTAGAACGAGCGCCAGGTGTCTCAGTTGAGCACATCATCGCCTCAACTGAAGCTGATTTGATCATTGAAGGCGAAATTCCTGAGATGTCTATTTAGGAGAAATTGCCACAAAGGCACAAAGACTCAAAGTAAATTTTTTAAAGCAAAAAAAGAAAACCGCCCAATAAGGCGGTTTTATCTTTTAAAAAACTTTGTGACTTAGTGCCTTTGTGGCAAAAAAAAACTATAAGTTGAAAGAAGCTCCTAAACTAAAAGTAGCTTGATTATTCAAATGATAAAAAGGATCATTGTTTGAACCGTATTTTGCAATTGGGAATCCGATTTCTGTGAAAACACCAAATCCGTCAGTAAAGAAATAACGACCACCAACATGTCCGCCGAAATTATGTAAACCTAAGCTTAATCCAGGGTAAACGTCCAATTCTTTTACACCAATTACACTAGATAAGTTAGCATTGATTCTTGCTTTTGCATCAAAACGATCAGAGAAATCTGGTTCAGCATCGTGATAAGGATTTGTGCTGCCATGGTAGAAACCATTAAAATTATCAAATCCTAGGATATAATTAGCGACAAAACCAAAAGAGAAATTTTCTCCTAAACCAAAATCAACAGAACCTTGAATTCCAGAACCACCATCTTGTAAATTAGCTCCTACGTTTACTTTAATATCTCCCTTTCCTTTGAAAGCTTCTTGAGCATTAACAAATCCGAATGTCACTAAAAACAAAAGTGTAATAACCTTTTTCATAAAAATTTAATATTAATTATTGTGGCGCAAATGTAATTTTTAAATAAATTAATTCCTACCTTTTTCGTTAAAATAGAGTTCGTTTAATGGTTCACTTTGCCAATATTCCTTTGTGTCGACATCTAAAATCGTAAGCGGACCTCTAAATGCAGCGCCTGTATCTACGTTCCAAACACAAGCTTTATTTACAGGAACTGTTTCGCCGATTCGGGTAACAGGTGTGTGGCCAATATAAACTTCCTTGTAAACGGTAAATCTTTTAGGATAGTGTAAGTCGTCTTCTTTTAATTTTGGGTCTAATGAAAGAGCTGTTTCCCAAAGTGTTCTGTCCCAATAAAATAGTTTTGAAAAATATTCCCATTTTACACCATTCAAATTGGTAAAACCAGCATGAACAAACAAACGGTTCTGATCATCAAGATAATAATCCTGAAGATTTTCTAGAAATTCGATATGAGCTCTTTTTTTCTCCGCAGAAATTTTAGCGTAGCCTTCAACTGTAGCTTTTCCGCCATGCTTGTACCACATTTCCTCATCAAAATCATCGTGTCTTTCTTCCAACCAGTCCAAAGCAAGCTGGTCATGGTTTCCTCTTATGCAGATGATGTTTTGTTTGCTTTTTAAATCAATCAAATAGTCAATTACTTCAACAGACTGACTCCAGCCGTCAACATAATCGCCCAAAAAAATGAGGGTATCTTCAGTAGTAACTTTGGCTCTTGACAAAACTTGTTCAAGTGCAAGTAATCCGCCATGAATGTCACCTATAACAAATGTTCGCATTATTTAATTTTTCGAGTAGAAGAACAAAAATAGAAAGAATAATTGGTTTGGACTCATCGAATTCGCATTCTTTAAAAATTGATATGATTTATAACTATTTACAGCGTTTTTTTATTGTTTTTCCTTTTTAAATTTGCAATATGTCTGAAACACCAACATATCGTAAAATTATTCACATTGATATGGATGCCTTTTATGCATCGGTAGAGCAGATGGACAATCCAGAGTTAAGAGGAAAGCCAGTTGCAGTTGGCGGTTCAGAGAATCGAGGCGTGGTTTCGGCGGCAAGTTATGAAGCTAGAAAGTTTGGTGTTCGAAGTGCCATCAGTGGAGTTTTAGCCAAAAAATACTGTCCGGAAATTATCTTCGTCAGACCAAGATTTGACCGCTATAAAGAGATTTCATCCAAAATTCATAAAATCTTTCATGAATACACCGATTTAGTTGAGCCACTTTCGCTTGACGAAGCTTATTTGGATGTGACCAAAAACAAAAAAGGAAACCCTAGCGCAAGTCTTCTCGCACAGGAAATCAGAACAAGAATTTTTAATGAAGTTGGGTTGACGGCATCAGCAGGTATTTCAGTCAATAAATTTGTTGCCAAAATTGCCAGTGATTACAATAAGCCAAACGGGCAAAAAACCGTAAATCCGGATGAAGTCGAAGCTTTTCTGGAAGATCTTCCAATCCGTAAATTTTATGGAGTCGGAAAAGTCACGACAGAAAAAATGTATCAACTAGGAATTTTTACAGGAACAGATTTGAAAAGCAAGTCTTTGGATTTTTTAGAGAAACATTTCGGTAAATCGGGGGCTTTTTATTACCATGTTGTTCGAGGTATTCATAATAGCGAAGTTAAATCTTCTCGAATCGCTAAATCTGTCGCGGCAGAACATACTTTTGATGTGAATTTGTCTTCTGAGATTTTTATGATGGAACAATTGGAACGAATTGCAGGTTCATTAGAAAAACGTCTCAAGCGATATAATGTTTCAGGAAAAACAATTACGCTCAAGATTAAATACAGCGATTTTTCGCAGCAGACAAGAAGCAAAACACTACCTTATTTTATTTCTGATAAAAGTCTGATTATGGAAAATGTTGAAGAATTACTGTATCAGGAGAAAATGAAAGATTCGGTCAGGCTGCTTGGAATTTCGTTAAGTAACTTGAATACAGAGGTTAAGAAGGCAGTTGTTGTGCAGTTGAAATTTACATTTTGACGATATTTTTTAATCGTATATTAAGATTCAGCACTTCTCATAACAAAATTTTTCTGCTATCTTTGAGGGAAAAGATCCATTCATCTTCTGAATTGTTTTAGTATGAAAAATAAAAATTCTGATGATCTAGTGCAGCGAAATTCAGTTCCAATCTTATCTTGGGATTTTCATTATGAATATCTAAATGAGCTAAAAGCCTTAAGCAGTGACTTGGAGAGAGTCAGTAAGATTTCAGATGAATTTGTCTGGGATGAGAAAAAGCTCAATATTCGAGAAAGAATTAAACAAGAAGTGGTTTTGGTGACTGATTTAAATCTGAGAATAGTTTTCGCTTCAAGCGGAATAAAAAGAATGACGGGTTACAAAGAGGAAGAAGTTTTGGGCAGGACGCCAAAGATGTTTCAAGGTCCGGCAACTTCCCAAAAAGATTTAAAAGAAATAAGGGAAGCGGTAAAAAAACAGATTCCTTTCGCAAAAACCCTAGAAAACTATAGAAAAAACGGACAGACTTATAAATGCAAAATAGAGGCTTCGCCAGTGTATAACTTAAAAGGCGAAATATCACATTTTATAGCTTTTGAAAAACAAGATTTAAGCGCTTAATTGGCCACGAAGGCTCAAAGACGCAAAGATGTTTTGAAAAAGAAGAAAAAATAAAGCCACCAATAGGTGGCTTTTATTATAAAAAAACTTTGTGTCTTAGTGTCTTTGTGGCAGAACACTTTTACAAGTTTGCAAAGAAATCATTTCCTTTATCATCCGTAATAATGAATGCAGGGAAATCTTTAACCGTGATTTTACGAACAGCCTCCATTCCTAACTCTTCAAAATCAACAACTTCAACTTTTAAGATGTTGTCTTGCGCCAGAATAGCAGCAGGACCTCCGATAGAACCTAAGTAGAATCCGCCGTATTTGTTGCAGGCATCGGTTACTTGTTTAGTTCGGTTTCCTTTTGCAAGCATAATCATACTTCCGCCATTTTTTTGGAATTCATCCACATAAACGTCCATACGGCCAGCAGTTGTCGGCCCGAAACTTCCTGAAGCCATTCCCTCTGGGGTTTTTGCGGGACCAGCATAATATACTGGGTGATTTTTGAAATAATCAGGCATTGGTTTTCCAGCGTCTAGCAATTCTTTGATTTTTGCGTGAGCAATATCTCTAGCAACAATTACAGTTCCGTTTAATTTTAGACGAGTTTTAACTGGATATTGAGACAATTTAGCCAAAATATCTGCCATTGGCTGATCTAAATCAATTTCTACAGGCGCTTCTAAATGCGGAGCTGTTTCTGGTAAAAATTGTTTTGGATTTGTTTCCAATTGCTCAACAAAGATTCCATCTTTAGTGATTTTTCCTTTAATATTTCTATCAGCAGAACAAGAAACCCCTAATCCAACCGGACAAGAAGCCGCGTGACGAGGCAAACGGATTACACGTACGTCGTGAGTGAAATATTTTCCGCCAAACTGCGCTCCAATCGCACTTTCTTGACAGATTTTCTGTACTCTTTCTTCCCATTCAAGATCACGGAAAGCTTGGCCAGCCATGTTTCCAGATGTTGGAAGATTGTCATAATATCCTGCAGAAGCCTTTTTAACAGCGCTTAAGTTAGCTTCAGCAGAAGTTCCGCCAATTACCAAAGCCAAGTGGTATGGAGGACAAGCCGAAGTTCCTAAATCTTTGATTTTTGTGCGAATGAATTCGTCCATCGATTTTTCATTCAACAAAGATTTTGTCTGTTGGTATAAATACGTTTTGTTTGCAGATCCTCCACCTTTTGCCATAAACAAAAAGTCGTAAGAAGTTCCCTTTTTAGCATAAATATCAATTTGAGCCGGAAGATTTGATCCTGAATTTTTTTCTTCAAACATCGAAATCGGAACGATCTGCGAATAACGTAAATTTCTTTTTTGATAGGTATTGAAAATACCGCGGCTTAACCATTCTGCATCATCAACACCAGTAAAAATGCTTTCGCCTTTTTTGGCCATTACAATCGCAGTTCCCGTATCCTGGCAGCTTGGCAACTTACCTTCAGCAGCTACAGATGCATTTTGCAATAAATTGTAAGCCACAAATCGGTCATTGTCTGTAGCTTCTGGATCGTCTAGAATTTTTCTTAATTTTTGCAAATGAGATGTTCTCAGCATAAACGAAACATCAGTCAAAGCTTCTTCTGCCAATAACTCTAAACCTTTTGGGTCAACAGTTAAAACTTCACGTTCTCCAAATTTTTCAACTTTTACAAAATCAGAAGTGATTTTGCGGTACTGCGTATCATCTTTTAAGATCGGATAAGGATCTTGGTATATAAAATCAATCATTGTTTTGTTTTTTTACAAATTTAGAAATTATTTACCTAAGAAAGAATTTGAATAAGAACTCTTGAGCAGTTTTATGATTTTTATTCTACGCTATTAAATTGATCAAACGTCATCTTTTTTTCGAAGTAAGGTTTGTCTTTCGCAGACAGTAACATCTTTTTCCATTTGTTGTCTGTTAATTCAAAAGATATTGAATCTGAGTGAGAAAGGATTCCCATGTCAAGGTTCTCATCTTCATCCGCAGGCACAAATGCAACGGTTTTGCAATAAAATGATTTCGGGTCAGAATTGGTGGAAGGGTTCACTATTTCAACCCAGCTTCCCCAACCGCTGTCAGACATTGTGCTCCATTGGTGAACCAACTGTAAGTCTTTACTTTTTAGGTAGTATAAATAGTTTTCATGCGAATAGCCACAGGCAGGATAACCCACAGAAATTTGTATAAATGGAGAATTTTTAGAAGTTTCAGAGGTAAGTCCATAAGACGCTATCCATTCAGAACCTTTTTCAAAGCCTTTTATTGCGATTTTTGAAGACGCGGTTTTGGTTTTATTCTGATAAAAATCTAATCGATATTTTACGGTAACAATACTGTCTTTGTCTGCCTGCTGGTCTACCAAATGCGCCAGAATGTAATCTGTAGACGATTCTGTTCCGTCGGTATAAATGGCTACAGTATCGGTCTTAATGATTTTTTCATCATTTGTAACCTCCAATATTTCTTGCGGTTCTATGATTTCTGCAATTTGAGTTGCTTCTGTAGTTTTTGTTTTTTGGCATCCGACTAAAACAAGCAGGAAGAAAAGAGTGTGGATTTTCATAATTATAATTCAAAAGTGATTTTATTCAACAGATAGAACTAAAAGTTTCTTTTTTTGATAAAGTTCTGCCAATGAGATTTTTTCGCCATTAAGATAAAAAAGCTGATCTTCATACTTAACTTCGTTAGGATCTATTAAAAAGCAATAATTATCTCTGTCATTTAGAACGCTAAGGTTGTCCTGATTCAATTCCACAATTTCAACATAATTGATAATATTGAGTTTATGTGCTTCTTCAATAGTTACCGGAGTGCTTTCGTCATATCTAAAAAAGAATTTTTCGCCACCTCCAGGCATTCCAAACCAAGGCATGGCCTTTCCTGAAACCAGCGAGATGTAATCTGGCACCTCGTTAATCACAAATAATTTTTGTTCCATAGTTTCAAAAAAACCTGGAAGTGATTTGTTTTCAAAAGCTTCCTTTTCTTTCCAAAAGTAGAGTCCTTGATTTTGCCACGACGGATCCTGAAGATCTTTTACAGTAGTAGAATCAGAGTAGTGCATAAATAATTCGCGAGGCATAAAGGCAAGAAGCGAATCATTAATAAGCCAGTCAATTTTATTAGAATCGACTTTGCTTTGCGCAGATTCAGCTTTTTCTGTAGGTTGTGCTTCTGCTACGCATTCGATTTTTTCGGGACTTTTAGAGCCCTTCTTTTTACTTAAAAACCATTTAAACATATTTGGGGGAATATTTAATTGTTTTATTCTTAGAAGGCTCTAAAATATAAAATTCTAAGAGGTTTTTACAAAAAAAGAAAAAATAATGTAAGATAATGCGTCTAATTCATGTCGGTATCTTGTATTAAAACTTTAATAAAAAAGCCTTTATCTATTGTTATAAAGGCTTTTGTAAAAATAATTTTATATTTTTTTGACGCTTATTAGAAAAACCAAGTGGCTACAAAAATTGCTGTAATAACACAGATTAAATCTACTAGAAGCATTGTGCCTAATGCGTAACGAGTGTTTTTGATATTTACAGAACCAAAATAAACCGCAATAACATAAAATGTACTTTCGGCACTACATTGGAAAATACTGCTCAATCTAGCCGTTAACGAATCGGCTCCAAAAGTATTCATAGAATCAATTAAGAAACCTCTTGAACCTGCAGAACTAAACGGACGAAGCATTGCAACTGGCAGTGCATTTGTAATTTCTTTGCTTACACCAAGATTCGAAAAGATAAATCCGATTGCGTCACTGATGATTTCAAATAAACCGCTGTTTCTAAAAAGTGAAATCGCAACTAACATTCCTAAAACGTATGGAAAAATCGTAACTCCCGTTTTAACTCCATTATTGGCGCCAACAACAAAAGTATCGAACACGGTAGTGTCTGCTTCTCTGAATTTTTTCTCATGTTTGAAAGAAAAAATTAGTGTAAACACTATGATCGCCAATAAAATTAATCCAGAAAGGTTAGAAGTGAAATAGTTTTTTCCAATTAAATCTAAATGATTCACATACATCAATAAACCAACAATTGCAGCAATTAATCCCATTAAGCCAATTAAAAGCGAAGCACTTTTGAAATTGATTTTCTGTTTTACTCCGACAATTAAGAAAGCGGCAATGGTTCCGATAAACGATGTAATGATACATGGCAACATTACATCAGCAGGATTGCTGGCATTTGCAGCGGCACGATAACCGATAATTGAAGTTGCGATTAAGGTTAAACCAGACGCATGAAGACACATAAACATGATTTGTGCATCGCTGGCTTTATCTTTTTCAGGGTTTATTTCCTGTAAACTTTCCATTGCTTTTAATCCAAAAGGTGTTGCGGCCGAATCCAATCCCAAGAAATTGGCGGCAAAGTTTAAGGTCATGTAAGATATCGAAGGATGATTTTTAGGAATGCTTGGAAAAACTTTTACAAATACAGGACTCAAGGCTTTTGCCAAGTTTCCAGAAGCTCCAGAAACGATTAAAAGTTCCATTAATCCGCAGAAAAAGGCTAAATAGGCAATAAGAGGCAAAATTAAATCGACTAAAGTGCTTTTGCAAGTTGGTAGCAATCCGTCAGATTTTTGAAGACCGCTGTAAATTTTTACGGTTTTGTTTTTGTAAACATAAGTCGTGTCAGCATTTAGCGTATCACGATTGACGATCATGGTTTGATCTGGAGCTTTTTGAATACTGTCTTTTAGGAAAGCCGGAAGTTCTTCAATGTATTTTTCAGAAACTAAAACAGGATCGTCTTTTTTTCCATTCAGAACAGAATCAATGGTATAAGTATTGGCCGTAAATAAACTGACAACAATAAAAAGAATCGAAGAAATAAAAATAACTAACCAAAATCTGCTTAATACCATAACTGTAATTTTTTGTAAATTTAAATAAATCAATCGCAATGACAATTACAAAAGTAAATTTGATTTTTCAAGATAGACTCAAGCGGGTTCGAATTTGTTTTTTGATTGTATGATGTAAAACAAAAGTAATATTTGATGAAGAGCCATTAAATAATATCCAAAAAGCAAATCATTTCTTGAGCTAACGAAAGAGATTGTCATTAAGAACAATGTTATGAAAATAAGAAAAATAGAAATTTTGATTTTATTAAATAAAAATAGTATTGAAGAAAAAATAAGTGAAAAATAAATAATAAGAATGAGGAAAGCTTCAGTTATATCACTAATATTCGGTGTTTTATTAGAGGATTCTGTGATGAAATTTATAAAGCTATTATGATAATACTCTTTTGAACTGAAGTCTTTGCCACAAGCAATTATAGTATCCTGATTATATGGAAGAAATAATGAAATGATTCCTAAGAATGAGAAAATAAGGGCGATAGTTTTTTTATTCATTTAATAATTTTCGATTTTTTTTTAAACTTTAAAAATTAATTACTCAATCACAACTTTGGTTTCCAAATAGGTTTCAAAAGCTTTAATTCCTTCAAAAAGAATTTCCTTTTTTGAATTTTCAGTTTCATTAAAAAACTCGGTTTCAATTTTTACATGATCTTTTTTAATCGTTCGTTTCCAGATTCCAATTACTTTTCCATTTTCTAAAATGATGGGTTTAAAAATGCCATTATTGGTAAAAGTTTTGGACTGATGATCTCCAGAAAACGAAGCTTCGCGCGTTTTGTATGAAATTAAAATCTCGTCAAAAGCTGGCAGAAAATGTACGCTTTCACGAAAGCTATCTTTCATAGAACGGTTTTTAGAAAGCCAAAAAGTCTGATTTTCAATGGGAATAGAATTTAATTGCAACTCAATTGCGTTAATTGCTTTTTGGCAAATTGTTGGCGCGAAACCAGACCACCATGAGAAATCAAGTAAAGTTGCTGGGCCGTGACTTTCAAAGTAGCGCAGAGCGAGTTTTGCTAATCCTTCTTCTTTAGTCAGTTTTGTTTTTGGTTTAGAAACTCTTTCTTCAAGCAAAGCATACGTAATTTGTTTGCCTTTCATTCTTCCATTACAAACCAAACCTTCCAATTCTGCATTCATCATAATGGCAGCACCTAGAAAATCTTCTTTCGATGTTTTTTTGATATTAAGCTCCTGCATAATTTCATCGCGAGTCAAATGATTGTTTCCTGATAGTAGCTTTTCAATAGTAGTATTAATCTGAATCAACTTTTTTTCATCCACTCCAAATTTTTTAGCGCCAGAAATAGCAAGTTTTTTTATTTGCGGGGCAGAGAGATCAAGCATCCAATAAATATCATCAGCCGAAACAAAATGCCAAGTTGGACGAAGAATATGGGTTCTAATAATTTTTCCAGAATTAACTGCTTCTTCGATTTCTTTTTCAGAGGCATTGCAACGAGAACCAATCGCCCATTTTGCCATGGCATAATCCTGAGCCTGCATAGCGCCAAAATGATGTACAATTTCCTGAGGAGAACATTGATTTTCCTGGTAAAGCTTCTGAGAAGCCATGCGATGATGTGAAATTTCGGAATGAATCATTTTTTTAAACCATATAAGTTATTTGAGTTCATTTAAACAGCGTAGCTAAAAAAACCAGCATCTCAGAACCTTAGAATCTTAGCAACTTTAAAGTTACACATGAATAATTTCATCATCAATCAGTAAATCTTCTCGGCGTAAACGTAAGAAAATCTGAGCTACAGCAATCGTATCTTTTTCGCAATAGGTAATAATTCGGTCAATGTCCTTTTCGGCATAATAAACGTGAGCAACTTGACTTCCGTCGATATCGCCTTTTGGCGATGGCACACCAAGAATCTTCGTCAATAGTTTTAAAGATGTATAATGCTTATAATCTCCAAACTTCCATAATTCTAACGTGTCTAAATGCGGAACTTCCCAAGGTTTTTTGCCAAATAAATTCAATTTATCAGGAATAGGCATTTGATTGATAATCATTCTTCGGGCAATAAACGGAATATCAAATTCTTTCGAATTATGTCCGCAAAGCAGATGCTGAGGCTGATTAAAATGATTGTTGATCAGATTCGAAAAGTCTTTTAGGATTTTCTTTTCTTCGCCAAAGAATGAAGTTACTCTAAAATTGCGAACATCTCCTTTAATTGTAAAAAAACCAACTGAAATGCAGATTATCTTTCCGAATTCGGCCCAGATTCCGGCACGTTCGTAAAATTCTTCTGGAGTAAACTCATCTTTTCGCTGATATTGCGTTTTCAAATCCCAAAGTGATTGCATTTCCGCGTCAAGCGAATTGAAGTTTTCTTCTTCAGGAACAGTTTCTATATCAAGAAAGAGAATGTTATTAAGGTTTATCTTTTCAATCATATTTTTATTGCGGTTTTTGCCACTAATTTCACGAATTGCACTAATTCTTTGCCGATATAAATGTACACAAATTTGGTTTTTTATGGATCATGAAATATGCAATCGGGTGAATTTTCTTATTTAAACATCGAAATGTAAAAACAAAGAAAATTAAAGGGGAAAAAAATTAGTGAGAATTCGTGAAATTAGTGGCAAATACTAAAACAAGCTTTGCTGTGCAGACGGGCTTTCGTGTTCCAAAAGCCATTTTTTGCGTGACAATCCGCCAGCGTAGCCGGTCAAAGATCCGTTTGTTCCGATAACGCGATGGCAAGGCACAACAATCCAAAGTGGATTTTTGCCATTTGCTGAGGCTACGGCACGAATTGCTTTTACATCGCCCAGTTTTTTGGTCTGATCCATGTAACTTACCGTTTTTCCGTATGGAATTTCAAGAAGAGATTTCCAGACTTTCTGCTGAAATTCGGTTCCTTGCGGATTCAGTTTTAAGTCAAAATCGGTTCTTTTGCCTTCAAAATATTCATTTAACTGCAAAACGGCTTCTTTTAAAACTTCTGGAATTTCCTTAGAAACTTCATTTGTTCCAACATCAGACACCGAAATTACCGCAATACCGTTTTCATCTCCAATAATTTTGGTGATTCCTAGAGGCGAATTGATGAAAACTGTTTCCATAGTTTTTTAACCGCAAAGGCGCAAAGATTTATCGCGAAGTTCGCAAAGTTTTTTTAATAATTCTCCAGCTTGAATTGATAGTTTAGACTGTTTTCAATCTTTTTACTTGAAATTTCCTTTTTAATATTTGATTTTTTAGTGCTGAATTTGGGTAAAGGTAAGTTTCGATCTTTAGCCTCTTGGGTATAATATTCTTGTCTTGTTGGATGAAAAGGCGCAACAGCATTAAAAACCTCGTTCCATTTGGATTGATTTATGATGGCTTCAATAATGCCGATGCAATCATTCTGATGAATTAAATTTATTGGAGCATCTGGATTTTCTAGGTTTTCTTTTCCGGCTAAAAACTTAACAGGATGGCGATCTTCACCAATTAATCCAGCAAAACGAAGAATGGTAGTTTCAAAATTTTGATTTTCTTGAAGCAATTTTTCAGCTAAAACCAATTGTTTGCCACTTTCTGTGTCTGGATTCGGAATTGTTTCTTCTGTTACAAGACCATTATCATCGCCGTAAACAGAAGTTGAACTTACAAAAAGCACTTTCTGAATCTTTGATTTTTCTATAAACGGAATTAGGTTTTTGATTTTTTCGACAAAAGCTTTCTTCTCAGAACTTGGATCTACTGTTCTCAGTTTTGGCGGAATATCTATGATTAAGATTTCGCTTTCGGCTAAAAAAGAATTAATGTTCTCGGAAATTCCACCGCTTTCAAAGTTTCCTTCGACTTCGCTCAGGATGACAAGAAACGGATTTATTCCTGCATCTTTTAAGATTGGAAGTTTGTTCTCCGAAGTTGTTGATCCGTTTAGCGAATTTCCTTTTGCAATTAATGCTTTCGCTAAAGGAAGTCCTAACCAACCACAGCCAAGTATACTAATTTTTGTCATTTTTTCTTTTTAAGATGCAAAGTTACAAAGTTGCAGAGTTGCAAAGTTTTTTTCACGCAGATTTAAAATGATTTAAGAAGATCTTGCAGATAATCATTTCAAATTGAATCTGCTCAATCTGCCAAATCTGCGTGAAACAAAAAAAGATTTACAAAGTTAATGTAAATCGGACTTTGTCTTTTCCTTTTGCGCCCATTCTGTTATAGAATTTAATAGCTCTTGTATTAAATTCAGGTGTTTGCCATTGTATATTGACACAATTGTTTTGGGTTCCGATTTCTTTTAGTTTTTCGATTAAAATTTCACCAATCCCAAAACCTCTTGTTTCTTCTTCCAAAAACAAACAGTCCATGTATAGAAATGTTTGTGCGTTCCAAGTAGAAAAATCAAAAGTGTAGGATGCATAACCAACAATAGTTTCTTCTGTGGCAACAACCAAACAGAATAATTTAGGATTCTCGCCAAATAAAGCATTCTTTAAACCTTCTTCTTTTCCTTCGGGAGAGAATTCAGCTTTTTCAAATTCAGCGTGTTTTTGAAGCAAAGCAAGCAATTTGGGTAAATCTGTTATTTCGCAGTTTCTTATTGAATATTCCATTGTAAGTTGATTTCGTTTTGTAAAAAGCTGATAAAATGATGAAAATAATCGGGATAATTTTCATTGGCACGAGTAGCAATGAAGTGTTTTCGTTTCAAGCCACTCTTTCCAATTTTTACTGCTTTAATCGGATTGTTTTTTAAATGTGGCTGCAGTGCCCATTTTGCCATAGACATAACGCCCATGTCGGCTTTTACCATTTCCAGAGAAGCTTCTGTTAAAGGCATCGGAGTTATTTTCTTCGGACTTACTTTGGCTGGAGCCAAAAGAAACTGATGGATAGTAACGGTTTCGAGCGGAAGGGAATGAATAATCAAATGTTCGCTGATGAAATCTTCTGCAACTACATATTTTTTGTCTGCCCAAGAATGATTTTCGGAAACGACCATTACCATTTCGTCCTGAAAAAGTTCGGTGTATTTTATATGATTGTCTTTAATGGTATCGCTAACTATTGCAATATCAATAGTATTTTCTAATAATTTCTGCAGCGGAATGTGCGTTGCTTCGGCTACAATTTTTAATTCTACATTGGGATATAAAAGATGAAACTGTTTTAAAACGGACGGAAGCCAGTGATAACTCGAAAAACATTCGGTACTAATCCTGATTTCGCCAGATTCGCCAAAAACCATTTGTTTGATCTGAGTTTCAGTTTCAGCAAGTTTATTTAGGATTTCGTTGGCTACATCATAAACTTTTTCGCCTGCTTTTGTGAGAACCAGTTTTTTATTGACTCTCAAAAAAATAGCAGTACCCAATTGATATTCTGCTTCTTTGAGTTGATGGCTCAAAGCAGATTGTGTCAAATGAAGTTTATCGATTGCTTTCGTAATACTTCCTTCTTCTACGATTGCTTTTATCAATTTTAAGTGTCGTATTTCCATTTTTGACGAATTAATACACAAAGTAACAAAATTTTAGACTGGCTTTTGTATGAAAAAAAGTAATGCTATTGATGAAATCTTTTCGTTTTTATGGCATGAAATCATCTTCTACTTTTGAAAAATAAAATCATTAAAAAGACAATTAAAATGGAAGCACAAATTAAACATTACGAAAACAAGTTAGCTTATGAAATGGATCCTTCAGATTTATTCGAAGCATTAAACGATGGCGAAAAAATTATTGTTATTGATGCCAGAAGAGCTTTTGGTTACGATGAAGAACATATTCCGAATGCGATTAATATTCCGCATCGCGAAATGAATGCAGAAACCACACAACATTTAGACAAAGAAGTATTGTACGTGACATATTGTACAGGAATTGGTTGTAATGCCTCTACAAAAGGCGCTTTGAACATGACAAAACTTGGATTTAAAGTTAAAGAATTAATCGGAGCTTTAGAATGGTGGAAGATTGATGGATATGCAACCGAAGGCACAAAAGGCGAAAAGCAAGGTTTGAAGATTGAATGCGCTTGTTAAAAAAGTAAAAAAGGCAGACTTTAGAATTAGGTCTGCCTTTTATTTAAGGTTTATTACAGCTTCAAAATATTGTACAAACATTTGTTGCCATAGCATTAATTTTTTTAAGGTTGCGGCTGTGTAACGGCTTTGATACTGTCTTTTGGAACAGCTAAACTATCTGCTGGAACGACGGGCTCAATCGGTTTTACTGGTGGTGTGTATCTTTTGATTTTCTGCTGAATCATAACTGCATCATTCAATACAAATGGAGTTGGCATCATCCAATTTTCCCTTGGCTTAACATTTAATAACGGATTGCTCATTAAATCGAAAGAACTTTCAATTAAATCCATATCAAAAACAGCCGATTTGTTGATGTAGAACTCCATTTCAAGCGGTTCGTTGCCTACAACATAATAACATAATATTTTTGAACCTTCACGTTCAAGACGATTGGTTTTTTCTCCTGAAGTAGCAACTCCATTTGCCTTAAAGTTGTAAAAAGTCATTTTTGGATTGGCAAAAATGTCATAACGATTTACTTTTCTGTTTGGAGTAATCTTAATTTTCAAGTATCTATTATTTCCAATGACGCTGTCTCTTAAAAATTGAATTGTAGGTTTTGGAACGTCAACTACAGGTGCAATTGCGCTGTAAGTAAATGTTGTATTGTACTTGCTTGTTAGCGGAAGCGTATTTAAACCAACTGCTTTTTGGCTTTTCTCGCCTAAATATGATTTCGTCCATTCATCCAAATTGGTATCATAAGTTGTCCAAACCGCAGAATTGTTGTCGGCATTATAAACATACAATAAACTGTTTGACTTGGCTTTTCCAGGTTCATATCCTGAATGATATCCGGCGTAAGCGAAAAATGCGATAGAAGTAAGGAAGAAAACCACAATCCAAGCTCCTTTTTTAGCAAAAGCTCCAAATATTGGCAGTAACAATCCGAATAGCAAAACGGTTAAGATTGCGCTTCCAAATAAAATTTTTAGACCTAAACCAATTGGAAACATTACAATAAAAGGAGCAACTATAGCCAGAGCTGGAATAGAGAATATTAAATTCATTCCTAAACTGTAATGTTGTGTAAAAACAAATATTCCGAATAGCAATATTCCGAAATAAACTGGAATAATTAAAAAGCCAGCTCCCGTTAGGCTGTTCGCTAAAAATGCATTAATGATAATCCAAAGCAGTAAAGGAGCCACAAAATGGTTCATTGTGGTTTTGGCTTCGGAGAAATGGTGGTAGAATGCAAAACAAATGGCAATGCTTAATGTAACAAAAGCGCCTATATAAGCATGTCCGTTATATGTAAATCCGTTTAGAAGATCAGAATACTGCGGATAAATCTCGAGAATTAGTTTCCATCCTAAAAATGTGACCAATCCAGCAATTATAATCGACCCTAAAAGCGGAACAAAACCTTTGAATATTTCTGTGAAAGTGATGATTCTTTTTACTTTTCCAACAAAAATGAATAAGACCAATAATCCAAAAGCAATCAGTGTCATTGGCATTACCCATGTAAACGGATAGCTAATGAAGGTAAAAGGAGCACTGAAATAAACATTATCTTCAGTAGATTCTGTCTGGTTTAAGTCAATGTTTGTTAAGTATTTCAACAAAGGCATGATGTAAGTGCCTTGATGTGCTAACGTAGTTTTATTTAAATGCTGAATATCATCTTGCTGCGTGTGATAGTTGAAATGCCCATCGATAAAAGCAAAATTGAATCCCTGAATATTTCCTTGTTCTCTAAAAACGGTTAGATCAGTATCATTTGGAAGCATTTTGTAAATGCTGTACATCAGAGAATTTGAAACAGGATGAGAAGGTTTTGCTTTAGTAAATTCCTCAACCAAGGTTTGATTTCCTTTGTTGGTTTCCATCAGCATGTAGCTCGGTCCAGAAGTTCCTCTTGCTTCAAAGTTTAAAACCAAACCAACGTCTTTTGCCCAAGGATGTTTGTTTACGAATAAAGCTGCACCGTTTAATCCTAATTCTTCTGCATCAGAAAATAATATGATAATATCGTTTTTTTGAGGATGTTTGGAGTATAAAAAGGCGCGAACACCTTCTAAAATTGTTGCGACACCAGAAGCATCGTCGCTTGCGCCTTTTGAGAAAGAATGTGGCGCACTGTCATAATGAGAAAGAAGTAAAAGCGCTTTTGTATTGTTTGTTCCTTTAATGCGGGCCAAAATATTTTTTGACTTTACCAAAAGGCCTTTATCATTTAGAGTAAAACCTTCCTGAACACTGGTTTCTAATCCGATTCTGTTTAATTCTAGTTTAAGATAATTAGCAACAAGTTGGTGATTGGTCGATCCTACATAGTGTGGTTTTTGTGCTATAATTTCGACTTGATTTAAGGCTCTTTCAGTCGAAAATTCAGCAAGAGCTTCGTCGTCTTTAGAGATTCCTTGCGGCATCATCGTGGCGTATATAATGCCAAGTAAAGCTAAAACGCAGACTATGGCTAGAATTGAGGTGGGGTTTTTTCTCATGGTAAATTAAACTAACTATATTTCTTTTTTAACAAGCATAAAATAATCATTGTCCAAGGAACGATAACCTTGGTCATACAAGAAATAATATGTATTTCCTGTCTTGGTCTGCAGAATGTTTGTAAAGAACTCAAAATCAAACCCTTTTGTTAGTAATTTGTCTCGAGAAGCTTTAGATTTTCCATCTACATTTAACTCTGCCAAAATACGGTAATTTTTGCGTAACTTGTTGTTTATATTTCGCATGAAATTCGTGCTATCTTTATTTATTTTGTTATTGTAGGCATTGCGACAGCTGTCAGAGCAGAATTTTTTGTCTTCTCGGCCGAAAATTTTAGCTGAGCATTCGAGGCATGTTTTCATGAAACAGTTTTTAATTTATTGAAAATCAGATTTTATTAATTATTTGGTTAATCTCATAGATTAAAGTTTCAACCTGGTTTATATCACAGTCAGTTAGAATAATATCTTTAAAACCATTTTCCATATTTATTCTTAGTTCGCAAGATTTTGCTGGAAAATTTAGACCAAATGTCACTTCGATAATTTTATTTAAGAAAGATAAATTTCTTATAAGCTCTAAACTTTGAATGTTTTCTATGTCAATTGCCCTATTATCTTTTTTGTAATCAGCATTATTTATTATTAAATGGCCATCTTCAAAATAAATTTCGAATAAGGGATTTTTTCTGATTATGGCCATTTTTTACTGTAATTTTTATGAATTCAATTTTTTAATTTCGTACAAATCAGATCTACGATCCTTTAACGTTTTAACGCTACCATGTTCGTGAAGTTCTTTCAATAAGTTCAAATCGACATCGACAATTAAAGTCATTTCTGTGTTTGGAGTCGCTTCTGCTTTGATTCCGTTACTTGGAAAAGCAAAGTCGGATGGCGTAAATACAGAAGATTGCGCATATTGAATATCCATATTGTTTACTTTCGGAAGATTTCCAACGCAACCTGCTATGGCTACATAACACTCATTTTCGATGGCGCGAGCTTGCGAACAATGTTTTACACGAGTATAACCATTTTGAGTATCGGTCAAAAATGGCACAAACAAAATATCCATTCCTTCGTCTGCCAAAAGTCTAGAAAGTTCTGGGAACTCAACATCATAACAGATTAAAATTCCAATTTTACCACAATCGGTATCAAAGGTTTTAAATTGAGATCCGCCTTTCATCCCCCAATGTATAACTTCGTTTGGCGTGATATGGATTTTGGTATACATTTCTGAAGTTCCGTCTCTTTTACATAAGAAACCAACATTGTAAAGATTTCCGCCTTCGACATAAGGCATACTTCCAGTAATAATGTTGATGTTGTATGAAATGGCAAATTCTTGGAAGCGCTTACGAATTGGATCGGTGTGGCGTGCCAATTCGCGAATAGCTTCGGCTTCAGATAAATGATTATAATCGGCCATTAAAGGCGCAGTAAACAATTCTGGAAATAAGGCAAAATCAGAACCATAACCCGAAACTGCATCAATAAAAAATTCAGCTTGCTCAAAAAGTGCTTCGACATTATTCAACGGGCGCATCTGCCACTGAATCAATCCTAAACGAATAATTTCTTTCTTAACATTAATTAGTTTTGGACTGTCGTCATAGTAAATATTGTTCCATTCCAGCAAAACCGCAAACTCTTTCGATTCTTCGTCTCCTTCCAAATAATTTTTAAGGATTCGTAAAACGTGGAAATCATTGCTCAGCTGAAAAGAAAGAACCGGATCGTACAGTTCTTTGGTGCGTACTTTTTCTATATACGCTTTTGGAGACAGTTTTTTAGCGTGTTCTCTATAGTTCGGAATTCTTCCTGCAAAAACAATTGCTTTTAAATTCAGCTGTTCGCAAAGTTCTTTTCTGGCATCATATAATCGGCGCCCCAAACGCAAGCCTCTATAATTTGGGTGAATAAAAACATCTATTCCGTATAAAATTTCCGCATTCGGATTGTGAGTAGAGAAGGTATAGTTTCCACTAATTTGCTGATAGTTATGTCTTTTTTCTACCAACTTTTCATCAACAATGAGAGATAGAGCAGAGCCTACTACTTTTCCGTCAACCAAAATCACCAGCTGTCCTTCCGGAAAAATAGAAAGAAGTCTTTCTATGTCGTCAGATCCCCAATACGAATCGGCCATTTCTGGATACGATTCAATCATTGATTTCTTTAATTGTCTATAGTCCTCAATTTCAAGGTTTCTTAGCTCTACTTTTTTAATTTTTGCCTGCATATCGTAAGATTTATCTCAAATATACAAAAAACAAATTCCATTTACAAACGCTTACAAATAGTTACAGTCGATAGTAAATAGTTAATAACCGACTGTCAGCGCTGGGGTTTCTCATCTTTGCAGTGTTGAATTTGATAAACGATTCAACTTATTCATAATTTAAAAAACAATATACGCCATGAAAAACAGAGTACAATTAATTGGGAATGTAGGAAACGATCCAGAAGTTAAAACATTAGAAAACGGAAGAAAGCTTGCACACATTACAATCGCAACAAAGGATTATTACAAAAATGACAAGGGAGAAAAAGTAGAACAAACCGAATGGCATAGAATAACAGCTTGGGGAAAAACAGCAGAAATTATCGAAAAGTTTGTTGTGAAAGGGAAAGAAGTTGCTGTTGAAGGAAAATTGACACACAGAAGCTACGATGATAAAAACGGAGAAAAACGCTATATAACCGAAGTGGTTGTAAATGAAATTTTATTGCTGAGTAAATAACATTTAATATTCCGTTAGGAATATCTCGTCGGTAGAAAAAAAATGATGTTGTTTGTAGTGTCCTGTAGGGACACCTGTTTTGTGGAATAATTCATTTCACCAATCAAACGTTCCTACGGAACGTAAAACCATAATCCAAATCGAATTTCTACCGATGAGACATTCGTACGGAATGAAATGCTTTTAGAATTAAAGGACGATTAGTTAAACCCGACAGGTTTTTAAAATCTGTCGGGTTTAATATTTTGCAAAAAAATGTTTTTATATAATTGAAACCCCATTAGCGTCAGTTGTAAGAACCTCGCTCATGTAATCGAAAAAAGGTCTCATGTTTTTGAAAGCGTCTAAGGCCAGCTCTAAAAACTGCGGACTCAATACTTCCTTGTCAGTAAAACGTTTTATGACCAAAAATTGTTTGAAACGAAGCAAATCAATAGCAGGATGATCCACATCAAATCCTTTTGGTTTTGTTTTGAGCTGTTCTCCTTGCAAAGTGCCAAAGTTGCTTTTGAAAGATTCAGAATTCAGTATTTCCTGAAAGGTTTCAGGATCTTGGGCAAATTCGGTTCTTATTCGTTTTAAATCGGCAGCATTCGGTCCCCAAAATCCACCCGCGAAAAAGTTGTTTCCTTTTTCCAGATGAAAATAATAGCCGCCACGTCTTGCTGCGGTTGCTCGCGTATAACTTCCGCCCCAATAATGTTTAAAAGGTGTTTTATCTTTAGAAAAACGAATGTCGCGATAGATTCTGTAAACACTTTTTTTGCCAGAAGTATTTTCTAAAACATCCGTTTTGGAAAGTTCTTTTAGTAAAGCACCAGCAAAAGTTTCAATATGATTAAGTTCTATCAAATATTGTGGTTTATGCTCTTCAAACCATGGTTTGTTATTGTTTTCCTTTAGCTGAACCAAAAAGTCAAGACTAGATTTGGGAATTGTAATATCGTTTTTCATAATTGAATTTAAAAATCGAAAAATAGACTGCAATTTAAAACTAAAAAACCCACCAGAGAAATCTGATGGGTTTTTCTATATCGCGTTAAGCAGTTTTTTTGAATAAATCAAACATAGGACAGCGTGAGCAGCGTTTCTTTTCGCTCTTTTTATATTTTTCACAGCAAGAAGATTTACAATTCTCAATCTTCTTAATTTTATCAAGGATATCTTTGTTTTTCTTTTTCTTCTTATCCTTTTTTTTGTCCTTGTCTTTTTCTTTCTTGCTCACTTTTTCCTCTGAATTTTAAAAACAGAGACAAATATAAACCAAAAAAGTTATTTTTAAACATTCTAAATAAACTTTAACTTTTTTATTTAGGATTAATAGCGATTGAACTTGTAACTGTTAATTGCTGAATATCACGATCAAATAAATAAAGTCCACCTTTATCGTCACCAATTAAGTTGATTTTGTCTAAGATAGATTTAGCTGTAGCTTCTTCTTCAATTTGTTCAGAAACGTACCATTGTAAGAAATTGTGCGTCGCATAATCTCTTTCTTCAAAAGTAATATGAACCAATTCGTTAATAGATTTCGAAACAAAAAGTTCATGATTATAAAGCTCCTCAAACATTTCTTTGAAAGTCGTATAAGTTGTTTTTGGCGCTTTAAGATCTGTTACCTGAGCATGCCCTCCGCGTTCGTTTACATACTTAACCAATTTAAGCATGTGTGCACGCTCTTCGTCTGACTGTGTGTACATGAATTGCGAGATTCCCTCTAATCCTTGCACTTCAGCCCAACAAGCCATAGAAAGATAAGTTTGTGAAGATTCTGCTTCTATGCGGATTTGCTTGTTTAAAGCCGATTCAATATTTTTTGCTAACATAATAAGTGTCTTTTTTGTAAAATTAAGAAATTATTCATTTCATTTTTTCAAAAGCTCGAAAACATTAGACTTTTGAATTAGCCTTAAGTGGAATTAATTGGGCTTGATTTCCTCAAAATTGGCTGGATTTAAAAATGTAAATCATATTATTTTAGAAATAAGCAATAAAAAAAGCCCTTAAGAAAAAATCTTAAGGACTTTTTAATCGAGTCTATTAAAAAGAAATTATTTTACGATAAAAGTAACTCTTCTAGCTAATCTTCTAGCTTCGTCAGAGTCTTTTTGGATTGATGTATCTGCACCATTTGCAATAACATTTAAACGAGAAGAAGCAATTCCAGCTTTTTCAAAAATAGTTTTTACGTTTGTTGCTCTAGTGTTAGATAGTTTTTCGTTGTACTCAGCTTTTCCAACTTGATCAGCATAACCAACAAGGTCAAGAGAAGCAGAAGGATTTTTTCTTAAGTAATTTAAAACTACATCAATCGCAGCAGTTGAGTTTTCAATAGGAGTCGTTTTGTTGAAATCAAAATACACACTGTAGTACTTATCATTAATCATTCTTTTGATTAAATCACTATCAGTTGGCTGTGCATTATTTAATTGTTTTTCTACAATAACTTCTTTTTGTGCAGGTCTGTTTTTGATTTGTGATTCAAGATCTGCTACTTTGTTTTCCAACGCAGTAATATCAGCATTGTTACTTTCGCTAGAAATTACTGTCCAGTCTGCATGTTTTGTATTTTTACCTAAGTAAACGTTTAAACCAACAGTTCCGTTAAAAATCAAACCAGAAAAACCTCTGTTACCTGCAGCATAAGCTCCATCAAAAGTACGATCTTGAGATGCATTGAAAATAGTTGAGAAATCACCAGTTAAAGCAACTCTGTTTGATAATCTTATTTGTCCAGTTACCCCAGCAATAAAGTTACCCATTTCATCTGCTCCTTTGAAGTTATCGTTTCTTAATTGAGAATAACCAAAACCAGCATGTCCTAATAAACCAATAGTGTTTGTCCAAGTTTCAAAATTCATGATGCGGCCTAAGTTGGCTACCGCTTGTAAATCTAATCTATAGTATCTTGAATCAAAATCAATAGAGCTTCCTTTTGCGGTAAAACTGTTGTATCCAAAGTCTGCTTTCAAACCAAATTTGTTGTTAAGCATGTAGCGAACCCCTAAATCTCCAGTCCATGGACTTACAGTATTTGTATAATATCCATCGCTAAATGGTCGTTGCGGTTTGTTAAAACCTGCGCCTAAATCTATAGACCATTTATTATAAGCATTGTTACTTTCTGTTTGAGCATGTACTGCAGTTAACGCTAGGGCAAATGCAAGAGTCATTACAACTTTTTTCATTATGTTTTAATTTTAAATTTTTGCCCAAAACAACAATAAATTGTAGGTAAAAACTTTCTTTAAAAGCCAAAAAAGTATTAAAATAAGACTATTAGCAAAAAATTAAAGAATAAGGAATGACCCGTAAAATACAGGGATTTTGTGGTAAGTTGCTGATAACGAATTTGTTTAATCAAATCCGTCGGCAAATTTGCGCAAAACAAGTTGTTTCGCAGCAATGTCGTAATAACTTAAAATAATGTAGTTACTCAACTTAAGAGTATTATAAAGAACTGCTTCTTTATGAGAATCCAAAAAATAGTAAACTTTATCAGAAGCGAAAGGCTCGTGTGTTTCTTTGGTTAATTCTAACTTTTTGGTCCAGATGCTTTCGAAAAAGACAGAATAGTTGGTTTCAATGTTGTAATAGCCGTTTGAAGGAAAATCGCCAAAAGGATCATTAAAAGCAAAACCATTCATAGAAATCGATTTTAAATCGCTGCCCGAACCACCTAAAGTGATGAATAGATTTTTTTGATTCTTATAAACCGAAAGTCCAGCATCAAGAGAAGATAATGTTTTTAAAAACTTTGCTGTATTTTTTAATTGCTTTGGTGGACGATCTTCAATTTGCATGAGCAAAGGAGAATTGCCAAAACGGATAGTATCTTTCTTGGTAACTGCAAATGATTTTATAGTTTCGCCAGATTCATAATCTTTTATATCAAATAAAAGTTCGTCAGCGTTAACATTTATCTGGTATAATTTGTTTTCATGGTAATAAGAGTTAGACGTTTTTGGATTTTTCTCTCCAACAGGTTTCATAAACGTCTTCTCTATTATTTCCTGATTTTCTAAATTAATATCAAACAATTGTGTTTTTCTAAAACTTTGGTCTAAAGTTAGAATCAAACGGTTCGGAAGCGTGTAAAGTTTGCTTTTGGCACTTACTTTATATAACGGATTGTACTCACCAGAATCCATTTTCTCAATCGGATTTTCATTCAGAATCTGGTTGAATGTTTTCGGTTGGGTCTTTCTATCTATGAATTTAAAAGAACTGAAATCGAGGAATCGTTCCTCTGCCATTCCGTTTTTAAAAACAAAAGCAGTCAATGCCTGTTTTGTTTTGCTTTGCATCAATAAATAGAAATTATTGTCTTTTTGATATTGCGTTAAGAGATAATTCTCTTCAAGCGGAATTTGGAATTTTAATGCTCTGGAAGTTTTGTTTTCCAGGTAATATTTAATCAAAATGATTGTTTTTTCTTCTTTCGAAAACCAATACAAAGTCGGATTTCCGTCTTCGCTAAAACTATACCCCATCAAAGATCTGTTTTCAGTATACTGACGGTTTGTGACAAATTTGTCTCTTAAGAATAAAGCGCTATTGTATTTTAATATGGAAAGACTGTCTGCGCTGGCGGCAAAAACAAATACATCGCGAGTAGCCGTATTTTTGCCAGTCATGATTTCGGATTGCCCTACTTTGTTTTTTAAATCGATTGTATAAGAAGTCAGCACTGTCTGACTTAACACAACAGTACTTGATATTAAAAACAAAAAAAGGAAAATTCGTTTCATATGTTTTTTACGCACAAAAATTATTCCGCTTATTATTGATTCATAAGCTCTTGAAAAAGATCTACAAATTGACCAACGTGCATTCCATCCATTAAACCATGATGAACATAGACCGCCATTGACATGGTTCTTTTTCCTGTTTCAGAAACCATCATTTTTCCAAAGGAAATTTTAGGACAACTGTCTGGATACGTAAAACTGCGCGCATGAGTAATTGAACTGAAATTCAACCACGGAATTGCCGAAAAATGAATTAGATTATCATCATCAAAAGATCTCGTAAAAAGTCCGGTTGTATTTTGAATGCGTTCGATTTCGGTTAATGCAATTTGTTCGAATGTTTTAAAATCTGGGTGATATTCAATTAAAGAAAATCCAAAAGTACCATCTTCTCGACCAATTGTTGCCGAAGCATCGATACGGTCGTTAATGTATATTTTGTCTTCTGAAATTCGATATCTAAAATTTTCGATTGCGTTTACCGCAGTCAAAGTTTTATGCAAATAGAAAATGAAGAACGAAGCATTGATACTTTTTGCGGTTTGATACGCTTTTGTACAATCAATTTCTACCGTTGCGCCAAAAAAAGGTTCATCCATTTGTTTAAAATGGGCAAAATGCTCTTTTCTATTCCAATTTTCTAGGTCAAAAAGTGTTTTCATTATAATAAATTCGGAACCACTTCTGCGATAGTTTCAAATGAACTAAAATGCTCGTGTTCTATAGTGTGATTAATTTTTTCGTGTTCCCAAGTAGTGTGAAACGGAATATGAACGGCATAACCGCCAATTCCTAAAACAGGCAGAACATCTGATTTTAATGAGTTTCCGATCATCAAAAATTCGTGTGGCTCAATTTCTAAACGGCCTAAAAGTTTCTGATAATCGATTTCTTGTTTGTCTGACATTACTTCGATATGATGAAAATAATGTCCTAAACCAGAACGATGCAATTTGCTATGCTGATCTTTTAAATCGCCTTTTGTAGCAACAACCAATTTGTATTTGCCTTTTAAAGCTTCAAGCGTTTCTTCGATTCCGTCCAACAATTCGATTGGTTTTTCTAACAATTCTTTTCCGTATTGAATAATCTTTTCAATGACTTCCATCGGAATGGTATTGTTTGAAATGTTCATTGCGGCTTCAATCATCGAAAGGATATAACCTTTAATTCCGTAACCGTACAAAGGCAGATTGGCAATTTCGATTTTAAATAATTCCTGCGAAATGCCTTGATGCGAAAGATAATCTTCCATCAAAGCGCAAAATTTATGTTCGGTTTCTTGAAAGTAAGGTTCGTTTACAAACAAAGTATCATCGGCATCAAATGCGATTACTTTTAGGTTTGGTATTTTAGTTTTATGTAACATGGTGTTTTTGTTTCAAGTTTAAAGTTTTCTTTGTTTCAGTTTTTTTTGCCACGACCCTAGCAATAGCGAACAGTCGAAGCAAATTCACAAATTATACTAATTTTTTGCCACAGATTATTAAGATTTAAAAAATTATCTACTCAATCTGCGTGAGACTTTTTTAACCACAAATTACGCAAATTGCACAAATTTTTTTAGCCACAGATTAAATGATTATTCATGTTTTAAAAAATAAATCTGCTCAATCTGCTCAATCTGCGAGAGTTTTTTTTGCCACTCCCGATAACTATCGGGAGCGTGAAACCTTTTATTTAATCTTTAGAAAAAAGCCCTTTCAAAGAAATTGTTTTATCGTAAAAAGTAATTCGGATTCCGAAAAGCAGAATGATTCCGCCTAAAACCATCTGTAAAGTTATTTGTTCTTCTAAAAACAACCAAGCTAAAATTGAGGTAATTACAGCTTGACTCAATAAACTTAGTGAAACTCTCGTTGCGCGCATGTGCTGAGTGGCATAACTTATCGAAAGCCAAGCGCACAATTGACAAATGACTGCTTGTAGAACCAAAACAAACCAGCCTGCATTTGAAAATCCGGTGAAAGGTTCGTCTAATGAGTAACATAAAATTCCTAAATAAATACTCGAAGCAAATAAACTGATGGTCATAAACGACAAAACATCGATTTCTGAAAGAACATTTTTGCTGACCAAAAGATAAATCGAATATAAAATTCCAGATAAAACAGCAAATAGAAATGCTTTATCAAAGTTTAAATCGATAAAAAACTCAAAACCAACCAAAGTTACCATTCCGAATAAAGCGACTAGTGTTCCAATCCAGAAATTCGTTGCAGGTTTTGCTTTCAGAAAAAAGAAAGAACCAACTCCAACCCAAACTGGAGATAAATTGGTCAGCAACGAAGCCTGAGTCGCGCTCGATTCCTGAATGGCGATATTCCAAACAGCAACATCAGATGAGAATAAAACACCGCAAAGTATAGCCAAAAGGGCAAATTTTAGTTTTGGGAATTTAAAGTTTCCACTGAAAATGACATAAGGCAAAAGCAACACCACAGCAAAAAACATTCGGTAAAAAGCCGAAATTAATCCTGGTGTTAAACGTAATTTTACCAATATAGGAAAAATCGATATGCAAAGTATACCGCAGATTAGAGCTAATCTTGGTTTGGTGAGTTTCATTTTTAGTTTATTTTTTTCAAGTTTTTTGGTGTATAGTTTAAAAAAGAAAATTGCGTGAATCAATTAAATTTTAATCGACTCACGCAATTAATAAATATATAAATAATTAGTTTACAGTCGATCCATTAGGCGCATCAGCATCCGGATTAACAAAAACAAGTTTTCCTTCTGCATTTGTAGTCATCAAGATCATTCCTTGGCTTTCAACACCGCGTAAAGCTCTTGGAGCAAGATTTGCTAATACAGAAACACGTTTCCCGATGATTTCTTCTGGCGAAAAACTTTCAGCAATTCCTGAAACAATCGTACGAACATCAATTCCTGTATCTACTTTAAGCACTAAAAGTTTGTTTGCTTTTGGCATTTTTTCAGCTTCCAAAATAGTTCCGATACGAATATCCATTTTAGCAAAATCTTCAAACTGAATTAAATCTTTTTGAGGCTCTGCTTGCTTGTTTTCGGCAAGATTAGCTGTTTTTGTTGCTTCCAATTTATCTATTTGTTTTTGTATTTCTTCGTCTTCAATTTTAGCGAAAAGTAATTCTGCTTCGCCAATTTTATGTCCAGCCGGAAGTAAATCTGAGTTTTCAGAAATGTCATTCCAACCTAATGTTTTGTCGATAATGATGTCTTTTGCATCGCGATCTTTCTCTTTCAAGAATTTGCTGAAACCTGCAAAATGCTCTTTAAGATCTCCTAAATTCAATATTCTAGAAAGTTTCGCAGCCGTGAAAGGTAAAAATGGTTCAGCCAAAACGCTCAACGCAGCAGCAATTTGCAATGCTACATACATTTGAGTTTTTACACGCTCTGGATTGTCTTTCATTACTTTCCAAGGCTCTTCGTCAGCAAGATATTTATTTCCTAAACGAGCAACATTCATCAATTCGCCCAAAGCTTCACGGAATCTGTAACGCTCAACCGAACTTGAAATCACGGCTGGATACGCTTTTAATTCTGCTAAAGTTTGTTCGTCAACTTCAGAAAATTCGTTTGGAGTTGGAATAATTCCGTCGTAATATTTATTCGTTAAAACGACAACACGATTTACGAAGTTTCCGAAAACAGCAACCAATTCGTTGTTATTTCTAGCTTGGAAATCTTTCCAAGTAAAATCGTTATCTTTTGTTTCAGGAGCATTTGATGTTAAAGCATAACGCAAAACATCTTGCTTATCTGGAAATTCTTCTAAATATTCGTGTAACCAAACTGCCCAGTTTTTAGAAGTCGAAAGTTTGTTTCCTTCCAAATTCAAGAACTCATTTGCTGGAACGTTGTCTGGTAAAATATAACTTCCTTCAGCTTTTAACATCGCTGGAAAAATGATACAGTGAAAAACAATATTGTCTTTTCCGATAAAGTGAACCAGTTTTGTATCTTGATCTTTCCAATACGGTTCCCAATCTTTTCCTTCGCGCGCTGCCCATTCTTTTGTAGAAGAAATGTAACCGATGGGTGCATCAAACCAAACATAAAGTTTTTTGCCTTCGGCACCTTCAACAGGAACGTCAATTCCCCAATCTAAGTCACGTGTTACGGCACGAGGTTCTAATCCTGCGTCGATCCAAGATTTTACTTGTCCATAAACGTTGGTTTTCCAGTCGCTTTTATGCCCAACTAAAATCCACTCAGTTAAAAAATCAGTATATCTGTCTAAAGGTAAAAACCAGTGTTTTGTCTCTTTAAGAATTGGAGTTTCTCCAGTAATAGTCGATTTTGGATTGATCAAATCAGTCGCATTCAAAGTCGATCCGCATTTTTCGCACTGATCTCCGTAAGCTTCTGGATTATCACATTTGGGACAAGTACCTACAACAAAACGATCTGCTAAAAACTGATTTGCTTTTGCATCGTACAATTGTTCTGTCACTTCTTCGATAAAATCTCCTTTATCATACAATGTTCTAAAGAATTCCGAAGCTGTATCATGGTGAATTTTCGCCGAAGTTCTTGAGTAATTATTGAATGAAATTCCGAAATCTTCAAAAGATTTGCGGATAATTCCATCATATTTATCAATAACTTGCTGTGGTGTAACTCCTTCTTTTTTAGCTTTCATAGAGATTGCAACCCCGTGTTCATCGCTTCCGCAAATAAATGCAACATCTTTTCCTTGCAATCTTAAATATCTAGAATATATATCTGCAGGCACATAAACCCCAGCCAAGTGACCAATATGAATAGGCCCGTTGGTGTATGGCAATGCCGCCGTGATCGTATATCTTTTTGGATCTTGTATCATAATTCAATTTTATTGAGTGCAAAAATAAGCAATAGAATTGAGATTTTAATATTACGTGGAGATTCGCTTTTGTTTTCACAGAGTTGCAAGAAGAAAAAACGCAGAGATTCGCTAAGATTTTTTTGAATTTGGTTCTCGCGATCCCAATGGCTATCGGGAGGAGAGACGCAAAGTTTTTTTCGCCTTAAGTTGAGGATTAACAATGCAGTTTGTCATTCCGAGGAACGAGGAATCGCACTAGAAACTCCGCAATATAAAGCGTCAATCTTTGTCGAATCCCGTGTGTGATTCCTCGTTCCTCGGAATGACAAACTAGAACAAAAAACTTTGCGTCTTCGTGCCTTCGTGGCAAAACTCATATAAAATAGAACCAGTTTAAACTAGCATTGCAAGCAAAATCTTCAAAATATATTTCGCAATCTTTGCATCCGAAAAAAACAAATTTTATGAGCAA
This sequence comes from Flavobacterium anhuiense, assembly GCF_004151235.1. Lineage (GTDB taxonomy): Bacteria > Bacteroidota > Bacteroidia > Flavobacteriales > Flavobacteriaceae > Flavobacterium > Flavobacterium anhuiense_A. The sequence goes on from NZ_JUIV01000011.1 coordinate 125,573, forward strand.
GACTAAATTAATCATCAATAAAAACGGATCAATCAAAATTGAGGGAGATTTTGAAATTATGGATCCAGAAGGAGCACTTTACGGTTTACAAGGAAGACAAGCGCTTGGACTTTGCCGTTGCGGACATTCTGCAAATAAACCATTTTGCGATGGAGCACACAGAAACAACTTCGAACACGATTCTGTTGCGTTTGATTTACCGCCAATGAAAACGAACTAATTCCTTTTGGGAAAGATATTAAAAACCGCATTCTGTTTAGATGCGGTTTTTTTGTGCAGATTTTTTTGTAAAAGTAAGTTATTACTTAGAAAAACAATCTTACATTTACCGCAACTTTATAATTTCCAAAAAATGAAAAAACTAATAATACCACTATTATCTCTGTTTTTTAGCGTAGGTTATGCTCAAACTCAGAAAACAGTTTCTACAGATTGGACATCGATCTGTCAGACAATTGATATCCAAACCAATATCAAGAAAAAGTTTAAAGTAACGGCTTATGTAAAAGTAGAATCTACAGAACCAAAATCTTGGGCAGGAGTATGGGCGCGTGTTGATACTAAAAATGATGAAGACGGTTTTTTTGACAATATGAGAGACAGACCAGTGAAATCTAAAGAATGGAATTCATATACTGTTGAAGGAACGATTGATAAAAACAGTAAATCATTAAGTTTTGGTGGTTTATGCCTATTTGATGGGAAGTTTTACTTTGACAAATTTGAACTTTTTATCGAAAATGATAAAGGTGTTTATGAGCCTGTTACAGTTTTAAATTCAAGTTTTGAATCGCCTATAAATAATGGAGAAGTTCCGAAATGGATTCAAGGTATTTCTAGTGACGCAATCGTTAAGGTAAAAGAGTATAAAATTACATCAGACAAATCGAGTGCTGACGGAAAAAGTTGCGTTCTTATTGAAGGAAAAGGTATAAAGCCAAGATTAGAAGCCAAAATAGGAAATGTTGATGGAGCTTCGCCAAAAATTGGTGATATGATTTCGATGCTGGAAGATCTTAAAGCCAGAGTTGAAAGAACGGTTAAAAATATGAGCCAGTATGAAATTGATTATCTTCATGATGCTGAAGCAAATCGAATTGGAGCATTAGTTATGCATTTGGCAGCAGCCGAAAAATACTATCAGGTTTTTACCTTTGAAAATAGAGATTTTAATGAAGAAGAAAAGAAGAAATGGGGAAATGCTTTAGATCTGGATCAAGGAGGAAGAGATGAATTTAAAGGTCACGATATTCAATATTATTTGGATATCTACAATGAAGTAAGAGCAAAAACAATTGAAGAATTAAAGAAAAGAGACGATGCTTGGTTTGCAGAAGTACAAACAAGATACGATTGGACAAACCAATATTGCTGGTTTCATGTTATGGAACATCAATCGAGTCATTTAGGTCAGATTTTGTTTCTGAAAAAGCGAATTCCGCCAGAACAGAAAAAAACGTTACCACAGGAAATTAAGAAATAAAACAAAGAAAGCTGCACTTTTTTAGATGCAGCTTTTTTAATTAGGTAATTATCCAAAATACTTGTCTAATCGAATTTGAATTTTCTCTTTATGGTCTGGAAAAGATGCTTTAGGATTTTTATTCCAATAATCAATTCCTTCTTGTAATACCGAAAATGCTTTTTCATTATTTCCAGCAATCAGAAAAAAATCACAAGCTTTGTAATGAAACCATTTTTCTTCAACCAATTTATTTGCAGCATTTTCCCAATTTGAGAGATTATCTAAAAATGGAACTCCTATATTTAAAACATTATTCTTTAGTGTTTGAAGTACATTCTCTCTTTCTTTTTCATTTATGATTTGAAAATGAGATTCTTTTTTACTGTTGATGACTGGAAATTCCCAACCTTTAATATTCCAATTCATTGCTCCTCCTAAACTGTCATTTATAGCATTTTCTCCAAATTCATTTAGATGCCATTTTAAATATTTCTTCGACGAAACTCCAAAAAAGATCCAAAACTCTGCAGACACATTGTCTTGGTTATGTCTGTTTGACTGAAAATGAATCGTTTGGACAAATTCATCAACCTTTCTTTTAAAAGTTAAAGTACTTTTTGAAAAAGTAAATCCAATTTGAGTTAAAGGCTCGAGTAAAGTTTTTTCGATACTTGTAGTTATGAGATCTTTCGGATTCATGATATAAAATATTCTAAAAAATACAAAAGTAGTAAAAAGATTACGTTTAGTGTTTTTTAAATAATTATATATAAAGTTCTCCTTTCATAGTTATAATTGAAGAACCGCCCACCAAAATATCTTCTTCACGATTCATAACTTCAATCATTGAGGACTGTTTTAATTTTACGCCTTGAAGAATTTTATATTCTTTTTCAGATTTAGTGAATTTCTTTTGCGTTAAAAAACCAATTAACGGACCTGCGGCGGTTCCTGTTGCGGGATCTTCGTTTATTCCGATTATTGGATTAAAAAATCTTGTTTCGACTATGTGATCTAGACCTTCTTCGGCTGGGGCGAAACAGTAAAAACCTTCGAAATCATATTCTTTTGAGATTTCGATTAAAAGCTTATTGTCAGGAACAAAACTATTTAATATTTCACTGTTTTTTATGGGAACCATAGTGTGCGCGACTTCGGTTTTAACTATTGTTGGCACAAAAGAATTTACATCCAGATCTTCAATCTTTAAACCTAAAGCTACTGCAATTTTATACGTTGGAATTTCTTGTTTGATGACAGCCGATTTTTGATGCATCTGAACAACTGGGTAAAGAGTGTTCAAGTCAAAACTTACAGTCAACGGAATTGCGGAATGATTCATAATTACAAAAGGCTCACTTTCATTCTGCTCGTCAAAAATTGGAAGTCCTTTTAAAAGCGCTCCGCAGACTGCACCTAGTAAATTATGTCCCGCACCATCGATTTCGATTCCGGTTGGGGTAAACGAACGAACTACAAGGGCTTTTTCTCTTGTAGAATAATAGACAAAAGAGGTTTCAGAATAGCGAAATTCTCGAGAAATATTCTGATAGGTTTCTAGTTTTAGATGTCCGTCTGTAAAAACTACAGAAAGCGGATTTCCTTTGTAGCTCTCATTTGAGAATACGTCTAAAACATAATATTCTAATGCTTTTCTTTGGGTCATATTTTCTGGTTTTGAAACTTAGTCGATTCTAAATGCAATAAAATTACAGTTTATAAAATTTCAAAACAACAGCTTTTATAACCATTATCCAATTTTAAAAAAAAATAGGGAGATTTTAAAAACCAATACTACTTCATTTTCAAATTTAGCATTTTTAGTTTATGCTTTTAATGACTTTGTAGAAGGTCAGAAGATTATTGCTCAAAAACCACTTTTTTGTCTGTTTTTGCTGTTTTCACAACATCATAAGGTCTGGAAGATTTCTTAGTAAGATTTCCATTTTTAAGTTTTTCAACCTTTACAATTATAGTATTTCGATTTTCGGTCATTTCTACAATATCGATCGAATGTCCGTCATTTGGTTGCGTTTTATCAATAACAGCAATAACTTGATATTGGCTAAAATCAATATTCATGTTTATTGCATTTTTAGAAATGTTCATTTCTTTCATGAAGTTATTCCAAGTTTTGGCGTCTTTAATAACCACATGTCTTTGGGCAATGCTTTTATCATTAGGAAAAGAATCTCCTTTGGCTACTAATGCAAATGGAACGTCAGACTGTGGTAATTCATCATTATCACAGCTAGTCAGCAAAAGCAGAACGCTAAATATTAATAGAATCTGTTTCATTGTTTTGGTTTTAGCTAGGAAAACTTTCTTGTAAAGTATTATTTCTTAAACAGATGCACTTTTTTATAAATGGTTGCTTAAAGGTAGTCAATTTTTGACCAACTTTTTAATTTATATTGATAACGTTGATTTTTGTTAAAGATTGTAAGGACAAACGAAGAAAAACTAGAAAAATTGTATTTCACGTCAAAAAGACTACTTTGCAGGTTAAACAGCATAAAAAATAATGCAAATTAAACATGTTTGAAAAGGAACATTCAAATATTTCCCGCAACTTTGCAAAAGAATCTTTTAAATAAAAACTCAAATGGAATTCGGTAAAATCATTATTTCAGAAACGGCGGCAAATAGCGAAAATCCTCAAGATGTTGTTAATTCGAATATTTCGGTAATCAATTTAATGCGTGAAGAAAAAATTGACGACGATTTAATTCACGAAGATGCTTTAATGAGTTATTACTTGGATTTTTATGCATCTAAATATGCTGAAGGAAATTTTTCTAAGTTTGTTTATGATTCGGGTTGGAATAAAGAATTGAACGAATTAATTGAAGAAGGTTTGGCTCTGATTGGCGCCGAAAAGCATTTGGATTTGTTTAAAGAACAATGCCGCAAATTGCGTTTGCAGAGTAATATTAAATTAGGAAAATTTCTAAAAGAGAAATATGATGCTCCAAATGCTTTTAAAGATTTGCTAAATAGTAACGCTTATTTTGAATTGGATGAAAATCTGGCAGAACTGAATGCTACATTTTTAAAATCACACCCAGATACAGAAGTTCTTTCGGTCGAAGAAATGTTTAAAACACTGGAAGAGTTTGTAGGTCACGAAATTAAGAGAGATTAAATTTTAATTTTTCTGCTAAGGTTTGTAAGAAAATTATATATTTGGAATGCCCTAATTTCTAACAAATCAAAGCCTATGAAAAAAACGATTCTTTTGAGTACCGTTTTGATGTTTTTATTTTCCTGCGGGAAAGATGAAAAAGTTAAAAACGATGCTGAAACTCAGTATCAAGAACTACTTTCGGAGACGCAAGCGCATCTTGGTCACAATAAAAAGCCACTAAGAAAGCTCATTTTTAAAAATCTGGATGAAATTGAAGATTCAAAAGAAATGAATCTGCAGCTGCTCTCAAAAGTAGCATCAAACCTAAAAATTAAATATTCAGATATTAAAATTAGCGAGACAAGTTCTATCAATTATGATGATCAAACCATTTTTTTTGTCCTAACGACCGTCGCGCACGATAAAAAAGCATTTAAAACCAGTGATGACGATGAAGAGTTGGGAAATTATTTTCAGCGTAAATACTTATTTGTAAATCGTGAAGACGGAAGCGTAATTGCCGAAGAGTTTGACGATAATTTAGGTTATTATGATAATGAAGCCATTCAGTTTTCGAAATCGCATATTCTGAAAGATTTGGTTTTTCTTAATGAAACGACTCCAGCAATTGCTTTTTATACCGAAGCGAGTGCAAGCAGCCGAATTGTTTTGTATTCGGAGAAGAAATTTACATTAATAACTTTGGCTGACAAGGAGATAAAAAAGGTTTTATACGAATATCCAATCCGATTGACCAATGGCGATTCCAACGGAAGCGGCACGTTTCAGATAGAAACTTTAGAAACCGGAATGAGTTTGTCAGATCATAAATCCAATGGTTATTTTGACTTGATCATTACCAAAAACTTTTCTTATGAAGAAGCCATTGAAAATGATTTGGAAAATGGAATTGCAGAAAAAAGCGATTTAAAAGTTAAAAAAGAAGTTGAAAAACTCAAGTTTAATGGAAGAGATTATGCTTTTCATAGAGACGACAGGCACCGTTTTCTAGAGTAAAACACATAAATTTCAAAAATAACATCAAGAGCACTTTACGGTGCTTTTGCTGTTTATAGGAGATTTCAGTTTTACTGCAAAACTTTGACCTAATGTTAACAAACATTTCCTTAAATTTGCTTCCGTTATAAAAAATACAATAGTTATAAAAAACAAGCTATGTTACAAATTGCATTTATTAGAGAAAATCAAGAGAAAGTAATCAAAGCTTTAGCAAAACGAAATATCGATGCTAAAAGCGTTGTGGAAGAGGTGGTTCAATTAGACGAAAATCGTCGTGCTGCACAGGTGGAATTAGACAATACTTTATCAGAATCTAATAAATTGTCCAAAGATATTGGTGAATTGATGAAAGCTGGCGAGAAAGCTAAAGCAGCAATCTTAAAAGAAAAAACAGTTTCACTAAAGGAAAAAAGTAAAGAACTGAGCGAAAAAACAGAAGCTTTGGCTGTTGAGTTAACCAATAAATTATACACTTTACCTAACCTTCCGGCTGATATTGTTCCCGAAGGAAAAACGCCAGACGATAACTTAAATGTTTTCCAAGAAGGAGATATTCCAGCTTTGCACGAAGGCGCACAGCCTCACTGGGAATTGGTAAAGAAATATGATATTATCGATTTTGAATTGGGTGTAAAAATCACTGGAGCTGGATTTCCTGTTTATAAAGGAAAAGGAGCAAAGCTTCAACGTGCTTTGATCAACTACTTCTTGGACAAAAATACAGCTGCAGGATACAATGAAGTTCAAGTGCCTCATTTGGTAAACGAAGCTTCTGGTTACGGAACAGGACAATTGCCAGACAAAGAAGGGCAAATGTATCATGCTGGAATCGACGATTTATATTTGATTCCAACTGCTGAGGTTCCGGTAACTAACTTGTTCCGCGATGTAATTTTAAACGAAAATGAATTGCCTGTTTTACAAACAGCCTATACGCCATGTTTCCGTCGTGAAGCAGGTTCTTACGGAGCACATGTTCGCGGATTAAACCGTTTGCACCAATTTGATAAAGTAGAAATCGTTCGTATCGAACATCCTGATAATTCTTATGCAGCGCTTGACGGAATGGTAGAACATGTAAAAGGTATTTTGAAAGAATTAAAATTGCCATACAGAGTTTTACGTCTTTGCGGAGGAGATATGGGATTCACGTCTGCTTTGACTTACGATTTTGAAGTGTTTTCTACGGCACAAGATCGTTGGTTGGAAATCAGTTCTGTTTCTAACTTTGAAACTTTCCAGGCAAACCGCTTGAAATTACGTTTCAAAGACAAAGACGGAAAAAATCAATTGGCGCATACACTTAACGGAAGTTCATTGGCACTTCCACGTGTTTTGGCTGGAATTATTGAAAATTACCAAACTCCAGAAGGAATCGTAATACCAGAAGTTTTACGTCCTTACTGCGGATTTGATATTATAAATTAATTTAGTTGACAGTCTCAGTCTCAGTTTTCAGTTTCGACTGTGAACTGTGACTGAAAACTGCGACTAAAAATTACCACTTATGAAAAACGGAATATTAAATTGGAACGTAGATCCTGTCATTTTCTGGATCACAGATAGTTTTCCGTTAAAATATTACGGAGCTCTTTTTGCCTGCGGGCTTCTTTTAGGTTTTTATATTGTTAGAAATATTTACAAAAAAGAAAACCTTTCTTTAGATAATCTTGATTCCTTATTGATTTATGTAATTGTCGGAACCGTTTTAGGTGCTAGACTTGGACATTGTTTCTTTTACGAACCTGATTATTTCTTTAAACATCCTATAGAAATTCTTTTACCAATCCAGAAGATTAAAGGCGCATATCAGTTTGTGGGCTATCAAGGTTTGGCAAGCCACGGAGGTTCGATTGGAGTTATAACGGCAATGATTTTGTACTGCCGTAAATACAAAGTGCAATTCTTGGGTCTTTTAGATAAAATGGCAGTTGCAGTTCCTGTAACAGGTGCCTTTATTAGAATGGGGAATTTTATGAATTCTGAAATCTATGGAAAACCAACCAACGGAAATTGGGGAGTTGTTTTTCAGAGAGACGATTTGATTCCGAGACATCCAACTCAATTATATGAAGCATTTGCTTATATAATGATTTTTGTGATTCTATTTTATATGTACAAATCAGAAAAAATCAGAAACGCACAGGGATTAATCTTTGGAACTTTCTTAACTTTATTATTTACAGCTCGTTTTATAATTGAATTTTTCAAAGAAAATCAAGAAGCTTTCGAGAATAGTATGCTGATTAATATGGGACAGATTTTGAGTGTTCCGTTTATTTTAATTGGTCTCGGATTGATTGTTTGGAAAACTAAAAAAGTCACAGTGGACAGTGACAGTTTGCAGTTTTAAATAAGACTGAAAACCGCGACTGAAAACTAAAAAAAAACTGCAATATGAAAAACATATTGATGTATATCGTTTTGTTATGTTCTGGTTTTGCGTTTGGCCAAAACGAGCAGCTGGCACAATATTATTACGATAAAGGTGATTTCGATAAGGCAAAGATCAGTTATGAAGAGCTTTTGAGAGCTGCGCCATCCAACACGCAGTATTTTTTAAGAACGGTCGATTGTTATCAGCAATTACAGCAGTTTGCTAATGCCGAAAAAGCAATTCAGGAGCGTTACAACCGTTACAAGCAAGGTGTTTTTTTGGTTGAGTTAGGATACAATTTTCAATTGCAGAAAAACGATTCGAAAGCTAAAAACTACTACGAACAGGCAATCGAAAAAATAAAAGTCAATCCGAATGATGTTTACGGAATTGCAAGTTCTTTCGAGAAAAAAGTTCTCTTGGAATATGCCTTAAAAGCGTATCAAACGGCAATGCAGGTTCAGCCAAATTTCAATTTCAATTTCCAAATCGGAATGCTTTACGGTCAATTGGGTAAAACCGATTTAATGATCGATTTGTTGCTGACGGAATCTTTTACAAATCCACAAAACACTAATTTGATTCAGACACAATTGTCTCGATTTATGAATGGTGAAACAGATAATACTGCTTTTAAAGATGCCATGCGAAAAGCATTAATCTTAAGAACTCAAAAAGATCAAGACGTTTTCTGGAATCATTATTTAAGCTGGTTTTATGTACAGCAGAAAGAATTTGGAAAAGCATTTATTCAGGAAAAAGCCATTTACAAGCGGGAACCAGAATCTTTGATGAGTATTGTCAATTTGAGTCAATTTGCGATGAACGAAGGAGATAATGATACAGCGGAAGAAATTCTGAACTTCATTCTTCAAAACACAAAAGATTTAGGTTTGCTGATTCAGTCAAATGCTTATTTAATGCAAATTAAGATTGATAAAGCTCAAGAAAAAGATTATCCTGCAATCGATCAAGAATTAAAGCAATTGCTGGCAACTTACGAAATCAGTCCTTTTACCTTATCTTTGCAAATCATTCAAGCCCATTTTCTGGCTTTTAATTTGAAAAAGACTGAAGAAGGAAAGGCAATAATCAAAAAAGCTTTAGAATTAAATTTAAACGAATATCAAAAAGCCGATGCTAAAATGGAGCTGGCCGATATTTTGCTTTTAGAAGAAAAATACAATCAGGCGCTGATTTATTATTCGCAAATTCAATTGGATTTAAAGAATGATGTCATGGCTCACGAAGCAAGTTTGAAAGCCGCGAAAACAAGTTATTATAAAGGCGATTTTGAATGGGCCAACAAACAATTCAAAGAATTAAAAGCGGCAAACACACAGTTAATTGCCAATGATGCTTTGGAATATTTTCTTTTAATTAATGATAATACGGCTGCCGATTCGACTCAAGTTGCTTTGAAAGCATTTGCAAAAGGTGATTTTTTAATTTATCAAAATAAAAAGCAGGAAGCAATTGCACAGTTTCAGAATATTTTAAAGACTTATAAAGGTCAGGAAATAGAAGCAGTAACTTTGCTTCGTCTAGGAAAAGTTTACGAAAGCCAGAAAGATTTTGCTTCGGCTTTAAGCCAATATCAGCAGATTATTGACAATCATAGCGACGGAATTTATGTTGATGAAGCATTGTTCTTCTCAGCAGAAATCTATAATGACGAGCTTAAAGATCCAGAAAAGGCAAAACCTTTATATGAAAAGGTAATTTTTAATCATCAAGACAGTATTTACTTTGTCGATGCCAGAAAAAAATACCGCGAGTTAAGAGGGGATAGGAATTTGTAATAGTAAATTCCAAAAATCAAATTCCAATAAGAAAAATTAGTAATATCATGATTTGAAAAGATTTAGGGAGTTAGAGGAAAAAACTCAGAACCTTAGCATCTTAGCATCTCAGAACCTTAGAAAAAAAATGATTATTTACAACGTTACCACAAACATACACGAAAGCGTTCACGACCAATGGTTAAAATGGATGCAGGAAAAACATATACCAGAAATTCTGGCAACTAATAAATTTTCTTCAGCACGAATTGTAAAAGTTCTGGTTGAAGAAGAAATGGGCGGAATTACCTATTCTGTACAATATATTACAGACAGTAAAGAAACGCTAGAGAAGTTTTATATCGAAGACGAACCTGAATTCCATAGAGAAGCATTAGGTTTATTTGCCGATAAAATGCTTTCTTTCAGAACAGAATTGGAGGTTATTTCTGAACATTAATCTATAGTGTTCAGTTTTCAGTAATTAGTATTCAGTCAAAAGAAATTAAATCTTTGTGTCTTTGAGCCTTTGTGGCAAAAAAAGAATACTTTTGCAGCCTCGTGGCAAACAAGAAATGAAATGGAAAAAGTAAAAGCAAAAAAACATTTAGGACAGCACTTTCTTAAAGACGAAAGTGTCGCAAAGGCTATTGCAGATACTTTAAGTCTTAAAGGATATGATGAGGTCTTAGAAATAGGGCCAGGAATGGGTGTGCTTACCAAATATTTACTTGAAAAGCCAATTACTACACACGTTATTGAGATTGATACAGAATCTGTAACGTATTTGGATGCACATTATCCAAAATTAAAAGACAAGATTATCTCTCAGGATTTCCTGAAGTATAATATAAATGAAGTTTACCAAAATAAACAGTTTGCCATAATCGGCAACTTTCCGTACAATATTTCTTCTCAGATTGTTTTTAGGACATTAGAGCTTAGAGACCAGATTCCAGAGTTTTCTGGAATGTTCCAAAAAGAAGTAGCCGAGCGCATCTGCGAAAAGAAAGGCTCAAAAACCTACGGAATACTATCAGTTTTAGCTCAGGCTTTCTATGATACAGAGTACCTGTTTACGGTTAATGAAAACGTTTTTATTCCTCCGCCCAAGGTGAAATCGGGTGTGATGAGAATGACCCGAAAGGAAGATTACAGTCTTCCTTGTAGCGAAAAGTTGTTTTTTACAGTTGTAAAAACCGCTTTTCAGCAGAGACGAAAAACATTACGTAACAGTTTGAAAACATTAAATTTATCAGACAATTTGCGAGAAGACACTATCTTTGATAAACGTCCGGAGCAGCTTAGCGTAGATGAATTTATTGAACTAACTCTAAAAATAGAAGCCAATGGAGTTCAAAGTTAGTAAAGAATTTATACATCAGTTAGAGGAGCTAATCAATAAGAAAAACGACAGTGAACTGGAAGTTTTGCTTAATGATCTGCACCATGCCGATATTGCCGAAATTTTAGACGAATTAGATTTCGATGAGGCAACCTATATCTTCAAGGTTTTAGATAGTGATAAAACAGCCGAAATTCTTCTGGAATTGGAAGAAGATCTGCGTGAAAACATCTTAAGCCGACTTTCGCCAAAGGAAATTGCAGAAGAGCTTGATGAGCTTGAAACCAATGACGCTGCCGACATTATCGCCGAACTTTCGCAGGAAATAAAAGCAGAAGTAATCTCTGAGCTGGTCGACGTTGAGCACGCTAAAGACATTGTTGATCTTTTGCGCTACGACGAAAACACGGCTGGAGGTTTGATGGGAAAAGAGCTTGTAAAAGTGAATGAAAACTGGACTGTCTTGACCTGCGTGAAAGAAATGCGAATTCAGGCAGAGAATGTTTCTAGAGTGCATTCAATCTACGTGGTTGACGATGAAAACCGATTAAAAGGAAGATTGTCACTAAAAGATTTATTGACTTCTTCGACCAAAACTCAAATTGGTGACGTTTATATCCGAAAATTAAATTTTGTAAAAGTTGATACCGAAGATGTTGAAGTAGCTCGTATCATGCAGAAGTACGACTTAGAGGCTATTCCGGTTGTTGACGAGTTGGGCCGATTGGTTGGAAGAATTACCATCGATGATATCGTTGACGTAATCAAGGAAGAAGCTGATAAAGATTATCAGTTGGCTGCGGGTATTACACAAGACGTTGAGTCGAATGACAGTGTTTACGAATTAACCAAAGCGCGTTTGCCTTGGCTTTTAATCGGAATGGTGATCGAAATTGTGGCTTCTTTTGTTTTGAAAGGAAACGAAGGTACTTTTCAAAAATATTCTACTTTAATCATATTTGTTCCGTTATTATCTGCAACAGCAGGGAATATTGGCGTTCAAGCTTCAGCAATCGTGGTGCAAGGTTTGGCTAATGGAACTTTAAAAGATTTTAGCCGCGGTTATTTCACGAAAGAAATTACCGTTTCGATGATTTCAGGAAGTATTATTTCATTGCTTTTATTGGGCTATCATTCTATCATGTATCAGCAGTATTTAGTAGGATTTGCCATTTCTATTTCTATGATTGTGGTAATTCTTTTTGCCGCAACTTTAGGAACTTTGGTGCCACTTTTCTTGAACAAAAACAAAATTGATCCTGCGATTGCAACTGGTCCGTTTATCACAACGACCAACGATGTATTCGGAATCATGTTATACTTCGGAGTAGCAAATCTGATTCTTGGATTCTAGATTTTTGCCACAAATTAGCCTTTTGCAGTGATTTAAAATCTCTAAAATCTGCGTAATTTGCAGGCGGAAAATGCTGTTTACCAACCAGAAATAAATTAAAGCCAAACCAAAATGAAAGTACACATTATTGGAGGAGGAAACCTTGGGGTTTCTATTGCCTTGGGAATTGCTAAATTCTCGAAAAACAACCAAGTTACTGTCACTAGAAGAAACACTGCAAGTATTCAATATTTATCAGAATATGGGATTACAGTTTCTAACGATAATAAACACAATATTCAGGAAGCTGATGTTGTAATCTTAACCATAAAACCGTATCAGGTAGATACTGTTTTAGCCGAAATTCTGCCAGTTATCCAAAACAAAACCATTGCTTCTGCAGTTAGCGGATTGTCTTTGGATATGCTTCAGTCTAAAACCAATTATGAGTATCCTGTAGTGCGCATTATGCCAAATATTGCGGCTCAGTTTGGAGAATCGGCAACTTGTATTTCTTTCCCTGAAAAATATGCATCAAATGCGTCGCCCGTTGTTGATTTATTTCAAGATTTAGGAACGGCTCCTGTAATTGATGAAAAACTAATGGATGCAGCAACTGTTTTAGGTGCGTGCGGAACGGCATATGCATTGCGTTATATTCGTGCATCTATGCAGGCAGGAATCGAAATTGGTTTTGATTCTAATACCGCTTTAGCAATTGCAGCTCAAACGGTAAAAGGAGCGGCTAAAATGCTTTTAGAAGAACGAGTGCATCCAGAACAATTAATTGACCGTGTAACAACACCGCAAGGCTGTACAATTGTTGGTTTGAATGAAATGGAGCACAATGGTTTCAGTTCGTCATTAATCAAAGGGATCAAAACTTCTCTGAAACAAATCAAAGGTTAGGTTTTAAAGAAATTCTAATATTTTAAATTTCAATATTTAAATTCCAAATTGCTTCGCCTGTTCGCTAACGCTCGGGTCCAATTTTAAAACTGGGGTTTGGAATTTTTTGTTTTACAAAATTAACCACAGTTTTGTCATTCTGAGGAACGAAGAATCACATTAGTAAGTCGACAAAGATTGACGATTTTGAATGGGGAGTTTCTACTGGGATTGCTTCGCCAGTTTGCTATCGCTCGTGTCTTTGTTTCTCAGAATGACAGATATTATCGAATAGCTTGGAATTTGGAATTTTTACTTTTTGGAATTTGCTTTAATGAGCTGAATATATTTCAACCCGCACTCAGAAATCTTAGTATACGAATTCATTGCATTTCCATAATTCTGGATCGTCAAAGTGTCTTTTACATACAAAGCATCAATACCAACTGGGATTTCTAAATCTTTAGAATTATCAGAATCAGTATCATCTTCATTGCTGATATCGCCTTCGTATTCGTCCCATTGAATTCCTTCTAAAGAAATATATTTTTCGCCAGAACTGCTTTTAGAAAAAACAGCTTTTCCTTTTAAATTTCTGTTTTGAGTCGTAAAAGTGTACTTGTAATCCTTTTTATCTTTCGAAATAGTCAATGAGATATTGCAGTCTTCAGCATTAGAAATATAAGTTCCAGAAATAGAATCTTTAGCAGAAGGAGCAAGGTTTTCATTTGTAACAGCAACTGTTTTTGCTGCTTTTTCTTCCAAAACTTTCTCTGTTTTCTGATGACAGGATAAAATTAGTCCTAACGGCAATAGAAATGAAAGGCGAGTTAATTTTTGATTGTTAATCATCCATTACTAGTTTTTTTGTTCAGAATATATTTTAGATATAAAAAGCCTGCTAAACCTGCTACGAAAGAAGCAATAAGAATCGCTATTTTGGAGAAAACAATGACTTCAGGATTTTTGAAAGCAAGAACCGTAATAAATATTGACATGGTAAAACCAATTCCGCCCAGCATTCCTGCTCCTAAAATATGTGCCCATTTTAAGTTTTTAGGCAACATGCACAAACCAGATGTTACGCCAACAGAAGAGAAAAGCAAAATTCCAAGCGGTTTGCCCACTACAAGTCCGAGAATGATTCCGTATGTATTAACGTGATTAAGACCTTCATGCCAGTTCTCAGTGATTGTTAAAGCCGTATTGGCAATTGCAAATAACGGAAGAATAAAAAACGCAACAGGCTGATGTAAAAAATGCTGTAATCGATACGAAGAGGTTTTTTCTCCGCCATCGCCAAACGGAATTACAAATGCTAAAATAACTCCCGTAATGGTTGCGTGAACGCCAGAATTAAGCATAAAATACCACATTATGGCTCCGCCAATTAAATACGGAATCAGATTATGAACTTTCATTCGGTTTAAAACAAATAATAGACACCAGATTCCGAGAGCAATTCCAAGATTTAAAAAAGAAATTGATGTGGTGTAAAAAACGGCAATAACGATAATAGCGCCCAAATCGTCGATAACAGCCAAAGCGGTTAAAAAGACTTTTAATGAGGCAGGAACTTTGTTCCCTAGAAGTGATAAGATTCCGATTGCGAAAGCAATATCGGTTGCCATCGGAATTCCGGCTCCGTTTTGTGTGGTTGTACCGTAATTTAAAGCCAAGAAAATTGCTGCAGGAACTAGCATTCCTCCAAAAGCCGCCATAATTGGCAGAGAAGCATTTTTAATATTAGATAATTCTCCATGATAAATCTCGCGTTCCAACTCCAATCCGATTAAAAGGAAGAAAATAGTCATCAATCCATCATTGATCCAATCTGTTATAGAATGTCCTGCAATTTCCTTTTCCCAAAAAGCAACGTACGGAACTTGAACAGAAGAGTTAGCGAGATAAAGAGATAAAATCGTGACAAAGAGCAAGATAATTCCTCCCGATTTTTCGTTTTCAAAAAAGGCTTTAAAAGTCTTGGTAAGTTTCATTAGGGAAGATTTTCTGAAGATTTATATGATGGATGCGGAATCCTTATTCTTTCAAAGTTAAAAAAAAATCCGAGCAATAAAAATACATTTGCCACGAAGGCACAAAGGCACAAAGTTTTTTATGTTTTTTGGTGTTAAATTATTTCTTCGTGACTTTGTGATTTTACGAGATTAAAATATATGACTCAAAAGAAATCTTAAACATTTCCCGTATTTTTGTGTTTCTAAAAATTCTAAATAAATGAGCATAAAAATTCTTCATATCGACAGTAATAATCCAATTCTTTGGAATCAATTAGAAGAAGCTGGTTTTGAAAACCACGCCGATTTTAAATCTTCAAAAGAAGAAATCGAAGCAAAAATTCAAGATTATAACGGAATCGTAATTCGAAGCCGATTCAAGATTGACAAGACTTTTTTGGATGCTGCAACAAAGTTGCAATTTATTGCAAGAGTTGGCGCAGGTCTGGAAAGTATTGATTGTGAATATGCTTCTGCAAAAGGAATTCATCTAATTGCTGCTCCTGAGGGAAATCGCAATGCTGTTGCAGAACATTCGTTAGGAATGATTTTGTCATTGTTTAATAATTTAAATCAAGCCGATGCAGAAGTAAAAGCGGGGCATTGGAATCGTGAAAGCAATCGTGGTCATGAATTGGATTTAAAAACAGTTGGGATTATCGGTTACGGAAATATGGGAAAAGCTTTTGCCAAAAAATTACGAGGTTTTGAAACAGAAGTTTTATGCTATGATATTTTGGATAATGTGGGCGACGAAAATGCCAAACAAGTTTCTTTGGAAGAATTACGCGAAAAAGCAGATGTTTTAAGTCTTCACCTTCCTTGGACACCAGAAACGGATAAAATGGTTAACAGGGCCTTTATAAATGCGTTTAAAAAGCCATTTTGGATTATAAACACTTCACGAGGTAAAAACATCGTTACAGCCGATTTGGTTGAAGCAATGAAAGAGAAAAAAGTGTTAGGGGCTGGTTTGGATGTTTTGGAATATGAAAAACTTTCTTTTGAAACCTTATTTCAAGAAAACAATACGCCCGAAGCGCTTCAATATCTTATGGAAGCTAAAAATGTCTTGCTGACACCTCATATTGCAGGCTGGACTTTTGAAAGTCATGAGCGTCTGGCGCAGGTAATTGTTGACAAAATTAAAGCGGTGTACGGCAAAAACTAGCCTACAGCCTTTAGAATTTAATAACGAGTTTTTTCTTGTAAATTTTATTTAGCGAGATTAGTTTTATTTGTTAATTTTTAATAATATTGTTTCCGAATTTTAAAAGAATGAGTCTAAATAGATTTGTTTTTGAAGTTTGGAGAAAGCCGAAAATCCGAAGAGTAGGCCCAAAAACAAACGACTTAAAAATTATGATTGAATGGTATAAAACTGCCATGTTTGATAACTATGCAAACTTTAGTGGTAGAGCTAGAAGAAGTGAATATTGGTATTTCCGTCTTGCAACAGCACTTTTATTTTTTGTATTTATTTTTTTAGGAGGGATACTAACGGCAATTCTAGGTACAACAGCAGGTCTTTCAATTGCAGTAGGATTGTTTTGCCTTTATGCGATAGCTTCTATCATTCCATCTTTGGCTGTTACAGTTAGAAGAATACATGATATTGGCAAAAGCGGCTGGACAGTTTTGGTTTCTTTAATTCCCTTAGCAGGACCTATCTGGATATTAGTTCTGTTAATAACAGAAGGGGAGCATGGTGAAAACTATTATGGTCCAGATCCTAAAAGTACCATTGAAGAAATTGATGAAATCGGAATTAATAATTAACTAAATAATATAAAAATGGAAACTACAAAACCAGAAAGCTGGAATACACCATCTCAACCAAGACAAGAGAATAAAAAAGTATTAGCAGGAATTATGGGAATAATTTTTGGATATTTAGGTATCCACAAATTTATCTTAGGATACACTCAAGAAGGAATCATCCAAATTGTAATTACAATCGTAACTTGCGGAGTTGGTAGTATTATTGGATTCATTGAAGGAATTATCTACTTGACAAAATCAGATGAAGATTTTTACCAAACATACCAAGTTGGTAAAAAAGGCTGGTTTTAAAAGAAAAATATATTTATCTCTAAATCCCATTCAGAAATGAATGGGATTTTTTATGCTTAAAAATGTCGTTTTCTAATACAATTTTGACTTTTATGTCCTGAAAATTAAATGAATAGTAGGTAACCTTGCGCTTAGTTAAAAAGTAAAGGAGAAACCGAAAATCCTTAAGAGTAGGGAAATTTTAAAAGATTTGTTATGTTAGAAATGTACAAAAAGGTAGTTTTTGAGAACTACGCAAATTTTAGCGGAAGAGCTAGAAGACAAGAATATTGGATGTTTACCCTAGTGAACGCTATTATATATATAGCTTTAGGTGTGATTGATGGTGTTGCTGGTTTAACTTTTGGTCCAGGAAAGACTGGTATATTAAGTTTAGTATATAATTTGTTAGTTTTAATTCCATCATTAGCTGTTGCCGTTAGAAGAATGCATGATGTCGCAAAAAGCGGATGGTATATACTTATTCCAATTTACAACTTAATTTTAGCTTGCACAGAAGGTGAAAAAGGCCCAAATCAATACGGTGCAGACCCTAAGAATCAATTAGAAGAAATCAATGAAATAGGGAAAGAGTAAATCTTTCTATTTTTACTAATAAAAAAAGCCGTTTCAATTTTTTGAAACGGCTTTTTAAGTTTTATTAATCTTCCTTCTCAGACAATTTCTTTTCCAATTCAATCTGAAACTCTTCTATAACAGGTTTCATAGTGCTTTCTGGAATATCTGCAATTCTAATGTACATTAAACCATCAATTGCATTATTGAATAATGGATCAACATTGAAAGCTACTACTCTCGCATTTTGTTTGATGTATTTTTTAATCAAAACAGGCAGACGTAAGTTTCCTGGTTCCAATTCGTCAATGATTTTGTCAAACTTATTCAAATCAGATTCTGCTTCGTCGAAAATGAAATCTTTGTCGGCGTCTTTCAGTTTTACTTTGTACGCTTTTTTCGGGTGAATATACTGCGCAATATACGGATCGTAATAATTAGATTTCATAAACTCAATCATCAACGATTTAGAGAAATCTGAAAACTGATTACTGATACTTACACCTCCAACTAAATATTTATGTTCTGGATGACGTAAAGTGGTATGAATAATACCTTTCCACAATAAGAACAAAGGCATTGGTTTTTGCTGATATTCTTTTACGATAAATGCACGCCCCATTTCGATTGATTTGTGCATCATGTCGTGAAGTTCTGGTTCAAATCTGAAAAGATCAGTTAGATAGAAACCTTCAATTCCGTATTTTGGATAGATTTCAGAACCTAATCCCATACGATAGGCACCTGCGATTTTTTTGGTTTCATCATCCCATAAAAACATATGGTGATAATATTGATCATATTCGTCAATATCAATAGATTCGTTTGTTCCTTCACCAACTTCACGGAAAGTAATTTCGCGTAAACGTCCAATTTCATGTAAAATGTTAGGGATTTCCTTTGCGCTTGCAAAGAAAACCTCATAGTTTTTGCTTTGTAAAAACCTGCTGTCGCTATCACGTAATGCCTGAACTTCATCAATCAATTTTGATTCGCTTGCAGGCGTAACAATTTTTTTAGGCGCTTTTGGTATTTTAAGGCTTGCTGTGTCAATCAGTTTGGTGTCTTTCTCAAACGGATTTGCCAGCATATAGGTTTTCTTTCTCAAGAATTCTGAGTATTCTTCAAAAGATTCGATCTCATTTTGTTCGCTAACAGAAATTGGTTTTCCGATACGCACTTTAATTACGCGGTCTTTTTGAGTCAAAAGCTCAGAAGGTAATTTTGCAGTACGTAAAGTATCATCAATTTTAGAAAGCCAGTAGAATAATTTACTGTTTTTGGCATGAAAGTAAATAGGAACTACAGGAACTTTAGCTTTTCTGATTAGTTTAAGAGCACCTTCTTCCCAAGGTTTGTCTACTACTAATTTACCGTCCTTATAAGTTGAAACTTCACCAGCAGGGAAAATTCCCAACGGTTTTCCGTCACTTAAATGGCGCAAAGTTTCTTTAATTCCAATTACGCTCGATTTTGCATCCTTGTGATTTTCAAAAGGATTAACCGGCATAATGTATTTTTTCATCGGAACAATTCTATGTAATAAGAAATTGGCAATGATTTTGAAATTTGGCTCTCTTTCAAGCATCAATTTCAAAAGCAAAATTCCATCAATTCCTCCAAGCGGATGATTTGAAATGGTTATATACGCACCATCTTTTGGCAGACGTTTTAAATCTTCTTCTGGGATTTCAAACTTAATTTCCATTTCGTCCAAAATTCCATTCAAAAAGTCAAGGTCTTCCAAATGTTTATTACGATCGTAAATTTTATTAAGGGTCGAGATCTTAAGAACCTTCATAAGAATCCAGCCAGAAAAGGTACCGAAAACTCCGTACTTTTCAACATTTATTGCCTTTGCAACTTCTTTCGCGGTAACTAAACCCATGTAGTACTTTTAATTTATTAGAACAGCGAACAAAGATAACAAAAAAGTCTACTTTTCATTGTTTCCAAGATAAACTTTGCACTTTTTTATTACATTTGGAATCCTAAAAAAATCACTGATGAAAATTATTTCTTATAATGTAAATGGAATTAGAGCGGCAATAAACAAAGGGTTTATCGAGTGGCTGCAGCAAGCAAATCCTGATGTAATATGTCTTCAGGAAATAAAAGCTACACAGGATCAAATTCCGGTAGATGATATTACGGCTGCGGGCTATCCGTTTCAATATTACTATCCAGCAACCAAAAAAGGGTACAGCGGTGTAGCAATTCTTTCTAAAACAAAACCGAATAATATTGTTTACGGAACAGGAATTCATCACATGGATTTTGAAGGAAGAAATCTTCGCGCAGATTTTGACGATGTTTCTATAATGAGTTTATATCTTCCGTCTGGAACAAACATTGAAAGACTGGATCATAAATTTATGTTTATGGATGACTTCCAGAATTATATAAACGAATTGAAGCTTACGATTCCGAATTTAATTATCTGCGGAGATTATAATATCTGTCACGAAGCCATAGATATTCACGATCCAGTTCGCAATAAAACGGTTTCAGGATTTCTTCCTGCAGAACGTGCTTGGTTGGATGGATTCATGAAATCTGGTTTTATTGACAGTTTCCGCCATTTCAACAAAGAGCCGCATCATTATTCTTGGTGGAGTTACCGCGCGGGAGCAAGAGGAAATAACAAAGGCTGGCGTATCGATTATAATTTGGTGAGCAATGTGTTAGAAAATAGATTGAAAAGAGCGGTTATACTTCCAGATGCAATGCATTCAGATCATTGCCCTATTTTAGTCGAAATTGATTAATTTTTGGTATTGTTCTTGTTGAGAGAAAGGTGGTTTAAATTCAAGAATTGATTTTGAATTTTGAAATTGTGAGATTTTAAACGCCTAAAATAAAAACCAATTAAAGTAAGATGATTAAAAAAGCCTCCATCGGATTATTGGCATTAGCCTTGTCCACAACGTCATGTGTTTCTAAGAAAATTTACAATGATCTTGAAACAAAATATTCTGATTTGAAAAAAGAAAACCGTTCTATCGCTGATGAAAACGAAAGTTTAAAGAAAGCGAAGAATCAGTTAGAAACCGATCGTGATAAATTGACTAAAGATTTAGCAAATGCTAATGATGATTTGGCAAAACAAAAAGCTGATCTTGCTGCCGAACAAAAGAAATATAAAGTGCTTCAGGATTC
Source organism: Flavobacterium anhuiense (assembly GCF_004151235.1). Classification (GTDB taxonomy): domain Bacteria; phylum Bacteroidota; class Bacteroidia; order Flavobacteriales; family Flavobacteriaceae; genus Flavobacterium; species Flavobacterium anhuiense_A. Next base: position 146,714 of record NZ_JUIV01000011.1, read on the forward strand.
GTATAATGCATTGGAGAAAAACAGCAATGATGCATTAGAGAAAAACATGGCTAAAAACCGTGAATTATTAGCGCAGTTGGAAGCAAAAGGAAAAGCTCTTGCAGATGAACAAGCTCGTTTGGATAAAACGGCTAATCGTTTGAAAGAACTTGAAGATATGATTGCAGCTAAAGAAGAAGCAATGCGTAAATTGAAAGAAACTTTATCTAAAGCATTAACTGGTTTTGAGGGTAAAGGTTTAACAGTTGAACATAAAAACGGAAAAGTATATGTTTCTATGGAAAACAAATTACTTTTCAATTCAGGAAGCTGGGCTGTTGGAACTGAAGGAAGAAAAGCAGTTGTAGAACTTGGAAAAGTTTTAGGCGACAATCCTGATCTTTCTGTTTTAATTGAAGGACATACAGATGACGATCCGTACGCTGGTTCTGGACCTATTGCAAACAACTGGGATTTATCTACTAAAAGAGCAACGGCAATTGTAGCGATTTTGAGTGAAAACCCAAAAATCAATAAACAAAAATTAACTGCAGCAGGAAGAAGCGAGTTTTCTCCTTTAGCTAGCAATGCTACTCCAGAAGGAAAAGCCAAAAACCGTAGAATCGAAATTATCTTGACTCCTAGATTAGATGAGATTGCGGAGATGCTTAATAGTATTAATTAAGTTGCTAAGGTTCTGAGATACTAAGATGCTAAGATTTAAAAAAGGATTCAAGTTTTACTTGAATCCTTTTTTATTGGCAATAAAAAAACTTAGAATCTTAGCGTCTTAGTACCTTAATATCTTTAAAAAGAATCTTGTACTTTTTTTAACCTTTATCAAATTTAAATTTGAAAAATCCCTTTGTATCTTTGATCTCTAAAAAAAATTAAGAAGGTAAACTTAGAACCTTAGAATCTTAGCAACTCAGAACCTTAAAAAAAATGAAATACACAACATTACCTAACACCGATATAAAAGTTAGTAAAATTTGCCTTGGAACAATGACTTTCGGGCAGCAAAACACAGAAGCAGAAGGACACGAACAAATGGATTATGCTTTGGAAAGAGGAGTAAACTTCTTTGACACAGCTGAAATGTATTCGGTTCCTGCGAGTGAAGCAACTTACGGAAGCACAGAAAAAATTATTGGAACTTGGTTTAAAAAATCAGGAAATAGAGATAAAGTGATTTTGGCTTCTAAAATTGCTGGACCAAATCCGAATTTTGGATATATGCGTGAGAAATTGGATTTTTCGCCAGCAAGTATCAAATTTGCTGTTGAGCAAAGTTTAAAAAGACTTCAAACCGATTATATCGATTTGTATCAAATGCATTGGCCAGAAAGAAAAACGAATAATTTTGGACAGCGTGCTTTTCACGGACATGATGATGTTTGGGAAGATAACTTTAGAGAAATCCTTGAAACTTTTGACGGATTAATCAAAGAAGGTAAAATCAAACACATCGGGGTTTCAAATGAAAACGCTTGGGGAATGATGCGCCTTTTGGAAGAAAGCAAATACAACAATCTGCCAAGAATCAAAACTGTTCAGAATCCGTATTCTTTATTGAACCGTTTGTTTGAAGTGAATTCTGCAGAAGTTTCAAAATATGAGAATGTTGGATTGTTGGGATATTCTCCTTTAGCCTTTGGAGTTTTGACTGGGAAATTCTTGACGGGAGAAAGTCACCCAAAAGCAAGAATAAACCTTTTTCCGCAATACAAACGTTACAATAGCAATCAATGCACAGAAGCGACTAAATTGTATCAGGAAATCGCTAAAAAACATGGTTTAACGTTAACGCAATTGGCAATGGGATTTGTATTGCAACAGCCATTCTTGACAAGCGCTATTATTGGTGCTACAACTATGGAGCAATTAAAAGAAAATATTGATACGATTGATGTTACGCTTTCTAAGCAAATCTTGGCTGAAATTGATGCGGTTCAGGCTATAATTCCTGATCCTGCTCCTTAAAGTTTTTTTGCCATGAAGACGCTGGTTTTTTTGCGACGAAGGCACTAAGGCGCAAAGTTTTTTTAATCTCGCAATCCCGATAGCTATCGGGAGCAGAGTCGCTAAGTTTAATGTATTAAATTCAATAGCGTCCAGCTTTAGCTGGATGAAAATATAAACGCAAATCAAAGGGTTTTAGCCAAACTTTATCAGTTTGGCTAAAACCCTTTTCTATTTCAATCATATTCCCTTAGCTTAAGCTAGGGGCTATTCAAAAAACTTTGCGCCTTAGTGCCTTCGTGGCAGAAAATTACAAATCAAATTCATCATCAACAGCCAAAGAATCTGTTTTGACTGCAGTCGAATCTGGAACTTTAATTTTGATTAATGAACGCGCGTTTCCAGAAATATAAACTGGCAGTATTCCAATAGTATCTTCAGGAACTAAAAGCCCTCTTCTGAACATCAAATTCTTTAAGAATTTCTGGTTTTTTATAGCATAATCTTTTAGGTTTCCTTCATCATTAAACTGATACATGAATTTTCTTGGTTTCGGAATAATCGTTGCCAAGTATAAACATTCATCTACATTTAAAGCTGAAGGGCTTTTCTGGAAGTAAAAATGACTGGCTTCTCCAATTCCGTACACATTTGGTCCCCATTCGATAATGTTGAAATATACTTCCAGCATTCTTTCTTTGCTTACAATTCGGTTGTTTTCTAAAATGTAAACCAATAGAATTTCTTCAAGCTTTCGCGAAAGCGTTTTTTCTCGAGTTAAAAAGACATTCTTAATCAACTGCATGCTTATCGTACTGGCACCGCGCGAGAATTTCTTCGTTCTAATGTTTTTCAGAATCGATTGTTTGAAAGCTTCGTTTATGAATCCACGATGAGAGAAGAAAGAAGGATCTTCTGTCGTTAAAACACATTTTCTTAAATAAGGTGAAATTTGATCCAAAGGAGTGTAATTTGGATTCGCATTTCCAACCAAAATAGGTCTTTGCAATACGTTTTGAATAATGGCACGATATACAAATTCGCCATTTAGTTTGTTTAAATCGGCTTCACCGTATTTCGTAATTCTTAAATCTTCTTTGTTCAGCTTACTGTCAAAAACAAGTGTGTTTGGTTTGTTTTTATTGAATTTAAAATCCAGTTTGTAATCGAAATTTCCAGTTGCCTGCATTCCTTGAAAGTGTGTAAATAAACCGTCAGGAAGGGAAACGATGAAATCCTGCGCTTTCATTTTCGGAATGTTTACTTTCAAAGTATAAATGGTGTCTTTTTCAGTATCATACGAAACGTAAGGACGAACTTTAATTTTATTCAATTGCATTGTTGAACTGCTGTCAATAGAAATGAAACTATCGCCTAGTAAGAATCGATAATCAAAACGGGCATTTTTTATCACCACATCTTTGCTCGCAATTTTCGGATGATTGATTTTAAGATTGGTAATCGAAGTATAACCATCAATATGCAATTCGCTTCCGCTTTTGTCAATATTTTCAAGATTTAATCGAATAGAATCAAAACTTGCTTTAAGATTGTATCTTTCGTCAAGATATGGAACGCGAATGGCTTCGGTATCTAAATTGAAAAATCGAATATCAGCTTTTTTATTTCGTGGATCGGCAAATCCTTTGATGTTCCAACGCTGGTCAAAATCTTTAGCTTGAACATGCAGATTTGTTTCTAATTGTTTATTGCTTAAAACCAATTTATCGACATCAATATTGGTTTGTTTTCCGTTGTCGTCGATTTTGAACTTGAAGTTTTTCAGATCCATATCAGTTGGAACTAAATTCAATACTTTAGAAATGATTCTGTAAGCAAATGAAGCATACTTTCGTTTTTCGTTAGATTCTGTTTCTTCGCGATCTCTTTTTAGAAAAGCATCAAAATTTCGTTTTTTGCCTTTTTTTACTAATTGAATATAGCCATTGTCTACTTTTAGAGTTCCGACTTGAACATCTCCAATCAATAAGTTGCTTAAACTAATGCTCGTTTCCACATTTTTTATTTTGACGAGCGTATCAGCATTTATTGGAGCTAGAACTACATCTGTTAATTTTATAGTCGATAAACCATCAAACGAAGCCGATTCTACAGAAAAGTTACTGTTGTATTGAACAGCCATTTTGTGGGTAACTTTTGCGATGGCTTGTTTTAAAAGTGAATTACGAAAATAATACAGTCCGATGCAAAGCGCTAAAATTACTATTCCTAGTATTTTTAATGCCTTGTATATTTTTTGTTTTGGAAAATTCATAAAGTTGGTTTTCAAAAGAATTTAGAAATTTTTGAAACGTAGTATTGTTTTTTTGCCACGAATTGCGCGAATTTCTCGAATTAATTTTAGATAATGTAAAATGTATAAATTCAGATTTTAAATTTAAAATAAAATTCGTGTTTAATTTGTGTAATTTGTGGCAAAAAGAAAAAATTAACCAAAAAGGATACTTGCCACATCTTCAATTTTTGCAACAAGCTCAATCTTAATTCCTGTGTTTTTTAAAGCAATTTTATTGTATTTGGAAACAAAGATGGTATCGAAACCTAATTTTTCAGCTTCCTGAATGCGCTGATCTACACGATTAACAGGACGAATTTCACCAGAAAGTCCGACTTCGCCGGCAAAACAGAAACCTTTTCCAACCGGAATATCTTCGTTAGAAGATAAAATTGCGGCAACAACGGCTAAGTCAATGGCAGGATCATCAACAGAAATTCCGCCTGTAACATTCAGGAAAACGTCTTTTGCTCCTAAACGGAATCCTGCTCTTTTTTCTAAAACAGCCAGAATCATATTTAGCCTTTTGGCGTTGTAGCCTGTTGTACTTCTTTGAGGCGTTCCGTAAACTGCTGTGCTAACCAAAGATTGAATTTCAATCATTAACGGGCGCATGCCTTCTAAAGTTGTAGCAATTGCAGTTCCAGAAAGTTCTTCGTCTTTATGCGAAATTAGAATTTCGGAAGGATTTGAAACTTCTCTTAATCCGCTACCAAGCATTTCGTAAATACCAAGTTCAGAAGTTGAACCAAAACGGTTTTTTAGCGAACGTAAAATTCTATAAATATGATTTCGATCGCCTTCAAATTGAAGTACAGTATCAACCATATGTTCTAAGATTTTTGGTCCAGCGATATTTCCGTCTTTAGTAATATGCCCAATTAAGATTACGGGAATATTACTTTCTTTGGCAAATTTGATTAGTTCTGCGGTGGTTTCACGAATCTGAGAAATGCTTCCTGCAGTCGATTCGATGTAGTCAGTGTGCAAAGTTTGAATTGAGTCAATAATGACCACTTCAGGCTGAATGGTTTCAATTTGTTTGAATATGTTTTGCGTTTTGGTTTCCGTTAAAATATAGCAGTTATCGCTATTTGGCGTTATTCTTTCGGCACGCATTTTTATCTGTTTCTGACTTTCTTCTCCAGAAACGTATAATGTTTTATAAGGTAACTTTAATGATACTTGAAGTAAAAGTGTACTTTTTCCGATGCCGGGTTCACCGCCCAAAAGCGTTAAAGATCCAGGAACAAGTCCGCCACCCAAAACACGATTCAATTCGCTGTCGGTAGTATCCATGCGAACTTCCTGTGTAGAATCAATTTCGTTAATTTTTAAAGGTTTTGGCGCTTTGCTTGTTGGAGTAGGTTCGCTTTTCCAAGCTACTTTATCCTGTTTCTGGATAATTTCTTCGGCAATCGTATTCCATTCTTTGCACGCGTTGCATTGCCCTTGCCATTTGGCATATTGGGTTCCGCAGTTTTGGCAGAAAAAGGAAGTTTTAACTTTTGACATTATTTACTTTTTTTAGCAAGTGTATTCATTTCGTCAATTTTCTCATACATCATGTCTTTGTTCAAATCGCCAATTGGCTCCATTTGAGAAGCGTTTTGGTATTTTTTCGAAGCGTGTTTAGGATCACCTTGTTTTTCATACATTAATCCTAATTCATATTCTCCCAACATGGCTTTAGGGTAATTTACATTTCCTATTTCAGCCATTTTTCCTAGTTCGCTATAGGCATTTCTTTTTAAAATAAGATTTTCTACTACTTTAAAATCGCTCATTCGAACAGGAATTTGAACTCCTAAAGCTTCAGACATTGTAGCATATTTTTTTTCTAAATATTCTGCATAACCTTCTTGAAGAACCGCAATTTTGTCGTTGTATTCGGCAGAATTTATAGGTCTATATACTTCAAAAATCTGGTACAATGCACTTGGTATAGAATGCAATACTTCTGTGTAATGTGTTGCGCCTTTGAAAACATCATATTTATAATTCACTAACGGATTATTAGCGATTTTAATATTACTGTTTAATTTATCTATTGGTTCTTTAATTTTCTTGATATCACCTTCTCCAGCAGAAAGGTAATAGAAAATAGGGCTTTTTATTTTAGCAAATTTCTCTGCAATACGCACTTCCATTTTTGGAGCAAGCTCTGGACTTAAGCAGATGTATGCATTAAAAAGCGGAATTTCTTTATACAAATAAAAATTAGCAAAACTTGCCGTTACATCATGACCCGCAATAAGTCTGAAAGGCGTGGTGCGATATTTTTTCTCGATATAAGGAATTAATTCTGCTCCTATAAATTCGAAAAATTTTGCTCCTTTTTCAAAAGGAAGTCCTTCGTTTTGATCAATTGTTGTGTCATCGTAGCGTTCTTCATCTTTGTTTTGATGAATTCCGATGATGATCATTTCTGGAATGTCATCCCAATAAGTTCCATAACTTATGGCTCCAGAAAACGGATCAAATAAGTAATCTCCATCCAATAAATAAAGAACAGGATATTTTTTTTCTTTGTTTGCTTCATAAGAAGCAGGAAGTCCAATCGTAATTCTGCGTTCTTCTCCCAGTTTTTCTGATTTAATGTTGTCGAACGTTTTTTGGGCAAACGACGAGAACGAAATCAAAAGTGTCAGTAGGTAAACTTTTTTCATGATTTGTGGCATTTCAGTAAATTAAAAAAGTATTGAAAATAGTGTAGCAATATACTATTTTATTTGCTTCTTTGTTAATTGAGGTAAAAATTGAAGCACAGTGTTTTAGCATCAGAACCAGTTTGGATTGAGGCAAAAGAAAGATGTTTTGTTCAAAAATGGCTTTTGACAAAGTAGGGAAATTCGGTAAGAAAAAGAAAATCTTAGGTTAAAGAATTGTCATTTTCGTTCGGGAAAATAATCCAAGGCTTGAAGGTTTTTGCTTCTTCAAAATCTAGGGTTGCATAAGAAATGATAATGATGATGTCATCTTTTTGAACTTTTCTTGCAGCAGGACCGTTTAAAGTGATTTCGCCTGAATTTTTTTCACCTTTAATAGCGTAAGTTTCAAAACGTTCGCCATTATTGATGTTAACAATAGATACCTTTTCGCCTTCAATAATGTTTGAAGCCTCTAGTAGCGTTTCATCAATAGTAATACTGCCAATATAATTTAAATCGGCTCCGGTTACTTTAACACGATGAATTTTTGATTTTATAACTTGAATTTGCATGATGCAAAGTTAGATTAATTTAATGAAATGGTGTCTATCAGTCTTATAGAATTAACAAATACCGCTATAAATGCTCGGTATTTTTTGTCATTCTCTTTTTGATTGATAGGTAAAAGTGTAGATTCGTCAGCAATAACAAAATACTCTAGTTCAAATTCTTTGTTGTCTTTGAAAGAATTTTCTACAAATTCGATTGTTTCTTGCGGACTATGATTTTGAAAAATCTCTTTTGCTTCAGTTAAAGTTTTGTAGATAATTGAAGCGTTTTTTCTTTCTTCAGTTGTCAAACGTTCGTTTCTAGAACTCATTGCAAGCTGATTTTCTTCTCTAAAAATTGGACACCCAACAATGTTTACAGGCAATCCAGTTTTTTCTACTAATTTTTTAACAATCTGTAATTGCTGAAAATCTTTTTCTCCAAAATAAGCATTTGTTGGAGTTACAATTTCAAAAAGCCTTTTTACAATTGTTCCAACACCATTAAAATGACCAGGTCTGAATTTTCCTTCCATCTGGTTTTCTAATCCGTCGAAATCAAAAGTCTGCGAAACGGTATTTCCTTCATAAATGTCTTCGACTGAAGGTGCGTATAAAATGATTTTATCACTTAATGTACGCATTTTCTTAACATCTTCTTCTAGCGTCCTAGGATATTTTGCTAAATCTTCTGGGTTGTTAAATTGTGTTGGATTGACAAAAATGCTCACTACTGTGTCATCGTTTTCTTTTAACGAACGTTGCATTAAAGCCAAATGTCCTTGGTGTAAAGCGCCCATTGTTGGTACAAATCCGATAGTTGAATTTGCGGTTTTGATAGTTTTAAGATAGGCTATCAACGCTGCTTTACTGTAGAAAATATGCATTGAGGTATTATTAAAATTTATGCAAACATAATATATTAGTTATAAACTGCATAAAATTTTGTAATTTTGCGACGTTTTTATTACCAAAATTAAGTAAAATACTATTATGAAAGATAAGAGGATATTATACGTATCATCTGAAGTCGTGCCTTATTTGGCTGAAAATGAGGTTTCTTTAATGTCTTATGACGTTCCGAAAATGATTAATGATCAAGGCGGTCAGATAAGAATTTTCATGCCGAGATATGGGAATATCAATGAGAGAAGACATCAATTGCATGAAGTGATTAGACTTTCAGGGATGAATTTGGTAGTGAATGACTTAGACATGCCGTTGATTATCAAAGTAGCATCTATTCCGAAAGAGAGAATCCAGGTTTATTTTATCGATAATGACGAATACTTTAAACGTAAAGCCACTTTTACAGATGAAGAAGGTGCTTTATATCCTGATAATGACGAAAGAGCCATTTTCTTTGCAAAAGGTGTTGTAGAGACTGTAAAAAAATTAAACTGGGTTCCAGATATTATACATGTTCATGGCTGGCTTGCGGCAATGCTTCCAATTTATATGAAGCATTATTATAAACATGAAGCCTTGTTTTCTGAAACTAAAATCATCACTTCTGTTTACGGACAATCATTTGATGAAAATTTAGATTTAGAAATGATCAATAAAGTTAAATTTGACGGTGTTCCTCATGAAGCCGTATCAGATTTAGAAACTCCAAATTACGAGAATGTTTTAAAAGCTAGCATCTTACATTCTGATGGTGTAATTATTGCATCAGAAAATGTTTCTCCAAGTTTAACAAAATTTATAGAATCTTCAGGAAAACCTTTTTTACCTTTCGCCGGGAAAGATGGATTTGCAGATGCTTATACAAATTTCTACAGAACATTTGGACTTTAAATTTTAAATTTTATTATTAGACATGTATAAAACTTCTTTTTTTAAGAAAACTCTTTTGGCTGTAATGGCTATTTTTCTATACTCTTGTGACAAAGATTTTAATGCAATTGGTGACGGTTTGGTTGGAGATGATCACTTTGGACTTGAATCTGAAAAATATGATGTTTTAGCTTTTAATCAAGAAGTTACTCCTGTCCAGTCGAATAATATGACGCCAAATGCGCTTGGTATTTTTGATAATCCTCTTTTTGGAACTACGACTGCAAATTTTGTGACTCAAGTAGGGCTTGAATCTTATCCTCCGACTATTGGAATAGCTCCAGTTGTTGATAGTGTTAAAATAGAGATTCCTTATTTCAGTCATGTTATAGCTACTGGTAAAGAGGGAGACAGTACCTATGAATTAGATTCTATTTACGGAGATAAAAATGGAAAACTAAAATTAAGTGTTTATGAATCTGGAATTCAGATGAGAAATAGTTATTTTAGTGGGGGTAATCAGTTGCCACAGTTTTATTATACAGATCAAAATAATGAATTCTCAAATAAGAAAGTTGGGGAAAGATTAAATAATGGTGGAGCTTTAGAGAATGATGAGTTTTATTTTAGTTCGAAAGAAATTGTAATCAAAACAACTAATTCGGATAAAACTGTAACGACAGAAAGAAAAAAGCCTCAGATGACTTTGCATCTTAATACGCAATTTTTTCAAGATAAAATATTAAAAGCGGATGCTTCAAAACTTGCGGCTGAAGATGTTTTTCAGGAATATTTTAAAGGTTTATATTTTAATGTTGAAAAATCTGGATCTAGTCCAAGCAACATGGCTTTAATAAATTTTAGCGAAGGTAAAATTACAATTTTTTACAAAGCCAAAACAGAGGCTACATCAGATGTAGAGAGTAAGAAAATCGTATTGAATTTAAAAGGTGCTTCGGCGGCAACATCAAATACAGCTAATTTTCTGGCTGATGCACGAAATCCTGAGTACGAAAGTGCTATAACTACTAACGTTAATAAAACTGTTGGAGATGAAAAACTTTATCTAAAAGGCGGTCAAGGATCTTTAGCTATTATAAAGCTTTTTAATCAGACGGATGTGATGGGATATGATGAAAAAGGTAATGTGGTAAATGCGTCAAATAAGGTTCCTGATGAATTAGATGAAATTAGATATAATGTGGCTAACAAAAACTGGAAAGTTAACGAAGCTAACTTAGTATTCTATATTGATGCCACTAAAATGACAGGTACTGAAGAGCCAAATAGAGTGTATTTGTATAATTTTACAGATAATACTGTTTTGGCAGATTATTCTAGCGATCCTTCTTCTGCTTATGGAGGCTTGATTACTGTAGGTTCTGACAAAAGAGGGAAGAGTTATAAAATTAGAATCACAAGCCATTTTCGTAATCTAATTAAGGATGCGACGGCTAAAAATGTTGATTTAGGACTGGTTGTTTCTCAAAGTGCTACAATGCTTACGTTTAATGCGTTGAAGAACAAGATTCAAATTAATGATGATCCAATTGAATATTTTTCTGTAGCACCAAGAACATCAGTTATGAATCCTTTGGGTACAGTCTTATTTGGAGGAAAGAAAGGTGGTTCACCTGATTCTGAACAAGAAAAGAAAAGATTGAGACTCGAAGTATACTACACGAAACCAAATTAATAAATATATATGTGTGGAATTGTTGGATATATCGGTCACCGAGATGCCTATCCTATTGTAATAAAGGGATTAAAGCGTCTTGAGTACAGAGGATATGATAGTGCCGGCGTTATGCTGTATGACGAAGAGTCGGGCATTAAAGTTTGCAAAACAAAAGGTAAAGTTTCCGATCTTGAGGCTAAAGCCAATGAAGGTTTTACAACAAACGGAAACATTGGAATTGGACACACGCGTTGGGCTACTCATGGGGTTCCAAATGACGTGAACTCGCATCCTCATCTTTCTAATTCTGGTGATTTGGCAATCATTCATAATGGAATTATAGAGAATTATGCGCCTTTGAAAGAGGAGCTTATCAAAAGAGGTTATACTTTTAAATCAGATACAGATACTGAGGTTTTAGTTAATTTAATAGAAGAAGTTCAAAAGAAAGAAAATATTAAATTAGGTAAAGCGGTTCAGATTGCGTTAAACCAAGTTGTTGGTGCATATGCAATTGCTGTTTTTGATAAAAAAAATCCAAACGAACTTGTTGCGGCTAGATTAGGAAGTCCGTTGGCAATTGGAGTTGGAGAAGGGGAGTATTTTGTTGCCTCTGACGCTTCACCATTTATTGAATATACTTCTAATGCTGTTTATTTAGAAGATGGTGAAATGGCTAATATCAGATTGCATAAGCCTATCAAAATTAGAAAAATCCAAGACGACTCTTTAGTAGATCCTTATATTCAAGAACTTCAAATGAACTTGGAGCAGATTGAAAAAGGAGGGTATGACCATTTCATGCTTAAAGAAATCTACGAACAGCCAAGTGTAATTAAAGATACTTACAGAGGAAGACTTCATGCAAATGAGGGAATTGTTCAGATGGCTGGTGTTGAAGATAACTTGGAGAAATTCTTAAACGCAAAACGTATTTTAATCGTGGCTTGCGGAACTTCTTGGCATGCAGGTTTAGTAGCAGAATACATTTTTGAAGAATTTACACGTATTCCTGTTGAAGTAGAATATGCTTCGGAGTTTAGATACAGAAACCCAATTATCAATAAAGATGACGTAGTTATTGCTATTTCACAATCTGGTGAAACTGCAGATACTATGGCGGCTATTAAATTGGCTAAAGAAAACGGTGCGTTTGTATTTGGAGTTTGCAACGTGGTTGGTTCTTCTATTTCTAGAGAAAGCCATGCAGGAGCTTATACGCACGCAGGGCCAGAAATTGGAGTAGCTTCTACAAAAGCTTTTACTACTCAAATCACTGTTTTAACAATGATTGCTTTAAGATTAGGAAAAGCTAAGGGAACTTTATCAAATACAGATTTCCACACGTATCTTCAAGAATTGGAAATCATTCCAGACAAAGTTGCGGAAGCATTAGAAACAAATGATAAAGCAAAAGAAATTGCAGCTGCTTTTAAAGATTCGCCAAACTGTCTTTATTTAGGTAGAGGATATAATTTCCCTGTTGCTTTAGAAGGCGCATTGAAGTTGAAAGAAATTTCGTATATCCATGCAGAAGGGTATCCAGCTGCTGAAATGAAGCACGGTCCAATTGCTTTAATTGATGAATTAATGCCTGTTATTGTTATTGCGCCAAAACAAGGACATTACGATAAAATTGTAAGTAACATTCAGGAAATTAAATCAAGACGTGGTAAAATTATTGCTGTAGTTACAAAAGGAGATACTCAGGTTCGTGAATTGGCAGATTATGTAATCGAAATTCCAGAAACTTCAGATGCATTGTCACCATTAGTTACAACAATTCCGTTGCAATTGCTTTCTTACTACATTGCGGTTATGAGAGGTTGTAATGTTGACCAGCCTCGTAACTTAGCGAAGTCGGTTACTGTGGAATAGATTCTATTTTAAATATTAAATATGTTAAAAAAGCGAGATTTAGGTCTCGCTTTTTTTTATTGTCAAAAATTTTTTTGAGCGTATGTATTTTTGTGAATTTTTCAGTTTTTTGATAAAAATTTATATGTATGCATAGTAAACTGATTTTTCTTTAGGTTTTATTTGTTTTTATTTTAATAAAATGAATTAGTGAATAGTTAAAATATTGTATAAAATCGTGATAAATATCAATTTTATTTAACGTTTTTTTATACATATTAAAATATTTGTGTATTTTGGCTATATATACTAACAAAAAAACTAACCCTAATGAGAGTCTACTTGCTAATTATGTTGTTATTCAGCGGAGTATCTTTTGCGCAGAATACAATCACAGGTTCGGTTACAGATAGTAACAAGCAATCTATTCCTGGTGCCAATATTGTTGTGGTAGGAGAAAATACTGGTGCTTCTACAGATTTTGATGGATCGTTTAAATTGACCACTAATGCTAAACTGCCTTTTTCTGTAAAGGTTTCCGCAGTAGGATTTGAGTCTAAAACGGTAAGCGTAACAACGACAAATCAAAAAGTAAATGTGGTTTTAAAAGGTGAAGAAACAAAACTAGATGAAATTGTAGTTTCGGCATCAAGAACGCCAGAAAGAGTTTTAGAATCTCCTGTAACTATTGAAAGAATGGGGGTCCAGGAAATTAAGAAAACAGCTTCTCCTTCTTTTTATGATGGCTTGGAAAACATGAAAGAGGTTCAGATGAATACGAGCAGTATGTCGTTTAAGTCAATCAATACGAGAGGATTTGCTACGGTTGCGAATACTCGTTTTATGCAGCTAGTAGATGGAATGGATAATGCGTCTCCGTTATTGAACTTTGTTTTAGGAAATATGATTGGGGTTTCGGAAATTGACGTTCAAAGTGTGGAATTGCTTCCTGGAGCATCTTCTGCTTTATATGGAGCCAATGCTTTTAACGGAATTTTATTTATGACTAGTAAAAGTCCGTTTACAAATCAAGGGATTTCTACTTATTTTAAGTATGGTGCAACTTCGCAAGATGCCGCAGGAACAAATAGTTTTTATGATTTCGGTATTCGATTTGCTCACGCATTTAATAAATATTTTGCTGCCAAAGCAAACTTTACTTATATGCAGGCAACAGATTGGTATGCTACAAATTATGAGGATAAAACAAGAGCTGGCATTGATAGAACAAATCCTAGTTATGATGGGATAAATGTTTATGGAGACGAAGCAGCGACAAATATTAAAGGTGTTGGTCAAAAGTTAGAGGCAATGGGACTGATTCCTGTGGGGGCATCTAACCTTTTGCCAAATTCTATGGTTAGTAGAACAGGGTATAATGAAATTGATTTAACAGATAACAAAGCAGCCAATAAGAAAATTGATTTCTCTTTACACGGAAGACCTTTCGGGGACGAAAGATTGGAAATTATTTGGCAGAGTAAATTCGGTACTGGAAATGCTGTTTATCAAGGGGCAAACAGGTATTATTTGAATGATTTTTTTATGCAACAGCATAAATTAGAGTTTAAAGGCAAAAATTTCTTCTTGAGAGGATATATGACAGGTGAGGATGGAGGTCATTCATATGATATGATTTTTACGGGAATTAACGTAAATAGAAAATGGAAAGACGATAATACTTGGTTTGGTCAGTACGCAGGAGCATTTATTCAAGGAACTTTAGCAGGTATGACGCCAGAACAAGCTCATGCAACTGCGAGATCTACGGCTGATACAGGTCGTTTTTTGCCTGGTACGGCAGAGTTTAAAAATGCATTTAATCAGGTTATAAGTGATCCAGATGTTTTAACTGGATCAAGATTGGTTGATAATTCAAAAATGTATCATTCAGATGCAAACTACAATTTTAGAGATATAATTAAGTTTGCTGAAATTCAGGTTGGAGGTTCTTTTAGGGCGTATGAATTAAATTCTCACGGAAGAATCTATACTGATGCCAATAGTCAGATAAATTATAATGAATATGGTGCATATGCGCAATTGATGAAGAAATTTATGGATGATAGATTGAAGTTTACGGGATCTCTTCGTTATGATAAATCTAAAAACTTCGATGGTAATTATTCTCCGCGTTTGTCTCTTGTGTACTCAGCTGGAGAAAAAAGAAATCATAATTTCAGAGGGTCTTTCCAAACAGGATTTAGAAATCCAACAACTCAGGATCAATACATAGGATTTAATATTGGAAATGCGGTATTGCTTGGTTCTGCTCCTGATAACTTGACAAGGTTTAATGAAACTTTTAATCTTAGTGCAGAAGGTCAGATGTATGCAGGAAGCCCGACAAAAGTAATGAATGGTAATGATGCTTATGGGAACTCTTACATAGCAAGTTCGGTAACTGCATTTTCTGCAATGGCAGGAACAGATCCAGTTGCAGCAGCAGCACTGTTAAAAAAATCGAGAGCGAATTATGTGAAACCTGAAGAAGTAAAAGCTTTTGAGTTAGGGTATCGTTCTGTTTTTGAAGGTACATCGATAGATCTTAACGGTTACTATAATATATATAACAACTTTATCGGTAATTTAAATGTGGTTTCTCCTTTCTACGGAACTGCTCAGGATAATCCAAATATTGCTGCAGGTGTTTCAGATCCAGGTGTTCAATCAATCAGAGCGCTTCAGAACGGAGAATATAGAGCGTATCAATTATACACAAATTCAGATGTAGAGATACATTCATTAGGATTTGGAGTTGGACTTTCTAGAAAAATAATTTCTGACTTCGAATTAGGAGTAAACTATAACTATGCTCAGTTTGATTTTGATCAAGCAAAAGATCCAAGTTTTGAGCCTGGATTTAATACGCCAAAACATAGAGTTAAAATGTCAATTGGAAATGATAAGCTGTTTAAAAATTTTGGATTTAATGTAAGCGGAAGATGGAACAGTGAATATTTATGGCAGGCTGGTTTTGCTGATGGTATAATTAAAGAGGCAACTGTAATTGATGCTCAGATAAATTATGGAATTCCAAAATTAAAATCAGTAGTAAAATTAGGAGCAGCCAATATCGGCGGAAAAGAATATTACCAGGTAATTGGGGCTGGATTAATAGGACAGCAGTATTTTGCTTCTTGGACAATTAATCCATAATTGATTGTAAACTCTAGGTCAAATTCATTATTTATGTTTCTAGACGCTTAGTTTGGAGGCAGATAATTATAAAAATTATAAATTATGATAAAAAATTTCAAGTGGCTTTTATTGGTTTCGTTGACCTTTATGGCTTGTAATAGTGATGATGATGTGGCTCCAGTGGTAGAGTCATCTGATGGTAAAGCTTTGACTGCTGGAAGTGCTGATTTTTCTAAATATGTTGCTTTAGGAGATTCTTTTGCCGCAGGTTTTAGTGATAATGCTTTGTTTATTAAAGGGCAAGAAGGGGCTTATCCGAATATTTTGGCACAGCAATTTGCTTTAGTAGGTGGAGGTGAATTTAAAACGCCTTTTGCAAATGATAATGTAGGTGGATTGTTGTTAGGAGGGAATGTAATTAGCGGACCGCGTTTGTATTTTAATACAGCAATAACGCCAGAACATCCGAATTCAACTGTTGATCCTGTAAGTGGAGTGCCTACTACAGAGGTTACAGCACATTTATCTGGGGCGTTTAATAATTTAGGGGTTCCTGGGGCAAAAAGTTTTCATTTGCTTGCTCCTGGTTATGGTAATGCTGCAGGTGTTGCTACAGGAACAGCAAATCCATATTTTGCTCGTTTCGCATCTAGTGCAACAACAACTGTTTTGGCTGATGCGTTAAGTCAAAATCCTACTTTCTTTTCTTTATGGATCGGAGGTAATGATGAGTTAGGATATGCAACGGCTGGTGGAGATCCTACGGTTAATCCTTTAACCCCTCCTGCTACTTTTGATGGTGCTTACAAAGCTTTGGTTGCTCAGCTTGTTGCTGGCGGAAGAAAAGGTGTTGTGGCAAATCTTCCTGTCATAACAACACTTCCTCATTTTCATGTAATTGCTTATAATCAACTTAGTCAAGCAAGTTTAACAGATAAAGGAGTTAGTTTGATTCCAACTTTAAATGCGCAATTGTATGGTCCTTTGCATAATGCATTAGCATTTTTAGGCCAAGGTGATAGAATTAAGCTTCTGTCTTCAACAGGAAATAATCCGTTATTGATTGTAGATGAAACGTTGCCTGATTTGTCAGCAAATTTAAAGGCAGTACTAATGGGTGGTGGATTAGATGTTAATACTGCGACCGCAATGGGGATGATTTTTGGAAGAGCGAGACAAGCATTGCCTACTGATTTAATTGTTTTAGGGGCTTCTACAAGAATAGGTAAGGCGCCAAGTGTTGCTTTAGACGGAATCGCTTCGCCTTCGCCATCGTTAGCGCAATTAGGGGTTACTTTTCCTTTGCCAGACAGATATGTTTTGTTGCCATCTGAAGTAGATGAAATAGGAGTGGCAACCGCAGCTTATAATGCAACTATAAAAGCGGCTGCTGAAGCAAATGGTTTGGCAATTGTTGATGCGGAATCAATTATGTCTGATTTAAATAAAGCAAGCGGAATTACAATGAACAATTTTACACTGAAAGCTACTTTTGTTACTGGAGGTATGTTTTCTTTAGATGGAGTTCATCCTACTCCAAGAGGGTATGCTTTTATTGCTAATAAATTTATTCAGGCCATTAATGCTAAGTATGGTTCTAACTTAAAAGGTGTGGATATTGGTAATTATCAGGTTCTATTTCCAAAACAATTATAATTGAAGAATTAGTTCAATATCAAAAAACCGCTCATTTTTACAGATGAAGCGGTTTTTTTCTTTTATTAAAAAAATGCTGTTTTTGTTGTTTTTTGGACAAGTTTTATGAATCAAACAAAATCATGCTATTTTTTATGAAAAAAAAATTGATTTTATATTTTAAAAAATTATCTTTGCGCTCTGAAAAAAGAGGTATTTTCGATAAACCTAAATAGCTATTTAATAAATACATAAGTAATGTCAAAAGTAATAGGAAAAGTTGCTCAAATCATTGGACCAGTAGTTGACGTAGTTTTCAACGGTAAAGATGTTGAACTTCCAAAAATTTATGATTCACTAGAAGTCACTAAAAAAGACGGAACTATCTTAGTTCTAGAAGTACAATCTCACATTGGAGAAAACACTGTTCGTACAATCTCTATGGACTCTACAGACGGTTTGTCTAGAGGATATGAGGTAGTTGGAACTGGAAGTCCAATCCAAATGCCAATCGGTCCAGACGTATATGGAAGATTATTTAATGTTGTTGGAGATGCAATTGACGGTTTAGGTGATTTGCCAAAATCTGGAGAGAACGGTTTGCCAATCCACAGACCAGCACCAAAATTTGAAGATTTATCAACTTCATCTGAAGTTCTATTTACAGGTATCAAAGTAATCGATTTGATCGAGCCTTACGCAAAAGGAGGTAAAATTGGTTTGTTTGGTGGTGCTGGAGTAGGTAAGACAGTATTGATTCAGGAGTTGATCAACAATATCGCAAAAGGTCACGGAGGACTTTCTGTATTCGCTGGAGTAGGTGAAAGAACACGTGAAGGAAATGACTTGCTTCGTGAGATGTTAGAGTCAGGAATTATTAAATACGGTGAAGATTTCATGCACTCTATGGAAAATGGAGGATGGGATTTATCTAAAGTAGATATGCCAGGAATGAGAGAGTCTAAAGCTACTTTCGTTTTCGGACAAATGAATGAGCCACCTGGAGCTCGTGCACGTGTGGCACTTTCAGGATTATCTATCGCTGAGTATTTCCGTGATGGAGCTGGATCAGACCAAGGAAAAGATGTATTATTCTTCGTTGATAACATCTTCCGTTTTACTCAAGCAGGTTCTGAGGTATCAGCACTTTTAGGACGTATGCCATCTGCGGTAGGTTACCAACCAACATTGGCAACAGAGATGGGTGCAATGCAAGAGCGTATTACATCTACAAACAAAGGATCTATTACATCTGTACAAGCGGTTTACGTTCCTGCGGATGATTTAACTGACCCTGCGCCAGCTACAACTTTCGCGCACTTAGATGCTACAACTGTATTGTCTCGTAAAATTGCTGAGTTAGGTATCTATCCTGCGGTTGACCCGTTAGATTCTACTTCAAGAATTTTAACTCCACATATCTTAGGAGATGAGCACTACAACTGTGCACAAAGAGTAAAAGAAATTCTTCAAAAATACAAACAATTACAAGATATCATCGCGATCCTTGGTATGGAGGAGTTATCTGAAGAAGATAAACTTGCTGTAGCAAGAGCACGTCGTGTACAACGTTTCTTGTCTCAGCCTTTCCACGTAGCAGAGCAATTTACAGGTATCCCAGGTGTATTAGTTGATATTAAAGATACTATCAAAGGATTTAACATGATCATCGATGGTGAGTTAGATCACCTTCCAGAGGCAGCTTTCAACTTGAAAGGTTCTATTCAAGATGCAATCGAAGCTGGAGAGAAAATGTTAGCTGAAGCATAATAATATTGGTTGTTAGTTGTTAGTTGTCAGTTGTTAGAAAGCAACCATCAACCATCAACCATCAACTATTAACTAAAAAAAATATGATTTTAGAAATAGTATCACCAGAAGCGAAATTATTTTCAGGAGAGGTAACATCAGTTAGCTTGCCGGGAGTTAATGGAAGCTTTCAGATTTTAAATCATCACGCCCCAATTGTTTCAATCTTAGAAGAAGGAACAATTAAAATTGCAGCTCCAAGCTTCAGTTTTTCTAAGGAGGCTGCTGATAAATTTACGAGAGTTAATGACCAAACTTATACTTTAGAGATTAAGTCAGGGACAATCGAAATGAAAAACAATAAGATAATTGTATTAGTTGACTAAAACAATTTCAAAATAAGTTGAAAAGCCAGACAGTATTGTCTGGCTTTTTATTTTATTTTATTTATTGGTCTTAATGTTATCTGTCAGAAAATTAACAAAATAGGTAAAAAAGCGAATAAAAAAATGTAATATTTTACTGTATATACACTACGTTTGTAAATGTATTAACATTTAAAAAAAATATTATGAAAAAAGTTTTTTTAGGAATGCTGCTTATCGCATTAGGTTTTGGGACAATGTCTCTAACCACAAGTTCTGATAATGTTACTAAAGTTTCTGTAGAAGCTTCAAATGTCGTATTTGGTCCAACGTATACCGCTCCTTGGCTGGGAATCTGTTGTGAATCGCCACTCACTGCTGCGGAACGTGATATCGTGAAACGTGGCTATCCTGCGACTACGCAATACACTATTAATAGTACAACAAGTAATACGGTGACGTACACGATTTATTAAACTGCTTACAGCAAAATATATTTAAAGCCAGATTTGAACATGCCCCAAAAAGTTAGACACTATTTGGGGCATTT
>NZ_JUIV01000012.1 GCF_004151235.1 Flavobacterium anhuiense
ACCTATTACAATAACGAAAGAATTAAATCAAATTTAAACAAAATGAGCCCGATAAAATATCGAGCTCATTATTATCAAACTTAATTTTAAATTTGTCTAAACTTTTGGGTGCAGTCTAAAATAATTTGAGGCTTTTTCTTTTGATTTTTCACGAACTTTGCTTTCTTAAAATATTAAAAAAAATGAAAGCACTTACCTTTTCTTCTTTTGGAGAATCAGATGTTTTAGAATATATAGAAATCCCTAATCCGCAATTAAAACAAGACGAAATTTTAGTCGAGATGAAAGCCATCGGATTAAACTTTGCAGATGTTTACCGTCGAAAAGGAAATTATCATTTAAAAGGAAATCCTCCTTTTATTGCCGGTTATGAAGGCGCTGGAATTGTAGTCGATGCCAACAATCATCCAGAATATAAAGTTGGCGATCGTGTAGCTTTTGCCGATGCTCCATTTGCCAATGCAGAATTGGTTGCCGTTAACGTAAATCATATTATCCCATTATCAGAAAAAATCTCTTTTGAAACTGCAGCTTCTGTTTTGCTTCAGGGTTTAACAGCACATTATCTTGCAACAGACAGCCATAAAACCATTCAAGGAGAAACGGTTCTAATACACGCAGTTGCTGGTGGAGTCGGACAGATTTTAACTCAAATCAGTAAGCTTCTTGGCGCAACAGCTATTGGTTTAACCTCATCTGCTAAAAAAGCCAAAATCGGTTTTGAGCAAGGTGCAGATCATGTTTTTCTTTATAATGAAGATTGGAAATCACAAGTTTTTAAAGTAGTTCCAAATGGTGTTGATGTTGTCTATGACAGTATCGGTAGCACTTTAATGGAAAGTTTTGAAGTCACTAAAGAATGCGGACAAGTTGTTTTCTTCGGAATGGCGGGTGGCGATCCAGCACCTGTAGATCCGAGAATGTTAATGGACGGTTCTAAAACTTTAACGGGTGGTGATTTATGGAGTTACTTAAATTCTAAAGAAGAAAGAATCAAAAGAGCAACTCAATTATTCGATTGGATCACCGAAGGAAAAATAAAACTTTCAGAACCAACTTCATTTAAATTATCAGAAGGAAAACTGGCACATGATTTTTTAGAAAGCAGAAAAAGTACAGGAAAAATTATTTTGATACCGTAAAATGTTTTCGCCACGAATTCTCGAATTTTATTTTTTTAAATCTATGCGTATAGTTTTTAAATAAATTCGGGAATTCGTGGCTATCTATTACAACTGAGCAACTTCAATTTTTGTAATTTCTGATAATTCTAGAATTCTTTCTACTTCATCTTTATTTGCCAAAAAAAACAAATAATTGTCTCCATAAGTTTCATAAGTCAATAACTCCAGATTTGATTTTTCCAATTCAGATTGAATGTACGGAAATAGATCATGACTATACGTTTCTTCTGGATAATCAAATTTGAAATCTTCACCAAGCATTTCAGAAATGAAATATTCGGCATCTTCTGGATCAAATTTCCAATCGCTATGCCACGTATTTATTTCGTCAAAAAAAGCAAAATGATCTTCTGTGGTTTCGTAATACGTTTTAGTTTCAGCGTTGAAACTTTCAAAAAGCTTCTCTGAATATTTTTTCACATAATTATCTTCGATGTTATTTCTCGAAACCAATTTGACAAACTCTTCAAAATCTTCTACAGCTGCCTTGTCATCTAGCAGCAGATTTTCTGAAGACGAAAGCTCAACATCAGAAGGAATTTCAATATTGAAGTATTGACAAATGGCTTGCAAAACTTTTTTTAAATCTTTAATTCCTATTTCCTGAGTTTCATTCTGAGGGTTCTTAAAATCAAGATATTCTGAATCCAGCAAACCTTTTACATAATCAGAAAAATGATTGCTAGAATATAACATTCTAAAATCGTTTACTTCTAAACTATTGGTACAGCAAAAGAAAATCATGAAATTATTAATCACACTTGTAAAATGCTTTTTCATTTCCTGACTTGGTCGCGAATAAAACTGAATATGAATAAAATCATATTGTAAATCATCTTGCATCGCTTCTTCTGACAAGCCTCCAATATTCAGTTTTTTATAAAGTTCGTTCAGAACTTCATACGCATTATTAAATCCCGCTTTTTTAACTTCTGCTTTTCCTTCTTCGTGATCTAATGAGGAAGGAACAGAATATAAATTTACAGTAACTGTGTCATGAATTCCTTTTACTTTGAATTCTATACTATTCGATTCATGATGCAAATGACTATAGATCGGATCAATAACATCAAAAGAAATAATTGATTTTGGATCGTTATTTCTATTAAATAAATTGGAGAAAAAGCCCATGGGAAATATTTTATATTAAAAAATTAATCGTTTGAATACTTAAAACTCTGATTCATTTTATCAAAAGGAATTACTTCATTGACAATCGATTCTAATTCAAAATCCGTCAATAATCCTCTCGCCGATTCTACAATTTTTGGCGAAACATGTATTTCATAATCAATAATATCTCGTTTTAAAATAGCTGATAAAATTGCATTTTGCTGCTCAGTAAGATACTTTTTGTGCGATTTAAAAACAGATTCGATATCATCTCTAAATTCCTCATCAGTAAGTTCATTGTAAACATCTTGTTTAGACATATCAATCAATAAAACTTTGAAGATAAAATCCTGAAGATTTTTTGCCAGGTAATTCACTTCATTAGAATCGTGCCAGACAAAAACGATCGGCACATCTCCATTATTTTCTTCGTTTAAAAAGAAACAATAATGATCGCCACCGCCACTTTTGGCAAACGGAATAAATTTAAATTCTGGATTGATATTTCGATAATCCTCAGGATCTCTAAGCTCTTCTATTTCTTCGGCAACCGATTTCAAATTCAGCGATTCAAAATCATACGAATGCAAAAGCAAAGGCGGATTATCTTTTAACGTTGGATAAACTTCTGTATACCAATTTGGTCCATATTCTCCAACGTCCAACATACCGTCAGCATCTAATTGTTTGTATAAAAGCGGGAAATTGAATCCGTATTTTGTTTCTATTTCTTGTATTGTCATCTTTGGGGCAAATTCTATTACAATCAAACCACTAAGATAACAATCTTTTTACTACTCAAAAATCCTAAGGTCAATTATTTCAAGGATTCAGCGATGATAAAGATGTTTTTTAATCTGTAGAATACTCAAAACTAGTATTCATTTTATCGAAAGGAATAATTTCATTAATTATTTTTTTCATTTCTATATCGGTCAATAACCCTCTTGCGTTTTCATTGCCATAAGAAAATGAAATTTCATAATCTATAATTTCACGTCTTAATATATTTTGCAAAATATCTTGTTCTTTATCTGTTAAATATTTTGCGTGAGATTTAAGTACATTCACAAGATTATTTCTGAATTCTTCATCATTAACCTTATTAAAAGTATCTTGCTGAGACATATCTTGCAAAATCATTCTAAAAATAAAATCCTGAAGATTTTTAGCCATATACTCTGCTTCGTTATCATCATGATAAAGAAAAACTACAGGTAATTCACCTATATTCTCTTTATTCAAAAAGAAGCAATAATAATCTCCAGCTGCATTGTGTGCAAACGGTATGAATCTAAATTCCTCATTTATGTTTCTATAATTATCAGGATCCATAAGTTCTTCGATTTCTTGAGAAACTGATTTTAAATCCATTAGCTCAAAATCATAAGAATGCAAAAGTAGAGGCGGATTGTCTTTTAATTTTGGATAAATCTCAAAATACCAATTAGGACTAAATTCTCCCCAATCTAGCATTCCGTCTACATATAACTGCTTATACAAAGAAGGATACTCAAATCCATATTTCTTCTCAATTTCTTGCGGTGTCATTCTATTATATTTTAAAAGTAAAAAACTATACAAATATAAAAATTTTACTACAAAATAAAATTGATTATTTCAAGGATTCCGCAATCATTAAGGCACATTTTTCGCCATCAATTGCTGCAGAAATAATTCCGCCCGCATAACCTGCACCTTCTCCGCAAGGATATAACCCTTTGATTTGCAAATGTTCTAAGGTCATAGGGTCTCTCGGAATTCTAACTGGTGATGAAGTTCTACTTTCTGGTGCGTGCAAAATAGCTTCGTTAGTTAAATAGCCTCGCATTGATTTTCCGAACTCTTGAAATCCCTGACGCATAATCTGAGTCAAAAATCCTGGAAAAACCTGTCCCAATTCTACCGAAGTTGTTCCTGGCACGTATGAAGTTTTCGGAATATCTGCTGAAACTTTACTCTTAGTGAAATCAATCATTCTTTGAGCTGGAACTTTTTGGGTTTCTCCAGCCAAATGCCAAGCTTTTTGTTCGATGCTTTTTTGAAATTCCATTCCAGCCAAAGCTCCAAATTTCGCGAAAGGTTTAAAATCTTCCAATTTCAATTCAACTACAATTCCAGAATTTGCTGTTGCCTGATCACGCTTAGATGGAGACCAACCGTTTGTAACCACTTCTCCCGGACTTGTGGCGCATGGCGCAATTACACCTCCAGGACACATACAGAATGAATACATTCCACGTCCGTTAACTTGTTTTACAATAGAATATGGCGCTGGTGGCAAATGTTCTCCACGGAAATCACAGCTGTATTGAATACTGTCTATTAATTCCTGCGAATGTTCTGCACGAACTCCCAAAGCAAAAGGTTTTGCCTCAATTAAAATTTTCTTTTTGTCTAATAATTCAAAAATATCACGCGCCGAATGTCCCGTTGCCAAGATTAATTTATTGGCGTGAATTTTATCTCCGTTTTGCGTTACGATTCCTTCAACTTCATTATTTTTTACCAAAATATCGCTTACACGGGTTTCAAACAAAACCTGACCGCCAAACTCTCTGATTTTATTTCTAATATCTTCAATGATTTTAGGCAATTTATTGGTTCCAATATGTGGATGCGCTTCTACCAAAATATCTTCAGAAGCTCCAAAAGCGACTAAAAGTTCTAGAATTCGAGTTACATCGCCGCGTTTTTTAGAACGGGTATATAATTTTCCGTCAGAATACGTTCCTGCTCCTCCTTCGCCAAAACAATAATTAGAATCTTCGTTTACAATATGTTCGCGGTTTATCGCTTTCAAGTCACGACGACGACCTCGAACATCTTTTCCGCGTTCTAAAACAATTGGCTTCAAACCTAATTCAATTAATTGCAATGCCGCAAAAAGTCCAGCCGGACCTGCTCCAACAACAATAACTTCTTGTGCATTGGACACATCCTTATATATAGGAAGTTCAATTTTAGTTTCCTGAAAAGGTTCACCTTTTAAATAAATAAGAACTTTCAAATTGATTTTAATCGCTTTCTGACGTGCATCAATAGAGCGTTTTAAAATTGAAACATGCTGAATTTCTTGAGCAGAAACTTTAATCTGCTTAGACAAATGGTCTTTTAGCAGTAATTCGTTTGCAGCAATTTCGGGTGTAACTTGAAGTAAAAGTTCTTTAGGCATTTTGTCTTATTTATTCTATTAGCTTTTCTTTCTATGAAAAGAACATGCAAAAGTACTATTTTGAAATGAGATTTTATCTTTGCTTTAAAATTTCACGCAGATTTACGCAGATATAAGCAGATTTATATTTTTTTTTTAGCCACAGATTATTTGGATTAAAAAGATTTCTTGAAAAACAGTTTTAAAAAACTTAGAATCTTAGCGTCTCAGAAACCTAAGAACCTTAAAAAAAACCTTTGTACCTTTGCAACTCAGAACCTTTGCACCTAATAAAAAAAAATGTCTAGAAAAATAAAACTAATCTGGGATTTCCGAGGGCCTGCATCAGCTAAAACTGCTGAACACCACGAAATTCATTTAAAAGAATATATTGCAATCGAAAAATTACCTCTAAATATTACAGGTTTTAAAATTATAGACGAAATGTATGCCATAGCTTTTATGGTCGTAACTGACGAAAATATGATTCAAGTAAGAGATGCTTTGAAACCACATCGAGGGGAATTATATACTGAATAAAATTCTAATATTTTAAATTCCAAATTCCAAAACTGAAATACTTAAAAAATGAAATTCCAAATTCCAAAACTATTGAAGCTCGGAATTTGGAATTTTTATTTTGAATATTCCCAAAAAGGGTTGAAATTTGGAATTTAACTTTAGTTCGCTACTTCGCTGATAAACTTAATACGCATTAAACGAAGTTCATCAATATCATAATCGCCATCAAATTCTTTTAGTGCGTCTTCGATTTTATCAGATTCCGATTCCATGAAATAATCGTGAATTTCTTCCTGCTGATCGTCATCTAAAATATCGTCTAACCAATATTTGATGTTCAGTTTTGTTCCAGAATAAACAATCTGTTCCATTTCTTTAATCAAAGCATCCATCGTTAAACCTTTCGCGGAAGCGATATCACTTAGCGGAAGTTTTCTATCGATATTCTGAATGATGTATAATTTGTTGGCAGAATTTACCCCTGTAGATTTTACCACTAAATCGTCTGGGCGAATAATATCGTTGTCCTCAACATATCGACTGATTAGGGCAACAAATTCACTTCCATATTTTTTCGCTTTTCCTTCACCAACACCGTGAATATTATATAATTCTTGAATTGTTATCGGATATTTTAAAGCCATATCTTCGATCGAAGGATCTTGGAAAACTACGAATGGAGGAACTCCCAATTTCTTAGCCACTTTTTTACGAAGCTCACGAAGCATTCCTGTTAAAACTTCATCTGCTGTTCCAGAAGATTTACCTCCTGTTACAATAGTTTCATCATCGGCTTCGGTGTATTCATGATCTTCAGACATCATAAACGAAACTGGCTTTTTAATAAAATCTAAACCTTCCTTTGTAATTTTTATTACGCCATAAGTCTCAATGTCTTTTGATAAAAGTCCTGTTACCAAAACTTGTCTCAACAATGCCATCCAATATTTTTCGTCGTGGTCTGAACCAGAACCAAAATAAGGTTGTGCATCTGTTTTGTGCGCTTTAATAACCGCATTGATACGGCCAATTAAAGTAAATACAATTTCTTTTGATTTGTAAATATGTTTAGTATCGCGAACAATTTCTAGCAATTTAACTACTTGATCTTTGGCTTCAACTTTATGTTTCGGGTTACGAACATTGTCGTCCATATCTGCCCCTTCACCTGTTTCGCTGTCAAATTCTTCACCGAAATAATGAAGAAGGAATTTTCTACGCGACATCGAAGTTTCGGCGTATGCCACCACTTCCTGCAAAAGTGCAAAACCAATTTCTTGTTCGGCAACTGGTTTTCCAGACATAAATTTCTCTAGCTTTTCTACATCTTTATAAGAGTAATACGCTAGACAATGTCCTTCCCCACCGTCACGTCCTGCTCGACCGGTTTCTTGGTAATAACTTTCAAGTGATTTTGGAATGTCGTGGTGAATTACAAAACGAACGTCTGGTTTATCGATCCCCATTCCGAAAGCTATTGTTGCTACAACGACATCGACATCTTCCATCAAGAACATATCTTGATGTTTGGCCCGCGTTTTAGCATCTAAACCTGCATGATAAGGAACAGCACTGATTCCGTTTACTTGTAAAACTTCGGCAATCGATTCTACTTTTTTACGGCTTAAGCAGTAAATAATTCCAGATTTACCTTTATGCTGTTTGATAAATCGAATAATATCCGACTCAATGTTTTTTGTTTTCGTACGAACTTCATAGTACAAGTTCGGTCTGTTGAACGATGCTTTAAAAGTATTGGCATCGGCCATGTCAAGGTTTTTCAGAATATCTTCCTGAACCTTTGGTGTTGCGGTTGCGGTAAGTCCTATAATTGGTACTTTACCCAGCTGCTTAATTATATTTCGCAGATTTCTATACTCTGGTCTAAAATCATGCCCCCATTCCGAGATACAGTGTGCCTCATCAATGGCAACAAAAGAAATGGGCACGCTTTGTAAAAAAGCTACATATTCTTCTTTTGTTAATGATTCTGGGGCTACATACAAAAGTTTGGTCAATCCAGATGTAATATCTTTTTTAACCTGAGCAATTTCTGTTTTGGTTAGAGAGGAGTTTAATACATGTGCAATTCCATTTTCAGACGAAAGACTTCGAATTGCATCAACCTGATTTTTCATCAAAGCAATTAATGGAGAAACAACAATTGCTGTTCCTTCTTGAATTAAAGCCGGTAATTGGTAGCAAAGAGACTTTCCTCCACCGGTCGGCATAATTACGAATGTATTTTTCTCGTCTAAAATGCTCGTAATGACTTGCTCTTGCAAGCCTTTAAATTGGCTAAAGCCGAAATACTTCTTTAATTCTTTATGTATTTCAATTTCATTTGAATTCATTCTCTATATTAATGGTATTTTGTATAAATTTGCAACACATAAAGATACAACTTTCTTTTATACATACAAATTTTAAATATTCTGTTTTGATCACAAAAGAAAATATATTGGCGATCGCCAAGAAAACAATACTCTCTGAAAGTGAAGCAATTACAAAACTAATTGATTTTTTGGACGAAAATTTTTACGAAGCTGTCCAACGCATATACGAATCTAAAGGACGTCTAATCGTTACAGGAATTGGAAAAAGCGCCATTATTGCTCAAAAAATGGTGGCTACTTTTAACTCAACTGGAACTCCTTCTATGTTTTTGCACGCTGCAGAAGCTATTCACGGTGATTTAGGAATGATACAAAACGATGACGTTATTATTTGTATTTCTAAAAGCGGGAATAGTCCAGAGATTAAAGTCCTTGTACCTTTATTAAAAAGATTCGGAAATACTTTGATTGCCATTACAGGAAACACAACTTCATTTTTGGCAAAAGGTTCTGATTTGGTTTTAAATACAACTGTCGACACAGAAGCCTGCCCTATCAATTTAGCTCCTACAAATAGTACAACCGCGCAACTTGTAATGGGTGATGCCTTAGCAGTTTGTTTAATGGAAATGCGTGATTTTAAACCAGAAGATTTTGCGGTTTATCATCCGGGAGGTGCTTTAGGCAAAAAATTATTGCTTCGTGTAAAAGACATGATCGAGCATTCATTAAAACCGGCTGTAACTCCAGAAACTTCTATTAAAAAAGCGATTTTTGAAATCTCTGAAAAAAGATTGGGAGTTACTGCAGTAATTGAAGACAATAAAATTGTTGGAATTATTACCGATGGAGACATCCGAAGAATGCTAAACGACGTAGATACTATTGCAGATTTAACCGCAAAAGATATTATGTCTAAAAATCCAAAAGTAGTTTCGTCTGAAACTATGGCTGTTGATGCTTTAAATATTTTAGAAGACTTTTCTATCACGCAATTAATCGTTGCGGATAACGGAGAATATAAAGGAGTTTTACATTTACATGACATTTTAAAAGAAGGAATCGTATAATGGCAAAGAAAAATCTTGGCGAGATGTCATTTTTGGATCATCTTGAAGAATTAAGATGGTTATTGGTTAGAAGTACACTTGCAACAATCATAATGGCAATTGTGACTTATTTTATTAGTGATTATTTATTTGATCAAATTATTTTAGGTCCAATTAGACCAACATTTTTTACTTATGTATGGTTTTGCGACTTATCTCATTCATTAGGATTTGCAGACAGCATCTGTATTACAGAGCTGAATTTCATTATTCAAAATACCGAAATGGAAGGTCAGGTCAATATTTTTGTCTGGATGTGTCTTTTGGCAGGTTTTATTTTGAGTTTCCCTTATATTTTATGGGAAATCTGGAAATTTATTAGCCCGGCTCTTTATGAGAAAGAAAGAAAAAATGCGAAATTATTCATCTTTGTTTCTTCATTGCTTTTCTTTTTAGGAGTATTATTTGGATATTTTGTTGTAATTCCGATGTCGGTAAACTTCGTTGCAACATTCTCCGTGAGTGATGTAGTAAAGAACCAATTCACCCTGGAATCTTATATGGGAATGGTTAAAACGAGTATTCTCGGAAGCGCCATCTTTTTTGAACTCCCAATCGCTATCTATTTCTTAACAAAATTAGGATTAGTAACTCCTGAATTCTTAAGAAAGTATTGGAAATATGCTGTTGTATTGATTTTGATTATCGCTGCAATTGTAACGCCACCTGACGTTGTGAGCCAGACTATTGTTGCAATTCCGATGTTGATTATCTACGAAGTCAGCATTCTTATTTCGAAGATTGTTTATAAAAATAAATTAAAAGAAAATGTCTGATATAGTTCAAGAATTTAACGACTATCGTTCTAGAATGAACGAAAAACTGCTTGCTGACAACAACAAAATTGTAAAGCGAATTTTTAATCTTGACACCAATGCGTATGCAGAAGGCGCTCTTGATGTAAAAACAAAAGAGCTTTTAGGCTTGGTAGCATCTACAGTTTTAAGATGTGACGACTGTGTAAAATACCATTTGGAAACTAGCTATAAAGAAGGTGTTTCTAAAGAAGAAATGATGGAAGCAATGGGAATTGCCACTCTTGTTGGCGGAACAATTGTTATTCCTCATTTAAGAAGAGCTTACGAATTCTGGGAAGCGCTTGAAGAGAACGGGAAATAAATAATTGTTAATACGTTTAACTGTTGAATCGTTTATTTGTTAATTTGCAACGAATAAACGATTTATCGATTAAACGATTAAACTTAAAAAATGAAATTAAGAGCCGATAATTTAATCAAAACCTATAAAGGACGAAGCGTTGTAAAAGGAATTTCTGTTGAAGTAAATCAAGGAGAAATTGTAGGGCTTTTGGGGCCAAATGGAGCTGGAAAAACAACATCATTCTATATGATTGTAGGATTGGTAAAACCAAATCAAGGGAATATTTTTCTTGATGATTTAAATATTACCGACTATCCGATGTACAAACGTGCTCAGCAGGGAATTGGTTATTTGGCACAAGAAGCTTCTGTTTTTAGAAAATTAAGTATTGAAGACAATATCTTGAGCGTTTTACAATTGACAAAACTTTCTAAAGAAGCTCAAATTGCTAAAATGGAAAGTCTAATTGAAGAATTCAGTTTAGAGCATATTCGCACCAACCGAGGCGATTTGCTTTCTGGAGGTGAGCGTCGTCGTACAGAAATTGCCCGTGCATTGGCAACCGATCCCAAATTTATTTTGTTGGATGAGCCTTTTGCAGGAGTTGACCCTGTTGCGGTAGAAGATATTCAGCGAATTGTAGCGCAATTGAAAAATAAAAACATCGGAATCTTAATTACCGATCACAACGTTCAAGAAACTTTAGCGATTACCGATAAAACATACTTAATGTTTGAAGGAGGAATTCTAAAAGCTGGAGTTCCAGAAGAATTGGTAGAAGACGAAATGGTTCGTCGTGTTTATCTTGGACAAAACTTCGAGCTTCGTAAAAAGAAACTTGAGTTTTAAGAAAGTATATATGAATGGTAAAAAGGAATTTCTTTTTACCATTTTTTTTTAACATAAGATTCTTAAAAAAGTTACAAATGAAATCAGAAAAACCAACTCAGGAAGATTACGATAATTGGCACAAAGATCCAAAGAATTGGTATTTCTTCAATACCTGTTATTATAATCCTAAAGACAAAAGATTACTTCCTCCTAAAAAGATTCAATGGATGGGTTATACAATAAATTTTGCCAATCCATATTCTGTAATGCTTTTATTGCCTTTTGTAATAATTGTTATTTTGGTTTTATTGAAATAACCTAAAAAAGTATTCAGTGTTCAGATTTTTAGTAATCAGTTCATAAAAATAATCACGAATCAGTTTTTTAGTATTCAGTTTTGGGCTGAAACTAAAAAACTGTTTTTTTTTTTAAACTGAACACTGAAAATCTGAACACTGAACACTATTATTCAACCGTAATAAAGTGCAATTGCTCTAAATCGCCATTGTAGATATTAACATCAACGCGATGTTTGATTCCTGGCAGAGAAGCTTTTTCTGTAAACTGCCAAAACAGCCAATCATCTTCAATTTTTTCTCTG
This sequence comes from Flavobacterium anhuiense, assembly GCF_004151235.1. Lineage (GTDB taxonomy): Bacteria > Bacteroidota > Bacteroidia > Flavobacteriales > Flavobacteriaceae > Flavobacterium > Flavobacterium anhuiense_A. Next base: position 11,952 of record NZ_JUIV01000012.1, read on the forward strand.
TAGAAATTATAATTGGCAATCCAGAACAAATAATCTCCGAATTCTTCTTTTAAAAAATCAGAATAATATCTTTCTCCTGAATAAATTATAGGACGAACTTGATAATGTTTTTCGACTTTATTCAACCAACGCTTTAAACCCTTTTTCAAACTGTCCAAAGGCTGATTTTTTGGTAATTTTTCGATATCTAAAACTGGAGGAAGATCTCCTTTTTGCAGTTTTACTGTTTTAATGAAAAGATCTGCCTGCTCAATAGAATTTTCGTTTGGGCGATAATAATGATAAGCGCCACGCATGATTTTGTTTTCTTTTGCACCTTCCCAATTTCTTTTAAACTGTCTATCAACACGATCATTTCCTGCTGTTGCACGGATAAAAACAAATTGCACAGGATATTTTTCGTCTAAGATTTCAACTTCTTCCCAATCTACTTTTCCTTGAAATTCTGATACGTCAATTCCAATTACTTTTCCTTTATGATTTTCGAGAACTCGAATATTTCGAACATCAGAAAGATGTTTGTCAACCTCATCTTCATCTAAAACCTTTTCTGTTTTAAAACCTAAATAATAAGCAAGTCCTTTGCGATAATGATAAATTATCCCAATGAATAAAAGTCCGAAAAAAATCAATAAAAGTCCTCGAAAAAGTCTGCTTAGAAAAGATCTTCCAGCTGGTTTTCTTGAATATGTTTTACGATAAGTCGTTTTTCTTGCCATTAAACAGAATTACTTTTTCAAAAAAAGATTATTAATGATCGACAACAATACATAAAAAGCAATAATCAATGGAATTGCTATATATTGAAGGAAAACAATCATTAACACAGAAATAATCAAAAACACAATTTGAAGTGCATTTTCTTTAAAACTGAATTTTTTAATTTTTAAAGCAAACAACGGAATTTCAGCATTTAAAATATACGCGCTGCATAAAGTTATAATCAATAATACCCATTGATTAGTTAAGATTTCTAAAATCATCAAAGAATCTGAAAATGAAATTACCAAAGGAAGGCTTAAAATAAACAAAGCATTTGCAGGTGTAGGCAATCCGATGAAAGAATCGGTTTGGCGTGTATCGATATTAAAATTAGCCAAACGATAGCAAGATCCTAAAGTAATGATAAATCCTAAAAACGGAATTGCAGGATGTGTTCCAAATTCGTGCGCGCTGTTAGTAAACATGCTATACATCACATATCCTGGCGTTACTCCGCTTGTTACCATATCTGCCAAAGAATCCAACTGTAATCCAAGCGGACTTGAAACTTTAAATAATCTGGCAAAAAAACCATCGAAGAAATCAAAAAAGATTCCTAAGCAAACCATATAAAAAGCCATTAAATAATTATTCTGGGAAACATAAACGATTGCGACACAGCCGCAGAAAAGATTAATTAATGTAATTAGATTTGGGATATGCTTTTTAATATTCATAGCTTAAAAATTTGATAATGGCAGAGAACAAATTTAGTATAATAACTCGATGCAAAACGAGTTTTTTCGAGAGTTTTTTAATTCGAAGCGCGACTTTGGGAATATTTAAGCAAAGGAACTTATTAGATGAGTAAAATATTATATTTTTGATAAAAATTTTAAAACAGGCCTCGATCTGCAAAAACATATACGTTGAAGAAATATTTAGTGTTTTTATTCTTTTGGAGTTGTACTTTTCAGTATGCGCAAACCGTTCGAAAATATTCGAATGAATTTATGAATATTGGAGTCGATGCCGCTGCTCTTGGAATGGCGAGCGCCGTAACTGCTTCTTCAAATGATGTAAATGCCGTTTACTGGAATCCCGCAGGTTTGACGCATCTCGAAGATCATCAAATTGCTCTGATGCACGCCAGCTATTTTGCAAATATTGCCCAATACGATTACATAGGTTACGCAAGTCCAATTGACGACAGAAGCGCGTGGGGAATTTCGATGATTCGTTTTGGAGTTGACGATATCATGGACACAACGCAATTAATCGATAATCAAGGAAATATAGATTACAATAGAATTAGCCTATTTTCTACGGCAGATTATGGTTTTACTTTTTCTTATGCCAGAAAACTGCCTGTTGACGGATTTCAATATGGTGTAAACGCAAAAGTAATTCGAAGAGTGATTGGAAAATTTGCCAATTCTTGGGGTTTTGGATTTGATATTGGTCTTCAATTTGAAAGAAATGATTGGAAGTTTGGTTTAATGCTTCGTGACATCACTACAACTTACAACGTCTGGAATATTGATGAGGAAGAATATAAAAAAATCGCCGATGCAATTCCAGGAGAAAATAATACTTTGCCTGAAAGTACAGAGATAACATTGCCTAAAGCACAATTGGGAGTTTCTAAAAGATTTGATTTCCATAACGACTGCAGTCTTGTAACTTCTGCCAATTTAAATATGCGATTTGAGCAGACAAACGATATTATTTCATCAAAAGCCATAAGTATAGACCCAGCTCTAGGGTTTGAGTTTGGTTATACAGATTTGGTTTTCGTACGCGCTGGTGCAGGAAACTTTCAGAATGTAACGCAGCTGGATAATACTGAAAAAGTAAATTTCCAACCTAACATTGGTTTAGGATTTAGATATAAAGGCATACAAATTGATTACGCTTTGACCGATTTAGGAAATCAAAGTACTGCTTTGTATTCGAATATTTTTTCGCTGAAAGTAGATTTGGGTATCTTTAGATAATTAGAAATCATAAAACATTTAAAATTTTAAATCATGAAAACTGTCATGTTCAAAAAAGCACTTTTTATTTTATTATTCTTAGCAAGTTTTATTGGTTTCAGCCAGAGTTTAGCTTTATCTAAAGACGCTAAAATAAGCATTTTGACTTGCGGTCTTGGAAATGAAACGTATTCCTACTTTGGACATACGGGAATTAGAGTTTCTGATCCAGGAAACAATTTTGATGTTGTTTACAATTATGGAACTTTTGATTTTAGAACCCAAAATTTTGTTTTAAAATTCGCAAAAGGAGATTTGCAGTATTTTGCAACCGTGCACTCGTATGCCGATTTTTTCAATGAATATACTTACGAGAAAAGAAGCATTTATGAGCAAGAATTATTGATTTCTCAAGACTTAAAGCAAAAACTTTTCAATCAGTTAAATGCTGTTTTAGATTCTGAAGAGCGCTATTATACTTATAAATTTATTGACAAGAACTGCACTTCGATGGTTGTTGATGTAGTGAATAAAACTTTAGGCGGAAATGTAATTGTCAAAAAAGAAAATACAGACAAAACCTATCGTTCTATCCTATTTCCTTATTTTGATGGCCATTTTTACGATCAATTGGGCACCAGCATTATTTTCGGAACCAAAGTTGATCAAATGGGAACTAGAATTTTTCTTCCTTTTGAGTTGAAAAACAGTTTAGACAAAACTACTTTCCAGAATAAACCTCTTGTAGCCAAAAGCAAAACTTTATTAGAGTTTACAAAAGAAACACCGAAATCATGGTGGAATAATATCTATACGTATCTCTTTATTTTGCTTTTTGTAATCTTTGCCAGAAGCAAAACAGTCGATAAAATCTATTTTCTGATTCTATCTTTAATTGGAATATTCTTCGTTATAATGGGATTTTATTCATTCCACCAAGAACTGGCGATGAATTATAACGTATTGCTTTTTAGTCCGCTTTTATTGATTTTAGTTTTGTTTTCAATTTTCAAAAACAAACTATGGACTTATAGATTTTCGTTAATCAACTTTGTGCTTTTAGTGATTTACTTTTTGTTTTTAATAAACAAAGCACATTTCTTTATCACTTTACCGTTGATCATTACAAGTGGAGTGGTTTTAGTGCGAACCGCAATTCGCAACAAAAAACCAATTCCGATTATAATCTAAAATTTATTGACCCCTGTAGAATAAAACCGTCGTAATGGTTTTAAAAGTAATACTCAAATCTAGGAATATACCTCTATGTTTGATGTAATATAAATCATACTGAAGTTTAACCAAACTTTCGTCGATTGATTCTCCATAAGAATAATTAACCTGCGCCCATCCAGTAAGTCCAGGTTTAATTACGTGACGCGTTTCATAAAAAGGCATTACAGCGGCAATTTCTTCAACAAAAAATGGTCGCTCTGGCCTAGGGCCAATTACGCCCATATCTCCTTTTAAAACATTAATAAATTGTGGAAGTTCGTCTATTCTAGACTTTCGCATAAATTTACCAAACGGAGTGACTCTTTTGTCATTATGAGTTGCAAAAACAGCTCCATTTGCTTCTGAATTCTCGGTCATAGTTCTAAACTTATAAATCTTGAAAACTACTCCATTTTTCCCCACTCTTTCTTGAGTGTAAAAAAGGCTTCCTTTATTGGCAAATAGATTACAGAGAAAGATTATCGGAATAAAAAACAGACTGATTAAAAGCCCCAGAATAGAAAACATGAGTTCGATAAGACGAACCAAAGACAAGTACAGTTTATTACTATTACTTCTGCTAAAAGGGAAAAATCTATAAAAATCTCTTTCTATATGGTGAACAGGAATTCGCTGTGTTTTGCTTTCGTAAACTTGTGTGTATTCGCGTATGATATATCCTTTTTCTAATAAATGAAGCAGCTGCTGATATAGATCGGAAGTGATACCATCTGTTTTCTGAGAAGCAATTACAATTTCTGAGACATTGTGTGTAGATACGAAACGTTCTAAATCTTCTTTCTTTATTTCGCTTACATAATGAAAATCTAAATTTTCATCTGCAACAGAATCGGAATTAACAAAACCAACAATTTTGTAATGCGGATCTACATTTTCTAATCCTAAAACTAATTCTCCAACTTCACTTTGATCGCAAATCAAAACAACATTTTGCGAAAATCGATGAGAGGCTAAAAAATAGCAATAAAACAAACGCCAAAGCAGTAATGTAATTAGTATTGTAAAATAAAATATTACAATTACTAATCTTTGTTTGGGAAGTACGGGAGAGAGAACTGGCGTAAATAAATAAGCCAAAACGGTAGCTGTTGCAGTAAAAACGACATTCTGCAGAATCTGAAGATGATTGCTTGCTACTTGCAAATTATAGATTTCGAATATTACGCCAAAAGCATAAAGGTAGCCGATTAATAAAAGTATACTAAACGAACTATTTATATCAAAGGCGAAATAATAGTAATCAAAGATTGCGCTTAATAGATATAAAGCAAATAAAATAAAAACAGCATCGAAAGTAAGGAGCAATATCCTCCTCTCCGAGATTTCGAAATGCATTTTCTTTTTTGATAACATCTCTTGTAGGTTTTAATTTGGTTAGGGCAAGGCAAATGTATCGCAAAAAAATATAACTAATCTATTAATTTTCTGTTTCTTCGGGAATTTTTATTTGAACTGAAAGAAGGCATAATGCATATACAAATGCAGGGGCAGCTGTTCTCATTGCTGCGTGGTTAATAGTTAAGAGCCAGAAAAAATAAAATGAAAAAAAATATAAATGCTGCCTATTATTAATATATAGGATAAATGGAGTAATAAACAATATTAAAAATGCAAGGATTCCCATTAATCCATGTTCAGAAAAAAGTCTAGTTATCTCATTATGTGAAGCAATTGCTATTCCAAGTTGTTTCTCTCTTTTCTCTTTACTAAGTCCCACGCCTACTCCAAAAATGGGATTCTCTAAAAAAAGTGTAATATCAGCATCCATTATTTCTTCTCTACCTCCTAACCGATCTTTCTTTTCTCTTCCGCGTGCATCTTTATTAGCATACCTTTTCTCTATAAGTCCTCTTGTTTGAAAAGAACTATACCCCCAGATGCCAATTCCTAAAGCTATTGTTAAAACAAAAACTATAGTAAATTTACTTCTACCTTTGGCGTTTGAAAAATAATACAACAAAAATAAAAGACAAATAATCATTATCACACCAGTAATGATTCCTCCTCTAGAAAAGGTCACAATCCCTCTATAACTTAAGAAAACCAACAGTCCTCCATTTATTAATAATTCTATTTTAGATTTGGAAAACAGAATTGCTTGCGCAAAGAAAACAAACATTCCTAATCCCAATATTGTAGACACTTGATTTGGTCCAAAACCACCAGATGTTTCAAAATTTGATTGAGTTCCCGTTACAACATCTTGTATATTCGGAGTATAAAGAAACAAATATACTGTTGTAGAAATAATAGGAAATCCCATAATTACTAATAACTTTTGAATACTCTCGAAAGTAATTTTTCTCCCAAATGTATATATCGAGCATATTCCCAAACATATTGGTCCTGACAAATTAAAAAATAAAACTTTTTTAACATCTGTTCCTGCATCCTGATAATTGGTAGTAATAAGAATAGAAGGAACCAAGAGCACGAAAAAAAACAAATAAATTAATGCGCTTTTTGAGAAATTACTATATATCATACCAAGGAGCATAAAACCAATAACACAAAATTTTGCGTATTCATTATTAAAATTCCCTCCTGTCATCCGAAGAAAGACCTCTGCACCTACTAGATATGCGCTAACAAAAAGTACTTCATTACTTCTGTTTTTGTTTTTAATGATTACCATCATACCTATTAAAACAATTAATAACGCGTATATTTTTGAAAAAAAAGGAATAACAAAAATAATTAATGCTAATAATGCATGAAAAACGATTATGGCTAAATAACTAAGTTTTTTGTTTTTCATTATAAAATATTTACTTTGTAATAGTAGTTAAAGATTTTAACCATATTAAGTACTCTTTTAAAATTGATTTTTCACCAAAATTTTCATTTACATAAAAATTCAATTGGTTTCCTAATGATTTACGGACATGTTGATTCTCAATCAATATTTGAATTGAATCTACAAATTGACTTAAATTATTTGAATCAATTACCAAACCTTCTTTAGATGAGGGAACGACTTTGGAAATTTCACCAACATCGGTTACCACAACCGGTAATTTAGCTAATCCATACTCTAAAACGGCCAAGGGGAGTCCTTCCGAAAGAGAAGTTAAAACTGCTATTTCACTTTGTTTTAATAATTGCTGGATGTTGTTTACTGCTCCATAAAAAAATACATTTTCAGAAAGCCTTTTTTCTTTAACCAGTTCTAATAGATTAGCACTATAGGAATCATTAAAATCTTTTCCTACTAAATGAAATGTCCACTCTGGAAATTTTTTATGAATTTCCTTTGCACCATTAATCAATAACTCATGATTCTTTTGAGGGCGTAAATTTGCAACACAGATTATTCTTTGGCCATCTTTTCCTTTTAACTGAAAACTATCAAAAAAAACAGTTGGTTTGATTATAAAGTTTGGGAAATAAATAAGGTTTTTACAATTCAGATAATCTTGAGCCCATTTTTGTAGAGAATCGTTTACAGAAATAATTCCTAAAAAGAGAAAAGATGAAAATTTTAATATCAAGCTTTTTCGTAATGAAAGATCTTGTGAAATTCCATAATGATCATGCCAGATTATTTTAATCCATGGCATTGTAATTTTTACTAAAACTGCAATAAAAAAAGAAGAACTATGTGCATGAATAAAATCAACTTTATTTTTTTTTAGATAATTTCTTAATCTAAAAATTGCGCTTAAATCTATAGTAGATTTTTTTTTTAAGAATAAATATGTGACTTTTTCGTCCAAATGCTCTAAAAGTAAACCTTCATTTCTTGTCGAAATTAATCCTGAAAATTCAATTTTTCTAGCAAGTGAATTTGCATAATTTACAGCCATACGTTCGGCACCTCCAACCTCTAAAGAATCTATAATCTGTACAATTCTCATTTTATCAGCAATTTTTCAATTTCTTTTTCAAAAACATCTGTAGTAAAATTGCGTGACCATTCCATCGCTTTTTGGCTTTTTTCCGAAAAAATATTTTGGTTTACTATTAATTTCTCTATCTGTTCTATGTCCTTATTCAAATCCATTTCAAGCAAAATCCCACGTTTACCATAATCCAGCATATATGGCACACATGAAACTTTTGTAACAATTGGAATACATCCCCAAAACATTCCCTCTGCGATGGCTTTTGGCCAACCTTCACTTTTTGAAGGTAGAATTACAAAGTGACTTTTTTGGTAAGATGCTTTTAAAGTTTCTTTATTCTGATTTCCTTTTAAAACGACATACTTCTTCAATTTATTCATCAGCATATAATTTTCTAGAGAATTTCTTTCTTCCCCCTCACCGTACAAATCCAATGTTACATTATATCCATTGTTTATTAATGCCTCAATTAACTTAACAGCATACAATGGTTTTTTTCCAGCCACTAGACTTCCAACAAAAATAAACTTTATTCCGTTCTTAAAATCAGCTTTTTCAACGCTCACTTTCTCATATTCCGAATAAGTAGCTGTAAAAAATGACTTTATATTCTTTGATTGATTTTCCCAGTTTCCATACACTAAAACCTGCATATTTCTTGTTAGAAATGTATTACTAAGAATCCATTTTTGTAAACGATAGCTCCAAGACTGTTTACTTTTAAAATCCCAATTCCCTGCATATTTAGCTGTTTTAGTTTTGCTTGGAAAAAGGATCTGAATGATACATCCCATTAGCCCCATATTTCCGGGACATCTCAGATGAATATGGTCAGCTTCTTTCATTGCCCAAAAGATCTTCCAAAAAATAGATGGCAACTTTAAGATGGTTAAAAAAACATCTCCCACACTTGTTAAATTAAAGCTTAAAACCTTTTTAAAGCTAATACTTGAATGAATGTAGGAAAGATCTATGGCAGTCGGGTTCCCTTCCGATAAAGGAGCAACTACTATAATTTCATCTGCATATTTCAGCCAAATGTTCATCTCACGAACATATGGTCCGTAACCGAAATATTTATTATTTTTTTTTAAATGCCTAACATGGCTAATTATGACAAACTTCATTTATATCTAGAAAAACTAATCTAAATGTTTTGACTTAAAAGTCATAAAATTAGATTGATTATTAATTTTCATCTCTTTAAGATATAAGCTTCTAAGAAATTCACTCACGATTTTTTTATTTTCCACTCCTTTTATACTTTTTCCAATAATAGCAGTTTTGTTGTAATATTGATCGCCTCCTTCTCCCATATCAAACCCATAAACTTCAAGCGGTTTATTTGCCTTAAAAGCCAAAACAGAAGCAATTAGTAGCATGTTAAAGCCAGAATTAATGCTTTTATATGTAAAATCAAATTCTTTTTGAAGAGTCAAAACGAGTTCTGCATTAAGTGATTCGGAATTTTTACAATAGTTAAAATTAGTGATTAAAAATTCTCTCTTTGAGCGAGATTTATTAATTATATAATTATAAACTTTTTTAAATGAAATATAATTAGTCTGCGAATTATTATTAAAAATCCAAAAGATTGTTCCTTTCCATTTTTCAGTTCCTTTAAAAGATTTCAAATATTTAACCAGATAAAAATTATCATGTACTACATAAATATGTGGTTTTAAGTCCACAATATTTATAGAATCGTTACAACAAAAATAAAGAGTCTCATCATCTAAATTTAATTTTGTTGCACTTGGTCCACTCGCAACAACAGTAATTTTTTTATATTGCTCGATTTGGAAGTAATCACAAATAGAAGTTAAGGAATCGTAATTATCATATTCGCTCTTTCTTTTGATAACCGAACTTGTGTAAGGTTTAACAATATGATAAAAATAAATATAATTTCTCTTCCGAAACAGTGAGAATAAATTCATAAATATTATTTTTTTTCTTTAGGGGGATTAATTATAATTGAAAACCAACCAAATATTCTTCCTAATGTTTCTGTAATAGCTTCTTTCTTTTTCTTTGTGCTAACAATATTACTAGCTCTAATTATAATTAATATCCAAGCTATCAAATTCCATTCTATTCTAGACTTAAATCTTGGCCTTGGAAAAGCAACTCGCCAAACATACCATCCATTTCTCAGAACCATTTTACCATATTCAAATTTATTTGGTCGTCCAGCCTCATCATGATAATGGTAGAGTTTTGCGCTTGTATTAACATATATATTTCCTAATTTAGAAACTCTGAATGTGAAATCAGTATCTTCATAAAGTCCATAACCTTCGAAATATTCTGAAAATTTAATTTTATCTAAAATTTCCTTTCTAAAAGACGAAACACCTCCAGAAAAAGATTCCGTTGGATAGATTTTGTTAGTTGGAGGAAAAAAACTCAGAGCTTTACCATTACCTGACTCAGGCATAAATCCTGGAGGACAATCATCTAACAATCCTATTTTTTTTCGCAATACATACCTTTGAGAATACTTTCGTTTCCAACCATCATAATAAAAATAATTATAATGAAGAGGTTCATTTTCTAAATTTAAGCTCCACGAGGCATTATTGTTTATGATGTATCCTGCAGCTCCCAGTGCAGAAGGAAAAAGACTGTAGGTGTTTAATAAATTTTCAAAATAATTAGTTTCTAAAACAATATCATCATCTAAAAAACAAACAATTTCAGAATCAGTTGCAACCTTAGAAATACCGAAATTGCGTTGTCTTGTTAATCCCCGATCTTTCTCCGAAACTAAAAAGTATTTTAAATTCTTAAAATTATTTTTCTCTAGAGCTATTTTAGTTTCGTCATTTAATGATCCATCAATGATTAAAATTTCATCTGGATATTTACTTTGAATGTTTACTGAGTTCAATAGTGTAACTAATGGTTCAGGACGCATATATGTACAAATAATCAGCGAAAATTTCATTGTTTAGAATTTAATTTACTAGCCCAATATTGGCTTTTTAACCATTGTTTTTTATAATTAGAATAGTATCGCAATGGGTTTTTAATTTTTTGAACTTTATAATATTTAAAGAATAAAACAGTTCGATACCCCTCAATCTGTTCTTGCGTAAAGTTTAAAATCTTATTTAGCATTACTGTCGGAGAAGGTTTTGGTTTAATCTTTTCATCGGCCCAAGCCAAAATATGTTTTGTTCTAAAACCGCCGATTGGCGCCTTTAGATGAAGAATTTCTGGTGTTGGAGAATAGAGAATATCATGGCCTAAATTTCTTAATTGCATTCCAAAATCACTATCCTCCCCATAACCAAATTCAAAACTCATATTATAAGTAAGCGTTTTTATATTCTCAGCTTTTACCATGCTACAGCCTGAACCAAAACCACCCCATTGAAATTTCTGTTTTATTTTTTTATCTAAAGGGTAATCAGGCTGATAGCATCCTAAAGTAATTTGTTCTACTCCTTCTTTTTTAATTACCTGAAATGTTTTTTCCAAAAAGTCTGACTGTATTCGAATATCATCATCTGCCATAAATACCCATTCGCTTTTCACTTCTTTCAGGGCCAAATTTCTTGCATTACATGCTCCGGTTTGATGCGTAAAAATATGTTTAATTTGAAATGGCCAATCTTCATTTAAAATATAATCAAGTTCTGTGACGCTTTCTTGAATAGGATTTTGCTCTACAATAACAATATTCACTGGCAGAAATGTTTGCAAGGAAAGATCTTTTAGAATATTATATAAATATTTTTTTCGCCCAATTGTTGGAATAATTACGTCTATAGTTCCTTTTTCAATTACTTTATTATTAGATTCGGCTTTAATTTCATTGAATGTATCTATTTTCAGACCTCTTTTCTTGTAAAAAAAAGACATTAAAAAGGGGAAAACAGCCAATGTTCTTTTATATAGAAACAGATCTAAAAACAGTAAAAATATCCAACGCGTTTTATAATGTTGTTTTACAAATCTAAAAAGAAGGCTTTTATTTTCTTTATGCTTTGGAAAAATTTGCGAACAGTCTTTTAATAATTTAGGATCAGAATAGCACAATAGTCCTTTTGACATTCCTAATTTTGCTATTGAGTTTAAAAAATAGTCAAAATCTGCATCTATCTTTATCTGATTCTTTAAGAGTAATAAAACAGAAGCATGAATTCCTCCTACATTGCTGCTCATAATCCAAGTGGGGTAACTTACTTCTTTATTTATTTTTAAAAAAGGTGACGAATCAACATATCCAATATTATTAGAAATAAAATTATTTGGAGATAAATTATAGGAAGCCATTATTTTTTCTTGATGAAAAATTTCATCAATTTTCTCAACATTCAGATGCGATTCTAACGAGATATGACTCCAAATAATTAAATCTTGGGGAAATTGCTGTGCAATTTCAATTAGATTTTTACCAATACTTTTATTTTCAGAGAAAACATTTTTTGTTTGTGCTCCAACTTTAACTATTTTATTATTTTGATGATAAACAATGATCACGTTGTCTTTTTATTGGAGTTTATAATATTTTGATAAAAACTAATGTTTTCAATAGCAAGCTTATTTATATTAAATTTTTCTTCAGCTCGTTCTCTAGCTTTTTTTCCTAATTGTAAGACCAAAGAATCATTTTCAAATAATTGCATAATTCTTTCAGCATACAAATCGTGATTTGAAGGATAGACAAGATAACCACTTTGTTCGTCTGTTATAAGTTCTTGAGACCAACCAATATTACTGTTTACAATTGCTTTATGCATGGCCATAGCTTCTATTGTAACCATCCCTAAAGTCTCTGCATAAGTTGGAAACACACATACATGTGCCTTTTTTATATGCTCCTGAATCTCATTATATGGAATTTTTCCTAGATATTCTACATTATTTAAATTATTCTTTGCAAACAAATTTTTCATTAATTCCCAAGTTGATTTAGAGTTGGTTTTTATATCGAAAGAATCACTCCCTATTAGAAGAAGTTTTGTTTCTGGAAAAACATTACTCACTTTCCCGAAAATTTCTGGCAGTTCTAAAACACCTTTTTTTCTAATTATGGTACCAATGTAAAGGATTGTATGCTTTTCAAATTTTTCTGGTTCCTTATTTCCAAATTCATTGATATCTAAACCATTATGAATGGTCTGAATTTCTTTTCCTTTTATCTTAAAAAGCTTTTTTGAAACTTCTCCAGCAAAAGTTGTTGGTGCTATAAATGCCTGAGCTTTATTTATTGCCAATTTTTCAAACCAGAAATTTTTAAGTTTTTGTTTTCTATTCTCTAAGTGACAGAAATAGGTGTCACTTCCATGAAAACGAATTACTAAAGGAATTTCAAAATGCATAAAAGCCGTAATTCCAGTCCAATCTGCAGCTTCAATTACTTGAATTTTTTCTTGTTTTATGATCTTATTGCAGTATTTCTCAACGTACTTACGATATAAATACCATCCCAAAAATTTATATTTTAGTTTTTTAATAAGATAAATTTTAATTCCGTTGTCATCTATAATTTCTTGTACAGGCTGATTATAAATAAAAATAGTAATGGCATTTCCAGAATTATGCAATGAAGTTGCCAGATTTCTAATGCTTGTTCCTATTCCTGCTGATTGTGCAATCTTAGGATGAGAATATTCTGAGGTTAGAAATGCTATATGCATAATTATTTATTAAAAAAATCTTTTAAAATTTTTGCTGTAAACAATCTTGCTCCTTCATCTGTCATGTGTCCGCATGAAGAAAAATATTTATTCTCAATAACAGTATTTTCGTAATTATGAATCTCTGGATATATTTTTTTTACTTTCTCAAAATAATTCATACCCACAACATTCTCGCACATTGGAGTCATTACAGCTATAAAATTAATGTTATTCTTTTTACATATATCTTTAATCTCTTCGTAGTATTTATTATGTGGCAACGGATTTAAATTGACAATATTATTTTTCATATTGCCATTTTTATGCTTTTCTAATGGGTGATACCCTAAATTTTCTAAGGAATTTGTTTTCTTGTGTATTGCTGTGAAAAAAGTTTCTCTCCAACCAATTTTACTGTCATATTTTATATATCTATAAAATGGTATGTAGTATAATTCATTGAAATTGCTTTCATTTCTATAACGTTCTTTGATTATTTCAGAATTATGAATGTAAGGTAAAAATAAAGCAGCAATCCCTTCAGCTTGATGATCGCTGGAAAGATTCAAATCTGCTTCTAGAATCACATTTTTGATTTCATATTTTCTTTCCATCATCAATTTCAACATTAATGAAGCTTCAAACAGATGCCCACCGCTCATTCCGTAGTTAAATGTTTTTAACCCTTTATCTTCAAACATTTGCGATACAAAATGATTGTTAGCTCTTGATGAACCTAAAATTACTACATCATATTTTTTTGCTGTAGAATTAAAAACGGTTTCAATTTTGCCACGGTTTCTTGACTGCATAAAAACATAAGTATACAAACCATCTAGAATAACTGCTATCAAGACTGTTAAAAGGAAAACACCTAAGATGTATAATAAAAACTTCTTCATTAAAATTGGAAATAAATAAATTCTTTGTAATCTGAATAAGTTCCGAAAGCGATAATAGCTATAATAGCTAAAGCCATTTTCAGCATGCTACCCTTTCCAGAAATTGGCTCGACCTTGGTTTTATTATTCCACTCTACTAAAACAAACAGACCAATCATCAATAATAATTCATAGTTATATCGTTCGTTATCCAAATACTGAGCACCAAACTCTACATTAGTAAATATATTTTTTAGATATAAAATGGCATCCGTGATTGTTTTTGCTCTGAAAAATACCCAAGCTACACAAGTCAATAGAAAAGTAGTTAAAATACTAAAAAGTACTTTTATAGAATCAAAGTTCCATTTTAAAACTATGGAATCCATATTGTTTCTATTACTATTAGACAATAATAAAGGAAGAAAATAAAGAGCATTTATAAAGCCCCATACAATGTACGTCCAATTTGCACCATGCCAAAAACCACTGACTATAAAAATGATAAAAGTATTTCTTATTTTCATCCAAATGCCACCTTTGCTTCCTCCTAGCGGAATGTACAAATAATCTCGAAACCAAGAAGAAAGCGATATATGCCAACGACGCCAAAACTCTGCAATGTCTCTTGAAAAGTACGGATAATTAAAGTTTCTTAATAACTCTAAACCAAATAATTTAGAAACGCCAAGTGCGATGTCTGAATATCCTGAGAAATCTCCATAAATCTGAAACGCAAAATAAATTGCTCCTAAAATTAATGAAAAAGAATTCATTGCTGGATAATGATCAAAAATGGCGTTTGCATAAACCGCGCAAGTATCTGCAATTACCACTTTTTTCACTAATCCCCAAACAATTTGACAAACTCCTTCTTTGGCTTTTTCAAAATCAAATTCACGTTTTTCTTTTAATTCAGGAAGCAAGTGCGTTGCTCTTTCAATTGGTCCAGCCACCAAAAGAGGAAAGTAGCTCACAAATAAAGAATAATCAATAAAATTGTATTCGGCTTTTATTCTTTTATAGTAGATATCAATTACATAAGATAATCCATGGAAGGTATAAAATGAAATTCCGACAGGAAGAATTACATCCAATAAAAATGGACTTACCTTAAAACCAAAAGAAGTAAACATTTCTGCAAATGAAGTTGCAAAGAAGTTATAGTATTTAAAAATTCCTAAAAACCCTAAATTCACTAAAACACTAAGCCAAAACCAAAATTTTCGTCCTTTTTCTGAGTTACTTTTCTCGATTTGAATTCCTGTGAAATAATCTAAAAATGTAGAAAAAACCAGCAGAAATAGAAATCGCCAATCCCAACAGGAATAGAAATAATAACTAGCAACAATTAACAAAGCATTTTGGGTGCTTTTCGTTTTATTGAAGACAAACCAATACAAGAAAAAAACGATTGGTAAAAATATGGCAAAAGCCAAAGAGTTAAAAAACATAGCTTAAAATAATATTATAATAAAATTAGTCCGCAATTAATTCTATTGCTTCCCATATTCTTTCTGAGGCTTTTTTAGGAGAGTTCTGGTTTATAATTTCAAACCATTGTTGAGCGTGTTTAATTGTTTCATTGTTGCCTTCTAATCCTAACCTAATTTTATCTGCAATTTCATCAGCCGAATTTAACCAAATAACTGCTTTTTTACTTGGCATCGAACGAAAATGCATATAGTTATAAATTTTTGAGACCGACCATTTTTCATTAACCCTATTCGATACATCGTAATTTATGTAAGCGCATGGCTTTTTAAAACACACATAATCAAACACCATTGATGAACCTAGGTTAACCACCATCTCTGTATTAAAAATTGTGCTTGCATGCAATTTAACATCTTCTTTGGTTGGCAAGACAGTATTCCATTGTTCTCCTATTTTTTTCCAAGTAGGATTAATTGGAACTATTAGATCTTTATTTCTTGCCAAAACCTCATCAAATCTGTTTGAAAAATCTACAGGGCAACGTCTGAATATTAATCCAAGTGATTTATCGCCTTGTTCATTTATTTTTCTTACGGCGTCAGCAACATCTGATAAATATTGCGGGTCATCTGGACAAGTTGTTATATCATCTCCTGAATAGCAGATATATTTTTTGTTTAAATCTAAATTGTAATCGTTGAAGAATTGGGCTTTATCAATAAGATTTTTTTCGTCAAAATGACTCTCAAATTGAGGAGTTCCTACAACAAAAATCTGTTTTTCCTTTATATCTGGATAGTATTTAAGGAGTTCTGATTTCATGTGTTCACTCCACACAAAATAGTAATCAGTTTCAACAACCATTGTTGCTTTAGGCAAATTATCCCAAGAAAAGATAAATGTTCCTGTTGGGATTTTTAGTTCTTTTGCGGCTAATAATGGTGCAATAGCCAATACTGGTCTTTGATTTGTACAGAAAACAAAGTTTGGTCGTTCTCTTTCGAGTGTCTGCAAACATTGTTTATAGAAATCGGTTTTCTTTTCTATACTTTTTATTTTTGATTTAACTTTTATTAATCCTTTGTCTGAGTTATACAATGAAATCAAAAATCTTGCAAAATAACTTTTAAGAGCAATCCTTGCATTTTTATATGAAAAAGGGAATCGATAAGTATCATAAACTTTATCGTTCTCTCTTCTTATATTGAGATTTAACTCTATGTGTTTCCTAGCGTTTTTATAACTATCTGTAAAAGGACTAGATTTAGCATTATTTATTTTAATTTCCTTAAAACCTAAATTAGGTAAATCAAATGGAGTGTTATTCCAGTATGTTATGTCAAATTTCTTTTCTAATCCTATTTTATAAAAATTAGAAAAAGCAAAATTTCGGAGTCCAACTCCATCTGGAAGAAGAATAAAAATCTTTTTAGTAGGCATTAATTGTGTCTAAAGTGTTTTTGGGTAAATGAGCGGCCAAATATCCGATTTTTGCTCACAACTAAAAAATAATTCTGCATTATTTCCTTTTTCTAAAATAATCGTTTACTTTTTTGATTTATAAGATTTTAAAAAAGAAAAAAAGTTTGATATTTCTTACTCGCAATACTTAAGATTTTTAAAGAATTAAAATAAAATACCTCTCTTCGAAATCAGTTTTTTTGCTACAAAATCTTCTGTCATTTCCATCGACTCTTTAGTTGCTCCAGCAATATGGGGTGTAATTATTACATTGTAGTTTTGCCTAGCTAAATCAACTAAAGTATTCAATTCTATCGTTTCTTCATTTAATTCGTTTTCCAAAACATCTGTTGCAATACCACTAAAATTACCATTCACAGTTAATCTAGCAACTTCATTTTCATCCCAAACACCTCCTCTAGAAGTATTAATTAGTACCGTTCCTTTTTTTACAAACGATAATAATTCTTTATCAATAAATTTTTCGTTTTCTACAGAATATGGAATATGTATCGTAATGATGTCTGCCCAATTGAACAACTCTCCAGGACTATTAAATCTCAAAAAATTACTCTCTACATTTTTAACATCAAAAAAACCAATCTCCATTCCAAAGGCCTTTGCAAAATCAGCTACTTGGCTACCAACTCTTCCTAATCCTAAAATGCCAATTTTTTTTTCTTTTAGATTTGTGTTAATAAACAAATTTCTATTCCATCCTCCTTTTTTAACATGATCAAAGGAAGTTGGAACTTTTTTTAATAGAGCGAGCAATAATGCCCAAGTATGTTCTGCGGTTGACGGTATGCTTTTTAAAAAATCCACTTCATCTTTAAGAGAAATGACTTCACCTCCTAGACTTTTAAAGTAATCAACATCAATATGATCCAATCCAGTTGTTGCAGTCAATATAAATTTTAAGTTACTTGCTTTGTTTAGAATTTCTTTATCAATTACAAATCCCAGTCTTATAAAAATTGCATCAACACTAGAAATCTCTAATTGTAATTCCTCTCTATCCTTTATTTTTATAGACTTTACATCAAAAGCTTGGCTTAACATCGTTAATGCTTTTTGACTAAAATTATCTGGTTCAGTAATTAATAATTTCTTTTTTCCAGTCTTCATATAAAAGTGTTGCTAATTTAAAATCTCTCACTGTATCAATATTGACCAACCAATCCGGATTCATGACATAAGCTTTCTTTTTCTCAACCATAAAAGTTTTTTGCATTATAAAAGCTTTAGTTCTTACTGCATAAAAACATCCATTTCTATAGTAGACAGGAGTTAGATCTTGCCTTCTCATACTTTCTCCGCTATCAATTAATGGACTCAATTCGTCATTCTCCATTAGATTATACATTCTTGCTGGATGTGTATCATTCATTGGCACGACACTAATTACACCATCAATTTCTGTCTTATCAATTAACAAATTAACAATATTATCTAAATCGAAATACGTTCTTAGTGGTGAAGTTGGCTGTAATAAAACGATCAAATCAAAATCTTCATTGTACTCTTTAATTATGTGTTCTACTGTATCCACAACATTGCTATTGTCTTGAGCTAAATGAGAAGGTCTTTTTAATACTTCAATATCATATTTTCTACCAATAGTGGCAATTTTCTCATCATCTGTGGACAGCACAATTTTAGAAACACTAGTAGATTGAAGAGCACATTCTATTGCGTGAGCCACTAATGGTTTATCTCCCAATTCTTTAATATTCTTTTCCGGCACACCTTTTGAGCCTCCGCGAGCCGGAATCACTGCTAGTACTTTCATATTAGTACATTATTGTTTTGTGAAATTGTAAAGGAACTTCGGCTAATAATTCTGCTATTTTGATTCCTGCTTTTCCATCACCATAAATAGAAGACGAAACAATTTTATCATTCTTAACAATTACTGTAATTGCTTCTTCTATTTCTTTTTGCGAGTAATCAACATCTACGCTATTTCCTCCTCGGTCTCTCCTATTCTGGCGAGAACCAATATTTACAACAGGAACCCCTAAATATGCACATTCACGAATTCCTACACTAGAATTCCCTATAAGGCAATCACTATGCTTTAATAATTGCAAAAAATCTTTCCCTTCCATATTCTTAAAAAAATGAACGTTAGGTAAATTATGCTGTTCTCGAAAAGCTCGAATCCCTGTTGACGTTCCATCTGCGCCAGCATCCACATTAGGCCAAAACCACAATGTAGGCTTATTTAATTTATATATTGCTTCAAGCGTAGCCTCTATATGCTTTCTTGAATCTTTATATTCGGTTGTTACCGGATGTTGCATCACAACCAAATACCCATTAGATAAATTCGGTTTTGCTCCTACGCCTCCATATTTTTCGTAAGGGTCGAATGGAAGTGTTTTACTGTTTCTAATTTCTAAAGCTAAGTCGATAGAAGGACATCCTGTATTAAAAACCATTTTAGAATCTTCTCCAAGCTTTATAACTCTTTCTTTAGCACTTTCAGAAGCAACAAAATGGTAATCTGCTAATTTTGTAATTGCATGACGCACTTTTTCATCAATGTTTCCAGTTACTTCTCCACCTTGAATATGTGCAAGAGGGATATTCATATAGGAAGCTGCAATCGCTGTTGCCATGGTTTCAAATCGATCAGCAACCGTTATAACAATATCTGGTTTCAAATTATCAAAAACAGTTGATAATTCTAAAATGCCAATTCCTGTAGTCTTTGCTGCTGCAGTAAGATTTTCTCCTTCTAGTACATTAAAAACCTTAGCTGTGATAACAAAACCATCTTTTTCAATATAATTTACTGCAGATCCATAACGATCCAATAATGCCGAGGCAGCAACTACCAATTGCAACTCTAAATCTGAATGTTCTTGAATTGCAGATAACACTGTTTTTATACGACTATAAGAAGGACGTGCTGTAACTACAACAGCTATTTTTCTTTTTAGCATTTTGAAATTATTATATTTTTAAATCAGTTGGAGTAAGAAAAATTAAGAAGCGTAAGCCAATTAAAAATGTTTTTTAGGAAAGATCATTTTCTGTTAAAAAGTCCCATTTTTTTAAATCTTTATTTAAGGCCTTCCCAATTACTTCTTGAAATCGTAAAGCATCTATTCCAAAACCTTTTGGCTTTTTAGATTCTAAATCCTCAAAAGTCAAAATATGATCTTTTGGTAAATCTTTATTTATTGCCAATGACTTTTCAAAAATTTGTTTTAGAGAAGAAAAATCTTCATTTTTATTTTTATCTATAGGATTAGATAATGCTGTTTTTATATTTCTAACCGCTTCTACAAGTTCTTTTGTTTCTAAAATAGTCAATGAGGATTTCGAATCTGGCCCAAACATTTGCCTATCAAATACCACATGAAATTCTAAAATATCTGCACCTAAAGCTGTTGCAGCAATACAAGTTTCAATTTTTGCAGAATGATCAGAAAAACCCACAGGAACATTGTACCGATTCTTTAATTCCGGAATAACATTTAAACCATATTGCTCTGGCTGAGTTGGATATGCGGTTGTACATTGTAAAATAGAAAATTCAACATTTCTTTCTTTTAGAAATTCAACTGTTTTGTCTAATTCTTTGTATGAACTCATTCCTGAAGACAGAATAATTGGTTTTCCTGTTCGTGCAATCTTTTCTAAAATTAAAAAATTGTTGACCTCTCCAGATCCTATTTTATATTGTTCTACTCCTAGTTCTTCTAGCCAATCAACCGCCAGATTACTAAAGGGAGAGCAAATAAATCTTAAACCTACCTCATCACAATGTTTTTTTATGCCTTTCCATTGTTCTAAAGAAAACCCCATTCGCTTCCAGTAATCAAATCTTGTTTCATCTTCTAAAGAAAATTTCACACGAAATGGTTCATATTCGCTACTTTCTGCTTCGGCAATATGCATTTGAAATTTAACAGCATCTACACCTGTTTGAGCAAGAGCATCAATATAGGAATGCAAAATTCCAAGACTGCCTTCATGGGCTTGCCCAACTTCGGCAATAATGAATAGCGAATTTGATTCAATTTTTTTATCAGTTGTTTTCAAAAGAGGCTTCATAACCTTAAATTAGATTTTTCTTTGCATTGTTAATTATTATATTCATTCCATCGTTCCAGTTTTCCATCGAATATAAAGTTTCTGGAATATTGGTATAATTTACTTCATCACCTCCTAAAAATGAATTTATAGCATCACACCATTCTTCTATAAAGTTTGGATTCTCTATAAGTTTCCCATATTTTCCATATTGTAAGACTTCTGGAACTCCTCCATTTTCAGAAGCAATACAATAACAGCCACAATGCAAAGCTTCTATTAAACTTAATCCGAAACCTTCGTGCCACAATGTAGGAAACAAGTAACAATCTGCAATTTGATAGTATTTTGGCAAGTCATTATTGGGTATTCTTCCTAAAAATGATACCCCATCTATTTTTAGATCTCGATTTGCACCAATTACCAAAAGAATTGCGTCATTCTCTTTTTTATCTATTCTTTTCCATACATCAAGAATAAAATCCAATCCCTTTTTAGGACGATCCTGAGAACACCATATAAATACTTTCTTATGTGTAATTTCTAATTCTTTCTTTAAGTTTTCTTTTTCTTCGATACTTACTTTATGAAACTTCAAAGTATTAATTCCATTATGTAATACAGAAAATTTTGTTGGTAGGATTGTATAATATGCTTTATGTGCTTTGTACGAATCTTTTGTCAATACAACCATTTCGTCTATACCTTCAAAAAACCATCGCCCTGAAAAATTTTCATAATATGGAGAGAATCCATGATAAAAGAACTGCAAATAGCATTTGTCTCGTTTCTTTTTTACTTTTAAAAAATCTATTAAAGGTTCTACAATTCCGAAATTATCAATTATTTGGATTATAAATTGATCCTCTTTAATCAGAATTTTTTCTAGCACTTTAAAATATTCTAAGTACTTATTTTTTGAAAATTTGTTTTGAAACTTTTGTAGATTGTAATTAGCAACTATCCCATATTCTATTTCTGCATATCGACTTTCCGGCTCTTCACAAACAATAAAATCAATAGAATGATTTTTAGTCAGATAATTATGATATAAGGTTGTCCAGCTCCCAATATGAGAGTAAGGCAAAGGAATTTGAGAAATCAGAATTACTTTTGGCATGTTGCGCAATTTAAATCTTTTTATTTTTTTATTTTAAATTTAATGCTATTTAAATCATTACTGACTTCATAAAAGTAAGGATGAGTGTGATAGAAAGAAATAATATGTAGTAAGAGTAAGTCATTAATTTCTTTTAAAGAGTAATATTTAGGAACGTTTTTTCCCAAAAATTTCTTTAGTCGATACTTTAATGAATTTTGAAAAGGATCTTTTACAAAATGAATATTTAAAACTCCATTTTTAAAATCCGGCAATTCACAAAATAGAAAATGCGTTACAACATCCTTTTTATTAAGCATTAATATCTTTTGTTCATGCTTTTTTAAATCTTCAAAATCATTTTCTAAAACAGTTATTCCCCAATTTAGCTTGTTAATCCTTACTTCTTTGCTTCGAGTATTTGCAAGCAATTTTTGTTGATTTATCTTAAGAATATCCGTCAATTGCAAATCTCTTGTAAGTCCTTTTTTTTCTGATTTTCTGTAACTCGTATGCCATTGATGAAGCATTAAAATTTCTTCCGAATAAAAAATACTCTCTGTATCGTTTCTCTCTAATCGATTGTGTACATCAATATCTTCGGCTCCCCAAAAATGTAAAAACTCATCATAACCTGTAATTTCTTTCAAGCTTTTAAGATAAAATAATGATAATCCTTGGGCTCCAATTTCTGTACTAAAATCAATTAAATAATTCTCAAATTTCTTATTTTCTTTAGATTCTTTTTCATTAAGAAAACCAACTTTAAAATAATAGGCTTTAACTGGATTTTTTAACTCATGAAGTTTAGAAACAAAATTTGGACTAAAGATCATATCCACATCAGCTGTAAAGATATATTCTGTAGTAACATTTTTTAGGCCAATATTAATGGCTTTAGCTCTTGACCAAGGCTGAAAACCCGAATAATTGTAGATATATTTTGCGAACTTATAATTGGAAACTAAATCTTTAACAATAGATGCAGAGGTTAAATCTGAACCATAATCAACCAAAAGAACTTCAAAATCAGAATTTGTTTGTTCTTTCAACGAATCAAAAGAACGTCTTACTCGTTCAGATTCTCTATTTCTATATGGATAAATTATTGTAATCATAAATTAAACCCTCAAATTATTGTCGATATATTGCAAAATACCTGAACTTTCATTTTTAAATTTTCTTGCAAAAAACGCACAATTATCCCCATATTCGTTGCTAACAATATCATTTTCAAAAATTGCAAGATGCTTCTCTGAAATAAAGGCCGGTCCTGGAGTAACTGTCCAATCAACATAGGTTAAGTTTCCTTTCAAATTTTTAATATTTGAATTTCCTATAATTGTTGGTATTAGAATCTCTTCGCTACAAAATGAATTTTTAAAAAATCTTTCGTATTTGGGATTAGCTTCTAAAAAATCAAGAACATAATGAACTGTCGAATGTGTTAGAACCCACCAAGTGGGGCCAAAAAAATTCTATTAAACGGATACTTTTTTTTGGGAAAATACAAACTTATTTTCTTCTCCAAGCGCAATAAAACTTTTATCCATATTGGTTTATTAGGTTTTCTTCGATAAAATAGATCAAAATAAAAATTGGTTATCCACTCTTTTTTAAATTCTACAGGAAATCCTTCTTTTATACTTATAAATTCTCCTCCTCCATTCAATAATGAATACAAATAATTATTCTTTTTTATCGGGTAATCACTTCCGCTAATTAAAGCGTAATAGTCAAAGTTTTCTTTAATTGCTTCTGCCATTAAATTGAGAATTGCTTTTTGATGTGACCAACCTGCCCACCAGACTTTATGTCTTTTGATAAATTTGATATTTTTGAATTCATCTAAATTTGTTGGCATTAAAGAATTTTTATCAATATGGATAAAAAAGCAAACATTAGAGTCATTTAAAGCGATTATCATTTTTTTTAAATGTGCATAATCATGATAAGCTGTTATGAGATAAGCTATTTTAATTTTGTTTTGCATTTTGACTCTAAATCAAACAATTACGAACTTGGTTCTTTAAAAGTCCTTTCAATATTATGAAGTACTTCACTATTTTTTTATTTAAAATTATCTGGATAAATTATTTTTACTTTTTCGTTACCATTATATTTTAAATCCTAAGACAAACCAATTTAAAAAACCTAGATTATATCTCATTAAGATTTCACAAATTTTATTTTTTCTATAATATAAAACTGGTCTTCCCCATTTACCATGAAATTTAAGAAAATCCGATAATTTTTTTCAGTTCCTAAAACGCATTTATAATCTTCATTGAAAAGGTATTTAGGATACTTTATAATATTTTAGAGAATCTTGATTATTTCCAAAGATTTTTTGCTGTTTTTTTCTAAATAATCTACATTTGAAGTATAAACTTTGACATGTTTTATATTTCAACTTTTTAAAGTCATTGCATAATCATTATCAGCATAAAAAAGTCAAACTTTTCATCTAGTGCTCCTACTTTATTTCAATTTATTTTTTCTTCAACAAAATCAGCAACCTTATATAAATAATAAATATATCGGGATTCAAATTATACAACAATCTTTTAATTTGAGACGCTTTAAAATAAGTACCTTGGGTAGGAATCTTAAGAATATTCTTTTTTATTATTTTAACAATATTTTTTGTGTATTTTTCTTCGTTTTGTCTAAGACAAAGTTCAAAAAATTGCAAAGCATACTCGGCATAAACTCTTTTTTTATAGCTTAGAAAGTCATTGTTTGTTTCGTTTCTTTTTATTTGGGAAACATAAAGGAACAATCTTATTTTTGAAAGACATTTTTCATAAAGAGATTTACCATCTTTTAGTGACGTCTTACTTTCCTCGTTAGCTCTTCTATAGAAATATAATGGTAGATTTATATTCAAAAAATTAAAACTAAAACTTGTGTATAATTTTAAATTAAAAAATTCATCTTCAAAAAAAT
The DNA here is from genome assembly GCF_004151235.1 of Flavobacterium anhuiense. Classification (GTDB taxonomy): domain Bacteria; phylum Bacteroidota; class Bacteroidia; order Flavobacteriales; family Flavobacteriaceae; genus Flavobacterium; species Flavobacterium anhuiense_A. The sequence continues at coordinate 37,218 of NZ_JUIV01000012.1, forward strand.
TGTCTTCTTCAAATCTTAAATCTTTATCTAGTAAAAAACTTCTGTTATAAATACTTAAACAAACACTTGAGGGCATACCGTCTGGAGTTTTTTTTGTATTTCCAACAAATGAATTAATTATTTGCGGAAAACCGACTTTTAAGTTTTTTAATTGATCGTCTTTAAAATCAATTTTAATAAAATTTATTACTGGAATACAATTATATGTTTCTACTAATTTTTGTAAATCAGTGAGTGAGTTTTTTTCTATTAAATCATCACCATCTACAAACCATAGATATTCACCTTTAGCGATTTTCAAACCTGAATTTCTGGCTCCTGCTGTACCCGAATTTGTTTTATGGATAACTTTAATACAACTATTATTTAGAGAGTAATTATCGCAAATTTTTCCAGAACTGTCTGTCGAACCATCATTTACAAGTATAATCTCAAAATCTTGAAATGATTGATTTAAAATACTATTTAAGCAATCTTCAATATATCTTTCTGCATTATAAACTGGTATAATGATACTAAAGAAAAGGGAATTACAATTATCTTCTTTCATTTCTTTTTTAATATCAAAACAAAATCATTCTAAAATTCAAAATTCTTTTAACAAAAACTTTAGGATGAGAATTTTTAAAACGTAACATTCGATTTTCAATCAAATGCCATGATAAATATCCAAATAATACTGATAGAGGAATTGATATGACCATAAGTTCGATTGCATTTAATTTAAAAAAATGCATCAACGATTGCTGTATAGGAAATCCATAAATATAAATCCCATAAGAGATATCTCCGATTCTATTCCCAATATCTTTAAGATGTTTTGTTGCTTGAAGTCCTACTGTAATTATTAAGATTGGCCATAGCAAAAATCTAAAAATAATAGAATCTTGAATCAATAATTCAGTTAGTAAAACTAAAAATAAAGAAACTATAATTACTATTTTAATATACTTAAATTCATCAATTTTCAACAATGCCAAAAAAGAGCCTCCAAGAAAAAATAATCCCAATTCAATTAAATATGAACTTTGTAATTGATAAAAATGAAATTCATAACCTTTTTTAGACAAAAAGAAAAATACGGCAAAGGACAAATACAAAAGCCCAAACAATAAGTGCAAAGTTTTTACATTGTTTCTAAAAAAGAAGAGTATTGATATAATAACGTACATACTAAACTCATAACAAAGTGTCCAAAGCGATCCATTGATAGCATTGCCATAAATATTATTTTCAAATATCCCAGAAATCCCGTATTGAAGCCTAAAGAGTGACAAATTCTTACCTATATAAGTGTAAATAGATTTGTTCATTAAATAAGCACCAATGCCTTCGTAAACAAATACCCCTAGAATTACAGTCAAAACCAAAACAACAAATAAAGCTGGAAACAATCGTAAAAAACGTTTCCAAATGTAATCTATCCAATCTTTGCTTCTTAAGAGACTTTGAAAAATAAGGTAACCGCTAATTATAAAAAAACCTTTTACTCCAATGTAGGATAACATTAATTTTCCATTTGTCAGATCACACAACCAATCACATGACTGGCTTCCTGATAATGGATATGAGTGTGATATTATTACAAACACGGCAAAAATTAAACGCAAAAAATCAAAATTATTTTGTCTTCTCATTTTTTGCGTTTATATTTTCCAAAAATATTAAATCTAAAAAACATGCTACAAAATAAATCAATAACAAACTTTTCACTTTGAACTTTATTTTGAAATTCGGATCTTACACTTTTAACAACTGAGTTTAGATATACAAAAGATCCTAACTGTGCTACATAAAAATCTGCATGTTTAATACTCATATACTCCAAAAGTCTTTCACGATTGTTTTCTGTTAGATTAGTCTGTCTTGAATTATTTTTAATCCTATAATAAAACCCTACCTCATTAATTCTAAAAACCTCACCTCCATTTTTTAATAAAGCAATCCAAAACTCCCAATCTTCTAACCCTGAATTCATTTTCTCATCATATCCACCAACAAATTCCCAATCTGCTTTTAAATAAATTGCCGAACAGAAAATTAAATTATTAACAGATAAGTTTTTTAAGGAAAAATCCGGCAAATTCCATTTTTCATTTTCATCACCAAATTTAATAGCATTACAATACACTAATTTTAAATCTGAGTTTTCTAAAAACTGTTCAACGCCCTTTTCTAGGTATTTTTCTTGTATTTTATCATCAGCATCTAATGGTAATATTAATTCACCTTTAGATTCCCTAATACCAAAATTTCTTGCACTGCTTACTCCTTTATTTGTTTGATATAAATATTTGAATCTTTTATCTTTTAGAGTCCATTTCTTTACGAAATCTTCAGTATCGTCTAGACTTCCATCATTAACAATTATACATTCCCAATTCTCATAAGTTTGATCTAATACAGATTGTAAAGCCTCATCCAAATATTGTGATTGATTATAACAGGGAACGATAATAGAAACTAAATATCTCATTTATAAATCTTATAAATTAATGTACACCCTTCTTAAAAACTTGAGAAAATTAAACAAACTCGTTTTTCTTAAATGTAATTTGGAAATTTTAAAAAATAAAAAAGCATTTTTCTGTTTAAAAAAAACGCTCTCCATTTTTTCAATAATTTTTAGCCTTTGCTTTTTTGTGAAATGAGAAATATAATTATCTAAAATAGTACTGTAAAACAATTTAGTTGCTTCATTCTTTAATATTCTGTTATTTGTTTTACCAGAAATACTTAGGTTACTTACTCGAACTTTTATTGAGGCAAAATTGATTGTATAAATAAAGTTGAAGTTAGAAACCAATAAAAAAGCTAAATCATCTGAATGCCATCCCAAAGGAAAATTATAAAATCCTTTTTCTTTTAGAATTTCTTTTTTAAAAAAATATTCACTTAAGGAACTTCTAGTTTGATTTTTCATTTTTTTTAATAAAAAATCAGTAGATTTTTCCATTACTGGATGACAATATATTTCAGATTTTATATCATCATTTTCATCTATTATCTGAGTTGCAAATCTCACAACATTGACATTTTCTTTTTCAATAACCTGCAAGTTTTTATAAAACTCTTCTACGACATGATTATCTAAAACATCATCATCTCCTAAAATCATAACCCATTTTTCATTTTCAGACAATTCAATGCAACGCTCCCATTGTTGGGGCAGCGAAGTTCCTCCTAAATTAGTATCAAAACGATTATAAACGAAATCAAACTTAGAACTATAACTTTCTAATAATTTAGCTGGATTTTCTGGGCTAGAATCATCACCAATATAAACCTTAAAACGCTTATCTTTTTGATTTACAATCGATTCCAATGTTTTCTCAAAAAATTTACGATTATAATATGGAATAACTATTGCAAGCATTAATTGTTTTTTTTATATCGTCCGAATATAGAAAATCTAAAAAAAGTAGTCAAGAATAAATCAATCACAAATTTTTTACTTTTTAACTTATTAAAATAATCCCGTTCCTTTTTTTCTAAGAGCAACCAAAGATCCACATAATGTTTTTTATAATGATTACTATACTTTTTAAAAATATAATCATTATTAGAGTAATGCATTTCAGAAGTAAAAGATCTAATCATTGATGTTTTTGAAACAAAATATTTAAATGTAATCTTATTCAAATGATAAAAACTCACATCTATAGCTCCTAAAGCTAACCAAAACTCCCAATCTTCATTTCCTTGAAAAGGCATATTCACATCATACCCTCCAACTTTTTGCCAAAGCTCTTTTCTATAAATCGCGCAGGCATCAATAAAATTATCAACAAGCATTTTTTTAAAATTATACTGTGGAACTTTCCAAAGTCCATTTCTTTCACCAAAATATTCAGCATCTCCATAAACAACCCCAACATCCTGTTTTTTTTCAAAGACAGCAATTGCATCTTTAGCAAAATCTTTTATTAATAGATTGTCAGAATCCAAAGGCAAAATAAATTTTCCTTTCGACTTATCAATTCCAAAATTTCTAGCTTTACCTAAACCTTCATTTTGCTTAAAGAAATACTTAAATCTACTATCCTTGCTTACCCATTTTAATGCAATCTCTTCTGTTCTGTCGGTTGAACCATCATTAACAATAATAACTTCCCAATCTTGAAAATCTTGTCTTACAACAGATTCTAAAGTAGCACCTAGAGTAGCTTCGGCATTATATGATGGGACAATGATTGATAAAATTTGATTCATTTATAATATTATTAGATTCCTTTTGTGACTAAAAAAAATCGCAGCTTATTTTACCACAAAGCCATATAAACCTGAGTACATTTTACCATGAGAGAATTTAAAATCTTTCTTATCTTTTCTCACTAAAAACTTAACAAAAAAATGTAAAAATGGTTTTATTAATTTTTGCTTCTTTTTAGAAAGGCCAAAATCACTCCATAATGAGATTGATATTGCCAAATGATAATGAAAGCCTCCTAATGGTTTTATTTCCCATGTAGAAAATTTTGTTTTTTTAAAATGTTCTTCTAATGCAAAAGGTGTAAATCTATGATAATCGTATGGCACTTCATGAAGTGGCCAAACGTTAGGTACAGTAAAAAAGAATGTGCCTCCAGGTTTTAAAACTCTTTTTATCTCTTTTAAAATATGACTTGTATCAAAATAATGCTCCAAAAACTCAGTAGCGATTACAAAATTTACCGATTCATTCTCCAAAGGAATTGTATTTCCATCCCAATAATAATCTGGTTTAACTACGTGGTGATACTCTGTTGGCTCAAGGTCTACACCTATATATTCTTCAATTAAGTCGTTTTTGAGAAAATCTTTATAAGGCATAAGACCACAAGCAAGATCTAGAATTTTACCGTGTAATTTTGGCTTTAGCTCTGTAACAGCTTCTAACAATGATTTTCTAATTAAATAAAACGAGATTAATATTTTGTCCTGTTTTATATTAATGAAACTGTCATTTATAGTTTTTTCAATATTACTGTCCATCTTTACATTTAACAATTATAATATTTCCCAATTACCCTTATCCAAATACTGACAAACATTTTTTTGCCAGCCCCATTCTGGTTCTTTCATTCCGATCATTTCTACCTCAAATAAACAACATTTAAATTCTTGAAATTTTGTTTTTGTTTTTGTTTCTGCCAAATGAACTACAATACTATAGTTTCCTTTATAAAGTGCTAAATTAGGATAAGTAAACTCCAAATAATTAGCTCCTTTTTGTCTACCAATTCTAGTATTTATATCAAAAATATAATCATATAAAATTGGAACTTGCAAATGATTTATTATCTGAAACGAGAATGCTAGATTTTCATAATTCTCGTATGGCATATTTATTTCAAACTTAATTTTAAGAGCCTTACCATTTGCGTGAAGAATACCTCCTTCTGATGTTACAACTTCAACTTTTGTGACAGAGGGCACATTTAACAAAGGCTCTTGAATAAAGATTGAGCTGCTGGTTTCCATAGAGGAATATATTGAAATTGCCTTATTTGTTTCTTCATTTGCAATTATTTTCCCATTAGCTAAAATAAGGGTTCGTGAAGCTAATGTGCTAATTGCACTTAAATCGTGGCTTACAAATAAAATTGTTCTTCCCTCTTGATTGGAAATATCTTTCATCTTACCTATTGCCTTTTTCTGAAATTCCGCATCACCTACAGCTAATACCTCATCAATAACTAAAATTTCTGGCTCAAGAAAGGCAGCAACTGCAAACGCCAAACGAACTGTCATTCCAGAACTATATCTTTTTACTGGAGTATCAATGTAACGCTCACATCCTGAAAATTCAATAATTTCATCTAGTTTCGATGTAATTTCTTTTTTTGTCATACCAAGAATAGCACCGTTCAAAAAAATATTTTCGCGACCAGTCATTTCTCCATTAAAACCAGTGCCAACTTCAAGCAACGAAGCTATACGCCCTTTACATTTAATACTTCCAATTGTAGGAGCCGTAACTTTTGATAAAATTTTTAATAATGTCGATTTTCCAGCACCATTTTTTCCGATAATACCTAAAACTTCTCCTCTTTCAACTTCAAAATTAATATCCTGTAAAGCCCAAACATAATCAGAGGTTCCTTTTGTTGAACGATCATTTGTTTCTCCAATTTTCAAATATGGATTTTCTTTCCCCCGTATTTTATACCACCATCTATTTAAATCATGTTTCAAAGTTCCAGTTCCAACTTCTCCCAAACGATATTGCTTCGAAATATTTTCGGCTTTTAAAATAATATCTTTCATTATACTGTATCTATAAAGCTTTTCTCTGTTCTATTAAAAACCAATAACCCAACAAAGAAAACAGTTAATGTAATTATTGCTGTATATAGCAACCCTAAAATTGATATACTCCCGATATTTAAAAGCATATAGCGAGAAGTTTCTATTACGTAAGCTAAAGGATTGTACTCCACAATCCAACCAAATTTTGGAAGTTTCTCTTTTATTAATTCCATCGGATACATTACTGCAGATATGTACATTAGCAATTGCACGCCAAATCCAATCAAATTATTTAAATCCCTATATTTTGTAACCATTGAAGAGATCATCATTCCCAAACCTAATCCTAAAATTCCCATAAATGAAATTAAAATTGGGAAAAATAATATTGATATATTAAGGCTTAAGTCAGCTCCTCGAAAATAAAACAAAATGTAAAAGAAAATAAATATTCCAAATTGAATTCCAAATTTGATTAAGTTTGAGATAACTATTGATAAAGGTGTTATAATTCTTGGGAAATATACTTTTCCAAATATACTGGCATTAGATTTAAATGTATCAGAAGTTCCATTCAAACAGGCAGTAAAATAATTCCAAACCATGATTCCTCCCAAATTAAATAAGAATGGCGGAATAGAACCTGTCTTAATCCCAGCAACATTATTAAATATAATTGTAAAGGTTATAGAAGTAAACAAAGGCTGAATAAGATACCATAGCGGCCCTAAAACCGTTTGCTTATAAACCGTAATTATATCTCTTTTGACAAAAAGCATTAATAAATCTCGATACTGCCAAATTTCTTTAAAATTGAGCGAGAAAAATTTATTCTTGGGCGTTATCTCAAACAACCAGTCATTTGTATTTTTAGAATCCATTTAAAAGGGGCATAAAAATCTTAATTTAAAAATTTTAACAAGATTTTTAACATTTTAAAATTTGTTTAAAAATATCAAAAGGCGTTTAAAAAAAACACCTCTTGACTATATTTGAATTTATTTTCGTTTGATCTTATTTATCTAGAACTTCAAAGGTTGAATTCATACTTTTGAATTCTGGAACTATCTTTTTCATCTTTGCAACAATATCATCATTTTCGTAAAAATCAGCAATTCCTATTAATTCATCAACGTCATTATGGAGAGTTTCATATTCGTCTTGAATTTCTTGTGCAATCATAATCTTATTATGATATGTTGGAAGAGTTTTAGAGGTATCATTTAATAATTCTTCGTAAAGTTTTTCTCCGGGTCTTAAACCAACAATTTTAATTTTAATTTCTTTGTCAGGAATGAAACCGGCTAATTTGATCATTTTTCTAGCTAAATCAATAATTCTAACTGGTTTTCCCATGTCAAAAATATAAATTTCACCACCATTACCCATAGCTCCAGCTTCCAATACAAGCTGGCAAGCTTCAGGAATTGTCATAAAATAACGTATAATATCCTGATGTGTAATTGTTACTGGCCCACCTTCTGAAATTTGTTTCGTAAATAATGGAACAACAGATCCATTTGAACCTAAAACATTTCCGAAACGAGTAGTAATAAATTTTGTACCCCCTTCAACATTTTCTGTTTGATTTTTTAAGAATAAAGACTGTACATATTTTTCTGCAATACGTTTACTAGCCCCCATTACATTACTTGGGTTAACAGCTTTATCTGTAGAAACCATTACAAATTTCTTAACCTTGTATTTACAAGATAAATCGGCAAGGTTTTTAGTCCCTTTAATATTAGTTTGAATTGCCTGAGAAGGATTTTCCTCCATCAAAGGCACATGCTTATAAGCCGCTGCATGAAAAACAACATGTGGATTGTAATTTTTAAAAACTTTTTCCAAAGCTTTCTTGCTCCTTACATCCGCAATTACTGCTACAATCTTTGTACTGAAATTCATTGCCTGAGTTTCTAGACACAAATTGTGTAATGGCGTCTCTGCATGGTCCAAAATTATTACATTTCTTGGATTGAAATTCAAAACCTGCCTTACAATTTCACTTCCAATTGATCCCGCCGCTCCAGTAATTAAAATCGTTTTGTCCTTTAATTGTTTAGAAATTGATTTACTATCTAGAACTATCGGTTTTCTCTCAAGTAAATCTTCAATTTGAATATTTTTTACTTTTTGGGAGATTTCTTTTTGATTTTCCCAATCTGATATAAGTGGAACAGTATATACTCTATAATTAAATTCTAAACATTGATCAACAATAATAAGCTGTTCGTCTTTTGTTAAGCTTTTATCTGCAATAATTACACCTTCAGCAGCAACCGAACGCATTAAAGCGGGAAGTTTTTTTCTTAAAATTAATATTGGCAGATCTAACATGCGTTTAGATGCATTCTGATTATTCTTATCAACAAAGCCAACAATTTTAAATCGAGACGGTGTTTCGAATTTTAAAGCATTTGCGACAGAAATCGCATTTGCATCTGTACCATAAATTACAGTTCTTATTAACTTGCTGGTAGCTTTTTCTGAAAAATACATTTCAAAAGTTTGTTTTACCACCACACGATATAAGAATAGTCCGCAGAATGACAAAACTAAGTTGATAAAAAGTGCAGTATTCAAAAAGGCTTTATGTCCCGTGTATAATTCAAATACTAAATTTATAAATAAGAAAAATACGAGCACAGACATCTGTGAAAACAACAATTTTATTGCATCTATATAGGAAGAGTGTCTAATAATCCCTGAATAAGTTCTGAAAAGCCAGAAAAAGAACACATTCACAATAATTAATCCTGCAACAAAGTAAAAATTATGCGATGTTATGAGATATCCTATTGCTGTCCCTTCAAAAAGCAAATAGGTAAGACAAAAAGAAAAAACCAAAACCATTACATCTATTCCAACAATAATCCATCTAGGCAGGTAGCTAAGATTATTTATGTTAGCCCGAAGATTTCTTGGTGAAAAAGTATTATACAACAATGAGGTTATGCTATTTGGTTTATCTGTATTCAATTGAACTTTTTTTAATGCCTGTATTCTGACTTTTATACAAAAATACAAATTAAACGTTTTAAACAATTAGTTAAAGATACAAATTAAATTTTAACACTTTTTCTCTTTTGTTTTAAAAAATCAATCAGATATAATCCGTAACCAGATTTCAACAATGGCTGGGCCAATTTTTCAAGCTGTTCATCATTAATAAAACCTTGTCTCCATGCAATTTCTTCGATACAGCCAACCTTTAGACCTTGCCTTTCTTCAATAACCTGAACAAATTGTCCGGCTTGCATTAAGCTATTAAATGTTCCTGTGTCTAGCCATGCAGTTCCTCTACTTAATATCCCAACTTTTAACTGTCCTTTTTCCAGATAAACTTTATTAACATCTGTTATTTCATATTCACCACGAGCACTTGGTTTAATATTTTTAGCAATTTCTACTACAGAATTATCATAGAAATAAAGGCCAGGAACAGCATAATTAGATTTTGGCTCCACAGGTTTTTCTTCTATTGAAATTGCATTTTTGTTTTCGTCAAATTCTACAACTCCATATCTTTCAGGATCTGCAACGTGATAAGCAAATACAACTCCTCCATCTGGATTAGCATTATCTTTTAAAAGTTGCTGCATATTTGTTCCGAAAAAGATATTGTCTCCTAATACTAGGGCTACTTTATCTTTTCCTATAAAATCTTCTCCAATTACGAAAGCCTGAGCCAAACCATTTGGATCTGGTTGTTCTGCATAACTAAATTTACATCCTATTGTACTTCCATCTCCTAAAAGCTTCTTGAAATGAGGTAAATCATGAGGTGTTGAAATAATCAAAATTTCATTAATACCAGCCATCATAAGTGTTGACAGCGGATAGTATATCATAGGTTTATCATATACTGGCATTAACTGTTTACTTACCGCTAAAGTTAATGGATGTAATCTTGTGCCAGAACCTCCTGCTAATATAATACCTTTCATAAATTTTAATTTTAGTTTCTAAAAATCAGAATTTTAACAAGAAGATAAAACTCAAATTCTATTATACAAATATTTTTTTTAAACTTTCTTTATAATATGGAACTTCCAAATTATAAATTGACTTTATTTTCTTTTTATCTAACAATGAAAAATTTGGCCTTTTTGCTGGAGTTGGATAAGAAGAAGATGGAATGCCGTTTACCTTACAATTATAACTTCCTAACTCTTTAATACTCAAAGCAAATTCATACCAACTTATTTCCCCTTCATTAGAAAAATTATATATTCCTGAAATCCAATTTGTTGAATTAACAATATCGATCATTGCCTGTGCTAGATCAGCTGCATAAGTTGGCGAACCAACTTGATCATTTACGACACTAATTTCCTGTCTTTCTTGCATTAAGCGTTGCATTGTTTTAACAAAATTGTTTCCAAATTTACTATAAACCCAAGAAGTTCTTATAATAATCGAATCAGGATTTTGTTTCAAGCATGCAGTTTCTCCCGCCAATTTACTTTCGCCATACACATTTATAGGATTTGTTAATGCTTCTTCATCTAATGCGACAGAAGAAGTGCCATCAAAAACGTAATCTGTAGAAATATGGATTAACTTCATTTTATTTTCCGCAGCATATTTTGCAATTATTTCTACCGCCGAAGAATTTACTGTAAAAGCCAATTCCTTTTCTGTTTCAGCTTTATCAACCGCAGTATAAGCACCGCAATTCAAAATCACATCTGCCTTAATTTCATTTAACTGAATAGGCAAAAGATCTAAATTGTCTAATGTGATTTTTGTTCTATCTGCAAAAATCCATTCATATTCTGGGTATTTTGATGATAAAACTGAAAGTTCTGATCCTAATTGACCATTTGCGCCCGTTACAAGAATTTTTTTCATTAAAATAGACTATTACAGTTTTCAATAAAAGGCAGAATCTGATCTTTATCAGAAACAATTGCATCATTCAAATCCATTCCCCAATCAATATTTAAAGATGGATCATCATATTTGATTCCTCCTTCTGAAGCTTTATTATAAAATTGATCACACTTATACATTACTGATGCTGTTTCACTGATCACTGAAAATCCGTGTGCAAAGCCTTGAGGAACTAACAATTGCTTTTTATTTTCTGCTGAAAGTAAAATACTAAATGATTTTCCATAAGTAGGAGAATCTTTTCTTAAATCTACAGCAACATCAATAATTTCACCTTCTAAAACACGTACTAATTTAGTTTGTGCAAAAGGAGGATTTTGATAATGTAATCCTCTTAAAGTTCCATATTTGGAAAATGATTGATTGTCTTGAACAAAATCAATACTAATTCCCAGATCTTCGAATTTCGTTTTACTATAAGATTCAAAAAAATAACCTCTTTCATCTCCAAAAACTGTTGGCTCAATAATAACTAAATCTTTAATGTACGTTTCTTCAACTTTCATATAAATTAGGTAAGTGTTTTTATTTTAATTAATTAAAAAAAGTGTTAATTACTTTTTCTATTCTTTTTTTATCTTCATTTGTAAGATTTGTTCCAGAAGGCAGACATAATCCATTTTCAAATAGCTTTTCTGATATTTTATTACCATAATAAGGATAGCTTTCAAAAATTGGCTGCCTATGCATTGGTTTCCAAATAGGACGTGTCTCAATGTCTGCTTTTTCAAAAGCTTGCAACAAATCATTCTTAACTTTGCTTGATTTTAGCAAAATTGTATTCAACCAATAGTTTGAAAAATAATCTTCATTTTTTGCCTCAAAAAGTTCGACTTCTTCTATAGTTGAAAAAAGTTCTCGATAAAATAAATGATTATTTCTTCTGGAATCTATTTTCTCTTGAAGCGTCTTTATTTGTCCTAATCCAATACCAGCACAAATATTACTCATTCTATAATTATATCCAATTTCACTATGCTGATAATGAATAGCATCATCTTTTGACTGAGTGGCATAAAAAATGGCTTTTTCCTTTACTTCTTTTGAATTTGATATTAATGCACCGCCACTTGAGGTCGTAATTATTTTATTTCCGTTAAATGACAATATTCCAAATTCGCCAAAAGTACCACAATGTTTCCCTTTATAACAACTTCCTAGTGCTTCGGCACTATCTTCAATAATTGGAATTCCATAACGATCAGCGATGGCATGAATTTCATCTATTTTATATGGCATCCCATACAAATGAACTGCAATTATTGCCTTTGGTTTATTGCCTTTTTTAATCCGATCCTTAATCGCTATTTCAAGATTTTCAGGGCATATATTCCAGGTTTCAGGTTCACTATCAACAAAAATAGGAGTTGCACCTTGATATGATATCGGATTAGCAGATGCTGAAAATGTCAAACTTTGGCAAATAACCTCATCTCCTTGTTTCACTCCCAATAAAATGAGTGACAAATGAATCGCTGATGTTCCAGAGTTTAACGCTGCAACGAATGAGTCTTCTCCGAAATAATTCTGAAGTTCAACTTCAAAATCATTTACATTTGGCCCACCAGAAGTAATCCAATTAGATTGTAATGCTTTCTCAATATATTCTATTTCAAAACCACTTTGCTGCGATAAGGATAAATAAATTCTACCCATTTAAATTCCAATAATCAGAAGGATATCGTGCATCATCTTCTTTTACATTGGACAATGGCAAAGTAGAAAATGATATTAATTTTGAGTCTTTTTCTAATGATTCTACTGCATTTGCATAACCCGCAGGAATATGAACAATTTTACTGTCAAATTCAGATACTTCTACTGTTTCAATAGTTAAATCTTTAGAAGGATTTTCCCAATTGTCAATTTTGACAAAATGGATTTTAAAAGATCCACTTACACAATAAAAATTCTTTGAATCTAATTTATGTCCCTGCCAAGCACGGATTGGGTTTTCTTCTGAATTAGTAATGATATAAAATCTTTCAATACCACTAAAACTAAAATCATTAACATATGAAATAGTTCCTCGGTGATCAGAAAAATTTCCTCCCTGAATTACTTCTGGACTCATACTTGTAATTTTAAGTTGCTTTTATTTATTAAGTAAAATTTTAATGAATACACTAAAAGCAATGGAACAATTATAATCGGAAATAATATATAATCGTTTATTTTTTGATAAAGTGATATTACTAAAATAGAAACCCCAATTTGTGCCAATGCATAATACAGCGAAACTAATCTATGCTGTATTTTATATTCATTGCTCAGAATTTGATACAAATGTAAACGATGCGCTTCGAATATATTTTGTTTTAAATAAAGCCTATGTAAAATGGTACAAACTGCATCAACACCGTAAACAGCTAAAAACAAAAGCCAAATAACTGAGTTTGTACTTAAAATTAATTTTAAAACTAAATAAATAATCCAAAATGCAATTGCAATACTACCAACATCACCTGCAAAACATTTAGCCTTTTTTCTATAATTAAAAAATAAAAATACAAGACTCGCAATCATTCCATATTTTATGAAACTGCCATCTGTAAACAGTTGAATTTTGGTATTGACATATAATAAAGACCCAAGTACTGCTAAAGTATAAAGTCCTGTTATACCATTAATACCGTCCATGAAATTGTAAGCGTTTATTAATCCAATGGCAAGCACATAAGATATAACAACACCCCAAATAGGCATAAGTGTAAACAAATTAAGATCTAAGAAAATAAATGTGATAGCGAGAAAATGAATTGAAATTCTAATTTTACTGGAAAGACTTTGAATATCATCCCAAAAGCTTACTACACTTACCAATGTAATTCCTGTAAAGAAAAAGTAATTAGTCTCTATATTTTGTACAAAATATAGCAAAGAAGAAAACCAAAAAATAATTCCTCCTCCTCGTAAAGTTACTTCAGTATGTGAACTTCTTTGATTTGGTTTGTCGATAATATTAAAACGATCAGCGACTTTGAAATAAAGAAGCATTAATATCATTAAAATAAATCCTATTATTATATATTCCATATTATCTAATTTATTCCTTCGATCCAAATATTTGGTTCACTTTCAACAAATAAGCAAGTTAGCCATCCTTTTAGTGACATCCTTTCATATAAAGCAACATCAATATCTTTGTATTCAGACTCAAAAAACTCCTTATTCAAGACTATATTTTCTCTATCGATAATAAATATATTATTAGGATCGTAGAATTTATATTTTCGAATTTCGCTATTTGTCGTTATCATTTTCCTTCTTGCTCCCACTGTTTCAAAAGTTCGCATTGTCAGCCCTTTTTGTCCAGGGTGATTTATGTCCAAAATAACTTTTGAACTCTGATATAAATGAAATAAATCTTTCGCTTTTAAACTTTCAAAACTCAATTTTTTATAATCAAACTCTTTAAATGTTTTATCAAAAAGTTTTTTATAAAAATAAACCAATCTACCCTGCATATAATAATAACAATACGCTCGAATACTATTTTTATTGCACCAATCAACTATATTGTTGCTTATACGATATCTATCTGAATGTGCTGTTCCTAAGAAAAGTAAATCATTTTGTATTTCTGCTTTTGAACTTATATCTACATCTTGATAAAAGTCTAAATAAAAAAGCGGTCTAAATTTAAGTCCAAATTTAACAGCATCATCTGAATCAAATGAAAATTTCTTATGGAAATATTTCAAAATTGCCAGTGCATTTTTGTTATTTGAAAAAGAATCCCAAGTATAAAAAATGCATTGGCACTGAGGTTGTTGTTTTTGAAACTCGCTTAAAAAAAATTCAGGAACAACTTCTCCTTTATTTACAAACAAGTAATCATATTTTTTAACACCTGTATCGTGTAAAATTTTATTATAGTACTTATTTATTTTTATTTGAAGTAAATCTCTCTTAAGTCTGATAATTCCCTTTGTAAAGTTATTGTTTGAAGGTCTCTCATCATAGTAATCAACATTTGCTCCTAACTGCTGTAATTTACTTAAAATTTCTTTCTCAAGATTAAAAGTCTGAACAGAGAAAAACAAAATGTTTTTATTTTTAAGAACTTCGTCAATTATCATTTTAAAAGACCTTTCTTCTTCATTTCCTCAAGAGACTTACTTAATTTATCTTCTTGGATTTCTTGCTGTAGTACCCAAGCAGAAAATTTTTGTATTCCTTCTTTGAAATATACTTTTGGCTCAAAACCTAAACGTTCTTTAATTTTCGCTAAATCTGCAAAATTATGACGAATATCACCTAACCTAAATCTTCCCGTAACAGTAACAGGCACCTCAATTTCATAAGCTTTTATCAATGAATTTGCAACTTCAAGTACATCTGTTGCAACACCAGTACCAACATTAAAAACATGTCCATTTGCTTCTTCTTTTTCAATTCCAAGAATTGTTGCAGCAACAACATCATCTATAAAAACAAAATCTCTTGTTTCTTTACCATCTTCAAAAATCTGGATTGGATTATTATTTCTAATCTGTGTAGAAAAAATAGATAAAATACCTGTATAAGGATTTGACAAAGATTGCCCTGGTCCATAAACATTTTGGTATCTAAATCCTACCGGAGCGATTCCTATTGTTGGGCAAACGGTCATTATCATTTGCTCTTGGTTTTGTTTTGTAATTCCGTAAACAGAAGAAGGATGAATTTTTGAATCCTCATCAGTTGCCAACAATTCAAGCTCTTCTTTATCTGAAAAAGTAAGCTCAAAATTTCCTGCTAACATATCATTTTCATTTCTATGTGTCGGATAAACAATTCCCAACTTTGGATGTTTATATTTTCCTTCTCCATAAATTGAACGAGAAGAGGCAATTACAATTTTCTCAACTGAATTCTCATTATTTGCTAATATATCAAGCATTATTGCTGTTCCCTGGATATTAACTTCTGTGTATTTTTCTATACAATACATAGATTGCCCCGTTCCTGTTTCTGCAGCAAAATGAACTACTACATTCTGATTTTGAAGTGCTTTTTCCCAATCACTTCTTGAAGTTACTGTACCTTCAATAAAAGTAACTTTATCTTTTATACTTTTATAAAGAGGAGAAGTTTCTTGAGGATTTTCTCCGTGTATTTGTTTTGAAAGATTATCCAAAACAGTAACTATATGTCCCTTTTCTATAAGCTTAAGGGCTAAATTGCTTCCTATGAAACCTGCACCTCCAGTAATTAAAATGTTTTTCATATTTATTATTTCTAATTTTCTATAAATGTTCCATCAGGATTTGTTCTGTCCCAAACTTTTTTACTTAAATTATATCTTTTAACTATTCTTGCTGGAACTCCTACTATAACACAGTGATCAGGAAAAGAACCTCTAACAACAGAATTGGAACCAACTATACAATGATTTCCTAAAATAGTACCTGCCTGTATTACTGAACCAAACCCTATAAAACAGTTTTCTCCAATCTTTGTTTCCTTAAAAATGAGAGGTTGCTTTAAAATATGTACCCCAATTTCTTTATACTCATGATCTATATTTGTTATCATAACGTTTTCTGCGATTGTAGTGTCTTTCCCAATAATTAATTGGCCAGCAGATGTAACATGAAAATTCTGACCAATTGAAATATTTTCTTTAAAAAATATTGATGATTCGTTATTAACAACTTCTATACGAGAACCTGGAAAAATTCTTACTCTTTTAGCAAGGAAAATTCTATGGAAATTACCAATATAGATAGGTTTTCCAATATAGGAAGGAAATCCATACTTCCCTAAAAAAGGCATATACAAAATGCCTCTCAAAAACCAAAAAATCTTAAAAATCATAAAACTTAATTTTAGTTAATATTATTCTTCTAAAATATTTTATTTGATAATAAAACCAAAACAATAAAAAGCTCCAAACATTTATTAATTTATTAATTAGGGCTTGCTTTAAAATATACATATTTCCCATATGCATTTTTTTTAAATTTGCAGATAATCCACTATGCCCAAAACTAGGCTTACCCTCACCCGTAACTACTAAAGATTGTGGAGAGTAATAAAAACTAGAATTGGCACAATAACGAACCCACAATTCACCATCTTCAGCATGAGTCATTTTTTCATTATAGCCTCCATAAAGTTCAAAAAGTATTCTCTTAAAAATTACTGTAGAAGTCTGCGGATACATTTTTATCAATAACTCCTTTACATTTACTTTATGCAAAGTATTAATTTTTTTACCTAGTATTTTCAGTGTTTCATTATTCCTGCTACACCCAAGAAAATCAATATTTAAATTTTCTTTAAGTATTTTTATTTGATTTTCTATTTTATTAGGAAGCCATCTATCATCAGAATCCAACAATGCAATCCACCCCCCTGAAGAAGCCATCAATCCAACATTTCTAGCAGATGAAACACCTTCATTAGATTTGTTAATTAAATTAAAACTTATCTTACTCTTATTATTTATTATAAAATCCTCTACTATTTCTTTTGATTTATCTGTTGAACCATCATTAACAACAATCACTTCCATAATCCCATCATAAGTTTGTTCTAATATTGAAGTCATACATTTATGTATTGTCTTCTCTGAATTAAACATTGGAATTATTATTGATATTTTATCCATTGACCTAAATATATTTAAATAGCTAAAAAGTTAACTTAATCTATATTGTATTAAAGAAATTCTAATACTAAAGAAGCTCATTATAATTGTTTTTTTATTAATAAATTGTGTAAAACAGATAAGATAAAAGGATAAATCAAATCAATACTTATTCCTGAATAAATCCAAAAATTATTAAAAACTTGGAAAAAAATCATGGATAGTAAAATAGCAAAACCTGAATGAAAATATGAAGAATTCTTTATAATCATGAATAAAAAAACATTAAAAGTCATAAAAAAGAACATTAGAATAGGTCCTAACCAACCTAAGTACATAAATGGTAATGAATAGACTGTTGGTGCATTAATAATTTCAAAAACAAAGTAATCACTTAAATTTTCTGTTTCATTTGTTTGTAATTTTGCAAGTCTCTTCCCCAAAAAATCGGGAAAAATACAATTAACCATAAAACGATTAAATGATGTCACATCAACTTCCTTCTGTGAATGTGCACTATTAACAACGCTTTGCAGATTACCTAGAGGGGAGGCCAAATATAAATAAGACCAATAAAATTCTTTTGGTATGTTACTACTTTTAAACGTATCATCAGCACTTGTTATGTCCAAAATCATTTCCTCATTTTCTCTACTACTTACTGATCTTAAATTACCAAGAACACCAAATAAATAAAAAACACTTAAAATAAATAATAATAAATAAAGTAATGCCCTTAATTTAATAATCTTAATATTAAATAAATACAAAAATAAGCATGCTAATAGAATAAAAAATATGGTTCCTCTACTAACAACCCATAATTGAAATAATAAAAAATATAAAAAATAAAACAACAGTCTTTTATTGCGATTACATAAAAATTGATGAAAGATATAAATTGTATAATAAATTGTGAAAGATGCCAGAAAAACATGAAAAACAGGTATACCTTCAAAATCGCCATAACTTCCACCATGAGTAAACAATAAAACAAAAGGAATACCTCTATTGTCTATAAATTCTATCGCATAAGATATAGTTACTAATAAAAGGACAAACTTATTTTTTGCATCAGAGTTAATCTTCTTTAAAACAAATATATTCGTATTTCTGATCATTCTTCCCAAAAAAAAGGAAATCAAAAATGTAAAGGTTAAAAAAAGACCAACAGAAATTGTTAAATCTGGATAAGCATTGGACCACTTTAAATTATATATAAAGAAAATTAAAACAAAACTAAATATATATAAGTAAAAAGGATTGGTAAACCACTTAGTTTTCATTATTTCCAAATATGTTTTCTAACCAAAGTTCTATAGACAACATTGAATTATCTGAATTTACTGACAAATATTCTTTTATAAAGTCATGTTGAACGAATACATTCTTTTCATTAAAAAAAGAAAAAATTGCTGTATTTTTAACAAGTTGATCATGTTTGAGATTCTCATTATTGGTTAAAACTTTAACATTCATGGCAATAGCTTCAATTACTCTCATTGCTAAACCTGTTTGTCTCGGATTACTAACGTCTACCATAACTTTTGATTTGGACAAAATATTTAAATAGTTAGCCCTATTCATTGGAACAAAAGAAACAATAGACCTATCAAGAAAATTACCCTTTAAAATTTCTTTTAAATATGATGAAAATGGCATGTATAAAAAGGCCTTTAATTTATAATTATTGGCAATTGTAAACTCTCTAAAAGAAATAACCGCATCGTACCTTTCTGGAAAACACCACCCCATAAAGAAAAAATCATATTCTTTTTCTTGCTTAGCTTCTCTGTAAGGAATAAGGTCATCTGTATAAAATAACGGAAGATATTTTATAAAGGGCATATCATTGCAATCTTTAAAGTCAAATGAATAAACTTCATGAAATAAAGTGGCTACATTTGAAAATGAATTTGCCTCATTAGAATCCCACTGATACATTATTGTTTTTGCTTTTGGATTCAATTTCTCGAACTTATGGACAAAATCGTATGGTAGCATATAACCTCTAATCACAAATAAAAAATCATAATCGACATCTTTAGAATTTACTAAAATCGAATCATAATGTTTATTTTGAAACTTATTCAAATGATTTTTAAAAAAATTATTTATAATTTTAAATTTCCAGCCATAGTTTCTTTCAGCGTAAAAATCAACCGTAGCACCTAGCAATTCCAGTTTTTCCTTAATTAAAGTATGGTAATTATGAAAAATTGGACCAATAAATAAAATTTTTTTATTTTGAAAATTATTAGGCATATCGTATTTTGCTTGTTTTAATAAAATTAATCATTTAGTAGAATTAACTTCCTAATAAACTTTTGACAAACTCAAATTCAGTTTCCAAATTAGATGAAAAAATATTCTTTTTTAGTAATAGATTTTGGTTTCTAATTATAGTTTCATTATATTCTAAATCCAACTTTCGTTTAAGTATTTCATTTTTCAAATCACTGGCTTTCATAAATGCATCCGTATTTTCAAATAATGGGCTACTAACTCCATCAATATCAAGTTCAATTAAAGATGTCCCAGATAAGACTCCTTCCAAATATGCGCCCGAATTAATATTGATTAAAACAAAAGCTTTATCTAATAAATCTATTAGCCCTTGTTCATTTCCAACAACTTTTATGTCAGTTTTGATCTCATTTAATCTACATATTTCGCTAATCACATCTTTAATTTTCTTTATATCTTGAGTTGGATGTATTTTTATTATTATTCCGTTAAATTCTTTAATTTCAATTAA
The DNA here is from genome assembly GCF_004151235.1 of Flavobacterium anhuiense. Classification (GTDB taxonomy): domain Bacteria; phylum Bacteroidota; class Bacteroidia; order Flavobacteriales; family Flavobacteriaceae; genus Flavobacterium; species Flavobacterium anhuiense_A. Next base: position 57,683 of record NZ_JUIV01000012.1, read on the forward strand.
AATACTTTTTAAAATAGATTTGAATTTATTTAATGGAAAAACAGTCGGAGTGATTAAAATAGCTCCTTCAGTAGAATTGCCTTTCTCTCTAATTTTATTAAATTTAGTTGTTCCCACTATTTTGATCCTATCTTCAGCTAAACTAAACTTCAATCTTTCTTTTGAGATTTCTCCCCAACACATAAAATAATCTGAAAAGAGCACACTATAAAGAGATTTTTCCGAATTTGGTATTTCACCGTGTTGATGAGTAATTGTTTGGATATTGTTAAAATTTGCAACCTTGGCGAAATAAAAATCAGGCAATAAAAAATCCTGTGTCGTAATTACCACTTTCGGCGTTACTTTGCTATAGAGAGCAGTTAAAAAATCAATATATTCTCTATATTCTGTAAAAATAAAACTCTCATTAATAGTGTAACCACTACATAAATCACCAAAATTAAAATTATAATCAGAGGTTTTAAAAAATATGTAAGAAAAATTATTTTTTACACAGTATTCTTCAACACATTTATGATTTGTAACAATAAGCAAATCTAACTTGTTAGGATACTCATTGATAAAATCTAGTAAAATTTTAGAATGCCTTGTATCAGCAATTGAAAAATTAATTGCAACTAATATTTTGTACTTATCTTTCTTGAAATTATTCTCTAAAAGTATCTTTTTAGAAAATATTATTTTTTTTAATAACCCTACAAATAATTTAACAAGACTTTTCCACCAAATCGTATTACGTAAACCTACCTCTTTTAAATACTTAAAGGTTATCAAAGATTCTTCTAAGGCATACTCTTTATATTTTTTATCTATGGATATAGATTTTAGAACATTTTCAACTATTAAAGTCAAATTATTTTTCATTAATTTTTTTTGAATTATTTAATAACTACATTCTCAAAAAAGTCTCTTCAACGATCGAACCAATCTCCTCTTTAACTACTTAAAATTAACTCTGTCTTTAGCAAATATCACTTTGAAGAAGTTCAAATCAATATTAAAAAATTTAAAACATAGAAATACAAAAGATATAAAAATAATAATCTTGAATATTAAATTTGCTAATATGCTAAAATTAAATAATTCATCATAAAGTAGTGGTACCAATACAATTTGTAAAATTAATATGCCTTGAGTAATGATATACTTTTTAGTAATAATCGTATGGCATTGAAAGATAATATTTGAAAATAAAAAAGAAGCCGCAGAGGCAATTATAGCACCATAGCAACCATAATGCGGAATTAAAATAAGATTTAGAACAACTGAAATGACAGCTGAAATAATAGAAATGAAAGAAACCATTTTTTGTTTTTTATTTGCTATCATTAAGATATTTAAATAAGTATTAATACCCGCAATAACTACAGAAACGATAAAGAATGGCACTAACTTATATCCCTCTTTAAAAGCACCTGATGTTGCGATTGCAAAGAATTCTTTACTAAAAATAGAAGTACCAAAAGCTCCTGCAAAAAGAGCAAGTAAATAGAATTTGTATAATCTTAAATTCGTTTCCTGAAAATTTTCATTAAAATATTCCTTGAATAAAATAGGCTCAAATGTTTTATACAGGGCTTGAATTACAATATTTAAAACAGTCGCTAAAGTTATTGCAACAGAAAAAACACCTAATTGATCTAGTGAAATATATCTTTCTAAAATTACCCGATCACTTAAAGAAACAAATAAAAAAGCCAGACTTCCTGGCAAAATGGGCAAAGTAAAATGTAACGCTTCCTTTATTAATTTAAAATTTATCTTGAAAATACTATTTTTATAAATCATATAAAAATAAACAAACATATAAGGAACATTAATAACTAATCTTGCATAATAGCTTCCCAACAAACCTTGATTACAAATAACCACAAAAACATAAACCATCAAAAATTGAAGTAAAGTCCTTGACAAACTTAACATTAAAAATCCTTTTGCATTTTCTTTAACTCGATATAATACTAAAGGGATAATGGAAATTACATCAAAAAAATTGTTTAAAATTGCTAATTGGAAATAGGGTTTAAATGGAATATTAATACTAAAAACATCTATTAATATTGGAAAAAAGACCATTTGAAGAACTACCAAAAAGCAATTGAATCCAAAAATAAACAGAAAAATACTGCCAATTAATTCTTTTTTGGAATTTTCATCTTTTACACTGTAATAATGACGTAAAACAAAGGTATTTAAAGATAAAGCTGCAATCACAAATACAAATGTCATTACTGAATTGGTATAGCTTACAATACCATATTCATTTGCTGTTAGGTATTTTGTTAAAATGGGTAATAAAAGAAATGAAACAATTCTTGGAACAATTTCTCCTATTGAATAATATATAGTGTTTTTTACGAGTTTCTGAGACATTAAATATTTGAAGGATTTGCTTTTTTTTTTAAAACATTTAAATAAAAAATTAAAATTAATATGACTGAAAAGTTACAGAAAATGAACTATAACAAAAATTGCGTTAGCTTATATATTATGGAACATATATTATAGTAAAGACATTTATACAATGTTTATTATTAAAACTAGGGCACTTTAATATGTGTTAGATCAATTTTAGAAAGATAAATGGCAGTACTTATCTTATTTTCATGCGCAGAATAATAGCTTATCCATAGATAACCATCTTTAATAACCATTCCAGGATAGCCACAATCACCGCTACTTGGTAAAGTCGCTAATTTAGTGTATAAATTATCACTGAAATTAAAATAACCAAGGATTGCTTTTCCATTATCTCTTCCAGATAAAATTAAACCATTTTTAAAAAACACGAAATTAGGCCCTCCAATACTAACAATTGGGATCTCACCTATTGTTTCCCATTTTTCACCTTTATTTGTTGACTTTAATAAAACAGAAGGTCCTTCGTTTCTTCTTACCAAGCTATAAAAATCTCCGTTTTTGTCAACACGAATGGTTGCCTCTGATGGTATTGCTCCAATTTTTTCAAAATATCCTCCCTTATTTATAAAATTCATTCCATCTTGACTACTATATAGGTCAAATATTCCCTTTGTATTGTAACCAAAAGAATAAGCAACATCTTTATACCATGTCACACGCCAAGGCCAAGCTTCATTCCCCTTAATTCTTGCTGTTTCCTTTTTTTTATTATCGAGTAATACTGGCTGTAGATTGTTCCATCCCACCTTATTCCATTCAGAAACAAAATCTTTAAATTCGACAACTCCACCATTCAGCCAAACTGAACCATGAAGATAAACTGATAACCTATTACCATTTACAGAAAATTTAGGATCGCGCAAATCGGTTCCATCAACACTAAACTCTTTTATAAATTTCCATTCTTTGCCATCTAAACTATTAAAAATCTTAATAATTCCATCACGCCCATAAGCATGCTTATCTGACTCTCTATATACTAAAAAAAATTGGTTTTCAAAAAAAACCAAGTCCGTAAATGCATTATACAACTCTACCCCATTAAAGGTTATTCTTTGGGTTACTATTTTAACTGAATCATTCTCATCCTGAGCTGTACAGGAAAAACAAAACACTGCACAAAGTAAAAAATTAAGTATTTTTATTTTCATATAATTTTTATTTAACAATATAATTCCACTTTAATACATTTCCATTTTCCGGATTTATAACATCATTGTAATCTTATAAACAAATAAGCCATTAATTATTATATATCCCTCACATTTTTATAGTTAAAGAAGGATAACTTTAAAGTCATTATAACTAAAATTAATATCTTAATTTCTCATTATTTCTATAAGCTTTTAATGCCATTTCGATATATAACTATTTTAAATTCTTGCGGAAAAATCATAGCTTTCTTTTTTTAAACTGCATATTACATTAAGTATATCTACTGTTTAAATCCTTCTAAAGAATGTAAGTAAAAATTTAATGCCTTTTCTAAATATTCTTCTCCTAGTATTCTCTCTACAAACTCTCTAAATACACCATTTCCACTCTCTTTATCTAATATAAGATTACAATGCTTTTTAACATAACTCGGGGCATTAGCAGGACAAGCGCTTATACCCACATTTTTTAGAACTAGAATATCATTAATATCGTCTCCTATATAAGCAACTTCTAAAATAGATATGTTATATTGTTGACATAAATCCTCAACTATTTGAAGTTTATTCTTGACACCCATAAATAAAATATCTATACCTAATTTATTTGCTCTATTTTTAACAATATTATTTTTCTCTCCCGTAATAATTCCTACGGGTATTTCTAGTAACCTACAAAAAAGAATTCCAGCACTATCTGATGTGTTATACTTTTTAAATTCGTTTCCTGTATTATCATAATACATTCCACCATCAGTCCACACACCATCAATATCAGTAAGGATAAGTTTCGGGAGAGTTAGAATCATAATATTAATTTATAAAATGAGGGTAAATTATCTCATTAGCATCCACGTCTTCACTTAATACCTGACCAATAAGTTGCTTTCTTTCATCCCATTTTAGGCCATCTCCTGGACTCAATAAGTGCAAATCAGATTCAGAAATAATATGCCCTTTTTTCAAATCCTTCAGAGTTGCAATAGATCTTTCTAATTTAACTCTCGCTGATTGTACTGAATCCGCAATAAATATATCTTCAACTCCCATAGAAAGTTCTAGATTTCTAATATCTCTTACCATTCTTTCGATTCCTTCAACTGCTAAAGATCCTGCCTGATCAGTTCCTTTCATTAATCTATCTAGTGTAATATGCTTTTCAATTATTTTGGATCCCATTGCGACTGCTGCAATTGGTGTCGCAATACCAATTGTGTGATCTGAGTAACCAATTACAAAATCAGAATAATTATTCTGAAGATATTTGATTGTATTCAAGTTTACATTTTCATATCTTGTAGGGTATTCTGATACACAATGCAGAATACCAATATTGCTATGATGTTTTGTTATTACTTCCAAAGCATTATCTATCTCTTTTACACCCCCCATTCCTGTAGATAAGATTATTGGGATTTTTGTTTCTGCCATTGCATTCAATAGTGGCAAATTTGTTAAATCTCGCGAAGCAACTTTTAACTTATCAGGTGTAAATAATTTTAACAAACTTAAACAACCAACAGCGCAAAGTGTTTCCACGAAATCTAGTCCATAACTTTTAGCATAATTATAAATTTCCAAATGCTCTTGGTCATCCAATTCTAAAAATTCCCTATGTTCCCCATAGGTCTTACCAAAAGAATGGGGTGTATCATAAGGTTTAGCCATTTGAGAAGCAGATAGTTCCTGTTTCAAATCACGTTTAGTTAGCTTAACTGCATCCATTCCATTTAACTTTTTGCCAAAAAGTTTATCAACAACAGGCCTTGATACTACATCAATAATTAATTTTGCAATATCAACTGAACCATTATGATTCTGACCGATTTCACCAATAATATATGTCATTTTGAATATTTTTTTATGTTATTAATCATTTTATATTTATATTTTTCATTAGAATCTATAAAATCAATTAAGAAACTAATTCTATTATGATTTTCATTAGTTTCCAAATAAAGAGATGCTAAATTATCAAAATCTTCTTTATCATCCAATGTCAATCTTATGTCTTCCCTTAAGTAAACCTCTGAGGGGCTATTTACTAATTTAACATTAAAAATTTCTGAATTTGAATAAATGAAATTTGTAACGTGCTCTTGAAAAACTGATTCATTTTGAAGCTCTGAAACTTTTATTAAAGCTCTTAATGATACAATTTCAGCAAACAAACCAATATGCGTTTTTATAACAGGAATTTTTAAATAGTTACAATAACTTATATAATCCAGTTTCGGTTGTTCCTCAAGTTCTTTAATTAAATAAGCTATGGAGTCCATGTTCAGAAAGGGATTATCTGAACAGATACGCACTAAGTGTGTAAGATTTTTTTCTAACCCTACCTCAACAAATCGGCTCAATACATTTTCTTCACTGCCTTGATAAAAATCAATATCATGCTTTACTGCAAATTCACTCAAAATATCATCATTAAAATTTGTTGAACTAGCGAGAATAATTGGATATATAGAAAACCTTAATTTTAATTTTTCGATTAAAATATCTAATATAGATTTATTTTCATAAAATCTCATTAGAACTTTATTAGGAAGCCTACTTGAGCCTGTTCTTGCTTGAATTACAATACCAAGCTTAATATCTTTATGCTTTTCCATTCAGAGAATAATTACAAAACCATACTAAAATGTTTTTACAAATCTTTTAAAAATCAAAAATAAAATTGTTAAAAAACTAGTAAGGAATCCTCCAAGAATAAGCCCCTTTAACTTACCAAATTTTTCTTTTTCTAATGGCAAAATTGGTCTGTCTATAACTTGAATTAAAGGAGTTTCTCTTCTTAAAGTAACTTTAGCCAGTTCAGTTTGTTTTACTAATTCAGTTAAAATAGCTGTGTTTGCTTGTACATCTACTTGTCTCCTAACTGAAGGAGCTCTTCGTACATTTAAGGCGGGATTTAAATTAAAAGTATTATCATTAGCTACAGCAACCCCTGTTATTGCACCATTAAGTTCATTTCGGATTGAATCCGTTTGATACTCCAAAATATCCATGTTTAACCTCGCCTTTTTGCTTTTTGTATCAATATAAAATTTACCTACTTGTTTAGCCAGAGCCTCACAGAAATATTTAGAAAACAATTCATCTGTTGAAGAGACTTCCATAGTAATAATTGACGCTTTTTTATCTTTAGTAGCGACGTTTAAACCTGAATTTGAAAGCTTTTTATAGATTTCTCCTAAAATACTATCTTGGATCCTAGTAAATTCTTGTCGTTTCTCATCAGGTAAAAATTTAATATTTTTCAAGTTAGGTTTTTCATTCCAGCTTTCTCGCCATTCATTGTTCTGAATATACATTTCAGCCAAAGAAATTGTTTTACCATTTACTATAACGGGACTTAACAATGTTTTTTCAACCATTGCTCTTGATTTAAAAAGCTCAGTTAAATTAGCACCTGTAAATATTCCTCCAGCATTACCGCCTAAATCAAGTCCTAATGTACTTGCAAGCCCTAATGCTCCACCTAATCCTCCCCCTCCCTTTTCATCTTCTAAAGCAAAAGACAATGTCGCTTTATATATAGGTTTTTTAATTATAGAGTACACTACACCTAAAGAAGCTCCAATAATTCCAGCGATTAAAATTATCCTCCATTTAGAAAGCAAATATGCATACCATTCTGATGCTTTAGACAATAATTCTTTTAGTGAAATTTCGTCGTTGTCTATAGTATTATTCATTATAAAATTATTTAAAAGCAGTTACAATCAACAATGCCAAACTAGTCAATACACTTCCTATACTAACCCACTCTCCAGTACTCATTTTTTTTGTCTCAGGTTTCTCAGGCACAACTATTTGTGAGTCAGGCTCCACAGTTGGGTACGATCTAAAAAATAGAAACGATTTAGTTACATCAGCTTTTCCATTAGGATAAATTATATATGCTTTTTTCTTCCAACCTTTACTATCAACTCCCCCAACTGAATTAATATAATATTTAAATCCTTTTCCTGATCTATATGGAATTTCAGATGTCAATAAGACATTTCCTGTTACTTTTACCCCTTCATTGTAAACCGCAACCTCTATCTCATCACCAGGAAACAAAGTCACATTAGAATAATGGTTTTTGTCCTTTACTATTTTTTCCCAATTAATTGGAATCGTCGAAAACTTTAAATCGTTTTCTAGCTTATTTATTAACTTATTATTTAGCGTATCCGTTTTCAAATTCAAATCTACACTTTTTAACTTTTCAATCTGATCTTCCTTAATGGGTCTAAGAATTTTCATCCCTTCCAAATTAGCTACAGATGTCAATCCACCAGCTCTCATTACAACATTATAAACCGTTTCTTTTTTATTTGCTAAAACATATTTCCCTGGATAGGCAACAGCACCTTTTATAACTACCATCTGTGGTTTTTCATAAACTGCAATTCTTCGAATATTAACTACATCAAAAGGTTTTAAAATAAAATTCTTGGCTTGTTCATTACTATCTGCAGCAATTTCGAATTGAACTAATTCGATACGTTTTGGATCGGAATCATCTATAATATCAGATTTTATCATTCTAGCAATTTCAACTCTTTTAGATGCTGATCCTGTCAAACCTCCAACTTGAACAATTAAATCGTTAAGAGTCAAATTCTCTAAATAATCATATACCCCAGGATTCTTTACTTCTCCATCAATAGTGACTTTATATTCTTCTCTAAAATCAAGGATAGAATAAACCGTAACTATATCTTCTCTTTTTAATTCAATATCAGCATTTAAATCACCTGACAATGCAGCATTTAAATCGACATTCATAATTTCTGTTGTCAAATCAGTTTTTAGACGTATTATTCGTGCTCTTTTACTGTATGCATCTTCTTTTAGTCCTTCAGCTCTAGTTATAAGATCAGATACGCGCATACCTTCAGTAAATGAGTAATAATCAGGTCTAAAAACGGCTCCTTCTATTTTAATTCTATTTTCAAAACGATTTAATATTTTTGTAATTCTAAAAACATCTCCTGATTGAGGAAGGTAAGAATTGTATTCACTTTCATTTATGTCATGAACTTTAAATTCTTTACCTGTTTTCTGTAATACATTTACTGAAGCTGTATAAGCAAATTCATTAAAACCTGAAGCAAAATTTAATAAGTCTGAAAAGGTTTCTCCTTTTTTCATTTCAAAAATACCTGGACGTTTAACTTCTCCTTCTACAGTAACACGTTGACTATACGCTGGAATTCTTATAACATCATTTTCTTTTAAAGCAACATTGTCAGATTGATCTCCCTTTACTAAGAATCTATATATATCAATATTCTTATAGACTTTATTATTTCTAATTAATTCAATATTTCTATAACTTCCATTTTTTCCTGGACCTCCAGCTAAATGTAGAGCGTTATATACAGTTGCTAAAGAAGAAATTGAATAGTTCCCGGGCTGTTTACCACCTACAATCGTTATTTTTATTGTTCTTATTTGGCTTAAACTAACGCTTACCTGTGATTGTCCCGAACGAACAGTACTATAAACTTTTGCGATAGCAGCTTTTATTTTTTGAGTTGCAGCTTCAATAGACATTCCAGATACTGAAATTTGTCCCACATATTGAATAGCTACTTTGCCCTCAACCGAGACTGGTATTGATGCATTATACTCTTGAACACCATAAACACTTACTTGCAACTCATCACCTGGGCCTAAAACATAATTCACTGGAGTTGCCATCTTTAAATCTGGTTCAAAATTTAAAGTTGGATTGTCAAACAATTCAGAACCAAAAATCAAGACATTAGTAGAGTCTTTAACTTTGTCATTTTTAATTTTGTCTTGTTTTCTACCAAAACCACTTTTGTCTTCTTGTTTTTGGGATTTATCTTCAATGCCTTTATTTAATCTTGTTGAATATTCATTAAGTCTTGTCTTTAATTTATCATATTCCGTCTGACTCATTCCTTTTGATAATGCCATTGGCTCAACTTGTTCAATTGTAGTATTATTACTTTTTAGTTGTGCACTAATTTTAGCTATGTCATCATCAGATAAATAATCTACCTTGACAGTACTTAAGTCTTTTCCTTTTAGAATATCTTGTGCCTTAACATGATAGGAAAATATAAAAGTAAAAAACAGAATAAGAACGTATATTATTTTTTTCATGTTGATTTGTTTAATCTTAAAAAATTAAGTTTAAGTAAGAATAATTCGTTTAAGAGTATTGTTTTTTATAGTAATCTTTATAAGCTCCAGATGTAACATTCTGCAACCATTCTTCATTATTTAGATACCAGTTAATTGTTCTTTCTAAGCCTTCTTCAAAAGTTACAGTTGGTTTCCAACCTAACTCTTTATTAATTTTAGAGGCATCTATTGCATATCTTAAATCATGCCCTGGTCTATCTTTCACAAATGTGATCAATTGTTGAGAAGTTCCCTCTGATCTTCCTAACTTTTGATCCATAATTTGGCATAATAATTTCACTAAATCAATGTTTTTCCATTCATTAAACCCACCAATATTGTAAGTTTCATGATTCTTTCCTTCATGAAAAACCAGATCTATTGCAATAGCATGATCTTCAACAAATAACCAATCACGAGTATAGTTTCCGTCTCCATATACTGGCAATGGCTTATTGTTAATTATATTATTTATAAATAAAGGAATTAATTTTTCAGGAAAATGATAAGATCCATAATTATTAGAACAATTTGTCAAAACATAAGGCAAACCATAAGTTTCACCATAAGCTCTAACAAAATGATCTGAACTTGCTTTTGATGCAGAATAAGGTGAATTAGGGTCATACGCAGTTGTTTCGGTAAATAATCCTTCTACCCCTAAACTTCCATACACTTCATCTGTACTAATGTGATAAAATCTTTTTCCATCAAAATTATTCTTCCACTGGTTTTTTGTCGCATTTAACAAATTCATGGTGCCAATTACATTTGTTTTAACAAATGCTAAAGGATCTTCGATCGAACGGTCAACATGAGATTCAGCTGCTAAATGCAAAACACCATCAAAACTATGTATTGAAAAAAGTTCACTAATGAAAACTTCATCAACTATATCTCCTTTTACGAAGGTATAATTAGACTTATCTTCAATATCTTTAATATTTTCAAGATTTCCTGCATAAGTTAATGCGTCCAAATTGAAAATGTGATATTCTGGATATTTATTAACAAATCTTCTCACTACATGTGATCCAATAAAACCAGCACCTCCAGTTATAAGAATTTTTTTCATTTTATCTTTTTGATTACTTTACTTTAATAATTCTGAATTCTGTTTTTCTAATTCAGTATAAATATCTTTTACGTCTTGTGAACTCTCTTTCTGCAAAATCAGATTAGCAGTATCTGTATAGACAAAAATTGTATTTTCTAAACCAAGGAAGGTCGTATGTTTATCACATCCAATAACCATATTCCCTTTAGCATCAGTCGGATGCCCTTTAGATATTAAATAATCATAAACAGATTCAAAAGAGCCTAAATCTGACCAAGAAAAAGAAGCTGGTACAACTTTAATTTTTTTACTTCTTTCCATTACGGCATAATCGATGCTTATTGATGGAATTTCCATAGATAAATCTAAATCTAAGAAACCTTCTTTACTTGCTTCCCATACCTGTTTTGATTTTCTGTAAACATCTGGTTGAAATTGTTTTAATTCTTCCAAAAGGACACTTGCCTTAAAACAAAACATACCACTATTCCAAAGAAAATTACCTTTTGCAATAAACTCCTTTGCAGTGGTTTCGTTTGGCTTTTCACGAAATGAAGCTACATTATCTCCCTTTGCCTCTATATAACCATAACCTGTTTCTGGCTTAGTTGGAATTACGCCAAAAGTCACAATAAATCCCTCATCAGCTTTAGAGATAGCTTCATTTATTGCGTTATTATAATTCTCCATTAAATCAATAATATGATCCGAAGGAGTTATAATTAAAATATCATTTGGTTCTGAAGCAAATGCTGCAAATGCAATTGCCGCAGCGGTATTTCTAGGGGTAGCTTCAACAATATTTATATATGAAGTATTTGTTTTATCCATTACTTCACCACTTAATTGAAAATTATCAACATTTCCAACCACCATCACCTTATTTGCTAAATGACTATTCCGTTCGACAGTCATTTCAAATAAAGATTTCCCATCAAATATTTCAAGGTATTGTTTTGGTCGACTTTTACGCGAAAGAGGCCATAGTCTACTTCCAACTCCTCCCGTAAGAATTACATGTGTAATAGATTTATTTGAACTCATATATTTTAAATAAAAAAAGAAATTTTAAAACTTAAAGCCTATTATCAGCTAAAGATCCTAAAACTCCTTTTACATCATAAATTAAACTTTTGTCTTTTTGCAAATTTGAAAAATCAATTTCAAGAAATTCTGAGTGGGCTACTCCTAATACCAATGCATCAAATTTTTCTTTAGGCAAAATATTTACTGTTTCTAGTTTATACTCTCTCTCTACTTCCTCAATATTAGCAAGTGGATCAAAAACAGTAACTGTTATTCCGTAATCCTTTAAAGCTTTTATTACATCAACAATTTTTGTATTGCGGACATCTGGGCAATTTTCTTTGAAAGTAATTCCAAACATTAACAGATTTGCACCATTAACTGAAATTCCTTTTTTTATCATTAGTTTCACAATCTGTGAAGCTACATATTCTCCCATGCTATCGTTTAAACGTCTTCCTGCTAAAATTATTTCAGGATGATATCCAAATTCTTGTGCTCTTTGTGCTAAATAGTAAGGATCAACTCCTATACAATGCCCCCCGACTAGACCTGGCTTGAAAGGTAAAAAATTCCATTTTGTAGATGCTGCCTTTAATACTTCTTGGGTATCAATATTCATTAAATTAAATATTTTGGCCAATTCATTAACAAAAGCTATATTAATATCTCGCTGAGAATTTTCAATAACTTTTGCAGCTTCTGCAACTTTTATTGTAGGCGCAAGATGTGTTCCTGCTGTAATTACGGATTTATAAAGTGCATCAACTTTTAAACCTATTTCTGGAGTTGAACCTGAAGTAACTTTTAAAATTTTTTCAACTGTATGTTCTTTATCCCCAGGATTGATTCTTTCAGGAGAATATCCTGCGAAAAAGTCTTCGTTAAATTTTAAACCCGAAACTTTTTCTAAAACGGGCACACATTGCTCTTCTGTTACTCCTGGATAAACAGTTGATTCATAAATAACAACATCTCCTTTTTTTAAAACTTTTCCGACCGTTTCACTCGATTTATACAAAGGAGTTAAATCTGGTCTATTATTTTTGTCCACAGGAGTAGGAACAGTAACTATATAATAATTACATTCATCAATATCATTTATTGATGTAGTACAGTACAAACCTTTTTCTTCATTTAAGCTTTTTACTAAAACTTTCTGTAGAACATCGTCTTCGACTTCTAAAGTGCTATCGGTTCCAGATTTTAAGGAACTAACTCTTGATTCGTTTATATCAAAGCCAATAACTGAATATTTGGTAGCAAATAATCGCGCTAAAGGCAATCCTACATAACCTAAGCCTATAACTGCAATTCTTACATTATTTTCCAACTTCATATTTTTTTAATTTATTCTGGTCACTTAAACTCATGGCTTCGCCGTTCTCAGTCACAAAATTCTGACTCAGATACCTAAATTAATCATTTTCGGCAAATATAGCATAATAAGTCTAGTAATTCAATACGGTTTCACGTAATACTAGCAAAACAACTTACAATGCAAAAACAAATAATTACAATAACCTATTAATCAGACTGTAAATAAATACATAATAAAAAAACAGAAGAAAAAAATCCCAAAAGGCTTTTTCTTCTGTTATCTTCTGATTTTTAGAATCATTTATATTTTATCTTCAATACACATCCTAATGCTTCTAAGACTAGGACATAATAACTATTAGATACCTCTTGTACAATTGCGTTTTGATTACTGAATGCTCCCGACTCTAATTTGATCTTATCACCAACTTGAAACGTCGAAACCGATATATCGCTAATATTTGTTGCTTTTAGACTTTTTTTAATAATTTCAATTTCTTGATCCTTAACAATTGCAGGCTTTCCAAGCCAAAACAAATATCTAACAACACCAGCAACTTGAAATACTAAATTTCGCTCTGAATCGGGTAATTGTACAAAAACATAAGAATTAAAAAGTGGCATCTCAATTTTCTTTTTTCGATCTGACCATTGTTTAACCTGAGTAATTAAAGGACAATAGCATTCGATTCCCAGCTGATTAAGCTTATCAGCAACTTTCTTTTCCCATTTAGGTTTTGTATAAACTACGTACCAATTCATTTTTTCTTCTTTATGAATGAAGCAAATTCGTATCACTTCATATCTCTTCAAACTACAAAACCAATTTATGCCCCAATACCATTATAAACGAAACCTATTGATTCTAACTGTTTAGCATTCAAAATATTTCTTCCATCAAAAACAAAAGCTGGTTTATGCATTGAGTCGTAAATCTTTTTCCAATCATAAGCTGTAAACTCATCCCACTCCGTTAAGATCGCAACAGCATGTGCTCCTTTACAAGCTTCATAAGCATTTTCAAACACATTCAAAGCATCAATATTTTCCTTACTTGTTCTTGTTTCCAAATAATCTAAGTCGTTTAACATTTTATCCTTAGAAACTTTCGGATCAAAGACTGAGATTTTAGCTTGTTCATTTATTAAGTCATCAGCAACATAAATTGCGGCAGATTCTCTAGTATCGTTTGTATCTTTTTTGAAAGCCCAACCCAAAAATGCAATTTTTTTATCGGCTACAGTATTATATAATGTTTGAACAATTTTATTTGAGAACCTTCTTTTTTGATGATCATTCATAATAATCACTTGTTCCCAATAATCTGCAACTTCATTTAATCCGTATGACTTTGCTATATAAACCAGATTCAAAATATCTTTTTGAAAGCAAGAACCTCCAAATCCTACAGAAGCTTTTAAAAATTTTGGTCCTATTCTGCTGTCCATGCCAATAGCTCTCGCAACTTCATTCACATCTGCGCCTGTTTTTTCACAAAGTTCTGACATTGCATTTATTGAAGATATACGTTGTGCTAAAAATGCATTTGCTGTAAGTTTAGACAATTCTGATGACCAAACATTTGTTGTCAAAATTCTATCTTTATTTATCCAATTTGAATAAACATCAACCAATGCATTAATTGCTTCCTCACCGCCTTCAGTTGTGTCTCCACCAATCAAAATACGATCTGGATTTAACAGGTCGGTTACCGCAGTTCCCTCTGCCAAAAACTCTGGATTAGAGAGAATTTGAAATTGAACACCATTTCCAGTGTTATCCAATATACTCTTAATTGCTTCGGCCGTTCTAACTGGTAAAGTTGATTTCTCGACTACAATTTTATTTTGTTTTGCTACCCTTGCAATTTGTCTAGCACATAATTCAATATATTTTAAGTCAGCTGCCATTCCTTTACCTTTACCATAAGTTTTGGTAGGAGTGTTTACTGAAATAAATACCATTTGAGCTTCGTCTATTGCCTTATCAACATCTGTAGAAAAAAATAGATTTCTACCTCTAGCTTCTGCTACAATTTCAGAAAGACCTGGCTCATATATTGGAATATTTTTAGGATTTGGATCGTTCCAACCTGCTATTCTTTGTTCGTTTAAATCAACAACTGTAACTTGAATGTGCGGGCATTTTTGCGCTATAACGGCCATGGTTGGCCCACCAACATATCCTGCACCAATGCAACAAATTTTTGTAATTTTCATTTGATCTATTTTATCTTGATCTATTTATTTTAAATTATTCCAATACCACCCAACTGCTTCTTTCAATCCTTCTTGCAAAGAATATTTTGGATTATATCCTAACATATTTTTTGCTTTCTCAATACTTGCCAGCGAATGAGGAATATCACCTGCTCTATTTTCTCCATAAATAACCTGAACATCCTTTATTTTTGGATCAAACTCGGATAAATATTCTTTTAAATATTTAACCAAATCATTTAATGTATTTCTATCACCAAATGCAGTATTGTAAACTGAATTAATGGCTTCTGGATTTTGAGAAGTCATTGCCAATTCATTCATTTGAATAACATTATCGATATAAGTAAAATCACGAGAGTAATTCCCATCTCCATTAATTACAGGACTTTCATGATTCATAAACTGTTTTACAAATTTTGGTATTACAGCGGCATACGCTCCGTTAGGGTCTTGTTTTCTTCCAAAAACATTAAAATAACGAAGGCCAATTGTTTCTAAACCATACGTTCTACTGAAAATTTCCGCGTACAGCTCGTTTACATATTTAGTAATGGCATAAGGAGACAACGGTTTCCCTATAACATCTTCTACTTTTGGCAATCCTTGAGAATCTCCATAAGTTGAAGAGCTTGCTGCATATACAAATCTTTTTACTTTTGCATCGCGTGCAGCAGTCAGCATATTTAAAAACCCAGAAACATTTACATCATTGGTTGTAATTGGATCTTTTATTGATCGAGGAACAGAACCCAAAGCTGCTTGGTGCAAAACAAAATCAGCTCCTTCAACAGCCAGATTGCAATCTGCTAAATTTCGGATATCACCTTCGATTAATTTAAAATCTGAATTGTCTAAAAAATCTTTTAAATTATGACGATGACCTGTAGAAAAATTATCCAAACAGACAACTTTATAGCCTAAGCCTAAAAAATACTCAGTTAGATTTGAACCTATAAATCCAGCTCCTCCCGTGATTAAAATTGTATTTTTTGTTTTATTTTCCATTTATCCAACTTTTAGCTTTTTCTAATTCGATTCATGAATGTTTTCCAAAATCCAACTTTGACTTCTTCTTCGTGGTAACCATTCGAATAAGCTCCATAGCCGTAACCATAACCGTAACCAGTACCATATTTAGCTTTATTTTCATAACCGTTTAATACAATACTCACATTGCTCAACTCTCCACGTTTAAGTCTCGTATTTAACAACGTTATCATGTCTTTCTTAGTATAGTTTTGTCTTACAATATATAATGTGACATCTGCAAACTGAACCAATTCTAACGAATCAGCCACTAAACCTACTGGCGGGGTATCCAAAACAATATAATCATATTTCTGCTTCAATTCATCAATCATCTCTTTCATTCCATCACTTAAAATCAACTCTGAAGGGTTCGGAGGAATTGGCCCCGAAAGTATTACATCTAAATTTGGAATCTGCGTCGAATTGGTTATTTCTTGCAAGCTATTTTGCTTTATTAAATAATTAACAACTCCTAAAGATGATTTTATTTGGAATTCATCTGCTAATTTGGGCTTTCTCAAATCTAAACCAACAATTACAGTTTTCTTTTCGCTTAAGGCAAAAACTGTAGCAATGTTAATAGAACAGAATGTTTTTCCTTCACCACTAATAGAAGAAGTAATCATTAATGTTTTTGATCCGCTAACTAGCTGTTTTTTGTATAAAAACTGAAGTGATGATCGAATCCCTCTAAATGCCTCCGAAAGTGCTGACTTTGGCTTATCAAAAACTGCCAAACTTCCAGAATCCTTATTAACCCCAATTACACCAAGCAATGGAATTTGAGTCAATTTGCTAATATCCTCAGTATTCTGAATTGAATTATTAATAAAGAAAATTACCAAAACAAACAATAAGGGAATCAAAACTCCTAAAAACAAAGCCATTACATAATTCACAGAGGTCTTAGGACCGATCAAACCTCCGCCAATATCTTTGGCAGGATCAATAAAGTGAATATCTGACAAGTTAGACGCTCTGACAATTTCTGCTTCATTTCTTTTTTGAAGAAATTCTGTATAGATGTTATCATTTAAATCATATTTCCTTTTGATTTTCAATAACTCTTGCTGTTCAGCTGGAAGTCTTTTTACTGTACTTTCAGCTTGACCAATTTTTGCGTTCACCAATGATAAATCATATAATAAAGAAGCTTTTGCAGTAACTATATTTTCTTGAAGAACGTTTTTTACTGCTGCCATTTGATTATCAAAATCCTTAAATATTTTTTCACTTTTTACAGCATAAGCCATTTCTGATCTTTGAGTAGAAAGTGCAATAAGTTTAGAAACATTTGCTACTATATTTGGATCTTCAATTCCTGCAACAGAAGGGGCAGGCAATCTAGAATAATCGGTACTACTATTTAAATATGATTTTAACGAATTATAGTAAGCAATTTTTCTTGTTAGTTGGTCCCTTTCAACATCAAAATCCATTATTTTTTCTGAAACTTTAGAACCACCGCCTTCTATTTCGTAAATATTTTTATCTTTTTGAAAAGATTTTAATTCATTACCAGTCTGTTTAAGCTGAGATTCCATTGCCACAAGAGTACTATCAATAAACCTAATAGTATTTGTTGCGAATTGATTTTTGCCGTCGAGCTGAATTTTAATAAGCATTTTTACAGTAGAATTCAAATAATCAACCATTCTGGTTTTATTTGTTCCCTGCATTGACAAAGTCAATAGTGACCCACCGCTTTTACCAGAGTCTACATTTATTCCTTTATATCGAGATACCGTCCCGTCAAAATCATTAAATCTGACAAAATATTCTTTACCCTTGTAAAAACCTGGATTATCATTGATTTGTAACTTCCAATTCAAAAACGGGAGATTTACGCTTTCCCCAACTTTATATTTTTTTATGAAGGTTACAGGTTGTACAGAAGTATTGCTATAAGAATTGTTGTTATAAGTAATCAATGAAACGGAGTTGCTTTCAAATGGAATCTGGATTTGATATTCATTTTCATTTAAAAACTTTATATTAATTAATGAATTTACAATCTGTCCTTTTGTCTTATCGATATCGATATAAAATGGAACCGACCCATAAGAATCAATTAAATTATATTTTCCTTGTTCTAAATAATCAATATAAAACTGAAGTTTATCTACAACCAATTCATTATGAGATCTTGACTGAAGAATTGTAGAAATTCCATTTACTTGATCAGAGATACCTCCCCAATTAAAAACTAAACTTGTATTTGATGTAAAAAAGGGGTTGTTTTCTTCCTTGATAGAAATCATTGTCTGCATCTCGTAAATTTTCTCTTTACGAATGTTTATCTGATAAGCAATTGTGAAAGCAATAATTAAACTTACTAGAAACCATTTCCAGTAACTTGCAATTTTTAATAGAAATCCTTTAAAATCAAAATGAGAATGATTTTCAAAAATGGCAAAATCCTTAATGTCTAACATTTTAAAAATCTATTTTTTATTTTATTATTAGGTAAACTGTTGTAGCCAGAGATAACAATGTAATTATTGTCCCTATAGATTGTATTCCCGTCTGACCTGTTCCCCAAGTTTTTTGTCTCAATGGTTTTACATAGATATAATCATTTGGTTGTAAATAATAATAAGGCGACTTCATTACATTAACATCTGTAAGATCAATATCGTGCATTTGTACACCAGTAGGACTTTGACGAATTACGGTCACCTCTTTTCTATTACCAACTGTTGTGATGTCCCCCGCATTTGCAACAGCTTCCAAAATGGTTACATTATCCTTAAATAATGTTTTGGTTCCTGTACTTCCAACTTCCCCATTAATAGTATATCTGAAACCAGCCAACTTAACTGTAACAAAAATATTAGCTTCACTTTTAAAATATTCCTCCAATAATTTTTTTTCAATTTTTACACGAACTTCTTCAAGAGTATAACCTATTACATTTATCTCTCCTAAAATTGGCATTCTAATATTTCCGTGATCATCAACTGTAAAACCATCAAAATATAAAGCCGATTCACTTCTTCCTGCTTGCCCTCCTTCGTCCTCTGTTGTATTAAAAATGGAAACCAATTTCGGATCAATTGCCTTTATATTGATTTTTAAAATATCATTTACCTGTAATCTATATGGTTTTGATTCGACTGCTGCAATCGCTGTTTGTTCGTTTGAACCATCTTTATCTTGAAGATAAACCAGATCTTTAATAGGAATACATGATGTAAGTAATACTGAAATTAATAAGAATAGAAAAAAGCTTTTTTTTGTCATTCGTTCAATTTTATGGCAAGTATAGCTTTTCCATTTAATATTCAGGAAAACCTAACTTTTGTTTGGGGCTTTGTTAATTATTTTTAAATGTTTTTTCAAAAGGGACTCTGTGTAAAATACTTCGTCCTAATGTTATTTCGTCCGCATATTCCAATTCATCTCCAACCGAAATTCCTCTTGCGATTGTTGAAATTATAATATCAGAATCTGCTATTTGTTTATAGATGTAAAAATTTGTTGTATCTCCTTCCATAGTTGAGCTTAATGCAAAAATAATCTCCGCTACATTTCCAGATTTCACTTTTGTCACTAAACTAGAAATATTCAACTGATTGGGGCCAACTCCTTCAATTGGAGAAATTTTCCCGCCAAGGACATGATATATTCCTTTAAACTGTCCAGTATTTTCTATCGCCATCACATCTCTAATATCTTCGACAATACATATTGTCTCGTGATTTCTAATTGGATTAGCGCAAATTTCACAAATTTTAGTATCAGAAATATTATAGCAACTTTCACAAAATTTAATATCCTCTCGCATATTTAATAATGCTTGCGATAAAAAGGCCGTTTGTTCCTTAGGTTGTTTTAACAAATGAAGAACCAATCGAAGTGCTGTACGTTTGCCAATACCTGGCAATTGCGACATTTCGTTTACTGCTTTTTCAATTAATTTTGATGAAAATTCCATGACGACAAATGTAATACTTTTAATGGTTAAGCCTACACTACAGCCATTAAATTCAAGCCTTAACGATATTTAAAAATTATTACGAAACCCCTTTCTTTTCTATCCAAAATAAATGCATTTTTCAAAAACCTATTTCTAAGATATTTCGAAAATTTAATATTGATTTGTAGCTAACAAAACTAAGGTGCAAGCAACTTCTACATCAATACTATTAGACTCTAACAATTGATAGAATTCTGGGTTTTCTGTTCCTGGATTAAAAATTACACGTTTAGGATGCGATTCTATAATATAATTATAATAATCTCTTTGACGAACAGGATTTAGATACAAAGTAATGGTATCGATATTTTTAACTGGCATTGCCTTAGTCTGAATTTTCACTCCTGCAACCTCTCCCGCTTTTTGTCCAATTGCTAATACTGAATGCCCTTTACCAACCAACATATTAACAGCTCTAAAAGAGTAACGTTCAGGATTTGTAGATGCTCCTATAACTAATGTTTTTTTACTTTTCATAGTTTTTATTTAGACTGCAAAAGTAATCAAAAAAGAATGATTAAGTCCTACATCTTTGATTCAGAATCGATAACCAATAAAAACATAATCATAACATATTTTCATGCAAAAGCATCAAAAAATAACTACATTTACTTCACTAACCAATATCATATGGAATTATTCATTTATCTATTTGCCGCATTGTTTTCGGTATTAAATCCAATAGGAACAGTACCCATTTTCGTCGGATTAACACAACATGATTCGCAAAAAGAAAGATCTAGAATTTCTCTTTGGACTGCTATTAACGTTTTTATCATATTATTGGTTTCATATTTTATTGGCCAATATGTTCTAACTTTCTTCGGCATTAGCATTGATGCCTTAAGAATCGCTGGCGGAATCGTAATTGTTAATTCTGGATTTTCTTTACTCTCAGGTAAATTCAACAAAAAACGAGGAATCAACAAAAAAATTGAAAATGAGGCGCAACAAAGAAATGATATCGCTCTTACACCATTAGCAATACCAATGCTTGCCGGACCAGGATCTATGTCCCTTTTAATAGCGTTTTATCAAGAACACCACGAAATAAATGAAATCATAATTTCTTCGCTAGCTATTTTAGCTATTGCTGTAGCCATTTTTGCTATTTTAAAAAGCGCGCATTATTTAGCTAGAATTTTAGGAGCATCAGGAATTGTTGCTATTTCAAGAATTGTTGGTTTTATAGTTATTTCTATCGGCATTCAATACATTGTAAGTGCCATCGTTAATATTATAAAAGGAAATTTCTAGCTCAAATCATATTCTAAAAAAAGAAAGGGATAAATCTTAATGACTTTATCCCTTTCTTTTTACTAAATATTTTCTTTTAACTTCTTGGCAAGAAAACTTCGGCCATCATACATCTAGCACTTCCTCCTCCGCAAGCTTCAATCGTATCCAAACTTGAACTTAAAATTTCTGCATGATTTTCCAGCTGCACAATTTGTTTTGGAGTCAAACTCTGGTGTGCAGAAGCACTCATCACAATATATCTCTTATCATCTTTTCCGCGAACTTCAAGCATATTTCCAGCAAAATTATTTACCTGATCTTCTGTAATTAAAATGATCTCTTTCTTATCTTCTTTCAGATTATCCAGAACCATTTTGCGTTCTTTCTTGTCATCAATCGAATCTGCACAAATTACTGCAAAAGTTTCGCCTAAACACATCATAACATTAGTATGATAAATTAGTTTTCGTTCTCCATCAACTGTTTGAAAAGCTTCGAAAATAACTGGAGCATAATCAAAATCTTCACAGAACTCTATAAACAATTCTTCGTCAGCTCTTGGTGATAAAGCGCAATATGCTTTTCCGTTTGCTCTATCTAATAATAAACTTCCTGTTCCTTCTAAGAAAATGCCATCTTCTTCTGCAGAAGTATAGTCCATTATATTGGTAATTTCAAATCCTTTTTCTTCCAAAGTATCCAAAATATCTTCACGACGTTCTTGACGACGGTTTTCTGCAAACATTGGATACAATGCTACATCTCCATTTTCATGAAACGAAACCCAGTTATTTGGAAAAATACTATCTGGAGTATCAGTCTCTAAATTATCATCAACAACTGTTACATCAACGCCAACCGCTCTTAGCTTTTCTACAAAAGCATCAAATTCTTGTTGCGCTTTAGCATTAACAGTACTTGGCAAAAGTCCGTCTAATACCTTTTGATAATAATTATTGACTGCCGTCTGTTCATTCATTCTGAATGCAACTGGGCGAATCATCACGATAGCATTAGTAGTTTGTTTCATTTTTTATATTTTTTTTGAAACTAGTTTTTAGTCTCTAATTAATGGCAAAGTTGAACATCTCAATAAACCTTCTTGTTTTGAAATTTCAGCATACGGAATCTCTTCAACCGTAAAACCATTTTCACGAAGCCAGTTGTTCAATCTTGTAAAATTCTTTTCAGAAACCACTACATTTTCATCAATTGAAAATACATTCGAAAACATATTATACATTTCATTTCTTTCGATATGGAATAAGTTTTCTTTTCCGAAAAGTTTTACTAGATAAAGATAATCTGCTTCTTCACGAAAACCTCTTTTATAGATAATTCCTTTATCTTTTCCAACAGGCTGAAAACAGCAGTCTAAATGCAGAGCATTGTCTCTTGCTTCCAGCTTAGATTTTACTAAATCAAACTCCTTTACAATTTTATTAGGAAACAGAGATTTGATGTAATTTACTCCATGCATATTAGTTCTTGCGGTAATGTAATCTTTATAATCGCTTCCTTTATAAGTTCCTATAAAAATATGATCATTCCAAAGCATAACATCTCCTCCTTCTATATGAACTTCTTCTGGAGGGCGAACCACTTTTAAGGGATCAATTTGATCAATTACATATTGAATCGCATCCAATTCGCGTTCTCTATCCGGCAGAATGTTAGATTTTACAAAAACATCGTCAATTACAAATCCAATATCACGAGCAAAAATCTGATTGTAATTTTCAATCATTTCTGGACGATAAACAGTTACATCATATTTCTGAAAAACAGCATTAAAAGCTTCCATTTCAGCAACCATATCTTTTTCCACAGGATAAGTTCCTGCTTTAATATGTTCCAATGATTTAGGGTCATAAGCCTCTTCTATAGTTGGAGTTGGACCATTATGAACAGCAGAACCCAGAACTACAGCATGAAGCCGAGACGTTTCGTTCTTTACATTTAATTGCAACATAACTTTATTATATTTTGAGCAAATATAAAAAAAGCTTCACAGTAAAGTGAAGCTTTCGTTTTTTATTTATTAGACTTAAATTCTCTTAAAGGATGTCCTGTATAAATTTGTCTTGGTCTTCCAATTGGCTCTTTATTTTCACGCATTTCTTTCCATTGCGCAATCCAACCTGGCAATCTTCCAATAGCAAACATTACAGTAAACATATCAGTTGGAATTCCTAAAGCTCTGTAGATAATTCCAGAATAGAAGTCAACATTTGGATATAAATTTCTTGATTTGAAGTACTCATCTTCAAGAGCAGCTTTTTCTAATTTTCTTGCAATATCTAAAATTGGATCTTCAACACCTAAAGTTTCTAATACTTCTGTTGCTGCTTTTTTGATGATTTTAGCTCTTGGGTCAAAGTTTTTGTAAACTCTATGTCCGAATCCCATTAAACGGAATGGATCATTTTTATCTTTCGCTTTCGCTAAAAACTTATCTGTATCTCCACCGTCTTTGTTAATTTCTTCAAGCATTTCAAGTACCGCTTGGTTTGCTCCACCGTGAAGTGGTCCCCAAAGTGCAGAAACTCCTGCCGAAACTGAAGCAAATAAACCAGCATGAGAAGAACCTACCATTCTAACTGTAGATGTAGAACAGTTTTGTTCGTGATCTGCGTGAAGAATGAATAATTTATCTAACGCATTTACGATTACTGGATTTGCTGCATAAGGTCCTGTAGGCAATTTAAACATTAATTGCATAAAGCTTTCTACATAACCTTTTGTATTATCATAGTAATTTAAAGGATAACCCATAGATTTTCTGTAAGTCCATGTAGCAATCACTAAAAATTTTGCCATTGTTTTACAAATAGCTTCGTACATTTCTTTTTCGTTATCAACGTTAACCGCTTTAGGATTAAAAGCTGTTAAAGCGCTTGTTAAAGCAGATAACACTCCCATTGGGTGAGCTGTTTTAGGGAAACCGTCAATGATATTTTTCATTTCTTCGTTTACCAAAGAATGCTTTTTAATACCATTTTCAAAGTCTTCTAATTGTGCAGCAGTAGGCAATTCACCAAAAATCAAAAGATATGAGACCTCTAAGAAACTAGCTTTTTCAGCAAGATCTTCGATCGAATATCCTCTGTAACGTAAAATTCCTTCTTCTCCATCTAGGAAGGTGATTTCACTTGTACAAGATCCTGAATTCTTATAACCTGGATCAAGTGTAATATAACCTGTTAAATCACGTAATTTGTTGATATCGATAGCTGATTCGTTTTCACTCCCTGTGATTACTGGAAGCTCAACCTTTTTACCATCTATTTCTAATGTAGCTATTTTTGACATAATATACTGGAAATAATTCTTTAAATAATAATTTATCAAATCTAATGAATTTAAGACTAATTAAAAAAAGAATACTGCTATGAATTTGTTAAAAGTCCAAAAAAAAACCATCCGCCGAGGCGGATGGTTTTTTCCAATATATAATTTGTAGAATTATTTGATTTTAAAAGCATTTAAACCAGGAAAATAAGCTGTACTTCCTAGTTCTTCTTCAATTCTTAATAATTGGTTGTACTTAGCCATACGATCTGAACGAGAAGCAGAACCTGTTTTAATTTGCCCACAGTTCAAAGCAACAGCTAAGTCTGCGATTGTATTATCTTCAGTTTCTCCAGAACGGTGAGACATTACAGATGTATACCCAGCATTTTTAGCCATGTTTACTGCAGCAATTGTTTCAGTTAAAGTACCAATTTGGTTTACTTTTACTAAGATTGAGTTAGCAATTCCTTTTTCAATACCAGTTGACAAACGAGCAACATTAGTAACAAATAAATCATCTCCAACTAATTGAACTTTATCTCCAATTTTTTCAGTTAAAGCTTTCCATCCATCCCAGTCATCTTCGTACATACCATCTTCGATAGAGATAATTGGATATTTAGCAGCAAGTTCAGCTAAGTATTCAGCTTGTTCTGCAGAAGTTCTAATTTTTCCAGTTTCTCCTTCAAATTTAGTATAATCGTATTTACCATTTACATAAAACTCAGAAGCAGCACAGTCAAGAGCAATCATAATTTCGTCACCGAAAGAATATCCTGCTTTTTCAACTGCAAGTTTGATAGTGTCTAAAGCATCTTCAGTACCACCAGCTAAGTTTGGAGCAAAACCTCCTTCATCACCTACTGCAGTACTTAAACCTCTATCGTGTAATACCTTTTTCAAGTTGTGGAAAATTTCAGTTCCCATTTGCATTGCATGTGTAAAAGAAGTAGCTTTTACTGGAAAAATCATAAACTCTTGGAATGCGATCGGCGCATCAGAGTGAGAACCTCCATTAATGATATTCATCATTGGAACAGGAAGTGTGTTAGCAGAAACACCGCCTACGTATCTGTATAATGGTAAACCAAGTTCGTTAGCAGCAGCTTTTGCAGCAGCTAAAGAAACTCCTAAAATAGCATTAGCTCCTAATTTAGATTTGTTTGGAGTACCATCTAAATCAATCATTAATTGGTCAATTGTGTTTTGTTCGAAAACAGAAGTTCCAACTAATTCTTCAGCAATAATAGTATTTACATTATTCACTGCATTCAAAACACCTTTACCTAGATAAGCTTTACCTCCATCACGTAATTCAACAGCTTCGTGCTCTCCAGTTGATGCTCCAGATGGAACAGCAGCTCTACCTAAAACTCCATTTTCAGTTACTACATCAACTTCAATAGTAGGATTACCTCTAGAATCAAGAATTTGTCTTGCGTGAACTTTAATTATAATACTCATTATTTTTGTTTTTTATTAATAAATTATATTTTTTTTTCGAAATTATAAAAATATTTAATACTATAAACGAGCTTTAGTCATTAAACCCGTTTATTTATTAACTACATCGTTTTAGGCTTTGCTACTTTTAATATTCTCTACAAATTGGTCAAACAAATATGACGAATCATGTGGGCCAGGGCTAGCCTCTGGGTGATATTGCACAGAAAAGCAATTTTTATTTTTCATTCGCATTCCAGCAACAGTTCCATCGTTTAAATGTACGTGGGTAATTTCTAATTCTGGATGATTTTCTAATTGCTCTTTTCTAACAGCGAACCCGTGATTTTGAGAAGTTATTTCACCTTTACCTGTAATGATGTTTTTAACTGGGTGATTAATTCCTCGGTGTCCGTTAAACATTTTATACGTTTCAACTCCATTTGCCAGACCAATTACTTGGTGTCCCAAACAGATTCCGAACAAAGGTTTATTATCTGCTAAAATTTCTTTTGCCACCTGAATTGCTCCAAATAAAGGATCTGGATCCCCAGGTCCATTTGACAAGAAATATCCATCTGGATTAAACTCCGACATATCTTTATAAGTTGAATCAAAAGGATACACCTTAATGTAACAATCTCTTTTTGCAAGATTTCTCAAGATATTCTTTTTGATACCTAGGTCTAAAGCCGAGATTTTGTAAGTAGCATTTTCGTCACCAAAGAAATATGGTTCTTTAGTAGAAACTTTTGATGCCAACTCTAAACCTTCCATATTTGGCACATTAGCCAATTCTTTCTTCAAGTCCTCTATAGAAGTTCCATCTGTACAAATAACAGCATTCATAGCACCGTTATCACGAATGTAACTTACAAGTGCACGAGTATCAACATCAGAAATACAGATTAAATTTTGTTTAGCAAAATAATCTTCTAAACTTCCAGAAGCATTTTCTCTAGAATAATTAAAACTGAAGTTTTTACAAACTAAACCGGCAATTTTAATACTATCAGATTCCACTTCAGAATCATTAACACCATAGTTTCCGATATGTGTATTTGTAGCAACCATTATTTGCCCAAAATAAGAAGGATCAGTAAAAATTTCCTGATACCCAGTCATTCCAGTATTAAAACAAACTTCACCAAAAGTTTTACCGCTAATTCCGATAGATTTTCCGTGAAAGATTGTTCCGTCACTAAGTAATAAAATGGCGCTTTGTCGTGTTGTGTATTTCATTATTTAATTTGTATTGTTTTTTTAATCAAGTTATAAAACCTAATCAAGGTTTTAAGTGTAATTAGAATTTTGCAAATTTACTTCTTTAAAATAGCCCTTCCAAGATTTTTTAAAACTTTCACTCATAAAAATAAAACCTATCTTTTTAAATAAGTTACATTTCTGCAGTTCCAAAAAAATCAAAAAAAAAGGATAAACTAAAAATTAGTTTATCCTTGATTTTTATAGAATGATTACTTTCATAATTATTCAGAAGCTTCAGTAGTCGTTTCTGATTCAGCAGCAGGGGCTTCAGGAGCAGCAGTTTCAGCTTTTTTAGCTTTACCACCACGACGGCTTTTCGCTTTTTTAACTTCTTTTTTACCTCCGTTGTAAAGTTCATTGAAGTCAACAAGTTCGATCATCGCCATATCAGCGTTATCTCCCAAACGATTTCCAACTTTAATGATACGTGTGTATCCACCTGGACGGTCACCTACTTTAGCAGCAACATCTCTGAACAAATCAGTTACAGCGTATTTGTTACGTAAGTAAGCAAAAACAATACGACGATTGTGAGTCGTATCCTCTTTTGATTTTGTAATTAAAGGCTCAACAAATTGTTTAAGCGCTTTAGCTTTAGCAACAGTAGTGTTAATACGTTTGTGCTCGATAAGAGAACAAGCCATATTAGCCAACATAGCTTTTCTATGTCCAGTCTGTCTGCTTAAGTGGTTGAATTTTTTTCCGTGTCTCATGACGTGTTTTTTTTATCTTCATCTTGCTACAATCCACCATGGAGAGCAAAATATGAAGTAAATTATTCTTTATCTAATTTGTATTTAGCTAAATCCATTCCGAAAGTTAAATTCTTCACTGCAACAAGTTCATCAAGCTCAGTTAAAGATTTTTTACCAAAATTACGGAATTTCATTAGGTCATTTTTATTGAACGATACTAAATCACCAAGTGTATCAACTTCAGCCGCTTTCAAGCAATTTAATGCTCTCACAGATAAATCCATATCAACAAGCTTAGTTTTAAGCAATTGTCTCATATGCAATGACTCTTCATCATACGATTCTGTTTGTGCAATTTCGTCAGCCTCAAGTGTAATTCTTTCGTCAGAGAATAACATGAAATGGTGAATTAAAACTTTAGCAGCTTCAGTAAGAGCATCTTTAGGATTGATAGATCCATCAGTTTTGATTTCAAAAACTAATTTTTCGTAATCCGTCTTTTGCTCAACACGGAAATTTTCGATTGCATATTTTACATTTTTTACCGGAGTAAAAATAGAATCTGTAAAAATCGTTCCAATTGCAGCATTCTGTTTTTTGTTCTCTTCAGCAGGCACGTATCCTCTACCTTTTTCGATTGTTAAATCGAAATTCAATTTGATTTTAGAATCCAAGTTACAGATAACAAGGTCTGGATTTAGAACTTGGAAACCTGAAATAAATTTCTGAAAATCACCTGCTGTTAATTGATCTTTACCTGAAACAGAAATAGTAACTGATTCATTATCGATATCTTCGATCTGACGCTTGAAACGTACTTGTTTTAGATTAAGGATAATTTCGGTAACATCTTCAACAACACCTGAAATAGTAGAAAACTCATGATCTACACCTTCGATACGAACAGATGTAATTGCATAACCTTCTAATGCTGAAAGCAAAACTCTTCTAAGTGCATTACCAACTGTCAATCCGTAACCAGGTTCTAAAGGTCTAAATTCAAATTTACCTTCAAAATCGGTTGAATCGATCATGATAACTTTATCGGGCTTTTGAAAATTAAATATTGCCATAAATTTCGACTAAGTCAATTATTATTTGTTGTACAACTCTACGATTAATTGTTCTTTAATGTTTTCTGGAATTTGAAGTCTCGCAGGCACAGAAACGAAAGTTCCTTCTTTAAGATCATTGTTCCAAGTAATCCATTCATAAACATGACTTGAATTTGATAAAGAACGTTCGATAGCTTCTAAAGATTTAGATTTTTCACGAACTGCAACTTTATCACCAGGCTTAAGGTGGTAAGAAGGAATATTAACAACCTCTCCATTTACAGTAATGTGTCTGTGAGAAACGATTTGACGCGCACCTCTTCTAGATGGAGCAATTCCCATTCTAAAAACAACATTATCTAATCTTGCTTCGCATAATTGTAATAAAACTTCACCAGTTACTCCTTTAGTCGCTGATGCTTTTTCGAATAAATTTCTGAATTGTTTTTCTAAAATCCCATAAGAATATTTAGCTTTTTGCTTTTCCATTAACTGAACAGCGTACTCAGATTTTTTTCCTCTCTTTTTAGCCATCCCGTGTTGTCCAGGTGGGTAATTTCTTTTTTCGAAAGATTTATCATCTCCGAAGATTGCTTCGCCAAATTTACGAGCGATTTTGGTTTTAGGACCAGTATATCTTGCCATTTTAAAAAAATTTTAAGGTAGAAATTATGAATTCAGGTCTAATCCTTCGATAATTTATGTTCTACCTTGATTATACTATAAAAATAAAAAATTAAACTCTACGTCTTTTTGGAGGACGACATCCGTTGTGTGGCATTGGAGTAACATCAATAATTTCAGTAACTTCAATTCCACCGTTATGAATAGAACGGATAGCAGACTCACGTCCGTTACCTGGTCCTTTTACATAAACTTTCACTTTTTTAAGTCCTGCCTCAAGTGCTACTTTAGTGCAATCTTCTGCTGCCATTTGAGCTGCATAAGGAGTGTTCTTTTTAGAACCTCTGAAACCCATTTTACCAGCTGAAGACCAAGAGATAACTTCACCTTTCTTATTAGTCAAAGAAATAATAATGTTATTAAAAGTGGCAGAAATATGAGCCTCACCCGTTGATTCAACGATAACTTTACGTTTTTTTGCAGTTGCTTTAGCCATATTACTTATTATTTAGTTGCTTTTTTCTTGTTAGCAACAGTTTTTCTTTTACCTTTTCTTGTTCTTGAGTTGTTTTTAGTTCTTTGTCCTCTTAATGGAAGACCAGATCTGTGACGAATTCCTCTGTAACATCCAATATCCATTAAACGTTTAATGTTTAAAGAAATTTCAGAACGTAATTCTCCTTCAATTTTGTAAAATGAAACAGCTTCACGAATTGCTCCAATTTCATCATCATTCCAATCTTGAACTTTTTTATCTTGGCTAACTTGAGCTTTTTCTAAAATCTCAATAGCTCTACTTTTTCCTAATCCGAAGATATAGGTAAGTGCAATAACACCTCTTTTGTTTTTTGGGATATCTACCCCTGCTATTCTTGCCATAATTATCCTTGTCTTTGTTTAAATCTAGGATTCTTTTTGTTTATTACGTACAGTCTCCCTTTTCTACGCACGATAATGCACTCGGCACTTCTCTTTTTTACTGATGCTCTAACTTTCATAGTGAATATCCTTTAATATCGATAAGTAATTCTTGCTTTTGACAAATCGTAAGGACTCATTTCTAGTTTCACTTTATCACCAGGTAATAATTTGATGTAATGCATTCGCATTTTACCAGAAATATGAGCAATTACAATATGTCCATTTTCTAACTCTACACGGAACATAGCATTTGACAATGCTTCTATAATTGATCCGTCTTGTTCTATTGCTGATTGTTTTGCCATAAATAATATTAAGCTACTGCTTTTCTATTTTTACCAGTCTTCATTAAACCATCATAATGTTTGTTTAACAAGTATGAATTGATCTGTTGAATAGTATCTATTGCAACACCAACCATAATTATTAATGAGGTACCTCCAAAAAACATTGCCCAAGATTGTTGTACATCCATAATACTTACAACAATAGCTGGGAACACAGCAATCAAAGCAAGGAATAAAGATCCTGGGAAAGTTATTAAAGACATCACTTTATCAAGGAAATCAGAAGTTTCTGCTCCTGGACGAACGCCTGGAATAAAACCACCGCTTCTTTTTAAATCATCAGCCATTTTGTTAGTAGGAACGGTGATTGCAGTATAAAAGAATGTAAATACAATAATTAAAGTTGCAAAAACAAAATTATACCAGAAACCAAACATATTACTAAATGCACCAACAATAGATTGTGATGTATCTGATTTAGACAATCCAGCCACAGCTGCAGGGATAAACATAATTGCCTGAGCAAAAATGATTGGCATAACTCCAGAAGCATTAAGCTTTAGAGGAATCCATTGTCTATTACCTCCTGCCAAATCTTGTTCGTAATCTCCAGTTGTAGTACGACGAGCATACTGTACTGGGATTTTACGTACTGCCATTGTAAGCAATACACAAGAAATGATAACTAACAGCCACACAATAATTTCAATAACTAATAACATTGGACCTCCATTGTTATTGGTAACACGAGTTGTAAACTCTTGGATAAAAGCTTGCGGTAAACGAGCTAAAATACCAACCATAATTAACAATGAAATACCATTTCCAATACCTTTATCTGTAATTTTCTCACCAAGCCACATAGCAAAAATTGTACCAGTAACTAAAATGATAACAGACGAGAACAAAAATTCAGGTGAATTAAAGCCTAGCAAAAATGCATTACTAGGCAATGTTCTGTATAAATTATAGATATAAGTTGGACCTTGAACCAATGTGATAGCGATTGTCAACCAACGAGTGATTTGATTAATCTTTTTTCTACCACTTTCCCCATCATTTTGAAGTTTTTGTAAATATGGAATCGCAATTCCCATCAACTGAACAACAATAGACGCAGAAATATAAGGCATGATACCTAAGGCAAAAACTGAAGCCTTAGAGAAAGCACCCCCGGTGAACATGTCTAGAATAGATCCTAGACCATTTTTAGTTTGTCCCGCTAAACCAGTCAATTGCGTTGCGTCAATTCCAGGAAGCGTAACGTGTGCTCCAAAACGATATACTAAAAGCAATCCTAAAGTAATTAAGATTCTATTCTTTAGTTCTTCGATTTTCCAAACATTACTTATTGATTCAATAAATTTCTTCATCTTAATAGATAAGTTATATAGTTACAGCTTCTCCACCAGCAGCCTCAATAGCAGCTTTTGCAGTAGCAGTAAATTTGTGGGCAGTTACTTTTAATTTTGCTTTCAATTCTCCTCTACCTAAAATCTTAACGATTTCATTTTTAGAAGCTAGACGATTTGCTACGAAATCTGCCATTGATACAGAATCAGTAATTACACCGTTATCAACTAATAATTGAAGAGTATCTAAATTAACACCTTCGTATTCTTTACGATTGATGTTTTTGAAACCAAACTTAGGTACACGTCTTTGAAGTGGCATTTGACCTCCTTCAAAACCAATCTTTTTAGAATAACCAGAACGAGATTTTGCTCCTTTGTGTCCACGTGCAGCAGTACCACCTTTTCCAGAACCTTCTCCTCTACCTAATCTTTTATTTTGATTGTGTGTAGATCCCTCAGCAGGTTGTAAGTTACTTAAATTCATAACAGTATTTGTTATTTAGCTTCTTCAACAGAAACTAAGTGTTTAACTTTGTTTATCATCCCAAGGATAGCAGGATTTGACTCATGCTCCACAACTTGTCCAATTTTACGTAGACCTAAAGCTTCCAACCCTCTCTTTTGAGAAAGAGGACAGTTGATTTTGCTTCTTACTTGTTTTACTAATAATTTAGCCATAATTTCCTGAATTAACCTTTAAAAACTTTCTCTAAAGAAACACCTCTCTGTTTTGCAACAGTATGAGCACTTCTCATTTGTAATAAAGCATCAAAAGTTGCTTTAACTACGTTATGTGGATTTGATGATCCTTGAGATTTAGACAATACATCGTGAATACCTACTGACTCAAGAACTGAACGAACAGCTCCACCAGCGATAACTCCTGTACCATGAGATGCAGGAATTAAGAATACACGTGCACCACCAAATTTACCCTTTTGTTCGTGAGGAACAGATTGACCATTCAAAGGAATTCTCACTAAGTTTTTCTTAGCATCTTCTACTGCTTTCGCAATTGCTTCAGAAACGTCTTTAGATTTTCCTAATCCGTGACCAACTACTCCATTTTCATCACCTACAACTACAATAGCAGAAAAACCAAAAGCTCTACCTCCTTTTGTAACTTTAGTAACACGATTCACACTAACTAGACGATCTTTTAATTCAAGACCACTAGGTTTTACCAATTCTACATTTTTGTATTTAGACATAATATATTAGAATTTAAGTCCAGCGGCTCTTGCGCCTTCTGCTAATGATTTAATACGACCGTGATATAAATATCCACCTCTGTCAAAAGTGATGGTATCAATCCCAGCTTTTAACGCTTTCTCTGCAACTAGTTTTCCAACAGCAGCAGCTACTTCAACGTTAGTACCTTTTCCTATTTCTTTTTCTCTAGAAGATGCAGCTAAGATAGTAACTCCATTTACATCATCAATGATTTGAGCGTAAATTTCTTTATTACTTCTAAAAACAGAAAGTCTAGGTCTTGCAGCAGTACCACTAACCGATTTTCTAATTCTGAATTTAATTCTCTGTCTTCTTTCAGATTTTGTTAATGACATAATCTTATATTTTAAGCTGATTTACCTGCTTTTCTTCTTAATACTTCACCCACAAATTTAACACCTTTTCCTTTGTATGGCTCAGGCTTACGGAAACTTCTGATTTTCGCAGCAACTTGACCTAAAAGTTGTTTATCAAATGATGTTAATTTTACGATAGGGTTCTTACCTTTTTCAGATATTGTTTCTAAAGACACTTCTGGAGCAATTTCTAAAACAATATTGTGAGAATATCCAAGAGCTAAATCTAATTTTTGACCTTGGTTTGAAGCTCTATAACCAACTCCAACTAATTCAAGTTCTTTTGTAAAACCTTCAGATACACCTAAAATCATGTTGTTGATTAAAGCTCTGTATAATCCGTGTTTTGCTCTTTGGTCTTTATAATCAGACGATCTTTCAACTGAAATCTGATCGCCTTCAACTTTTACAGTTACGTCCGAGAACTCCTGAGTTAGTTGACCTTTCTTTCCTTTTACTGTAACAACACCTTCGTTAACTTCAACAGTTACACCAGCAGGGATTACAATTGGACTTTTACCTATTCTTGACATCTTATTTAGTCTTTAAAAATTAGTATACGTAACAAATTACTTCACCACCTACATTTAATTGCTTCGCTTGTTTTCCAGTCATCAAACCTTTTGATGTAGAAACGATAGCAATTCCTAATCCATTAAGGATTCTTGGTAATTTGGCAGCACCTGCATATTTACGTAAACCAGGTTTACTAATTCTTTGGATATCTTTAATTACAGGCTCTTTAGTATCTTTATCATACTTTAAAGCAATTTTGATAGAACCCTGAACTGTGTTCTGCTCAAATTTGTAACTTAAGATGTAACCTTGATCAAATAAGATCTTAGTTATCTCTTTTTTAAGATTAGAAGCTGGAATTTCAACAACTTTGTGGTTTGCAGCCACAGCGTTACGAACTCTAGTCAAATAATCTGCAATAGGATCTGTATACATATGTATTTGATTGCGATTATGGTTTTCAGGAAGCACCCCGCTTCCTGAACCTTTAATCAATTTATAAACTTTTTTAAATTACCAGCTTGCTTTTTTCACACCTGGAATTAATCCATTGTTAGCCATTTCACGGAAAGTTACACGTGAAATACCGAATTGACGGATATAACCTCTTGGTCTTCCAGTCAATTTACAACGGTTATGCAAACGAACAGGTGAAGCGTTTTTTGGCAATCTTTGTAAACCTTCATAGTCTCCAGCTTCTAATAAAGCTTTTCTCTTTTCAGCATACTTAGCTACCGTTTTCTCTCTTTTCACCTCGCGGGCTTTCATTGATTCTTTAGCCATGTCTTAATTCTTTTTAAAAGGTAATCCTAATTCAGCCAATAATGACTTCGCTTCCTTGTCTGTTTTTGCAGTAGTAACAAATGTAATATCCATTCCTGAAATTTTGTTTACTTTGTCAATATCAATTTCTGGGAAAATGATTTGCTCTAAAACTCCAAGATTGTAGTTACCTCTTCCGTCAAAACCAGTAGCTTTAATACCATTGAAATCTCTAACACGTGGCAAAGCAGAAGTAATCAGTCTATCTAAAAACTCATACATTCTTTCTCCACGTAAAGTTACTTTTGCTCCAATAGGCATCCCTTTTCTTAATTTGAAAGACGCAACGTCTTTCTTAGAAATTGTAGATACTGCTTTTTGTCCAGTGATCTTTGTTAACTCATCAACTGCATAGTCAATAAGTTTTTTATCAGATACAGCTGCACCAACTCCACGGCTCAAAACGATTTTTTCAAGTTTAGGAACTTGCATTACGTTTGTATATCCGAACTCTTCTTTAAGAGCAGAGATTACTCTACTCTTATATTCTTCTTTTAGTCTAGGTGTATATGCCATTACTATAGTACTTGATTAGATTTTTTTGAAAATCTTACTTTCTTATCTCCTTCTACTCTGATACCTACTCTAGTTGTCTCCTTAGTTTTAGGATCAATTAAAGCAATGTTAGAAATTTGAATAGAAGCTTCTTTCTTAACGATACCACCTTGAGGGTTTTTAGCACTTGGTTTAGTGTGTTTTGAAACCAAGTTAACACCTTCAACTATCGCTTTGTTTTTTTCACGGTAAACACGTAAAACTTTACCTTCAGCACCTTTATGGTCTCCAGCAATAACTCTTACGATATCTCCTGATTTTATTTTTAGCTTTATCATCTTAAAACGAATTAAAGCACTTCTGGTGCTAATGATACAATTTTCATGAATTGTTTTTCACGAAGTTCTCTTGCTACCGGACCAAAAACACGAGTTCCTCTCATTTCCCCTGCAGCATTCAAAAGAACACATGCATTGTCATCGAAACGGATATAAGAACCATCAGCTCTTCTCACTTCTTTTTTAGTACGCACAACAACTGCAGTTGAAACAGCTCCTTTTTTCACGTTTCCGTTTGGAGTTGCATCTTTGATAGAAACTACAATTTTGTCACCAACAGAGGCATATCTTCTTTTAGTACCTCCTAAAACACGAATAGTTAAAACTTCTTTAGCTCCCGTGTTATCTGCTACTTTTAGTCTTGATTCTTGTTGTACCATAATTATTTAGCTCTTTCTAAGATTTCAACTAATCTCCAACATTTTGTTTTACTTAAAGGACGCGTTTCGCTAATTCTTACAGTATCACCAATGTTACAGTCGTTTTTTTCGTCGTGTGCAACGTATTTTTTAGTTTTCAACACGAACTTACCGTATAATGGGTGTTTTACTTTTCTTACTTCAGAAATAACGATAGATTTATCCATCTTATTTGAAGTAACAACACCTATTCTTTCTTTTCTTAAATTTCTTTTTTCTTCCATCTTTCAGCAGAATACAATTATTGTAACTCTCTTTTAGTTAACTCTGTAGCTAGTCTTGCAACTGTTCTTCTAACGCTTCTGATTTGAAGTGGGTTAGCAATTGGAGAAATAGCGTGAGCCATTTTTAGGTCAGCATATACTTTCTTAGTTTGACTAAGCTTTTCTTGCAACTCCGCTGCAGAAAGATCTTTTATTTCTGATTGTTTCATAATAAATATAAATTATGCTTCGAAATCTCTAGCAACGACGAACTTAGTTTTTACTGGAAGTTTTTGAGCTGCAAGACGTAAAGCCTCTTTTGCAACTGACAATGGAACCCCTCCAACTTCAAACATAATTCTTCCTGGTTTAACAACAGCAGCCCAATACTCAACTGCTCCTTTACCTTTACCCATACGTACTTCAAGAGGTTTCTTAGTGATAGGTTTGTCTGGGAAAATTTTAATCCATAATTGTCCTTCTCTCTTCATGTAACGAGTTGCAGCGATACGTGCAGCTTCGATTTGACGAGATGTTAAGAACATTCCATCTTCATGTACAGATTTAATACCAAACATTCCATTTGAAAGTTCATGCCCTCTTTGAGAGTTACCCTTCATTCTACCTTTTTGTACCTTACGGTATTTTGTTCTTTTAGGCTGTAACATTTTTCTTTAGTTTAAAAATTTACTTTCTTTTACGAGCGTCTGGTTTTCCACCTTTGTTAAAGTTAGATTTGCCTCTAGGAGCATCTCCACCTTTTCCACCACCTGTACCAGATTGTTTTTTGTCCATTCCAGCAAGTGGAGAAAGTTCTCTCTTACCGTAAACTTCACCTTTCATGATCCATACTTTGATACCCATTCTACCGTAAGTAGTATGAGCTTCAGCCAAAGCATAATCAATGTCAGCTCTGAAAGTTGATAGAGGAATTCTACCTTCTTTAAAACCTTCTGAACGCGCCATCTCAGCACCATTTAAACGACCAGAAATCAAAACTTTTATACCTTCAGCATTCATACGCATAGAAGCAGCAATAGCCATTTTGATTGCACGTCTGTAAGAAATACGGCTTTCGATTTGACGAGCGATGCTTGTAGCCACAAGATAAGCATCTAGCTCAGGTCTTTTAATTTCAAAGATGTTGATTTGAACCTCTTTGTCAGTAACTTTCTTAAGTTCTTCTTTTAACTTGTCTACCTCTTGCCCACCTTTTCCGATAATAATACCAGGTCTAGCAGTAGTGATAGTAACGGTTACAAGTTTCAAAGTTCTCTCGATGATTACTTTAGATACACTAGCTTTTGATAAACGAGCGTGGATATACTTTCTGATTTTGTGATCTTCAGCTAATTTATCGCCGTAATCATTTCCACCATACCAGTTTGAGTCCCATCCTCTGATGATACCAAGTCTATTTCCAATTGGATTTGTCTTTTGTCCCATGCTGCTTAAGAATTGCTTTGTGTGTTATTGATAGCTCCAAGCACGATTGTTACGTGATTAGAACGTTTTCTTATTCTGTGTGCACGACCTTGTGGAGCTGGACGAAGTCTTTTTAACATCATTCCACCATCTACTCTGATCTCTTTAACAAATAATCCAGCTTCTTCTAAATTACCTTCACTATTTTTTTGCTCCCAGTTATTGATTGCAGATAATAATAGTTTTTCTAATTTTCTTGAAGCTTCTTTAGAACTGAATCTTAAAATGTTAAGTGCTCTTTCTACCTTCTGACCTCTTACCAAGTCCGCTACTAAGCGCATTTTTCTAGGTGAAGTAGGGCAGTTATTCAATTTTGCGAAAGCGATAGACTTATTAGCCTCTTTTCTCGCATCTGCTGTTTCTCTTTTACGAACTCCCATTGCTTCTTTTATTTTTTACCTTTATTTTTTGCTCCAGCATGACCTCTAAAAGATCTAGTTGGTGAAAACTCTCCTAATTTGTGACCTACCATGTTTTCTGTTACGTAAACTGGTACAAATTGACGACCGTTATGAACTGCGATAGTTTGTCCAACGAAATCTGGTGTAATCATTGAAGCTCTAGACCAAGTCTTAACAACTGCATTTTTACCACTTTCTACGTTTTCTTGAACTTTCTTGTCTAATTTATAATGAACGAAAGGTCCTTTTTTTAATGAACGTGCCATATCTTATTATTTCTTTCTACGTTCTACGATATACTTGTTACTCGGGTTTTTCTTAGAACGAGTTCTGTAACCTTTAGCTGGCAATCCGTTTCTTGAACGTGGGTGCCCTCCAGAAGAACGTCCTTCACCACCTCCCATAGGGTGATCAACAGGGTTCATCGCTACTGGTCTAGTTCTAGGTCTTCTTCCTAACCATCTTGTTCTACCCGCTTTACCAGATACAACTAATTGGTGGTCAGAGTTAGAAACAGCTCCAATTGTAGCTGAACAAGTCAACAAGATTAATCTTGTCTCACCTGATGGCATTTTAATTGTTGCGTATTTCCCGTCTCTTGCCATTAACTGAGCAAAAGTTCCAGCTGAACGAGCGATAACAGCTCCTTGTCCTGGACGTAACTCAATACAAGATATAACAGTTCCAAGAGGAATTCTGCTTAAAGGCAAAGTATTACCGATCTCTGGTTGAGACTCTGGTCCAGAAACTAATTTCTGACCCACTTTCAATCCGTTTTGAGCGATAATATAAGTTTTCTCTCCATCAGCATAAGCTAATAAAGCAATAAATGCAGTACGATTTGGATCGTATTCGATTGATTTCACTGTAGCTGGAATTCCATCTTTAGTTCTTTTGAAATCGATGATACGATATCTCTGCTTGTGACCACCACCCGTATAACGCATGGTCATCTTTCCTTGACTATTTCTACCTCCTGAGTTTTTTATCGGTGCTATCAAAGAGCGTTCCGGCTTATCAGTTGTAATAGCGTCATAACCATTCACAACTCTAAATCGCTGACCCGGGGTAATAGGTTTTAATTTTCTTACTGACATTTTTCTATCTTAGATATTGTTGTAAAAATCAATTGTTTCTCCTTCTTGTACTTGAACAATTGCTTTTTTGTATGCATTTGTCTTTCCACTGATTAAACCACTTTTAGTGTATTTAGTAGATCTATCTGGTCTCACATTCATTGTGTTAACAGAAACGATAGTCACTCCATAAGCAGCCTCTACAGCTTTCTTAATCTCAACTTTGTTTGCTTTTTTGTTAACAACGAATCCGAAGCGGTTTAGAACTTCACTTTCTTTGGTTACTTTTTCCGTTACTATAGGTCTAATTATGATGCTCATATTCCTATTATTTACTTAAATTTTCTTCAATTAACTCTAAAGAACCTTCCAAAAGCACTAAATTGTTAGCGTTTAATATTGCGTAAGTGCTTAATTCTGAGCTAGTTACGACATTTGAAGCCTTTAAATTACGTGACGACAAATATACGTTTTTATTTGACTCACCCAACACAAATAAAGATTTTTTATTCTCTAACCCTAAAGCTTTCAAAACGTTAATGAAATTTTTAGTGTTTGGCGCTTCAAAATTAAAGTCTTCTACAACTACGATATTTGACTCTTTTGCTTTGATTGAGAAAGCAGATTTTCTAGCCAATCTTTTTAAACCTTTATTCAATTTGAATGAATAACTTCTTGGTCTTGGTCCGAAAACTGTTCCACCACCTTTAAACAATGGACTCTTAACACTTCCTGCACGAGCAGTACCAGTTCCTTTTTGTTTTTTAATCTTACGTGTACTTCCAGCAACTTCAGCTCTTTCTTTAGCTTTATGAGTACCTTGTCTTTGATTAGCAAGATATTGCTTAACATCAAGATATACAGCGTGATTGTTTGGTTCAATTGCGAATACTGAATCAGAAAGTTGAACTTTTCTTCCAGTATCTTTTCCGTTGAAATCTAATACTTTTACTTCCATTACTTCTGAATGATTACATAAGAGTTTTTGTGTCCAGGAACACATCCTTTAACAACAAGTAGATTCTTATCAGCAACTACTTTTAAAACTCTAAGGTTTTGAACTTTTACATTTTCTCCTCCCATTCTTCCAGCCATACGCATTCCTTTGAATACTCTAGATGGATAAGAAGAAGCTCCTACAGAACCTGGCGCTCTTAAACGGTTGTGCTGACCATGAGTAGCCTGCCCAACACCACCAAAACCGTGACGTTTAACAACACCTTGGAAACCTTTACCTTTAGACACACCTTGTACATCTACAAATTCTCCTTCTTCAAAAATAGTAACATCAATAAGATCTCCTAATTTTTGTTCAGTTGCAAAATCTTGGAATTCAACGACTTTTTTCTTAGCAACAGTTCCAGCTTTTTTAAAGTGCCCTAAAGCAGCTTTAGTAGAATGTTTCTCGTTTTTGTCATCGAAACCAAGTTGTAACGCTTCATACCCGTCAACCTCGTTGGTTCTGACTTGGGTAACAACGCATGGTCCAGCTTCGATTACTGTACAAGGAATATTTTTCCCGTTTTCGTCGAAGATACTAGTCATGCCGATTTTCTTACCAATTAACCCAGACATAAATATTAATTATTAATTACTAAAATTCCCTTCAATTTGAAAATAACAGAAATTTCCAAACAGGGAGTGCAAAAGTAGATATTAAAATTGAATAAACCAAACAGTTACAAAAATTAAATCGCTCATTATCAAAATCCAAGCACTAAAACAACAAGAAAACAAACTTCATCAACACCAAAATTCAAGCACTTCTTTTTATAGCAATAACATTTTCCATTTAAAAATCAAGCAATAAAATCACAACTAAAAAAACTCGCACTACCCTAAAACAAAGGGATTTAGAATATTTAGAACATTAAAAAAATATTTAATTTTATTCTTTTTCAAATTAAAAACAACTTTTAAAAACAAAAAAAAAGCGAGACAAAAAATGTCTCGCTTTTTATATAAAAAAATATAAAAAAATTATACTTTAATCTCAACTTCAACTCCACTTGGCAATTCAAGTTTCATTAAAGCATCAATAGTTTTAGATGAAGATGAATAAATATCAATCAATCTCTTGTATGACATTACTTCAAATTGCTCTCTCGCTTTTTTGTTAACGTGCGGAGAACGCAATACAGTGAAAAGTTTTTTGTGAGTTGGCAACGGAATTGGACCTGTTACAACTGCCCCAGTAGTTTTTACTGTTTTCACGATCTTTTCAGCAGATTTATCCACTAACATATGATCGTAAGATTTTAGTTTTATTCTGATTTTTTGACTCATTTTCTTAAAATTAAGCGTTACCTTTTGCTTTTTTGATTACCTCTTCTGAAATATTAGAAGGTGTTTCTGCATAATGAGAAAACTCCATTGTAGATGTCGCTCTACCAGATGATAATGTTCTTAATGTAGTAACATAACCAAACATCTCAGCTAACGGCACATCTGCCTTAATAGTTTTCGCTCCGTTTCTATCACCCATATCATTAACTTGACCTCTACGACGGTTCAAGTCACCTACGATATCACCCATGTTTTCTTCTGGAGTGATAACTTCGATTTTCATGATAGGCTCTAAGATAACAGCTCCAGCAGCTTTACCAGACTCTTTATAACCCATTCTTGCAGCTAATTCAAAAGAAAGAGCATCAGAATCCACAGGGTGGAAAGATCCATCTAATAAAGTCACTTTTAAACTATCAACAGCATATCCAGCCAAAGGTCCAGTTTTCATAGCTTCACGGAAACCTTTTTCAACTGCAGGAATATACTCTTTAGGAACGTTACCTCCTTTTACTTCATTCACAAACTGTAATCCAACAGGTACTTTTCCATCAACTTCATCAGCAGGCTCGATTCTAAATACGATATCACCGAATTTACCACGACCTCCAGATTGTTTTTTATAAGTTTCTCTGTGTTGAGCAGATCTTGTAAACGCCTCTTTGTACTCTACTTGTGGCTCACCTTGATTAACCTCTACTTTAAACTCACGTTTCATACGGTCAACTAAGATATCTAAGTGAAGCTCACCCATACCTGAAATAATAGTTTGACCAGAAGCCTCGTCAGTTCTAACCGTAAACGTTGGATCTTCTTCTGCCAATTTAGCTAAAGCCATACCCATTTTATCAACGTCAGCTTTAGTTTTTGGTTCGATAGCGATACCAATTACAGGATCTGGGAATTTCATAGATTCCAAGATAATTGGATGCTTTTCATCAGATAAAGTATCTCCAGTTTTAATATCTTTAAATCCTACAGCAGCTCCAATATCTCCAGCCTCAATAAATTCGATTGGATTTTGTTTGTTAGCATGCATTTGGTAAATACGAGAAATCCTTTCTTTATTACCAGAACGAGTATTTAAAACATAAGAACCTGCATCTAAACGTCCAGAATACGCACGGAAGAAAGCTAAACGACCTACGAATGGATCAGTAGCAATTTTAAATGCTAAAGCAGCAAACGGCTCTTTTACATCTGGCTTACGCAAGATTTTAGTTTGATCTTCTTCCAATAAATCAGCATCATCAGGATGAATTCCCTCAATACCTTCTTTATCTAAAGGAGATGGTAAATATTTACAAACTGCATCTAA
Organism: Flavobacterium anhuiense; assembly: GCF_004151235.1. GTDB lineage: Bacteria > Bacteroidota > Bacteroidia > Flavobacteriales > Flavobacteriaceae > Flavobacterium > Flavobacterium anhuiense_A. The sequence continues at coordinate 101,174 of NZ_JUIV01000012.1, forward strand.
CATGAATTGAACCCCTTTGTTTTTGAAAGAAGAACCAGCAAGCATAGGAATGATCGCCATATCAATAGTAGCCGCTCTTAATGCATTGTTGATTTCCTCCTCTGTAATAGAGTTTTCATCCTCCATGTACTTATCTAAAAGATTTTCATCATAAGTAGCAATCTCTTCGATAAGGATAGAACGATAGTGCTTTACATCATCAACCATATCAGCAGGAATGTCAACAATATCAAAAGTAGCTCCTTGAGTTTCATCATGCCATACGATAGCTTGATTTTTAACCAAGTCAACAATACCTTTAAAATCAGCTTCATCTCCAATAGGCAAAGTAATTGCAACCGCATTCGATTTCAACATGTCCTTAACCTGTCCGCATACATTTAAAAAGTTCGCACCTTGACGGTCCATTTTGTTCACGAATCCCATACGAGGAACTCTATACTGATCAGCAAGTCTCCAGTTAGTTTCTGATTGAGGTTCAACACCATCAACAGCACTAAATAAGAACACTAAACCGTCTAATACACGTAAAGAACGGTTAACCTCTACAGTAAAGTCAACGTGTCCAGGAGTATCAATAATATTAAAGTGGTACGCTTTTGATTCTGGCAAAACTTTACCTTGCTCAGTTGGAAAGTTCCAAGTACAAGTTGTAGCAGCAGAAGTAATTGTAATACCTCTTTCTTGCTCTTGCGCCATCCAGTCCATTGTTGCAGCACCATCGTGAACCTCACCAATTTTGTGTGATTTTCCAGTATAAAAAAGAATACGCTCAGTTGTTGTAGTTTTACCAGCATCAATGTGAGCAGCGATCCCGATATTTCTTGTATATTTTAAATCTCTAGCCATTTCTTTACGAATTAAAATCTAAAGTGAGAGAATGCTTTATTAGCTTCTGCCATTTTGTGAGTATCCATTCTTTTCTTAACCGCAGCACCTTCTTCTTTAGCAGCAGCTAAACACTCAGCAGCTAAACGTTGTGCCATAGATTTTTCATTTCTTCTTCTTGAATAAAGTATCAACCACTTCATTGCCATAGAAATTTTTCTATCTGGACGAATCTGCATTGGAATTTGGAATGTAGCTCCACCAACTCTACGGCTACGTACTTCTACGTGAGGCATAACGTTAGTTAAAGCATCTTTCCAGATCTCTAATGAAGTTTTCTCATCATTTTGCTTTTTAGTTTCAATGATATCAATAGCATCATAAAATACTTTAAAAGCTGTAGATTTCTTACCATCCCACATTAAGTTATTCACAAAACGTGTTACTAATTGGTCATTAAACCTTGGATCCGGTAAAAGTGGTCTTTTCTTTGCCGCTCTTTTTCTCATGTCTTTTTCTTAAAAGTTTTTAAATTACTTTTTTGCTTCTTTTGGGCGTTTAGCACCGTACTTAGATCTTCTTTGCGTTCTTCCTGCAACACCTGACGTATCAAGCGCTCCACGAACGATGTGATATCTAACACCTGGTAAATCTTTTACCCTTCCACCTCGCACTAATACTATCGAGTGCTCTTGTAGATTATGTCCTTCTCCTGGGATGTAAGCATTCACCTCATTACCATTTGTCAAACGCACACGCGCAACTTTACGCATTGCAGAGTTTGGTTTTTTTGGTGTAGTAGTGTAAACACGCGTACAAACCCCTCTTCTTTGAGGACAAGAATCTAAAGCAACCGATTTACTCTTCTTAGTGATCTGAGTTCTTCCTGTTCTTACTAATTGTTGAATTGTTGGCATAATTAATACTAAAAATTATTATGTTTATTAAATTCCCGCTTTTTACGGGGTTGCAAATGTATAAAATAATTTTCACTATACAAACGTTAAATCATTAATTTTCAACAACATTATTTATATCTATGATTTAACAAAGAAACATTAGATATTTGCTTTACATTTAACTAACAAAACAATTGCATTTGAAACAATTACAACACATACTTATTTTACTCCTATGCACAAATTGTTTCGCACAGTCATTTTATTTGAATATAAATGGAATTAACAAAAAACAAAGCCAAACAATCGACTCTCTTCCATATGCAAAAAAACACGTAAACATAAAATCATTAAACAACGAACTTTTTTCAGTAACAAACAAACTCTCAAAACAAGGCTATATAGATTCTAAAATATTAGAAACCAAAAAGATAAACGACAGCACTTATACAGCATTTATAGACTTAAATACCAAAATCAAAGAAGTACATATATATATAGGTACAAATAGTTTTTTTAATGAATATAAGAAAAACACAAAAGACAGCATAATTATCCCTTTTACGGAGCTTGAAAACTTCCTTAATCAAGAAATTTCAAACAATGAAAAAGCAGGTTTTGCATTTTCCAAAATCAATCTTGCAAATATTAAAAAAAAGAATTCCATAATTTATGCTGACTTAAATCTTAATACCGAAAAAAAAAGAACACTAAATTCCATTATTGTAAATTACACAGATCTCTCTTTAAAAGAGTACTTCCCAAAAGGAGCATTAAAACAATTAAATAAAAAATACACCAACAGAATATTCAACCAAGAAACTGTAAAAAGACTTTATGAAGATATAAACAGTTTTGAATTTGTTTCTCAAACCAAATACCCCGAAATTTTATTCACCCAAGACTCCACAAAAGTCTATACTTACATTGAAAGAAGAAAAGCAAGTAATTTTGATGGATATATTGGATTCTCAAACGACGAGAACAAAAAATTAATTCTAAATGGCTATCTGGACATTTCGCTCACGAACATACTTCGCGCTGCCGAAAAATTTTCACTTTACTGGAAGAGCGACGGCAATCAACAAAAAACCTTTAATACTAAACTCGAAATCCCCTATTTATTTCAATCTCCTATCGGAATAAAAGCACAATTAAATATTTTCAAGCAAGACAGCACATTTCAGAACACTAAAACAGATATCAATCTGGGATACTATCTAAACTACAACTCTAAAATCTACCTAGGATATCAATCTACAGAATCGAGCGATATCCAAAATATCAATAATTCTCTTATCAGCGATTTTAACAATTCTTACTTTACATCTATATACGAATACAAAAAAATAGACTCTAACAATATCCTAATGCCAGGAAAAGCATTTTTAAGTTCAATTCTTGGTTTTGGAAAAAGAGAAACAAATAGCAATCCTGAAACAGCAGGAACAAGCAATCAGTTTTACGCCAATCTAAATCTATCTTATAATTTCGAATTAAATAAAAGAAACTTTATATACATCAATCCACAAATCTTATACTTAGAAAGCAACAATTATATTGCAAATGAACTTTTTAGATTTGGAGGACTAAATTCGATTCGGGGCTTTTCAGAAAATAGTCTGCAAGGAAATTTTACTAGTTTACTCATTACAGAATACAGATATTTACTTAGCTCAAATTTATACATGCACACCATTCTTGATTACGGAATCTATCAAGACCAAACCTCAATAAAAAACAGCAAAAAATTCAACAGTTTATTTAGTGCTGGTATAGGTTTAGGACTACTAACTAAAAATGGTTTATTAAAGACCATTATAGCCAATGGTAGCACAAATCAAACCGAAATAAAATTTTATAACAGCATAATAACAATCTGTTATAATGTTAAATTTTAAGTTTTTACAAAAAATCATTAACAAAATATTAGGATTTTTAACAAGTATTTACGAATATTACATGACTAATCCAAAATATTTGACAATATGAAATCAAAACCAAACAGATTCTTAGTGCTTTTACTAGCACTAATGGCGCAGTTAACCTTTGCGCAAGAAAGAACTGTTTCAGGTATTGTTACCGATGATGCAAATATGCCTTTACCAGGCGTAAGCGTATTAATAAAAGGAGCAAAAACTGGAACACAAACCGATTTTGATGGAAAATATTCCATCAAAGCATCGCCAAATCAAATTTTAGTTTTTAGCTATATTGGAATGAAATCACAAGAATTCCCAGCTAGCGCAACAAAAATTAATGCTAAACTATCAAGTGACGCACAACAACTAGAGGGAGTTGTAGTTACAGCTTTAGGATTATCAAGAGAAAAAAAATCTCTTGGTTACGCAACTCAAGAAGTTAAAGGAGAAAACCTTGCCGCAGTTAAAAGCGACAACTTTGTAAATGCAATATCAGGAAAAGTATCTGGAGTACAAGTAAAAAGAACCACAAACTTTGGAGGCTCTACAAATATTGTAATTAGAGGAAATTCTTCTCTAACAGGAAACAATCAAGCTTTATTCGTTATTGATGGAGTTCCTGTAAGCAATAACAATTCAAACACAAGAGATCAGGAACAATCAGGAGCAGGTTATGATTACGGAAGTGCCGCATCAGATATTAACCCCGAAGACATCGAATCTATCAATGTACTTAAAGGTTCTGCCGCAAGTGCCCTTTATGGATCAAGAGCCGCTAATGGAGTTGTTGTCATAACAACAAAAAAAGGAAACAAAAAAGCAAAAGGCTTCTCCGTTACTGTTAATTCGGGTGTAACAATTGGTTCTATCGACAAAAGCACTTTCATAAAATATCAAAAACAGTATGGAGGCGGGTATGGACCTTATTATGGTCCAGACGAAGATTCGTATTTAGATCATATTGATATAAATGGAGACGGAATTTTAGATAATGTAACTCCATTAACTGAAGACGCTTCATATGGACAAGCTTTTGACCCAAACTTAATGGTTTATCAATGGGATGCATTTTACCCTGAATCACCAAATTACATGAAAGCTACACCTTGGGTAGCTGCAAAAAATGGTCCAATTACTTTCTTTGAAAAACCAGTAGCTCTTACCAATTCATTCTCAATAGACAAAGGCTTAGAAAATGGCTACCTAAGATTAGGAGCCAATAATCTTGACCAAACTGGTTTAATGCCAAACAGTAGTTTAAAGAGAAACACTTTCACATTGAACGCATCTACCCTGATCAACGACAAACTAACCGTAGCGGGATATGGAAATTTTACAAAAACGAGTACAATTGGTAGAAACAGCACAGGATACAATGACAACATCGCTGGAAATTTCAGACAATGGTGGCAAACTAACGTTGACATACAAGGCCTAAAACAAGCTTATCAACTTACTGGACGAAATGTAACATGGAACCCTAACTCATACACTAATCCGACTCCAATATTTTGGGATAACCCTTATTTTCAACGCTATGAAAATTACGAATCAGATAGCAGAAGCAGATTCATTGGAAACGTTTCATTAAACTACAAAATTGCAAGTTGGTTAGATGCATTTGGCCGTATTTCTGTTGACACATATGACGAACTACAAGAAGAAAGAAGAGCCATCGGAAGTGTACCTGTCGATTTTGGTATTGGAACTGGAGGAGGTGATGGTTCTACCAACAGAAATCCAGCACCTGCAGGGTACTCTAGAAAAAATATAGGCTTTAGCGAATATAACTATGATTTGATGTTAAATTACAACACAGACATCACCCAAAAATTAAACCTAAAAGGTGTTGTTGGTGTAAACATCAGGAGAAGTTATTACAATTCTATATTTGCAGCAACAAATGGAGGCCTTGCTATACCAAAATTATATTCATTACAAAATTCATTCAGTCCAATGCTATCTCCTATTGAACGAGATGAAGCAGTTGGTGTTGACGGTATATACGGAAGCGCTTCTTTTGGCTATGAAGACTATTTATACCTGGAAGGCACAATAAGAAGAGACCACTCATCTACACTCCCAAAAGCAAACAGTTCTTATTACTACCCATCAGTTTCATCAAGTTTTGTGTTTTCTAAATTCATAGAAGCAGACTGGTTGTCTTTCGGAAAAGTAAGACTTAATTATGCCGAAGTTGGAAACAGCCCAGGATTTGACAGAATTTTAGACACTTACGCTGTTAACACTCCTTTTGGCGCAGCATCAGCATCAGTAAAAGACACCAAGAACAATCCTAATCTAAAACCAGAACGAACAAAAAGTTATGAGGCAGGTTTAGAGCTTTCTTTCTTCAAAAAAAGATTAGGCTTTGATTTCTCATATTACAAATCTAATTCGATTGACCAGATAATCCCATTAAGGCTTACTGCTTCTACTGGATATTTATACGAATTGATTAATGCTGGAGAAATTGAAAACAAAGGAATTGAAATAAGTTTAAATGGTACTCCGATAAAAACAGATAGTTTTTCGTGGGAAGTAAATTTAAACTTTGCCAGAAATCGCAACAAAGTATTAGACCTATTAGATGGTATCGATAATCTACAATTAGGATCTTTTCAAGGAGGTGTAACAATAAATGCCGCCATCGGACAGCCATATGGTGTAATATATGGTACAAAATACACTTACTTAAACGGACAGCGAGTTGTTGACCCAAGTAATGGTCAATATATAAAAACTTCAACATCAGATAATGCAATTGGGAATGCAAATCCAGATTACACAGGAGGTTTAAACAACAAATTCACTTATAAAAACTTCTCTTTTGAATTCTTAATAGATATGCAAAAAGGCGGACAGATATTCTCACTAGACCGTTATTATGGTTTAGCAACAGGTCTGCCAGATGACACAGCTTATTTAAATGAATTAGGAAACCCTATCAGAAACCCTTTGACTTCTGGATCTGATAGTGGAGGATTTATAAATCCAGGAGTAAACCCTGATGGCTCAGTAAATACTACCAGAATTGAAGCAAGCCGTTTTGGAGCTCAAGGGTACAGAAGAGGTTTGCCAGATGAAGCATTTGTATATGATGCGAGCTATATCAAACTAAGACAAACAGCAATTACATATTCTTTACCAGAAAAGGTATTAAAAAACACATTCATGAACGGAATGACTTTTAGCGTTGTTGGAACAAATCTTTGGATTATACACAAAAACTTACCAGATGCAGATCCTGAATCAGGATTAGGAGCTGGTAACTTACAAGGCTACTCAACAGGATCTTTACCATCTACAAGAGACATTAGCTTCAACATTAAAATCCAATTTTAAAATCAAGAAATCATGAAAAAAATATTTATAATCATACTAACCGCAGTAACATTTTCGTCCTGCTCTGATGATATAGAAAAATTAAATGTGAACGTAAAAGATCCATCAAATGTACCGGGAGAAGCTTTGTTTACAAGTGCCCAAAAAAGTTTGGTTGATCAAATGACAAACACAAATGTCAACAACAACATTATTAGATTAATTAATCAGTATTTTACAGAGACGGTTTACACAGACGAAAGTAATTACGACTTAGTCACAAGAACAATCCCAGAACAACACTGGCAATTCTTATATAAAGACGTACTAAAGGACTTAGACCAAAGCGCCAAAAACATTACTAACACACCGCTTGGCCTAACAGAAAACCCTTTAGATAAACAAAACAAACTTGCAATCATAGAAGTTTTAAACGTTTACACCTATGCTATATTAGTTGAGACATTCGGGAATGTTCCATATTCTCAAGCTATAAACCTTAACTACAAAACACCAAAGTACGATGACGGCTTAACAATTTACAAAGATTTAATCACGCGATTAAACAATGCAATAGCCAAATTAGATACTGGCGGTAAAAGCTTTGGAGACAATGACAGAATATACGGAGGAGATATAACAAAATGGATTAAGTTTGCAAACACACTAAAATTAAGAATGGGTATTACCATTTCTGATATCCCTACCGAAAGTGCATTGGCACAAGCGACCGTATCAAGTGCAGCTCCATTTGTATTCTCATCAAATCTTGACAATGCAGATTTAAAGTATCTTACAGCCACACCAAATACCAATCCTTTATATGTAGATCTTGTTGCGAGCGGCCGTTCTGATTTTGTTCCAACTAGCACTATAATAGATATGATGAACAATTTGAGTGACCCAAGACGTTCAAAATACTTTGACGACAATATGGATGATCCATCGACACCAGAAATCGAATATATTGGAGGAGAAAATGGCGCGAGCAATTCATTCGCACAAAAAACACATATTACGCCAACGATTCAGGCTCCAGACTTTCCAGGAACAATCTTAGACTATGCTGAAGCTGAATTTCTATTGGCGGAAGCTGCTGAAAGATCTTTATACGGAACTCCTTCAGATGCAGAAGCACATTATAATGCAGCAATAACCGCTTCCATTTTAGACTGGGGAGGTACAGAAGCTGATGCTACAACTTATTTAGCAAATCCTGATGTTGCATACACAACTGCTCAAGGAACATGGAAACAAAAAATAGGAACACAAAGCTGGATCGCTTTTTACAATAATTCATTCGAAGGCTGGTCATTTTACAGAAGGCTAGACTTCCCCGTTTTGGTTGCACCGCCAGATGCCGTGTCAGGCTTTCCAATGCGCTATACATATCCAATCATCGAACAGTCACTAAATAAAACAAGTTACACAGAAGCAAGTGCCGCAATTGGCGGTGACGCTGTAGAAACTAAGTTGTTCTGGGATAAATTTTAAATTATAATGCAACGAAAAAGCGGCTGCAGATAATGCAATCGCTTTTTCTTAAAAAAACTATTAACTTAAACTTTACATTTAAATTGCCTTGATCAAGATTTCAGAGCAAAAGAATATTAAAAACCATTAAAAAGAAAACCTCATTTTCCCTATTGTTTAGGAGCCAAAAAACTTTGCTTAATTTTCAAAACAATATCACAACATAAAGCACTTTATATATCCCTCTATACTGACTATTAAAGATTCACGATTTTTTTAACAAATTTCAGCGTTAAAGCAGACTGTTTTTTTAAGACAAAAGTTATAAAAAAAACATTTAAACAGGCTTCATCTATAAATTTAACATTTAGTCATTTGATAAAATTTTTAATTATCCTCAAATTTAACACTAAAAATTGCGGATTTGTAATTTTGAACCAGATTTTATCTATAAAACATCAAAATCTAACCTTAAAATCATTATTTAACTAAAAAAAAAGCTTTTTAAATTAGGTAGATTAACAAATTATTAAGATTTTTGTCGGACTAATTCAAAATATTTAAAAATGAAACTAAAGTTCAATGGATTCTTAGTGCTTTTATTAGTACTAGTTGCGCAACTTTCTTTTGCGCAAGAAAGAGCTGTTTCGGGAACAGTTTCTGACAATGCAGGAATGCCTTTACCAGGTGTTAGTGTATTAGTTAAGGGAACTAAAACGGGAACGCAAACAGACTTTGATGGTAAATATTCTATCAAAGCTTCTTCAAGCCAAGTTTTGGTATTTAGCTACATCGGGATGAAAACCCAAGAAGTGGCTGCGAGTTCTTCTTCTGTAAATGTTAAAATGGCGGATGCAGGAGCGCAGGAACTTGAAGGCGTAGTTGTAACTGCTTTTGGTATCAAAAGAGAGAAAAAATCTCTTGGATACGCAACAACAACTTTAAAAGCGGATGCACTAACACAAGTAGTTAACACTAACCCATTTGAAACTCTTTCTGGTAAAATCGCAGGGGTTGACATTACTGCACCTTCTCAGCCAGGGGCTGCAACTAAAGTAGTTATTCGTGGTTTAAACAGTATTACAAACGCCAATGGTCCACTTTATGTTGTTGATGGAACACCGATTAACAATACCGCAACTGGTACTAGTAATAACGGAACTGCTACATCAACAAGATCGTATGATACTGGTAACGGAATCAGTGACATTGACCCAAATAACATCGAAAGCATGACTGTTCTTAAAGGAGCGGCTGCATCAGCATTATATGGTTCAAGAGCTGGTGGTGGTGTAATCATCATTACTACTAAAAAAGGTAAAGCTAACTCTGGAATTAAAGTTGATTTATTAGCTTCAACAGAATTCAGCGAAGTAGCAAGAGTTCCACATTTACAAAATCAATTTGGTCAAGGTTGGAATGGACTAGGATTCTCAGGATCTAATTCTTACAGTAACGAAAATGGTTCATGGGGACCTGCTTTCAATGGAGAGGTTAGACCATGGGGTACAGTTTACAACAATACTCAACAAATCAAACCTTATGTTGGTTTAAAAAATAACGTAAGAGATTTTTACAACACAGGTACACTAGCTACACAATCTGCAACCCTAAGCGGTGGTGGAGACAATTCTGATTTCTCTTTAGTTTTTTCAAATGTAAACAGTGATGGTGTTGTACCAACTGATGCAGATTTATACAAAAAACAATCATTAGGATTTAATGGTGGATTAAAAGGTAAAAAACTAACATTAAGATCTTCTATTAATTATGTTTACAAAGACCAAAGCGTAGTTAATACAGGTCAGGGTGATGATGCTGGACAAGGTTCAACTTTGCAACAGGATTTATTACAAATTCCTAGAGACATTAGTATTGTAGATTTAAAAGATTACAAAAACAATATCTTTAATACACCAGATTACTATTTTACTCCTTATGCTGCTAATCCATATTTTTCAATTAACGAGAATAGCACAAAAGTATACGGACATAACCTTTTCGGAAACGTTAATTTAAGTTACAAAATAACTGACAAGATTACTGCTTCATGGCAAATTGGTGGTAACATTAGAACAGAAAGACTTAAGAGCTACGGTGCAATTGTAAATTATGAGCCAGGTACTCCTCAAGCAATTGCTGGTGCTAATCCAGTAGTAGGAGGTGTAACAGAATCAAGATCAGAATTCAGTGAGTTTGATACTTTCTTCAACCTTAATTACAACACAAACTTAAGTGAAGATTGGACATTAAATCTTTTAGGAGGTTTTAACTACAATAGAAGAGAATCTGATATACTGAAAAATTCTGTAACAAATTTAGGTCTTCCAGGATTTTATGAGCTTTCGAACTCAGCTTTAAGACCAGTAATTGATCAATCAAACTCTCTTAGAAAAACAGGAGCTGTTTACGCATCTGCTGAGTTTGCATTTAAAAACAGATATTTTGCAACGGCTACAGCTAGACAAGATTTTACATCAACATTACCAATAGGTAATAACTCGTATTTCTACCCATCTTTATCATTAGGCGCAATTGCAATTGATAACGGAAATACTTTCCTTAAATTAAGAGCAGCAGCTTCAAAAATTGCAAATGACACAAGGCCATACACAACAGCAGATTCATATATCTCTGGTACTGCTAACGCAAACTTTGGTATAATTGCATCTCCAATTGGAGGAGTAAGTTTCTTCGAAGCATCAGGAAGACTTGGTAATCCAGAGTTAAAACCTGAAAGTACAGTAGAATATGAAGTTGGAGCTGAAGGATCTTTCTTCAAAAACAGAATTAGCTATGATGTTGCATTGTATCACAAAACAACTTCTGACCTTATCGTAGACTTACCTTTAGATCCATCAACAGGTTACACTATCAAAGCTATTAACGCTGGAGATGTTGTAAACAAAGGTATTGAGCTTTCTGTTTCAGGTAGTCCAATTAAAAATCAGGACTTTACATGGAACGTAACTTACACATTTACTAAAAACTTAAACGAAGTAACGTCATTAAACACAGGTGGTAATTATATTGATTTACTTCCTGCTTATGGTGTAACTATGAGAGCAACTAAAGGTGATCCTATTGGTAGTTTCTACTCACAAGTTCCTAAAACAAATGCTGAAGGTCAATACATTGTAAATGCATCTACTGGAATGTATGAAGTAAGTGATGATATCCAAAAAGTTGGAAACGCACAACGTGATTTTGTTATGGGATTACAAAACTCTTTCAAATACAAAAACTTTAATTTATCATTCTCATTAGACTGGAAACAAGGAGGAGATTTCTACTCTTACACTAAGAGACTTTCTCACTTCGTTGGTAATGGTATAGAAACTACATATAATGACAGAAATGCATTTATAGTTCCTAACTCAGTTAATGAGCACGTAGATGCAACAACTGGAGCTGTAACATATACAGAGAACACAACACCTCTTACATATAGCACTTATACAAACTTCTACAACACAGGAAATAACCCTGGTATTGAAAAAACGCATGTAATTGACAAAACTTTTGTAAGATTAAGAGAAATCGCTTTAAATTATGACTTCCCTTCTACACTTACTAAAAACATGGGATTAAACAAAATCACAGTTGGTATTTACGGAAGAAACCTTTTCATGTGGACTCCTGGAGAAAACCCATATGTTGACCCTGAAATAGGAACTTACGGAACTGGAGTACTCTCTGAGTTTGGAGAATTTGGAGCTAACCCATCACAAAGATCAGTAGGTGGAGTTTTAAAATTATCATTCTAAAAATATAATTCATAGAAAATGAAAAAAATAGCAACAATAATAACAGCACTTTTCTTATTAGTGTCATGTGATGAAACATTTGACATTAATAGAGACCCGGATGCTTTGCCTCCTGGACAAGCTAATAGCACTATTTTGCCTGCAGGTATTGCTGGTCTTGCTGGTGCCCAAGGATCATACTATGCTCTAATTGGAGGGTTTTGGTCTCAATTCTGGACACAAAACACTACTTCAAATCAGTATAAAAACATTGACCAGTACAGCCTTGGAACAAATGATTTCCAAACTGCATGGACTGCAATGTATGATGCTTTAAACGACATTCGAGTTGTAAAAAAACAAGCTGAAGCTGAAGGAAACTGGAACTATTACTTAATTGCTACTGTTCTTGAAGTTGAAGCTTCGCAAATTTTAACAGACTGGTATGATGCAATTCCTTATACTGAAGCAAATAACCCAAATTTCTTGCAACCTAAATTCAATACAGGTAAAGAAACTTACGATTTAATGATTGCTGATTTAAAATTAGCTTTATCTAAAGATCTAAGTTCTTCTGTTGGAGCTGCGCCAGGAAAAGATGATTTTATCTTTAATGGTACAATGTCTAATTGGACAAAATTTGGTAACTCTTTATTGTTAAAATTACACCTTAGATTAACACAAGTAAATCCTACATTGGCGCAATCAGGTATTAAAAGTTTAATTGATTCTGGTGCAGAATTCTTAGATGTTGATGCTGCAATGACTCAATTTGAAGATGCTGCTGACAGAAGTAATCCATTGTATGAAACTGACAGAAGACAGTTAAATACAACATTAAACCTTAGAGCTAGTAAAACTTTATACCTTTACTTACAAGCAAATGCTGACCCTCGTTTGAATAAGTATTACGGAGCAGGAGTACCTAATAACCAAGGAGATTTCGAAAATGGAGCTACTGGACTTTCATTAGTAACGTTATACGCAAAAACTCCTTTATATTTCATGAGTGCAGAAGAAAGTTACTTCTTGCAAGCAGAAGCTCTTGTTAGATATTATGGAGGTGCAGGAGCTAAAGAAAAATACGATTTAGGTGTTGCTGCAAACTTCAAGAAATACGACAACACTACTTCTATTGCTCCAATTACTGGTCCAGTTGGAAGCCCTGCTGCTTTCTTAGCTCCAGGAGGAAAATATGAATTCCCTGCAACAGGAGCTACTGCTCAAATTGAAGCAATTATCACTCAAAAATGGATTGCTAGCTTCCCTGGAAATGGTTACGAATCTTTCTTCGAACAAAATAGAACTGGTTTCCCAAAAGAATCAGCTGTTCCTCAGACAGATGAAGATTACATCCCAGGACAATTTGCAATCTCTGTTGAGAATGTTACAAGTGATGTTTTCCCTAGAAGACTTGTTTTACCAAATACTGTAAAAACACGTAATCCAAATGCTCCAGCTTTAGCAAAAATAACTGCTCCAGTTTGGTGGGACGTTAACTAAAAAAAATAAACAATGAAAAAAATATATATATCCCTAATGATAGTCTCAGGACTATTGTTTACTTCATGTGAAGCAGATACTGACAATGTTTCAAAAGTAACAGCTTATGCGAACATGACTATGCATGGAGATGCTCTTGTTGTTCTAACTCAAGGAGATACATACACAGAAGCAGGAGTAGATGCTGAAGCTGACGGAAAAGCTCTTCCAGTGAAAATCGATGGTACAGTAGACACTAGCAAACCAACTGTTTACAAAATTAAATACTCTGCTACAAATAGTGATGGTTTCCCTGCTTACTTAACTCGTACAATAGTAGTTTTGAGTAACAAACCAAGTACAATTGATTTGACTGGTACTTTCTTTAGAAATGGCAATCCGAATGTTGTAACTAAACTTGGAGACAGAAAATACAGCTGTGACAACGCAACTGGTTATAACGTACCTGCTGATTTGTTGAAAATGGAATTCTACAACATAGATGACAAACAGGTTTATGCTCCTTACAACCCAAGCGCTTCTGAATCAGGAATATCTGCAGAAAGCAACATAGGAACTATCACTGACAAAAACAACTGGAAATGGGTTATCTATGCTTCAGCAGTATTTGGAACAGCAGAAAGAATATTTAAACGATAATAAAACACATTACAATGAAAAAATTAAAACTAAATATAACACGTGTACTTGTAGCAATGCTTGTACTTACGTCATTTGTAGCTTGTGATGAAGTTGGAGATACAGATCCAGGAGGAACATCAGTAGAATCTATGTCAGGTGACTGGTTCATAACACTTACAGATAGTGATGGAAAAGTGGTCGTAGCTAACGCATTACACGAAACTTATAATACCGCAGCTAATGACAATACAATGTGGATTGATGATGCAAAACACGGATATTGGATTAAATGTAAAGTAGTTGTTGATGTTAAAACAGGTACTTTCTCAGCTACTTCTGCAGACAACCTATTAGATGGATCTAAAGTTACTATTACAAATGGAAAAATTGAAAAGGGAGCTGCAACATCAAAAGGTGGACATAAAGTAGACAAAATCTCATTCAGAGCTCATTTTGATTATGATCCTGCTGGTTATGATATTCTTTATGAAGGTCATAAAAGAACTGGTTTCTACGAAGACGAATACTAAAATTTTTATTCAAGTAGTCTAAATATTAAACCACCCCATTAATTTGGGGTGGTTTTTTTATATAAACATATTACCTATATTTGTCCAATGGAAAAAGAACATCAAATATTTGGCATTAGAGCCATCATAGAAGCAATTCAGGCAGGAAAAGAAGTGGATAAAGTTTTCATACAGAAAGATATTTCTGGTGAGCTTATGAAAGATTTAATGAAGGTAATGAAACGTGCAAACGTTAACTTCTCTTATGTGCCTGTAGAAAAACTAAATCGTCTTACTCCAAATAATCATCAAGGAGCTGTAGCCACCATCTCTCCTATTGGTTTTATAGATTTAGAACATCTAGTTGAATCTACAATAGAGTCAGGTAAAAAACCTCTTTTTCTTATCTTGGACCAAATATCAGATGCTAGAAATTTTGGCGCAATTATTAGAACAGCAGAATGTACTGGTGTAAACGGAATCATTATACAAAAAGCAGGTTCTGCACCAGTAAATGGAGATACCGTTAAAACTTCTGCTGGGGCAGTATTTAATGTTCCTATTTGCAAAGTAGAACATATAAAAGATGCTATCTTTTATCTACAAGGCTCTGGAATAAAAACAGTAGCTGCGACTGAAAAAACAGATCAAAACATATATGACATCTCATTAGCTGAGCCAGTAGCAATTATTATGGGATCTGAAGATCGAGGGATAAACCCTTCTGTTTTGAAAATAGTAGACGAAAAAGCTAAGTTACCCATGTTTGGATCTATAGGATCTTTAAACGTATCTGTTGCCTGTGGTGCTTTCCTATACGAAGCCGTTCGACAAAGAACCTAAAAATACATTGAGAGATTAAGATGCGAATGAAATAATTAAATACCTTTAATTAATGCTTTCAAAATCTAATTCAAAATCAAAAGTTATAATATTCCGATGCCTGTTTGTAATTTCATTAATTACAAACAGCTACGGACAAAATACTACGTACAATCAGTTCTGGAATGAAATTCAGTTTAACCAAACTTTAAGCAAAAAATGGGCAACTGAAATAGATTTTGCCGCCGCTTACAGCAGTACAGAATCTTCAGGCAACTTATTTGAGAATACCATTCAAAGATCTATTAGAGGTTGGGGACATTACTACTTTTCTCCGAGATGGAAATTCTCTGCTTTTATTGCCTATTTCAACAATCGAGATGTTCCTGAGATAGGTCAATTTGAATCTCCTGAATGGCGTTTTGCTCTTCAAGGCATTTATTACTTTCATAAAACCGGTTACACTTTAAGCACAAGAATGCGTACTGAATATCGTCACATTAGAAATGAAGACGATCAATATGAAAATGTTTTTAGATATCGTCAGCAGATTAAATATATAAAACCAATCAATAGTAAAATACTAAGAGAAGGTGTAGTATATGCAATTGCTTCAGATGAACTCTATTTCAAATCTGGCGCAAAAGTTACAGGTGAAAGTTTCTTTGATCGGAATCGGTTGAATATTGGCGCCGGTTATTTATTCTCGGATGATTTTCAGCTAGAATTAACTTATTGCAACGAGTATCTTCCAAGGAATAATGGAAATCAAACAACCAATGCTGCTTCTCTTACTGTAACCTTCAATAATCTTTTTCGAAATCTTCAAAAGAAAATAGAAACCAAAAAACATCCTGAAATAAAGGACGAAGAATAATTTAGTTTTCTTCCTTCTTTAAAAAACATTTAAGTTGTTCCGCAATAGCATTTTTATGAAGCTTAAAATTATAGCTTCGAACAAATTCAGTCCCTTGCATATTTATTTCTGCACTAATAGCCTCATAATTAGAAAATGACTCGAGGTCTTTATCATCAATCAAATAAAGGACTTGCATGATGGAATCGTTACGTCGATATTGTGTATCGTAATGAGCTAACTTATAAGTTTTATTATCTGCCAAATGAATTATTAAATCGTCTTTGATTTTTTTTCCAACTTTCTTTTCAGGAAATGGTGTTGGCTGTAATGCAACAAAATAATGTTCTTTATCAGTGACAATATTAATTTTTAATGATTTTGATTTGGTAGTATAAAATACGGCTGGCTCAAAATAGTATATCATACTTCCATCTGCCTGCACCCTATTTTTTATTTCACATTGAGCAATGCCTTTTGTGTAAATAACAAAACACAAGAACAAAACCAAAAACTTTATTTTCTTCATAATGCTCAAAAGATTAAATCGTTATCTAACAAATTTAACCTTTTTATTTCAAAATAAATATTGATCAGATTTCTTCTTGCTCTTCTTGCTCTTCTTGTTCTTCTTTTTTAGTTATAATATAATTTACTGGATGACTAGAAAAAAAGTATTCCTCCTGTTTTTCTTCCTCTTCATGAAAGAAAGTAACAAAATTTCCATCTTCATCAAAATGCCTCATAAAAGGATCATTGCTTGGATCAAAATCAGGGCGTTGCCAGTCATAAACAATTGGTTTTGCATATTCAGGTGCTTTATAAAACAGAGTCAAAACAAAACCCGTAATAAGTCCTGCCAAATGTCCTTCCCAAGAAATAGATTGATCGACATCTGGAAAAACATACCATATCATTCCGCCATACAATAGAATTACTGTCAAGGACAAAGCTACCAATCGGTAATATTTAGTTTGAATACCTTTAAAAAAAATAAAACTAACAAGAACATAAATCAATCCGCTGGCACCGATGTGGAAATTCTCTCTTCCAACAACCCAAGTAATCAATCCCGAAAAAAGAATACCATAACCAATAACACCAAATGTTTGTTTTGGATAAAAAAACTGCATCGCAGCCAAGAGTATTACAAGCGGAATACTATTATTATATAAATGATCTAAATTCTCATGAATAAATGGACTGAACAAAACACCACGAAGCCCTAAAAGATCTCGAGGATAAATTCCGTATCGATAAAAATCAAAATCGAACCGAATCTGAAGCCAATACACAACCCATAAAAAAAGAACACAAAACAGCGGAAGTCCAACAACCGAATTTGAAAACTTAAAATTAGTATCGCTCATATTTTACAGAATAACATTTAAGAGAACTCAAAAAACTATCCAAAAATATTTTACTGATATTTTGTCATATCCACTAAAAAAATGTCTCAAATTGGAACAATCCTTTTCTCTGCAAATCGTTTTAACTTTGAATGAATGATATTTAAATCTTAAAATAGTAATTTTGTAGTATGGAAGCACCTTTAGCAGAGCGTATTCGTCCGCAAAAATTAGAAGATTATATCAGCCAGCAGCATTTGGTTGGGCCAACTGGCTCTCTAACACAACAGATTTCAAAAGGAATAATTCCTTCATTGATTTTCTGGGGGCCTCCAGGTACAGGTAAAACAACCTTAGCCCAAATCATTGCACAAGAATCTAAAAGACCTTTTTATATTCTTAGCGCTATAAACTCAGGGGTAAAAGACATTCGTGATGTTATCGATAAAGCAAAACAAAGTGGTGGACTTTTTACTGCTAAAAATCCCATTCTATTTATTGATGAAATTCACAGATTTAGCAAATCACAGCAAGATTCACTTTTAGCCGCTGTAGAAAAAGGCTGGATAACTTTGGTTGGCGCTACAACCGAAAACCCAAGTTTTGAAGTGATTCCTGCATTATTGTCACGTTGTCAAGTTTATATATTAAACGCGTTTACAAAAGCCGATTTAGAAGCTCTGTTAGAGCGAGCAATGAAAACTGACACCTATTTATTGACAAAAAAAATAAATCTAAAAGAAACAGAAGCTTTACTTCGAATTTCGGGTGGTGACGGACGAAAACTTCTAAATGTATTTGAATTGGTTGTTAATGCTTCTGCTGGTGACGAAATCACAATAACCAATGATCGTGTTTTGGAACTTGTACAGCAAAATACTGTTCTTTATGACAAAACTGGCGAACAGCATTATGATATTATTTCTGCATTTATAAAATCTATTCGCGGCAGCGATCCAAATGGAGCTGTTTATTGGCTAGCCAGAATGATTGAAGGCGGCGAAGATGTTAAATTCATCGCTAGAAGAATGCTAATTCTGGCGAGCGAAGATATTGGCAATGCCAATCCGACAGCTTTAATAATGGCCAATAATACTTTCCAGGCTGTTACCACTATTGGATATCCGGAGAGCAGAATCATATTAAGCCAATGTGCAATTTATTTAGCTACTTCTCCGAAAAGCAATGCCTCGTATATGGCAATTGGAAACGCACAACAATTGGTAAAACAAACTGGCGATTTGCCTGTTCCACTTCATTTGCGAAATGCTCCTACTAAATTAATGAAAGAACTAGGATATGGAGATGAATATAAATATTCGCATGATTATGCCAACAATTTTGCCGAACAAGAATTCTTGCCAGATGCAATAAAAGAAACGGTTCTTTACAATCCCGGAAACAATTCTAGAGAGAACAGTACCCGCGAATTTTTAAAGAACCGTTGGAAAGATAAATACGGTTATTAAACCGTATTTTGTATTTTAGAATTTAACTACAATTTTCTCTGAAACTAATTTATCATTCTGATAAGATTCAAAATACCATTGTCCATCTTCTTTTAGGATTAAAGAACCTTGAACATTATCTTTGGAAGCAATATAAACATTTGGTTGCGATGTTTTAAAAAGCTTCATTACCACCTTTGGTGTTTTATCGATTAATTGGTAACCTGATTCTGTAGGTTGAGCATACAATAAATTTGGATCTTTTAAATCTGGCGAGGGAGCTGCAGGCGTTGTTGCCACTTTTACTGCCGCTGCTGCAGGAGCAACAGAGGCTGTTGCTGCCAAACTTTCTGCTGTAATTTTCTGTGCAACTTTAGCCGAAGCAAGAGATTTACCGCTATATTTATAATGCAAAGCATAAACTGATGTAAAAGCATTATCTAACGCTTCTTTATAAGCAACTTCATATTCTTTTTCTCTACTTTTACCTACCTCAGATGTATAAACCACCTGTCCGTAACAATCCTTAAATTCAACAAAAAGTTTAGTCACCAAAAAAGCATTATCTTTTTTCACGTCAATATACAAAACTTGACAACGATCAGTATAACCATCAGGAAGCTGTTCATTTGAATAAAAAGCCTCAAAACCAGCTTTAACTAAATTCTGTTTACTTAAAGTCGCCAAACGATATTGATTGTCAGTCTTCATAAACTCGTATCTTAAAGGTATAATTACAGCTTTGTAATCATTAATAGATTGCGCAAATCCAACAACTGAACATAAAATTGCTGCGAGTAAAAATTTAATCTTCATCATTATAAATATTTTTTTAGTTCTAATAAATGGTTAATTTGTTTATAATTCCCAGAAACATCTATCTTTTTTTCATTAAAGAAAATAGCATCCAAACCAGCATTTAAAGCTCCATTTACGTCTGCCTCAAAATCGTCTCCAATCATAATGCTGTTTTCCTTTGAAGTATTAGCCAATTTTAATGCATAATCAAATATAATACTATTTGGCTTTTTAACACCTGCTAGTTCCGAATTTGTAATTGTACTAAAATAACCTCCAAGCGAAGCGTTATTAATTTTCTTTTCCTGCACATGTGCAAATCCGTTTGTAATTATATGCAGTTTATATTTTGGTTTTAAATATTCCAAAACTTCAATTGCTCCATCAAAAAGATAATTATTATCAGTAAGAAACTCAATATAATCGTTGGCAATTTCAAAAATATTCTCTTCTGAAACTGCATAATTTAAAGCATCAAAAGATAGCTTTAAACGATTATAACGCAACTCCTGATGTGTAATTTTATCATTCTGATACAATCTCCAACATTCTTGATTGATCGGAATATATTCTTTAATAAAATCTTGAGTAGCGATTTCTTGATATTTACTTTTAAAGATTCGATCAAAAGCCATTTCTGAGTTTTTATCAAAATCCCAAAGCGTATGATCTAAATCAAAAAAGATGTCAGTAATATTGGTGTTCATGTATTAAAAAATTCCTTCATCTACAAAACTATAATATTTTGATTCAGTAATAATAACATGGTCTAAAACTTTAACATCTAAAATTTCTCCTGCAGTTTTAATTTTCTTGGTGATTTGTTTATCAGCACTACTTGGAACTAAACTTCCAGAAGGATGATTATGGCACAAAATCAAGCCTGTAGCACCATTTTCTAAAGCTAATTTAAAAACCAAGCGTATATCTACAATTGTTCCCGCGATACCTCCTTTGCTTAATTGTGATTTATAAATTACTTTATTAGAATTATTAAGAAAAAGCACCCAAAATTCTTCATGCGGAAGTTCTCCGATAATGGGTTGCATAATATCAAAAACACCTTTGCTTGAAGTTATTTTTTTAACCTTTAAAACGTCTTCTATTCTCTGCCTTCTGCCTAGTTCTAAAGCCGAAACTATTGAAACCGCTTTTGCTTCACCTATACCCTTAAATTGCATCAATTGCGAAATAGACATTCTTCCCAAAGCAGTTAGATTTTTTGTAAAGGCTAAAATTCGTTGGCTTAATGCAACCGCAGATTCATTACGACTTCCTGACCCGATTAAAATTGCTAATAATTCAGCGTCACTCAAAGCGTCTTTCCCTTTAAGCATTAATTTTTCGCGAGGTTTATCATCATCTGACCAATTTTTTATAGCGAAATGTCCCACTTCCATAATTATGATTTTAAGATGCGAAGATACTTAAAAAAACAAGAAAAATCTTTCAAAAACGTAGTGAGATAATTAAAAAAAATGTGCCAACTGCAAAGCAATTGACACATTATCTAATTTTCTAATTGACTACTTAAGAAATCAATCCTTTTACCTCATCAAAATTCAAACCTCCATAATTTCCAGAACTCATTAATAAAAGAGCCGAATTATCTAAATTTAAGTTGAATAAATATTTTTTAAATTCTGCTGGATTGGTATAAATGATTAAATCTTTTCTGTTGAAAGCAGCAGCAATCTGTTCATAAGTCACTTCTTCAAGCTGTTTAATTTTCACAGCATCTGGCGAATAGAAAACAACTGCAACATCAGCATTATCTAAAGCGCCTTCGTATTCTTTTAAAAATGCCGCATTTAAACTGCTGTATGTATGCAATTCTAAACATGCCACCAAAGTTCTGTTCGGATATTGTTCTTTCACTGCTTTTGTTGTCGCAGCCACTTTACTTGGAGAATGCGCAAAATCTTTGTAAGCTACTTTACCTTTTCCTTCAGCAATTTTTTCTAAACGTTTAGAGGCGCCTTTGAAACTTGCAATTGCTTCGTAGAAATCAGCTTCGTCAACGCCCATATTTTGACAAATCCATTTTGCTCCTGCAAGATTGTTTAAGTTGTGCGCTCCAAAAACTTCAATCGGCATATCGCCTTCTGGAGTTTTTAATAAAGTCACACCATCACTTACAGAATATTCTGGAGTTGAATATGCAATTTTTCTAATCGGATTTGTTGCTGCCTCAGAAACACGTTTTACTTCTGGATCATTTTCATTGTAAACCAAAATTCCGCCATTTGTAATTTTTTCGATGAAAATCTCAAACTGTTCGACATAGTTTTCATACGTTGGAAAAACATTGATATGATCCCAAGCAATCCCAGAAATTAAAGCAATATTTGGCTGATATAAATGAAATTTTGGGCGTCTGTCAATAGGAGAAGACAAATACTCATCGCCTTCCAAAACCATAAAATCATTTTCTTCAGTTAAATGAACCATCGTGTCGAAGCCTTCCAGCTGTGCTCCTACCATATAATCGACAGCGATATTATGATAATTCATAACATGCAAAATCATCGATGTAATAGTCGTTTTCCCGTGAGAACCTCCAATTACAACGCGCGTTTTATTCTTAGATTGTTCGTATAAAAATTCTGGATAAGAATAGATTTTCAGACCTAATTCTTGCGCTTTCAACAATTCAGGATTATCTGCTTTTGCATGCATTCCTAAAATAACAGCATCAATATCAGAAGTAATTTTTTCTGGAAACCAACCCAGCTCTGAAGGAAGAATTCCTTTTTTTTCTAGTCTTGATTTTGAAGGTTCAAAAATAGCATCGTCGCTTCCAGTAACTTGGTATCCTTTATTATGTAATGCTAATGCCAGATTGTGCATTGCGCTTCCGCCGATGGCGATGAAATGTGTTTTCATTTAAAAATTCCAAAATTTAAATTCCAAATCCCAAACCCGAATTTGTCATTTGATTATTTTATATCGTAGATTCTCTAACTATATTATTCTTCAAAAATAAGGAAATATAATATGCCACATTTGGTTTTGGAGATAAATTAATTAGAAGAAAATAAAAAACCCGACAAGTTTCAGAAACCTGTCGGGCTTTATATTCAGAATTCAGAATTTAAGATTATTTAGCAATCGTCAACTCGTCGATAATGTTTTTAGCTCCAGCGTATTTGTCTATAATCCAAAGTACGTAACGAATATCAACGTTGATAGTTCTTTGTAATTTAGAATCGAAAATTACGTCTCCAGCCATTGCTTCGATATTTCCGTCAAAAGCAATTCCGATTAATTCTCCTTTTCCGTTAAGAACTGGTGAACCTGAATTCCCTCCTGTAATATCATTATCTGTCAAGAAGTTTACTGGCATGTAACCTGCTTTATCAGCATATTGTCCGTAATCTTTTTTCTTGTTTAATTCTAATAAACGAGCTGGCAAATCAAATTCTTGATCTCCCGCTTTGTATTTTTTAACCATACTTTCCATTGTTGTATAGTTGTTGATTTTTGCATCGTTACGAGGATCTGCAGGTAAAGCGCGAACTTTTCCGTAAGTCAATCTCAAAGTAGAGTTTGCATCAGGATATTTAATTGCGTTTAATTTAGATTCTCTTAAACCTTCTACCAATTTACGGTAAGCCGTTGCAAAACCATCGTCTGCTTTTGCCTGATCATCTGTTTTAGCACGGTATTTTGTCAATAAATCATTAGAAATAATATACAACGGATCGTGTACAATTGCCAATGGTTTTGGATCAGCTAAAAATGCTAATACTTTTTCTTTAGTTGTAAAATAGCTAATTTCAGTTGCTTTTGCTACATCAGCAGTAAAGTCACCATTGTTAGCCGTTTTCATTTTTGCAATTTCTGGAGCAAGTCCATACTCAGCAGCTTTAGAAGCATATAAATTCAATTGAGCCGTTAGAACATCTTTTTCTAATGGTGCATAAAAATCTCCATAAATGCTTTCTACCATTGCATTGATTTTAGGAAGCATTTCAGCTTTTTTAGCATCATTTTCTTTGTAGTAAGCAATTAAGGCATTACCTAAATTAGCTGGTCCTGTAGCATAAGCAGAAGTACGTAAAAGCTGAGTCAAATAATTATCATGACGCGCTTTTAAATTTGTTTCTCTGTAATAATCGTTGATAGTCGGAATTACATTCTCGTACTTTTCTTTATTTGCAGGTTTACTTGCCCACTCATAGAATTTATCTTCTTGTTCTGCTTTTGTATCAACCGTTCCTGCTTTTGTTAAAGCATCGATCATACCCTGACGGTTTTTCCAGTAGTTTGCAGTCGAAGCATATTTAGAAGCGTACTGTAAACGAACAGTTGCATCTTTATCCATATACTTTTTCATAACATCCATTCCGGTTTTAGCACCTTCAACCCATGCAGGATAAGCATATTTAATGTTTTGCTCAATTCCTCCAGCTGGCATCCAACGATTTGTTCTTCCTGGATAACCTAAGATCATTGCAAAATCATTTTCTTTAACACCTTTTAAACTTACAGGCAAATAGTGTTTTGGCTGTAATGGCACATTATCTTTAGAATAAGCAGCTGGATTTCCGTCTTTGTCAGCATAAACTCTAAACATAGAGAAATCTCCTGTTTGACGAGGCCATTCCCAGTTGTCTGTATCTCCACCAAACTTACCAACGCTTTCAGGAGGCGTTCCAACTAAACGAACGTCTGTATAATCTTGGTAAACAAAATAGTAATATTCATTTCCTTGAAAGAAAGGACGAACAGAAACTGTATATTTTCCGTTTTCGCTGTTCTCTTTTTCGATCAAACTGATTTCTTGTTGAATCGCTTTGTTTCTTTCCGTTTCAGTCATTTGATCGTTTACTTTAGATAAGATTCTTTTAGAAACATCATCCATACGAACGAAGAAACGAACAAACAAAGATTTTGGTTTCAATTCTTCAGAACGGCTTTTTGCCCAAAAACCATCTTTTAAATGATTTTGTTCTGCAGTTGAAAGCTCTGCAATCGCACCGTATCCACAGTGGTGATTAGTTAATACCAAACCAGTATTTGAAACGATTTCTGCAGTACATCCTCCATTGAATTGTACAATCGCATCTTTTAAGCTATGGTGATTAATGCTGTAAATTTCTTCGGCTGTCAATTGCAAGCCCATTTTTTCCATATCTCTATGGTTCAATCTTTCGATAAACATCAAAAACCACATTCCTTCATCGGCTCTCATCGGGAAAGCCATAAGGCACATGGTCAAGAATAAAATTACTTTTTTCATGTTATATTGTTTAAGTGATGCGAATATAAGCCATTTTAGCAATTATCTCAACCTAAACAATCTTAAAATTAAAAATGACACTATATTTTTAGCAGTTTATTACGAATTTAACATTATAAAACAAAAAAGGTGCTCTGAGAACAGAACACCTTTTTTGAAAAGTTACTAAGATACTAAGATTCTAAATTTTCTGCTTTGAGCTTAGAATCTCACAAACTCAGAATCTTATTCGTTAAGCATTTTCCAAAGCCTGTCTTTCAAATCTGTTAAACCTTGCTGCGCAACAGACGAAATAAACATATAAGGAACATCCTTGAAAGAAACATCTAATTCTGCTTTCAATTCTGCTTTCAATTCATCATCTAACATATCGCATTTTGAAATCACAACCAGACGTTCTTTATCCAACATTTCAGGATTATACTTAGTCAATTCGTTTACCAAAATATCATATTCGCCTTTAATATCAGCAGTATCCACTGGAATTAAAAATAATAAAGTCGAATTACGCTCAATATGACGCAAGAAATAATGACCTAAACCTTTTCCTTCTGCGGCTCCTTCAATAATTCCAGGAATATCAGCAATTACAAAAGATTGAAAATCTCTATACGCAACAATTCCTAAATTTGGCTTTAAAGTCGTAAACGGATAATCGGCGATTTTTGGTTTTGCAGAAGTCAAAACAGATAATAAAGTAGATTTTCCAGCATTTGGAAAACCAACTAAACCAACATCGGCCAAAACTTTCAATTCCAAAATCACATCCATTTCTACACCCAACAAACCTGGCTGTGCATAACGAGGTGTCTGGTTTGTAGAACTTCTAAAATGCCAGTTTCCTAAACCTCCTTTTCCTCCTCTTGCTAGAATTTGTTTCTCTCCGTGTTCTGTAATTTCAAAAAGTGTTTCTCCAGTTTCTTTGTCTTTTACAACAGTTCCTAGTGGCACTTCAATGATTTTATCTTCTCCGTCTGCACCTGTACTTCTGTCAGAACCTCCATCTCCACCGTGACCTGCTTTAATGTGACGTGCAAACTTTAAATGAAATAATGTCCAGAGTCCTTTATTTCCAACCAAATACACATGTCCTCCGCGACCGCCATCTCCACCGTCCGGACCACCTTTTTCAATAAATTTCTCTCTATGTAAATGCGTAGATCCTTTCCCTCCTTTTCCGGAAGAAACATATATCTTAACGTAATCTACAAAATTTCCTTCTGTCATTTTTTCTTGTTTATGTGTAGTTTCATGTTTCAAGTTTCAAGTCAACAGAACGTCAACCAACTTGAAACTTTAAACTTGAAACAAATTTTACTCTTTAAGCGTTTTTACTAAAACTTTATCAATCTTAACGCCGTCCATATCGATTACTTCTAGAACGAATTTTTGCCAAACCAATTTTTCGCCTTCTTTTGGAATATGCGAAAGCTCAGTCATAATCATTCCGCTTACGGTGTTTACTTCGTAATCGTTTGTCAGCTCATCTAATTCGAAATACGTTAAAAAATCGTGTAACGAATAATGTCCGTCAACTAGCCATGAACCGTCTTCTCTCTCTATAAGCTGGAATTCGTCTTTGTAAAATTCCGAGGCATCACCTACTAAAGCTTCCAGAATATCATTCAACGTAATCATACCTTGAAAAACTCCATACTCGTCCGAAACCAAAGCGTAGTGAATTCCTGTTTTCTTGAAGTTTTCTAAAGCTTTATAAGCTGTAGTCTGCTCCATTAAATAAGGCGCTTCAGTTATTATAGATGAAAAATCAAAATTATCATTTTCAATATTGGCGAAAATATTTTTTAACGTTGCAACTCCAACTATATCATCATAATTATCGTTGTATACTGGATAAACTGCATGAAGATCCTGAACAACCAGCTCTTTAATTTTGTCTTTATCGGCTTTTAATGGCAACATGTCAACCGATTTGCGGTGCGTCATTAAAGAATTTACTTTTCTATCACCGATATGAAAAACACGCTCCACAATATCTTGTTCAATTTCTTGAACTTCTCCAACTTCTGTTCCTTCTTTAATGATGGCTTTAATTTCTTCTTCGGTAACTTTTCCGTCAGCAGTTGGTTTGATCTGAAAAACATTCAACAAGAAATCTGTTGATGAAGTCAACAACCAAATAAATGGAGCTGTAATAATCGAAATCACTTTCATTGGCATTGCAACCATTTTTGCAATTGCTTCTGGATAATTTAATCCGATTCGTTTTGGAAGTAATTCTCCTAAAACCAAAGAAAAGAAAGTTAAAACTACAACTACAATTCCCACTGCGATTGAATGCGCATAAGGTTTTAGAACCGCAATTCCTGCCACAAAAAGTTCAACATCTGCTGTGATTTTGTCACCAGAATAAATACCCGTCAAAATTCCGATTAAGGTAATTCCGATTTGTACTGTAGATAAAAACTTATTTGGGGAATTGGCTAAATCGAGTGCTGTTTTAGCACTTTTGTTGCCTTTTTTCGCTGCTGTTTCCAACCTGTTTTTACGGGCCGAAATCAATGCGATTTCAGACATGGAGAAAACTCCGTTTAATAGAATTAGAAAAAATATAATTAGTATTTCCAATTGATAGTGGATTCGTTATAAAATGGTCTTGTTAAATGTAATTTGTAATCTTAAATATAAATGGCTGTCAATTAAAAAACTAATTTTTCTAACCCAAAAACATTGATTGTCAAAAACATTTGAAAAGCCCGTTTTAGAGTTAGAAAAATAGTTTTTTTTGCGTCCCGATAACTATCGGAATGTAACGTACAGCTGGAAAGCTTCTACAAATTATCTATAACTGACGTTAAGCGCTCTGTAATTTGTTCGATAGTTCCAATACCATCAACAGCATGAAACTTACCTTGTTCTTTATAATATCCAATTAGAGGAGCTGTTTTCTCATTGTATTCCTGATATCTCACACGAATTTTTTCTTCGTCTTGATCGTCAGCTCTTCCGCTTGTTTTTCCTCTTTCTAATAGACGTTTTACCAAAATTTCATCATCAGCTTCTAAAGCAATTGTAGCTGTTACGCTAGATCCGATTGTTGGCAAAAATTTGTCTAAAGCTTCAGCTTGGTTGATTGTTCTTGGGTAACCGTCAAACAAAAATCCTGCTGTATCTGGGTGTTTTTTCACCTCATCAATTAACATTGCAGTTGTTACTTCGCAAGGAACCAATTCTCCATTGTCCATAAAAACTCTTGCTTGTTTTCCTAGTTCAGTATCATTTTTTAAATTGAAACGAAAAATATCTCCTGTCGAAAGGTGCGTTAAATTGTATTTCTCTTTTAAAAATTCTGCCTGAGTTCCTTTTCCTGCACCAGGCTTTCCAAATAAAACGATGTTAATCATAATTGAAATGAGTGTTGTTACTTCTGTCTTTCAGAAGTCTTTAAATGAATATTTAGTTGTATTTTGTTATTCTGCTAATTTGTAAATTTCGGTTAGGTTTCTTCCTAAACCATCGTAATCTAAACCGTAACCAACAATAAATTTATTCGGAATTCGAATTCCGATATAATCTATTTTGATGTCTTTTTTGTATGCTTCTGGCTTAAAGAACAAAGTCGCGATTTTAAAATGCTTTACGTTTTGTGCTTTAAACAAATGCTTTAATTCTTCAATAGTATTTCCAGTATCAATAATATCTTCGATGATAATTACTGTTCTTCCTGAAAGATCCTGATTGATTCCAATTAATTCCTTAACGGTATTTGTCGTTTCAGTTCCTTCGTACGAAGCCATTTTTATAAATGAAACTTCACAAGGCTTTTTATATTTTTTCAGAAAATCTGACACTACCATAAAAGCGCCATTAAGAACCCCAATAAAAATTGGTGTGTCATCGCCAAAATCGTCTTCTACCTGAGCCACCATTTTAGTTAAAGCAAAATCAATTTCTTTAGCCGAAATAAACGGAACAAATTGTTTATCGTGAAGTTGTATCATTATTTTTCTTTTTAAAATAATGGACAAAGATAAAGAATTAGAACTTAACAGCTTCTATCAAAATAAACTGTATCGAGATATTTTTTATGAATGTTAAATATCAGTTAATGTTTACAAATTATTTTTTGACCCTATTCTAAATTTCAGTAAATTGTTGTGATATAATCATTTAACTACAAAAAACCGATGAAAAAACCCTTATCCCTATTATCTATACCCCTACTAGCCTTAATGACTGCCTGCAATGGGCAAGTAAAAAAAGAAGAAAAAGAAGCGCTTGGCAAACAGCCAGGCAATGTTGTAAAAACTGCCATTGGAGATATTACGCTTCCTCCGCCCTATGCAACCGAATCTAAAACGAATAATAGTAAAGTAATTGGATGGCCAGCTGGCAAGACACCAAAAGCACCTGAAGGTTTTACGGTAACCAAATTTGCTGACGGATTCGAAAATCCGCGTTGGACTTATATTGCGCCAAACCAAGATATTTTTGTGGTTGAAAGCGGAACGAGATCGAGTAAAAATCAAATCACAGTTTTAAGAGATAAAGACAAAGACGGAAAATTTGAAACTCGCGAAGTTTTTATTTCTGGACTCAACAAACCTTTTGGAATGTTAGTTTTAAAAGACTTTTTCTACATTGCTAATACCGATGGATTATACCGCTATCCTTATAAAAACAATCCGCTGAAACTGGAAACAAAAGGAGAAAAAATCCTTGAACTTCCTGCAGGCGGCTACAATAATCATTGGACTAGAAATTTATTGGCAAGTCCTGACGGAAGTAAAATTTATGTCTCTGTAGGTTCTGGAAGTAATAATGGAGAAAACGGAATGGACAAAGAAGTTCGTCGTGCGGCAATTCTCGAAATTAATCCTGACGGAACAGGAGAAAAAATCTTTGCTTCGGGACTAAGAAATCCTGTTGGAATGGATTGGAATCCTGTGAATAAAGAACTTTGGACAGCAGTAAACGAACGTGACGAATTAGGAGACGAACTTGTTCCTGATTATATTACCAGTGTAAAAAGAGACGGTTTCTACGGTTGGCCATATTCGTATTTTGGAAGTATTCCAGATCCAAGAATGAAAGGCGAAAGAAAAGATTTGGTTGAAAAAGCAATAGTTCCCGATGTTCCTGTTGGTTCTCATACTGCTTCACTAGGATTAGCATTTTACACTAAAGATAAATTTCCAGCAAAATATAAAAACGGAGCTTTTGTGGGACAGCATGGTTCTTGGAACCGTTCAAAAATTTCAGGCTATAAAGTTTTATTCGTTCCTTTTAAGGATGGGAAACCTTCAGGAAAACCAGAAGATTTTTTAACCGGATTTATTTCTAACGAAAACAAAGCAGAAGTTTACGGGCGTCCAGTTGCAGTAACGGTTATGAATGACGGATCGCTTTTGGTAAACGACGACAGCAGTAATACTATTTGGAAAGTGACAGTGAAATAAATCACTTAATTTCAACCACAAATTACACAGATTTTCACAAATCAATTTGCGTGAATTTGCGGTTAAAAAATATATTGATTTTTAAATTTGATTGCTTTCGGCACAAACTATAAAGATTTTAAACACATAGAGACATAGATTTTTGTTTAAAAAGATGTTACTAAGAAAACAAGTTTTCACACATAGTTACTATGTGGCTTTTGACAAGTAAAACGCCTTTTTTGCCTCAATCATTACTATGTTTCTATGTGTTAAAATTAAACCGCACTTTAATCCATTTCCTTTTATGCCTTTCAAAAAATATTTTCTTCTTCTTTTTGTGCTTTTTATTTCTAAAAATAGTTCCGCACAAGAAAAAGAAGTCCAAAATATTGATTCTGTCAAAACTCAAAAACTGAACGAAGTTTTAATAAGTCCGCTTCATATTAATCGTGATTTACAAAATAGTCCCGCTTCTATTGGAGTTTTATCCGAAAAAGAATTACTTCAAAATAACACTACAGACATCAGCAATGTCATAAATACGATTCCTGGCGTTTTTATGCAATCGTCGAATATTACCACAACCCGAATTTCGATTCGCGGAATTGGTGCAAGAACTCCGTACGGAACTAATAAAATCAGAGCTTTTTACGGAAGCATTCCGCTAACTTCTGGAAATAGCGAAACCGTAATTGACGATATTGATCTTCAAAACATCAATCAAATTGAAATTATAAAAGGACCGCTTTCGAGTGTTTACGGCGCGGGTTTGGGCGGTGCGATTTTGATTTCGCCCCAAACATTCAATAAAGGAAATTATCAAACTGAAGTCAGTTCTGTTTTTGGATCTTTTGGATTATTGAAAAATAGAGTTTCTTTTAATTTGAATGAAAAAAATGCTTCTTTAAATCTGAGTTATCACAATTTAAAAACCGACGGCTGGCGCGAAAACAGCGCTTACAATCGCGAAGGAATTACGCTTGGCGGAGAATTATTCAGAAAGAAAAACAGCAAACTGACGTACTTTTCAAACTACACTTATTTGAAAGCTTACATTCCGAGTTCGATCAACAAAACAACTTTCGAAAATAATCCACAGGCAGGTGCGCCGACTTGGGTTGCTTCACAAGGTTTTAAAGAATACAAATCAACTTTGGGCGGACTGGCTTATGATTTTTCAATTAATGAAAACTTAAAAAATTCGACTTCAGTTTTCATCAATTATAAAGACAGCAACGAACCGCGACCTTTTGATATTTTGCGCCAATATACTTTTGCCTCGGGTGTACGAACTCAATTTTCGGGAGATTTCAATATCGGAAAAATCAAAAATCAATTTATTGCGGGATTAGAATATTTCAGAGATAATTATAGCGGAAATACTTTCGAAAACTTATATCAGCAAAATAATGGAAATGGAAGTCTCCAAGGCGATCAGCTTACTGCAACCGACCAAAAAAGGCATTTTTATAATATTTTTTCGCAAATTAGAACTTTGCTTTCCGATAGATTTGAAATTCAAGCCGGTTTAAATTACAACAAAACCAAATTTGAATTGCAGAATGATTTTCCCGCTTCCGCGAATAATCCAAAGGAAGAATATAGTTATGATGGCATTTTTTCGCCACAGCTTTCTTTTTTATTTAAACCGAATGAAATTCAAACTTTTTACTTTTCTGCAAGCCGAGGATTTTCTCTTCCCGCAACCGAAGAAACTTTAACCTCAACAGGAAATATCAATCCAGACATAAAACCCGAAACCGGTTATAACTTTGAATTGGGAGGAAAATTGCATTTTTTCAACAAAAAACTCTACACCGAAATTGCCGTTTACCGAATGGAAATTAAAGATTTATTGGTTTCCAAAAGAATCGGAGACGATCAATACGAAGGTGTAAATGCGGGAAAAACTTTTCATGAAGGAATTGAAATTGCATTAAAGCACAATTGGCCAATTAATAAAGTTTTCTTTTTAAACTCATACATCGGAACTTCAATCGGAAATTATGAATTCAAAGAATTTGTCGACAACGGGAATGATTATTCTGGAAATAAACTAACTGGAGTTCCTGCCAATACTGCAAGTGCAGGTTTTAATTTCAATACGAATTCAGGCTTCTATTTTTCAGCCGATTTTCAATTTACAGATAAAATTCCGATGAACGATTCAAATGCAAATTATTCCGATTCTTATTCTTTATTAAACTTAAAAACAGGTTACCAATTTGAAATTTTATCAAGTCTAATAGCTCATTTAGACGCAGGAATAAATAATGTGACAAACGAAAAATACGCTTCCATGATTTTGACCAATGCAACAGGAGTTGGAAATGCACAGCCAAGATTCTATTATCCAGGTTTACCAATAAACTATTACGGAATTATCTCATTAAATTACTTATTTTAGCGACATAATAAAGATCAAAAACAATGCTTTCCGAACTGCAGAAAAAACTGGATTATGTAAATGCTTACAGAGAAAATCGTCTCAAAACGGCACAGGATGTTTTAGAAAACCCTTCGCTTTTCAGCGAATTGGTTTCGATTTGCTTTTCGCCCGAAGACAAAAATAATCATAAAGCCTGCTGGATTTTAGAATTTGTTTCTTATGAAGAATTGCATTGGCTCCAGCCTCATCTTGATTTTTTCTGTTCGAATCTTAAAATTTTAAAAGATGAAAGTTCCTTGCGACCAATTGCAAAAGTGACGCAACTATTGGTAAAATCCCATTATAAGAAAAACGAAAACGGCATAAAACTCTCCGAAGAAAATCTTCAAAACTGCATCGAAGCTTCTTTTGATTGGCTAATCAACGATACCAAAGTCGCTACAAAAGCGTATTCGATAAGAACTTTATATATTCTAGGAAATTATTACGACTGGATTCATCCCGAACTAAAAGTAATAATCGATAAAGATTTCGGAGACCATTCCGCAGCCTACAAAGCCGTAGCCAAAGAAGTTTTGAAGAAAATAAAATAGTTTTTGATAGCCACGAATTCACGAATTATTTTTATGCACAAAGCAAAAGATAAATTTGTGAATTCGGGGCGGAAAAAAAAATGCAAAATAATTATTTTACGTATATTTGCAAAAACATTACGTATATGAATACTAAACTCACATTATCTTTAGAGAAAGAAGTTATCGAGCAGGCAAAATCGTATGCAAAAAAAACAGGCAGAAGTTTATCTGAACTGGTAGAAAGTTATTTTAAAAATCTAACAGAAAAAGAACAAACTTACGATGATATTCATCCTAAAGTTAAAAAACTGATTGGAAGAATTACATTACCACCAGATTTTGATGAAGAAAAAGTAAAAGAGGAACACTATAGAGAGAAATATGGCCTTTAAAAACATTTTTCTCGATACTAATATTCTGGTTGATATTGTTGCGAATAGATTCCCATTTTCAAAAAATGCTATTTCAATTTTCGACTATTGCCAACGTCATAAAATTAAAATGTATTCTACATCGCACTCTATTGCAACTGTACATTATATTGCAAAAAAAGTGGTTGATGAAAAAGAGTTGCGTTCCATTATTGAAGATTTGCTAGACACAATTTCAATAATAGCAGTGACTGAATCGATTTTGAAAAAAAGTTTAAAATCCAACCATAAAGATTTTGAAGATGCAATTCAGATTATATCAGCTCAATCAATAAATTCAATGGATTGTATTATTACTAGAGATTTGAAAGACTTTAAATTTTCTGAAATCAATGTTTACACTCCAGATGAATTTCTTAACACACTATAAAACAATGAATTATTTTTCTTCTGATTTTAAATTAGGAATATTAGGTGGCGGACAATTAGGTAAAATGCTTTTGTTCGACACTAGAAAATTTGACATACAAACTTACGTTCTAGATCCGAGTGATGAAGCGCCAAGTAAAATTGCCTGCAACAAGTTTTTTCAAGGTGATTTAATGGATTATGAAACCGTTTACAACTTCGGGAAACAAGTCGATGTTTTGACTTTCGAAATCGAATTGGTAAACCTTGAAGCTTTAACGCAATTGGAAAATGAAGGTTTAAAAGTATATCCGTCTCCAAAAACCTTAAAAGGAATTCAGAATAAAGGCGTTCAAAAAGATTTTTACGCTAAAAATAATATCCCAACCGCACCTTTCGAAAGATTTGAAAATTTAGATAAATTAAAAACTGCTGTCACATCGAGCGGAGTCGAGATGCCTTTTGTTTGGAAATGCACCGAATTCGGTTATGACGGAAACGGAGTGAAAATAGTTCGTCAAGCATCAGATTTGGACACCTTGCCAAATGTAGAATGCATTGCAGAAACTATGGTTCCGTTCAAAAACGAATTGGCGGTAATTGTGGTTAGAAATCCATCAGGAGAAATGAAAACGTATCCGGTTGTCGAAATGGAATTTCATCCAGAAGCAAACCAAGTTGAATACGTAATCTGCCCGGCAAGAATCGACGATAAAGTAGCTGAAAAAGCAAGAGCAGTTGCCTTAAAAGTTTCAGAAAACTTCAATCACGTTGGTCTTTTAGCAGTTGAAATGTTCCAGACTCAGGACGATGAAATTTTAGTAAATGAAGTAGCACCTCGCCCTCACAATTCTGGACATTATTCAATCGAAGCAAGTTATACTTCACAATTCGAAAATCATTTACGTGCTATCTTAGATCTTCCGTTAGGAAACACAGACAGTAAAGTTGCCGGAATTATGGTCAATTTAGTTGGTGCCGAAGGTCATTCAGGAAATGTAGTTTATGAAAACATCGAAACTATTTTAGGATGGAACGGCGTTACACCACATATTTACGGAAAAAAACAAACTCGCCCTTTCAGAAAAATGGGTCACGTGACGATTGTAAATGAAGATATGGCTGAGGCTAGAAGAATTGCACAGGAAGTGAAGAATACTATTAGAGTGATCAGTGGTCAGTAATTAGTAACCAGTTAAAAAATGGATTTTCTAGATTCAATAATTAACTTTCTAAATGTAACTAACAATTCGAATTTGTTTAAAATTCATTTTGCAAAATTTACAGATAAGAATGAATATTTAGGAGAACGAATAAAAAGTTTCTTTTCATTCACAATATTAACATTATGCTTTATTGCATTAGTTTTAGGAATTTCATTTCTGATTTACAAATTATTAAAACGTCTTTAAACAAAATAACTTTTCAGTTTCAATTCTAAACTTGAAACTTTAAACCTGAAACAAAAACAAAATGAGCAAAGTAGCTATTATAATGGGAAGCATCTCCGACATGCCAGTTATGCAGGATGCAATCGACATATTAAAACAATTTAATGTAGAAGTTGAAGTAGATATCGTTTCGGCACACAGAACGCCGGAAAAACTATTCGATTTCAGTAAAAATGCACATACGCGCGGTATTTCGGTAATTATTGCCGGTGCGGGCGGTGCGGCGCATTTACCTGGAATGGTAGCTTCAATGTCTCCCCTTCCAGTAATTGGAGTTCCGGTAAAATCAAGTAATTCAATTGACGGCTGGGATTCTGTATTATCGATTCTTCAAATGCCGGGCGGCGTTCCTGTAGCAACTGTCGCTTTAAACGGAGCAAAGAATGCTGGAATTTTAGCAGCGCAAATCATCGGAAGCCACGATAAAAAAGTTTTAGATACTATTATTTCTTATAAAGAAGAATTAAAAGCAGCTGTTAATAAAGCGGCTGAAAGTCTTAATAAATAAGTTAATTCCACAGAGATTCGCAAAAACAAACGCAAAGCTTCGCAAAGAATAATTTAAAAAACTTTGCGAAGCTCTGTGTCTTCTAAGCGAAACTTTGCATAACACCACAACACTATGAGCGTATTAACACAATACTTCAACACCAAACATAACACAGCACCTTTTTCGCAGATAAAAATCGAAGATTACGTTCCTGCTTTTCAGGAAGGAATTGCTTTGGCGAAAGCCGAAATTGATGCAATTGTAAATAATCCAGATACGCCGACTTTTGAAAATACCATTGTAGCAATGGATTTTTCGGGCGATATTTTGGATCGTCTTTCAAGTATTTTCTTCAATTTGAATTCAGCTGAAACGAATGACGAAATGCAGAAAATTGCTCAGGAAGTTTCACCTTGGCTTTCAGAATTCGGAAACGACATTCGTTTGAATGCTGATTTGTTTGCGAAAGTAAAAGCCGTTTATGATCAAAAAGAAAGTTTGAACCTCAACGCGGAACAAACGACTTTACTAGATAAAAAATACAAAAGCTTTTCAAGAAACGGAGCCAATCTTCCAGAAGAAAAAAAGAATCAATTACGAGAAATCGACAAAGAATTATCGAAATTGAGTTTACAGTTTGGCGAAAATGTTTTGGCTGAAACCAACAACTTCGAATTGCATTTAACTGATGAAAAAGACTTATCAGGTTTACCAGAGGGCACAATCGAAGCCGCAAGACTATTAGCTAAAAATCAGGAAAAAGAAGGCTGGATCTTTACTTTAGATCATCCAAGTTATGTTCCGTTTTTGACTTATGCTGACAATCGTGAATTGCGTAAAAAAATGGCAATTGCTTTTGGAGCAAAAGGTTTCCAGAAGAACGAATTCAACAATGAAGAAAACGTTTTGAAGATTGCTAAACTTCGTCACGAAAGAGCAAATTTATTAGGTTATAAAACGCACGCGCATTTTGTTCTGGAAGAAAGAATGGCCGAAAGTCCGGAAAAAGTTTTTTCTTTTTTAAATGATTTACTTGCAAAAGCAAAACCTGCAGCTCAAAAAGAGTTTGCTGAATTGACTGCTTTCGCGAAAGAATTAGACGGAATCGACCAATTAGAAAAATGGGACGGTGCTTATTATTCTGAAAAATTAAAACAACAGCTTTTTAATTTAGATGATGAAAAACTGAAACCTTATTTTCAATTAGAAAAAGTTTTGGACGGCGCTTTTACAGTTGCCAAAAAATTATACGGTTTAACTTTTACCGAAGTTTTTGATATTGATAAATATCATGAAGAAGTTACGACTTACGAAGTAAAAGACGCTGATGGCAATTTAGTTTCTATTTTCTACGCAGACTTCTTCCCAAGAAAGGGGAAAAGAAATGGTGCCTGGATGACTTCATTCAAATCGCAATATGTAAAAGATGGCGTAAACGAAAGACCGCACATCTCTAATGTTTGCAACTTCACAAAACCAACCGAAACAAAACCTTCATTATTGACTTTTAATGAAGTAACAACTTTATTCCATGAATTCGGTCACGGATTGCACGGAATGTTGGCTGACACGGTTTACCCAAGTTTATCTGGAACTTCTGTTTATTGGGATTTCGTAGAATTACCAAGTCAGATTATGGAGAATTGGTGTTACGAACCGGAAGCTTTGGCTTTGTTTGCGAATCATTACGAAACGGGAGAAATTATTCCAATCGAATATGTTCAGAAAATTAAAGAAAGTGCAAGTTTCCAAGAAGGTTTAGCGACTTTACGTCAGTTAAGTTTCGGATTATTAGATATGGCTTGGCACGGACAAGATCCAACTTCTATCACAGATTTAAAAGCTTTCGAAACAGAACAATTTGCCAATACGCAATTGTATCCTGATGTAAAAGAAAATGCGATGAGTACGGCATTTTCTCATATTTTCCAAGGTGGATATTCTTCTGGATATTACAGCTACAAATGGGCAGAAGTTCTAGACGCTGACGCTTTTGAATATTTCCAAGAAAATGGAATCTTTAATGAAGAAATTGCGAAAAAATTCAAAGACAATGTTCTTTCTAAAGGAGGAACAGAACATCCAATGACTTTGTACAAACGTTTCAGAGGACAAGAACCAAAACCTGAGGCTTTGTTGAAAAGAGCGGGACTTTTGTAATTTTAGATTTCTGACTTTAGATTTTAGATTTTTAATCTTTGTCTCTAATAAATTTTAGATTAAACCGAAGCAAAAACGCTTCGGTTTTTTATTTGATTTTACTTTACCTATCTTCGTATTTTTAAATCTTAATCTTACAAAATACGTCTTGAAAAAATATTTTAAAATAGTCTTGTATCTTGCCATTATTGGATTGATTGCCATTGTTTCGGTAAATTATTACGTGAAATCTTCAACCAAAAAGAATATTTATTATTCCATAAAAAAGTTTCCTAAAAATGATGTCGGAATTATTTTTGGTGCAGGCATTAACGGAAATCAGCCCAGCAAATATTTAAAAGATCGTTTGGATGCAGGAATTATGCTTTGGAAAGCAAAACGCATTAATAAAATTCTGCTTTCGGGAGATAATGGCCGAGATGAATATGATGAATTAACGGTTATGAAAAACTACTGTTTTAATCACGGAGTTGACACAACCAAAATATTTATTGATTATGCAGGTTTCGATACGTATTCAACAATGTATCGTGCAAAACATATTTTCAAGATTAAAAAAGCAACTTTAATTTCACAGGAATATCATTTGAATCGCGCCATTTATATTGGCCAAAAACTTGGAATCAAATCGGCTGGATATTCTGCAAATCGAGGAGAATATTTAGGATATAATTATGTTCGCTTTAGAGAATATGGCTCTATTTTTAAATCCTTTTTTGATGTTTTAAGAAATCGTGAACCTCATTTTTTAGGTGGAGAAATTAATATTAATGGAGAATCGAATTATTCGAAAGACGATAAACGATAAAAAAACAAAACCCTGCAAAAGAACTTGCAGGGTTTTCAGTTTAAGAATCTAAAGACAAAGAATAGAAATCTTTCCTCTTTGCTCTTTTCTCTATATTTCTTACTCCTTCTCCAAAACCCTATTGGCCAATTTTCCAACTGTCAATCCTTGAACAACAATTGAAAATAATACCACAATATAAGTTACTTCCAAAAGCAGATTTTTATATTCGCTTTCAGGCATAGAAAGCACTAATGCAATAGAAACTCCACCGCGAATTCCGCCCCAAACCAAAACCATCAAAGAACCTTTGTTATAAGCAGATTTTATTCCGAAGAATTTGAATATATCGAAGAATTTCCATGGTAAAACTATTGAGGTTAATCTTGAAAAAAGTACAATGAAAATTGCCACAAAACCTGTCAGTAATTGTTTGTTCAAATCAGGAAGTAATAATAATTCGAAGCCAATAAATAAGAATAATATAGCATTTAAAATCTCATCAATAAGTTCCCAGAATTTGCCTAAATAATCTTTAGTCACTTCACTCATGGCCACTTTTTTACCATAATTCCCAATAATCAATCCAGCAACAACCATTGCTAGTGGACTAGAAACGTGCAAACTTTGAGCAATTAAAAATCCTCCCATTACAATAGAAAGTGTTATAAGAACAGAAACTTTATAATCATCTATTTTCTTCATCACCTTTGATGCCGTAAATCCGAAAATGGCTCCTAATAAAAGTCCGCCAATTCCTTCTTTGATAAACAACCAACTAATTGAACCAAAAGTAGCATCAAATGTCGGATCGGTTGCCATTTTTAGAACAACCGCAAACATTACAACTGCAACTCCATCATTAAACAATGATTCACCAACAATTTTAGTTTCTATTCTTTTTGGAACTTTGGCTTCTTTTAAAACTCCCAAAACCACAATTGGATCGGTTGGAGAAATTAAGGTTCCAAAAACCAAACAAAATATATAAGGAATTGTAATTCCTAAAAGCGGTGCGATATAATAAAGTAGAACAGAAATAATTAAAGCTGATAAAACGACACTTACTGTCGAATAAATCATGATAGGAACTTTTTGTTCTTTCAAATCAAACATGTTTACGTGCAAAGCTCCTGCGAATAAAAGAAAGTTCAACATTGCTCCCATCAGGATTTCGTTGAAATCAAATTCTTTTATCAGATCAAAAAAGTGTTTTGTCGTAGCAGGAAAATAAGAATCTCCTAACAGGCGAATTCCAACTGAAACCAACATGGCAATAATCATGATTCCGATGGTTCCTGGAAGTTTTAAAAATCTTAAATTTAAATAGGCGAAGAATGATGCCAATACAATTAGCACCGAAAATGTGTAGTATAATTCCATAAAATGTGATTTTTACAAAAATAGCTGTATCATTATTTAATCAAAAATTTCAGGGTTTGAATTAACACAACTTTATAATTTGTTAAATAAGTTTCAATTATTTTTGAAAGTTTAAAAACTTTCACCTACATTTGACTCATGGAATTCAAAGAAGCAAAAAATAAGTTTGTACAAACCTGGGGAGCATTAGGTTCTCAATGGGGAATTAATAAAACGATGGCGCAAATCCATGCTTTATTAATGGTCTCAAACGAGCCTGTTTCTATGGAAGACATTATGGAAGAATTGCAAATTTCGCGTGGCAACGCAAGTATGAACCTAAGAGCTTTAATGGATTGGGGAATTGTATACAAAGAATTTAAAGCAGGCGAAAGAAAAGAATTCTTTACAGCTGAAAAAGATTTGGACGAATTAGCAGTTAAAATTTCTAGAGAAAGAAGCAAAAGAGAAATTAAGCCAACGCTGAAAATCTTAAAAGAAGTTTCGACAATTGAAGCTAAAGATTCGGCAGAAGAAAAACACTTCGTTGATCAAACCACTAAACTCTATGATTTTGTTTTAAAAGCAGATAATATGTTGGACAAAATGACTGAATTTAATGATAACTGGCTTGGGAAATTGTTTATAAAAATGATGAAATAAAAAAAATTTAATTCAAACTTTCAATTTTTTCTGAAAGTTTAAAAACAATAGTAACTATGAAAACAACTTTTAAAATAATGGAAATTATCAATATTTGTGCATTAACGTTTTTACTCGCAGGTGCTTATGGAATAACAATTACAGGAGCATTACAAGTTTTAGCTGCATTTCTATTTCTTATTTTGTTTCCGAAAAACAAATTCATTTACATTTATTTCTCACTCGTAATCTTTTTCTTTTTGATCTGGGATGGAGAATTTACTTGGCTTTTCTTATTACCAGTTGCCTTAATATTCTTTCTAACGTTTATTATCTATAATCAAAAAAAGAAATTATGAATTTCAACATTATTGGATATTTAATCTATCTCGGCATTACAACTTTCATCATTCTAAAAGTTGGAAAAATCTGCTACAAAAACGGAAATATTTACGTTGCAGATTTAATCCCAAATCACGCGGATATTTGTCAAAGGATAAATCAGATTTTGCTCTTGGCCTACTATCTTTTAAACATTGGTTATTGTGCGATGACATTGATTTCCTGGCAAAAAATCATTTCATTTTCTCAATTGATTGAAACCATCGGAATCAAAACATCCATTATTGTATTCATCATTTCGATATTACATTACCTCAACATATTTATCATAACCAAGTACATTCAAAAATTAATCAAATAACAACTAAAATTCAAATATTATGGAAACTACAAAAATCTTAATCGGATACGGAATTTATTTACCAGTTGCTTTATTTTTAACTTATTATGTTTCTAAAACGCTTTTCAAAAACGGAAAAATCTTTATGCTAGATATATTTAAAGGCCGAGAAGAAATCGCTGAAGCAACCAACAAACTATTTGAAACCGGATTCTATCTTTTAAATATTGGTTTTGCGTTAATGATTCTAGAACTGCAATTAAGCCAAGACAGTTATCAGGAATTAATTGAAAGATTGAGTTATAAAATTGGTGGATTTTCTATTTATCT
The DNA here is from genome assembly GCF_004151235.1 of Flavobacterium anhuiense. Taxonomy (GTDB): domain Bacteria; phylum Bacteroidota; class Bacteroidia; order Flavobacteriales; family Flavobacteriaceae; genus Flavobacterium; species Flavobacterium anhuiense_A. The sequence continues at coordinate 143,566 of NZ_JUIV01000012.1, forward strand.
TGGCATAATGTTGTTCTTCAATATATATTTCTTTTTTAGAGGAAAAAGAAAAGCTAAGGAAGCGCAGCAAGAAGAAAGATTGGTTTTTAAAGCTTAAATATTTACTGTAAGGATTTGCCACTAATTACACAAATTTTCACTAATTATTTTTAATGCAGACTGTACACATTTTAAAAATTCGTGTAATTCGTGGCTAAAAAAATCAACACAATGAACAAACTCATTATAGCATCTGGAACTGGTTTTCTCGGACAAGTTTTAGTAAATCATTTCAAAAATAAATTTGAAGAAATTGTAATTCTGACTCGAGGAAAATCTCAGACAATTGACAGAATTAAATATGTAAACTGGAATGCCAGAACTTTTACAGGTTGGGAAAAGGAATTAGAGAATGCAACGGTTTTAATTAATCTCGCAGGAAAATCGGTTGATTGCCGTTATACGAAAGAGAATAAAAAAGAAATTCTTTGGTCTAGAATTGAAAGCACGAAAATTCTAAACAAAGCAATTTTAAAATGTCAAAATCCGCCTAAACATTGGCTGAATTCATCAACCGCAACTATTTATCGTTTTTCATTAGATAAACAAATGGACGAAACTGATGGTGAAATTGGAAATGACTTTTCTATAAATGTTGCCCTTTCTTGGGAAAAAGCATTTTTTAAAACTGAAACTCCAAGGACGTTAAAAACAGCTTTGCGAACTTCTATTGTTTTAGGCAAAAATGGTGGCGCTTTTATTCCATTAAAGAATTTGGCAAAAATTGGTTTTGGAGGAAAACAAGGAAATGGCAATCAGTTTGTGAGCTGGATTCATGAAGATGATTTTGCAAATGCGGTTGATTTTATTATTGAAAAAGAAATTTCAGGAATTGTAAATGTTGTTTCTCCAGAGCCGATTCGAAATAAAGATTTTATGCTGAAACTTAGAAAGGCAGTTGGTTTCCCGTTTGGAATTCCTTTGAATAAATTCTTTCTAGAAATTGGTTCTTTTATCATTCGAACGGAAACGGAATTGGTTTTGAAAAGCAGAAATGTGATTCCGAAACAACTTTTGGAAAATGGGTTTCAGTTTAAGTTTGGAGATATTGATAGAACTTTTCGAGATTTAATATAGACCTCAAATTCGCATAGTTTTGTTATTTCGACGGAGGAGAAATCTTCACGAGTAAATCTACAAAGATTTGCGACATTCTGTACGGAGCTCCTTGTGGAGATTTCTCCTCCGTCGAAATGACAAGATTGTGCAAAATATCTAGTAACTTAATTTAAGAATGCTTTCACTTAAAACTATAAACAGTCAAAAAATAGACGATCAAATTATCTCTTAAAAATGAATCTTTTCATTTTACGTTTTGCGTGAGGGATAGAAGCAAGCTACCGAAGTAGCGCGGATAGTCCGACCCCGATAATACAAGCGGGCGAATATGTTCAAAGTAATTTTGCCCGCTTTTATTATCGGGGGCACGCCCAAAATATCTTTATAAAAAAACCACCATCAGCCACCAAAAAATCGGAACAGCTTCTACCCAAAAAGAAGTATAATACTTAGATCGGTTTGGATTGGCGAAAATGATAAAAAGCATTAGCATAATGACCATTATCAAATTGATGAAGGCATCATGATAATTAAAAGTTGACACGAAAATCTCCAAAAACCAAAACGGCACTAAAAGTGAAAGTCCTAAAATTTTGGTTCTTTTTACTCCGATTGTCTGCGGAACGGTTTGTAAATGTGGGTCATCGTTGGCTAAATCTAAAATTTCGAAAACCAGAATCAATACAAAAACCAATATAAAACGCTGAATGCATTTAATAAAGAAATCTGTTGTAAACAGAATTTCAGCATTTATTAATGGTAAAACTAAAGTTGCTCCAACCCAACAAAGTGCGACAATATAAATTTTGACACCAGCCCAGTTTCTGGCATTTTTTCTGTTTGGAAAAAAAGGTAAAGTATAAAGCGCCGTTATGGCAAAAATTCCGACCGAGACTATTTGTGTAATTCTCTTCAAATGGAAAAAATAATAACCGACTAAAACTACCGAGATAAAACTCAAAACGGCAATAATTTTTAGCTGCGTTCCTATTGGATTTTTCTTTACGCGAACCAGCGCATCATATTTTACGAAATTATATCCTACAATTGTTCCAAAAAAAACAAAAAGCGCCATTGGCTCATCATATTGAATATGAAACACATGAAATGTTATTCGCACAAGTGCATAACACGACAAAGCCACATGAATACTGCTATTTAGATAAAAATCTAAGATGCGTTTTGATACTATCATACCTCAAATCTAATCTTTTATTAACAAATCATACCATTAGTTAGAAATTTGATAAAAAATGAAGTTAAAAATACCTAATAAATTATTAATAATACTTAATTTTGCGCCACAAAAAACAACACATTTACTTTTAAATGTGATTCGTACAGCAAAATGGTGTTCGAACACATTAATTTAAAAAACATAAATAGCTACATGAAAACAGATGCTTTTGCTTTAAGACACATTGGTCCAAGAGAAACCGATCTTCAGCATATGCTGAAAACAATTGGAGTTGACTCAATTGAGCAACTTGTTTATGAAACCCTTCCGGATGATATTCGTTTAAAAGCACCTTTGAATTTAGATCCTGCAATGACAGAGTATGAATTTGCAAATCATATTCAGGAATTAGGAAAGAAAAATAAAGTATTCAAATCGTATATCGGTTTGGGTTATCACCCAACTATTGTTCCAGCTCCAATTCAAAGAAATATCTTTGAAAATCCAGGATGGTACACAGCTTACACGCCTTACCAAGCAGAAATTGCACAAGGTCGTTTAGAAGCTATTTTAAATTTCCAAACTACTGTTATTGAATTAACAGGAATGGAAATCGCCAACGCTTCTTTACTTGATGAAGGAACTGCTGCTGCAGAAGCTATGGCTTTATTATTTGATGTTCGTACAAGAGATCAAAAGAAAAACAATACACACAAATTCTTCGTTTCTGAAGAAATTTTACCACAAACTTTATCTGTTCTTCAAACACGTTCAACTCCAATCGGAATTGAATTGGTTATTGGAAATCACGAAACATTTGATTTTTCAAACGAATTCTTCGGAGCAATTTTACAATACCCAGGAAAATACGGTCAGGTAAACGATTACAGTGCTTTTGTTGCTAAAGCAAAAGAAAACGAAATCAAAGTTGCTTTTGCAGCTGATATTTTATCACTTGCAACTTTAACTTCTCCTGGAGAAATGGGAGCTGCTGTAGTGGTTGGAACTACTCAGCGTTTTGGTGTACCAATGGGTTACGGTGGTCCTCACGCTGCATATTTTGCAACCAAAGATGAGTACAAACGTTCTATGCCAGGTCGTATCATCGGAGTTTCTGTTGATACAAACGGAAACCGTGCTTTACGTATGGCTTTAGGAACTCGTGAACAGCACATCAAACGTGAAAAAGCAACTTCAAATATCTGTACAGCTCAAGTTTTATTAGCAGTTATGGCTGGAATGTACGCGGTTTATCACGGACCAGAAGGTTTGAAATACATTGCAAACAAAGTTCACGCCTCTGCGGTGACTACTGCTGAAGCTTTAAATAAATTAGGAGTTTACCAAACTAACTCAGCTTACTTTGATACAATCTTAGTAAAAGCTGATGCTCAAAAAGTAAAAGCAGTTGCTGAGAAAAACGAAGTAAACTTCTTCTATCCTGATGCTGATTCAGTTTCGATTTCATTTAACGAAACAACTTCGATTTCTGACATCAACCAAATTATTGCGATTTTTGCTGAGGCTTTAGGAAAAGAAACGGTTTCTGTTTCTGAATTAACTGAAACTAGTCAATTACCGGCTTCATTAGAAAGAACTTCTTCTTTCTTAACGCATGATGTATTTAACAATCATCATTCAGAAAGTCAATTAATGCGTTACATCAAAAAATTAGAGCGTAAAGATTTATCATTGAATCATTCGATGATTTCATTAGGTTCTTGTACGATGAAATTAAACGCTGCTTCTGAAATGTTGCCGCTTTCAATGCCAAACTGGAACAGCATTCACCCGTTTGCACCAGTTGAACAAGCGGAAGGTTACATTACAATGCTTAAAAAATTAGAGCAGCAATTAAATGTTATTACTGGTTTTGCTGGAACAACTTTACAGCCAAACTCTGGAGCTCAAGGAGAATATGCTGGTTTAATGGCAATACGTGCTTACCACATGTCAAGAAATGAAGGTCACCGTAATGTATGTTTAATTCCTTCATCAGCTCACGGAACAAATCCTGCTTCTGCTGCGATGGCTGGAATGAAAATCATTGTTACTAAAACAACTCCAGAAGGAAATATTGACGTAGAAGATTTAAGAGCAAAAGCTATTGAACACAAAGATGACTTATCTTGTTTAATGGTAACGTATCCTTCTACTCACGGAGTTTACGAATCTTCAATTATTGAAATCACAAAATTAATCCACGAAAACGGCGGATTAGTATATATGGATGGTGCAAACATGAACGCACAAGTTGGATTAACAAATCCTGCTACAATTGGCGCTGACGTTTGTCACTTAAACTTACACAAAACATTCGCTATTCCTCACGGTGGTGGCGGACCTGGTGTTGGACCAATTTGTGTGAACGAAAAATTAGTTCCGTTCTTGCCAACAAATCCAATCTTAAAAGTAGGCGGTGAGCAAGCGATTACAGCTATTTCATCTGCACCTTATGGATCTGCTTTAGTTTGTTTAATCTCTTACGGTTACATCACGATGATGGGAGCTGAAGGACTAAAAAGTGCTACAGAGCATGCGATCTTGAATGCTAACTACATGAAATCTCGTTTCGAAGGACACTACCCAATTCTTTACACTGGAGAATGCGGAAGAGCTGCTCACGAAATGATTTTAGATTGCCGCGCATTCAAAGAAAACGGAATTGAAGTTGGTGATATCGCTAAACGTTTAATGGATTACGGTTTCCACGCTCCTACGGTTTCTTTCCCTGTGGCTGGAACTTTAATGATCGAGCCAACTGAATCTGAAGATTTAGCTGAGTTAGACCGTTTCTGTGATGCTTTAATTTCAATCAGAAAAGAAATCGAAGCAGCAACTGCAGATGATAAAAACAACGTATTGAAAAATGCACCGCACACATTAGCAATGTTAACTTCTGATTCTTGGGATTTCCCTTATTCTAGAGAAACTGCAGCTTACCCATTAGATTATATCGCTGACAATAAATTCTGGCCATCTGTTCGTCGTGTAGATGACGCTTACGGTGACAGAAATTTAGTTTGCAGCTGTGCTCCTATTGAAGCTTACATGGAAAGCTAAAAATTAGTTTTCTAATAAATATCCAAACCCGACAGGTTTTTAAAACTTGTCGGGTTTTGTTTTGTTTCAAGTTTCAGGTTTCAGGTTTCAGGTTTCAACATAACGTGAAACCTGAAACCTGAAACTTTTTTCAAAGAAAACACCAAAGAAGAAATCTGATTTAAAGAAACATAACTTTTAGCCAATGTTTTGTGAAATTATTTTCATAAAATCAAAATAACATCAAAAAAACTTCTCCTCAAAAATCGTCTTCAATCGTTTGAAATCTAGGAAATATTAAAAAATCATTAGAGAAAAAACAATATATCAACTGAAAAATCGTTTTTTCATAATTATATGCATGCATACTATTTTTTATGATTGTTATCATAATATTATTTATACATTAGCGCTAAATTTATCGGATAATAGAAAGGAAAAATGAAAATAAAAATTATTGGTATTGGGAGTTATATTCCTAATCTAGAAGTAAAAAACACAGATTTTGATAAGCATGTTTTTTTAAATGAGGACGGAACTCCTTTTGGTTATCCTAATGAAGTTGTAATTAAAAAATTTAAAGGCATTACCGGAATTGAAAATCGCCGTTATGCCGAACCACAATACAATGCTTCTGATCTAGCTTTCTTTGCTGCTGAAAAAGCAATTGCAAATGCTGCTATCGATGCAGAAACTTTAGACTATATTATCATCGCCCATAATTTTGGAGATGTAAAACCAGGAACTACTCAATCTGATATTTTACCGAGTTTAGCAACACGTGTTAAACACAAACTAGGAATTAAAAATCCTAAGTGTGTGGCTTACGATATTATTTTTGGATGTCCAGGATGGATTGAAGGCGTTTTACAAGCGAATGCTTTCATCAAATCTGGAATGGCAAAAAGAGTAATGGTAATTGGAGCCGAAACTTTATCAAGAGTTGTTGATGATCATGATCGTGATTCTATGATTTATTCTGACGGCGCTGGCGCTTCAATTTTAGAAGCCTCAACAGACGAAACAGGATTATTGGCTTACGAAAGTGCCACTTACGCAACTGATGAAGCTAATTATCTTTTCTTTGGAAAATCATACAATAAAAATTTAGATCCAGATACGAAATACATTAAAATGTACGGACGTAAAATTTACGAATTTGCTTTAAGCAATGTTCCGTGCGCAATGAAAAGCTGTTTAGATAAAAGCGGAATTGCAATAGATGAAGTTAAAAAAATCCTTATTCATCAAGCAAACGAAAAAATGGACGAAGCGATCATCGAACGTTTCTACAAATTATACGACAAAACAGCTCCTAAAGATATCATGCCAATGAGTATTCACGATTTAGGAAACAGCAGTGTTGCAACTGTTCCTACTTTATACGATTTAATTCTTCAAGGAAAAGTTGAAGGCCACGAAATCAACAAAGGTGATGTTCTTATTTTTGCTTCAGTTGGGGCTGGAATGAATATTAATGCTTTTGTTTACCGATACTAGTCGCAGTTTGCAGTCGCAGTATTCAGTTTAACTAACTGTAAACTGTGACTGAGACTGAAAACTAAAAAAAGTCCGCATCTTATAGTGCGGACTTTTTTAGTATATTTGCGACCTAATTAACAATTCATGAACGAGAGATTCGTTCGCAATTACTATGTACGAAAAAACGTTTCCGAATAAAAGATTCAAACTTACTTTAGAGTTTTTAAAAAAACACGTTAGCACATCTGAAACCATTTTTGATTTTGGCGTACCAAATCCATTTTCTAAAATAATGGAAGAAAACGGTTATACTGTAAAAAACACTAAAGGAGAAGATTTAGACAACGATCATACTGCCTTACAAACAGAAGAATACACTGTTTTTACAGCATTTGAAATTTTCGAACATTTACTAAATCCTTACACGATTTTACAGAATGTAAAATGTGACAAATTGTTAATCTCAATTCCGTTACGCTTATGGTTCTCGCCAGCATATCGTTCTAAAACCGATATGTGGGACAGACATTACCATGAATTTGAAGATTGGCAATTGGACTGGCTTTTAGAAAAAACGGGATGGAAAATAACAGACCGTCTGCAGTTTACACATCCAGTAAAAAAACTTGGATTAAGACCATTATTAAGATATTTCACTCCGAGATATTATATTGTTGTTGCGGAAAAAGTTAAGAACTAAGATTGCTGATTAACGATTTTTGATTTTTAGATAACTTTCACAGAATCTAAAATCTAAAATCTAAAATTCTCAAAATGAAATATTATATCGTCATTCCGGCACATAATGAGCAAGACTTAATTGGCTTGACTTTACAATCTTTGATTACACAAACCGTTTTGCCTTCAAAGGTTGTAGTCGTAAATGATAATTCAACTGATAAAACAGAAGAAGTTGTTTTAGGATTTGCAAAAGAAAATCCATACATTTCTGTTGTAAACAAAACTTCAGATGCGATTCATTTGCCAGGAAGCAAAGTAATTCAGGCATTTCAAAAAGGTTTTGAAACTCTGGATTCTGATTACGATATTATTGTAAAAATAGATGGCGATTTAATTTTTCCTCCAAACTACTTTGAAACCATAATCAAACATTTCGAATCTGATCCAAAAATCGGAATGGTTGGCGGATTTTGTTATATTGATAAAAACGGCGAATGGGTTTTAGAAAATCTAACAGATAAAGATCATATTCGCGGAGCTTTGAAAGCGTATCGCAAAGAAACTTTTCAGCAAATTGGCGGTTTAAAACCAGCGATGGGTTGGGATACTGTAGATGAATTACTTTGCAAATATTACGATTGGAAAATAGTTACAGACCAATCTTTGCATGTAAAACATCTAAAACCGACTGGTGCAAATTACAACAAAACAGCTCGTTATAAACAAGGCGAAGCTTTTTATACTTTAGGTTATGGTTTTTGGATTACGGCAATTGCTTCGGCAAAACTGGCGATGATGAAGAAAAAACCATTTCTATTTTTAGATTACATTAAAGGATTTATGAAAGCTAAAAGCGCCAAAACTCCTTTACTTGTAACTCCTGAACAAGCTACGTTTATTAGAAATTATCGTTTAAAAAAAATGAAAGAAAAGTTAATTTGAGTAGTAAAACACTCGAAAAAACTGAACTCATAACCCAAAACTCATAACTTCTTTTTACCTTAGCCAATATTTAAAACTTATGATGCTAATTCGTTATTTATCCCAAATAGGAAAATATTTTTTAATGCTGAAAGAAATTTTCAATAAACAGACCAAATGGTCGGTTATGAAAAATTTAATTTTCAAAGAAATAGACGATTTGATTATTGATTCACTTGGAATTGTATGCTTTATTTCTTTCTTCATTGGAGGAGTTGTTGCTATCCAAACGGCATTAAACTTAACTAATCCTTTGATTCCAAAATATCTAATTGGTTTTGCAACGCGTCAATCTGTAGTTTTGGAGTTTGCTCCTACTTTTATTTCGGTAATTATGGCTGGAAAAATGGGATCTTACATTACTTCAAGTATCGGAACAATGCGTGTAACAGAACAAATTGATGCTTTAGAAGTTATGGGAGTTAACTCAGTAAACTACCTTGTTTTTCCTAAAATTATAGCTTTATTAATGTACCCTTTTGTAATCGGGATTAGTATGTTTTTAGGAATTTTTGGAGGATGGCTTGCTTGCGCTTACGGAGGATTTTCAACGGGCGCAGATTTTATTATGGGAGCACAGAAAGATTTCATACCCTTTCATATTACGTATGCCTTTATCAAGACTTTAATCTTTGCTATGTTATTGGCAACAATTCCGTCTTTTCATGGTTATTATATGAAGGGTGGTGCATTAGAAGTTGGTAAAGCAAGTACAACATCGTTTGTATGGACATCGGTTACTATTATCCTTCTAAATTATATATTAACTCAATTATTATTAGGATAATGATAGAAGTAAAAAATATAGAAAAATCATTTGGTGACAGCAAAGTTTTAAAAGGCGTTTCGACGGTCTTTGAAACTGGAAAAACCAATTTGATTATTGGACAAAGTGGATCTGGAAAAACAGTTTTATTAAAAACGTTGTTAGGAATTCACACGCCAGACTCAGGAACAATTGAATTTGACGGAAGAGTTTATTCTGACTTAGATAAAGATGAAAAACGTGACTTGAGAACTGAAATCGGAATGGTATTTCAAGGTTCTGCATTATTTGACTCTATGACTGTTGAAGAAAATGTGGCTTTTCCATTAAAAATGTTTACCAATAATAGCAAAGGACAAATCAAAGAACGTGTTGATTTTGTTTTAGAAAGAGTAAATCTGGTAGACGCTCATAAAAAATTACCTTCTGAAATTTCTGGAGGTATGCAGAAACGTGTGGCAATTGCGCGAGCTATTGTAAACAATCCCAAATATTTATTTTGCGATGAGCCAAACTCAGGTTTAGATCCAAATACTTCGATTTTGATTGATAACTTGATTCAGGAAATCACAAAAGAGTACAATATCACTACCGTAATCAACACGCACGATATGAACTCTGTAATGGAAATCGGTGAAAATATCGTTTTCTTAAAGAAAGGATTAAAAGCTTGGCAGGGAACTAAAGAAGAAATCTTTAGAACCGATAATGAAGCAATCGTCAAATTCGTTTATTCTTCAAACTTATTTAAGAAAGTACGTGAAGCTTATTTGAAAGGATTATAGTCTTTTAAATTCCAATATTTTAAAATCCCAAATTCCAATGGTAGTAAACTTGGAATTTGGGATTTTTTTATTGATTTTTCCAATTATTGGAATTTGAAATTTATGTATTGGAATTTTTTAAAGTAATTAATTCAACCTCCGCATTTGGATTAAAAAGATAGGTTTTTCCTGAGCTGATTTCTAAACACTCAAAACGTTTTGTGCGAACAGCTATTTTCTTAAAAACTTTACCATTTTTGATTCTAAAAATACTCCCATAGGGAATTTCAAAAACATAGTTCTTGTCATTCTCTTTGTCATATTGCTTTAAAGCCAAAGAAAGAGTTGTATCTGTATCACTACTTGCTGAAGGATTTTTGAAATGCCTCGCCAACAAAGGTAAAATATGTCCTGGAAATATTTCTGGCCGAATAAAAGGAACCATCAATCTTTGAAAAGTAAATTTCCATTCATTACCATGCGGTTTTATATTTCTTCCAAACCTTTCAAAAGCAACCAAATGTGCAATTTCATGAATTAAAGTGATTAAAAACCTGTATTTATTCAAACTAGCATTAACCGTAATTTCATGCTTTCCACTCGGACCGCGTCTATAATCTCCATGACGCGTCTGGCGTTCGTTTACAATTTTCAAATGAACCTGATTGGCCACTATCAAATCGAAAACGGGTTTTACCGCATGTTCTGGAATATATTTAGCTAAAGTTTCGCTCAAGGTAATTATGAATTATGAGTTTTGAGTTTTTTCTTTGACGTTATGATTATACTTTTTATGATCTTTAGCACTTCCTCACATTGCTTATGAATTGATTCAAATTCAGCATTAGAAATATAATTTGTTGCAATTAATATTTCTAACCAATACATTGACTCATCACATTCTTTTTGAGAAATTGACAGTTTATGAATAAAATCAGGTTTGCTTTGTGCATTTACAGCTTCACGAACATTTGCACCAACAGAGGTAACAGAACGTAAAAATTGTTTACTCATTATAAATTCTTTCCTTTCCGCAACTAGCCATTTATAAAAATTAACTCCTCTTACAGCTAACTCAAAACTTTTAGTTTTCACAATACTCTCACTCATAATTCATAACTCATAATTTATAATTAACTAAGGGTTTGTTGAAGAGACTTCTAAAACTTTTCCGTTAAAATACTTATTTCCGTTAAGCGTAAAATCATAAATATAAGTTGCCATTCCTTCTGCTGAAATTGGCGCTTGATAACCAGGGAAAGCTTCGTTTAGCATTTCGGTTTGAACAGAGCCAAGAGCCAAAACGTTAAAAGAAATTCCTTTTTCTTTATATTCTTCTGCTAGCAATTCAGTTAAAGTTATTACTGCTCCTTTACTAGAACTGTAAGCCGCTAATCCTGCAAATTTCAAACTTCCGCGAACTCCGCCAATAGAACTAATCGTAACAACATGGCTTCCTTTTTCTAAATACGGAATACAGATACGGGTTAAATTCGCCACTGCAAAAACATTCACTTTATAAATACTTTCAAAATCTGCTTGAGTAGTTTCTGCAAAAGGCTTTAAAAGTAAGGCTCCTGCATTATGAACTACTGCATCTACTTTTTTCCAAGTTGAAGAAAGGAAATTTTCAACTTGATCTAAAGCAGTTTCATCTGCCAAATCAACAGATAGACAAGTTATGTTTTTATTTTCTAAAAGTGCTTGCGGTATTTTTCTGGAAATGGCCAAAACTTGATGGCCGGCTTCAGCAAATTTCAAGGCTAATTCATAACCAATTCCTCTGCTTGTTCCTGTAACGATAATATTTTTCATGGAGCAAAAATAATCAAATGCTGTAAAACAGCCTCTTATTTATTCATGGTTATTTCTTGCTTAGGCGAAACCGCAATTTTGGTAACGGCTGGCAATAACTCTTGTGTGAATCTAGTTATATGAGGAATGTCCATTACTTTAAATTCATCTGAAACATGGTGATAAAAATCAAAATTTTCAAAATCAAAAGTACTTAAAGATTGACATGGTTTGCCAAAAGCTTGAAAGAATGAATAATTATCAGAACGGTAGAACAATTGATATTCTGCTTCTTTTGGCAAAAAGCCGATAGTGTTTTTCCCAGTGTATTCATTTATTTTTTGCGCCATATTAGATTTATCGAAACCAGTAATATAAGCTAGGTAATCTCTTTTCATCGGAACACCAATCATTTCAATATTTAATTGGGTATAAAGATTAAAATTCTGTTTTTTCAATTTCTGAACTAAACTTTTAGATCCTAATAATCCTTTTTCTTCGCCAGCAAAAAACGCAATTAAAATGCTTCTCTTATTCGATTTTGTTTCGCTAAAATATTTTGCCATTGCCGCTACAGAAGTCACCCCCGAAGCATCGTCATTTGCACCATTATTTATTTTATCGGCCTGATCTTTTTTCTCAATACCAATATGATCGTAATGCGCACTCAATACCACAAACTCTTTTTTAAGTTCAGGATCAGTTCCTTCAATAACACCAACAATATTAAAAGCTACCGGTTCAAAATTTGTTAACGTATCTCTATAGGTTTTAAAATAAGGTTTGATTTTATTTTTCTTCAAAAAATCTTCCAAGAAAACCGCAGCTTTTTCAATTCCTTTTGTTCCGGTTTCACGACCTTCTAATTCATCAGAAGAAAGGTATTTAAGAAAATCTGAGATTTCATTTTCTTTTACTTTATAGCTGATTTCTATTGGCTTTGAATCTGTTTTTACTTCATTTTCCTTTGTTGTTGAAGTTCCCGATTTACAGGCTAAAAAAATAACTGGAAGCAAAAAGTATAGCTTTCTCATGGTTTTCTGTTTTTTATTGATGATTGATTATATAATTTATTGGAGTATAAACTTATGAAAAGTAATAGAATATTCATAAAAAAACCCTTTCAACTAAAAGCCGAAAGGGTATAAAAAAAATTCTAAGATTATTTATCCAGCAATAACCGCTCTAGAAATTACAATTTTCTGAATTTCAGAAGTTCCTTCATAAATCTGAGTGATTTTTGCATCACGCATTAAACGCTCTACATGATATTCTTTTACATATCCGTTACCTCCGTGAATCTGAACAGCCTCAACCGTTGTATCCATTGCAACTTGCGAAGCAAAAAGCTTAGCCATTGCACCGCTTACGTCATAACTCTTATGCTGATCTTTATCCCAAGCTGCTTTCATACATAAATGACGTGCTGCTTCAATATTAACTGCCATATCTGCCAATTTAAAAGCAATTGCTTGGTGGTTGCAGATTTCAGTTCCAAAAGCTTTACGCTCTTTAGAATATTTTAGAGCCAACTCATAAGCTCCAGAAGCGATTCCTAAAGCTTGAGATGCAATACCAATTCTACCTCCAGCAAGAGTTTTCATCGCAAATTTAAATCCGAAACCATCCTCACCGATTCTGTTTTCTTTTGGAACTTTCACATCAGAAAACATTAAAGAATGCGTATCAGAACCACGGATTCCCATTTTTTGCTCTTTCGGGCCAATTGAAAAACCTGGCATATCTTTGGTCATAATCAAAGCATTAATTCCTTTGTGCTTTAATTCTGGATGAGTCTGTGCAATTACTAAATATACAGATGCAGTATTTCCGTTTGTAATCCAGTTTTTTGTACCATTAACTAAATAATGATCTCCCATATCGATTGCAGTCGTTTTTTGCGAAGTTGCATCACTTCCAGCTTCAGGTTCACTTAAGCAAAATGCACCGTGAATTTCTCCAGACGCTAGACCCGGCAGATATTTTTGTTTTTGCTCTTCAGTTCCATATTCTTGTAATCCCCAGCAAACCAATGAATTGTTTACCGACATTACAACAGAAGCAGAAGCATCAACTTTAGAAATTTCCTCCATTGCAATCACATAAGAAATAGCGTCAAGGCCACTTCCTCCGTATTTAGGATCAACCATCATTCCCATAAATCCAAGCTCACCCATTTTTTTGATTTGCTCACTTGGAAAAATTTGTTTTTCGTCACGTTCAATAACTCCCGGCAATAATTCATTTTGAGCAAAATCTCTTGCTGCCTGCTGAATCATTAAATGTTCTTCGGTAAGATTAAAATCCATAGTAGTTTACTTTAAATGTTTTTCTCAACCAGATTTCAAAACAGATTTCTATAGTTGATGATTTTTTTATGCTTTTTGTGTTTTTTCGATGCCTTATTATTTTGTGCAAAGGCTTCCAAAGATAATTTTTTAATGTTTAAATTACAATGCGCGCATATAAAATTAATAGATCAGCAAAGATTACGATAACGTTTTCGTTATTATTTATATTTTTTTTCAAAAGAGCATCAATTTGACAACAATTTCTCTAAAATTTTTAATTGAAAAATTGGTTCAGAAAGAGTATTTAATTCTAAAAAAAGCCGTTTTTAATCAGTCAGAAAATTAAACAATTCTTAAAATCAGTAAAACTACGTAAACCTACTCTTACTAAATTGATTGCTAATGCAATACAAAAATTAAACATGAAAATTTTAGTAAAAAAACATTTTCAATGTGACCTAAATATTGATAAATTACTATTATTTTTGCCCTAAAAATAAAAAATTGATGAATATGAAAAAGATTTTACTTTTACTGACAATCCTTCTAAGCTTGCAATTTTCTACTGTTTCAGCACAAACTCAAATCGATGTTAATGGCGTTACAGTTCCTAGAAAAATAGAATTTCTAGGCAAGTCATTACAATTAAACGGAGCAGGCGGAAGATCAAAAATGTGGTTAGAAGTTTATGTTCAGGCATTGTATTTATCTCAATTAACTCAAGATCCACAATTCATTATTGACAGTGACACAGAAATGGCTGTGAGAATCGAAATCACTTCTTCTATGGTTTCTTCTAGCAAATTAACAAAAGCAATGAATACAGGTTTTGAAAAATCTGCTGGTGCAAATTTGGAACAATTGCGCCCTAGAATTGAGCAATTAAAGAGCTTTTTAAGCGATGCCATTACAGAAAAAGATGTTTTCATTTTAGCTTACAATCCGTTAGATCAAAATGTTTATGTGAGTAAAAATGAAGTTTTAAAAGGAAAAATTCCTGGATTCGATTTCAAAAAAGCATTATTCGGAATCTGGCTTTCTGATAAACCAGTAGACGAAACTTTGAAAAAACACTTATTAGGACAATAAGTCTTAATTTTTTAAATATTCTGAAAGCCGAAAACCAAATAGTTTTCGGCTTTTATTTTTTGTTTTATAAATTTGATGCAAAATACATTATTCGCATTATTCTATTTTATACATTTACGCAAAATAAACATATCACAACAAAATGAAAGATTTATTACAACAATTTGAAAACAAAGCACCTGAAATTGTTTTCAATTGGAAAGATTCAGAAACAGAAGCCGAAGGGTGGACTGTTATTAATTCACTTCGCGGAGGAGCTGCTGGTGGAGGAACAAGAATGAGAAAAGGCTTAGACATGAATGAAGTTTTGTCTTTAGCAAAAACAATGGAAGTTAAATTCTCTGTTTCTGGTCCTGCAATTGGTGGCGCTAAATCTGGAATAAATTTTGATCCGAACGATCCTCGCAAAAAAGGTGTTTTACAGCGTTGGTACAAAGCGGTTTCTCCTTTATTGAAAAGCTACTACGGAACTGGAGGAGACTTGAATGTTGATGAGATTCACGAAGTAATTCCAATGACAGAAGAATGTGGTGTTTGGCATCCGCAAGAAGGAGTTTTCAACGGACATTTTAAACCTACAGAAGCTGATAAAATTAATAGAATCGGGCAATTGCGTCAAGGTGTAATTAAGGTTATCGAGAACCCAAAATTCTCACCAGACGTAACTAGAAAATATACAGTTGCTGATATGATTACTGGTTTTGGTGTTGCCGAAGCAGTTCGTCATTTTTATGCAACTTATGGTGGAGACATTAAAGATAAAAAAGCAATTGTGCAAGGTTTCGGAAACGTAGGCTCTGCAGCGGCTTTCTATTTAGCTGAAATGGGAGCAAAAGTTATCGGAATTATTGACCGCGATGGCGGATTAATAAAAGAAGAAGGTTTTTCCTTTGAAGAAATCAGAACTTTGTTTTTAAACAAAGACGGAAACAAATTAGTTGCCGACAATATGATTCCGTTTGAGGAAATCAATTCTAAAATCTGGACAATTGGCGCTGAGATTTTCACGCCTTGCGCCGCTTCAAGATTGGTAACTCAAGCTCAAATTGACAGTTTAGTTGCAAACGGATTGGAAGTTATTTCATGTGGAGCAAATGTTCCTTTTGCTGACAAAGAAATTTTCTTTGGTTCTATTATGGAAGAAGTAGACAGCAAAGTAAGTTTGATTCCTGACTTTATTTCAAACTGCGGAATGGCAAGAGTTTTTGCTTACTTCATGGAGAAAAAAGTTCAAATGACAGACGAGGCAATTTTTAATGACACTTCAGAAACTATTAAAAATGCGATCGTTAAAGCGCATGCTTTGAGTTCGTCTAAAACAAATATCAGTGCAACTGCTTTTGAGATTGCATTGAAACAGTTAGTGTAATATATTTTATACTTTAATATATAACGAGCCAGATTTTTATTTGGCTCGTTTTTTTTGTACCCATAGATTTTAACGTAAAGCACGCTAAGATATTTTACAATATCTAAATATTAAGTTCGCAAAGCTGTGTCTATATAAACTTTGTGAACTTTTATCTAAAGATTTCTCAAATTAAACAGATAAAAACTTTGCGTTTCTTTGCGTAAGCCTTTGTGAACTTTGCGTTATAATTAATTTCTAAAAACACTTAATGCGCGATTAAATTCTCCTTTCATTCTAAACAATTTTTACTACTTTTAAACGTTTTTAAAATAATACATTTCAAAATTTAGAATCTAAATGAGTTCGTCTATTTCTTCAGATCAAAAGAAATCATTGCTATTCACAACAGCTATTTATGCAATAATAATTCTATTGCTGTTTTTTATACGTTTCTGGCCTCCATACAATCCAGAAAATAACGTAGCTCTTGCTGATGGTGGCGGAGGTGGCGGTGGCGTAACCATAAATTTTGGAGACAGCGATTTAGGTTCTGGCGCTAATTATAAAAGCGAAGTTCTGGATGTAAAAAACAATGTAAAACAAGCTCCTGCAAAAGCAACTCCAGAAGAAGAATCGATAATTACACAGGAAAACACAACTGCCGATAATGATGTTGTAATTCCGACCAAAGAAAAACCAAAGAAACCTGTTCCAGTAGAAAAACCGATACAAAAACCTGTACCGGAGAAACCAAAAGTTTCTAATTCGACAAACGATGCATTAGCCAGCATTATGAAGGGTTCGAACAAAGGTGGTGACGGAGACGATAAAGCAGCAGGAAATAAAGGAAAATCTAACGGAAGTTTAAACTCTAGCGGTTACTACGGAAGTGGTGGTTCTGGTGGAGGAACTGGTGGCGGTAACGGAACCGGAAATGGCATTGGAACCGGAAGCGGTTACGGAGCAGGAACTGGTGGCGGTTCTGGCGGCGGAACTGGATATTCTTTAGGAAACAGAAAAGCATTATCTAAACCGGCACCAAAATATACTTGTAATGAAGAAGGTAAAGTTGTGGTTGAAGTTAGCGTGGATCAGAACGGAAAAACAATAAGCGCAACAGCTGGAATTAAAGGAACAACAAATACTGCGAAATGTTTACTAGATCAAGCAAGGATTGCCGCAATGAATACCAAATGGGAATCTGATAGTGATGCTCCTGCTAAACAAGTTGGAAAAATTATTTATAATTTTAGTTTGGATTAAAAACACGAATTACACAGATTTAAACTGTTATCATAGAAAAAGGCTTTCAGAAATCTGAAAGCCTTTTTTATTGAGTTTTATTTCGACATACTCACTTCGCCTCGTTTGTCATTTCTGTAAAGGTTAGATAATTCGGTAACAAA
>NZ_JUIV01000013.1 GCF_004151235.1 Flavobacterium anhuiense
GCAGTTCCTATAGCAACAGATGCCTGCGCGGGAACAATTAGAGGAACCACCACAACAGTTTTCCCAATCACAGCACAGGGAACAACAGTGGTTACGTGGACTTTTGATGATGGAAGCGGAAATATTTCAACAGCCAATCAGAATGTAATTATTGATGATGTTACTCCGCCTGCAATACCGATGCTTGCTGATATAACAGGACAATGCAGTGTAACACCAATGGCTCCGACAACAGCGGATGTCTGCGCGGGAATAATAACAGGAACAACTACAGCGGCCTTCCCCATAACAAATCCGGGAACGACAGTTATTACGTGGACATTTAATGACGGAAACGGAAACAGCGTCACGGCAAACCAGAATGTGATTATCAGCCAGATTGCTCTGGCAGGAGTAGAGACTGCAACCTGTTCAGCCACACAGCCGGGATATAATATTACCTTGTCGGTAACCGGTCAGGCGCCTTATACTGCTACCGGAACCGGAGCGCCGGGAACCTGGTCAGGAAATACTTGGACATCAGGACTTATCAGCTCTGGAACCAATTATAATGTAAACTTTCAAGATGCAAGCGCTTGTAATACGGTAAATGTAGCTGGAATTTCGCCAAACTGCTGCCGTTTCAGTGTGATCTGCCCGACTTTCCAGCCAACTTCAGTACAATGTTATGAGGAGCTTCCTTCGGAAGTCAGCTTAACAGAAACTCAGTTCGAAACCTTGGGAAATGGCGACGGACGCATTGCAGACACCCGATGCGGAGTGATCGAAATTACAGCATCAAATGGAGCAGATCCAGGTTGTAATGCCAATGTAACCAGAACTTATACCATTACAGAATATGAAGATACCAACAGCAATGGAGTTCGTGATGCGGGAGAGAATAATGTTCTGGATACGGCAATGTGTACACAGACGATATTAATTCACGATACTACAGCACCAGTGTTTGTAGAAAAACTACCTGACGCAACGATAACAGCAGACTGTGATACCATTCCTCTAGCCCAAACTTTTACAGCTACAGATAACTGTGGCAGTGCAACAGTTGCTTATGACGAGCAGAGAGTCGACGGAGATTGCGCCAGCAGATATTCGCTGATCAGGACATGGACTGCATCAGATAATTGTGGAAATCAGAATTCTTTTGTCCAGACGGTAAACGTCTCTTGTGTAGAAGAAGTCTACAATGCGGTATCGACCAACGGTGACGGATTAAACGATAGTTTCTTTATAAAAGGAATTGACTGCTATCCAAACAATGTTGTAAGAATCTATAACAGATACGGAGTGGTGGTTTACGAGAAAAACGGCTATGACAACGTTACTAACCCATTCCAGGGCTTCTCAGATGGACGCGCAACGGTTGCCAGAGGAAATAAACTTCCGACAGGAACTTATTTCTACACCTTGGAATATGATAGCAACGGAAGAAAGGTTGAAAAGGCAGGGTATCTGTATGTGAATAGCCAATAATTAAAATATAATTCTATAAAAAAGGCTTCAAAATATTTGAAGCCTTTTTCTTAAAATCCAATTTCATTTATTTTTTAACACAACAAGATTTTGTGTCTTTTTTGTCTGTTGTTTTTTTACAGCACGATTCTTTTTTTGCCTTGTCTTTTGTTGCTGGTTTTGTATCCTGAGCCATTACGCCAATAGAGAAGAAAGCAACTGTTACTACGGTGATTACTTTTGTCATTTTGATTAAAATGTTTTTTGTGTTAAAGATTATAATTGGTAAATCAAATATAATTCAAATTCTTGTCGTTTATTCTTACAAATTGTTAATGTTTTTGTAAAATCTGTTAATGAGTTGTAAAGCCTCCGCCATTGTATTTAATAGTTAAGATTAACTCCAAATCCAATTCCCATATCGCTATCGTAATGCGTTGTGATTCCGAAGTTTCTGGCGACGATATATTTCAATCCTGCCATATATTCTTTATCAGTATTCCACATTAAATTCATTCGAAGTCTTTGCGAAAGCGGAATATCTTTTCGTTCAAATTGTACTCTCACATTTCCATCTGTATAAACTTCAACTTGAGCTTTTATGAGCATTGGTAAAGTGTATTCGGCTCCTAAACTAAAAACCGAACGATTGTCTTTGGTATTTTTTTGTCCCCAAAGATTTTGTTCCTGTTCATCCATTCCCATTTTTCGATAACGCCAGTCAAAACCGATAAAAGGCATTAACCATTGATTTTTTCCGATATATCGCCCAATATGAGTTTCAGTTTCATAACCGTGTTTGTCGTTGTAACCCAATCTCCATTCCGTTCCGATGCTCCAGCGTGTATTGCTTAACATTGCTTCACCGTCATTTCCGTTGGTAGCAAAATCATTTTCTCCCATAAAATGAAACATTCTGTCGTCCATTTTTAGCATTTTAAAAGCCATTTCAGGATGATGGATCAACGGATTTGGAGCGGAATTTTCATAACTAAAAATACGTCCCATTCCAGCCATCATGTGATATAAAATATGACAGTGAAAAAACCAGTCGCCATCTGCATTTGCTTGGAATTCGATCGTATCGGTTTCCATTGGCATAATATCAATAACATTTTTGAGAGGAGAATAATCGCCGTGTTCGTTTAGAATTCGAAAATCATGTCCATGTAAATGCATCGGATGGCGCATCATCGAACCATTATATAAAACAATTCGAACGTTTTCTCCTTTTTTAATTAATATTTTATCGGTTTCAGAAACTACTTTATTGTCCAAACTCCACACATAACGATTCATATTTCCAGAAAGTGTAAAGCGCAATTCCTTTACAGGCGCATCTTTTGGAAGATTTGTTTTAAAAGGAGATTTCAGCATTCCATAATTCAAAGTCACAATTTCTGAAGTTTCAGTACTGTCATTTTCCATTTTCATTCCTTCCATATTATGCATCGAATGATCCATGATAGGTTTTGCATTTTCATCTTCACCAGAAATTTCAGGATACATAACGGCATTCATGTCCATTTTGTTCAGAGACATATTCATGCCCATATCGTTCATTTCGCCGTTCATTTTCATCATATCGTTCATCATTTTCATTCCTTCAAAATATTTTAGTTTTGAAAGATGATGAACAGGTTGTTTTTCTCCATTTCCTAAGAACAAAGAGGCTGATCCCGTTCTGTCTTCGGCTGTAGCCAAAAAGGCAAAAGATTTATGATCTTCGGGAATCGTAACTACAACGTCATACGTTTCAGAAACGGCAATAATCAAACGATCCACTTCTACAGGTTCAACGTCATTTCCGTCGCTCGCTACAACGGTGATTTTTCCTCCGCCATACGTCAGCCAGAAATAACTGGAAGCGCCTCCGTTGGCAATTCGCAATCTAACTTTTGAGCCCGGTTTAAGATCTGAAAACTGTTGTTCATTTTTTCCGTTGATTAGAAATTTTTCATAATAAACATCGCTCACATCCATGGCATTCATTCGTTTCCACTCGTTGGTCACTTTGGTCGAAAAATGTCCTTGTTTTAAAGCTTCAAAATAACTTTGTGTTGTTCCTTTTTTAATGGCAAACCAATCATTGGCATTGTGAAGCATTCGCTGAATATTCTCAGGTTTCAAATCTGACCATTCGCTTAAAATAACCGGAATTGTTGGCAAATCGTCGATTCCTTTTCTGATTGTGGAATCGTCTTTTTTCTTATTGATGATAAAAAGTCCGTATAAACCAATTTGTTCCTGTAAACCCGAATGACTGTGATACCAATAAGTTCCATTCTGAATAATAGGAAACGAATATTTATGCGTTGTTCCAGGTTCAATTGGCATTTGAGTTAAATAAGGAACACCGTCTTCTTTATTTGGTAAAAATAATCCGTGCCAATGCATCGAAGTGCTTTCCTTTTTTAATTCATTATGTACATAAATTTCTGCAATATCACCTTCGGTAAAAGTCAAAGTCGGCATCGGAATTTGCCCATTTACTGCAATCGCACGTTTTTCTTTACCCGAAAAATTAACAATCGTATCGCGAACGTGCAAATCGTAACGGACGACTTTTTGTGCCTTTAGCTGAAAAGCAATTAAAAAAAGAATCAGTATATATTTAATTTTAATCATGGATTATAATTTTAAATCAATTGAACATAATTGAATTTTAACACATAGAGACATAGATTTTTTTGTCTAAAAAAGAGAATAAAAGAAACTAGTTTCCACACATAGCTATGTGTATTGATGCAAGTGAAACGCCTTTAAGCGCAATGCAAAGCTATGTCTCTATGTGTTGAAATAATTACTCCCAATTTACAATTTTAGATTTCTCAATCGCAAAGCATTTACGATTACAGATACAGAACTCAAACTCATTGCTACCGCAGCCAACATCGGCGAAAGCAATATTCCTAAAAACGGATATAAAATTCCTGCTGCAATTGGCACTCCCAAAGTATTATAGATAAAAGCAAAAAATAAATTTTGTTTAATATTTGACATTACAGCATGGCTGAGGTTTTTAGCTTTTACGATTCCATTTAAATCGCCTTTTACCAAAGTTATTTTGGCACTTTCAATGGCAACATCAGTTCCTGTTCCCATTGCAATTCCGATGTTGGATTGTGCCAAAGCAGGTGCATCATTGATTCCGTCACCGGCCATGGCAACGATTTTTCCTTGTGCTTGAAGACGTTCAATTTCTTTTAATTTATCTTCCGGAAGACAATCTGCTTTGAAAGAACTCAAGTGCAAATGTTCTGCAACTGCTTTTGCAGTATTATGATTGTCTCCTGTCATCATGATAACCTCAACGCCCTGAGAAATTAACTCTTTAATAGCTTTTGCGCTATTTTCTTTAATAGCATCGGTAATGGCTACGAAACCTAAAACGCTTTTTTCAATAGCGATGTACGAAATGGTTTTTCCTAAATTCTGTTCAGAAATCACTTTTTGTTCTAAATCAGTAGAAACAGAAGCGCCAATCTCATCCATTAATTTTTTGTTTCCTAAAGCGACACTTATGTTTTCTATAGTTCCTAAAACACCTTTTCCTGCAATAGTTTCGAAACCTTGAACTTCTTTGAATGAGCTATTTTTTGCTTTCGCGAAATTTACTACGGCTTGCGCTAAAGGATGTTCGCTATGCTGATTTAAAGAAGCAATGTTTTCAAGCAGAAAATTTTCATCATTATTAATAGCATATATTTTTTCAACAGAAGGTTTTCCTTCAGTGATTGTTCCTGTTTTATCGGTAATTAAAACATCAATTTTATTCATGTTTTCGAGAGCTTCGGCATTTTTAATCAAGATTCCGTTTTGAGCACCTTTTCCAACTCCAACCATAACCGACATTGGAGTTGCCAGTCCAAGTGCGCAAGGACAAGCAATAATTAAAACGGCAATAGCATTAATTAATCCGTAAACATAAGCAGGTTCTGGACCAAATTTTGCCCAAACAAAAAAGGTTATAATTGAGATGATAACAACTGTCGGTACAAAATATTTAGAAACGCGATCGGCTAATTTCTGAATTGGAGCGCGAGATCGGCTTGCGTCATTTACCATTTGAATAATCTGCGAAAGCATCGTTTCTGACCCTACTTTTTCGGCAATCATTACAAATGATTTTGTACCGTTTATGGTTCCAGAAATTACGGCATCTCCTGTTTTTTTATCTACCGGAATTGGTTCTCCCGTAATCATCGATTCGTCTATATTGCTTTCGCCAGTTGTTATTTTTCCATCAACAGGAATTTTTTCTCCGGGTTTTACACGAAGCAAATCGCCTTTTTTAATGTTGTGAATGGAGATTACTTTATCTATTCCGTTTTCAACTAAAGTCGCTTCTGTTGGAGCTAATTTTAATAATTCTTTTATGGCACCATTGGTTTGTCCGTGTGCTTTGGCTTCCAATAATTGTCCTAATAAAACTAAGGTGATAATTACCGTTGCCGCTTCAAAATACAAATGAATAGTTCCGTGATGTGATTTGAATTCGGATGGAAAAATATCTGGAAAAAACATTCCGACAATACTAAAAAGAAAAGCAACGCTGGTTCCGATTCCGATTAATGTAAACATGTTGAGATTCCAAGTCACAATCGATTTGTAAGCACGAACGAAAAACATCCATCCAGCATAAAATAAAACGGGAATAGAAAATAATAACTGAATCCAGTTCCATTTTTCAGTAGACATGATATTGTAAAGCGGATTATTCGGAATCATTTCTGACATGGAAATGATGAAAATTGGAAGCGTAAACAAAATCGCAATTTTCATTTTTTTCAATAAATCAGTATAAGTTGTGTTTTCTTCGCTTTCAGAAGCCTGCATCGGAACTAAATCCATTCCGCAAATTGGACAATCACCTGGTTCGTTTGAAACAATTTCTGGATGCATCGGACAAGTAAATTGTGTTGCGGTTACGGCAACTTGCGGTACCAAGTCCATTCCGCAGACAGGGCAGTCACCAGGTTTGTTGTATGTTTTGTCACCTTCGCAATGCATTGGACAATAATAAACGCCATTTGCACTGTGCTGGTGTACTTTTTTAGTTTCTGTTTTATGATGACTATGATCGTGATTCTCTTTTTTATGACTTGAACAGCAAGATTTAGTTTCTTCGTGATTTTTAGGAGAATCCATTTCAATGGTATAATTTCCCGCAGCGGCTAAAACTTCTTGAAATTTTTCTGTCGGGACGTGTTTGTCCATTGTAATAGTAGCTGTTGGCGGATTCAAAGTCACTTCTGCTTGAACGCCTTCGACTTCATTTAAAGTTTTTTCGACTTTGGTTCGGCATCCATTGCAAGACATTCCTGAAATTATATATTGATGAGTCATTGTATTGGTTTTAAGTATTACAATGCAAATTTCCGAAGTATGTGCGAGTTCGGTTTGTAGAATTTTGGGAATGATTTGTAAGATTTACTAAATGTTTTTTTAACCGCAAAGGGCGCAAAGGTTTACGCAATCCCAATAGCTATCGGGAGCTAAGTTTTTATTTAGTTGAGATTTTTAAAAGTTCGCAAAGCTTTGTCTGAATAATTCTGCGAGCTGTATTTAAACATAGCCCAAGGTTTCAACCTTGGGAAACGCATCGTGTTCCAATCTTTGTGTACCCAAGGTTGAAACCTTGGGCTATGTTCTGAATAAATTGCGAAATCGTTATTTGAAAAGTTAGCCACAGATTAAAAAGATTAACACAGATTTTAAAATCCTTTTAATCCTTATAATCTGTGGCTAAAAAACTTTGCTCCCGATAGCTATTGGGATTGCGTAAACCTTTGCGCTCTTTGCGGTTAAATAAAAAACTACAAATTCTCGATTTGAATGCGTTTATTATCTTTCAATTGTTTGAATGAAGTAGGAGTAAAGCCAGTAATTTTTTTGAATTGATTGCTTAAATGCGCCACATTACTGTAATTTAAAATATCAGCAATTTCGCTTAACGAAAGCTCATTGTAAATCAATAATTCTTTTACTTTCTCGATTTTCTGGCTTATGAAATACTTTTCTATTGTAGTATTTTCAATTTCAGAGAATAAATTGCTTAGCGAATTATAATCTTGATTGAGGTTTTCTGCCAGATATTCTGATAGGTTGATTTTTAAATCATTGTTTTTATGATGAACCAAATCGACGATGAGGTTTTTTATTCTTTCGACGGTTTTTGTTTTTTTGTCGTCGATTAGATCAAAACCTAAAGCTTGAAGATTTTCTAATAAAACTTCTTTTTGGTTATCGGTGATTTCTTCGTTCAGTTCGACTTCTCCCAATTCTACAGCAGTAGGTTGAAGTCCGAGTTTTTCGAACTCAGACTTCACTACCATTTTGCATCGGCTGCACACCATATTTTTGATGTAGAGCTTCATATTTATTTGATCGTTTCTACCACGTTACCGCAAGTCAGCATCGAAGAACCATAATATGGATTCTTAACTGCTTTTTCTTTGCTTAACCAATCAGCATCTGCCATTGGGCAATATTGTTTGTAGATTGGTTCTGTTGGATTTGAAACTTTTATTAAATCGTAAGTGCTTTTAGATAAAGATTTAAAAGTCTCACGTTGTTTTTTAAGATCTGTAGTTGACGAAATACTTTTGGCATCGGCAGTTAATTTTTTTACCACTTTCATCCAAACCGTATGTTCGTTGCTTTTTAGTTTGTCCATTTTTACTGCAGAAATCGCTGTCAGTAAAGTTGCAGCTTTCGCCGAAGTCAATTTGCTGTCACTTTTAATAAGTGCATCTTTTACTGAAAAATAAGCATCGTAAACAGATTGCAGTTGAGAATCTGCAATTTCGATTGTTGTTATTTCAGTAGTATTGGTTTTTGCTTGAATTGTATTTGCGCTAAATACTACTGTAAGTGCTGTTGCTAAAGCTATAATTGATTTTTTCATTGTATATAATATTTGAGTAAAGGATTATTTCCTTTAAAATTAATTAAAAAATTTGATTTCAAAAAGACCCAATATGGGCTGTCACAAATACAATAATTATATTTTCGGCTTCAGCCAGATAGAAGTAAATCCAGAAGAAATAGTAGAATTACTATAAGAAGAAATGGTATTTTTTAAAGAAAAATTGAAAACATCGTTTTGCAAATCAAAATCATTTGAAGTTAAAAAGATGTTTAATGTTGAGGTATTACAGCCAGAATGACTGCATTTTCCATCACAATTATGTTTTTCTTCTTTGGAGGTTTTCTTTTCACAGCATTTTTTAGAACAACTGTTTTCTTCTTTACTAGCAATTTCTTTAGAGTGTCCAGTATGGCATGCGTAGGTATAACTCGGGTTCAAAAAGAAGCTAAGAGTAATAAAAAGCATTATTATGTGGATTTTCTTTTTCAAAGAGATTGTTTTTAGTAGCACAAATTTAGCTAAAAATGTTTGAGGAAATAACTTTTTAAGATTTCGCTAACTAGAGTTTTTTGAAATCTGTCGGTTTCATGTTTTTACGTTTCTTGAAATAATTGGTCAAATGGCTTTCGTCGGTAAAACCAAATTCGTGCGCAATCTGTTTAATCGGCAATTGATTGTTGTGAAATCTTTTTTCGATTAAAGCCAATCTTAAATTATGAATGTATTCGCGATAACTAATGCTGAAAGTTCTTTTAAAATAAGCGCTAAAATAGGTTTGAGCAATATTAAAATGTTCTGCAATTACTTTTACTTGCACCAATTTTGGCTGATAAATATTCTGATGAATGTAATTGGCAATTTGTTCATTGTCCAAATGTTTGGATGTCATTTGCAAGTTCATGCATCTAATCGTTTCTTTAATCAATCCAAAAATCGATAGTATCTGATAGAATACAATTGGCGAATTGGTAACATCAGTATATTCTCCATATTTTGTAATGTTCTCAACAGTATTCTTTAGAATAGTTTTGCAAGGTTCGTCAAATTTTAAAACGGTTTCTTTTAAAATCTTATCGCGCATGAAACTTTCTGGCGAGTGAATTAGAAATTCATCACAAGTTAGATTTTGCTTCGAATTAAAATAATTATCGGTGAATTTTATAAAAATAAAACGAGTGCTCTTTTTAATATCAAAGTAATGTTCGTCATCAGGCGAAATCACAAAAAGATCTCCTGCTTTATAGTGAAGCAGATTATTATTTATATGATGAATACCGCTTCCTTTTTTGATATAGATGATTTCATAATACGTATGTGTATGCGGAGGAAGATGAAATTTCTCTTCTTCAAATTCATCAAGAACAAGTGTTTTAAACTGATTTAATTTCGGCATAACTTAAATATACAATTTTATGTCACAAATTTACAATTTATTTCTGGGCTAACAGTGTTAATTTTGCCTCGTAGAAATCTATTCCTTTCTACATTAAATCAAAATGAAAAAAAGTCTTATTGCACTCTCTCTAGGAGGGTTAACTATTGGAATTACAGAATTTGTAATGATGGGATTACTCCCAGATATTGCTTCAGATATGAAAGTTTCAATTCCGGTTGCTGGATATTTAATTTCGTCTTACGCACTTGGAGTTGTTATTGGAGCACCTTTATTAGTAATTGCAGGAAGAAATTATGCACCTAAAAAAATGCTTTTAATTTTAGCCTTAATGCTGGCTGTCTTTAATGCACTATCTATTATTGCTCCAAGTTATGAAGTGTTATTTGCTTCACGATTTCTTTCTGGACTGCCGCATGGAGCATTCTTTGGTGTGGGAGCGGTAGTTGCAAGCCGTTTGGCAGATAAAGGAAAAGAAGCGCAGGCCATCTCGATTATGTTTGCTGGTTTAACTATTGCCAATTTAATAGGTGTACCAATTGGGACCTATATTGGACATCATTTTATTTGGCGTTATACTTTTGTATTGATTGCTTTAGTGGGATTATTAACCTTTTTGGCGATTTATTTATGGATGCCAAATCTTGAAAAAGGAGAAAGTGTAAATATGAAGACACAACTGCAATTTTTTAAGAAAACCGAAGCTTGGCTTATAATAGGAATTACAGCAATTGGGTTTGGAGGTCTATTTGCATGGATCAGTTACATTGCACCACTATTAATTAATGTTTCAAAATTTGCACCAGAAGATGTTTCTACAATTTTAATCTTAGCGGGATTAGGAATGGTGGTTGGTAATTTTGTGGGAGGTAAACTGGCAGATCGTTTTTCACCAGCTCCAACAACTCTAGCTTTATTGCTTGTTATGTCTACCGATTTGGTTTTGGTTTACTTTTTCTCATTTAACCAATATATATCTTTGTTTCTAACTTTCTTAACGGGGGCTATTTCATTCTCAGTAATTGCTCCAATTCAGATGCTGATGATTCGTACAGCAAAAGGAGCGGAGATGATTGCTTCAGCTTCTCTTCAAGGAAGCTTCAATATTGGTAATGCTTTAGGTGCTTTTCTTGGTGGATTGCCGTTGGCAGCGGGATTCAGCTATTCTTCTCCTAATCTTATTGGAGTAGTAATGTCGGTTATCGGAATGATTATTACATTCATATTGATGAGATTACATCAAAAACAGGTTCAGGTTCAGCGGATATAAATCTAAAATAATCAAATTTTTAAGCCCTTAACTTTTTGTTTAAGGGCTTTTTTTATGCTTGTAAATGCGCAAGCTTATAGTCAAAACTACCTTTTCTTTTTCTTTATTGATTGTATTTATAGGTAAAATCATTATAAAATTTAAGCTCTTAATAGATTTTTTTTAATTTTTTTTGGCTTGACTTTAACTTTTTAAGTGTAAAAATAACACCTGATGATTTCGTAATTAACATTCCTGTAATCGATTGTTTTTTTTGCAATAATCGAATCAAATGAACGAATAATAATAATATTTTTAATATTTTAAAGTGATATAAATTATACATGTCACATAAAAAGGCGATAAAAATTTTATTATGTAGTTTATTTTGGGATTTTTTTGGCAAATTTTATTTTTCGTTTAAAAAAAATATCTATGTTTGTGTAATCGATTACAACATTTTTTTGCAATGCTTCGAAATCGATTAAGTAATAAGAAGGAAAAATAAAGCTTGAATAAAGTTTTGTTGAAAAAATAAATAAATTATTGTTAAATCAAAACCGCAAATGTTAACTATAAAATGAATTGAAAGTAACCACAAAAAACCACTTAAACCAAAAAGAAAAACTTTTAATAACTTAAACAATCAACCATGAACTTTAAAGAACTATTAAACAAAGGAGCAGATTTTTGCTTTAAACTTGTTTTCTTACTGTGCTTATTGATCGGTACTCAAGTATACGCGCAGGGCACAACGATAGAGGGAACCGTGAAAGATGCCGCGGGACTTTCTCTTCCTGGGGTAAATGTCTTAGAAAAAGGAACTAAGAACGGAACTTCTACCGATTTTGATGGGCATTACAAAATAAAACTGACCAATCCGAAAGCAGTATTAAGCTTTTCTTTTATTGGGTTTAAAAGCATTGATATCTCTACAGATGGGAAAACAAAAGTAAATGCAACAATGTCTGAGGATTCTAATAATTTAAATGAAGTTGTGGTAATTGGATATGGAACTTCTAAGAAATCTGATTTAACTGGAGCTGTTGCAACTTTCTCGGGAAGTGAAGCTCGTAAAATTCCTGTTCCAAACGTAGCGGAGGCTTTAACAGGGCGTATTGCCGGAGTATCAGTAAGCAGTTCTGAAGGTTCGCCAGATTCAAATGTTCAGGTTAGAATTCGTGGAAACGGGTCTTTAAGCCAAGACGCTTCTCCATTGTATATTGTAGATGGATTTCCAGTAAATAATATCAATGATATTTCTTCTTCAGATATTGAAACGATGACCGTTTTAAAAGACGCGTCATCTACAGCAATTTATGGTTCTCGAGGAGCTTATGGTGTTATTATAGTTACAACTAAAAAAGGTAAAGATGGTAAAATAGCAGTAAACTTCAATATGTTTTATGGGATGAAAAAACTGGCTAATACTATCGATGTTACTTCTCCAGAGGATTACGTAAAATGGCAGTATGAATATGCTTTGCTTGATCAAAATGATAAAACTATTTTGAGTAATCCAGTTTCTTATACCAAGTATTTTGGTAATTGGCAAGATTATGATATGTACAAAGGCATGAAAGGAAATAACTGGCAGAAACAAGTTTTTGGACGTACAGGAGAAGTACAAAGCCGTGACTTATCTATTCGTGGCGGAAGTGAAAAAATGAACTATAACTTCAACTATGCGCATTATGATGAAAAAGCAATTATGTTGGGGTCGGACTTTAAGAGAAATAACTTGTCTCTTGCTTTAAATAGTAAAGCTTCAGATAAAATTGATTTAAGTTTTACAGTACGTTACTCAGATACTGAAATTAATGGTGCTGGTATGAATGAACAGAATGAGGCTTCTTCTGCAGATTCTCGTTTGAAAAATATTGTTGGATATGCACCAATTCCTGTTCCAGGTTTAACTACAGATGATACAGATGAAGCAGTTTCTAATAATTTAACTCATCCTTTTGTCGCTATTACCGATAACAATCGCCAACAGTTTAGAAAGAACTTCAATACATTAGGAAGTTTTTCTTGGAAACTTACTTCTGATTTAATTTTTAAAACGGAATTAGGTTTAGATAATTATAATTTTCAAGATTATCGTTTCTATGGACGTACAACGTATTATGTGAAAAATAATCCAGCGGCAGAAAGACAAGGTATGCCTGCATTGATAATGTCAGATAGAAAAGATACTCGTTTTAGAAATGCAAATACTCTTAACTATGATTTGAAAAAAATAATGGGAGAAAACCATAGCTTAAAATTTCTTTTAGGAGAAGAGTCTATAAACTATGATAGAAATGATTTGATAAATACAATTCACGGATTACCATTGTCTTTTGAGTTAGATGAAGCTAAGAAATTAACTACACAAGGAACACCAGTTTCAGTTGATAATTTCTATTTCCCAGATGATAAATTACTCTCTTTCTTCGGACGTGCAAATTATGATTATAAAGATCGTTATCTTTTAACAGCGACTTATCGTGCCGATGGTTCAAGTAAGTTCTTAGGAAGTAACAAATGGGGATTTTTTCCAGCAGCAGCAGCAGCTTGGAAAATTTCAGGAGAAGAATTTATGAAAAATGCTTCATGGGTTAATTTGCTTAAATTAAGAGTAAGTTATGGTGAAGCAGGAAACAATAATATTCCGACAGGACAAATGGTACAAAGTTTTGCATCTACTACATCTACATGGATTAATGGAGTAGATAGCTATTGGGCAGCTTCAAAAACAATGGCTAATCCAGATTTGAAATGGGAAACTACTGTAACACAAAATATTGGTTTAGATTACGATCTTTTCAAAAATAAAGTAACGGGATCTGTTGAGTTTTATAAAAACAAAACAAAAGACTTGCTAATGAATTTCCCAATTTCTGGAGGTTATGATTATCAGTATAGAAATATGGGTGAAATTCAAAACAGTGGTGTAGAGGCAACTTTAAACCTTAACTTAATTGAAAGACCTAAATATGGAGTAAGCGTATCATTTAATGCCGCATTCAATACTAACAGAATTAACTCTCTTGGTGTAATGAAAGATTTTACATGGTCAAGTGGATGGGCTTCTTCTTCAATCACAGCAGATTATCTAGTAAACGTAGGACAACCTCTAGGAATTATGTATGGGTATAAAAGTGATGGACGTTATGAAGTTTCAGACTTTGATTATAATGCAGGAACTTATACTTTAAAAACAGGAGTTGCAGATGCTAAAACTGTCGTTGGTCCAATGAAGCCAGGTGCTATGAAATTAAAAGATATTAATGGTGACAATGTTGTAGATAGCAAAGATCTTACTGTTATAGGAAATGCGAACCCAAAAAGCACTGGAGGTATGGTGTTAAATGCTAATGCTTATGGATTTGATCTTTCTGCAGCTTTTAACTGGAGTATTGGAAACGATGTATACAACGGAAATAAAACAGAATTTTCTACTTCAGTTCCTAATGGACAATATAGAAATTTAGGTTCTGAAATGGCAGATGGAAAAAGATGGACAAATCTTGATCCTAATACAGGACAACTAGTAACCGATCCTGCTCAATTGACTGCTTTAAATGCGAATACTACAATGTGGTCTCCATACATGCCTCGTTATGTTTTTACTGATTGGTCTGTTGAAGATGGGTCTTTCTTAAGACTTAACAATTTAAGTTTAGGTTATACTACACCAGATGCTTTAACTTCTGCTTTAGGAGTTTCTAAGTTGAGATTTTACTTGACAGCTAGCAATGTTTTTGTTTGGACTAAGTACTCAGGTCAAGACCCAGAAGCTTCAACTAGAAGAGCGACACCGTATACTCCAGGGGTTGATTATTCAGCTTATCCAAGAAGTAGACAGATGATATTTGGTTTAAACCTTAATTTCTAATTCAGTTAAATTTTCACAAGATGAAACATAAAATATTAATAGCAGGAATGTTTGTTGCAAGTTTTTTTACTTCTTGCTCAGATGATTACTTAGATGCCCCAGCAAAATCAACATTAGATGAATCAGTTATTTTTTCTAATGTAGGATTAGCTGAAGGCGCAATTGATGGAATAAAAATTCCTTTTGCAGAAACTAATTCATACAGAGGTCGTTTTCTTCCTTTTTATGGTATGAATACAGATACAGAATGGTATAACTCTTCTCAAACGGTAAGTGATGCGTCAGACTTATGTACTTATGATGCACAGACAGTTAACTCTCAAATGAATACAACTAATAATGCTTGGGCAATGATGTATTCTGGTATTGAACGTGCTAATATTGCCATTAGAGGTTTGCGTACTTATGGAAATCCGACACCTGGATCAGATTTAGGATATTTACTTGGTGAAGCATTAACTTTAAGAGCGATTTATTATGCTGACTTGGTAAAAGCGTGGGGAGATGTGCCTGCACGATTTGAACCATTAAATAATGCAACTTTATATGTTGCTAAATCAAGTCGTGATGTGATTTATAAGCAAATTATTGCCGATTTAGGTGAAGCTGCAACATTAGTGCCTTGGCCAGGCGGAAGCTCTGCGACTAGTAGTGTGGAAAGAATTAATAAGGCATTTGTCAAAGGATTCCGCGCTCGTTTGGCAATGGCTGCCAGTGGTTACCAACAATATCCTGACGGTATCAGAAGAAGTACAGATCCTGAATTGTCAGTTGCAAATATGTATGCTTTAGCATTAGCAGAATCTCGTTCTGTTATTGCAAGCGGTTCAGCACATTTGGAGCCTTCGTTTGAAACATTCTGGAAAAAATACAATCAGGAGTACATAGTTGCAGGTGGAGAATCTTTATGGGAAATACCTTTTTCAGACGGTAGAGGGCGTATGTTGTTTACTTTTGCTGTAAAACATACAACTAACGACCAATTTCATGCAAATGGGGCTAATCGTGGAGGAACTGCAGGACCACTACCTAATGTTTTTTATGATTATGACCAAGAAGATACGAGAAGGGATGTAACATGTGTTCCTTATAAATATGGTACAGCAGTAAATAATGTCGCTAAACAAGAGTTAGGAGCATTAAATACTTGGTATTTTGGAAAATATCGTTACGAATGGATGACTCGTTTTGTAACATCAACAAATGATGATGGTGTAAATAAAATTTATATGAGATATGCCGAAGTCCTTTTAATAGCAGCAGAA
This sequence comes from Flavobacterium anhuiense, assembly GCF_004151235.1. GTDB lineage: Bacteria > Bacteroidota > Bacteroidia > Flavobacteriales > Flavobacteriaceae > Flavobacterium > Flavobacterium anhuiense_A. Next base: position 16,114 of record NZ_JUIV01000013.1, read on the forward strand.
GCTGCAAATGAATTAGAAGGCCCAGCTTCGGCAGCTCCATATCTAAAAGAAATTAGAAGAAGAGCATTTCCAGCAGCATCTCAGGCTGCTAAAGTTGAAAACTATGTAAACTCATTAACTAGTAAAGAAGCAATGTTTAATGCTCTTGTTAATGAAAATAAATATGAGTTTACAGGAGAGATGGAACGTAAACAGGCTCTTATACGTTGGAATTTATTAAAAACAAAATTAGATGAGGCTAAAGTGAAAATGAAAAGCTTATCTGATCGTACAGGTGATTATGCTGATGTTCCATCAACTTTATACTACAAATATAAATCGGATAATGTGACTTTAGATATTTATGGTCTTAATCGTGGAGAAACTGCAAATCCAGGAGCAGATTATTCGCAATTCACATGGACTTGGACTGGCTCTACAGCAGATACTAAAATCAATACCTTATACAAACCAGGGGTTGATCCAAACAATAGACAGTTTTGGCCAATTTGGAAAGTTTTTATTGAGGGTAGTAATGGGATGCTAACAAATGATTATGGATACGAATAACGAATAGTTGTAGTTAGTGACTTGAAAATTAATAAAGTATATTATGAAAACAAAATATAAAGTAAAGGGGTATATTGCTGTTATGTTACTTGCTCTCACTTTTTCAAATTGTGAGACTTTTAATGAGTCTGTTATTGAAAGTTTAGATGTTAGTAGAGCTTTTTCACCTGTGGGCATCTCTGCTGTAGTTAGAAATAAAACTACAGTCGAATTAAATTGGATGGTTAAAGAAGATGCAGATCATTATGTTGTAGAAATAAGCGCAGATGATCCTAATTTTAATACAATTTATAAAACTTTGAAAGTTGCTCCAACTGAGCTTCCTGTGCAAGTGGCATTAGAAGGAGAAACAGTTTATTCAATAAGAGTAAAATCTGTTAACGCAGCAGGATTAGAAGATTCTAAATGGTCTGTTATTAAGGCTACTACTTTGGCAGAAGAGCTTTTCTTGCCAATTCAGGACGGCGATGTAGAGGCTAAACAAGTTACATTAAGATGGACTCCTAATAGTAATGTTACGCAGATTGTTGTAAATCCAGGCGCTATAACACATGCGATTACCCCAGCAGAAAAAACTGCAGGAGTTGCAGTTGTTACTGGATTAACCGCAGAAACAGCTTATACAGCCGAGTTAATGAATGGTACTAAGAAAAGAGGTACAACGACATTTACAACCGGAATCGATATTGGAACTGGAATTCTAATTAAACCAGAAGACGATTTGAATGCTAAAATTACTGAAGTTGCTTCAGGATCAGTTCTAGTATTAATGCCTGGAGATTATACTGTATTTACAGGCGAGATCGCATTGAACAAATCGATAACACTAAGAGGACTTCGTACTTACGATAAGCCGAAGTTGCATGTGAAATTTACAGTTAATTCTGGAACAGCAAATCTGTCGTTGATCGATTTAGATTTGGATGGAACAGGAATGGATAATGCGGCCGTAATTACTATCTCTGGAGCAAACTCAACTTACGGTGATTTCTTAATTAGCAGCAGTAAAGTACATGATTATACTCGTGCGTTAATTGCGGCAAACGCAGCTGGTTCTAAATTGTCTTCTTTCACAGTAGATAATAGCATTGTAAAAAATGTAAACACAAATATAGGTGCAGATTTTATCGATTTTAGAAATACGTATGTTGCAAGTATTGTTCTTAAAAACAGTACATTCGATACTTGTTCGACAGGACGTGACTTTGTAAGAGCAGATGCAGTGGTTTCTCCAAATGGTTTCTCTGGAACTGGATTAACTACAAATGTTTTAATTGAAAGCTGTACGCTTTATGCTGTTTCAAATACGGTTGCACCAAAGAGAATATTATATGTGCGTTTTGCAAATAATACCTCAACAGTTAAAAATACGTTGATTACTTCAACAACTGCAATTTATACCAACCAGCCATTGACAACGCAGCCAACATTTAGTAAAAACTATTATAATGATGCTCCAAGTTTTATAGATGGAACAATTACAAACAATAAAATTGATGCATCGGCAACTACTGCAAATCCGCAGTTTGTTGATCCAGCAAATGGAGATTTCACAGTTAAAAATCAAACGTTGATTGATAACAATATTGGAGATCCAAGATGGTTAAAATAAAATTTCATGGTTAGTTAATAGAAAAGCGGAATACATTTTTGTATTCCGCTTTTTTTATGAATCTATAATTTTCGCAAAAATGATATCTAATTTATTCAATTAGTAAATCGAATTTTGCAAGTAATCCTGCGAGGGCTGTATGTGAAACCTTAGTGCCTTTTATTTTGTTTTCTGAGGGATCAAAAGAATAATTTTTAGAAGTTCTAAAATCAGTTTTCTCCAGAATACTTTCCACGAAAGTGGCGCCAGAAAGATCACAATTTTTAAAAACCGCCAAAGACAAATCACTATTAGATAAATCCGTTTCTTTCAAAGAACAATCGATGAAATTTGTCTTCTTGAGCTTTTTATAAATGAAAGTTGAATAGTCTAAAATGCAATCTTCAAAATTCATCGAAAACAAAAAACTATTGCAAGCGCTGAAATCAAGCCCCATCAATTTGCATCCAATAAATTTGATGTTTTTCAATCCAGTGTTTTTTAAAACTGCCAGCGAAAGATTACAGTTTTTAAAAGTAGAATCTAGAAAATCATTATGACTCAATTCACTTTTAGAAAAGTTACAGTTAATGAATTTGCAATTAACAAATTCGGTATTGGCTAAACTTTGATCCGAATAATCGATCGATTCAAAAGTTCGGTTTTGATATAATTTTGATTCCATAAAAAAATTAAAAAGGCATTTAAAGTTCTATTCTAATTCGATACATTCGAAAATAGTATTGTTTTGAAGTATTTCTGCAACATTCAATTCGCTGTCAACTCTAAGAATATTGTCACAATCTTCAAGATCAAAATTCCACTCAGAATTAGGTAATAATTCATTTAGAAGTACAGAAGCCGATTCAAATTTGGCCTGATTATCAACGGAAGTTTTAAAAACATAAATCATAATTTGCATTTTTGAGGAAGCAAATTTCTGAAAAACACCCACATATTTGTTAGGACTCTATAATCAATAATTAGGACTTATCAATCATTTTTCGGTATCGAATAGGAGAGATTCCTTCTGCTTTTTTAAAAAATCGGCTAAAGTAGGATTGATCTTCAAATCCTACTTGCGTTGCGATTTCGCCTACTGAAAGAGTGGTTTGAAACAGCAAATATTTAGCTTCTAATAATATGTTTTCGTCAATCCATTTTACCGCCGATTTTCCAGTTACAGTCTTAACGCACTTGTTTAAATGGTTCGGAGTAACATTTAATAGCGAGGAGTAATAATTAACCTGATGTTGGGTTTTAATATGATCATGAATCAATTCTTTAAATCTCCCTGTAATTGCTTCTGCCGCCGAAATGCTTTTAGAAGTTTTTACCGCATTTTTATTCATTTCATAAAACAAAGTAATAAGATACGATTGGACAATATTTAAATCTGTAATTGTAGTTTCTGAATATTCCTTTTTCAATCGTTCCAATATATTTGTAATTGGGGCAATATCTTCAGGAGCGAGTTTAATTTTCGGATTTCCTGAAATCTTTAGAAAATCAAAATCATTTAGCAGTTCGCGGCTTCCATATTTTCTAATTAAAATGTCAGGATGAAACTGGCAGATATAACCTTTGTGAATATTGTTAACATTATCAAGCGAAAAAATCTGCCCAGCAGGAACCATAATCATTTCGTTATCCGTTGTGATGTATTCCAGATAACCCAATTTCATAACATGCTGACCTGAAGAAATAAAAATTAAAGTATGGCAAGAATGTTTAGAAGGCGGAACAGGATGCTGCATCTGCATCATTTCTTCGATTTCAAGACAGAAAAAATGATCAGAATCCGATTTGAAAAGCAAATGAATAGGATTGTCTTCTCCTAAAAACTTTTCTCGAAATCCTTTTGGATTATAGGTTTTTATTTTTTCTGCCTGCTTTTTCATTCTAATAATATAATCTAAAATCAAGCAGTTTACAGAGGTTGTAATGTTTGGCATAAAGATCTTCGACAACTTCAATTAAATTATCGTTCTCCTGATACAAACTAAAAAAAGCTTTATCAATTGTGCTGCAGCTTGCAATTTTATTATAAGTTGATCCGTAGCCAGAAATTGCTCTCGCTCCCGTTATGTCTAAGAAATATTGTGCTTCTTCTTCATTTAAATCTAAAACTTTCAGATTTGCGAAATGAATAATTTTCCCTTTCATTTTTCCTTCAAACAATTCGGCAATTTCTTCGATGCTGTAATAATAATCGTGAAGACAAATATTATTTTCCTGACCTGGCATGGCAAGATAAATAATTTCATAGTCTTTGAAATTATGATCTTCGTAAAGTAAAATATTCAAACTTTCTTCCAAACCTTCGATTGTATCACAAGTTTTATGAATGCTCGAAATTCCTTGGTCAATGGCCAATTCTTCCAAACATTTTACCACATTAGTTGGGGTATGATCGTCTATATCTCGGACGCCTTCAAGGCAGAAAATAAATTTTTCATTATCCATGCAGTTTTTCTTTCTGGTATTTAGGGATTGAAATTCTTCTTTTATGATTCTAACAAAAGTATTTTTTCTGAAATGAAATCTAGCATAGAAAATAGAATTTAACGTGCTTTTTAGATTTTAAACTTTGGTTAAAGCCGAGTAAATTTTTAAGCGTATTTTTGTAAACCGAAAATAAATTACACATGATACAAATTAATCAGACGGCATCTTTTGCTCTCGAAGATATATTATTCTCTTTTGCTCTTGAATCTGAGGCAGCAGAAGTTTTTAAAGGACACAATGTTTTAATTACTGGAATTGGAAAAGTAAACGCAGCTTATGAATTGACAAAAGCGATTCAAAAGAAAAGACCTTCTGTTATAATAAATTTAGGATCGGCAGGAAGCAGCTGTTTTCAAAAAGGCGAAGTAATCTGTTGTACCAAATTTGTACAAAGAGATATGGATGTTCGAGGTTTGGGATTTGCATTATATGAAACGCCTCTTTCTGGTTTACCACCAGTTTTAGAATATGGTTTATTAATGGACAATCTTCAAGAAGGAATCTGTGGAACAGGAGATAATTTCGAAATGGAACATTGTTCAGACGCTTATAATGTGGTTGATATGGAAGCTTACGCTCTAGCCATGATTGCCATGAAAGAAAATATTCCGTTTTTAAGTTTAAAATATATCTCTGATGGAGCCGATGATAATGCTGCCGAAGACTGGACGGTTCAAGTTCATAAAGCTGCAATTGCTTACGGCAAAATTTTGGGATTAATAAAAGAATCAGAAGCCATTTCTTAATTGAAGTGGCTTTTGTTTTTTTAGGAAGTTGCTCCAGCGGAGCAAAATATTTGAGCATAATTCAAATCCTCAAATTCAAAAAGCTCCAGAGGTGCGACATATTGAGAATACCTAATTTTAGTATGAATAAAGAATGAAAAGCGACTAAATACTCCTCATACAGTAAAACTGATAAGTATTTGATGGGGTATTTTGAAGAAATGGATGAGGTTGATTTAATTATGCTTTAAAGAAACTTTTTAACTTTATAGTTTTCATTTTTGATGAAAAACTAATTAACTATTGAAACCAAAATGATTTTAACTATGAAGAAAATTGTAATGCTGTGCTGTACTTTTCTGTTTATTGGAAAAGCAATGGCACAGGAAATTTCGCTACTATCTAATATTTCAGCCAGAAACAATATTACGCTAAACGGAAAATGGAGATATATTGTAGATCCTCTCGAAAACGGATATTATAATTACCGTTTAGAACCTTTTAAAGACAACGGATTTTTCGAAAATAAAAAATGGAACACTACAGAATTGAGCGAATATAATTTTGCAACCTCTGCAGTAATGGATATTCCGTCAGATTGGAATTCGAAAGATCAAAGATTGTTTTTTTATGAAGGAACGGTTTGGTTTCAGAAAGACTTTAATTATAAAAAAGATGCAAAAACGAAAGGAATTCTTCATTTTGGAGCTGTTAATTATGATGCAAAAGTCTATGTAAACGGAAAATTGGCCGGAACTCATATTGGCGGTTACACGCCTTTCAATTTTGATGTAACCAATTTATTAGTTGACGGAAATAATTTTGTAGTAGTAAAAGTCGATAACAAACGACACAAAGACAATGTGCCAACTGTAAATATGGATTGGTGGAATTACGGCGGCATTACAAGAGATGTTACTCTGGCTCAAGTTCCGAATACTTATATTGAAGATTATTTGGTTCAGTTGGATAAAAAAGAAAAAGGAAAAATTTCGGGTTGGATAAAACTAAATAGCGAATCGGCAAATCAAACAGTTTCGGTTTCCATTCCAGAATTGAAAATTAAAAAAAGCATTACAACAGATTCTAAAGGAATGGCCTATTTCGAAGTAAAAGCCAGTCCAGTTTTATGGACGCCAGAAAAACCAAAATTATATGATGTTACCATTTCTAAAGCAGATGAAAATATAGCGGATCAAATTGGCTTTAGAACCATTGAAACAAAAGGAAAAGAAATTCTGTTAAACGGAAAAAAAGTCTTTTTACGCGGAATCAGCATTCATGAAGAAGCTCCTTTTAGATCAGGAAGAGCTTGGTCTCAAAATGATGCGATTACGTTATTGACTTGGGCAAAAGAATTGGGCTGTAATTATGTTCGTTTGGCGCATTATCCGCATAACGAAAACATGGTCAAAGAAGCAGAAAAAATGGGATTGATGATTTGGTCTGAAGTGCCAGTTTATTGGACTATTTCTTGGACAAATCCGGATACTTACGCAAATGCTGAACATCAATTGCACGATATGATTTACCGAGATAAAAACCGTTGCGGCATCGTAATTTGGTCAATTGCTAATGAAACTCCACATGGTGATGATCGTGATGCTTTCTTGAGCAAATTGGCAAAATATGCGCGCACGCAAGATAATTCTCGTTTGATTAGTATGGCGATGGAAGTTACTTCGAGTTCAAATAATATCAATACACTTCACGACAATATGAATGAATATGTAGATATTGTGAGTTTCAATCAATATTTAGGTTGGTATAGAGGAACTAACGAATCTTGTAAAGACATGCAATGGGTAATTCCATACAACAAACCCGTTATTATAAGTGAGTTTGGCGGCGAAGCTTTGCAAGGTTTACACGGCGATAAAAAAGAACGCTGGAACGAAGAATATCAAGAAGAATTGTACATTCAAAATACACAAATGTTCAATCGTATTGAAGGATTAGCAGGAGTTTCTCCTTGGATTCTCGTTGATTTCAGATCTCCAAGAAGACAGTTGCCTAATATTCAGGATTTCTTCAATCGTAAAGGATTAATTTCAGATCAGGGAATTAAAAAGAAAGCTTTTTATGTAATGAAAGATTGGTATGCTCAAAAAGAAGTAGAATATAAGTAAAGAAAGACCAAGTAGAAAAACCTTCAAAGTCCTTTAGATTTTGGAGGTTTTTTTTATGTTTTTTCCTTAATTTTATTTGAAAAAACAGAAGACTTTTAATGGAACTAGAAATTGTCATAAGATTGCTTTTAGCAGCATTTTGGGGAGCTTTAATTGGTGCCGAAAGAGAATATAGCGGAAAAGCGGCGGGTCTTCGCACCACAATAATGATTTCTGTCGGAGCGTGTTTCTTTACCTTTATGTCCGAATGGATAGGAGGAACGGGAAATCCAGACCGAATAGCTTCTAATATTGTAACTGGTTTAGGTTTTCTTTGCGCAGGAGTAATTTTTAGATCAGATAATCATGTTAGCGGCATTACTACGGCGGCAACAATATGGTCGGTTGCAGCGGTAAGTATGGGAGTAGGAGCAGGCTATTATTTTGCATCGGCTTGTGCAGCCTTGATGATTCTTTCCATTCTTACGGTGCTTACTTTTCTTCAGGATAAAATAGACCTCATCAACGCACATAAAACGCTTCAAATAACTTTTAATCGTTCTGATAGCGGATACGCAAGATGTCTAGAACTTTTTTCAACTTACGGAGTAAAATCAAAACTGATTACACAGCGCCGTAATTTGAATCATGTGGTTTTAGAATGGCAAATACATGGACCAAAAAAATCTATTGAATCTTTGTATACAGCACTTTTGCAAGATCCTGTTTTTGAGGAATTGGTATTATAATAATAAAAACTATGAATTTTAATTTACAACCCATTTTAGAAAATGATTTTTGTATTCTTTCTCCTTTAGAAGAAAAAGATTTTGAAGCTTTGTACAAAGCAGCTTCTGATCCTAAAATTTGGGAACAACATCCAAACAAAGACCGATGGCAAAAAGAAGTTTTTGAAAAGTTTTTTGAGGGAGCAATCAAAAGTAAAGGCGCCTTTAAGATTATAAATAAGGAAACTGGGGCAGTTGTAGGAAGTACCAGATTTTACGATTTTAACGAAGAAGACGATAGTGTTTTTATCGGTTATACTTTTTATGCGGTTTCGTGTTGGGGAAAAGGCATTAATCAAAGCGTAAAAAAGACCATGCTGGATTATCTTTTTCAATATGTTTCAAAAGTGAAATTTCATATTGGTTCAGAAAATATCAGATCGCAAATTGCAATTTCAAGAGTAGGAGCCAAAAAAGTGGCTGAAGAAGAAGTGGCTTATTTTGGAGAAAAGCCAAAACTGAATTTTGTGTATCAAATAAATAAAGAAGATTGGAAAAGACAAAAGCCTTAAACATTTCGTTTAAGGCTTTTGTCTTGTTATAAAATAGATTTTTTATTTTACCAAATAATCAACTTGATCTGCTTCGCAAAGTCTGAAATAACCAAAAGCGAAATTGTTAGCATCGGAAGTATTTACAATGTTTCCTCTAATATTTCCTGGAGGAACAAGAAACGGATTTGAACTTGAAGCTTCTAGTATTAATTTCCAATAATTGAAAAAGTTTTTAGAAACTCCTCTATGTGTTATCGTTACTGTGTTTCCAGATTTCATTTTGTCTTCATGAGAATATCTTGTACTGATTTCGTTTCCGTTAAAGAATTCATCATTCGTGATTTCATATTCTGGGTATATCAAAAATGAAGCTTGATAATCGGTTACATAATAATTGATCTCATCTGCAGGATCATTATAATAAAAGGTCAGTTCAATAATATCTTTTCCGCTAAAATCGGGAACAATATTTTGCTCTATTTTATTAATTGGCGTTACAGAAGTTAGTTTTTCAACTGCTGTGAAACTTTGCCCTTCGGCAGTAATAAATAATTTGTAATCTGCATTAAGAACAGGAACAAAATTAGTGCATTTGTAAACTCCAGCTTCAGTTTCGTTAAATGTAAAAACATCTCCGTTACTGTTTTCTATTCTTACTTGCGCACCAGAAACTTTTGGTGTAGAACCGCTATAATATGGCGCTGTTTTACTGATTTTTATGGTTTGTTCTTTTCCGTCAGTTCCTTTTTTCCAGATAATTTCGGCATCAATTACCAATTTGGTTTCGCCAGTTTCCAGATCCAGATTCACTACATCTTCGCAAGAAGCAAAAGAAAAAACAAAAAGAAGACTTATTAATGCCAGCGCTCTATTCATTATCGTATATTTTTTCAATTTATTCATAGCATTAAAATTTAAAATTATAAGAAACCCCAGGAACAATTCCGAAAATAGAAAGTCTTCTGGTTTCATTTGCTCCCGTATCTTCATTGGTTGTAAAACTCATAGAAGCAGCATTTTTTCTATTGTAAATATTGTAAAGGCTAAATACCCAATAGCTTTGCCATCCTTTCTTTTTGTCTGGTTTAGGAGTATAAGTTGCTGCAACATCCAAATGATGGAAAAGCGGTAAACGGTTTTCATTTCGCAGAGAATAATTAGGAATATGAATACCCCCCATTTCATAATAGCCATTTGCATACGTTACTGGCTGGCCAGATTGTAAAGTGAAATTTCCGTTAAAAGACCATTTCGGATTCAATTCATAACTTCCCACAATGCTCAGATTATGCAATTTGTCATAACCAGATAAATACCAGTCACCGTTTGCAATTCCAGGTTCTTCAGGAGTTCTTCCTGGAGTTTTTTGTTCAGCACGAGATAAAGTATAAGAAACCCATCCGGTAAAAACGCCAGTGTTTTTTCTGAATAACAATTCTAAACCATACGATCTGGCTTTTCCGTTTAAAATAACCTGCTCAATATTGTTGTTAGCCAAAACATCAGCGCCGTCAATATAGTCAATACGATTTTGAACATTTTTATAAAATAATTCGGTTTCTAAAGAGTAATCTCCGTCTTTGAAATTTCTGAAATAACCCATCGCATACTGATCCAAAAGTTGAGGTTTTGTAAAAGGTCCGCTTGGCGTCCAGATGCTCATTGGCAGAGGAGACTGGGTGTTTGATAAAATATGAATGTACTGCGCCATTCTGTTGTAACTTGCTTTTATAGAAGTTTCGTCGTTAAAGGCATAAGACAAGGCAGCTCGAGGTTCAAAATTATTAAACTTGCTGATGGTTTTTCCTTTTCCGTACGAAATGCTTCCGTTTGGAGTTCCTTCTTCATAAATTTTATACAACGGATTGTATACAACTGCTTGACCATTTTCGTAAGTGCTAATAGTTTCGTCTCCTAAACGATAAAACATGCTGTAACGAAGTCCGTATCGGAAATTCAGTTTCTCTGTAATCTGATTTTCAAAATCAACAAAGGCAGAAGCTTCTAGAGCATATTTTTTATCCAATTGCATATAATTAAACTGAGAATCTGGAGAAGTCGGTTTTACAACTCCAGGATTGAAATTATAGTACAAACCATCAATTCCGTAATTGATTTTAAACTTCTCAGATTGCTGGAAATTCCAATTGTATTTCAATCCGTAACTCGCAATATTGCTGTCCCATTTAAAACTTTCAATCGGAATTTCTAAATTAAATCTATAATCGCTGTAGAAAGTAGATAAATTACTGTTTACACGATCAGAAAATTTATGTTTCCAGCTCAAAATACCCATTGTGCTTCCGTAAGTGCTGGCAAAACGATCATTTATGTCGAATAAATCATTGCCAAAATAACCGGAAAAAGACAGCGAATTCTTGGCATTAAAGCGATAATTTAATTTAGCATTCAAATCATAAAACATGGCAGAGTTGTTATTATCTGCCAGTTTCATGAACAAATGCGCGTACGAAGCTCGTCCGGAAAGGATGAACGAACCTTTTTCTTTTTGCAACGGACCTTGAACTAAAAGACGGCTCGAAATGATTCCGATTCCTCCATTTACTTTATATTCTTCAAAGTCTCCCGTTTGTTGCGTAACATCTAAAACAGAAGAAACACGTCCTCCAAATTTTGACGGGATTCCTCCTTTATACAAATCTAAACCGTTAACAATGTCGGCATTAAAAATAGAAAAGAACCCAAACATGTGTGAATCGGCGTAAACCGGAGCGCCATCCAAAAGAATCAGATTCTGATCGGCAGCACCACCTCGGACATTAAACCCCGAAGAAGCTTCTCCCGCATTGGTAACTCCAGGCAAAGTCAAAATTGATTTTAACGGATCTGGTTCGCCCATTGCAACAGGAATTTTTTTGATTTCCTGCATTGAAAGCTTGTTAACACTCATTTGAGTGGTTTTAATATCAACTGCTTTATTGTTCATTACGATGACTTCTCCCAACTGCTGGCTGTCTGAATCTATATTGAAGTTCACTTTGGTATCGTCTGAAACAGAAACACGTTTTTCTTCATTTTTAAATCCAACATAGCTCACCTGTACGGTATAACTTCCGTTTGGGACATCAATACTGTATTTTCCATTAGCATCCGTTACAACACCAGTTTCCAGTTCTTTAATAAAAACATTGGCGCCAATAACAGGCTGTCTTTCGTCATCATAAACGTGCCCCGTCAGCTTGCTTTTTTTTTTGGTCGGCTTCTGAGTTTGAGCTTTCTGTTTTACAAAAATATTGCTCCCAACTATAGAAAATTGTACAATCGAAGTTTGGTTCAATTCCGTAATAAGCTTGCTCATTTCGATATTCTTATACGTGTTTTTTTGCGTAAAATACTTTTTATTGGTATCTATCTGATCTGTAAAAGCAAATTTAAAATCGGTTTGACTTTCGATCTGTTTGAAGAATTCTTTTAAAGTTACATTTTGATCTACAGTTACTGTGACGCTCTGGGCAGACATACCTAAACTGAATAAAAAAAAGCACGCTGAAATTATATGCTTCATGAAATTTTGTATTTTTGAATATTATTAAATGGAATAACTTCGTGTTATCCTGAAAATTAGGAGGATGTGTAGTTTAGCGGCTTACATCCTTTCTTGTTTTTTATTGAAAAGTGATCTGTTTTAAATCTTCATTTATTTCAAAGTTTAGGTTATACATTTCGGATAGTAATTGTACAATTGTTTTTAAATCTTCTCTTTTATTGATTCGGATAGTGATTTTCTGATCGAGATTCTCTTTCGGAATATTGACTTTATAACCATAGTTTTCTTCGATATATTGACTGATAACAGACAATTTTTCGTTATCAAAATCTATAAAACGGCTAAATTCTGATACTGAAGCAGTTTGGTTTCCGTATGTAAATTTTTCTCCCGGTTTCAAAATCCATTTTTGGTTTTGGCCTTTTACATTCATTTGAACACTTCCTTCAAAAAGCTCAACAGTCACTTGTTCGTTTTCAGTTTCTTTAACTATAAAAGAAGTTCCTAAAACAGTCGTTGTGGTTTCGTCACAAAAAACCTGAAAAGGATGCTGCTTGTCTTTCTTTACTTTAAAATAAGCTTCACCGTCAATTTGAATTTTTCTGTTTAAAGTAAAATTTGCTCCGTAAGAAATTTTAGAGTTCGGACTCAATTCTACTTTTGAGCTGTCTGGTAAAACGACGTATTTTATAGTTGAGGTTTTATTTTCAATTACATTTTCGGCTAGAACAACATTTTCAGCAGTTGGGTCTTGGTTAAAATAAATTCCAGTTCCAATAAGTGCAAAAAGTAAAACTGAAGCCGCCGCATAAAGATGCCAAGGCTTATATTTTCTTTTCTTCTTAGAAAATGTTTTAGCATGAAATTGTTTCCACGAAGCTTCTTTATCGCTGTCGGAATGAGATAGGGGAGATTCTTCCCATAACTTTTTAAATTCTTCGTCAAATTTCTCCTGATCCATTTTTCTTAGATATTAAATAATTTGACAATGAAAACCTTGTTTGGTAAAAACGCCGTAAACCATTTCTTTAATGTCTCTGTTAGTTTCTATTTTAAGGATGTTTTCGCGTCCCTGGCGATCAAAGTTTATGATACAGTCAGAAATGACAAACTGAAGATAAGCTACAAGCAAGCTTGCATCTTTCTTTGTTTTTACATTAGTTTTATACGCTTCGATATGCATTTTTAGTTCTTGTTTTTTAGTATAACAAACGAGAACTAAAAAGTTCCTAATGGTTTTCGATTTTTTTTCGAATAAATTTACTGGCGAGATAAATATGATTGGCAATGGTCTTTTCAGAAAGATCCGTTATTTCTGCAATCTCTTTATAGCTAAGGTTTTCCAGTTTGTGTAAAGTGAATATTTTTTGCTGCTGTTCTGGAAGCTGATTAATGAAATTTTGAAGTTTTTCTTGTCTTTCTTCAAAAATTCCTGAATCACTTTCTTCATCTAGCATTTCAACTTGAGAAGGATCAAGCTGTATTATTTTATTCTCTCTGTTAACATGATTGATTATAATGTTTTTGCAGATAACAAATATCTGTTTGTCAAACAGCACCTCTTCGTTAAGCAATTCTCTTTTGTTATATAATCTAATGAAAGTTTCCTGAACAAAATCTTCGGGAGTAAATACAGAAGAATTGAATCGTTTGGCAATATTTATAAGTTTATCGTAATAGCTAAAGTAAACTTCTTTGAAAGCTGCTTCATTACCTTTTTTTAAACTTAAAATAAATTTTTTATTGTCCATAACGAAAATATCGCGACTAGCTTCCTAGTCTAAACTCATAGGTTTCAATATTATTGTACTCAGAAATTGAGTAATATTAATCAGGAATGTAATAAGTTACAAAGAACCGTAATTTAATCCAAGATTTGACGCTTTTGTAGATTAAATGTTACAATTTATTTCAAATAAAAACCCCTTAACAGAAATGTCAAGGGTTCTACTTTTTTTGTTTTTTGATTCTATTAATCTAAAAATTAATGTTTAGCAGCATTTGAATGTCTACTCTGTCATAAGAAGAAGAGATGCCTGTTATTTCTTTAAAACCTAATTTCTCATACAGTTTAATAGCAGGTTTTAGTTTAGTGTTGCTTTCTAGATAAATTTTAGAAGCTCCTTTGTCTGCAGCCCATTTAATTGCCGATTGAGCCAGTAATAATCCGACACCTTTTCCTTGCGCTTTTGGACTTACAGCCATTTTTGCCAATTCGTAATCATACTCTTTTCCGTCACTTTTAATTAAAGCGCAAACACCTAAAACAATAAAACTTTTTTTGATACTCAGGTTTATAAGTTACTATTTCTACTTGATCTTTATTTTTCATAATACATTAAATACTGTTTTATTACGCCCGTCTTAAAAAAAGAAAATCCTTGAACATTTATTTATTCAAGGACATTTAATTTAAAGACTGTAAAGTTCTATTGTTGATTTTCTTTTTCCAAATCTGCAGCTGAGATCTGATCTAAGATATTGGTCTGATTTGGCGAAATGTAATTTTTGTTTTCAGTAACCTGTTCTTTCTTAAAAAGAAGGTCTAGTGCATTGTAAAGCTTTAATAAAACATCTTTGTCCTCTTTTTTAATATCTAAAGCAGAATTGAAATTAAAAACATAATTATTTGAATTGCGTACTTCTACTTTGATTGTTTTAGATGTGATTTTAAATTTTACTATGTCCATGTTCTGTGTAAATTACTTGTTGCAAGATACTAATTTAATAAAATCTGTACTTAAAGAAGGGTTAATTTAAATAAAAAACCCTTAAACATTTCTGTTTAAGGGTTTTACCTTCTAAGTAGCGAGGACGGGAGTTGAACCCGTGACCTCAGGGTTATGAATCCTGCGCTCTAACCAACTGAGCTACCTCGCCTGGACTGCTATCATGAATTCCTGATTGCGGGTGCAAAGATAGAAATAATATTAAAGCACGCAAGCATAAAATGAAGAAAAAAAAATATTTTTAAAAATGCATTGTTTTTGGACATATATTCTTATATTTCGAAAAAAATTAAAGTAGCACATGGAGTCAAAAATACGTTACGAAATCGAGTTTCCGATTAATTCTTCGCCACAATTATTGTATCAATATATATCAACACCGTCAGGTTTACAAGAATGGTTTGCTGACAATGTTAATTCGAGAGGTGAATTTTTTACTTTTATCTGGAATGATTCGCAAGAGAGAGCACGTTTAGCTTCAAAGAAATCTGGGGAAAAAGTAAAGTTTAAATGGGTTGATGACAGCAGTAAGGATACTGAGTATTTTTTCGAACTCCATATTTTAGTTGACGAATTAACTAAAGATGTATCGCTTATGGTGGTAGATTTTGCTGAAAAAGAAGAATTAGGCGAAGCTAAACAATTGTGGGAGAACCAGATCTCAGATCTAAAACATCTTATAGGTTCGGTTTAGTAAAAGTCTATTTTATACCTTATATTTGCCCTGAACAAAATTCAGGGTTTTTTTATGATTAATTTTAACGGAAACATAGGGAAAGAGGATAATATACTAACTCTAAATCGTGCCTTTTTGTATGGTGACGGAATATTTGAAACGGTAAAAATTGTCAACGGAAAAATCTTGTTTCTTGAAGATCATTATTTTAGGCTAATGGCTTCTATGCGTGTGGTTAGAATGATGATTCCTATGGATTTTACAATGGAATATTTTGAAGAGCAGATTCTTAATTTGGTAAACGAACAAGGAATTGCAGCTTCGGCACGTGCAAGAATTACCGTTTTTAGAAATGATGGCGGTTTATATCTTCCAAAAAGCAATGATATTTCATTCTTAATCAATGCCATTTCGCTTGGAAATAAATCTTACTCTATAAATACAAACGAATACGAAGTAGATTTGTATAAAGACTTCTACGTGACAAAACAATTATTATCATCTCTTAAAACGACTAATAAGATGATTAATATAACAGGAAGTATCTATGCGAATGAAAATGATCTTGCAAATTGTATTTTACTGAACGACAGTAAAAATGTTGTAGAAGCACTTCAGGGCAATATTTTTATGGTAACGGGCAATAAGCTTATTACACCTCCGGTTTCAGAAGGTGCTTTAAACGGTATTATGCGTAAACAAATTATAGCGCTGGCTAAAAAAGTAGAAGGCATAGAAGTAGTAGAAGAAGTAATTTCGCCGTTTGATCTTCAAAAAGCAGATGAATTATTTCTGACAAATGTAATCACAGGGATACAGCCGATAACTAAATATCGAAAAAAGGAGTTTAAAACAAATTTGGCGCATTTATTAGTGCAGAAACTAAATGAATCCATCTCTGAAAATTAATTCAGATATGGATTTTCTGGTGCATTAGACCATATAAGATAATCGCCGCCAAGCTCAATAATCTGCTCTTTCCAAAAATGAGTAGTAGATTTTCCGATAATTTTATTTTTATAATTATTATCAGCAATAATCCAAGAGTTTCCTTGCATCTCATTCTCAAGCTGATTTTCTTCCCAGCCGGTATAACCTAAGAAAAAACGAATGTTGTTTTTACTAATAGATCCGTTGTTTATTAGGTCTTTGGTGGACTCAAAATCGCCTCCCCAATAAATTCCATTTGAAATCTCAACACTGTTTGGGATTAAATCAGGAATATTGTGAATAAAATAAAGGTTGTCTTGTTCTACAGGGCCGCCGTTATATATCTTAAAGTTAGCATCAATCTCGGGAATCAAGTCATTAATAGTATATTTTAACGGCTTGTTAATTATAAAACCTATTGATCCTTCTTTGTTATGGTCTGCTAATAAAATTACCGATCTGTTAAAAGATAAATCTCCAATTATTGAAGGCTCGGCAATAAGCAGGTGTCCTTTTTTTAATTTTTCTGAAATCATACGGTTACAATTTTTATTAAATTTAATCATAAAAAAATTAAAATCACAAAAAAAATCGTTAAACCGCATAAAAAAACCTTCCAGAAGGAAGGTTTTAATTATATTATAAGTTTAGAGAACTTTCTTACTTAGTTCACTGCACCTTCTAATTCAGCACCAGCTTTAAATTTTACAACGTTTTTAGCTGCGATTTTGATAGTTTTTCCTGTTTGAGGGTTTCTACCGTCTCTAGCAGCTCTTGAAGATACTGACCATGATCCAAAACCTACTAATGAAACTCTTCCACCTTTTTTCAAAGTAGTTCCTACATTACCTAAAAAAGACTCTAAAGCTAATTTCGCCGCAGCTTTTGTAATTCCTGCATCAGCAGCGATAGCATCGATTAATTCTGATTTGTTCATAATAATTAGTTATTAATTGTTGGTTAAAAAAAATTGTTAATACACAAATTTAGTAGGAAATCCGTTGCGTGCAAGTGTTTTCTTTATTTTTAGCAAAAATTGTTGATAACTTGCTTTTTTTGTTCATAAAGAGTGTTGTTTGTCGATGAAAAACAAGTACAAACCCCTGTTTTACTGACGTTAATACACTTTTGCAGCATCCGAAAAACTCACTCCATTTAATAATTCTGAAGCAAGCATTCGCTTTTTTCCTGGAAATTGTAGACTTAATAACTGAATAAAGCCCTCTTTTATTGCAATCTTGATTTCTTTTTTACTGCTAATTAGCTTTCCAATCTCATAAGAATGTGATTCTGAGACTAATTTGGCTTCATAAATTTTAATGTTCAATTCTTCATTTTGGTCTTTCAAGAAGCACCAAGAAGCTGGATACGGACTTAAACCGCGAATTAAATTATTGATTTCTGCTCCAGATTTTGTCCAATCTATTTTACAGTTTTCTTTATTTAATTTATAAGCCGTTTTGATATCGTCGTTATCTTCTTGAATTTTGGTTACGACATTTCCGTTTTCAATAACTTTTAAAGTATCGATAACAGTTGTGCTTCCTAAATGCATCAAACGATCGTGTAATTGTCCTGCGGTTTCTTCTGGCTCAATATTGATTTCAGAATTTAAAATCATAGCGCCAGTATCAATTTTATCATCAATAAAGAAAGTGGTAACACCAGTTTTAGTTTCGCCATTAATAATAGCCCAGTTAATAGGAGCAGCACCACGATAATTTGGCAATAAAGAAGCATGAAGATTAAAAGTTCCTAAACTTGGCATTTCCCAAACCACTTTTGGAAGCATTCTAAAAGCAACTACAATTTGTAAATTGGCATTTAAAGCTTTTAATTCTGCTAAGAAACTTTCGTCTTTCAAATTGGTTGGCTGTAATAAAGTGAGATTGTTAGCAAGCGCATATTCTTTTACAGCTGAATATTTTATTTTTTGTCCGCGTCCTGCTGGTTTATCTGCAGCAGTAATTACGCCAACAACTTCATAGTTATGTTTAATAATGGTGTCCAAAATACCAACGGCAAATTCTGGCGTTCCCATAAATATAATTCTCAATTTCTCCATTATGATTTTAAAGTGTATTTATTATTCGCTTGTATGATAATATGATTGTTTTCGAGCAATTCCTGAAGAACCGATAAAATATCTTTTGTATCCATTTTAATCTGATTCTCAATTTCTCTCGAAGTCAAAGAAGCTGTTCTAAGCAAAGACAAAATCTTATCTGCAATCGAATCGGCTTCTGTAATTTTTCCTTTTTGTGTAATGCAGTACGAACAAATACCGCAATTTTCATTTGTTTCTTCTCCAAAATAATCCAAAACCAATCTGTTTTTGCAAGTTTTGGTGTCCTTTATATAGTGAAGAACAGATAAAAGCTGTTCTTTTTTAACTTCGTTTTGTTTTTCTAAATATTTTGAAACCCTATTTATAGTATGATCGTCCTCTCGAACTTCATTAAATAATATAGTAGCGTCATTGTTTTTTGATTTGTATTCGATGATTTCCTTTTCTTTTAATTTTTCTAAAAGCGCGATAACCTGTTCTTCAGATCGATTCGACTTTTTGGCAATTAATCCTAGATTCAAATTAGATTTTACTTCGTAAACGCCAGGATAAGTTCTTAAAATTGCCAAAATGATTTCTTCGTCATTTGGATTCAGACTCATGTACCGAATCACTTCTTTGGATTCAATCAAAAACTGAATGCTGATTTTTTCTGAGAATTCCTGAGACATTGTAATAATTCCCTGCTGATTCAAAAACTGTAATGCATTATACGTTTTCAAAGTTGGGAATTCGTATTTATTGCAAAAATGATTCAGTTTAAAAGAAAAAGATTCGTCCAAACCTTCTCCGTAAGCAATCTGAAAGTAGTTGCACAGTTTGTTGTACATCGCTTTCAGGAATTTTTTGTCTGGTAAAATATTTAAAAATTGCTGTTCGGTCTGAATGGAATCCGAATTGTTATAAAGCAAAACCGAAAAAGCTTTTGCTCCATTTCGTCCTGCGCGCCCAGATTCCTGATAATAATTTTCTAAGTTTTCCGGAAGCTGTGTATGAATAACTGTTTTTACATTGTCTTTGTCGATTCCCATTCCGAAAGCATTTGTGGCTACGATAACCTGTGCCTGCTCCGACATCCACAACTGCATGTTTTTGTCTTTTTCTTTTGATGAAAGTCCACCATGATAATACGTTGCCGTAAAGCCAAGTGACTGCAATTGCGAAGACATGTTCAAGCACGCTTTGCGATTTCGCACATATATAATAGAAGGCTGCGGATTTTTTTTAAGAATCTGTTCCGTGCGGTATAATTTGTCTTCGACTTCAAAAACCATGTAAGCGATATTTTTTCGCTCAAATGACTGCTGGAAATGTCTTGGATTTTTTAATTCTAATTGGGTTCTAATATCTTCAATAACTCTCGGAGTTGCCGTCGCAGTCAAGGCCAAAAACGGAATTTTTGGAAAGTATTTTTTCAGTTCCGAAATTTTAAGATAGGCAGGTCTAAAATCGTGGCCCCATTGCGAAACACAATGCGCTTCGTCAACAGCAATTAAATTGATAGGTAAATTTTTAATACGCTCCAGAATCCAGTCAGATTGCAGTCTTTCTGGCGACAGGTATAAGAATTTGTAATTTCCGTATTGGCAATTATCTAGAAGATCAATTAATTCTTCGGTGTGAATTCCGCCAGTAAGAGCAATCGCTTTAATGCCTCTTTTCTGCAAATTCATCACCTGATCTTTCATTAAAGCAATTAAAGGAGAAATAACAAGACAGATTCCTTCTTGCATCATTGCGGGGACCTGAAAACAAATCGATTTTCCGCCTCCCGTCGGAAGTACTGCAAAAGTATCCTGTCCATCAAGAACAGAATCGATAATTTCTTTTTGCAACGGTCTAAAACTGTCGTGTTTCCAGTATTTTAGAAGAATATCCTGCGCTCCGAGCATTGCGTTTGTTTTAAAGTTAAAAATTTAGAAAGCAGTTCCTAGTTTTACAACTTTAAAACCTTTTGCTAAATTTTGTCTAAGATATAAAGAATTCTGTTTTCAACTGTGTCTTTTGGAACCTCAATAAGTTCGTAACCATATTTTTTATAGGTCTCTACAAGATGCTCTTGAATTTTTACAGCCTGATCAAAATTTTCATAACGCTCAGAATCACTTTGGTAAATTTCTTCCCAAGGCGGTAAAATAAAAGTTTTAGAATATTTATAGTCCTCGCATGCTTTAACGAAACTTTCTGGATATTCATCGCCAATATAATCCATATAAGCTACCACATCTGGAATTCCGCGGTCAATAAAAACCACATTATCAGGTTCTTCTAGAGCATTTTTATATTGTTCAAT
Organism: Flavobacterium anhuiense; assembly: GCF_004151235.1. Taxonomy (GTDB): domain Bacteria; phylum Bacteroidota; class Bacteroidia; order Flavobacteriales; family Flavobacteriaceae; genus Flavobacterium; species Flavobacterium anhuiense_A. The sequence continues at coordinate 37,081 of NZ_JUIV01000013.1, forward strand.
ACGACCTTCCAATAACATTTCGCTAAACAAAAGTGGCTGTTCTAGAAACAACTGCTCAATGCCTTCTTGTTGCGCTTTCATGGTAACCTGTCTAGAGATTTCTGGATAGCAACAAAAGCCACGAGCTACCAATTCGTTAATAAGTGTTGATTTTCCAGTACCAGGTCCGCCAAGCAAGACTATAATTTCTTTTTGCACTATTCTAAAAATAAAGCGCAAATTTACCTAAACTTATTTATAATTAAAAAGAATATTTATTAGAAACGAAAGATTTGGCATTTTTAGTCATCATGGGTTCCTGCTGTCCGCTCCAATCTTTTGCTTTTTAAAGAAAAAAGCAAAAGGATTTCCGCTTCCATCAGGGTTAAAAAGGAGAGATGGTTTTGTTTTTGAAATTTAAAATCAAAAAGAAATTTTATGCACTTCCTGAAATACTTAAATCTGAATAATTATGTTTAGTCAAATTAATTATTAGACTTACATTGCAATTTCCACCATCATCCATTTGTATCAAGGAGTATTTATAGTCTTTTTTGTTATATGGATCTTTACAATAAGAATTTATTAAAACTTCTTTTTCTCCTTTTGTAGTTGTTACAACAATGCATTGGTGTATGTATTTATCGAAATTTTCAAGTTTTGATTTTTTCTCAGAAAAACATTTTTTCAAAATCTGATCAAGTTCGATTAATTCTTTCTGATCTAAATCTGCTGATTTTAAAGTTTTTGTTTTCTCATGAAAATATCTTTCATGGAAATTTGGTTCAAAAATAAAAAACGCATAGTCATTAAACTTTTCAAGATTTAGTTTGTTTTTTGTTTGAAGAAGATTTTTTGTTATCTCAATCTTTAAAGGAAAATCTCCTCGAATAAATTCAATATAATTATTTTTAATAACTGCCTTATCACTTCCGTTATAACGAAATCTTGTTTGACTGAAATAGATAGTGTCGTTTTTTGAGTAACAGAAATCATTAAATGTCTCAAATTTTTCATGATTTACATCTTTGTCAATAATTGTAAAGACATATGAACTATCTGAGAAATACTGAAATTTAAAACTTGACTTGCCAAAGAAATTATAATGATTTATAGCAGAGATTTGCTCAATCTTTTGTTTGTTTTTTTTAGATTTAGCTTCTTTACATTGAATGCATAATCCTAATATTATTAATGATAATATAGTTTTTACTTTCATAAATTTTTATTTACTCACAAAACAAATACTTCCCAGAACTTTTTCCGTTTTTAGAAGGAACAATCAAATGCGATTGGAACTTTTTGCCATTCAAAACATCATTTACAAAATCCAAAACATATTGCTGTCCTTCGTGAAAAAGATAGCCTGAAAATTCATGTCCGCCACCGCAGAAAGTAATCAGTTCGATATCTTTATGTAAATCGGTCATTTGATTGTAAACCGCATAAGAACCAAAAAGAATCAGCCAGCCAGAAGCATTTGTTGGGCAAGAACGATGCGAACCAGCCGCGTATGGAACGGTGTCGTCATTACTTCCATGTGCCAATAACATCGGAATCGCTTTTTCTTTCGTAATCAAATTAATGTCCTGAATTGCTCCCGAACCTCCAATAAAACCTTTGTATTTAAAGTTTTCAGGCAGATTGCTTTTGTATAAATTCATTAATTTATAATCCCAAAACGAAGCGTGGAAACCAATTTCAGCTCCAGCACTAATTCCTGAAATAAAGATTTTTGAAGTGTCAAGATTGTATTTGTCGGCATTCTCAATCATGAAAGCAGTTGCTTGCCACATGTCGCTTACGCCAATTTGAATGGCTTTTATTTTTTCGGTTAGAGTTCCTTTACATCCAAAATCTTTTCCTTTCATATATAGACTGTACGAAATACTAGCAACGGCATAGCCATTTTGCGACATGAATTTTCCGAAATCTTTCTCGCTTGTGCGTTCGCCGCCAGAAAAACCTCCGCCAAAAGCAAACATGATCAAAGGAATTTTCTCGCCTGCTTTTTTCTTTGGCAGATACAAATCCAGGTCTAGCTTTAAAGTGTCGTTTTGGAAATAAGTTAAGGTTTTAACTTCTTGTGCTTGAACTGAATTTAAGGTAAGAGCGATAAAAAGTAAAAGGAGTTTTTTCATTGTAATGTGTTTTTAATCTCGCAAAGCCGCAGAGTCGCAAAGTTTTTCTGCCACGACTCGAGCGATAGCGAACAGGCGAAGCAATTTCACGAATTTTCGCTAATTATTATTTTTTGATTTGCCAAGTTAATTAAAATTAGGGAAATTGAATTTTAGGATTTAATAATTTGTGTTAATTAGTGTAATTTGTGGCAAAAAAACAACCTCATTTTTAGAGTCAAAAAATCTAAAATCTAAAATCATAAATCTGAAATCAAAAACGTATATTTGCGTTTATTTTTAATTACGAATGGAGAACGATAAAGAAAAAAATACAGCCGAATTTTACGAAAGATTAAAAGTCGAGCTAGATAACGCAAATACTTGGCCAGCAGAATACTTGTACAAATTTATTGTGCCTTCTGTAGCAGATAATGTTGAGCGTGTCGAAAAAGCTTTTGATAGAATGGGAGCAGTTATTAAAACAACAAAGTCAAAAACAGGTAAATTTACTAGTGTTTCTGTTGATGTTACAATGCACAGCTCAGATGATGTGATAAGCAAATACAAAGAAGTTTCTACAATAGAAGGTATAGTTTCATTATAAACTTATGATCGAAAAATATAAAAGAGAAGCAGCAAGCGACGTTGTGTATAATTTAGAATACAATTCTGAAAGACAGCGTTTAATTATCCCAGAATATGGTCGTCATTTGCAAAAACTGATTGATCAGGCAACTGCAATTGAAGATGATGAAACGCGCAATAAAGCCGCAAAATACATCATTCAGGTTATGGGAAGTCTGAATCCGCATTTGCGTGATGTGCCAGATTTTCAGCACAAACTTTGGGATCAGCTTTTTATCATGTCTGATTTTAAACTGAATGTTGAGTCTCCTTACCCAATTCCATCAAGAGATGTTTTGCAGCTAAAGCCAGAGGTATTGCAGTATCCGCAAAATTTCCCGAAATACAGATTTTATGGCAATAATATCAAATACATGATAGAAGTTGCTAATAAATGGGAAGAAGGAGAGATGAAAAATGCGCTGGTAATGGTAATTGCCAATCACATGAAAAAATCTTTCTTAAGCTGGAACAAAGACACCGTAAAAGACGATGTGATTTTTGAGCATTTATATGAATTATCTGGTGGTAAAATCAATTTATTGCACAGTACAGAAGAGCTTTTAAACACAACAGATTTAATGCGTACCAACAAACGCATGTCTAATAAAACAGCTTCTGGAACACAGCCAAAAATCCAGAATAACAAAAACAACAAAGGCGGTCAAAAAAAGAATTTTCAAAAAAACAATAATCAGAAGTAAAAAAAGGTGCTAAGAGGCTAAGCTTCTAAGTTGCTAAGTTTTTTTACTTTGACACTTAAAAAAAACAAACAAAAACAAAAATAAAAAAAAGCTGCTAAGCTGCTAAGCTACTAAGTTGCTGAGTTTTTTTACTTAGAATCTTAGAATCTCAGAATCTTAGAAACTTTGAAAGAACCTAAAAGAAATCTATGGGAATTTTTAAAATCGAAGGAGGAACTCCTTTAAAAGGAGAAATCACTCCACAAGGAGCAAAGAATGAGGCATTACAAATTTTATGTGCCGTGCTTCTAACAGGAGAGAAAGTGAAAATTAATAACATTCCTGATATTATAGACATCAATAAATTAATCACTTTGTTGGGGAATTTAGGGGTGAAAATTCAACGTAACGAACCAGGTTCGATTACTTTTCAAGCTGATGAAGTTAATGTTGGATATTTAGAAACCGAAGCTTTCAAAAAAGAAGGTGGAGCGCTTCGCGGTTCTATTATGATTGTTGGTCCGCTTTTGGCTCGTTTCGGAAAAGGATATATTCCAAAACCAGGTGGAGATAAAATCGGTCGCCGTAGATTAGATACACACTTTGAAGGTTTCATCAACCTTGGAGCAAAATTCAGATATAACAGAGAAGATCACTTTTACGGAGTAGAAACTCCTGAAGAAGGTCTTAAAGGAACAGACATGCTTCTTGACGAAGCATCTGTAACTGGAACTGCAAATATTGTAATGGCTGCAGTTTTAGCAAAAGGAACAACTACAGTTTACAACGCAGCTTGCGAACCATACTTACAGCAATTGTGTAAAATGCTGAACTCTATGGGAGCTAAAATCACTGGAGTTGGATCTAACTTGTTGACTATCGAAGGTGTTGAAAGCCTTGGTGGTTGCGAGCACAGAATTCTTCCGGATATGATTGAAATCGGTTCTTGGATTGGTCTTGCAGCTATGACAAAAAGCGAAATCACAATCAAAAATGTAAGCTGGGAAAACTTAGGTTTGATTCCGAATACTTTTAGAAAACTTGGAATTACTGTTGAAAAACGTAATGATGATATTTACATTCCTGCTCACACAAATGGGTACGAAGTAAAAACAGATATCGATGGTTCTATCTTGACTATTGCCGATGCGCCATGGCCAGGATTTACACCTGACCTGTTAAGTATTGTTTTGGTTGTAGCAACTCAAGCAAAAGGAGATGTTTTGATTCACCAAAAAATGTTCGAAAGCCGTTTGTTCTTCGTTGACAAATTAATCGATATGGGAGCAAAAATTATGTTATGTGATCCGCACAGAGCTGTGGTTATGGGGCATAATTTCGAATCTCAATTGAAAGCAACAACAATGTCTTCTCCTGATATTCGTGCGGGAATTTCATTATTGATTGCAGCGCTTTCTGCAAAAGGAACAAGCACAATCCAGAATATCGAGCAAATCGACCGTGGATATGAGCGTATCGATGAGCGTTTAAGAGCAATCGGCGCAAAAATCGTGAGAGCTTAAATAAAAGTTAACCACGAATTACACAAATTGCACTAATTTTTAATTTTTGAAATTCAATTACACGAATTTAATTTTTAAAAATTAGTGAAATAAAACATAGTGTTAATCTTCGTGTAATTTGTGTAATTCGTGGCAAAAAAATAAATGTCTTTAAATGACAAATGAACAAAAAGCTATAAAAGCTACTATTTTTAGTATAATAGGAAATACCTGCTTGGCCCTTATAAAAGGTCTCGCAGGTTTTTTTGGCAATTCTTATGCCTTAATTGCAGATGCAATTGAATCAACGACGGATATATTTGCGTCATTTTTGGTGTTGTTTGGAATCAAATATTCGAATAAACCTGCCGATGAAAATCATCCTTATGGGCACGGTCGTGCAGAGCCACTTATTACCTTTTTAGTTGTTGGATTTTTAATTACTTCTGCTACTATTATTGGTTATGAAAGTATTGCCAATATTGGCACTTCGCACGATTTGCCTAAATCTTGGACATTATATGTTTTAGGAGCCATTATTATTTGGAAAGAATACTCTTTCCGTTTGGTAATGAAAAGAAGTAAACAGACTAATAGCACTTCACTAGCAGCAGACGCTTGGCATCATAGAAGCGATGCTATAACTTCTGTGGCTGCATTTATCGGAATTTCGATTGCTTTAATTATGGGAAAAGGCTATGAGTCTGCTGATGATTGGGCAGCACTTTTTGCGGCGTTTTTTATTCTCTATAATAGTTATAAAATTTTCAGACCTGCGCTTGGCGAAATCATGGATGAAAATCTAAATGAGGACTTAGTAGAAGAAATTCGCGTTGTAGCCCTTACAGTTCCTGGTATTTTAGGGACTGAAAAATGTTTTATCCGTAAAGCTGGAATGAAATATCATGTTGATTTGCATGCTATCGTTTCAGCAAAAATTTCGGTTAAAGAAGGGCATGATTTGGCACATAAACTAAAGGATACACTCAGAGAAAAAAATCCTGAATTAGGACATGTGTTAATTCATGTCGAACCAGATGATTATTCCTAAGATTCTAAGGTTCTGAGATGCTAAGATTCTAAGCTTTATCCTTGTCAAAGTTTTAAACTTTGACAAGGATTAATTTAAAAATCAGCTTAATTTACAATCTACTTGAAACCAGATTATAAATTAAGCTGATTTTTTTTTAAGATTGAAAATCTTTGTGAGGGCTTCGACTTCGCTAAGCTTGACAAGAATAACTATTAGGTATTAAAAGAAAAACTTAGAATCTTAGCATCTCAGAACCTTAGTATCTTTTTTTAATCTAATGCATTTAAGATTTTCAAGCCAAAAACCACCCCGTTTTGCTGAATGCCACCTTGATAAGAATGCACATAATCTACTCTGAATAATTTGAATTTTCCAAAACCTAAATTATCTAGACCGATGGTGAACTCAGAATATGGTTTTCGATCGGGAATTGCTAAAGCATGAAAGCCAATATTCATAGTCGATTTCAAAAGATTTAACAGCGGAATTTTATTCATGATAAAACCAGTGTCATTATATTCAGTATGCATTTCGAAATAACTGTCATTTGTGCTATTTGAATAATAAGGCATCATGTTAAAAACATTCAAATAGCGGTCACTTGTTCCTATATGAGTCTGATTTCCGTTAAAATGTCTATAATCAATAAATGAGATGTTTTCTGCATTAAAGAATTTTCCCGCTCTAAAATTGGTTCCTAAAAGACCTTTGTTTCCAAATGATAAATCATATTGGACAGAAGCACCAATTCGTTCATATTCATATTTTTTTTCGCTTGCCGCGAATGCTTTTTCGAACGCTAAATAAACTGTAGGATATTTATCGTTTTTAAAATTATATCTTCCGTCAGGTCTTGATATGTATTTATTTCCAAAGTTAATTCTAGTTGTTACAAGAGCTTTAAACAAATGATGCTGGTCAAAAGCTGGAGTTGTAAAATCGTTTGGCGCCAAAGGATTGTTTGAAGAATAAATGTCATCTTTTTTAAAGAAAGAATAATCAGTTGTATTGAAAAGCGGTTTACGCTGTTCGTAACCAATTTTTCCAGTAAAATTTATTCCGTTTGCAATATCTTGTCCATAATTTATTTCTGCAAATTCCAAGTTGTACAGTTTCATGTAGTTGTCTTTAAAAAACAAAGAACTTATAGAATTGACAAGTTTAGAAATGGGTTCGGCGCTATTAAACTGAGCTGTTTTTACACCGCCAGAGCCCCATATTGTAGCATAATTTATAGTGTTGAAACGATGACTGAATTGGCCAATTGCACGAAAACGTTCATCAGAAAAGCCATAATTGAAAGTAGTGCTTATCGAAGTATTTGTTCCTTTTTCTTCATCCCATTTTTTGAAAGAAAACCCAGAATCTAAATTAAAACCTTGAACGGTATTGAAACTCAAAGAAGCTATATTCAGTAAGCCTTTATAATCAAAAGAATATTTTTTGAATGTGTTTTTGTAGTCATAGCCCATTAAAATATCCCAGACCTTAAATTTGTTGTTTCTGGCATCAATAGAATCGGTATACTTTTTTGATTTTCTAATCGTCTGCAAACTGTCTTTTTTGGCATAATCAGAGCTTTCTTCAATAGTTAACGGTATTGGGCGAATTTCATTCCAGAAAGCATCGTCTTTTTTGTTGGCATTAAGTTCAAACGCCACGATTTCGTTTCCGAAAGTTTTTTTGTCAAAAGAATTAGGAAATTCATAATTTGAATAAACATAATTGAAGTTTCCAGAGAATTTTATTCCAAAAATACCTGCTGTAAAAGAAAGCGTCTGTGCATTTTTAGACCAGATTTTGTTTTTTGTGTTATAACTAAAACTCTGTTTTAGAGTCATCACTTCTGTAAACTCGTTTTTCATTCGATACCCTTTAATGTCTAGATCAATGGCATAAATCGCAAAACTGTCATCTACAATATAAATGTAACCTTCAAAAACAGGTTCCTTATCTCGTTTAGGAATAACTTTGATTTTGTTTATCTGTTGATTGTTGTCATCATAAAAAGTGCTTTCCAATTTGTATTTGTAATAATTGAAAGCATTGTCGGCAATAGGAGAGATGAGTTTTACATCAAAATCTAAAGTATTGTCGTAAAAATCATAAGTCGATAAAGCAGCTGTATTATAGCTATAACCGCGATTGTTTCCTGAAATTTTTGAAGCAATAATTTTTTCTTTTAGTTTATCTGGTTTTTCAAAAGTCACTTTCGAAATGGTTTCAGATAAATACAAAATTCCCGTTCCAGTAGAATCTAGATTCGAAGCCATGTCATCGCCCAATTCTACTTTTTTGCCTAGAATTTTTTTAGGAAGATCTTTAACTTTAAACATACCTTTCGAATAAAAATCGGCTGTATATCTTCCTGTTTTATCTGAGTTTTCTTTTTTATTTGCTATGGCGCTTTTTATAATTGCGTTTGCAGGATTGTTTTTAGGATCAATGATTACTTCGTTTAAAGCAAAACTTTCTTCCTCAAGACTAACATCTACATTGACTATTCTTGTCGCAGCAAGAATGGTTATTTTTTTAGTTTTATAACCTAAATATTGAAAAGTGATAACGTTTCCGCCAATTTCTTTTACATTCAGCTGATATTTTCCCTGTTCATTTGTAGTGGTTCCAGCATAAGTGTTTTCTTCAAAAACGGATACAAAAGGAAGCGGATTTCCTTTATCATCAGTTACAGTTCCTCTGATTTGAGCAAAATTAGAAAGTGAAAAAAGTAGAAAGGCAAGTAAAGTATAGTTTCTCATACAAATGTGGTATATCTTACAAAAATATAATAAGTTAAATCTGAGCTTATTAATAATTTGTTAAATTGAATGAGATGATAGTTTGTCTCACTGAGCGAAGTCGAAGTCGAATTCTCAGTCCAGAATAACATTATATTATAAAAAAGACTGTATAGCCAATTCGTAACTTTTTAGTCCGAAGCCTAGAATAACACCTTTTGCATTTCCAGATAAATACGATTGATGTCTAAAGCTTTCGCGCGCATATGTATTAGAAATATGAACCTCAATGACTGGCGTGGTAACGGCTTTCATAGCATCGCCCAAACCGATGGAAGTGTGTGTGTACGCTCCAGCATTCAGAATAATGCCATCAAATGAAAAACCAACTTCTTGAATTTTGCCAATCAATTCGCCTTCAATATTGCTTTGGTAATATGAAAGTTCAATGTTTGGGAATTTTTGTTTCAACGTTTCAAAATAATCTTCAAAAGTCTGGCTTCCGTAAACTTCTGGTTCGCGTTTTCCTAAAAGATTCAAATTTGGTCCGTTGATAATGCAGATTTTCATAAGTTTTTTTTATTTTGAGATATTGACATTGCAATTGATTTTGCAATTGTCATTGAACTTTGTAAAAATAAAAAAAACCGCACTAATAAATAGAGCGGTTTTTGTAAAAGTATGTGATAAATTTTTAGAACATGAATCCAGCAGAAATCTGGAATACAGAGTTTTTAATATCAGCATTTTTAGAAGCCTCAGTCAAACCTAAACCGTAACGCCCTTGTAAAAAGATGTTTTCAGTAAGTTTAACACCTAAACCTGCGTTTACACCAAATTCGAATGTTTCTCCATTTTTAACATCAAAATCGTTTCTTTCGCTTACTAAGAAAGAAGCTTGTGGACCAACCTCTAAGCTAAAAGTGTTGTTTAAGTAAAATTTAGCCATTACTGGAATAGCAATGTATCCTAACTCATTTTTGATATCTTCACTTACATCACTAAATTTATAAGATGCTCCTGTCGTAGAATATAAAAGCTCTGGCTGGATAGAAAATTTGTCTAATAATTTTATTTCTGCAACCAAACCTGCATGGTAGCTAGTAATTCCTTCTTTGTCTATTTGATCTGGAAAATCTCCTGTTTGACTTGCAAAGTTAACCCCTGCTTTTACTCCTAATTTTAATAATTGTGCTTGTACTGCTGCTGATGTTGCAATGAACATAAAAGCTGCTAAAAGTATTTTCTTCATAAAAAGGTTTTTAAAAATTGGTATTTTAAAATGTTATTTAAAATTCAAAACTACATATTTAGCATTTTATTGCATTATAATTTAGATTAAATAATTACTAAAATTCCCACTCAAAATGTTTTTATTGGGATAAGATTGTGCTGTTTCTCTTTTAAAGTTTTGATTTTCAAGATGTCTATATCTGTTTATTTTATGTCTTATTTTAATACTTTTTAAACTTATTGCGGAGTATGTATTGTAAGTCTAATCTTAGTTTTGCGAATATTAAATCAAATTAATATTTAAAAAATTATGAAAAAAATTGTTTTAGCTGCTATTGCAGTAATGGGATTTAGTTTTGCAAATGCGCAAGATGTAAAGTATGGAGTTAAAGGTGGAATTAATCTTTCAACTTTTACTGGTGATGTCGAAGACGCATCTTCTAAAGTTGGTTTTCAAGCGGGAGGTTTTGCAGAAATAAAACTTTCAGATAAGTTCTCAATTCAGCCAGAGATGTTATACTCGTTACAAGGTGCGAAATTTAAAGAAACTGAAGATTCTTATACTTATACAGAAAATGTTAATGCAAGTTATTTGAATGTTCCTGTAATGGCTAAGTATTATGTGGTTGACAAATTTAGTGTTGAAGCTGGTCCTCAAGTAGGTTTTTTGTTAGCGGCAAAAAGTAAATGGGAAGAGACTTATGAAGGAGAAATGTATTCAGGAAAAGAGAATGTCAAAGATTCTTTTAAAACAGTTGATTTTAGCTTAAATGTTGGTGCAGGATATGATTTTACAGAAAATGTATCAGCTGGATTACGATATAATTTTGGTTTGTCTAATATTTCAGATTTTAGTGATAATGCAAAAATTCATAATAATGTAATTTCATTATCAGTTGGTTATAAATTCTAGTAAAAAACATTTAGTTAGTTTTTTTAAGGCCTTTCCTTATTTCTAAGGAAGGTCTTTTTTTTATGTTGAAAATTCTAATTTTTAAGTTGGCTTAATTTAAAATTAACAATTAGCGTAATATTTACTATTTTATTTGTTAAATTCCTAATGTAGAATTGTGAAGAATATTTTTATATTTGACCAATTAATTTAACCCAAAACAAATTAGAATGAAAAAAATTATTTTATCTGCCATTGCAATTATGGCTTTTGCATTCTCAAATGCTCAATCAACAAGATTTGGAGTAAAAGGAGGTCTTAATATTTCAAGTATTGTTGGCGGTGACGTGAGAGATGCTAATGCATTAGTAGGATTTCACGTTGGTGGTTTAGCTGAAATCCACGTAGTAGAAAAGTTTTATATCCAACCAGAGCTCTTATTCTCAACTCAAGGAGCAAAATTTGATTATGGTTTTGGAGATGATGCAGATGTAAAATTAAATTATTTAAATATTCCTGTTCTGGCGAAATATTATATCGTTGATAAAAAATTTAGCGTTGAAGCTGGTCCACAACTTGGTTTTTTGTTGTCAGCTAAAGCTGATGGTTATGATGTTAAAGATGATACAAAATCGGTAGATTTTGGTTTTAACTTCGGTGCAGGTTATGATTTTACTGATAATTTTTCAGTTGGACTTCGCTATACTGTAGGATTATCACCTATCTGGGATGATAATATTGATGACTCAGGAGACCTGTATGACAGTGCAAAAAATGGTAATTTCCAGATTTCTTTAGCTTATAAATTCTAGTCTTAATTTAAAATATTGAAGCCTCCTTTTTTAGGAGGTTTTTTTATGGAGAAGCTAATTTTCTTTCAAACTCAAAAGCAGATTAAAAATGAAAAAAATTATTTTATCAGCCGTTGCAATTATGGCTTTTGCATTCTCAAATGCTCAGGAAACAAGATTTGGAATTAAAGGAGGCGTGAGTCTTACCAACTTTTCCGGAGATGTTGAAGCTAATTCAAAAGTTGGTTTTCTTGTTGGTGGTTTCGCAGAAATTAAAATTATTGATAGATTATCTATTCAGCCAGAGCTTTTGTTCTCTTCTCAAGGAGCTAAATATGAGTATATTGGTATGGATAATACAAATCTTAACTTAAACTACATCAATGTTCCTGTTTTAGCTAAATTTTATATTACTAAAGAATTTACTGTTGAAGGAGGGCCTCAAATTGGTTTCCTTGTTTCTGCCAAAGACGACGGTGAGGATGTTAAGGATTTCTACAAATCTGTAGACTTCGGTTTTAATTTTGGAGCAGGATATAATTTTACGGACAATCTTTCTGTAGGTTTACGTTACACAGTAGGACTTTCTGGAGTTGTTGATCGTGGAGATTATGATGATATTGATGATTATTATGACAGTGCAAAGAATAGTGTTTTGGCTCTTTCTTTGGCATATAAGTTCTAATCCAAACTATAATGTTTTTAAAACCTTCCTGATAACGGAAGGTTTTTTTTGTTTAGATAGTTTATAGTGTTAAAATTTTAGTTAGTTTTTCATAAGTAAATTTTTATATTTGGCCCAATTAATTTTAACCAAAAACAAAAAATGAAAAACGTTATTTTATCTGCGATTGCAGTTATGGCATTTGGATTTGCAAATGCACAAGAAGTTAAGTATGGAGTTAAAGGTGGTTTGAATTTGTCAAATTTGTCGGGTGATACAGACGGAATGGATTTGAAATCAAAATTTGGATTTCATGCAGGTGGTTTCGTTGAAATAAAATTTTCTGAGAAATTTGCATTGCAACCTGAGCTTTTGTACTCTACACAAGGTACCAGATTTGATGATCTTGAAGTAAATGGATACAAAACAAAAACATGTTTTAACTTAGATTATATCAATGTGCCAGTTATGTTTAAATACTTTGCAGCAGAAAAGTTTTTTATTGAAGCTGGTCCGCAAATTGGGTTTCTGACTTCAGCAAAAGCGAGAGTAAAGATAGATGAGCTTAATATTGATAATAAAGAAGATATTAAAGATAATTTTGAATCAATTGATTTTGGATTGAATTTTGGAGCAGGATACGAGTTTACCGAAAATATATTTGCTAGTGCGAGATATAATTTAGGTTTATCAAATATAGCTAAAACGGAAGCTGACGATGATTCAAAAGTTCATAATGGTGTATTTTCACTATCGGTAGGATACAAGTTCTAATTTATAAATGGAATAAAAAAACAAACCTTCCTTATCATTGGGAAGGTTTTTTTATGCCAAAAAATTACTTACTTTGTAAATATGAATTGGAGCAGGTATATAAAAGATTATCAGTCGTATTTGAGGATAGAGAGAGGTTTATCTAAAAATACAATTGAAAATTATGGTTTTGATATTGAACGTTTATGTCTTTTTTTAGGAAACAATAAGATTGATGTTTCGCCAATAAAAATTTCTGATGAAACTTTACAGCAGTTTATATATTCAGTAGCTAAAGAGGTAAATCCGAGATCACAGGCAAGGATTATTTCTGGACTTAAAAGTTTCTTTAATTATCTGGTTTTTGAAGATTACAGAAACGATAATCCTTTAGAATTGATAGAAGCGCCTAAAACAGGTCGTAAATTGCCCGATACACTGTCACTTCAGGAAATTGATGCTCTAATAGAAGCAATCGATTTAAGTACTAATGAAGGCGAAAGAAACAGAGCAATGCTCGAAACTTTGTATGGTTGCGGATTACGTGTTTCGGAATTGATTACGCTTAAAATTTCAGATCTTTTTTTTGATGAAGGTTTTATTAAAATTACTGGTAAAGGAAACAAAGAAAGGTTTGTTCCAATAGGTTCATTAACTCAGAAATATATTGATATTTACAAAAATGCGGTTCGCTCAAATCTTACTATTAAAAAAGGAGCTGAAGATACTTTGTTCTTAAATCGACGAGGAAATCAATTGACTCGGGCTATGGTTTTTACTATCATCAAAGATCTTGCTCAGAAAATGGGGCTTAAGAAAAGTATAAGTCCGCATACTTTGAGACATTCTTTTGCGACTCACCTGCTTGAAAATGGTGCCGACTTGAGATCGATTCAATTAATGCTTGGCCATGAATCTATTACAACAACTGAAATTTATGTGCATTTGGATCGCAGTTTTTTAAAAGAAGTAATGTATAGTTTTCATCCTAGGAAATAATTAATTTTACAGTATTTTGTGTTTTTGTTGTTGAAATTTGTTATATTGTGTTAAATTTTTGTTTTAAATAAAGTAAAAAGCGTTGAAAACTAGGTTTTGTTTTTTGCTTTTCTGAATAAGTTTCAATATCTTATTTACATAAAAGAGTAGCATATGGTTTTTGATTTATATGGAAATGAAGATTGCTTAGAGGTAAATAATTTTTATAAAAAATTGTTGGCCGAAATGCCCGACCTGCTTTTTCAATTTGTTATTGATGCTGATAATAATTACACATTTCCCCTTGTAAGTAAATCGGTAGATGAAATATTTGAACTTTCTGTAACCGATTTTAATAACGATATAAAGTTTATAGTTTACGATCGTATTTTACCACAGGATCGCGAACTTTTTTTTCAATCTTTGGTCAGAGCTAGAAAGGAAATCAAACCTTGGAAAATAGAGTTTAGAGCTACTCTTCCTAAGAAAGGAATTCGCTGGTTTAAGATTTCTTCAAAAACAGAATCTTCAGCAAATGGGAATGTGATTTTTTATGGACACGTTTCGGATATTACTGAATTAAAAGATAAAGAAGAAAAGCTTCGAATTTCTGAAGAACGTTTCCAGTTTGCTCTCGATGCTTCGACTGCCGGAATATGGGATTGGGATATGGTTACCAATAGAGTTTTTTATTCTTCTCTGTCTCTGAAAATTTTGGAGCTAGAATCTGCTGATATTTTTGATGATCCTGAACGTTGGGATAAAATTGTGCATCCGGACGATCTTCCGAAATATTATTCAGACATACATGAACATTTTGATAATAAGATTCCGTTTTACGAAAATTACCATCGTGTAATGACTTCTAGCGGTAATTATAAATGGATTTTGGATCGTGGAAAAGTAATTAAACGTGATGAAAACGGAAGGCCGTTGCGTGTAATTGGAACTCATACTGATGTTTCTGCTCAAAAAGAGAAAGAGTTGGAGCTATTGAAAACAATGAAATTGTATAGTGATCAAAATAGCCGTTTATTGAATTTTTCGCATATTGTTTCTCATAACCTAAACACACAGGCAGGAAATATAAAATCGATTTTAGATCTTATTGATGCAGATGTTAGTAAACAAACCGTGACAGAAATGCTGGAATATTTACGCACCGTTTCTAATGATCTGAATGAAACTATTTCGAATCTTACCCAAATTGTAAAAACGCAGAGTAATATTAATATTGCGGTAGTGCCACTAAAGCTTTGTGAATATATTGAGAAAACGATCTCAACAATCAAAGGTTATGATAAACATCGAAAAGTCACCATTATAAACAACGTTCCCAAGTATTTAACGATTAATTTTAATCCGGCTTACATGGAAAGCGTTTTGTTGAATTTTGCAACAAACGCAATTAAATATGCCCATCCGGATCGAGATCCAATCATAACTTTTGATTTTGCAATAGAGCCAGAAGGTTATAAATCGCTTAAAATTACTGATAATGGTCTAGGGATTGATTTGAAGGTGTATGGAGATTTATTGTTCGGAATGTATAAAACCTTTCATAAGCATGAAGAAGCTCGAGGTATTGGTTTATACATTACAAGAAATCAAATTGAAGCGATGAAAGGAACGGTTGAAGTGGAAAGTGAAGTAGGGGTTGGGACAAGCTTTAAAATCGTTTTTAATGATATGTAAACCTGCAAAGAGCTAAATAAAAATAAAGGCTGTCAATTGACAGCCTTTATTTTTTTCTATATATTATCTCCCAGATTATTTAGCAATGTTTACAGCTCTAGTCTCTCTAATAACTGTAACTTTTACCTGTCCAGGATAAGTCATTTCTGTTTGAATTTTTTGTGAAATTTCAAAAGATAAGTTCGCAGCATTATCATCAGAAACTTTTTCGCTTTCTACAATTACACGTAATTCTCTACCAGCTTGGATTGCATAAGCATTTTTAACTCCGCTGAATCCGTAAGCTACATCTTCAAGATCTTTTAGGCGCTGGATGTAAGAATCAAGAACTTGACGTCTTGCACCTGGTCTAGCTCCAGAAATAGCATCACAAACTTGGATGATTGGAGATAATAAAGATTTCATTTCAATCTCATCGTGGTGCGCTCCAATTGCGTTGCAAACCTCTTCTTTCTCGCCGTATTTCTCAGCCCACTGCATTCCTAAAAGTGCGTGTGGTAAATCGCTTTCTGTATCTGGCACTTTTCCGATATCGTGAAGTAAACCAGCTCTTTTTGCCAATTTCACGTTCAGTCCTAATTCTGCAGCCATAATACCGCAAAGTTTAGAAACTTCTCTAGAGTGCTGTAATAAGTTTTGTCCGTAAGAAGAACGGTATTTCATTCTACCTACAACTTTAATTAATTCTGGGTGTAAACCGTGAATTCCTAAGTCGATAACCGTACGTTTTCCAACTTCGATAATTTCGTCGTCGATTTGTTTTGCAGTTTTAGCTACAACTTCTTCGATACGTGCTGGGTGAATACGTCCGTCAGTTACTAATTTGTGTAAAGACAAACGAGCAATTTCTCTACGAACTGGATCAAAGCAAGAAAGAATAATTGCTTCTGGCGTATCATCAACAATAATTTCAACTCCAGTTGCAGCTTCAAGCGCTCTAATGTTACGTCCTTCACGACCGATAATTCTACCTTTTACATCGTCAGATTCAATGTTGAAAACAGAAACGCAGTTTTCAACCGCTTCTTCCGTTCCGACTCTTTGGATCGTATTAATGATGATTTTTTTAGCTTCTTGCTGTGCAGTCAATTTTGCCTCTTCAATAGTTTCTTGAATATGAGACATTGCTTTTGTTTTAGCTTCAGCTTTTAATCCTTCTACCAATTGTTCTTTAGCTTCCTCAGCAGAAAGACCAGAGATTACTTCTAATTGCTGTAATTGGCTTTTGTGAAGTTTGTCAACTTCAGCTTGTTTTTTGTCTAAAACTTCAATTTTATTGTTGTATTCAGCTGTTTTAGCTTCAAAATCTTCGTTTATTTTTTTGGCTTTAGAAAGTTCATTAGAAACTTGAGATTCTTTATCGCGAACACGTTTTTCTACTTCAGCCACTTTTTTATCACGTGCTAAAATAACCTGTTCATGTTCTGATTTTAGTTCGATAAAACGCTCTTTTGCTTGAAGAATTTTATCTTTTTTGATGTTTTCAGCTTCTAAATTAGCGTCTTTTAAGATAGAAGCCGCTTCTTTTTTAGCGTTTTTAATTAGGTTTGAAATATTACTTTTCTCGATAATTTTAGCTATTGCAAATCCTGCCGCAATACCTACAATACCAATAATGATCGTTATGATGTCCATGTTTGTTAGGGTTTATATATAAAAAAAGCCTACATTAATTGCTTGTATAAACTCGTAAAGACAAGTTTTGAGCTAACTCACTGTTCAAGTTTCCCAGCCAAAAGGAGGGCATACTATAGTAGCGACGATTTGCTCATTCTAAATTGTTAGTGTTGAGTTTACCAAATGTGAACTAATGTAGGCAGTATCTTAGTTTCTGTAAAGAACGTTTAATTTTCGAGATATTGATCTAAAAGCGTATTTAATCTTTTAATTCTTTCGATAGTTTCTTCTCCATCGATTGCATTATCAATCTGTTTTTGTTCTACCTGCGATGCAAATTGCAATGCACACATAGCTAGAACATCTTGTTTGTCACGAACCGCGTAATTTTCTTCGAACTGCTTGATCATGGCATCAATTTTTTTAGAAGCACTTCTAAGTCCTTCTTCCTGAGCCGGTTCAACCGTAAGTGGATAAACGCGGTCGGCAATTGATATTTTAATTCTAAGCTTTCCGTCCATGTTATTAATCTGATAGTTGCGCTATGCAGTAATCGATTTCGCGAATTAATGAATTTATTTTAAGCTTTGTCTCTCTCTTGTTATTGTCGCTGCCGAGCAACGAATTGGCTATCTTAAGTGTTTCATTTTGCTTCTTCAAAGCTTCCATTTCCTCAGATTGTTTCTGGATAATTTGCGCAGCTTTGGCTAGTTCTAATCGTAATACTTGATTGTTTTGTTCAAAGGCTTTTGATTTCTCAAAAAGCTTTTCAACTTTATATTCAAGAGTATCAATTATTTCTGCAATTACACTCATTATACATCCTATTCATTACTTAATCCTACAAAGTTAATATTCCTTTTTATTAATGCAATTTTTTATCGATTTTTTTGCATTATTTTAGATAAATATATTGTAATTCAATTAATTGGGTTTTTGAAGCTTTTTTCTTGCTTTTATTGGCTTATTTTTGCTTATCTTAGCAAAAATGTTGTTTATGAGATTATATGTACTTGCCCTTTTAATTTGTAATTCTGTGTTTGCTCAAACACAATATCCTAAAGATTATTTCCGTCCCCCATTAGATATTCCAATGCAACTATCCGGTAATTTTGGGGAGTTAAGACCGAATCATTTTCATGCTGGTTTTGATTTAAAAACGAATCAAAGAGAAGGTTTGACTGTACATGCAATTGCGGATGGATATGTTTCACGAATTAAAATTTCGACTTTTGGAAACGGAAAATGCATCTACATTACACATCCAAATGGATATACTTCGGTTTACGGGCATTTGCAAACGCCGACTGGAGCAATTTTAGATTATGTAAAAAAAACGCATTACAAAGAAAAAGCCTATGAGATTGAAATGTTTCCAAAGCCGGATGAGCTTCCTGTAAAAAAAGGAGATATAATTGGACTTTCTGGAAATACAGGTTCGTCAGAAGGACCGCATCTTCATTTTGAAATTCGTGATACCAAAACCGAATTTGTTATCAATCCGATTTTCTTCGGCTTTGACCAAAATTTAAAAGATACCAAAAAACCAACTTTGTCTAGTTTGTATGTTTATCCTTTAGATAATGCAACGGTAAATCAGTCAAAACAGCCTTTGCTGGTAAGTATGGCACTTCAAAAAGATGGCACTTATTTAGCATCTAAAATTAAGGCAAACGGAAAAATTGGTTTCGGAATTAATGCAGTAGACACCGATGATGTGTCGCATAATAAAAATGGAGTTTTTAATGTTTCGACTTTTTTAAACGGAAATCAGAATTATAATTATCAGTTTAATACATATTCTTTTGATGAAATGCGTTACATCAATGCTTTTATTGATTATCCTAGATATAAAAAATCGGGACAACGCGTGCAGAAGCTTTTCATGAAAACGCCTTTTGCGTTGAGCATTATCAAAACAGATTCTCTTCATGGTATTGTAAAAGCAGAACCGAATTTAACTTCAAATTACAAAATTGAAGTTTCGGATTATTTTGGGAATATGAATTCGGTTACGGTTCCAATTGAGTTTGATGTTGCAACACCGCTTGTAGGAGCGGAGCCAACAAACGGACAGTATTTTATCAAGTATAATAGAGATGCTAATTTTGAGAAAGACAATATGTCGGTTTTCTTTCCTGCTGGAACTTTTTACGATGATTTCAATATGAATTTTGATGTGAGAAATAATAAAATTTTTATTCATGACGATACTGTTCCTGCGCATTCTAATTTTACAATTACTATAAAAGATGATACTTATCCAGAATCTTTGCGAGATAAACTTTATATCGGAAAGGGAACAAGCTATAATGGAACGATCAGAAAAGGTGATGTTTTTACTGCAAAAGCAAAAATATTGGGCACTTACGGTTTGGTTTTAGATACGATTCCGCCAGTTGTTAAAATTGCAAAACCAATTGAAGGAAAATGGATTAGCGATCAAAAGAAAATTGATTTAACGATAAGCGATTCGTTGTCTGGAATAAAATCTTATAATGGATATTTGAACGGAAGCTGGGTTTTGTTTGAATACGAAAATAAAGCGAGAAGAATTACGCATACTTTTGACGATCAGTATTTGGCAGAAGGTGAAAACGTATTAAAAGTTGAAGTTGTTGATAATGTAGGAAATACTACTATCTTTGAAACTCGTTTTTTTAGAAGTCAACAAAAATAAAACCCAAAATCTTTGAGTCAAAATAGGTTAACATTCGCTTTTCTTTTTTTATTTTTCAGCTGCATTGCTTTGGCTCAAAACGCTCGTATTAAAGGGTTGGTTTTGGATGTAGAGAAACATCCTGTTGCTGGCGTAAATATTTCGTCACAAGAAACTTCTGTGCAATCTGATGCAAATGGTTTTTACGAAATAGTAATATCGTCAAACAAAAAAGTTTCTCTGATTTTTACTCACGTTTCTTTAAAAATGATGAGTTTGACAGTTAGTTTAAAAACAAATGAAGTATTTGTCTTTAATCCGATTATGAATAATTCTGAAGAACAGATGGGAGAAGTTTTTGTTTCTTCTGGAAATAGAAAACGTGTTCAAGGAATAACTTCTGTTGATACTGAAACCATAAAAAAGATTCCGGGTGCCAATCCAGGAATCGAAAATATTCTGAAAACGCTTCCTGGCGTTAATTCAAATAACGAATTAAGCACGCAGTACATGGTTCGTGGCGGGAATTATGATGAAAATCTAGTGTATGTAAACGAAGTAGAGGTATATCGTCCGTTTTTAATTCGTTCAGGACAGCAGGAAGGATTAAGTTTTACGAATACAGATTTAGTTCAAAATGTTGAATTTTCTGCGGGAGGATTTCAAGCGAAGTTCGGAGACAAATTATCTTCTGTTTTAGATATTACGTATCGCAAGCCAACTCAGTTTGGCGCTGCTTTTGAAGCCAGTTTTTTAGGCGGAAGCGCTGCGGTCGATCTGGTTTCGAAGAATAAAAAATGGTCTGCTGTAACAGGAGTTCGTTATAGAAATAATAGTCTTTTGGTGAATAGTCAAGATACAGAGACGAATTATAAACCAACTTTTGCAGATATTCAAACCAATGTGAATTATGATATTTCTGAAAAATGGCAAATGAGCTTTTTAGGAAATATTTCTCAGAACAAATATTCGTATGAACCTTTGGTGCGTCAAACTAATTTTGGTACTGCAGATCAGCCAATGGCACTTGCGGTTTATTATGACGGACAAGAAAAAGATCAATATGATACTTATTTCGGAGCTTTAAAAACGACTTATAAAGCTTCACCTACACTTACGCTAAAATTAATTGGATCTTTATTTCACACGACAGAACAAGAACATTTTGATATTTTGGCGCAATATCGTTTAGGCAATGTAAATGCTGAAGATCCAGAAAATACATCTGCAGTTGATTTTACTCGTGGAATTGGTTCTCAACTAAACCACGCCCGAAATGATCTCGATGCTTTAATCGCAAATATTGAACTAAAAGGAACTAAAGACTGGAAAGAAAGCCAATTGGAATTTGGTTTAAAATATACTAGAGAATCTATTCGAGATCGAGTAGTGGAATGGGAAGTTATTGATTCGGCTGGATTTTCTATAAATCCGCCTTTGGTTATTCTTCCCAAAAATAATCAGCCTTATACACCTTACACGGGACCACTTTTGCCATATCAAAATATTCGAGCGACCAATTTTAATACCATAAATCGATTCTCGGGTTATACGCAATGGAACAAGCAGTCGGAAATTGGTTCGAGTCAGATTTGGTATCATTTAGGAGCGCGTTTTCAAGGCTGGAATGTCGCAGGAGCTCTAGAAGAAGGAAAAACACAATTTGTAGTAAGTCCGCGTGCGCAATTTGCGATAAAACCAGATTGGGACCGCGATATGGTTTTTAGAATTTCGGGCGGATTATATCATCAGCCACCATTTTATAGAGAATTACGTGATTTGGATGGAGTTGTAAATCCGAATGTGAAAGCTCAGGAAGCAATTCATGTGGTTTTAGGAAATGATTATAATTTTAAAATGTGGAATCATCCTTTTAAATGGGTGACGGAACTGTATTATAAATCGCTTTCTGATGTAAATGTGTATTCGATTGACAATGTCCGAATTCGTTATGTTGCCAATAACAATGCAAAAGCCTATGCACAAGGTCTTGATTTTAGATTAAATGGAGAATTTGTGCCGGGAACAGAATCTTGGGTAAGTTTCGGATATATGAAAACGGAGGAGAATTATGAAAACAAAGGGTATATTGCCCGTCCGACAGATCAGCGTTTGAAATTTGCGATGCTGTTTCAAGATTATATGCCGAATATTCCAAGCGTGAAAGTGTATTTGAATTTGGTTTACAATACAGGTTTACCTGGAGGTGCACCAGCATATTCTGATCCGTATTTATATCAAAACCGATTGAATGATTACAGGAGAGCAGATATTGGTTTTGCAAAAGTTTTTGTAGACGCTAGTACGCAAAATACAAAAAAAGGCTGGCTGAAAAACTTTAAAGAACTGTCTCTCGGACTAGAAATTTTCAATCTCTTTAATAATCAAAATGCGATTACAAATACTTGGGTTCGTGATGTGTATTCAAAAAATCAATATGCGATTCCAAATTATATGACTTCGAGGGTTTTTAACGTTAAGATAAATGCGAGGTTATGATAGAAAAACGTGAAAAGAGAAAAAAGATTTTTTACGTTCCAGGAATGATTTCTTTAGTCTTAATACCGCTGTTTTGTTTTTATCATTTTTTTAAAGTTGATGCTTTTATGGTTTATGGATCCTTAAATTTAATGGTTCCTGATAAAGAAGAATTTGAAAAATATAAAATCGCAGATTTAAGAAAGTATAAAAGGTTTAATTTTAATGATGTAAAATTAAAAGAACTTGACAAAATAAAAGAATTAAGATTTTTTGTTCGAGATATAGTCAAAAAGTATGACACTATAAATGGCGCTAAAATTCATTTTGGGTCAAAAACAGATTATGATACTTTTGTTAATGTAATTAATTTGGTAGCAGAAGAAAAAGTGCCAACTTGGGCTTTGTTTGGGAATGATATTTATGTATTAACAAGCCCAAAACCAAAACCAAATAAAAATAATTATCGTGTAATAACTTGTGGTTATTATGAAGCCAATAAAGATTTCTGGTTAAAAGAAGATAAGGAAAGAGAACGGGCTTATCATCTTTCTTTGTATAAAAAGAGCTGGCTTATTTTTCTAGGTTATCTAGGAATTGTTCTACTAAACATCTTTGCGCTAGTAAAATTCAATAAAAACAAAAATTACAATCAAAAATAGTATATTTGATAATCGTATATAATCATTGTAGATGAAAAAGTATTTTAAATATATCGCGCTAATACTTGTCGGAACAGTAATCAGCTGTCGAGAGGAAGTTCAAAAACCAAAAGTAAGTTATGGCGCTTCAAACAAAGTAAGTGTTACTAAAGCCGATACAACTCAAATTGAAATCGCCGATTTGCCAATTCAAATGGAAGGAACAAGTTATTTAATTCATCCAGTTGGAGATTTAAGAGTTTTTGAAAGAGGTTCTAAAGCGCGTTATGGTTCTTCGAGCGTAAATGATGTGAGTTTTACAATTTCTAATTTAGGCGAATATGAAATTACAGGATATCTTCAGAATTTAAAATTTCAAAAAGTAGATTCAGATTCTATCCGACCATTATCAGATAAACCAGTTTTGATTTTAACAGCTACGTATTTAAAAACGGTTGCAGACAGAACGCATAATAATGTGATGGTTTATACGCTGACGGATTCGGATACCAATAAAGATGGTAAAATAGATACGAGCGATATCAAAACTTTATATTTAAGTGACATCAGCGGAGAAAATTTCACCAAAGTTTCAGCAGATCTTCAAGAGTTAGTAGATTGGAGCTTAATTGAATCTAAAAATCGTTTGTATTTTAGAACTATTGAAGATACCAACCAAAATGGTCAATTTGATAAAAATGATGTCTTGCACTATAATTATATAGATTTGGCTTCTAAAAAATGGGAAGTGAAGAGTTATAAACCTATTTAAGTTGCTAAGGTTCTAAGTTTCTAAGTTTCTAAGTTTTTTGCCACAGATTAAAAGGATTAAAAAGATTTTCATAAAAAGAGAGGCTGTATCAATTTATTGATACAGCCTCTCTTTTTTAAATTGCTTTTATTTGTGAAAACAGCGTTTTTGATTTTGATGCATCAAGTTGTCATTCCGTAGGAATGTCTGGTCGGTAGAAAAAAAAATGATGACCAATCAATTTACGTTCCGTAGGAACGTTTGGCGTTGCATTGTTTAAAAAAAACATACCAAAAATCAAACGTTCCTACGGAACGTATAATAAGCGTAACTATATAATTTTTCTACCGATGAAATGTTCCTACGGAACATAATCAGAAACGTGAAAAAATCTTTTTAATCTTTTTAATCTGTGGCAAGAGAAAAACTCAGCGCCTCAGAACCTTTAAATCAATATGTCGCTCTCTAGATCCGATTTTTCAATTTCGAAACCAAAACCTAAGCGTTCTACCAATTCTATTACTAGTTTTTTGTACCAGTTTTCAGATTTTGGATGAATGTATATTTTTTCAATTAATTGATTGATGTCGACGTTGATCTTTAATCCGTCGTTTAGTTTGATGTCGCTTTTAGAAGTGTCACTCAGGATACGGACTTCTCTTTCGTATTGAAAACTTTTTCTTTTAAATAAGAAAGGAAAGAATAAATCATCAAAAGGAATGTATTCTTTTTTATAGTCAATGTAGTTTACTTCGCCAATAAACTGATCATAATTGTTTTCTGGTTTTACAGCTTTCTGCAGTCTTCTTATGGTGGACTGAATGGCCAAGCCTTCATTGTTTTTGGTGAAAATCTGCCACATGGCAAATGATTCGTATTCGTTAATATGCCAACTGCTAATTGCTACTTTTTCGCGATGCGTTTTGTAATAACTTAAAAACTCGGAATTATCTGCTGCAAGTTTTTTAATCTCTTCGTAAGTAGGTTCGCTGAAAGTTCCTTCATATTGATCTTCAAACTTGTCTGAACGCGACATAAAAAGTTTCTTCGAAAGCAATAAATCTAGAAATTTGGATAGGTCTAGATACTTCCAAACAATAGTATCGGGATCGTCGGGAAGTTTTATGTTGGGGTTGTTAAGATACATTTTCTGAAAGAATTAAATTTCAATCTTTAACTATCCTAAAGTTATAAAAATAAACACAGATTAAAGAAATTAAACTGAGTTTTAATATTTCCTTAATCTGTGTGAAATTATTTTTTATGTGAAAAACTTACGATTCGAAAGACTGCATTGTTACAAGCTTATTGTAAGTCCCATTTTTTGAAATTAATTCATCGTGTGTTCCTTGCTCAACGATTTTTCCTTTTTGCATAACCACAATTAAATCTGCTTTTTGAATTGTGGAAAGACGGTGTGCAATTACGATCGATGTTCTATTTTGCATCATGTTTTCCAATGCAACCTGAACAAATTTTTCACTTTCTGTATCCAATGCAGATGTTGCTTCATCCAAAATCATAATCGGTGGATTTTTCAATACGGCGCGTGCAATAGATAAACGTTGTTTTTGACCTCCTGAAAGCTTGTTTCCACTGTCTCCAATATTGGTGTAAATGCCTTTTGGAAGATCTTTAACGAACTCATAAGCATTTGCGATTTTTAAAGCTTCGATAATTTCATCATCAGTAGCGTCTAATTTTCCTAAAGAAATATTGGCTTTTATCGTATCATTAAACAAAATGCTATCTTGCGTTACCAATCCCATCAAACTTCTAAGTGAGTGAAGATTCATGTCTTTAATGTTGATTCCGTCTATAGAAATAGAACCTTCATTTACGTCATAAAAACGAGTCAATAAATTCGCAATAGTACTTTTCCCGCTTCCAGATTGTCCAACAAGTGCAACAGTTTGTCCTTTTTTAATTTCAAGAGAAAAGTCTTTTAAAACATTTTCATTTTCATATTTAAAGTTGATATTCTGAACGCTGATGTTGTCATCAAAAGTTGTTTTTTCGATGGCGTTTTCTTTAGAAACAATAGTATTTTCTTGGTCTAAAACTTCAAGAACACGTTCTGCTGCTGCGTTTCCTCTTTTTACTCCGTATGAAGCTTTAGAAATTGCTTTTGCAGGAGTAAGAATGTTATAGGCTAATCCCATGTAGGCAATAAACGAAGGGCCGCTTAGAGTTTTGTCAATTAAAACCATTTGTCCTCCATACCATAATAGAATAGCAATAACAGTAATTCCCATAAATTCACTTGCAGGAGAAGCTAAGTTCTGACGGTTTCCTATTTTATTTGATAAATTAAAAAAGCGCTGAGTTGAATTTTGAAAAACAGTATTGAAATAGTTTTCAGCATTATATCCTTTTACAACTTTTAATCCGCCAATAGTTTCCTCAATCGTAGATAAAAAAGTGCCTTGCTCTTCTTGTGCTTTTGTTGATTGCTTTTTCAATTGTTTTCCGATTAAAGAAATGATATAACCAGAAATCGGAATAAAGATGAATACAAATAAGGTTAACTTGGTGCTGATGATCAGCATTGTTGTGATGGTGAAAATGATAGTTAAAGGTTCTTTTACTATAAGCTCTAATATGGCTAGAAAAGAGTTTTGCACCTCGTTTACGTCAGCTGAAATTCTTGAAATGACATCTCCTTTTCTTTTTTCAGAATAAAATGCCAAAGGAAGTTCCAGTGTTTTTTTGTACATAGCATTTCGCATGTCTTGTAAAACTCCATTTCGTAAAAAAGTGATAAAAAACATAGCTAAATAATCGGCTAAGTTTTTTAATAAGAAGATCGAAATTATAATTGTTACCATTATGGCTAAAATATAACCTGGGTCATGATTGCCTTTTGTTGTAGTAATGTAGTAGCTTAAATAGTCTTCACCATATTGCTGCAATTTTAAAATACCTTCATAAACCGGTTTTTCGTGTCTGGCTTTTGTCTGGTCAAATAAAACCTGAAGCATCGGAATTAAAGCCACAAAAGAAAGTGTGCTGAAAAGCGCATACAAAATATTGAAAAAGATATTTAAGAACGCATACTTCTTATAAGGGTATATAAAAGGAACTATTTTTTTGAAATTACTCATTTATTTTTGGATGTTATTTTTTTCTGCTTGGTTATGCTTGCTTGAGTTTTATCACTATATTTTTTGTTATAAGAATTCATGTTGACGAATTTTTACTGCACAAAATTAATCCAATTGGACTGTTTTCAATTTCTTTTTAGTTTTTTTTATAAAAAAAACTCTGATTTTGCATCTTTAAGAAATGCAAATCAGAGTTTTAAATATTGGACTCCTTGTTTTTAAAGACTATTTGCAAATGGCAGTTACTTTCAAAAAAAAGGTTTTATTTAATTCAACTGCATATCTGCAATAATGTTTTGAATTTTTTGATCTAAGAAGCTTTCAGCTTCATCAAAATCAGAAACCGATTCGATTTCGGCATTCACACTAATGTAGAATTTAATTTTAGGTTCAGTTCCGCTTGGTCTTGCGCAAATTTTAGAACCGTCTTCAGTATAATAAATCAATACATTTGATTTCGGAATATCCATTGTCGATTCTGAACCGTCTAATAAATTTAAAGCAATAGACGATTGATAGTCTTCAACCATTACCACTCTTTGTCCGTTAATTTCTTTCAAAGGATTTTCACGTAAATCGATCATCATTTGATTGATTTCCTGTAAGCCTTCCATTCCTTTTTTGGTTAAAGAAACTAAGAATTCTTTATAAAAACCATTTTCAACATAAAGCTGTAAAAGTTCTTTATAAACAGAGCTTCCTGCAGCTTTAGCTTGAGCGGCAACTTCGCATATTAATAAAGTGGCAGCAACTGCGTCTTTATCTCTAACTGCGTCTCCAACCATAAATCCGAAACTTTCTTCACCGCCTCCGATAAATTCTAGTTCAGGAAAATCTTTGATCATTTTTGCGATCCATTTAAATCCTGTCAAACCAACTTTGCACTCAACGCCATAACTTGTTGCCAATTCCATCATCATTGGAGTCGAAACGATTGTTGAACCAACGAATTGTTTTCCGTTAAGTTTGCCTGCTTTTTTCCATTGTTTCAATAAGAAAGAAGTCATTAAAACCATCGTTTGGTTTCCGTTCAATAAAATCATTTTGCCATCATTGTTACGAACAGCAACTCCTAAACGGTCGCAGTCAGGATCTGTTCCTACTACAATGTCAGAATTTGTTTTGTCAGCCAAAGCTAAAGCCATTGTTAAAGCTTCTGGCTCTTCTGGGTTTGGAGATTTTACTGTTGGGAAGTCTCCGTCTGGTACAGCTTGTTCAGGAACAATATGAACATTTTTATATCCAGCTTGCGATAAAACATCTGGAATTGATTTTATAGAAGTTCCGTGCAATGAAGTAAATACAATATGAAGATTGTCTTTAGCTTCAGCTGGAGTATTAAAACTTGCGTTTTCGATAGATGATTTTATAAAGGCTTTGTCAAGTTCTGTGTCAATGTACTGAATCAAACTTTCGTTTGCATTAAATTTGATTTTGTCATAACCTAAACTTTCAATCACATTGACAATTTCTTTGTCTTGCGGAGGAACAATTTGTCCGCCATCTTGCCAATATACTTTATAACCGTTGTATTCTGGCGGATTGTGAGAAGCTGTTAAAACAATTCCGCATTGGCATTTTAAATATTTAAGAGCAAAAGACAATTCTGGAGTTGGTCTCAAATCGGAGAATAAATAAACTTGAATTCCGTTTGCTGAGAAAACATCAGCTACCACTTTTGCTAACGTGTTACTATTATGGCGACAATCGTAAGCAATGACTACTTTTAAAGGTTCGTTTGGAAAAACTTTATGCAGATAATCAGATAATCCCTGAGTATTTTTTCCAAGTGTATATTTGTTGATTCTGTTGTCGCCAACACCCATAACACCGCGCATTCCTCCAGTTCCGAATTCTAAGTTTTTGTAAAAACTCTCTTCAAGTTCTTTTGGTGAAGTCGTCATTAATTCTTTAACCGCGGCTTGCGTTTCTTGATCAAATGTTGGCGTCAGCCATTCGTTTACAGCATTTAATATATTTGGTGCTATATTCATTTAGATTTCGTTTTATGTTTGTTTAAAAATAGTTTGTTATTGAGAGTTTAAGGTGCTTTATGGAATATTTTTATATCTTAATTAGACGTAGATTTAAAAATATACCTTAAAAAAGTTTTTTAAAAATTAACCTCTCGTGCTACTTTATATCTTGCTTCGTTATTTTTTGTTCTTAAAATAATTTCACCCAAGAATCCTGCTAAAAATAACTGAGTTCCCAAAATCATGGTCGTTAAAGCAATATAAAACCAAGGATTGTTGGTAACCAAGCTATATTTCATTCCAGTATACATATGGTACAGTTTAGAAATTCCAATGTATCCAGCTGCTAAAAATCCGATAATAAACATTAAAGAACCCATAGCGCCAAATAAATGCATTGGTCTTTTTCCGAATCTCGATAAAAACCAAATGGTAATCAAATCTAGGAATCCGTTTATAAAACGCTCCATTCCAAATTTAGTTTCACCATATTTTCTAGCTTGGTGAATTACCACTTTTTCGCCAATTTTTGCAAATCCAGCATTTTTAGCCAAAACAGGGATATAGCGGTGCATTTCTCCAGAAACCTCAATGTTTTTTACCACGACATTTTTGTAAGCTTTCAATCCGCAGTTAAAATCATTCAGTTCAACACCAGAAGTTTTTCTGGCAGCCCAGTTGAATAATTTTGACGGAAGATTTTTTGCCACAACAGAATCGTAACGTTTCTTTTTCCAACCAGAAACCAAATCGTATTTCTGATTCACAATCATTTCATACAATTCAGGAATTTCATCTGGACTATCTTGCAAGTCAGCATCCATTGTAATAATAACATCGCCTTTTGCTTTTGCAAAACCAGCATGCAAAGCCTGAGATTTACCAAAGTTTTTCATGAAACGAATTCCTTTTACATTAGGATTTTCGTTAGAAAAACCTTCAATAATCTGCCAAGAATTATCTGTACTACCATCATCTACAAAAATGATTTCATAAGAGTAATTGTTAGATTGCATCACTTTAATGATCCAAGTGTAGAGTTCTTTAAGTGATTCCTCCTCGTTTAGAAGCGGTATAAGTATAGATAAATTCATTTATAGTTTTATTCTTGTGTAGATTTGCTTTTGAAAAATGCTGCGAAAATTAATCCAAAAATGGCACTAATTACGATTGCAAAAATAGATCCTTTTAATAATTCGAATGTAGAATAAGGACTGCTTTCTTTCATCTTAGCAACAGCTTCATTAATTGCTGAGGCTGGTGTGCCAAATTTCTGCATCATACCAACAGTATATTTGATCATAATTTCGTTCAAAGTCTCCTTTGCGCCTGGATCAATTACATTAAATAATACAATGTTGAAAGTTGTTGATATTAAAATACCGATTACTGCAGCTATAAAATAAGTAGTAAAAGCATCTTTAAAAGGAAAAACACCGTTTAAATCTTTCTTAGTTTTAGAAAGCAAAATGATACTAATTGTAAGGCTTATTACGATTCCTAGTATTCCCATCCACCAAGCGGTAAATAGGTTTAAATCAATAGCATAGATTGTAGCAGTAACCAAAGCCGATGCAATTCCGATCATTACACCATACGTAACTCCATTCTTTTTTATAACTTCATTAATCATATTTCGATATGTTTAAAATTAATCCACAAATATAGTAATTCCCACTATAATCGGATATAAAAAAAGCTTTTCGAAATAAACTAAAAAAAAGTAAGCTAACTGTTTGTTTATTAAAAAAGAATTGTAAATTTGCACACTCAAAAAGAATTAAATTTTTAAACAAAAAAGAGTATTATTTGTTTACACCTTTTTCTAACCATGAAAAAGCTTCAAAATAAAAGTGCTCCAAACAATAAATAAAAGAAAAGATGAAAAAAGGAATTCACCCAGAAAATTACAGATTAGTTGCATTTAAAGACATGTCGAATGATGAGGTTTTTATCACTAAATCTACTGCAGATACAAAAGAAACAATTGAAGTTGACGGAGTTGAGTATCCAGTTGTAAAAATGGAGATTTCTAGAACATCTCACCCTTTCTATACTGGTAAATCTAAACTTATCGATACTGCAGGACGTATTGATAAATTCAAAACTAAATATGCTAAACACGCTAAAAAATAATAGCTGTTTTAAATTATACAAAAGCCTTCCAATTCTGGAAGGCTTTTTTTATGCGTTAAATATTACTTTTCGTTAAAATGGTTTTTAATTAAACCCGTAAAATATTTGTAACTTTGAAGCCAGGTAACCAAATCAAATTTTAACAAACACTCAATTATTTATGAACTACATTCTTTTCGACGGTCCCGTTCGGAATGCTTTATTACCCTTTACTTTTACACGGCCGGTAGCTGATATTTTGGTAGGAATTATGACTATTCGCCAGAAATGGGAAAAATATCTTGGTTCGACAATCACGACTATAACAGAGGAATATTTATCGGAGAAATTCCCAATGGTTGAAATGGAGGAAAATGTAATGATCAACGCAGCGTATTTGCCAAATGATACTCTTGCAGAGATGGTTTCTAATTTGACAGAAAACCAGGCAATCTTTAAAGGGGAGGACGTAATTGCGTTTTTTGCGAACGAAAATCAGGAAGAAGTCGATTTTGATTCTTACGAAATTATTCAGTACAATGAAGATTGTATCACGATCGAGCATACTTGGGATATTTTTTCTAAAAACGATGCTGCGATTCGTCAGGATTTTAAATATCTGACTGAAGACCGAACCTCTCAGCCAATTCCTAAGAGTGTTAATGTAATTTCGCCAGAGAATATTTTTATCGAAGAAGGAGCAAAGCTAGAGTTTGTAACTTTAAATGCATCGACTGGTCCTATATATATAGGTAAGAATACCGAAATTATGGAAGGAACCGTAATTCGCGGGCCATTCGCTTTATGCGAAAATGCAATGGTGAAGATGTCGGCTAAAGTTTATGGAGCAACAACTGTTGGGCCTGGAAGCCGAATAGGAGGCGAGGTTAAAAACTCGGTTCTTTTTGCTAATTCAAATAAAGGGCATGAGGGATTTTTAGGAGATTCTGTTTTAGGCGAATGGTGCAATATCGGAGCAGATTCTAATAACTCGAACCTAAAAAACAATTACGAAGAAGTGAAGTTATGGAGCTACGAAACAGAAGGTTTTGCTAAAACAGGACTTCAGTTTTGCGGTTTAATGATGGGAGATCACAGTAAATGCGGAATCAACACGATGTTTAATACAGGAACTGTGGTTGGTGTAAGCGCGAATATTTTTGGAAGCGGATTTCCTCGCAACTTTGTTCCTAGTTTTTCTTGGGGCGGCGCGGCTGGATTTACAACTTATGTAACTAAAAAAGCTTTTGAAACAGCAAGATTGGTAATGAGCCGAAGAAATATAGAATTCGATGCAACTGAAGCTGCAATTATGGAGCATATTTTCGAAGAAACTAAAAAATGGAGAAAAGATTAATTTTAATAAGATAATTAGATATTTTTTTGCAAACCCGACAAGTTTTAAAACCTGTCGGGTTTTGTTATTTTAAGGTTTTAGAGAATTTTCGAATTTTCTAATTGACACATTTTCTAATTCAACTTATTTGTCAATCTTAATAAAATCCCCTTTCATATTGAATTTTAATTCTAAACCATTGGTTAATTTTGTTTCGTAACCAGAAGATTCAATTTCTATTTTGGTAACGTCTTCTTTAGGAAAATTTTCTTTTATATAAGAAGCAATTTTTTTTGGAACAATAGATTTTGGGACTTTGCCAGTTTTGGCGTCCACTTCTTTCCAATTTCCTTTTTTGTCAAATTCAATTTCAATTTTATTGTCAAACTGAACTTTGTATTCTGTAGAAAGAATTTCTTTGTCTTGTAAAATATAGCTCGGTTTTTTAGATCCAAAATGTGTTTTTAAGAAGGTTTGTGCATTTCCAGGTAAAGCTTCTTTTTTAATTACAGTTTTTTGAGCATTTGCAGAAAAACCAATCATCAGTCCTGCAATTACGTAAACAGCCAGTTTTAGTTTCGTTTTCATATTTTGCTGATTTTTAAATTCTTATACAAGGTAAGATTTAAATTTTAAAAATAGAAACAAATCGATTTGGTTTGATTCTTTGTAATTTAGACTTTGTTTAATTCTTATAATTTTTTGCATTATCAAATTATCTCGTTGTCAAATTTTCTAATCATCACATTTTCAAAATTATCTAATTATCAAATTGGGACATTATCTAATTAAATCTATCTTTGCAGCACGAAAAAAATGGGTGGTCAAATAAACGATTAGCCGATTAAACAAAATTCACAAAGACAAATGATTACAGTTAATGATATTTCGGTTCAGTTTGGCGGAACTACACTTTTTAGCGATGTTTCTTTTGCTATTAATGAAAATGATAAAATTGCCCTTATGGGTAAAAATGGTGCAGGAAAATCTACACTTTTAAAAATAATTGCTGGTGTAAACAAACCATCTACAGGAAATATTTCGGCTCCAAAAGAAGCTGTAATTGCCTATTTGCCTCAGCATTTGCTTACTGAAGATGGTGCGACAGTAATGGAAGAAGCATCTAAAGCATTCAGTGAAATTTTTAAAATGAAATCTGAAATCGATGATATCAATGAGCAGCTGACAGTTCGTACTGATTATGAAAGTGACGAATACATGAAATTGATCGAAAGAGTTTCTGACTTAAGCGAGAAATTTTATGCTATCGAAGAAGTGAATTATGAAGCCGAAGTTGAAAAAGTATTATCAGGTCTTGGATTCGAACGCGAAGATTTTACGCGTCAGACTTCTGAGTTTTCTGGAGGATGGAGAATGCGTATCGAATTGGCTAAAATTCTTTTAAGAAAACCAGATTTGATTTTGCTAGATGAGCCTACCAACCACATGGATATTGAGAGTATTCAATGGTTAGAAGACTTCTTGTTGACTCAAGCAAAAGCCGTTGTGGTAATTTCGCACGATAGAGCGTTTGTAGATAACATTACAAACAGAACTATCGAAGTTACAATGGGAAGAATTTACGATTATAAAGCAAAATATTCTCATTACTTAGAATTAAGAAAAGATCGTAGAATTCACCAGCAGAAAGCATACGATGAGCAGCAAAAAATGATTGCTGAAAATCGTGCTTTTATTGAGCGTTTTAAAGGAACATTTTCTAAAACAGATGCAGTACAGTCTCGTGTGAAAATGCTTGAAAAATTAGAAATTGTTCAGGTTGACGAAGTAGATACTTCGGCATTGCGATTAAAATTCCCTCCAGCACCACGTTCAGGACAATATCCAGTTATTGTAAAGGAAATGTCTAAATCGTATGGAGATCACGTTGTTTTCAAAGATGCCAATATTGTTATCGAACGAGGTCAAAAAGTGGCTTTTGTTGGAAAAAATGGTGAAGGTAAATCGACAATGATTAAAGCGATCATGAAGGAAATCGGCGTTGATTCTGGAAGCGTTGAAATCGGACATAATGCGCAAATTGGATATTTTGCGCAAAATCAAGCTTCTTTGTTGGATGAAAATGCAACTATTTTTGAAACCATAGATAATATTGCTGTTGGAGATATTAGAACACAGATTAAAAATATTTTAGGAGCTTTCATGTTTCAAGGTGATGATATCACTAAAAAAGTTAAAGTGCTTTCTGGAGGAGAAAAAACGCGTTTGGCAATGATTAAATTATTGTTGGAGCCAGTAAACTTATTAATTCTGGATGAACCTTCGAATCACCTTGATATGAAAACCAAAGATATTATTAAAGATGCTTTGCGTGATTTTGACGGAACTTTGATCCTAGTTTCTCACGATCGTGATTTCCTTGACGGATTGGCAACTAAGGTTTTTGAATTTGGAAATAAACGAGTAAAAGAGCATTTTGAAGATGTGGCAGGTTTCTTAGCGCATAAGAAAATGGACTCTATGAGAGAAATTGAGAAATAATATTTTTCATTATAATTTGAAAAAGGGCATAAGTTTTAATCTTATGCCCTTTTTTGTTATTGTAACAATATTTTAATGCAATTTTTTTTACATAAAATATCTTTTTTTGTTATTTTAGTACTTCCATTTTCCTGTTGACTTAAGCAGTTAACTTTTGAACTCAAGAATAAAGAGCTGATTTTTAAATCGCTATATAAGCATTAATGTTTTAATTTATTTTAAGCCTATGAGTAAAAGTCTACTAATGCCATTTTTTTTTCTTTTTTTTATCACGCCAACTTTTTTACATGCCCAAGGCGATTTGAATCAAGGAGTAGATAAAACCGATAAAAAAGAGAATGATGAAGTAAAATATCCGCAGTTTCAGTTAAAAGGACTCCTTCAGGCGAGATATTTAGAAAGTTTTGGAGATAATGTAGATGTTTTAGGAACTCAGCATTCAACAGGAGATGCAGTTCAAAGTTCTTTTGATATAAAAAGAATGCGTGTGGGATTAAATACCAAATTAAGCGAAACCACAGAAATTGTTATTCTGGTTAATTTGGCAGATTTTAAGTCAGATACAAAAGGTAAAGTTCTTGAAAATGCCTACGGAAAATATACTTTCAATAAATATATTGCTCTAACAGGAGGGCAGTTTCGTCCAGCCTTTGGTATTGAAGAGCTTGTTCCGGTAGATATTATTAAGTCTTTTGACTTTTCGAACCAATATTATGAATTCGGGAAAAACGGATGGACAAGTTTTCAAATTGGAGCCTCGGCAACTGGAGCTTTTGATATTGGGAAAATTCCAGTGAATTATGCTATTTCGGTTTTAAATGGAAATGGGAAAAATCAGGAAATGGATAAAGATAACGGAAAGCAATATTCTTCAAGATGGGTTTTTGGTTTGTCAAAAGAACATAAAATTAATCTGGGCTTGAACGGTGGTTTTGGAAAAGTTTTTAAAGAAGATGTCTTTGCAATTGGAGCCGACATTACGAGTGATTTTAAAGTGACAGATAAACTTAGTTTTGATTTGCAAATAGAGTATAAACAGGGAACAAACCATAATTTATATTATTCTTTGCCTGTTGAAAGCCGAACAGATAATGTTGCCGATTATCAAATGCGTGGCATTTATTTCTTGCCAAACTTTAGATATGAGGTAAATTATCAAAAACTTACTGCGCTTGAATTGTCGTGTCGTTACGAAACTTTCGACCCTAGTTATAAAATCAATTCAAACGTGCGTACCACTTATACGCCAATGATTAGTTTAGAATTCGGAAAATCGTATACAGGCCGTATCGAAATGG
Source organism: Flavobacterium anhuiense (assembly GCF_004151235.1). Lineage (GTDB taxonomy): Bacteria > Bacteroidota > Bacteroidia > Flavobacteriales > Flavobacteriaceae > Flavobacterium > Flavobacterium anhuiense_A. Next base: position 73,246 of record NZ_JUIV01000013.1, read on the forward strand.
GATTTGAGATTGACAGATTCGATAAAAGCATCCCAGATACATCAACCTACAACGATAATTTATTTTTAATTCAGTTACAGCTCAGAATTTAATTCACTTAATTTTTGTTTTATGAAAGAAGTAAAAATTCCACAGACCCTAATTACGCTGGCAGTTTTAGTTGCCATTTGGTTTATTCCAGCCCCAGAAGGCGTTGTGACAGAAGCTTGGCATTTATTTGCCATTTTCGTAGCTACTATTTTAGGAATCATCTTAAAAGCAGCTCCGATGGGAACTATGTGTATGATTGCAATTGCTTTGACGGCAATGTCTCAGGTTTTGGCTCCAGGAGATCCTGGAAAATCGATCACATTAGCATTAAAAGGATTTGGCGATAAGGTAATCTGGCTGATTGGAATTTCGTTTTTCATAGCAAGAGGATTTATAAAAACAGGTTTAGGAAATAGAATTGCTTTTTTATTCATAAAAATATTCGGGAAAAGTTCTTTAGGATTGGCTTATGGTTTAGGATTGGCAGATTTGGTTCTAGCCCCAGCCGTTCCGAGTAATACCGCTAGAGGAGGAGGAATTGTTTATCCAATTATGAAATCAATGTCAATGAGTTTTGGTTCAATGCCAGACAAACCTGAAACGCATAGAAAATTAGGCGCTTATTTGACTTTGAATAGTTATAACATGAATCTAATTGCTTCTTCTATGTTTTTAACAGGAACGGCGAGTAACCCAATGTGTCAGAAGTTTGCTTTGAATTTAGGGATAAAAATCAGCTGGATGTCATGGGCAGCTGCTGCGATTGTTCCGGGTTTGTGTGCTTTTATTGTAATTCCATTTGTGCTTTACAAAATTTATCCTCCAGAATTAAAAAAAACTGGTGATGCTCCGCAGATAGCAACGCAGAAATTAAAAGAAATGGGGGCGATAACAAGAAATGAATGGATGATGTTGCTAACATTTTTTATTCTGCTTTTCCTTTGGATGACAGGAGATTTATTTTCTATCGATGCAACTACAACTGCCTTTATAGGGTTGGTAATTTTGCTTTTGACTTCAGTATTGACTTGGGATGATGTAAAAGCCGAAAAAGGAGCTTGGGATACTATAGTTTGGTTCTCTGTTTTGGTAATGATGGCCAGTTCGCTTAACGAATTAGGTTTTATTGCTTGGTTTAGCGATTTAGTGAAAGCAGAAATTGGCGGGTTAAGCTGGCAGATGGCTTTTCCGATTATTATATTAGTGTATTTCTTTAGTCATTATCTTTTCGCAAGTGCAACCGCACACGTTGCAGCAATGTATGCGGCTTTACTTGGTGTTGGTGTTTCGCTCGGAATTCCTGGGTTACTGCTAGCATTTATGCTTGGTTTCGTCGGATCTCTTTACGGAACTTTAACGCATTATGGTCATGGCCCGGCACCCGTATTTTTCGGGAGCGGCTACGTTGACCTAAAGAGTTGGTGGGTCAAAGGGCTTATAACCGGTTTGGTTATGCTCTTGATCTATATGGTAATTGGAGGATTGTGGCTCCGAATTATTGGATATTTTTAGATTCTAATTCCTGGAGGAAGTAACTCTTTATATTTAGGGTTTTTCTTGAAAAATGAAACAATCTTTGGATGGATAGGAACTACTCTGTAATTTTTTTCAGAACTTAAATCTAAAATATTCTTAAGTAAGGTATTGATCGTTTCTTCGTTTTCGTACGAATCAGGTTTGTTGATTTTGGTTAAAAAGATTTTTTTTTCTTGAAATTGATACTCAACTGCTAACATTCCTTCAGGGATGACAGTTTCGAATTGGCGTGCAAATGTGTTGTCTTTGATTTCCATAGTTACAGAAGTTTCCATACTAATTTCTTGTTAGGTTATTGGTAAATAGTGAATTTGGGATTCGAAACATGTATTGAAAGAAAATTCTTTATAAGATTTAAAATCAAAAAATATTTCGAAATGCAAAGGTAATCATTTGATTTTCAATATTAAATTATTTTTTGCAGCTGTAAACTTTAAGTTATTGTTTTGAAGTTTGATTTTTTGAGTCAGATGTAATAAATAGGTCTGAAATTTGATTATCATGATATTAAAAGAAGTAACTTTATTTTTTAAGAATAAATATCCCAATGGTAATTTCATTTTAATGTTATGAGTAAAATTCCAGTTTATTTTATGCCGGGTCTGGCAGCGAGTTCATCTATTTTTGAAAGGATAAAATTGGATGAAAATATTTTTGAAACGCATCTTCTCGAGTGGGAAATTCCAAACCCAAAAGAATCTTTATCAGATTATGCGCTTCGAATTAGTAAAAACATAAAAGAAGAAAATCCTGTTTTAATCGGAGTTTCTTTTGGAGGAATCTTAGTTCAGGAAATTTCGAAGCATATAAAAGCGCGAAAAGTCATTATTATATCAAGTGTAAGAAGCAATCATGAATTTCCTAGAAGAATGAAAATAGGAAAGCGAACAAAAGCTTATAAACTAATCCCGATGCAGTTGATTCTTAATATTGAAAAGCTTGCCAAGTTTTCTTTTGGAGAAAAAGTCAATAAGAGAATAAAATTATACGAGAAGTTTCTATCTGTACGCGATTTAGGTTATCTGCAATGGGCTGTAGAAAGTGTAATCTTATGGGATCGAGATAAAATTGACGAAAATGTAGTGCACATTCACGGAGACCAAGACGAAGTTTTTCCAATCAAATATATTGATAAATGCATTTTGGTTAAAGGAGGAACGCATATTATGATTCTCAATAAATATAAATGGCTGAATGAGAATTTACCTTCGATAATACTAGATTAAATTCCAATTTTAAAAAATCCAAATTCCAGTACTTTGTGGATTTGTAATCTTTATCAAAGTTTTAAACTTTGATAAAGATGTATTTAAGAATATTTACACGCAATCTTGTCATTTCGACCGTAGGGAGAAATCTTCGCAAGTGGCTCGACAAAGATTGGTAATTTACTTTGCGGAGTTTCTTACGGAGATCCTTCGTTCCTCAGGATGACAAACTATGCGGAAAATGTCAATTAAGAAAAATCTAAAATCTAAACTCAAAAATCTACAATAAAAAAATCCCAAACTCTTTTGGAATTTGGGATTTCTAATATTTTAGAATTTAAAAAATCGTTAGATTTTCTTCATTTGTTCTTTCATCATAGAGATTTGCTCTTTCAGCATTCCTTGTTTGTCTAATTTTTTAGCTTCGTTTAATAAATTAGTCGCTTCCAATTTTCTTCTGCGTGACATGGCAACTCCTGCAAGGTTTAATTTAGCTACAGCTAAATCCATATCCATTGATAGTCCAAGTTCGATTGCTTTTTTGAAATGTTTCTCTGCTTGGTTGATATTGGTTTGAGACAACATGATACCTTGCAAATAGTTTAAGTATCCTTGTTGTTTTCTTACTAATGCACCTTCTGGATTTTTGATATATGATAACCATTTATTAGCTCCTGCGAAGTCTTGTTTTCTTAATTTAAGGAAAGCTAAAAGGATAAATTCGTTTTTGAAATAAAGAAAAATCGGAATTGCAGTCAATAATATAAGAAAGATTCCATTTCCGATATTACTTTCTGTAAATTGCCAAATGCCCGCCACTACAAGAAGTCCGGCCAAAATAAGTTTAATATTTTTGTGAAACATAATTAATGTAAATTTGTGATTGCAAAGATAGTAAAAGGAATTAAAAATATTTTTATAAAAGTACTTGCTAGAAAAAAAAGTCTTTGTATATTTGCACTCGGTTTTTGAATAACGATATCAAAAACAAATTAATAAGTTAATAGATACCATTTTTAAAGATACAAAGCAATGAGCAAAAGAACATTTCAACCATCGAAAAGAAAAAGAAGAAATAAGCACGGATTTATGGACAGAATGGCTTCTGCGAATGGAAGAAAAGTTCTAGCGCGTAGAAGAGCAAAAGGAAGACATAAATTAACTGTTTCTAGCGAGCCTAGACACAAAAAATAATGTTTGTATAAACATACATAAGGCGATTACTTTTTTAGTATCGCCTTTTTTTATACCTTTTCGGTACAAATTTTTTCAACTTTCTAGTTTATAACGCACTAGAGAGGTTTTTAAATCGTAAATAACTACACAATACATACAAAATGCCTAAAGACACATCAATAAAATCAGTTTTAATAATAGGTTCAGGACCTATTGTTATTGGCCAAGCTTGCGAATTCGATTATGCGGGATCTCAATCTGCACGCTCGATTCGTGAAGAAGGAATTGAGGTTATCTTGATTAACTCGAATCCAGCGACGATTATGACCGACCCATCTATGGCCGATCATATTTATTTGAAACCTTTAACGACAAAATCGATTATTGAGATTCTTAAGGAACATCCGCAAATTGATGCAGTTCTTCCAACAATGGGAGGACAAACTGCTTTGAACTTGTGTTTGGAGGCTGAAGAAAAAGGAATCTGGCAAGATTTCGGAGTAAGATTAATCGGTGTTGATGTAAATGCAATTAATATTACTGAAGACAGAGAGCAATTTAAACAGCTTTTAGAAAAAATCAATGTGCCAACTGCACCAGCAAAAACAGCTACATCTTACCTTGAAGGAAAAGAAATTGCTCAAGAATTTGGCTTCCCGCTTGTAATTCGTCCTTCGTTTACACTTGGAGGAACAGGAGCAGCTGTGGTGTACAAAAAAGAAGATTTTGATGAGCTTTTAACTCGTGGACTTGAAGCTTCTCCAATTCATGAAGTTTTGATCGACAAAGCTTTGATGGGATGGAAAGAGTACGAGCTAGAGCTTTTAAGAGATAAAAATGACAACGTTGTAATTATCTGTTCTATCGAAAACATGGATCCAATGGGAATCCATACAGGAGATTCGATTACAGTAGCGCCAGCGATGACTTTATCTGATACAACTTTCCAAAAATTACGTGACTACGCTATCTTAATGATGAGAAGTATCGGAAATTTTGCTGGAGGATGTAACGTACAATTCGCAGTTTCACCAGACGAAAAAGAAGATATCGTAGCAATCGAGATTAACCCTCGTGTGTCTCGTTCTTCTGCTTTGGCATCAAAAGCAACTGGATATCCAATTGCAAAAATTGCTTCTAAACTAGCTTTAGGATACAACTTAGATGAATTGCAAAACCAAATTACAAAATCTACTTCGGCTCTTTTCGAACCAACTTTAGATTATGTAATCGTAAAAATACCACGTTGGAACTTCGATAAATTTGAAGGTTCAGACAGAACTTTAGGTCTTCAGATGAAATCTGTAGGTGAGGTTATGGGAATCGGACGTTCTTTCCAAGAAGCACTTCATAAAGCAACTCAGTCTTTAGAGATTAAAAGAAATGGTTTAGGAGCTGACGGAAAAGGATACAAAAATTACGAACAAATTATCGAGAAACTAACTTATGCAAGTTGGGATCGTGTATTCGTAATTTACGATGCAATCGCAATGGGAATCCCGTTGAGCACAATCCACGAAATTACAAGAATCGATATGTGGTTCTTGAAACAATACGAAGAGCTTTATACTTTAGAAAAAGAAATTTCAAACTACAAAGTTTCGAATCTTCCTAAAGAATTATTGCTTGAGGCAAAACAAAAAGGTTTCGCAGACAGACAAATCGCTCACATGATGAGTTGTTTAGAAAGTGAAGTGCACACTTTGCGTATGAACATGAACATCAACCGTGTGTTCAAATTGGTTGATACTTGTGCGGCTGAGTTTAAAGCAAAAACACCTTATTACTACTCAACTTTTGAGGCAGAAATCGAAAAGGCAAACGGAGAGCGTTATGTAGATAACGAAAGTATCCTTACTGACAGAAAGAAAGTGATTGTTTTAGGTTCTGGACCAAATAGAATTGGGCAAGGAATCGAGTTTGATTACTCTTGTGTGCACGGAGTTTTAGCTGCTAAAGAATGCGGTTACGAAACCATCATGATTAACTGTAATCCTGAAACGGTTTCTACAGACTTTGATACTGCTGATAAATTATACTTCGAGCCAGTTTTCTGGGAGCATATTTATGACATTATCCAACACGAAAAACCTGAAGGTGTAATCGTTCAGCTTGGTGGTCAGACAGCTCTTAAATTGGCGGATAAATTATCTAAATACGGTGTGAAAATCATCGGAACTAGTTTTGATGCACTTGACTTGGCTGAAGATAGAGGACGTTTCTCAGACTTATTGACTGAATTACACATTCCTTTCCCAAGATTCGGAATCGCTGAAACTGCTGACGAAGCTTCAAAATTAGCAGATACTTTAGATTTTCCACTTTTAATTCGTCCTTCTTATGTATTAGGAGGTCAGGGAATGAAAATTGTAATCAACAAAAAAGAGCTTGAAGAGCATGTTATCGATTTGTTGAAAGCAATTCCAGGAAACAAATTACTTCTGGATCACTATTTAGCAGGAGCAATCGAAGCAGAAGCTGATGCGATCTGTGATGCTGACGGAAATGTTTACATCATCGGAATTATGGAGCACATTGAGCCTTGTGGAGTTCACTCTGGAGATAGTAATGCAACATTGCCTCCTTTCAACTTAGGAGAATTTGTAATGCAACAAATTAAAGATCATACGCATAAAATTGCTAGAGCTTTAAAAACGGTTGGTTTAATCAATATTCAGTTCGCGATTAAAGATGATACAGTTTACATTATCGAGGCAAACCCAAGAGCTTCAAGAACAGTTCCTTTTATTGCAAAAGCTTATGGAGAACCTTATGTAAACTATGCTACAAAAGTAATGTTAGGTCACAATAAAGTAACTGACTTTGATTTCAACCCGCAATTAAACGGTTATGCAATCAAACAACCAGTTTTCTCTTTCAGCAAATTCCCGAACGTGAACAAAGCGTTAGGGCCTGAAATGAAATCTACAGGAGAAAGTATCTTGTTTATTGATGACTTAAAAGACGATCAATTCTACGAGTTATACTCTAGAAGAAAAATGTATTTGAGTAAATAATCTCAGATTGTATTATAAAAGAAAAGCTCCAATGAAAATTGGAGCTTTTTTTGTTTTATACGTTTAGATGTTCCATAGGAACATTTTGTTGGTAGAAATATTGTGTTGTTGTCGTTATATTACGTTCCGTAGGAACGTTTGGTATTGACATCATTTTTTAAACAACCCAATAATCAAACGTTCCTATGGAACGTAAATATTGCTGTTAGCTGTTTTTTTCTACCGACGGGACATTCCTACGGAATGAAAGCTCAGTATAAAAATACAACGCTAAAGTTGTGTTTCATTAAAGGGATAAAATAACAAAGGGGCTGTTTCAGTATTTGAAGCAGCCCCTTTAGTATTTTAAATTAATTATAAATCTTATTCGTTTTGATTAAAATTCATATTGTCTCTTGTATTTTTTTGTACTGAAATTGCACCGAACAATGCTAATAGGAAAGCAAAAGCATAAAAACCTTTTTCGCTTGGTAAAATAGTTGCATTCCATAATCCGACAACTAAAAGAACGATTGATAATAATGTTCCAAACCAGCAGATTCCGTAGTAAATATCAGTAACAGGAAGTTTTTCTAATCGGTCTCTTACGCTTTTTTGTAAAGAGACAACGGCAAAAAGTCCGAACATTAAAACGGTGAAATAATATCCTTTTTCGTTTAAAAGCATTTCGGCTCTGGCAAGTCCAACAATAAAACCGATTGTTCCAGCTCCAAGCGCAACCCAAGATGCCGCGATAAAGGCATTTGATGTTTTTTGTATCATAATTTATTATTTTGGTAAGCCACAAATATAATTAAATTAGATTCATACCAAAATAAAACGCTGTTATTTTGTTCAGTAAAATCTTTCAAACATGTAAAAGAAAAAGCTCCATGATTGGAGCTTTTCTCCTTGCAAAAAAGTAAGATGTTTTATTTTTTTAGCAATTGCTCTAAAGGTTTTAGCTGTTCCATGTCTATTTTTGAATTTTGCAAAACAGACATTAAGGTCATAATGTTATTCGGATTCATATCTTCGCCTAACACACGGACTACTGCAAAACCATTTTCTTTTCTGTTGGCAAAAATGACAAACTCTTTAATATTGTCGTCACTTCCAACATAGCTTACAGAAGCACCTTCTTTACCTGAACCAAACTTCATTAATTCCTGAGACTTCGGATCTTTTAATATGGCTTTTACTTTGTTTCTTTCTGTTTCAAACTCTGTTTGATTGTTCTGATCAGCTTTGAAAGCCAGAATATTCATTTTATCAAACGAATTCAGGGCTTCGTTTTGCTCTGCCGATAATTTTGTTTTATCGACATTCAAAATATTTGGTGAAATATCCAAAGCAATAAAATCTTTTTTCTCCGAATTCTCTACAAAATATTTTTGCAGTGAAGGTTCAGAATTACAGCTTCCCAAAGTTAGAAGAGCTGTAAGTGCTAAGATGAAGATATTTGTTCTCATTTTTATTTTTTGCCTTTAGAAGCTTTCTTTAGGTCTGTACCGCCAGGAAGCTGCATTTTATCTGTTAATACTGAAATCTCGTTTAAGTCAAAATTACCAGTTAGTGATAATAAAACGGTTTCGTCATTTTTTGCACCGTCAACATACATTAAAAGTTCTTTTATCTGTGTATCTGTAGCGCCAGATTTTACCATTATTCTAACATTTTTTCCGCCATCATTTACGCGCATTAATTCTTCTAAACCGGCAGTTTTTACATATTTGTCGGCAGTAGCTTTCATGTCGGCTTCGATTTTTGGATTTTTAGTGGTGAATACTTTCAAGTAATCCAGTTTTTTGATTAGAGCAATATATTGCTGAGTCTCTTTATCAGAAGCGTCAGTTTTTACTTTACTCATTAAATCAAACATTTTTTTGTTTACAATTACTGAGGTTACGTCATCCTGACCATCAAATTTATCAAAAGCACTTTGTGCATAAAATGTGGTTGAAACGAATGCGAAGACTAAAGTTATAATGAAATTTCTCATGATTATTTTGTTTAATTACTGTTTAAAGATTTTGTTTTTTGATTGTTCATATTCTTTAATGTAGTGCACACTTTCAATACCTACATTAACATTGTTTGATAATAAAGCCAAAGCTTTTTGAGTCGCTTTTAAAGCTTCTTCGGGATCATCGTAAGTTCCTAATTCGGTTTGCGAAGCTACTGCAGTAGTGTCATTTTTTTCGCTAACAAAAAAGTAAGTTCCGATTCCAAGCAAAACAACAGCAGAAGCTGCAATCGATAACCACGCTACGTTTCGTTTCTTAGTTTGTAGTGGAATCTCATACGTCGATTTCTGTTCTCTTGCTTGAGAGAAATAGTCAAACATAGGTTTGTATTGCTCCAAATGCTGCGCAACATTTGATGAAGAAAAGTATTCTTTTAATTGATTTTCTTCGGCAATAGAAGTTTCTCCCTGAAAGTATTTTTCTAATATCTCTTCTATTTTATTTAGTTCCATAAAGGTGTGTATTTGTCATTGATTCTCTAATTTTTTTTCTCGCTCTCGAAAGTGCCACTCGTATTGCTGTTTCGTTCATATTTACGATTTTGGCTATTTCTTCAAATTCATATTGTTCAACATCCCGAAGCTGAATTAACAGTTGCATTTGTTCGGGCATTTCGTTTATAATTTTTTCGACCCATTCTAAACTGTCTTGGTCTTCTAATTTTTTATCTAATTGCGGTTGCCGATCGGTAAAATTATTATGGACAATTTGCAGATTACTGGCTCTTTTAGATTTTAGCTGATCGAGGCAATAGTTTTTTGTCATTGTCATAGCCAATGCTTCGACGCTATTGTAGCTTTGCAGATTATCTTTTTTGTTCCATAATTTTACCATTACTTCCTGAGTTGCATCTTCTGCTTCTTCAGTGCTGGTAAGCAATCTTTTTGCCAGACGAAAAACTTTGTCTTTAAAAGGATTTATTAATTCTATAAATACAACTTGGTTCATTAATCTGATGGTTAATCGTTAGCTTATATATTCAAGACGAGGCACAATTATATTTGTTACAGCAAAAAAGAAATTTTTTTTATGTAAAAAAAATACTGCTTTAACGATAAAGGTAAAGCTAAAGATACTACTTTTACGTTTATTCAGAATATAGATAACCTACACGATATGAAAACAACTTTAAAGAGCGTTCTTTTTCTCTTTTTATTCGCATTTGCTTTACAGTCTTGTGAAGATCAGGATGATGTGGCTGCACCAGCAGACTTGCAGATTAATAATTTTATCTGGAGAGGATTAAATGAAGTTTACTTATGGCAACAAGATGTTCCAAATCTAGCCGATGGACGTAATTTACAACCAGATTTCAATCAGTTTTTGAGAGGATACTCTCATCCTGAAGATTTGTTCGAAGATCTATTGAACAAACCAGTAAGCAAATATCCAAACGGAGACGCAATTGACCGTTTCAGCTGGATTGTAGAGGATTACACTGTTTTGGAGCAAGAATTAAGTGGTGTTACAAAAAATAATGGTGTTGACTTTAGGCTGAGCCGTGTGGCTGCAGGATCAAATGATGTGGTGGGTTTTGTGCGATACATTATACCAAACTCTGATGCTTCTACAAAAGCAATTAAACGTGGTGATCTATTTACAAGTGTGAACGGAACAAAACTTACGGTTTCAAATTATCAGGAATTATTGTTTAATAAGGATAGCTATACATTAAACTTAGCAGATTATAATGGAAGCAGTTATGTTTTGAATGGGAAATCGGTTGATTTGACTAAAACTGTTTTAGAAGAAAATCCAATTTTTATTAATAAAGTAATAACTTCTGGAGGTCATAAAATTGGTTATTTAATGTATAATGGATTTTATTCAAGTTATGACGATAAATTAAATCAGGCTTTTGGCGAATTAAAATCACAAGGAATTACAGATTTGATTTTAGATCTTCGATATAATGGAGGAGGAGCGGTACCTTCTGCTATCAGACTTTCTAGTATGATTACAGGACAGTTTGATACTCAGGTTTTTGCGAAAACACAGTTTAATGCAAAGTGGATGAAAGATATGACTGCTGATGATTTGGAAAGTTTGAATTATAGGTTTGTGAATAATATTGATGGTAAACCATTAAACAGTTTGAATTTAACTACAGTTTATATTATTACAACTGCGAGTACAGCATCTGCGAGTGAATTGGTTATTAACGGATTAAAACCTTATATCAACGTAGTTCAAGTTGGAGAAACCACGACAGGTAAAAATGTTGGTTCGTATACAATTTATGATTCTGAAACTCTTTTTACTAAAAAGGGAATCAATCCAAATCATAAATATGCTATGCAGCCTTTGGTTTTTAAAATTTCAAATTCTGCAGGTTTTGGAGATTATACGCAAGGTTTACAGCCTACTTATCAGCAATATGAAAAGGTTAGCACTTATGGCGTTTTAGGAGATCCTTCTGAGCCTTTGCTTAATTTAGCTATTTCTAAAATTACAGGTTCTTCTGCTAAGAGAATTTTGGATGATTCTGCACCAAATACACCTTATTTAACAGATTCAAAAATCATTAACGGATTAAAGCATGGAATGTATTTTCAAGATGCTCCTAAAAAATAAAATCTAATAAATAAAAAAGGCTTTCAGAGATGAAAGCCTTTTCCATAAAAAAACAAAAACTAATTTTAAGTATAAATTAATCGTTAAAGTAAAATCCGTTCGGACCTACACCTACAGTTAATTCTTTTAATAAGCTTCCGCTTAAGTTATAAATATATGCTTTACTGCTTGACGCAAAATCGCCACCATCTGCAATAAAGATTCTATCATCTTTTACAGCAAAACCGTACATTTTACCATATTCAGAAGTTGAGCTGTATTGGAAAATAGGAGTTGTAGAAGCTGATGTTGCAGTGTAGTCTATAGCATAAACAGCAGTTTCTAGAGTATAATAAATTTTATTGTTGTAAATGTCTAGGTTTTTAACTCCGTCAAGAGCTTCAGGGAAAGTAATTTTGCTGATAGAATTATCAGATAATTTTACTTTTACAATTTCACTTCTTTCTCCGTACGAACTTCTAATTGTGTATAAAACACCATCTTTAACTTCCATTGTGTCTGCGCCTAGACCAATAGTTACAGAAGTTTCAAGTTTGTTTGTTGCTGGATTTACCACAAGTAATTTGTCATTATTGTAAGGTTCAGTTACATAAAGTTTATTGTTGTAAACTTCAATATGGTTGGCAGTTGCATTTAACGCAATTGTAGATTCTACTTTGTTTGTAGCCAGGTTGATCACAGCAATAAAATCATCTGTGTTACCAGCTGGGTTTGTGCTAGATGCGTAAGTATTGGCATTAGTAACATAAGCTTTTCCGTCTTTTACAACTCCATATCTTGGTGTAATTAAGCCTGTTTCGATTTTTGCTACAAGTTTAAATGTGTATCGATTTACTACATTTATAACATTAGAACCGCCAGCAATGATATATGCTTTATCTCCATCAAAAAAGATGTTTTGAAGATATTTTCCAATAAAATCAGAACCGTTTACAGTATTGTATACATCTTTTGTGAAAGTATTTAAATCGTCGCTAACGAAAGAAACTGAACCTCCATCAGTAAAATTTCCCTCGTTTAAGATGAAAATTCCATTATCATAAACTCCTTTTGGATCATTAGAGGTATCGTCATTTGAGTTATCGTCATTAGAACAAGAAACAAAAAGCGAAACGCTAAGTGCTACTAAAAATAATCTAGTTAATTTCATTATATTAAAATTTAAGGTTTAAGTACAAATTAAAATTTCTTCCTGGCATTGGTCTATATTCTAAACTTTGGTAAAATGTATTCCAAAGATTTAGAACTTGAAATCCAACTTTGAAAGAAGGTAAAAGTTTAAAATCATAATCAATTCCAATATTTGACACATTGTAGGAATCAACAATTTTCTCAGGATCGTTGTCAGATTGTGTATAAACAAAGCCATTATAAAGAAACTGATAATAAGCAGAAACGTTTTTTCTTGAATAGGCAACAGAAGCTGTAACTTTATTAAAAGGGACAAAAAACAATTGTTTTTTAGTCTCAACATTTTCTGAAACTGTATAAGCATAAGTAGCATTTGCTGTCACATTGTTTTTGCCAAAACTTTTTTTCCAGCCTAACAATGTTTCAGCTCCATAGCTATTTACTTTGTCTGTATTTTGTGGCATCCAAATTCCATTTGTTCCAGGAACCCATCGCAGCAAATCTTTTATTTTCATGTAATAAAAGGTCTGCGTTATGTTAAAACTGTGAAAAGTAAAAACATTTCCTATTTCTGCTTGGTAAGAACTTTCAGGTTTTAAATCTGGATTTCCGCCTTCTTCCCAATATAAATCATTAAAAGTTGGAATTCTGAAATTTCGTGACGCATTCAGTTTCAAATTGTATAGTTTTCCAAACTGATAAGAAGAGCCCACTGAAAATAGAAGAGGAGATTTATAGTTGTCTGTAAATTCTTTGCGAACGCCAAATTCATTTTTCCAGTTAGCAGAAGCGTCTTGCTTAATAAGCAAAGCGACTGAACTTATTTCTCTTACATTATCGCCAAAACCAGAGCCGTAACCTTTAGTTCGATTATAGTCCAAAATTCCGTTTACTTGCAATGATTTGAATACTTGATATCCTACATCTGCTTTTGTGATAAAACTTTCTGTTTTTCCGTAAGTGTAAATGTTGCTCGAATTATCTGCATAATACTGATAGTTTTCGAAAATATAAGCAGTTTTTAAATTGGGTGTAAACTTGCCGAAGTTACCGTCATACTCTAATAAATTCCGATTAAAGCCATTTACATATTTGCTTTTCATTTCCGATTCGGAAACTAAAGAAGTATTTCTATCTGTATTTGAGCTTTGGGTGTATAATTTTAGAATGTTTTTGGCATTAATTTTATAACCCGCATTGGCGCTTAGTGTAATAACATCATATTGCCCATTTTGATTCCAGCGCTGTTCGCCTTTCCAGTTATACTGATTAAGATATTTATAATCATTAGTCGAGCTGTTTTTCGAAAGTCCGATTTGAGCACTCCATTTTTTATTAGAAATTGACGTTTTGTAATTGACTCCAATTGTATTGAAACTGCCGTAGTCTAGTCTTAAATTATTCTCAAATCGATTAGAAAATAACAAATCGTTATTTAGATGCACCGTTCCTCCAACTGCTCCACTTCCATAAATAACACTTCCGCCACCTGCTTTTACGCTTATAGAATTATAATCAGAACCCGAAATGGTATTAAAATCGGTACTTCCGTTCATTTGAGAATTAATATTAATTCCGTTCCAAATTACTGCTGTTTGAGAAGAAGTTGTTCCTCTAAAAGCTACCGTAGATAACATTCCACGCCCATATTCTTTAAAATAAATCGTAGAATTAAAATTTAATAAATCGGTTAAAAGGGCTTCGTTTTTACTAATAACAGAGTCATTTAGTTTTAAAACAGATTGTGAAACCGAATAGGATTTTAAATTTTTATCTGAAACCAATACCTCTTTCAGACTGGTAATAGAATCGTTTTGCGCCGAAATAATTTGGCACATTACAAATAAACAAAAAGCAAAAAGTCGTTTTAAAGTCATAATTTCTTCACTCTTTTTCCCGAGAGTTCGATAATTGTTACAAAGGCAGGTCTCCTGGCTTGCGTCTTGCTGTTTACCTTCCCATCACGCAAGGCGTGACAGTGGTTTGTAGTTAACAGCAAGCATTCGTTTAGAACTTAGCTTACAGTTGCGGGTACAGCTCAAGAATTTACTTGATTCCCTTTTAATGTGTTTTTAAATCAAAAACACAACCTTAATTTGCTGCAAAGATAAAGTTAAAAATATTGATTATTCAAATTTGTTTTGCGATTCATGAAAAATTATAAATTATTTGCATTAAAAATCAATTTTTATAACTTGTCCGAAATCAACTTTATTATTGAAAGCATCCTTTAAAGGCAGTAAACTCTGATGGCATAAAATACTTCTGATGATTCCGGCATGAGCAACAATAACGATTGGCTGATTTATTTTTGAAATGGTTTCAGATAAAAAATCACCAACTCTTTCATGCAGTTCAACAAAAGATTCTCCGTTTGAAACTTTGATATTTACAAAATCTTCCATCCACGGATTAAGTTCTTCCTGCGGAATTTCATTCCAGCTTTTTAATTCCCAATCTCCAAAATTCATTTCTTTTAAACGTTCGTCTTCTTGATAAGAAATGGTTTTAATATTTTTTTGAATGTGTTTTGCCAGAATAACACAACGTTTTAAAGGGCTAGAGAAAATAAATGCTTCAGAAGGAAGCTCAGAAATTATTCTTTCAAAAATTTCATCAAACGGAAGTGCAATATCAACATCAGATTGTCCGTAACAGATTCCTTTTTCGCAGATGGTTTCGGTATGACGAACTAGATAAATTTCCATAAAAATAAAATGCTTAAGTAAAATACAACTTCGCAAACTTGTTGCGTAGCTCCAAGACAATCTCCCGTATAACCGTCAATCCATTTCTGGAAGTAGCGTGCTAAAAAATAGCGTGCTATAAAAACAGGAATTATAGCAAGAAGAAATTTCAAATTAAAATAAGAAAATACAATCAGCGGAATTAAACCAAAAAAGAAAGAACCAAAAACTTCTTTCCAAGTATATTGTTTTGCAATGGGTTTACTTTTGCTCGAAGCATCTTCACGAGAATATTCATGCGTGAAAATAATACTGATTGCTGCTAAACGACTCAAAGAATGTGCAGAAATGAATAAAAGGAAAATTAGTAAAATGTTATTAGTGAAAAGTAAAATGGATTCGGAAAGCAATTTGAATTTTAATAGAAAAAGTAAAACCAATCCGATTGCTCCATAGGCGCCAATCGCACTATCTTTCATGATCATTAAGATTTTTTCTTTGGTCCAGCCGCCACCAAATCCATCACAGACATCAGCAAATCCGTCTTCATGAAATGCACCAGTAGTTAAAATAGAAGCAATAATCGCTAATATAACGGCAATTTCTATTGAAAGAAAAAATGAAAAAAGATAAAAAGCCAGAAAGGAAATACTTCCAACAATCCATCCGATAAAAGGAAAATATCTCGTAGCTTTATTTAAATAATCTGGATGATGTGTAATGTTTTTTGGACATGGAATTCTGGTGTAAAACATTAAACAGGTGAAGAAAATGTGTAGTTCTTTTTTCATTTTTTATAATTGGTTTTCCATTGAGTATGTCATTTCGACGAAGGAGAAATCGCACGCGGGTTTCCGCAATTTTTGTTGCCAAACTTTGTAGAATTTCTAGTGTGATTTCTCCTTCGTCGAAATGACAAAAATGAGAATTAATCACTATGTAACATAATTGTTTTTTAGAAATACAAAACTATTTCCTACTCACTCCCGCACTTTCAAAACTAGCCATCTCATTCAAAAAAGCCTCAGCCGATTTTAAAATCGGAAAAGCAACAGCACATCCAGTTCCTTCTCCTAGACGCAAATCTAAATTTAAAATAGGTTTTGCTCCTAGATAGTTCAATAATTTTGAATGCGCTTTTTCGGCAGAACAGTGGCAGAAAACAGCATTTTGCTTGATATTCGGATTTATTTTAAAAGCAATCAAATAGGCAACAGTACAAATAAAACCGTCAACCAGAATTAGCATTTTATTTTCAAAAGCAGTCAGCATTCCGCCAGCCATTTGAAGAATTTCAAAACCTCCAAAATAGGAAAGCTGTGACATTAATTCGGCTTGACCAGAATAACTTTCAATTGCTTTTTTAAGTAAATTTTGTTTTAGAAGCAGTTTTTCGTTTTCAACTCCCGTTCCTTTTCCGACACAATCTTCAATAGGAAAACCAGTTAAAATACTCATTAAAACAGAAGCGGTAGAAGTGTTTCCAATTCCCATTTCGCCAAAACCAATACAATTTGAGCCAGATTTTGCGATATTTTCAACAATCGATTTTCCTTTATCAAAACACAATTGGACTTCAGATTCGCTCATGGCAGGAACATGAAGAAAGGACTGAGTTCCTTTGGCAATTTTTGCATCGATTAATTTTGCATTGGTTGGAAAATCATAATTAACGCCCGAATCTACAATTGATAATTCGATATTATTCTGATTACAGAAAACGTTTATGGCTGCGCCGCCATCGAGGAAATTATTGACCATCTGTCGCGTAACATCTTGCGGATAGTCACTTACACCATGATTTGCAATTCCGTGATCGGCTGCAAAAACTACGATGTTGGGTTTTACGATTTTCGGATTTAAAGTTTCAAAAACCGTTGCCATTTGGAAAGCCAAAGATTCTAATGTTCCCAAAGAACCGACAGGTTTTGTTTTAGAATCTATTTTGTCTTGTAAAAGAGCATAGAAATCAGATTTGTCTTGAATTTTATTTTCTGATTTCAAATCAAAAGCAGGAACATTTATTTGATGAATTTCTTTAATTTCAGAGCAAATAGGAGCTTCCGATTTTTGTTTCCAATGCAATTGCTGCAGCATTGGCTGATTGTTATAATTGGTTGCTGGTTTTCCAATGCAGAAATAACCAAGCGGTTCTATATTTTCGGGTAAATCGAGAATTTTTTTAAACTGATAATAATTAAGAATCGAAACCCAGCCCATTCCGTAGCCTTGTTCTGTTAGCGAAAGCCAGATATTTTGCGCCGCACAAACCGAACTAAATTTCACGGCTTCATTACTTCCAATTGTTCCAATCGTAAACTGATTTAAAACAGAACGGTCATAAGCAATGATGAGTCCAATTGGAGCTTCTTCGATTGCTTCAAGTTTAAGCGATCTGTAAAGTTCTTTCTGTTCGGGATTGTCGGTTAGTTCCTCGGCTTTTTTATTGTAGTCTAAAAAAAGCTTTTTAATAGACGTTTTAACTTCATCTGATTTAATGATATAATATCTCGTTGCATCGGTTAGTCCTACAGATGGAGCCCAATGTCCAGCCTGTAGAGCTTTTTGGATTACTTCATCAGGAACTTCATCGGCTGTAAAATGTCGTGTGTCGCGGCGTGATTTTAATATATCGTCTAAATTACTCATTTCTTTAAATTCCAATTTTTAAATTCCAAATTCAAATCTGAAAATGGAAAGATTCTAGTAAAGGTAAAGCATAGCTTTGGAATTTGGAGTTTAAAACTTAGAATTTCGTTTCAATTTATTGGAATTTGGAATTTTTTGTATTGGAATTTATCTCTTTATTTTAACTGGAATTCCAGAAACCATTAATACAACTTCATCGGCATTTGATGCAAGAAATTGATTCATCCAGCCTTGAAGTTCAACAAACTTTCTTCCGATATGAGTTTCTGCATGAACTCCCATGCCAATTTCATTTGTCACAATAATGATATTCGCATTTTCGTGTTTAGCGATCGCAAGAAATTCTTTTTTTGCTTCTTCCAAACTTAACTCTACGTCATTTTTAGTATCAATAAAAAAATTAGTTAGCCAGAGCGTTACACAATCAATTAAAGCAGTTTTTCCAGAAAAATCAATTTCACTTAAATATTTTTCCTTTTCAATATTCGTCCAATGTTCGTCTCTTTCTTGCTGATGACGGTCAATTCGATTTTGGAAATCATCATCCCATTTTCTGGCCGTTGCTACATACAAAGGAGAGTCGGAAAGTTCTAAAGCAAGTTTCTGTGCATAACCGCTTTTTCCAGAGCGCTCACCGCCAGTTACCAAGTAAATCATTTTTTATTAATTATGAGTTTTGAATTATGAATTATGTGTTTGGGCAAGTTATAAAATAATTATGAAGACTAACTCATAATTAATCACTCATAACTCCTAATACGGGCAATGTCGGCAGTTATTTCCACAACAGGTTCCTCTTTTTAGGTGAAACCAAGCTTTAAAAACATAATTGCCATTTTCGATGTAATAATCAATCCCTTCAATTAAATGATCCGTTTTTGGCAATAGCATAGCCTTGTTTTTAAGAGCCTTTTCTGGAGTTATGGTTTCGATATAAGCTTCAATTTTATCTTCGCATGCTTCCTTAAAGCACACAGGACAAAGGCAATCGCCTCCTTCTGAAAGATTGAAAATAGGTGGATAATCATTACACCAGCACTTATTTTCGGGTGAAGTGTCGCCGCATGAAAAAGCGGCTTCACAACTGGAGCAAATTTTTGTTTTTGGTGCACTCATTAAATAAAAGGCTATTTGTTTAAATTTGTACGAATAAAGGTAAACAAAAAAAATAGAAATTGATTTACCTTTGTGCCCACACAAAACACAAAATATGAAATATTTTTTCCATAAATTACCAGTCGTTTTTTCGCTTTTTATCTTAATTGGCTGTAAAAAAAATGAAACGCAAGAGGCGGTAAAATCTACCGTTGCCAAAGAAAGTATCGAATTTGCATCTGGACTTTCAATTGTAAAAAACGAAGGTTATTCGATTGTAAATGTGGTGAATCCGTGGCCAAATGCTAAAGGTAAATTTACTTACATTTTGGAAGAAAAAGGAGTGCAAATTCCAGACAGTTTAAAAAAATATCCTGCGATAAAAGTTCCTTTAGAAAGTGTTGTGGTAACTTCAACAACAAATATTCCTTTTCTAGAAATGCTCGAAGTTGAGAATAAATTGGTCGGATTTCCACATACCGATTATATTTCTTCGGAAAAAACACGAGCATTAATTGATAAAGGTTCTGTGAAAAACGTTGGACAAAATGAAAAGCTGAACATCGAACAATTAATAGAATTGTCACCAGATTTGATTGTTACTTTTGGTGTTGATAATAATAATCCGATGCTGGATAATTTGAAAAAAAGCGGTTTAAAAGTTCTTATTCAGGGTGATTGGATGGAACAGTCTCCGCTAGGAAAAGCAGAATGGATTAAGCTTTACGGTGCTCTGTTTGGAAAAGAAGATAAAGCAAAAGAACTTTTTGATAAAATCGTAGAAAGCTATAACCAGGCAAAAAAGCTCGTTGCTGATAAACCTGCAACTTCCAAAGTCTTATACGGTTCTATGTACGAAGATGTTTGGTATGTGGCCAAAGGAAACAGTTGGGTGGCGCAGTTCATGCAAGATGCAAAATCGAATTATTTATGGGCCGATTTAAAAGGAACAGGAAGTGAAGGTTTGTCTTTTGAAAAAGTTTTAGATAAAGCGAAAACGGCTAATGTTTGGATTGCTTCTGGATCTTTTAAAACTTTGGATGAATTGCAAAAAGCAAATCCGCATTACGCAGAATTTGACGCTTTTAAAAATAAAACAATATACAATTTTGAAGGAAAGCTAGGAGCGACAGGCGGAACAGTTTACTACGAATTGGCGCCAAGCCGTCCTGATTTGGTGTTGAAAGATTATATCAAGATTTTTCATCCAGATTTATTGGCGGGCTACGAATTTACTTTTGCATCAAAACTGAATTAAATTGGCGAATAAAAAACGAAATACCATTTTATTTGTCGTATTGACTTTAGGACTTTTTCTAATGTTTTTTGCGAGCATTAGTTTAGGATCGGTTACCATTCCGTTAAAAGATGTTTTTGCGAGTTTAACTGGTGGTCATGCTGCAAAATCGACTTGGGAATATATTATCATTAATTATCGTTTGCCAAAAGCGATTACGGCAGTTTTGGTCGGAACAGGACTCTCCATGAGCGGACTTTTGATGCAGACTTTATTTAGAAATCCGCTTGCCGGACCTTATGTTTTAGGATTAAGCTCCGGAGCAAGTCTTGGTGTTGCATTTGTTATTTTGGGAGCAGGATTTCTACCTTCTTTTTTGAGTGTAATTGCATTGTCTTCTTACGGAATTGTTTTGGCATCTACTTTAGGAAGCACGTTGGTTTTATTTCTAGTTTTAGTAGTTTCGCAGCGATTGCGAGACACAATGGCCATCTTGATTGTAGGTTTAATGTTTGGAAGCTTTACCACTGCAATTGTAAGTGTTCTAACTTATTTTAGCACGGCAGAACAGCTACAGAAATTTACTTTTTGGTCAATGGGAAATCTCGGAAATCTTTCTTGGACAACTATTGTAATTTTGACTTTCTGTGTTGGAATTGGATTGCTTTTAAGCGCCAAAAGTATCAAACCTCTAAACGCCTTGCTTCTTGGAGAAAACTATGCAAAAAGCATGGGATTGAATTTTAAACAAGCAAGATTAGTCATCATTTTTGCAACGAGTATATTATCAGGAGCGATTACGGCATTTGCTGGTCCGATTGCTTTTGTGGGCTTAGCAGTGCCTCATATTGCAAAGCTGACTTTCCAGACCAGTAATCATACTATTTTGTTTTGGAGCACTTTATTTTTTGGTTCCATAATAATGCTGTTTTGCGATATTGTTTCGCAAATGCCAGGTTTTGATGTTACGCTTCCAATAAATGCCGTAACTTCTATAATTGGCGCGCCGGTGGTTATTTGGCTTTTAGTTAGAAAAAGGAATTTTAAATAAATTTTAGCCACAGATTAAAAAGATTTGCACAGATTTTTTAATCATTTTAATCCTTTAATCTGTGGCTTAAAAGAAAAAAAACTTAGAATCTCAGCATCTTAGTAACTTAGAATCTCAAAAAATGAAAAACATTCTATCAACCTCAAACTTAAGTATTGGATACAAATCCAAGAAAGGCGTTACGGCTATTGCTGAGAATCTTAATCTTAATCTTGAAGCTGGAAAATTAATTACTTTAATAGGGGCAAACGGAATTGGAAAATCTACCTTATTACGAACGCTTACAGGTATTCAGAAACCTTTATCAGGAAATGTTTATTTGAACGAAAGAAATATTTCAGACTATCAGCCTTTAGAATTGGCGCAAAATCTCAGTTTGGTTTTAACCGAAAAACTGCCGCCAAGTAATCTTTCTGTTTTTGAATTAGTCGCTTTAGGCCGTCAGCCGTATACCAATTGGGTTGATAAATTGTCCGCCGAAGATATTCTAAAAGTTCAGGAAGCAATGAGTTTGACGCAAATCGAACATTTAGCTTCAAAAAAACATTTTCAGATTAGCGACGGACAATTGCAGAAAGTTTTAATTGCAAGAGCTTTGGCACAAGATACGCCGTTAATCATTTTAGACGAACCAACAACGCATCTTGATTTATTACATAAAGTTTCTTTGTTTAAATTATTGAAAAAACTGACACAAGAAACTCAAAAAAGCATTTTGTTTTCCACACACGATATCGATTTGGCCATTCAGTTAAGTGACGAAATGATTATGATGACGCCAGAAAGTATAGTGCAAGATCAGCCATGTAATTTAATTTCGAATGGAAGTTTCAGCAATTTGTTCAAAGACGAACATATTATTTTTGATGCTGAAAAAGGGAAGTTTATTGTGAGTTAAAATTCTCGGTTTTCCTGCAAGTTTTTCAAAACCTTGTAGGTATAAAAATTTATAAGTTGGCAATTAAAAAAAAAGGCCTACAAGGTTTTGAAAACCTTGCAGGAGATGGAATAATTATTTCTTCAAACCAATTTGTCTCTTCGCTTCACCAACTACGAAAGCAACCGAATTAGCAATATTAAAACTGCGAATAAGCGGTGACATCGGAATCGTCAAATGATTTTCGAATCTAGACATAAATGCTGCGCTCAATCCAACACTTTCTTTTCCGAAAACTAGCCAGTCCCCATCTTGAAATTCATTTTCTAAATACGATTTTTCAGAATGCGAACTCATTAAAAATACACGAGAATGATCTGGAATCTGAGCAATCCATTCGTCTACATTTTGATATTCTGTTACATCAAGATGAACCCAATAATCTAATCCCGAACGTTTCAGGTTTTTGTCATTGATAACAAATCCAAAAGGATGAATTAAATGAAGACGGCTTTCTGTGCCTACACACAATCTGCCAATATTTCCGGTATTATTTGGTATTTCTGGTTCTACAAGAACAACGTTTAACATCTTTTTGAGTTATGAATTATAAGTTATAGGTTATGAGTTTCTGGAAATTATCTAATTGACACATTTTCTAATTAACTAATTATCTAATTGAAAATCGGAAACTTCTAAAACTTCACCTGCTTTCAGGTTTTGCAAATATACATTTCCTATTCTAACGCGAACTAAACGTAACGTCGGAAAACCAACTGCGGCAGTCATTTTCCTAACTTGACGAAATTTTCCTTCCCTTACCGTGATGGATGCCCAAGAAGTTGGACCATGACGCTCATCTCTTATTTTTTTCGCTCTCGCTCCAAAATCGGGAATTTCGGTAACGATAGATGCTTTGCAGCGTTTCGTTTTGTATTTTCCGCCGTCAAGTCCAATTTCTACACCATTTTGTAATTGTTCAATTGCTTCCGGTGTAATTAATCCATCAACCTGAACATAATATTCTTTTTCAACCTTTTTACTTCGAACGAGTTCGCTCATATTTCCATCGGTAGTCAAAAGAAGCAAACCTTCAGAATCTTCGTCCAGTCTTCCAATTGCCATTGTTCCTTTTGGGAAATCGTGCAATTCGCCCAAAAGCTTTTTCTTTCTTTTTAATTCATAAATAAATTGGCTCAAATAGCCGTAAGGTTTAAAAAGAATGAAGTGTCGGTGCATTTTTAATTTTTTGCAAAGATAGTTCCTTTCCTAAAATTAAAACCAATTACAGCTTTTGTGATTTCATTTTTTTAAACCATTGGTAGACAAACCAAGTTACAGTAACTGTAAAAATGGAAATTAAAATGGGGTAATAGTTTTCGAAAAATTGATGAAAATAACTTCCGACCAAAATGTATGCAGAAGCCATGCAAAGCTTGATTAAGATAAATTCAGAATTGGACCAGCTGGTTTTGATTTTAAAGAAATTCATAATAATTACGGTTGTTAAGTTGCTTTGTATAAAGGTAATAAATAAAAAAGCGGATGGCAATTATAAAAGAAAAGCAATATGAAATCATAAATTTTTCGCGCTTAGAATTCGTAATATTATAAAGTTGAATATAAAAATAATAATGCCATGGAAACGAATAATTTAGGAACAAAAAAAATAAACGGAACGCAGAAAAATATTGACGAATCTAAAGGAAAAAACGTTTCGCACGATAAAGAACTAAAAAATGCCAAATTGAATAAAGAATTGGTAACTGATGCAGATGGGGATAAAAAAATAGTGGAGCGAGCGCGAAATGAGAATGAAGACATTAACCAAAAGCTTCGTAAAACAAATCCAGATAACCCAAATGCGAACCGTGGAGTTGAAACGGAAGAAGAGGCAAATAAGACAGTTGAGAACAAAGACCGTAATTCTGATATAACTCCAAATCGATATCCAAATTCACATCCAGATAATCATAAAGATCGCGGAAATATGAAATTGGACGAGGAAGAATGATACAATACGAAATTTTAAATAAAATTTGGTCAATTAAATGTCAAATAACATAACATTAGCGGTTGGCGTTAATGTTATTGTAAACTCATTTCAAAGCTTTTGTATCGGTTGATATCTTCGTAAATTAGAGGTATCAATTTAAAAACATATATAAAAATGGCACTTTTAGAAAATAAAGTAGCTTTTGTATCTGGCGGCGGTTCAGGAATCGGACGCGCAGTGGCAGAAGCCTACGCTCGAGAAGGAGCAAAAGTAGTTGTAGCTGATATAAATGTAGAACACGGTCAAGAAACCGTAAAAATGATAAAGGAAAAGGGCGGAGAAGCCTTTTTTATAAAAGGAGACTCTTCGAGTGCTGCTGACAATAAACATATGGTTGAGGTGACGGTTTCAAAATATGGCCGATTGGACATTGCCTGCAACAATGCGGGAATGGGAGGGCCAGCAAAACCAACTGGAGAATACGAGCCAGAAGCTTGGGATAAGGTTATTGCATTAAATTTAAGCGGTGTTTTTTATGCTTGCCGTTATCAATTGGAGCAAATGGAGAAAAATGGCGGAGGAAGCATTGTAAATATTGCTTCAATTCATGGACAAGTTGCTGCGCCAAATAGTGTTGCATATACAGCGAGTAAACATGGTGTGGTTGGTTTGACAAAAAATATTGCAGTAGAATATGCACAGAAAAACATTCGATGCAATGCTGTTGGACCAGGTTATATTGAAACAGCACTTTTAAAAGATAATCTTAATAAAGATATGATGCAGGCTATTGCAGCAAAATCTGCAATGAACCGTTTAGGAACCGCAGAAGAAGTTGCCGAACTGGTAGTTTTTCTAAATTCTGATAAATCATCATTCACAACAGGAAGTTATATTATTGCTGATGGAGGTTATACCGCAGTTTAATATTTTTTATTAGAGAATATTATTTTGAATTAGTAAAAGGCAGTAAGGGAAAGCTTACTGCTTTTTTTGTAGATGAAAAATGATTTTTAAAAATAATGTTATTAAAAATAAAATCAATTATAGAATAGAAAACTGGCCGATGTGTGACTTTCTTTTTTACGCAAATATATTTTTCAATTCCACTAAATCAATTTTGCTTTGATCTGAAAAGTTGAAAAAATAATTCAATTGCCATTTCTGCGTTTTCTGTGCCTGTTTGCTTGTAGTTTCATCCCACGGAGGATAAACTCTTGTGGCTCTGATACCTTCTTTGTTTTGGGTAGAAAAAATGCCTTTTTCTAATAATGTTTTTTTCGGAAAAATAAACTGTCCCCAATTTTGATCTTTTCGAACAGTTACAATTACAAAATCAATAGTATCGGAATAATCAAAAGGCTCAATTATTCCCGATTGATTTCGTTTCCATAAAGTCACAAATTGTCCTATCTTGGTTGGGGTAATTTTAGCCTCTCTATAGCAAATGTTGTTATTGTTTAACTGAAAACGAAATGCACTGTATTCCTCACTTTCGCTTTCTTTTTGAAAAGTGGTCATTTGCAAACCAGCTTTGTCAAAAATAACTTTCTTGCTCAATAATAAATCAAGCGAATCAATTGTAAAATCCATAAAAAATCTATTCTAAATATAGCCTGAAAATTACTACAAATTTGCTTTAGAAATTGACATTTAGCCCAAAATTTAATCCCCATTGGAACTGGTTGAAAGACTGGCTGTTTAGTGGATTGATGTAATAATTTACCGCAGGCTCAACAAAAACATTGGTCTTTTTGTACACGCGATATTGAACGGTACTGCTCAAAGTAGAACCATAAACATAATTATTCGCATTGACATTTTCCCCAATAGTATGCCCGTCTAAAACTACATTGTTTGAAATCAATTTACCTACAAAACCTCCAGTGTTTACGTTAATGCTCGCTTTATTTTGATTAAAAACAGAGTAAGAAACTTCTAGTGGCATTTCTACATATCTTAAATTTTGATCTAATTTTCCAGTTTGAACATTTTCATTTTTCAAAGCTTCTTTTGTGCTATTAGAAATTAGAAGGTAATCTTGAGTAGGTGAGTTAGCTGATGCAACAGGATAGCTGTCAGGAGTAAAAAAAGCATTGTTTTTAGCACTCACATAAGATACATTGGCAACACTTTGTCCTAATTCGCTGATTTTTAATCCAGAACCTACAGCCCATTTATTGTTAATACTATATTTAGTTTTTACGCCATAAGAATTAGATTGTTTAGAATCGTTTACGTTCCCTAATGTTTTATCGTTTTTGGTATTTTCAGAACTTGCTATGCCTGCAAAAACGGCAACTGCCCATCTTTCCTTTTTATTGATAAGATTGTCTTTTTTCTCTTTTTCTTCTTTTTTCTTTTCTGGAGCTAAAATCCTTTTTTCTAAATTTTGAAGCTCAGCCAATTGTATAGAGTCTGTTTTGCTCAAACTATTAGCAATCTTCACATCGTCTTTTATGATCACCGCTTTGTCAGTTCGTTTAGTCTCATTTATACTTAATGCATTTTTGTTCGAATTATATGCATTGCTGTTTGTTAAAGAGTTAGTATTTGCGGAAGAACTATGATTATTGAGTGCTAAACTTTTATTGTTTTTCGCAGAAAACTGTTCTTCAAAAATAGAATTTGAAAGCTGTTTTTTTACTGTCGAATTAAATTTGCTTTGTTTTCCAAATGCAATTCGTTCTTCAGAAATTCCTTTATTAGAAGATTTTGTATTATTTTCTAAAATAGATTTTTTGGAAGATTTTAGAATCGACTTGTTTTCTGAAGAGCCAAAATTTTGATATGCAATAGATTGGTTCGGAGCATTTGCTGGAACCGCTGTGTTAGATTTTTTAGAAGATTTTGCAGTCGATTTTTCTTCTGATGAACCTGAATTTTGATATGCAACAGATTCGTTCGGAGCATTTGCTGGAACCACTACATTAGATTTCGAATCTTTTTTACTGCTTTTGTTCTTAGAGTTTGTTTCTGCTACAGAAGTCTCTTGAACTTGAATTCCTGATTCATTATTGAATTGATTCTTCGTATCATTTCCATTTAAAGAATCTATTTTTTTGTCAGTATTTTTAGTTCGGACTAAATTTCTGTCGTTAGAATTATCGTTTGTGTTTTTGTCAAGAACAATACTATTTCTGCCGTTTTCTAAATTGCCATCGTTGAGGTTATTGTTTTTAGACGAATCAGTAAAATGTAAAATTGAAGGCAGAAGCAACCCTAATAATAAGCATGCAGCAGCCGACCACCAAAGAATAACTCTCTTCTTCTTTTTAGGTTTGTCTAATTTTTTTTCAATCTGACTCCATAATTCTGGAGGCGGAACACTCGAAAAGTCTTCCATTGATGAAAAAATATCTTCTATTTTGTGCTTCTTCATGCTATCTTAAAATTTTTTATGCTCAAAATTCGCTTTTGTAATATGTGTTTAGCGCGATTTAAATTTGATTTTGATGTTCCTTCGGAGATTTTTAATAGTTCGGCTATTTCTTTGTGTTTCATTTTTTCGAATACATAGAGGTTAAAAACTGTCCGGTATTGATCTGGTAAATCTCGAATGTATTCCAGCAGTTTTTCCTGTTCTATCGGAATTGCTTCCAGTTCCTCTTCTTCTATAAAATCGGTATCGGGATCAAAAACATCTAAAAAGAAACTCTCTTTTTTCTTTTTGTTTAAAGTTTCGATGAGTTTGTTTATAAAAATACGTTTCAGCCAGCCCTCAAAACTTCCTTCAAATTTATATTGGCTTATTTTCTGAAAGGCAATTACAAATGCTTCCTGAAAAACATCTTTCGCGTCATCTTCGTTCTTCATATATTTCAAACATATACCATATAAAACAGGAGAGAACAACTGATAAATTTTCAGTTGTCCCTCTCTGTCATTTTTCATGCACAGTTTGATATATTTTTCTAACTCGTCTTTCAAGAAATGGTTCAAATTTGATTTTGCAAAAATAGTTTTAAATAGCGTACAAAACTATCTTTTAAAAATAGCTTGAGTACCATCTTGACTGTTGCTTACAATGGTTAGGTTTTGATTGTCAAGGTTTTCTATTATGTAAGTTTTGCCTTCAAACGTAATTAAGTCACATTCTGAATGGTCAAAATAACTCTTTCCTTTTTCTATCTGATAGGCACTGTTTCTAATCTCTATATTATTTTTATAAGTAATAATTCTTCCTTTTTCAGTAAAGACAATTTTCTTATTAAATCCAATTGTTTTTGGTGTTGCTATGTAAGGGTTATTAGAACCTCCAATAGATTTTTTCCAAATCCAAGTATTTATAATTGATTTTGCGGTTTTTTTTGAATCATTTATAGGAATCATTGATGAAAATAAAAAACAGATAATAAAAGAAAAAAAGAGTTTCTTCATGATAGAATTATTTTAAGCTTGTAATTTTTTCCTGAATTGCTTTTTTGAAAAGTTTTATTTCTGAACTTTGATCTGAAGTATCGTTATTATCAATATAAATTCTGGTAACGCTTGCTCCTTGACGAAGCTCAAAATAAATTCCGCCTTGATTCGCAGAATCTGGAGAACCATAAGTTTTAGTTTGTCCTTTTATAGCTAAAATTTCTGAAGGAACACTTTTTAATAATAAACTATATTCGCCTCTTTTAATTGTCGGAGTATATTTGTATTGTCCGAAATCGTATTTACCAGCTCCAACGTTTAAGAATTTTAAAATGTTATACTCGTTAAGCTGATAAAATTTTTGGCAGTCTGCACCTGTACATTCATTATGGAAACTTCCAATAATTATATTGTCAGCGACTTCTGTTGTTTTATTGAAAATCATTCCTTTTGTTGTTTTCGGGATCAAAACAAAATCAGAAGGATAAGTAGGAGTTTGCGTTACGTCTTCACCCACAGCAGGGGCTTTTTCGTAGTAATTAACAACGATTTCACAATTATTTTCTACTATGGAGCTAATTACGATGTCATAGCCGCTTGTAGGTTTGGCGCCAGCAAAAATCCCAACTAAATATTCTTTTGTAAAATCAATATTTGGATCACTTGCAACTTGACAACTGTTTGCATGTTTTGTAAAATACTGATCCATTTTTTCTTGAGATGGAATAATAACTGCTGCAGCATTATTTGGTTGAGATTTTACACTATAATTACACAAGAAAGGAAAACCAGTAAAATTTACAGTTGTATTAGCTCCACAATCTACATAATTATTATTTCCGTCACTAAGCGAACAAGCACTGAATCCAAAGGCTACAAATAAGCCAAGTATTAATTTTTTCATAATTATTTTAATAGGTTTATATCTTGTAGATAGTGCTTTGTAAAAAAGGTTGCGTTGAGGTTTGTTTTTTTTTGAAAAAAAATAAATGTTGATTTAGTTTGAATTGAATATGAATTAGTGAAATTTCTATTTTAAAAATTAAGCACTACGCATTATTGAGTACTTTTACGTTAAATTACCTTAGTTATGACTGATTTTTTACCATTTTTATTGGGTTTTGTTGTTGCGCTTTCTATAGGAATATACATAGGAAGAATGCTTTCGTTATCCAAATTTCAATCAGAAAGAGCTATTTCTGAGGAAAGATTAAATGCATTAAATAGTCAATTGCAGATGTTGAAAGAGCAGTTTGAAAGCGAAAAAAATAACTTTCAGAAACAATTGCAGTTTAATATTTCTGAAAAAGAAAATATTCGTACAGAAAAAGACAGTTTAGCAATTCAGCTTTCTAAAAAAGAAGTAGATTTTGAAAATTTATGGGAACGCCATAAAGAACAAAAAAGCGAAATTAATGAGCTTCAGGAAAAATTTACCAAAGAATTTGAAAACCTAGCCAATAAAATCTTAGAAGAAAAATCGGCAAAGTTTACCGAGCAAAATACTGTAAACATGAAAAATATCCTGACGCCTTTGCAGGACAAAATTCAGGTTTTTGAACAGAAAGTAGAGCAAACACATAAAGAAAGTATTGATTATCATGCAGCGCTTCGCCAGCAGATTATTGGCTTGAGCGAAATGAATGCGCAAATGAGCAAAGAAACCTTAAATCTTACGAAAGCATTAAAAGGCGACAGCAAAATGCAAGGAAATTGGGGAGAATTGGTTTTGGAACGTGTTCTAGAAAAATCGGGATTAGAAAAAGGAAGAGAATATGAAGTGCAGCAGAGTTTTACCAATAGTGAAGGCAATCGCGTTTTTCCAGACGTGGTAATCAATCTTCCAGATGGTAAAAAAATGATTGTTGATTCTAAAGTTTCGCTTGCCGCTTATGAAAAATGGGTAAACGAAGAATCAGAACTGTTAAAAATAGAATTTCTTAAAGAACACGTTATTTCTATTAAAAGACATGTTGAGCAGTTGGGCAGTAAAAATTATCATGATTTGTACCAAATGGAAAGTCCAGATTTTGTTCTGCTTTTTATTCCGATGGAGCCTGCTTTTGCCATTGCATTAAACGAAGATCCTACATTATACACCAAAGCTTTTGACCGAAACATTGTTATTGTAACGCCAAGTACGCTTTTGGCAACGTTAAGAACGATTGACAGTATGTGGACCAATCAGAAACAGCAGGAAAATGCCTTAGAGATTGCAAGACAAGCAGGAGCTTTGTATGACAAATTTGAAGGTTTTGTAACCGATTTAGTTCGAATTGGAAATAAAATAAAAGATACCAAAACAGAATACGAAAGAGCAATGAATAAATTGGTTGACGGCAAAGGAAATCTGATTTCGAGTGTAGAAAGACTGAAAAAAATGGGAGCGAAGGCAAAGAAGTCACTTCCAGATAATATTATTGCAAGAGCAGCGAGTTCAGATGAAAATGAATTATTGAATTAGAAGAGAAAGTAAAAAGAGAAAAGACGCAAGAAAAAATACCAACCAAATATAGAATACAACTAATCAAAACATTCCAAAAACAAAAACATGAGTACAGATTTTAAACCAGTTTCTTCATCAAAAGTTAGTATATCAGAATTAATGCTACCATCGCATACTAACTTTAGCGGAAAAATTCACGGGGGATATATTTTACAATTACTAGATCAGATTGCTTTTGCATCGGCATCAAAATTCAGCGGAAATTATTGCGTAACAGCTTCTGTAGATACGGTAAACTTTCTGAAACCAATTGAAGTTGGAGAATTAGTAACCATGAAGGCCTCTGTAAATTATGTTGGAAGAAGCTCTATGATTGTCGGCATTCGCGTAGAAGCAGAAAATATTCAGACAGGAGTTGTCAAACATTGCAATTCGTCTTATTTTACAATGGTTGCCAAAGATAAAGAAGGTAAAAGTGTTCAGGTTCCAGGATTAATCTTGTCAAACTTAGAGGAAGTGCGTCGTTTTAGAAAAGCAATAAAACATATTGAAGTTAGAAAAGAAGTAGAAGAGCACGAAAAATTGGCCAATATAAATTCTATTGAAGATTTGGCGAGTTTAGAAAAATATAATGTCCTTTTAGAAATTAGCTAAATTTTCTTATATTTAGTAGATACACATTAAATATTAGAAATTATGGTCAAGTTTGGATATACAATTTTATACGTTGAAAATGTCGAAGAATCTATCGTGTTTTATGAAAATGCTTTTGGGTTTTCGAGAAAATTTGTCACGCCAGAAGGAGATTATGGCGAATTGATTACAGGAGAAACAACACTTTCTTTTGCTTCGAAGAAATTAGCCTCAAAAAGTTTACCTGATGGTTTTATCGAAAGCAGTTTAGAAGACAAACCTTTTGCCATAGAAATTGGTTTTATTACAGATAATGTTCCTGAAGTTTTACAAAAAGCAACTTCTTTTGGCGCTGTTATCGTTTCTGAACCTGTAGAAAAACCTTGGGGACAGATTGTGGCTTATGCAAGAGACTTAAATGGTTTTTTGATTGAGATTTGTACAGAGGTTAAAGCATAGAAATTCGTTGTCAAAAATTACGGTAAAGTCCCTACGGGACAAAATGTGGGTGAACCAATATTTTTTTCTACTGATATATACTTCCTAGCGGAATATTTGAAAATGGTAAAAAAAATCTACCAATATGTAATTCCTAATGGAATATTTTGAAAATGATATTGTGAAGAAATATCTCGGAGAGATTACATATCGGTGGAAAAAGAATTACACAAGCCAATATTTTGAAAATGATATTGTGGAGAAATATCTCGTAGAGATTACATATCGGTAGAAAAAAAATTACACACACCGATATTTTGTCCCGTAAGGACTTTTTCCACAATCCCTTTAATGAGGTAAAAATTCACAAATTTTTAGCATTGCTCTCAGAACTTTTAATGGGGAAATTTCGTAACTTTAAGTGTAATTATTGGGTTACGGAATTTTTTCACTGAGTATTGCCGTTCGATTTTTCAGATTATTAGGATCTGATTTTTTATTTTCTCTTAGTCAGAACAAATTGAATGACATAATTGTTTAAATGTAGACGATTATGAAAACAACTACCTTACTATTTTTATTTTTTACCGCCTTTTCTGTCATTGCCCAAGACAAATTTTTTACTAATACAGGAACAATAAATTTTGAAGCTTCTGTTCCAATGTTTGAAGAAATTAGAGCAGTAAATAGACAAGTTGCCATACTGTTAGAACCAAAAACAAGTACTCTTATATGTACTGTTATCGTTAAAGATTTTCGCTTTAAATTGAATTTGATGCAAGAGCATTTCAATGAAAATTATATGGAAAGCAATCGCTATCCAAAAGCAGTTTTTAAAGGAAAAATAGAAAAATTTGATTTGAAAGATATTAATGAGATTGAAAAACAATATCAGATAAAAGGGAAACTGAATTTACGCGGAAAATCAAAAGAGATTATCGTAAATGCTTTGATTAAAAGAGTTCCAGAAGGAATTCGGATAGTTTCGGATTTTCCGATTGAGGTTTCCGATTTTAATATTCATATTCCAACTCCTATAGCTTCCAAAATTGCCAAAACAGCAAATACAGAACTGACTGGAATAATTCGCAGTGATGAAACAATGCTGACTTTGAAATAAGACTTACTTTATACAATTAATAAGCGTCTTTTCTAAATCAGTAAATTGAAATTCAAAACCAGTTTTCTGAATTTTCTCTGACGAAACCCGCTGTCCGGTTAATACGGCGACGCTCATTTGTCCAAGCATAATCTTTAATACAAAAGGAGGAACTTTGGGCAACCATATAGTATACTCATATAGTTTGGCAAGTGTTTTAGAAAATCGAGCATTTGTTGTATTATCTGTTATACAAGCATTGTATGCGCCTTCTAGTTTGGTGTCTTCAATGCTTTTTAAATAAATCTGACATAAATCTTCAATATGAATCCAAGGCAGATATTGCTTGCCAGAACCTAAAACAGCTCCAAAACCTGATTTAAATGTGGGAGTCATTTTTTTTAGAAAACCTTCGTTTTTACCTAAAACGATGCCAGTTCTAATTTTAACGGTTCGAATATTTAAAGAACCGATTTTATCTGCAGCATTTTCCCATTTCTGGCAGGTTATGCCTAGAAAATCATCGGCAGGTGGTGTGTTTTCAGTGCAAATTTTATGACTCGTAATAGCGCCATAAATTCCAATACCCGAAGCAGAAACAAATGCTTCCAGTTTTTTATTGTTTTTCTCTAAAACAGAATAGATCATTTCGACAGGTCTAACGCGGCTTTCAATAATGGCTCTTTTACGTCTTTTGGTCCATCTTTTTTCGACAATGCCTTCACCAGCGAGATGAATAATGTAATCAGCATTTAGAACCGCATTTTTGTCAATATAGTTTTTCTTAATATCCCATTTGTAATACGTAACTCTTGGAGTATTTTCTCTATCAGAACGGCTCAAAACAGACACAGAAAAGCCTGCTTCGATGAGAACATCTGTTAAATGTTTTCCAATGAAACCACTTCCGCCTGTTAATAGAACATTTTGAGCCATAATAGTTTATAATATATTTAACAGTCTAACTTGTTTAAGGATTAGTAAAGGTACTTAAACAATCCTTATCTTTAGGGCGAATTCTAAATTATAATGAAATGGCGACTAAAAAAAAGACAATCACAAAGGATGATATAGTCTCAAAATACATGAATGAAGTTTTAGAAAAAGGACAAAAGCCTAAATCGGTTTATCATTTTGCAAAGGAAAATGATTTTACAGAAGCTGAGTTTTATGCTTTTTTTGGAACATTAGAAGGTTTAGAAAAAGAAATATTCCGACTGTTTTTTGAAAATACAGTCAATCTTCTTCATAAGAACGAAGAATATCAAGGATATGATATGAAAAACAAAATGCTGAGTTTTTATTTTACTTTTTTCGAAATACTTACTGCCAATAGAAGCTATGTCTTGCAATCGCTTAAGATTGACAGAAATCCGCTTAAAAATTTAGTACAGCTAACCACACTTCGAAATAGTTTTAAAGAATATGTTTCTGAAATCCTGACAGACGATTACAGACTAGAA
Source organism: Flavobacterium anhuiense (assembly GCF_004151235.1). Taxonomy (GTDB): domain Bacteria; phylum Bacteroidota; class Bacteroidia; order Flavobacteriales; family Flavobacteriaceae; genus Flavobacterium; species Flavobacterium anhuiense_A. Next base: position 107,957 of record NZ_JUIV01000013.1, read on the forward strand.
CAGGAAAAGTTTCAAAAGTTTCAGGAAAAAGCCATTCAGGAATCTTCTTGGTTGCAATTAATGTTGACAATTAAATTCTGGATGGAAGATGAATCTCCTGCTTTTGAGAAAACCGATATTTTCATTGAAAAATCAGTTAATGCATCATTTGAATTAATGAATGTAGCACCAATGAATCATCTGATAGATTTCGGAAAATTTTTGTTCAAAGAAAAAGTATACAGCAGATAATGAAAACAATCGATTATATTCCGACCTCAAAAATAGAAAGAGCAGGAAAATTGGTTCAGACAGGTGCTAAAATCGGTGTAAACTATGTGAAACATTATGCCGAGAAAATAGTAAACCCAGATCTGACCCGTGATAAACTAAACGAGAATAATGCCGAAGATATTTATGACGGACTAAAAAGCTTAAAAGGAAGTGCACTAAAAGTAGCTCAAATGCTAAGCATGGACAAAAACTTTCTCCCGCAAGCTTATGTAGAAAAGTTTTCTTTATCTCAGTTTTCAGTTCCTCCGCTTTCTGCTCCGCTAGTTTTAAAAACTTTCAAAAGCAATTTTGGAAAAACGCCATATGAGATTTTTGACGAATTCAATCCAAATTCTGTAAATGCGGCAAGTATTGGTCAGGTACATTTGGCAAAGAAAGGCGATAAAAAACTGGCTGTTAAAATTCAATATCCAGGAGTTGCCAATAGTATTTCGTCAGATTTGGCTTTGGTAAAACCTATTGCGATTAGAATGTTTAATCTGCAAGGAAAAGATTCTGATAAATATTTCAAAGAAGTTGAAGACAAACTAATTGAAGAAACAAACTATTTACTGGAATTAAAACAAAGTCAAGAAGTTGTAGAGGCGTGCAGTAAAATAGAAAATATCAGTTTCCCGAATTACTATCCAGAGTTTTCGTCAGAGAAAATCATTACAATGGATTGGATGACGGGAATTCATCTTTCTGAATTTACAGCTGTAAATAAAGATCAAGAAGTGGGCGACAAATTAGGTCAAGCACTTTGGGATTTTTACATGTATCAAGTGCATGTTTTGCGAAAAGTGCATGCAGATCCGCATCCGGGAAATTTTTTGGTAGATGATAAAAACCAATTAATTGCTTTGGATTTCGGTTGTATGAAACAGATTCCAGATGATTTCTACATTCCGTATTTTGAATTAATCAATAAAAACATACTCTCAGATCCAAATCTTTTTAATCAAAAATTATTCGAATTAGAAGTTCTAAGAGCAGATGATTCAGCTTCAGAAATAGAATATTTTACCAATATGTTTTTTGATTTGCTGTCTCTGTTTACGAAACCCTTTCAGAATGATTCCTTTGATTTCTCAGACGAGAAATTTTTTAATGACATAGCAGTATTAGGAAAACGTTTTTCAACCGACACTAATCTTAGAAAGATGAACGGAAACCGTGGGTCTAAGCACTTTATTTATATGAACCGTACTTTCTTTGGCTTATATAATTTAATGTTTGATTTGAAAGCGAAGATTGTGGTTGATAATTATTTGAAATACTAGAAGTTTAGAAATTCCAATTTTTTAAATTCCAAATTCCAATTTTATATGCATAGGCCTTTGTTAAAGTTTCAAGCTTTGACAAAGGTTTTTTTAGTTTAGTTTGTCATCCTGACGAAGGAAGGATCAAATTTGCAAATCGACAAAGGTCGGCTACATTCTGTGTGGAGTTTCTAGTGTGATCCTTCCTTCGTCAGGATGACAAAAATGAGAATAAATCTGCTAGATCTGCAAAATCTGCGAGAAACAAAATTTAAGCGTCAAGAAAAAACTTGAAACTTTAAACCTGAAACAAAAAAAAACTATTTCAAAATCCCAGCCTTGTAAGTAGCAATCGCACGATCTCTTGCAAAAGCATGATCAACCATTGGTTCATTATAGCCTAAATCAAATTCAGGAATCCATTTACGGATGTATTCTCCTTTTGGGTCAAATTTCTGCTGTTGGATTTCGGGATTAAAAACTCTGAAATAAGGCGCGGCATCGCAACCTGTTCCTGCTGCCCATTGCCAGTTTCCTACGTTTGAAGCCAGTTCAAAATCTAAAAGTTTTTCGGCGAAATAAGCTTCGCCCCATCGCCAATCGATAAGCAAATGTTTGCATAAAAAACTCGCTACAACCATTCGAACGCGATTATGCATATAGCCAGTTTCGTTTAACTGACGCATTCCAGCATCGACCATCGGATATCCTGTTGTTCCAGAACACCAGCGTTTAAAGTCCTCTTCGTTATTTCGCCATTGAATGCCGTCGTAATTCGACTTGAAATTATGATTGACACAATTCGGAAAGCTAAACAAAATCTGAATAAAGAATTCTCTCCAGATTAATTCGCTTAAAAAAGTCTGATTTTTTCGGTTTGCCCAATTTACCAATTTACGAATACTCACAGTTCCGAATCGCAAATGTGGCGAAAGATAAGAAGTGCTGTCTAAAGCGGGAAAATCTCTTGTTTCTTTATACTGGGCAATTTGTGTTAAGTTGTGCGGCTTGACTTTTATATCGCTTCTTTCAAAACCAATTTCGGCTAAATCAGGAAAAGTAAATTTATTTTTCGCGAAATTGCTTTGAAACGGAACTGAGTCACATTCCGTAGCAGAGCCTAAAAAATGGTATTTCTCTAGCCATTTATTCTTATATGGAGTGTAAACCGTATATGGATTTCCATCTGCTTTTGTGATTTCTTTTTCCTCAAAAATAACATGATCTTTATAAAAGAAAGTTTCAATGTTGTTTTCTTTTAATAAAGCAGTTATCGCTGTGTCGCGTTTAACGGCAAAAGGTTCGTAATCTTTGTTAAAGAAAACCGATTGAACATCAAATTTTTCGATAAGTGATTTCCAAACGTCTTTTGTTTTTCCTTTTTTAATTAAGATTGAAGAATCAAGTTTTTTTAATTCTGAGTTTATCTTTTCAAGCGAATCATAAATGAAAGTTACTCTAGCATCATTTTTTGTAAGATGTTCTAAAATGTCATCGTCAAAAATGAATAATGGAACAACAGGAAAATCTGATTGCAAAGCATGAAATAATCCCGTGTTGTCTTCTAAACGTAAATCGCGTCTAAACCAGAATAAAGTAACTTTTTGTTTTGTCATTATTGTATGAGATTTTTAAACACATAGAAACATAGATTTTGTTTTTCTTTTAAGAGTTTAGAAAGAAACTAGTTTCTAACACATAGCTATGTGTTTAATTTTTAAGCTTTTTTAGAATTAAATAATTCTTCGATCTTATTAAATCTATAATCGAAAATACTTTTCAATTTATTTTTTACTACCAATCTATTCATGATTCTTCCCAAGATTCCGAAAGGTAGAGCATAATGAACAATATCTGTCATTTTGGTTTCGCCATCTGGCGTTGGTTCAAAGAAATGTTTATGATGCCACAATCTATAAGGACCAAATTTCTGAATGTCTACGAAATACTCGTTTTCTTGACAAGTGGTAATTTCGGTGACCCAAGACATTTTAATTCCGAAAAGAGGTTTTAAGGTGTACGTGATAATCTGTCCCTGATACATGCGTCTACCATCGTAATCTTGAATTTGGAAATTCATATTATCGAGCGTAATGGTTTGAAGGTTTTTGGGACTCGAGAAAAAATCCCAGCAATCTTCAATACTTGCATTGATATGTTGTACGGTTGCTATCTTGTATAATTTCATAATCTCAAATCTTTTTTGAAATACGTGAGCGTTAGGGATTGAATTGAAGCTCTATTTGCGGCAGGCTTTTTCTGCCTGACATAAAAAAGGGGGAACGAAAAGCCCGATCCGGCGCTGCGGAAACGCCCAAATAATTTTACATTTTATAATATTTGAATGGTACGAATAGCATTCCAAAACATTCTCCTTTTTCTTTGCCTAAATGTTTGTGGTGTATTTTATGCGCCTTTCTAAGTCCGATGAGGTATTTGTTTTTAGTGTTTTTAAACCATTTAAAACGCTGATGGATTAATACATCATGAATTAGAAAATAACAGACTCCATAAAGTGTGATTCCGCAGGCAATAAAAAACAAATAATTGAATTCGCCTTGAACACCAAAATAAAATAAGATAATACTAGGAGTAGCAAAAATGACAAAGAAAATATCGTTGCGCTCAAAAGTGTTTTCGTATTTCGGCTGATGATGATCGGCATGAAAATACCACATAAAACCGTGCATAACGTATTTATGAGTTAGCCACGTCACACATTCCATAAGGAGAAAAACGCCTAAAAAGATTAAAAAAGAAATCATTTTATAAATGTTGATGTTTTAAAATTATTGTTTTATTGTTGTTGAGTTTAGCTTTGGATTATAAAAGATTGACTCAAAAGAGTTTTTTTATTGACGATTCCCTCATTTTTGTCATTTCGACCGAAGGGAGAAATCTTCGCAAGTAGCTCCTCAACAGTATGCCAATCTTTGTGGAGTTTCTCGTGGAGATTTGCTTCGCCAGTTCGCTATCGCTCGAGTTTCCTTCGTCGAAATGACAATTTTGGGCTTAAATGTAATGCTTTACAAGATGAATTTCTATACCAACTTCAATTTATAAGTCACAAAAGACTGCGCCAAAAGTCCTGCTTTTGTATAATTGGAAACTCGAATTCTTGAATTTCCAATTTCATAGTAAGGCGTGTTTTTTAGCTTTTTCAATAATTTTTTATAATAAACATAAGCTGTGTAAACACCGAATTTGGCTTCGATAGGAAGTTTTACAATTCCTTGATAAGCAATTCTGAAATCTTCTTCGATTTCTTTAATGATTTGTGTTTTAGAGTCTTCTGTGAAATTATTCAGATTTACACCAGGAAAATAAGTTCGATTCAAGATGGTGTTGTCGTCTTTTAAATCTCTCAGGAAATTTACTTTTTGAAAAGCCGAGCCTAAACGCATAGCTTCATTTTTCAATTGTTCGTATTTGTGTTCTTTTCCAGAAACAAAAACTTTCAAGCACATCAGTCCAACGACATCTGCAGAGCCGTAAATGTAATCTATATACTCAGCTTGTGTCTGATAATTTGATTTTATCAAATCCATTTTCATACTTTTCAAAAAAGCCTGAACTAAGTCGTCTGTAATATTATATTCTTTTACAGTCTGCTGAAACGAATTTAAAATAGGATTTAAACTGATGCCTAATTGCATTGCTTTATAATATTCTTTTTCAAAATCTTCAATGAGATATTCTTTTTCATAATCATGAAAAGAATCTACAATTTCATCAGCAAAACGAACAAATCCATAAATGCTGTAAATGGCATCACGAATACTTGGTGAAAGCATTTTAACAGCAAGTGAAAATGATGTACTGTAATTTTTAGTTACGAGTTTGCTGCACTTGAAAGAAACGGCGTCAAATAGTGATTTCATTTTTTAAGATCTAAATGATTTTTGAATTAATTCAGCTGCTAGTTTTCCTGAAATTAAAGCAGGCGGAACACCTGGTCCAGGAACAGTTAACTGTCCTGTAAAATATAGATTCTTGACTTTTTTGCTTTTTAATTTTGGTCTTAGAAAAGCCGTTTGTAATAGAGTGTTAGCCATTCCGTAGGCATTCCCTTTGTAAGCGTTATAGTCGTTTACAAAGTCATTTTTGCAGAACGACTTTTTAAAGATAATGTTATTTTTAATTTTTTGTTGTGTAAGTGCTTCAAAACGAGTGATTATCTTTTCAAAATATTCTTCTCGTAAGTTTTGATTGTCTTCAATTCCGGGTGCGAGCGGAATTAAGAAAAATCCAGATTCCATTCCGTCTGGCGCTGCAGTTTTATCTGTTTTGGATGGAAAATTAGCGTAGAACAACGGTGCTTCTGGCCATTTTGGATTATCGTAAATATCTGCTGCATGCTGATTGAAATCGACATCAAAAAATAAAGCGTGATGTGAAATGTTTTCTATTTTTTTATCGAAACCAACAAAAAATAGGAGAGAAGACGGGGCAAAAACTCTATTTTCCCAATATTTTTCAGAGTACATTCTGTGTTCTTTTTCGAGTAGAGTTTCAGAATGATGATAGTCGGCACCACTTAAAACAACATCTGCTTTTATGGTTTCGCCATTAATTATAATTCCTTTTGCTGTTTTGTTTTCAACGATTATTTTTTCGATTGCCGCATTGGTTTTAATAGTAACACCAAGTTCTAACGCCAATTTTTCTATTCCTCGAATAACATCAAACATTCCAGTTTTAGGATGCCAAGTTCCTAAGCCGAAATCGGCATAATTCATAAAATTGTAAAAAGATGGTGTCTTAGTCGGTTTTGCTCCAAGAAATAAAACTGGAAACTCGAGAATCTGAATTAATCTTTCGTTCTTAAAATTTTTCCGAATATCAGTGCTTACGTTTCTAAAAAACTGATTGAGTTTTAATATAGTTTCTTTTGTAATTAATTCAAGAGGCGAAATTCCAGGGCGATAAACCAAATCTTTAATAGCAATATCATAGTTGCTTTTGGCTTGGTCGATAAAGATTTGCAGTTTTTGACCGCTTCCTTTTTCAATGGTTTCAAAAGTACATTTTATTTCCTCGAGATTGTCATAAATACTGATGAAATCGTTAATTCCAAAATACACTCGATATGCTGGACTCAATTTTATCAGCTCGTAATAATCAGAAGGTTTTTTATTGAAATCTTGAAAAAAGCGTTCGAAGACATCGGGCATCCAATACCAGCTTGGCCCCATGTCAAATGTAAAACCTTCTTCTTTGAATTGTCTAGCTCGCCCTCCAATAGTACTATTTTTTTCATAAATAGTTACTCTGTTTCCTTGCTGGGCAAGGTAACAAGCGGCTGCCAAAGAAGAGAAGCCAGAACCTATTATTTGGATAGTTTTTCTCATTTGTTTAACAAATATAAGAAAAACTTAAACAAAAATAAATTAAAGCATGTTAATAGTTTCTTCCATTGAGTCAAAAACGCGTATTCTGTCTGTAAGGACTTTTGGGTCTATATATTCAACCATTTTACCCATCAGCCAGATTTCGTTGGTTTCTTGCAATAATTTCTGTGCCATCGATTTTACGTATTGATTTATTACGCTTCGATCTGGTTGAACGGTCATGAAAGAAACAAACGTAATGTTTTCAAAATGTTTAGTTAAATCTTGCAGGTTTTCAATAGGCATGCTTTCTCCAAGATAAATGGTTTTGTAGCCTTTATCAAGAATTTCATATTGCAGATATAACAATCCAATTTGATGTATTTCGTTTAGTGGAAGCGATAAAACAAAAATTCGATCAGTTTTGGTTGGTTTTCTAATCTGTAGGCTTTCTGTGTAAATCAATATTTTCTGCTTAATTAAATGACTCATAAAATGTTCATTAGCAGGAGTAATGGTTTCAGATTGCCATAATAATCCCAGCTCTTTTAAAAGAGGTAAAAAATGTTCTTTAAAAACTTCTTTAAAGGTCTTTTCTGTAATAAGCCAATCGAATGTGTTGAAGAATAACTCTTGGTCAAAATTCATCATTGCCATTTTAAAAGAAGTAATGGCGTAGTTTTGAGAGTTTTTCTTCGAAATTATTTCGCGTACCAACTGCGGTATTTTTTCTTCAGGGTATGTTGCAATTTTAGAAATTTTATACCCGTATTCGTGCAGTAACGTAATATTTAAAAGTTTCTGTAAATTGTGAAGATTGTAAAATCTAATATTAGTATCAGTTCGCATAGGTTTAAGGATATTGTATCTCTTTTCCCAGATGCGTATAGTATGCGCTTTTATTCCAGATAAGTTCTCAAGATCTTTAATGCTGAAAACAGTTTTTATATTGTTTATCATTTTTCGCGATTAAGTCAACAAATGTAAAATAAAATCTTAGATTCGGCCTTAAAACTACATTAAAAAGATAGAGAATTAGTGGTTTACGTATTTAAAATATATTTTTTACCTAAAATCAGGTATATAATTTTTAAGAAATATATTACTTTGGCAAAAAAGAAAGGTCTGCATATTTTTAATATGCAGACCTTTTTTGAATTCATGAGTTTTTTATTTACAAAAAGTAGCTTTGTTTTTTATAGCGCTTTGGCTTCCAAGTTCAATTGCTTTGCTAAAATCTTTGCAAGAGTTTTTCTTGTCGCCAATTTTGTTGTAAGCTAAACCTCTTAAGTTGTAAGCAACGTAATCTTTTGGGTTTAAACCTAAAGAAGACGTGCAATCCTCAATAGTGCCTTGATAATTCTGTAGTTTGTAGTTGACATTGGCTCTGCCTGTAAAAGCATCCGCATTCATGCTGTCCAGTTCGATTGTTTTGCTAAAGTCGGCTTGAGCTCCTTTTAAGTCGTTTAGCTTGAATTTTGCGACACCGCGATTCTGATAAGCTTCAACGAATTTAGAATTCATGCTAATGGCTTTTGTGTAATCGGCGATTGCGCCTTTGGTGTTGCCAGCTTCAGCTTTTTTCATGGCTTTGTCGAAATAGCCCGTTGCAGATTGTGCCCAGATAGAGCAGGTCATCATTATAAATGATGCTAATAGTAGGTTTTTCATAAAACTAATTTGGGATTAGTGGTTTAATTATTTCCCAACGAATTTAAGAAAGTTTTTATTTTGTAAGAGATTTTCTTTTTAAATAATTGCTACTAAAGATGTAAATGATAAAGCAAGATTAATTTAGGTTTTTTAAAGTTGTATTTTTGAGACATGGATATTTCCTAAAAAGAAAAAAGGTCAAGTAAAATAAATTACCTGACCTTTTGTGACCCGACTGGGGCTCGAACCCAGGACCCCATCATTAAAAGTGATGTGCTCTACCGACTGAGCTATCGAGTCTTCATTTCTTCAATGAGGGTGCAAATATAAGTACTTATTTTAGCTTATTGGCTGTTTTTTGAAACGAATTTTAAATTAATTTCAATAAAATTTATAAATCCTTATTTTACAGTAAAATAGCTTTTTTAGTTTTTTAAGTGACCATGGAGGGATTTGAACCCTCACGCCCTTGCGAGCACCACCCCCTCAAGATGGCGAGTCTACCGTTTCTCCACATGGCCTAAAAAGAAAAAAGGTCGAGTAAAATAAATTACCCGACCTTTGTGACCCGACTGGGGCTCGAACCCAGGACCCCATCATTAAAAGTGATGTGCTCTACCGACTGAGCTATCGAGTCATTGCTTTCAAGAAATTTAATTTGTTAATCACAAAATTTGTGACCCGACTGGGGCTCGAACCCAGGACCCCATCATTAAAAGTGATGTGCTCTACCGACTGAGCTATCGAGTCATTTAATTTCTTGAATGCGGGTGCAAATATAAGGAGTTTTTTTTGAAGTTTCCAAGCTATTTTGTCATAAATTTGTCTTTTTTTTGGAAAAATCTCCAATTGCTTAGTTTATAAGGTTTTATTAATATGAAAAAAATTGTACTGTTAGGTTACATGGGCTGCGGAAAGTCCACAATCGCCCAAAATTTGTCAAAAATTACAAATATTCCGTTCTTAGATTTGGATAAATGCATCGAAGAAAGAGCAAAATTATCCATAAATGAGATTTTTGAGAAGCATGGGGAAGTCTATTTTCGAAAATTGGAGCACGAAATGTTTGTTGAATTGCTGCAATCTTCTGAAAATAATATTATCGGATTAGGAGGAGGAACTCCATGTTATGCCAATAATCATGAACTGTTAAAAGGAGATGACGTTGTATCTATATATTTGAAAGCATCAATTGATACCTTATATAATAGATTGGTGCATAACAAAAGCAAACGCCCTTTGATTGCTAATATGAATGAGGAGGAAATGAAAGAGTTTATCGCGAAACATTTATTCGACAGAAGTTATTATTACAATCAAGCAAAACATAAAGTTTCTGTAGATGATAAATCTGTCGAAGAAACGGTTCAGGATATTTTAGAAATCTTAGCTTAGAGAGGCATAATCGCCGTTTTCTGAATTGAAAACTACTTGAACATGCTCTAATAAAGAAGTTGAAAGTGAAATTCCTTTAAAATCTGCCTTTACAGGATATTTTTTATGGTTTCGGTCAACAAGTACTGCTGTTTTGAATTTTTTAAGCGGAACGTCTAAGAAATGACGAACAGCATAAATTAATGTGGTGCCAGAGTTTAAGACATCATCAACTAGAACAAGACCTTTGTTTTTATAATCTTCAGGGCTTAAGGAAGTTTGTATCGCTTCTTGCGGATTTTGTTTGTTTACTTTTACTTCGCAGATAGAAACCTTTAAGGTAGAAATGCTGCTAAGTGCCGAAGCGACTTTTTCGGCGAAAACAAATCCGTTAGAAGCAATCCCTGCAATAACAACTTCTTCTTCGTCAACAAAAGTCTCGTAAATTTGATAAGCGATACGTTTTATTTTATGTTCGATTTCCTGATGTGTTAGGATAATATTGCTGCTCATAGTGTTTTTTTTGCTAATATAATTAAATTAAAATCCAAGATAGAAAATCCAAATTCCAATTCTTGAGATAATTTTATTTTGTCGATTTGAAATTGGATTGTTCTTTTAGAGTTTGGGATTTAAAAATGGAGTTATTCAGTTTCATTTTCTTCTTCATCCTCATCGTAAAAATCGTCTCCGTAATCGTCAATGTCTCTTCGGTCCTTTTTAGTCGGACGTCCTGCGCCTGTTCTTCTAGAATGTTCTTTAGATAGCTTTAACATCTCTAGATGAGCAAAAGCTTCTGGCGGAGTTTCGTTTTTTTGATAAATATCTACCAACTTTGCTCCAACACGATTTTGCGGAATGTCTAAAACTGTTATTATTTGTGTAATTTGATCTTTTCTAAAGGTAATTCGATCTGTAGGAAAAACTTCTTTTGAAGGTTTTGCAATCTGCCCATTTACAGTGATCTGGTTCTTTTTGCAGGCTTCAGTAACCATGTTTCTGGTCTTGTAATAACGTACGCACCACAAGTATTTGTCTATTCTCATAATTTTTCTAAAATCCAAGTTAATTTCTTTACAAAAATAAATCAATATTGTATCTTGCGCACCTAAAAAAATGCTAATAATGAATAAATTTAAATATTATTTTGTTTTATTGCTTGCTGGTCTTGCCATCGTTTCTTGTAATAAAAAGGATGAGGATGATCCGGTGATTGTTCCTTTAAGGGATTATCAAGAACAATTTAATACTGATAATGCAGATATTGAAGAATATTTAAAGACCTACTACATCACAGTTTCTGCAGATATGGATGTCACTTTTACGAAAATAACAGACCCAGCAGCGCAACCTTCTATCATGTCATATTTGAATAGCCCAACCTTTCCAAAATTGCTTTTAAGAGAAATTCCGTATGTACATGGAATAACTTATAAAATGTATTATTTGGTTTTAAGAGAGGGTGTCGGGATTTCTCCTATGAATACCGATGGAGTTGTAACGGCGTATAAAGGGGAATATATGAAACGTGTAGATGCAACAGCTAAGGATCCTTCATATGTAACAACTACATTTTTTGAACAAGTAGTTTATCCGAAAGTAAGTCTGGATCTGTATACAACTATTATGGGTTGGAGCGAAGCTTTTCCTCAATTTAAAACAGGAACAACTACTTATAATGCTGATGGTACTGCTAATTATCAAGATTTTGGAGCTGGAGTTTTATTTATTCCTTCTGGTTTAGGATATTATGCAGGCGGATCGGGCTCAATTCCAGCCTATTCTCCATTAGTTTTTACTATCAAATTATATGATATTAGAAGAATGGATCATGAAAATAATGGATATAGCAGTGTTGGGGAAGTAATATTAAATCCTGATGGTGTTTTTGATTATCAGGAAGATATTGATGGTGATGGTTATGTGCGTGATTATAGAAATACAACTTTATATCCAAAACCTCCAGCAAACCCTGATGACAGTGATAAAGATGGAATTCCTGATTTTTTAGATCAAGATGATGATGGAGATGGTTATACAACTCGATTTGAAATTACAAAGCCTAGCGATCAGGTGGGTTGGGGAACACTAGATGGAAATGCTTTCTATTTTGGAATAAGAAACTATTATCCTTGGGATCCATTGACGGATGATGCTACTACGCCAAATGTTGATGAAACAGAGCCAAGAGGAATTCCTAGCAGGCCAAGTGGAGATCTAACTGATCCTACGAAACCTGAATCAATAACAAATCCTGCTAAATTTGTTCCAGAAGATTATACGAAACCTGGACGATTGAGAATTCATCTGGATAAAACGTATCCTTATCAGAAGAAGTAAAGTAAAATATAAAAAAATAAAATAAGATTCCTCGAAATGTAAGTTTCGAGGTTTTTTTATGAGAAAAATCTAGATGAATTTTTGATCTGTCAGTTTTTAAGAAACGGCAATGCAATAAAAAACCTCGAAATGTGAATTTCGAGGTTTTTTTATAAAGTAAGAGAGTTTAAGAATTTACTTTCTTTTGATTACTCTTTCTACAGCTTCAACAATTGCTTGATTGTTTAATTTGTATTTCTCCATTAATTGCTCTGGAGTTCCAGATTCACCAAAACTATCTTTAACAGCTACAAATTCTTGTGGAGTTGGATTGTTTAGGGCTAATACTCCAGAAACACTTTCTCCTAGACCTCCAAGGTAGTTGTGCTCTTCTGCAGTAACTACACATCTTGTCTTAGCAACCGATTTAAGAATTGCTTCTTCGTCAAGAGGTTTGATAGTGTGGATGTTGATAACTTCAGCAGAAATTCCTTTTGCTTCCAGTTTTTCAGCTGCGATAAGAGCTTCCCAAACTAAGTGTCCTGTTGCAATGATAGTAACATCTGTTCCTTCGTTTAATAAAATTGCTTTTCCAATTACGAAAGGTTCGTCAGCAGGAGTAAAGTTAGCAACTACTGGACGACCGAAACGTAAATATGCTGGTCCGTGGTGATCTGCTAATGCAATAGTTGCTGCTTTAGTCTGGTTGTAATCGCAAGTATTGATTACAGTCATTCCTGGCAGCATTTTCATTAAACCAATATCTTCTAAGATTTGGTGAGTTGCTCCGTCTTCTCCCAAAGTTAAACCAGCGTGAGAAGCACAGATTTTTACATTTTTATCTGAGTAAGCAACAGATTGACGAATTTGATCGTAAACTCTACCAGTAGAGAAGTTCGCAAAAGTTCCAGTAAATGGAATTTTTCCGCCAATTGTTAAACCTGCAGCGATACCAATCATGTTTGCTTCAGCAATTCCAATTTGGAAAAAACGCTCTGGGTGATTTTTTTTGAAATCATCAAATTTTAATGATCCGATTAAGTCAGCACATAATGCTACAACATTTTCGTTTTTTTGACCTAGTTCTGTCATTCCCGCTCCAAAACCAGAACGAGTATCTTTACTTCCTGTATTTTCGTATTTTTTCATAGCTTTAATTTGCTGTAATATTTTTGTTTTTAATGTCTAAGCTAAAATCTATTTCTTCAATTTTTAAAAGTTTTCGAAAATACATTTTCTTGCCTTTTTCAATAAAATAAGAGCTAGTTATAACTTCATTATTTTTTAATCTAAATTTTTGACACCACAAAGGAGATGCTAGGATTCTGAAATTAAAATGTTGGTTTTTTGAAATTTCAGATGGGGCAGTTTCATAAAATGATTCATTAATTAGCTCTCTTTTTCTATCGTTTTTGAATTGTTTGATATTGATGATTTTTACATTGCCTTTCAAAGAATATAAAACTTCATAGAAATGTCCATTTTTTTGCAATTTACAATAATCAGTATTGTAAGTAAAAGAAATGGAGCTGGATAATAAACTTATATCATTTATTTTGTTTTTATGAGAATCATCTTTGTATATGAAATTTTTCCCTCTCGCTAGATCAACCAATACAGCGCTTGATATAGTATCTTTAATTTTGGTTATTTTAAGGATATACGTGCTGTCTTTTGAATTAGAGTAATTGTATTCGAATTGACTATTGTCACCAATTAAATCCTTGTCGAATTTGTAAAGGGTAAAATAATCAAAATGATATTCTTGAGAAAAAACACTTTGAAACAGAATTAAAAAAAATAAAGATGCAAAATGCTTTTTCATCAATCAATTAATTTAATAGTCGATTTGGTCTACAGAAACGTTTTGAGCCAAAGCACTTGCTAATTGGTCATTGTTTGGCGCTTTACCGTGCCAAGCATGAGTATGCATCATGAAATCTACTCCGTTACCCATTTCTGTATGCAATAAAATACAAACTGGTTTTCCTTTTCCTGTTCTTGATTTAGCATCAGTCAATCCAGCGATAATTGCATCGATGTTGTTTCCTTCTTTGATCTCTAAAACATCCCAGTCAAAAGCTTCGAATTTAGCGCGAAGACTTCCCATTGGAAGAACTTCATCTGTAGTTCCGTCAATTTGTTTTCCATTAAGGTCGATAGTAGCGATAATGTTATCTACTTTTTTAGCAGAAGCATACATAATAGCTTCCCAGTTTTGGCCTTCTTGTAATTCTCCGTCTCCGTGTAAACTATATACGATATGATTGTCTTTGTTTAATTTTTTAGCTTGAGCTGCACCCAAGGCTACAGATAAACCTTGTCCTAATGAACCAGATGCAATACGAACTCCAGGTAAGCCTTCATGAGTTGTTGGATGCCCTTGTAAGCGAGAATCTAATAATCTGAATGTAGCTAATTCTGAAACTGGAAAATAACCGCTGCGTGCTAGAACGCTATAAAAGACAGGAGAGATGTGTCCGTTTGAAAGGAAAAATAAATCTTCTCCAATTCCGTTCATATCAAACCCCTCTTTGCGGTCCATAATATTTTGATATAGTGTTACCAAAAATTCAGTACAACCTAGTGATCCTCCTGGGTGTCCAGAGTTTACAGCATGTACCATTCTAAGAATATCTCTTCTTACTTGGATCGTTAAATCGCTTAATTGTTGTGTGTTAGGCTTCATTTTATATGTAAAATTTTAAACTGTAGCAAAAGTAACGGATATTTTGTGGGGAGACAAATGATTTTCTGCTTTAGTTCGTTTCAATTGTTAAATTTTTTTGCTCTTTTCTTATCAGAATTAAGGAAAATGCAAGAAATTGATAATTACATATAAACGTTTTGCCACACATTAAACAATTGTAATGATTTTTAAAAATCTATTTAAATTGTTTAATTTGTGGCAAAAATGTAGAAATTAAGAAGGTTTAATTGGTGTCGCCCTCACTGTAATAATTATTTTCTTCGTCTTCTGAACCAATGTCTTCTTGATCATCGTCTAATTCAGAACCAGGAACGTCCAAATCATTTCCGATTTTATCGCTGTTTTGTTTCCATTCGTTATTGTTTTGAATGATAGTTTTATCAGTTGAAATATTTTCGGGATCTATATCTTCTAGTTTATCTTCTTGATTATAGATATCTTCATTTGAGGGATAATTTAGATTTTCTAAATTTTTTTCTATTTCATTTTCTTTTGCTGTGTTTTTGTCTTCTGAATTTATCATAATGCAATGTATTAAAGATTAATTAAGAGGTTTGATTGTTTTATAAAGTTATAAAATTCTGATAATTTGGGATTTATATTTTTACAGATAAAAAGTTTTATCATTTACATTTTTTAAGATTTACTTAAATTCTTGCATTTAGAATCTAAAATCAGAAATTAAGAAAACATTAGCTAAATTTCTAATTGACAAATAATCTAATTAATAAAATTTCCTGAAATTAAACTATCTTTGCCGTCCCGAACAGTAGGGAGAAAAACGAATTTATGAAGTTTGATTTATTACAAAAGGATCCGCAGTCTAAAGCTAGAGCGGGAAGTATTACTACAGATCACGGAGTTATAGAAACTCCTATTTTTATGCCTGTTGGAACAGTTGCTTCTGTAAAAGGAGTGCACCAGCGTGAATTGAAAGAAGAGATTAATCCCGACATTATTCTTGGAAATACCTATCACTTATATCTGCGTCCACAGACCGAAATTTTGGAAAAAGCAGGAGGATTACACAAGTTTATGAACTGGGATCGCAATATTTTGACCGATTCTGGAGGATATCAAGTGTATTCGCTTTCGTCAAATAGAAAAATTAAAGAAGAAGGAGTAAAGTTCAAATCGCATATTGATGGTTCTTACCACTTTTTTACGCCAGAGAATGTAATGGAAATTCAGCGTACAATTGGTGCTGATATTATTATGGCTTTTGATGAATGTACGCCTTATCCTTGCGATTACAGATATGCGCAACGTTCAATGCACATGACACATCGCTGGTTGGACCGTTGTATTAATCATTTGGATAAAGTGCCTTATAAATATGGCTATGAACAAACATTTTTCCCGATTGTTCAAGGAAGTACTTATAAAGATCTTCGTCGTCAGTCGGCTGAATATATTGCTAATGCAGGACAGCAAGGAAATGCAATTGGCGGACTTTCTGTAGGTGAACCTGCTGAAGAAATGTATGCCATGACAGAAGTTGTTTGCGAAATTCTTCCGGAAGATAAACCTCGTTATTTAATGGGCGTTGGAACTCCAATTAATATTTTAGAAAATATTGCATTAGGAATTGACATGTTCGACTGCGTTATGCCAACTCGTAATGCAAGAAACGGTATGTTGTTTACAGCAAATGGAACAATCAATATCAAAAATAAAAAATGGGAAGCTGACTTTTCTCCAATCGACGAAATGGGACACACTTTTGTAGATACAGAATATACGAAAGCATATTTACGCCACTTATTTGCAGCCAATGAATATTTAGGAAAGCAAATTGCTACGATTCATAATCTTGGCTTCTATATGTGGTTGGTTCGTGAGGCTAGAAAACATATCTTAGCAGGCGATTTTAGACCATGGAAAGAAATGATGGTTAAAAATATGAGCCAAAGACTTTAAAATATATTGATTTGTTTAATCGTTTATTCGGTTAAACGATTAAACAAATAATCGATTAAATTCTACTATGTTAACAATAATAGATAAATACATCTTAAAGAGATATCTGGGGACTTTCTCAGTCATGTTGCTTTTATTTGCGCCAATCGGAATTGTGATTGACGTTTCTGAAAAGGTAAATAAAATGCTTGAAAATAAGATTCCGTTTGGAGATATTGCTTTCTATTATTACAATTTTACGATTTACTTTATTAATTCGCTGTTTCCGATATTTTTGTTTTTATCGGTAATCTGGTTCACATCAAAATTGGCTAATAATACAGAGATTATTGCGATTTTGAGTTCTGGAATTTCATTTACGCGTTTCTTGCGTCCTTATATTATAGGTGCAACAATTGTTTCGATTTTTGTGTTGCTTATGGGATTTTTTATTGTTCCTGCAGCCAGTGAAGGCTACAATAATTTTAGGTATACTTATTTGAAAGGAAACGGAAAAGAGCTCATGCGTGGTGAGAATACCAATGTTTTCAGACAAATCAATGATCATGATTTTATATTTGTAAATAGCTTTAATGAAGAATCAAAAACAGCTTTCAATTTTTCTTTAGAACATTTCGAAAAAGAAAAATTGACTTATAAAATTACTGCAAGCCGTATTAAATGGGATCCAAAGAAGAAGATTTATGTTTTATACGATTATACAAAAAGAACTATAGGCGAGCTAAATGACGTGCTTGAGAAAGCTCCTGAAAAAAATGTAGCTTTTAAATTTGAATTGGCCGATTTGACCCCCGTAGTTTACATCGCAGAAACCCTTACTCTTGGTAAACTAATTGATTTTATTGAAAAAGAAAGAAAAAGAGGTTCAGGAAACATAAATACCTATTTGGTTGTTCTTTATAAAAAATATAGTATTCCGGTTTCGGCATTTATTTTAACGATTATTGCGGTTTCGGTTTCTTCTATGAAACGCCGTGGTGGAATGGGAATGAACCTTGCTATTGGAATCGCAATCGCATTTTCATTTGTATTCTTTGACAAAATCTTTGGTACACTTGCCGAAAAATCTACATTCTCACCTTTATTAGCTGTTTGGTTTCCGAATATTGTCTTTGGAATTTTAGCGGTTTACCTATTACGTAATGCGAAACGATAATTTAAAAAGCTATCTAAATCTTCACTTAATTGTTTTTATTTGGGGTTTTACGGCCATTTTGGGTGCTTTAATTACAATTGATGCCGAAAATCTGGTTTGGTACAGAATGCTGATTGCATTGATTTTTCTAGGCGGATTTATTGCTTTTAAAAAACAATCTTTTCAGGTTCCGATAAAAGAATTCTTTAAATTGATTTTTGTCGGATTATTAATTGCGCTTCATTGGATTTTCTTTTTTAAGGCAATTCACGTTTCCAACGTTTCCATTACGCTTTCCATATTTTCATTAGGAGCATTTTTTGCCTCTTTGTTAGAACCATTATTTTACGGAAGAAAAGTGCTTTGGTATGAAGTTCTTTTCGGACTTGTAATAATTGCTGGGTTAGGACTCATTCTTCAAGTTGAAATAAAATACCTTGAAGGTGTTTATTATGCATTAGCTGCAATTATTTTAGGAGTTTTATTTACTTTAATGAATGGGAAATTAATTTCAGATCATGAACCTTCTGTAATTACTTTTTATGAGTTTGGTGCAGGAGTTTTTTTTATTACGATTTATTTTTTGTTTCAAGGAAAATTTACAGCAGATTTCTTCGAGATGTCTTTAAATAACTGGATTTTATTATTGATTTTGGCTTCAATCTGCACGGCTTATGCATTTACTGCTTCGGTAAAAGTAATGCAAAGATTGACACCTTATACTGTAATGTTAACCACTAATTTAGAGCCAGTTTACGGGATAGTTTTGGCTTATTTTATCTTGGGTGGAAAAGAAAAAATGAGCATTGAGTTTTACATCGGAGCGGTAATAATTATTATAACAGTTATTCTAAACGGTGTTTTCAAACATTATCAGAACAAGAAAGAAAACTTGCAATAGTTTTCTTATTATTAAAATGCATTTTTATACTTTAAATAACAATTAACTTCGCCAATGATATAATATTTTTATATTTGCGGTTCGATTTACAAACAAAATTCAAAAATCCATGGAATATTTAGATTTTGAGCTTCCAATTAAAGAACTTGAAGAACAGTTAGAAAAGTGTGTTATTATTGGAAAAGAATCTGACGTTGACGTAACACCAACGTGCAAGGAAATCAACAAGAAATTAGAGCAAACGAAGAAAGATATATACAAAAACCTTACGGCTTGGCAGAGGGTACAATTGTCAAGACACCCAAATAGACCTTATACTTTAGACTATATCAAAGCAATATGCGGAGATACTTTCTTAGAACTTCATGGAGACAGAGGTTTTAAAGATGATAAGGCAATGGTTGGTGGTCTTGGTAAAATAAACGGACAATCGTTTATGATTATCGGTCAGCAAAAAGGTTTTAATACAAAAACGCGTCAATACCGTAATTTTGGTATGGCTAATCCAGAAGGATACCGTAAGGCTTTACGTTTGATGAAAATGGCAGAGAAATTCGGAATTCCAGTTTTAACTTTAGTAGATACTCCAGGTGCATATCCAGGATTGGAAGCTGAGGAAAGAGGGCAAGGAGAAGCTATTGCTAGAAATATCTTCGAAATGGTTCGTCTGCAAGTGCCAATCATTACCATTATTGTAGGTGAAGGTGCTTCTGGTGGAGCTTTAGGAATTGGTGTTGGAGACCGCGTTTATATGTTAGAAAATACTTGGTACTCTGTAATCTCTCCAGAATCTTGCTCTTCTATTTTATGGAAAAGCTGGGAGTACAAAGAGCGTGCAGCTGAAGCTTTAAAATTGACTTCTTCTGACATGAAAAAACAAAAACTTGTTGATGATGTGATTCCAGAACCACTAGGAGGAGCGCATTATGACAGAGAAACTACTTTTAAAACAGTAGCAGAATATATTACAAAAGGATATAACGAATTGAAAGACTTATCAACAGCCGATTTAATTGCCCAGAGAATGGACAAATACAGCAATATGGGCGAGTTTAAAGAGTAAATTCATAAAATAGAATGAAAAATCCGAAGCCCTGCGGTTTCGGATTTTTTTTTGGTTATCAACACAAAAAAATATTTATAAACAATAGAATAGTTATAACTCGCTAGCATATTTTTTTTAAATTTTGCTACTTTCGCTATATGGAAAATTTCAAAAATGTAAACCCTGTCAAGGTCGACAAAACTACTATTATCAATCTAGAAAAAGGTAAGCTTCCTCCACAAGTAATTGACTTGGAAGAGGCTGTACTTGGTGCGATGATGATTGACAAAAAAGGGGTAGATGATGTAATTGATATTTTACAGCCAGACGCTTTTTACAAAGACGCACACAAACATATTTTTGAAGCAATTTTACAGCTTTTTACAGAAACTCAGCCTATCGATTTGCTGACCGTTTCGACACAGTTAAAGAAAAATGGAAAGTTAGATTTGGCTGGAGGAGATTTTTATCTGATCCAGCTTACGCAAAAAATTGCTTCGTCTGCTCACATCGAATTTCACTCGCGTATTATTCTTCAAAAATTTATTCAAAGAAGTTTGATTAGAATTTCTTCTGAAATTATTGAAGAATCTTATGACGAAACTACAGACGTTTTCGATTTGCTGGATAAAGCAGAGTCAAAATTATATGAGGTAACTCAGGGAAATATTAAACGTAGTTCTGAAACGGCTCAGAGTTTGGTTTTGCAAGCGAAGAAACGTATTGAAGAAATTGCTGGTAAAGAAGGTTTGAGTGGTGTTGCAACAGGATTTGAGAAACTAGATGAAGTAACTTCTGGATGGCAGCCTTCGGATTTGATTATTATTGCGGCTCGTCCTGGTATGGGTAAAACGGCTTTTGTCCTTTCAATGGCGAGAAATGTAAGTATTCAGTTCGGACATGCAGTTGCAATTTTCTCTCTGGAGATGGCATCTGTTCAGTTGATTACGAGGCTTATTTCTTCTGAAACTGGACTTTCCTCAGAAAAACTAAGAACAGGTAAATTAGAAAAGCACGAATGGGAACAGTTGAGCACTAAAGTAAAAGATTTAGAAAAAGCTCCTTTGTTTATTGACGATACACCATCGCTTTCGATATTCGATTTACGTGCGAAATGCCGTCGTTTGGCTTCGCAGCACGGAATTAAGTTAATTATTATTGACTACTTGCAGCTGATGACTGCGGGAGGAAGCGGAAAAGGTGGAGGAAACCGTGAGCAGGAGATTTCGACAATCTCTCGAAACTTAAAGGCTTTGGCAAAAGAGTTGAACGTTCCGGTAATTGCACTTTCTCAATTATCGCGTGCCGTAGAAACCCGTGGATCTAGTAAGCGACCTTTACTTTCGGATCTTCGTGAATCTGGAGCGATTGAGCAGGATGCCGATATCGTATCGTTTATTTATCGTCCTGAATATTATAAAATTGAAGAGTGGGACGATGATGAGGCATCTTCTACGCAAGGTCAAGCGGAGTTTATTATAGCCAAGCACCGTAATGGTGGTTTGGAGAATATTCGTCTGAAATTCTTAGGACATTTAGGTAAGTTCGACAACTTAGAAGAATTTACAGGAGGCTATGATGATTTGCCATCTAAAATGAATCATGATGACAATCCTTTCCTAACGAAAAATTTGCCGTCTGCAAATGAAGCCTTCGGAAGTAATTTAAATGACGACGATGACGACAGTGATGTTCCCTTCTAATAAAAAAATCAAAAAGCCTTATTTTTAAGGCTTTTTTTTATGTTTTTATGTTAATTTTCTAATAAAAATCAGTAGTTTAGCGAAACCAATTATAAACTATCGAAGTTTTTTAAATTATTAACCAAAAACAAATTTTAAATTATGAATGAAGAAACCTTTCCAGGACCTATTCAGATTCCTGTTGCAACTGCAAACGAGTGGGAAAAGAGATATCATGACGATAGCTCAATCGAAGATTCTAAGAATAAAGTAAAAGCTTTCTTAATACCAAGAGAAAGTTTGGAAAAAGTTTTAAAGCTTGAAACAGAAGCTGTTTGGGCATATTTAGGTATAAACGATCAAAAGGAAAAAACATTACTTTTTGTTGGTGCCGAATATGATAAAGAAGCTGAAAAATGGATCAATGTTTATGGCCTAGGAGAAGGAGCAGATGGTGAAGTAGGAGGTGGAGAGGTAGTATACGACGGTGCAAGGCCAAGCCCACCTTTTTAATTATTAAATTTTTAAGTTTAAAATAATGGCTGATTTTTTAATATATTCAAGTTATTTGATTTTATTGATTAATCTTGTATTGTATACATTTAGCTTTTTCCGAGAGGGAAAAGCTAATGTTTTTTTTGTCTCTTATTTAGCTTTTTCAACTGTTTTGCAGTTTTCAATGGAACTAGTTTATCATTTGGGAATGAATAATTTATTTCTTGTTAATATTTTTTTTATAGGACAAATGATCATACTTGGACTTTTTTATAATTCGCTATTTTATAATAAAGCTCAAAAAATATTCGTCAAGATCTCATTAATAATTGCTTTGCTGATTTTATTAGTGCAATTTTTGATAGATTCTAGTCAGTTCTTAAAGTTTAATTTATTCGGAATAACTTTAACGTCTTTGCTGATTGTTGTCTTTGCACTAGTTCATTTTTATAATATGCTGACGGAAAATAAAAAGTATTACTATATAAGTATGGGGGTAGTTTTTTATTTATTGGCAAGTACTGTACTGTTTTTAATAGGCAATCTATCTACAGGATTAAGTGCAGATTTGAAATATCTAAGCTGGCAGTTAAATGCTTTTTTATTAATAGTCTACTACTTGATTATTTTATTTGAGTGGAAAGTAAGTTTTTCACAAAAGGCAAGTCTGCAGAATTAGTTTGTAATTATATACTATAAAAAAAATAGATATGAATGCAGGTCACATTCCTGAGAAAGAACTAGTAGCTATAATATTATATATCTCTTTGTTTTTTATAATTGTTGCAGTCGCATTAATTATATTCTTTTATTTTTCTAGAAAAAAAATCATTCAGAAAGAACTAGAGAAAATAGATTTAATTCTTCGTTATCAAAAAGAACAGCTCCACGCTATTATTGTAACCCAAGAGGAGGAACGAAAAAGAATTGCGCAAGATCTTCACGATGATATTAGTTCAAAATTGAATATTGTTTCCTTAAACAGCCATTTGCTTACAGCGCCAAACTTAACTGAAGCTGAAACTGCAGAAATTACAGAAAATATTATTGCTTTGACAACAAAGGCATTAGATAATTCTAGAAAAATTGCACATAATTTGTTACCGCCAGTTTTTGAAAAATTTGGATTGAATGCAGGTATCGAGGAATTGTGTGGGGAGTTTGAAAGCAGTAAATCGGTCAAAACACATTATAAAAACGAAATTGATTTTGACGAGAAAGACATAGATAGACATTTGCATGTTTTTAGAATTCTGCAAGAACTTATGAATAATTCTATCCGTCATGGAAAAGCATCAGAGATATGGATTTCGTTTGCTAATATTAACGGAATAAATACTTGCAATTACCAAGATAATGGCGTTGGTTTCGATAATTCAAATGCAGAAAATCAAAAAGGTTTAGGAATGAAAAATATAGATAGCCGCATATCGTTTTTGGAAGGAACAATAGAAATTAACTCTCAAATTAATAGTGGTATTGTTGTAAATTTTACTTTTTAGGTAAAATTATGTGTTTTATTAAGGTTCTTAGTCAATAAAGTGGGGTATTTAGACTTTTTCTAAATCATATTTTGTAATTTCGGTAAACCAAATTAAACGACCAAAAACAAAAAAGATGAATGCTGCTATAAAAATTGCCCTAGTCGATGATGAAATTTTGTTTCGAAAAGGAATTTCTTTTTTATTACAGAGAGAGGAAAATATAGACGTTATTTTTGAAGCCTCAAATGGTGAAGAGCTTATTTTACAATTAAATGAAAAGGAAATAAAACCAGATATAATAATAATGGACTTAAAGATGCCGGTGTTAAACGGGGTCGAAGCCACTAAAATTATTAGAAAATCGTTTCCAGATATTAAGATTATTGCACTGACTAGTTATGACACAAAGTCTTTTATTGCCAATATGATTCAAGTTGGCGCAGTTGCTTACTTAATAAAAAATACTACTCCAAAAGATTTAATTCATACGATAAACGAAGTAGCGAAAAAAGGTTTTTATTACAACGAAAATGTTTTAAAAACGATTCAAGAAACCATAGTTTCTCCTAAAAATGCAAGAGGTGGTTTAGAAACTAATTTCCTTTCCCCGCGTGAAATCGAAATTCTACAATTAATTTGCCAGCAGAAAACTACAGCAGAAATTGCTGAACATCTTTTTCTAAGTCCTAGAACTATAGAAGGGCATAGGAATAATTTATTGCTTAAAACAGAATCGCGTAATATTGCTGGTTTGGTTGTTTATGCTATTCAGAATGAATTGGCAGTTTTAACTATTTAAAAAATTACGCTGTCAAAAACTGAATTGACAATACATAATACAATATTATTGTTATTACAAGAACACATAATCCTATTTTCTGAATTATATTCAGGCCCTTTTGTTGGTTTTTACTATCATTAAGCTTCATAATGTGGTTATTTTTACGGCGATTAGTTTGATGAACCTGGGATAGCAAATGTAGAAAGAATATTCTGCCTAAGTATAGGTGTTTTTACCTGTTTTTAAGTTGTTTAAAATTTTCTTCTCAATCTTTTTTTTAACATTCCATTATGGCATAAAAAGCAGTAAGCATTCTTTTTTTGTTGCAGCCTTTTATATCTTTACTAAAATAATTTTCTGATGAATAAGAGTTTACTCTATATTTTTATACTATTAGCAACACTAAGTGCTAGAGCCTCGTTTATCTTACTTCCGATGGACGAAACAACGCAGCAAAATCATCTAAAAGCATACGGAATTACTTATTGGTGTTTGAGTAGAGATTATAAAGCAAGTTGGCTTTTGAATTATCGAGGTGGGTCTTTTTTACTTCCGGATGCAGATGAAATTAGAAAAGAATGTAAAATAAGAGGAGTTAGTTTTGAAGTGATTTCAGATAGCGAACAAGCTTCTATTCTAAATGAAATTTCGAGTCCTTCTCAAAATATGGAATCAGTGATTTTAGAAAAAGCGCCTAAAATTGCCGTTTATACTCCAAAAGGAAAACAACCGTGGGATGATGCTGTGACTTTGGTTTTAACTTATGCCGAGATTCCTTTTACTCCCATTTATGATGAAGAAGTTTTAAGCGATCAATTATTAATGTATGATTGGCTGCATTTACATCATGAAGATTTTACGGGACAATATGGGAAATTTTACGCAGCTTATAAAAATACACCTTGGTATATAGATCAAAAAAGAGACGCAGAAGCTTTGGCCGCTAAATTGGGATATGCAAAAGTATCTCAAGAAAAAGGAGCAGTTGCTAAAAAAATTAGAGATTTTGTTATTGGCGGAGGTTTTATGTTTGCGATGTGCTCTGCAACAGATAGTTTTGATATTGCACTTGCTGCCGATGGTGTAGATATTTGTGAATCTATGTTTGACGGAGATCCAAGTGAACCGAATTATCAGTCAAAATTAAATTATAATAATTCTTTTGCTTTTAAAAATTTTACTCTTGAAAGAAGACCGGAAGTTTATGAGTTTTCTGATATCGATATGACAACAAAAAGGAGAGTATTGATGGAGAAAGATTACTTTACTTTAATGGAATTCTCTGCAAAATGGGATCCTATTCCGAGTATGTTATGCCAAAATCACACACAATTGGTGAAGGGTTTTATGGGACAAACAACTTCTTTTGACACTTCATTGATAAAATCGAACATCTTGATAATGGGAACATGCGAGATAAATGGAGAGTCTAGATATATTCATGGAGAAAAAGGCAAGGGGATGTTTACTTTTTTTGGCGGACATGATCCAGAAGATTTTCAGCATCAGGTTGGAGATCCTCCAACGGTTTTAGATTTACATCCGAATTCTCCAGGTTATAGATTGATCTTGAATAACGTTTTGTTTCCAGCTGCTAGAAAAAAGAAGCTTAAAACTTAATTAGTTTAAAGAAAACTCAAACCAGATTGGAATATGATCGGACACTTTTCTTGCATTCTGAAGTGAATCAAAATCTTCGTAAAATTTAATGATTCCGGAATTGAGGACTTTTAGATTTGCTGTATTATAAAAAATATTATCAAATTCAGATGCAAGACAAATATTGCTTTTGCATTGATGCTTAAGAGTTGTTTTTTGATTTTTTAATACAGATGCATATCCCATCTTTTTTAACGGATTAAAAACAGAATGTTTTTCAGGGCAATTGAAATCGCCTAAGAAAGCGAGATTTAAATTGGGATATTCGTTTGGCAAAAATTTGAAATATTTGATTTCGGTTTCAGGCTGCTTTTTTTTCGTTATTGCATGAAAATTAACTAGTGTAATTGTCTTTTTATTGATTTCGAATGTGGCAAAATAGGGCTCCCGATCAATTTCTACACTAAATTTTTTCTCAAGCCAAGGTTTGGTTTTTAATTTGGCTTTGTTAGTTTTCCAAATAAACGCGTACCGTTCTGTTTTGTAACTGCTGCTAGAAGTAGGATCACTTATTTTGTAATCCCATTTATTGCCCTTTTCGTTAAGTAATGCTGCAAGTTTTGCGACGGTTTGAGCACCTCCATTTCCGGCAACAACTTCCTGAATTGCAATAATATCGTAGTTATAAATTGTTTTGGCAATATAATTTAAATGGATATCAGATTTAGATTTTCCAAAGTTTTCGATATTCCATGACAGAACTTTGGTTTGTGCAAAAGATAAAAAGGCAAAAAATAATAAGACTAGGCTGAGAATTTTCTTCATATAAATTTAATGAGCAGAGATATAAAACTTCTCTTTCAGCAATAATCAAGCCCTTATTAAAAATAATTAGTGTTTTTTGTATCGGTTTTTTAGTGCAGTTCCGATTATTATAATTTGCAATACTAATAATGCTGGAATAAATATCATTTTCCAATCAATTTCTAGCCAGCCCGTTTTTTCAGAAACAAAGGCAAAACTAATCGATAAAAAAAGACATAATAACATTGTTTTCATAATAATTCTATTTTGTGTAGTATTAATTTTAGAGAATATAATACTCGCTTTGCTTTTCGGTTTCATGGTAAGTTAATAGGTTATTACAAATTTAACGGTATGAAAAGTGTAATCCTTACGGAAACCCGTAAATCGCAATAAAAATTACACCAGTCCGAAATCTTTTGCGATTGCGATCAAATGCACATTGTTGTTCGCTTTAAAATAAATCTTTAATTTATTTATTCTTTTTTCGATACTGCTTGTTCCATTAGGCGTTATAGATAAGTCTTTAAATTCTTTAGAAATGCTTTCTAAAATGTAACCTTGTGATAAAAGCTTTAAAATAGAAATATCATAAGATTCTATTTCAATTAGTGACTTATCGTTGAAACTAAAAGACAAATCAGAAGAAAGTATTTTTTCTTCATTATTAAATGTGCCTTCAATAGCATTTCTTAGTTCCGAAATACTATTTCTTCCTTTAGAAACATAAGCATTAATACCTAATTCGTTAAAAAGAGTTTTAATCCTATAACTTTTGTCTTCTATAGAAAAAACGATCTTTTTTATATTGGGTTGAACTTTATTTATGGCATCTATAAGCTCGTCGCCACTATTTAAATTTACTTTTCTATGATCCGATTTAAAAGATAAATCAGTAATCAACAAATCGTAAGGTTCTTTGTCAGCTAATGCTTTTTTTATTTTAAGCAGACCTTCGTCACAATATTTCACATGATGAATTACTGGAACTTGTAACTCTTCAAGTACTTGAACAACTGCAATGCTGATACTATCTAAATCTTCGGCAACTAAAACTTTTTTAAACATATACTAGATTATATAGGGAATTTGAAACTTATTTTAAAACCACTTTCTGAATTTGAGTCAAAATTAAATGTTCCTTTTATTGTTTCAATACGGTTTTCCACATTTTGTAGTCTTTTTTCTAAAATATTATTTTCTGAAATAATTTCATTACTGTTATCAGTATAGGAAATGAGTAGATTTTTGTTTATTTCTTTTACAATAATACTCACCAAACTAGAACTATTAGATTTTTTCATATTGAATAATAATTCTTGTAAAATTCGATAGAGTATTATTTTTTTATTTTTATCAATTTTACTCCAGAAAACCGAATCAAATCCATTTAGAATAATGTTTACATCTTTAGTTTTGTATTCTGAAATCATTTCCTTTAAGATAGCTAAGTATCTTTCGTCTGTCGGGACTTTGCTGTTTTCTCTAGATATGTTGCGGGTTTTTGAGTAAATATTATTTAAGCTATCTAGTAGTTTTTCCTTATTGTCTTGATTTTCTAGATTGTGATCTTGTACAAATAATAACGTTTCATAGATATTTGAGTTAAGCTCATTATGCAATTTCTGAGATATTCTCATTTCGCTTTTAAGGATGATGTCATTTTTTTCTCGTTTGCCTTTGGTAGTAATATAAAATATTAAAAAAAGGATGATAAATAAGCTTAAAGAAATTACGACATAAGAAATATAGCTTCTGTTTTTTTGTCTTTGCAATTGTAATTCTCTTTCTGCTTTTTGATTTTTGAGTTCAAAATTTTCTTCTTTATCTTTCTTTGAGTCATATATGACATCTGCAAATTGATTTTTTGCAGTTTTTCTGCTTAAATAGAGGCTATCATTTTTTCTAGTATAAATTTCCCAGTATTTTTTTGCTTTTTCAGCCTTGTCCATCTTAAGTAGATCGGCTAATCTGTCGATTTCATTTCCAGCTGATTTTGCTCGTTTTGCAGCATGGTATGATTTCTCTGCATAAAATTTTTTAAGTTCTGGATTATAATATTTTGAGTAATAAAGATAATAGCCAAAATAGTTGGCAATTAGCTCAAAATCATTGTTGTATGGGATGGTTAATTCCAAACTTTCGTCAAGACATTTTAAAGCTTGTTCTTTATGATTTCCAAGGCCTATGTAGGAGAGAGCTAAATTATACAATATACCAGAACGCACAAGGTTTGTATTTGAAGGTGTGATTTTATCTGCAATTTTGCACTTGGATATTGGTTCTAATATATCTTTCGCCTCTTGAAATTTTTTTTGTTGAACATAAACAAATGCAATTTCAGATAATATTCGCGCTTTTCTAAATGTGGATATTGCTGTTTTTAATGCTTTTCTATGATAGTAAAGTGCCTTTTCGTTGTTATAAGTATAAAAATAGTTGAAAGCCATAAACGTGTAAGCATTGATGGCATACTTTTTACTAGATGTTTTATCTAAATAAGGAAATGCTTTTATAAGCGTAGCCTCTGCTTCGTAAAAATTGCCATATCGTTGCAAGATTTCAACTATATAGTTTAATGAACCAACATATGCATCTGCATAATCTTCTTTAGGATCACATAGCAATTGTGTTTTGTTGAAGTAAAAATAGGCACTGTCGTATTTTCCTGCATCAAAAAAAGCATGAGCTTTTTCTGATGTTTTTTTTATTTTATTTGAAAGATCGGTTTTAGTGTGATTTTTTTGTTTTTTTTCTGCTTTAGAAAACGATACAAAGAAAAGAGTTGCTAGAATCAAACAAATGATTAGCAAAGAAAAAAGAATATTTTTTTTTTGAAAAAAGGGTAACAGGTTTTTAATCATTACGCAGGAAGTTTAATTAAGACCTTAAAACCATTTCCAAAATCTGAATCGATTTCGATCTCACCTTTGATGGCTCGAATTCGATTCTCAATATTATGCAAGCCATTTTTGTGAACCATTTTGTTTGAGTCAATTCCTTTTCCATTGTCGGTATAGTTAATTATAATAGTATTTTTCCTTTTTTTAAAAGTTAAGGCAACTAAAGAAGCATCACTATGCTTTTTCATGTTTACTAGCAATTCTTGGATAATTCTGTAAATCGATACTTTTTTAATTTCATCAACTTGATCCCACGAAATTTCATCTAACCCATTTATTAAGAAGTTTATTTTAGAGGTATTAAATCCAGAAATCATCTCTTTAAGTGAAACTGTATAATTTTGGTTGCTCAAAATAGGATAGTTTTCCTTGGATACATCTCTTGTTCGAGAATAAATATCATCTAGCTTTTTCAGTAAATGATTTCGGTTTTCTTCAGTAGAAAGATTTCTATTCTCAACAAAAGCAAGCGTATGATAAATGTCATTAGCTAATTCGTCATGAAGTCTTTTTGAAATTCGCGTTTCGCTTTGATAAGTTGCTTCAATTTTTTGACGATTATTTCGTGCAGTTAAATAGTAATAGACAACCACAATCAAGCATGATGCTAATATGATTATGATATATGAAATAATATTTTTGCTTTCCTGTTTTTCTAATTGAAGTTCGTTTTTGATTTTTTGAGCCTTTAATTTTAAGTTTTCCTCTTTTTCCCTTTTGGAATCATATTTCATTTTTGCAAATTGATTTTTTGCTTTTTGTCTAAAGGCATAAATACGGTGATTCTCTTTTATATAAAGAAGAGCCTTTTCTTTTATTTCTGCGGCAGAATCAGTGTTTTCTATAATAAATTTTAATGCAAGTAAGCGATCATTAGTATTGCCGGATAAGGTGTAGTTTTTGTAGCTTAATTTGGCATACATCATCGATAAAGAATTATTGTTTTGATAATATTGAGCAAGATTATAATACGTTTTGCCTAAACCATCTTCATACTTTGCTTCAGAGTTTATATGTATACTCTTTTCAAAAAAAGACAAAGCTTTCGAATTCTTGAGTTTGAAATAACAAATGCCAATATAATCGAGTATTTTGGAATAATATATTGGTTTTTCCTGTACAGTTTTTTCTTTGCTTATGGATAAGAAAATTTGCAATGCTTTATCGTATTTGCCTTGGTTGATATAAATGGCCGCAATATTGTTTTTTGCTTCAAGTACGTTGATTCTGTCTACTTTCAAAACAAATGCTTTTGAATAATAGTAAATTGCATTTGGATAATCATAAGTGTAATAATAGTTTCTGCCTAAAACACTGTAAATATTCCATATGTGATTTGGATCGTTTATTTTGTTTAAATAAGGAATTGTTTCTGTTGCTGTCTTAGTGCTTCCAATAAAATCTTCATGATTTTGTTGAATTTCTGCCATGTAATACATGCAATAAACGTAACTTTTGGCATCTTCAGTAGGATTGCATTTCGTTCTCGCTCTGTTGTAGAAATAAAATGCGCTATCAAACTTTTTAATCTTGTAGAATGAATCAGCTGTATTGATAATTTTCTCTATTCTGACCTTATTATTTAGATCGTCTGCTGTGAAGTTTTTTCCCTTCTGACAGGCAAAAAAAAATGTAAAAATTAGAATTATATATAGTAAAAATGGTATTCCCTTTGGTATCATGCGTCAAAAATAAAAAATCTCAGTTCTTGTGAAAGAGTATAAATACCTGTTTTTGTAAAAAGATGAATTCGTTATTTTTTGCCTATTCATTTACAATTATATACAAACAAACCCTCACAGAGAGGGTTGTTAAAGTTTGAAAATTATGTAAATATTATCCTTATAAATTATTCTGCTCTCATTCCTGTAGTAATTGCTAATCTATTCCATGAGTTAATTGTGATGATGGCTAAAAGTATTTCGGCAAGATATTTTTCATCAAATAATTTAGCAGCATTTTCGTAAACTTCATCTGAAACATTATTGCCAATTAATGTAACTTGTTCTGTTAACGCTAAGATTGCTTTTTCTTCTTCATTATAAAAATCGGCTTCACGCCAAGCGCTAATTAAATAAATTCTTTGTTCAGAAATACCATGCTTTCGAGCGTCTGCAGTGTGCATGTTAATACAAAATGCACAGCCATTGATTTGTGAAGCACGGATTTTGATTAATTCCTTGTGTACAGGAGTTAATGAAGTAGATGAGATATATTTTTCTAGATTTAATAAAGCATTATAAGCTTCTGGAGCAACATTCGGGATAACGATTCTTGATTTCATTTTTTTATGTTTTAAAAGTTCATTACAAAGGTCAGTAATGTATACTTTCAAAAACTTGAACTACTTCAAGAAATCAAATCAGACTTTTCCAGCTCTTATTTTACTCATAAATTCTGCTGAAAAATCCAGATAGGAGGCAAGCATATATTGAGGAACACGCTGTACAAAATCAGGAAAGTGATCATTAAAGTGATGATATCTTTCTTCGGCTGACATTGTAAATAAGAATTTAATTCGCATTTGCATTGCTCCAAAACTTTTTTGAGTAATGATTCTAAAGTACCTTTCAAGATTCGGAATTTCAATCAGTAATGATTCTAAAACGTTTTTATCAATAGCGATAACTTCTGAGTTTTCGACTGCCTGTAGATAAAAACTTGATGGCACATGATTGTGATAACTCAAATAATCGGTAATCCACCAATTTTCGATTCCAAATTGAAGTGTTTGCTCAGTACCTTTAGCATTGATTATGTATTGTCGCATACAGCCCTTGACAACAAAATACATTGTATTGCAAATTTGGCCTTCTTCGAGGACATGCTCCTTCTTTCTTATTTTAGAAATTTCTAGACATGATTCTAATTTGTCAATATCGGAAGTTTCAAGGGTAATGAATTTTTCAATATGATCAAAAAGTGCTTTATACATAGCTTTGTTTGGTTTATGTAAAGTTACCTTTTAAATTTGGTTTCTAAAGAGAGAGGGGGAGATTTAAAACTTCTTCAAAACAAAAAAAACCATTCGCGTTAACGAATGGTTTATATAATAAGTAAGTAATCTTAAATTGAGTTTATAAAACGTTTTATTTTACTTTATTAAGAATAGCTTTGAAAGCTTCTGGGTGGTTCATAGCTAAATCAGCAAGAACTTTTCTGTTCAATTCGATTCCATTAGCTTTAACTTTACCCATGAATTGAGAATAAGACATTCCTTCTAATCTAGCTCCAGCGTTGATACGTTGAATCCATAATGAACGGAAATTTCTTTTGTTTTGTTTTCTATCGCGGTAAGCGTAGCTCATCGCTTTCTCTACTGCATTCTTAGCAACTGTCCAAACGTTTTTACGTCTTCCAAAGAAACCTTTGGCTTGCTTCATTATTTTTTTTCTTCTTGCTCTTTTAGCAACTGAATTTACCGATCTTGGCATAATTTTAATGTGTTTTTGTAGCAGGCGTCCTGAATTGAATCAAAGGAACTTAAAGCCATACTCCAAGGTTATATAAATAATTTTTTAACCTAAAGAATTATTAGATAATTCTTAATTGTTGTTTAATGCTTCTCATATCTGTTTGGTGAACTAGCGCTGAGTGTGTCAAAGCTAATTTACGTTTTTTAGATTTTTTAGTCAAGATGTGACTTTTAAAAGCATGCTTTCTTTTAATCTTTCCAGAGCCAGTAACTTTAAAACGTTTCTTAGCGCTAGATTTTGTTTTCATTTTAGGCATTTTTCCTAGTTTTTTAATTTATTCTTACTTACTTATATCTTCAGTCTAAAAGTTTAAAAGTTTAAAGTCAAAAGTCAGTTTATGACTTTCGACTTTAAGACTTTAAGCTTTCGACTTATTTCTTTTTCTTAGGAGCAATGAACATGATCATTCTCTTTCCTTCCAGAACAGGCATTGCCTCAACTTTACCATGTTCCTCTAAGTCCTGTGCAAGACGTAATAATAGAATCTGACCTTGATCTTTGTAAATGATAGAACGTCCTTTAAAGAAAACGAAAGCTTTTAATTTAGCTCCTTCTTTCAAGAATTTTTCAGCGTTCTTTCTTTTAAACTCATAATCGTGCTCGTCAGTTTGAGGACCAAATCGAATTTCTTTTACAACAACTTGAGAAGATTTAGCTTTTAAAGCCTTATCTCTTTTCTTTTGTTCGTAAACAAATTTCTTGTAGTCCATGATTTTACAAACCGGTGGTTCAGCGTTTGGCGAAATTTCAACTAAATCCAACTCAAGTTGGTCAGCTAAACGTAGCGCATCAGCTATTTTAAAAACCCCAGGTTCAATGTTTTCCCCTACAAGACGTACTTCTGGAACACGAATAAGGTTGTTTATTCTGTGTGCATCTTTTTTTTCTACGCGAGGTTGAAAACCTCTGTTACTTTTTATTGCTATGACTTTCTAAATTTAAGTTAAACTGTAAATACTTTTAATGTCTTTTTTATTTCTTCGTCTACAATCGCAGCAAATTCTTCGATTGAAACTGTGATATTACCTTTTCCTTCTTGTCCGTGACGACGAATAGAAATAGTACCATTTTTCTCTTCTTCCTCACCAACGATAAGCATAAATGGGATTTTCTGCATTTCTGCATCTCTAATTTTCTTACCGATAGTTTCATTTCGGTTGTCAATTAGGGCGCGAATTTCGTGATTTTCTAGCAAATCTAAAACTTTTTTAGCATAATTTTCGTATTTCTCGCTCAAAGACAAGATAATAGCTTGCTCAGGCATCAGCCAAAGTGGGAAATTTCCTGCTGTATGCTCTAGTAAAATTGCTATAAAACGTTCCATAGATCCAAAAGGAGCTCTGTGAATCATAACAGGGCGATGTAATTCATTATCAGCACCTTTGTAAGTCAATTCAAAACGCTCAGGTAAATTATAATCTACCTGAATAGTTCCTAACTGCCATTGTCTTCCCAAAGCATCTTTTACCATGAAATCTAGTTTCGGACCATAAAACGCTGCTTCACCATATTCTACAACAGTATTTAGACCTTTGTCTTTTGCTGCATTGATAATTGCATTTTCAGCTTTTTCCCAG
The DNA here is from genome assembly GCF_004151235.1 of Flavobacterium anhuiense. GTDB lineage: Bacteria > Bacteroidota > Bacteroidia > Flavobacteriales > Flavobacteriaceae > Flavobacterium > Flavobacterium anhuiense_A. The sequence continues at coordinate 142,659 of NZ_JUIV01000013.1, forward strand.
TTTTCATCAGTTCCAATATATTTGTCTCTGTTTTCTTGATCTCTTAACGAAATTTGAGCTGTAAAGTTTTCAAAGCCTAACGAACCAAATACATATAATACAAGGTCAATTACTTTTTTGAACTCTTCATCCAATTGCTCTGGAGTACAGAAAATGTGCGCATCATCTTGAGTAAAGCCTCTAACGCGAGTTAAACCATGTAATTCTCCAGATTGCTCATATCTATAAACAGTACCAAATTCAGCATAACGCTTAGGCAAATCTTTATATGACCAAGGTCTTACATTGTAAATCTCACAGTGGTGAGGGCAGTTCATTGGTTTTAATAAAAATTCTTCACCTTCTGCTGGAGTGTGAATTGGTTGGAAACTATCAGCTCCATATTTAGCATAGTGGCCAGAAGTAACATAAAGTTCTTTCTGTCCAATATGAGGACTGACAACTTGTTCGTATCCAGCTTTTTTCTGAGCTCTTTTCAAAAATTGCTCCAATCGATCTCTTAAAGCAGCACCTTTTGGTAACCATAAAGGTAAACCTTGACCCACTTTTTGAGAAAAAGCAAATAATTCAAGCTCTTTTCCAAGTTTACGGTGATCACGACGTTTAGCTTCTTCAAGAAGTTCAAGGTATTCAGTCAAATCTTTTTGTTTAGGAAAAGAAGTTCCATAAACACGAGTTAACTGTTTGTTTTTCTCATCACCTCTCCAATAAGCACCGGCAACACTCATGATTTTTACAGCTTTGATAATTCCAGTGTTCGGAATATGTCCACCACGGCATAAATCAGTAAAAGTAGAATGGTCGCAGAAAGTAATAGTTCCGTCTTCAAGATTTGAAATCAATTCAGTTTTGTAAACGTTATCTTTATACATTTCTAAAGCTTCTGCTTTAGTTACTGGACGCATTTTAAAATCAAACTTTCCTCTTGCGATTTCAAGAATTCGGTCTTCGATTTTTTTAAAATCAGCTTCAGAAATTTTCTGGTCTTCAAAATCAACATCATAATAGAAGCCATTAGCAATCGCAGGCCCAAGAGTCAATTTAATTCCAGGGTACAATTCCTCAAGAGCTTGAGCCATTACGTGCGAAGTCGAGTGCCAGAAAGCTTTTTTACCTTCGGCATCATTCCAAGTATATAAAATAAGATTACCGTCGGTCGTTAATGGAGTCTCGGTTTCAATAGTTGTACCATTAAAAGATGCAGAAATAACATTTCTTGCAAAACCTTCGCTAATGTTTTTAGCGACCTCCATTGGAGTTACGCCCGAAGCGAACTCTCTAATTGACCCATCGGGTAAAGTAATCTTGATCATTGTTTATAATTTTGTGAATGCAAATATACATGATTACAAAAATACATACAATATATATGTATAAGTTTACTCTATTATATAAGTATAGTTTTGTTGTACTATAAGAATAGCTCTTGTTTCAACCCGACAGGTTTTCAAAACCTGTCGGGTTTATTTTTATGCATATATAAGGAGAAAGCTTCATTTGCCATTCAGACCGCAACTGAAGTTCTTTAAAGTTTTGGGATTTGGAATTTAAAAGATTGGGATTTTGTTTTTTTAGGAGCTTTTTCCCGCTATGCGCTTCAATCTTTTGAGGCCGAACCCCGGCCCCAAAAGGATTTCCGCTGCTATCGGGGCTAAGAATGCGGTTTCAGAAGAGGCAATTCGGGAAATGGAAGATTCCGTAAGCATGAAAAAACTTTTGAAAAAGGCGCCAAATGCTGAA
>NZ_JUIV01000014.1 GCF_004151235.1 Flavobacterium anhuiense
TAAAGTTAAATTTTGTTACCGAATTATCTAACCTTTACAGGAATGACAAACTGTTCGTTATAAACTAAGAACTAATTACTAAATACTAACCACTCATAACTCATAACTCATAACCCATAACTCACAAAGCCTTATAACTCACTTTGTACTCCACATTCGGTTTTACAATCAATTGATATTTGTTTTTTGCTAATTCAGTAATTGTTCCAGAGTTTGTTTTAGGTTTGCTGGCACTTTCAAAAATCAATTTTCCTTCTCCTTCGCCTGCTTTTACTTTGATTTCTTTTGTACTGCAATACACAGCAACTTCTCCGTTTGGTGTTGGCACTTTTCCTTCCATCCATTTTAAACCGCCTAAAATAGGTTTGATTTCGTATTCTGAATAACCTGGAGCAGTTGGTTTTACACCTAAATAATATTTCCCTAACAAATAAATCGGACTTGCTCCCCAAGCGTGGCAAAGGCTTTTACCGTAAGGACGACCGTACATTGTTAAATGTTCCGTTCCTTTTTTGTTCGGATTGTATTCTTCCCAAAAAGAGGTTGCGCCTTCATTGAGCATGCCGCCCCAATAATCTTTCATTTCTTTTAAAACATAATTCTGTTCGCCTATCGCACATAAAGCTTCCAACTCATAAAAACGCATATATGGTGTTGTAATTTGAAGAACATCTTTATTTAGTAGTACTTTATTTTTTACGCTTTGTTTTTGTTCTTCATTAAAATAATTGAAGAAAATACCAAACATATTAGCGTATCTGGTTACGATGTTTTGTATTTTCCCATCGATACGCTGGTGTTTCATCACGTTTTCTTTTTTATCCCAAAAAACATCAAATAATTTGGTTTTTAAATCAGTTCCTAATTTTTGATATTGTTTTTGGTCTTCAGTTTTTCCATCAATTTCAGCACTTACCGCCATAGCTTCTAAACTTCTCGCTAAAAGCATTTGTTCAAAACTGACTTCGCCTGTTTTTGGCAATCCGTCTGCCCAGTCAATAAAAACCCAGTCGCCTTCTAATGGCTCAAGGAATCCGTTTTTGTTTCTTCTTTCTAAACAGAAATCCATAAGTGATTTCATTCTCGGATAAAAAGTTTTGATGAATTTTGTATCGCCTGTGTGCAAATAATAATCGTAAACACCTACAAACCAATACAGCGAATAATCCATTATAATATTTACGTGAGCCGTTACAGGATCTTTTCCGCGAAGCGCTAACAAAGTTCTTTCTACAGAAGCCGAATCAAAGAATAAATAATAATTCATTAAATAACTTTGATAAGCATCACCAGACCAAACCCAACGGTCGCGTTTAATTCCGTCAATAAAAAATTCACGAGAAGTCAAATGCATAGTATAAGCCGACACATCCCAAATTTTATTCAATTGTTCGTCTGAAGATTTGAATGCACCACGATAATCTAATGGCAGATATTCATAAAGCATTGAAATCGAATCGTATTTTACACCTGCATCTGCTTGTACCTGAACATAACGAAATGCTTTCGAACCGTCATGCGTATAAGTTTCAGATTGTTTTCCGTCAAAAGATAAATGGTCTAAAGTTTCGCATTTAGCAGAATCCAAAGCTTCTTCGCGAGATTCACCGTAATAAAGCGCTAATTTCCCTTTTCCTTTTAAACCGTGAATTTTAATATAACCAAAAGTTTCTTTTCCGAAATCTACCAACTGACCCGCTCCTATTTTTTCTGTTTTTTTAGCGCTTAAAGGTTTCGTTGTTAGTTTGAATCCTGAAGGTTTACTTTCTGGCGAATTAAAATTCCAAGAACCAACAGGAACCCATGGCGTACCGGATTGCTGTGCTTTTCCGGTTTCATCAATCCAAAGTTTGTCTTCATTGGTTACTTTCCATGAAGGATCAGATTTAACATATTTTCCATTAATATAAATTGCCGGCAATACTTCCTGATTGTAGACTTTAAAAGAGATTTTGTGTTTTCCGGCAGGAATTGCAATAGATTTTGGCTGTCCGTAAATCTGAACGCCGTCTAAAAGCAATTGAAAAGGTCCTTCTGAGTAAATTTTCACGTCGTCTGGTTGCGGAATATCTACTTCTGTTTGAAAAGTAACCAAAGCATACGGACTGTAATATTGCCAAAGCGGAGGAAATACAGCTTCGCGTTCTGTGCGTCTTACCTGCATTTTATTGCTTAACCAAACTTCGAAATCTCCTGGGTACCAGATCCATGTCGCTTCTTTTGTTTTTTCTTGTGCCGATGATGGCAAACAAAAAATAAAGGCAACAAAAAGAAGTAAAATTTTAAAAATGGTAAAGCGGTTTAGCATAGTTAGTGTATTTTGGGACTAAAGTTAAGTGTTCTCATCACATTTCACACCCTGCACTATCCTGCTATTTCATAAAAAAGGGTACTTTTTGATAATTTTTTAAGGGAAAAATTATGGCTTATCACTTTTTTAGTACTAAAAAAAATGATGTTAGAATTTTATGGGACGCGGATGAGACGGATTTGCTATCGCGAAAACGCGAATGAAAACGGGTTTTTTCTTTTTTACTATCAATAGCTTTGTTAAAGTTTTGAAACTAAAAATCTAAGGAGCTTTTATAAACACTTAATTTTGAAAGCGCTGTCCGCATTTTTGTCATTTCGACGAAGGAGACTCGAGCGATAGCGAACAGGCGAAGCAAATCTTCGCAAGTAACTCCGCAACGAAAGTCCAATCTTTGTCGAGTTTCTCGTGGAGATTTCTCCTTCGTCGAAATGACAATGATTCTGGTAATTTTAGATAAAACTAAAAGAAAAAATCCGTGCAAATCCTTGTCTTTACGAAGTAAATCCGTCTCATCCGCGTTCAATTTACACTCAAAACCTAAGCAATCATCCTTTCAGATTCATTTTCATCTTCTAAAATATAATTAGAAGGTGTTTTGCCCAAATGTTTTTTAAACATATAAATGAAAGCACTGGTGTTTTCGTAACCCAAATTGAAAGCGATTTCTTTTATGGATTGTTTTTCGCCCAAACGTTTTATGGCTTCAAGCAATTTTAAACGAGTTCGCCAATCACTGAAATTCATTCCGAGTTCTTTGATAAATAAGCGTGACAAAGTTCTACTGCTCATAAAAGAAAGCTCAGCGTAATAATCGATTGTATTTTTGCTGGCGATATCTTCCATTATCAGTTCGACTACTTTTTGCAATCTTTCGTGATTGGTTGTTGGCAGGAAAGTCGCGCTTGGTTCTATTAAAGCCAATTCGTCCAGAAAAACCGATATGATTCTGTGTTGTGGAGGAGTTAAATTTCCTTCAACTCCAAAAGAAATAATTTTGAAAACCAATTGTTTTAAAAACATCGGAATATCAAATGAAAAACTTTTCTCTGGCAATCCTGCCATTGCAGACGGATCGATAAAAACGCTGTAGTAATTAACGTCTTTCTGAAAAGTAACCTGATGCTCTACTCCACCCGGAAGCCACAAACCCTGCAACGGATTTACCACCCAAATATGATTGCCCACAACAACATTCATTACGCCACGAGTAGCATAAATCAATTGTCCTCTTGGGTGCGAGTGTGAAATACACATTTCGTTGGTTACCATTTCGGTATAACCAATAACAGGAATCGATGGATCTTCTCTGTATCCATGTTCCTGCGCCATTCTATATGTCCGAATCTGGTTATTCATTGTCCAAATATAGCAATTTTGACATTGTTATTTGTTTCAATTTTGTAAAAAATAATACAGCTGTTGTTTTTAAACCTAAATTAAGAATCAAAAAATAACTCATGAACACTATTAAAGCAAATCCTGACATAGTTAAAAAAACTACGTATTCGATACTTTTTATTATCAGTTTTTCTCATTTAGTCAATGACCTTTTACAGGCTGTAGTGCCGTCAATTTATCCGCTGTTGAAAGAAAACTTTAACCTGAGTTTCTCTCAAATCGGAATCATCACTTTTACCTACCAAATCGTAGCTTCTATCCTTCAGCCTTTTGTGGGAATGTATACGGATAAAAATTCTAAACCGTATTCGCTGATTATTGGAATGTGTTTTACGATGGTCGGACTTTTTATGGTTTCAATCGCTTCTAACTTTATATACTTATTATTATCAGTGAGTTTAATCGGAATCGGATCTTCGATTTTTCATCCTGAATCTTCTCGTGTGGCGCATTTGGCTTCGGGCGGAAAAAGAGGTTTAGCGCAATCCATTTTTCAATTGGGCGGAAATGCCGGAAGTGCCATTGGCCCTTTGCTAGCTGCGTTTATCGTAATTCCACATGGCCAAAGTTATGTGGCTTGGTTTTGTATTATTGCTTTGGTCGGCGTTTTTGCTTTGTATAAAATTGCAGTTTGGTATACAGAACATTTATCTGAAAGAAATGCGAATAAATCGGCTCATAAAATTGAAACACATCATTTATCTAAAAACCGTGTAATTGCTTCTCTTGTAATTTTATTGGTTTTGATTTTCTCTAAATACTTCTACATGAGCAGTATTACGAGTTATTATACGTTCTTTTTGATTGACAAATTCCATATCTCGATTCAACAGTCGCAAGTGTATTTATTCTTGTTTTCGGGAGCTGTTGCAGCAGGAACTTTAATCGGTGGTCCAATTGGAGACCGTTTCGGACGTAAATATGTAATCTGGGTTTCTATTTTAGGCGTTGCTCCGCTTACTTTGATGTTGCCTTATGTTTCTTTATTCTGGGTTGGAACTTTATCTGTAATTATCGGATTGATTCTTTCTTCGGCATTCTCAGCGATTCTGGTTTATGCAACTGAATTAATGCCTGGAAAAGTCGGACTTGTAGCGGGTCTTTTCTTCGGATTTGCTTTCGGAATGGGCGGATTGGGTTCTGCTGTTTTAGGAAAAATCGCCGATGCTACGAGTATTGAATATGTATTTAAGATCTGTGCTTTTCTGCCTTTGATTGGGGTAATTACGGGGTTCTTGCCGAATATTGAAGGGAGAAAAAAGGCTGAGTAATTTTTTTATGCCACAAAGACGCTAAGACACAAAGGTTTATTTTAAAAAAGTTTCAATTGCGTCCCGATAAATCGGGATGTAAACAAAATACAAAGCTCAAAAGGCTTTAGCCAAAATATCTACAATTTGGCTAAAGCCTTTTCTATTTTTACTAAATACACCTCCAGTTAAAACTGGAGGCAACTTATAAAATAGATTTGCTTTATTTACAATCTTTTTCAAAACATAGCCCGTGGTTTCAACCACAGGAAACATATTTTGACAAACGAAATGTTATATTCTTTGCGTTCCCGTGGTTGAAACCACGGGCTATATTTGAGGTTCTTTGAGTTTATTAATTCCCATTAAAAACCAAATATAAAATGAAAATTGTTAACCCTAACAAACCAAACAAAAGCTTAACCTTTTTACTAGTTTTAGGAATATCCGTTTCATCTGAAACATTCACTTCAGGATTTTTATCGGTTAAAGAAATGATTACTGCTGTAATTAAAAGCACAGCAAAAATGTAAAAGGAAATCAACAAAAAGTGAGGCCAAACTGGATATTTATCCGCAGGAAAAATCCACAAGTATAAAACCCCAACAAACAAACTAAAGGCAGAACCCCAAGAAAGCGTTGCATTTACGGCTTTTTTGGTTGTGCGTTTCCAGAAAACACTCAAAAGGAAAACAACAGATAACGAAGGCGCCAGAAAACCTAAAACCGCTTGAAAAATGTTGAATAAATTCTGTCCTTTTATATTGTCAATCGCAACGGCAATTAGAATCGCAAAAACACATCCAGCAGCAATCGTTAAACGTCCAATTTTAATCTGATCCTGAATCGACGCCGTTGGATTGATTTTCTTTACATAAATATCATTCGTAAAAACGGTGCTCAAAGCGTTTAGAGAAGAACCAATTGTTCCCACCAAAACGGCAATCATTACACAGATAACCAAACCATTCATTCCGCTTGGAAAAAGGTTTGTAACCATGGTCATATAAGCTAAGTCTGAATTACTTCCTAATTCTGGATATAAGGCATAACACAAAATTCCTGGTAAAATAAATAACGGAAGCGCCATAACTTTTAACCATCCAATAAAGTTGACGCCCAATTGTCCCTGTTCTAAGTTTTTAGCTCCTAAAACACTTTGCACCATCGATTGATCCGTACAGAAAAAAGCAACTGCCGCTACAGGATATCCTAACAAAATTGCTGGCCATGGATAATGTGCATCATCAGAAGGACGAACTAAATTCCAAAAATTAGAGGGCGTTTTGGCAATTAAAACATCAATTCCGCCAAGTTTTTGCAAACCTAAAAAGGAAAGCGTTAATGAAACTACGATCAGCAAAATCATCTGAAAAACATTGACTTTAGCAATCGCTTTTAATCCTCCCGCAAAAGTAAAAATTCCAGAGAAAATCACTAAAACAGTAACGCTCTGCCACATCGGAATTCCCAAAATCTGACGCACTAAAACTCCTCCGCTGAATAATCCTAAAGACAGCCAGCTTACTAATATTTTTACTAAAGCGTACCATGCCAAAATATTTTGGGTACTATCGCCGTAGCGTTTTCCCATATATTCGGGCATTGTACTTACTTTGCTCGCAATATATCTTGGTGCAAAAACCATGGCCAAAAGCAGTAAAAATACAAAAGCATACCATTCGAAATTTCCCGCTACAATTCCCGTAGCGTAACCAATACTTGCAAAAGCCAATAATGACGAAGGCCCAACATTGGTTCCCCACATGTTAAAACCGATGCTGTACCAGTTTAAGGAATTTCCCGCCAGAAAAAGCGTTTCGTTTTTCTTTCTCTGCTTCATACTGACCACATATCCAATGACTAGTAAAGCCACCAAATAACCCGCAACAATAACAAAATCGAGCGTGGTTAATTTATCGTAGATGCTGTTCATAGTCCGTATTCATTAAGAATATCGGCAATTTTAACCGGCATTCCAGTTTGCAGCGATTTATCCATTGCTTGTAATAAAGCTACGGTTCCAATTCCTTCTTCCATGTTTGGATACGCTTCAAAACCTTGTTCGATACTGTCTACAAAATATTCTAAATAATTCTGATATTCTCCGCCATGATGACTTTGTCCTTCAAAACGGAAATAATATTTTATCGTACTGTCGCCCCAAGTAATTACTTTTTCTTCTCCAGTTTTGTCTGTAATAGCATAACGCAATTCATGATAATCGGCCTGACTTGCTCCTTCCGTAGCACGCAGAATTGTACTCATTCCGCTGTCGCGTTGTGCTGGCTGAGTCGGAGACGTATACACACCGCTTACACGTGCAATTCTTCCGTCAGTTGCTTTAAAGATAAAGTGCATCGTATCTTCATTCTTTAAACCTGCATTTTGTCCGTTACTGCTGATCATTCCGTAACCCATTACTTCCTGAATATTCGGCAAATACCATCTAATAAAATCTACAGGATGACTCAAACCTCCATACAGCCATTTAAATGATTGTAATAATGACCATTCTTTCTTTAAAAACCATCTGTGATCGGCGTGATATTGTGCTTCAATCGTAATTAAATCTCCTATTAAACCTGCTTCGTAATCTGCTTTTTGTCTTTTGGCTGGTTCGAAAAAACGAGAACTTTGACCAATAAAAACTTTTTTTCCAGTTGATTTGCTTAATTCTAGCAATTCTTTTGCATCCGAAAGATCATCGATAAAAGGTTTTGTACAAACGACATGTTTTCCGCTCAATAAAGCTTGTTTTACGTGTTGTGCATGCAAATGATCTGGCGTATAAATCGCGATAATATCAATTGACGCGTCGTTTAGTAAATCGTCGTAATTAGTGGTGTACGAATGAAAATCGAATTCTTTTGCGCGCTGTTTGCACAATTCTTCGTTTCGGTCGCATATTTTAACGAGTTCTAGTTTTGAACTTTCTATTGCAGCCGACATTGTGCTTCGTCCTTCTCCAAGTCCTAGAATGGCTATTTTTAACATGGGTATATTATTTTAGATTTTTGAGTTTAGATTATTTCCGAAATCTTCTCTGAGGTTAGTTTTATTTTTTGACGCAGATTCAGCAGATTGGGCAGATTTTCTTTCTTCTTGATTCTCCAGAAAATCTTTCTTCTTGTCTCTTTCTTCTATTTTTTCTCTTCCACATTCACCTTATCTAAGAAAATCCAAGTTTCGTCTGGTTTTGCGCCTTCAATTCCAGATTGGTATTTTTTCATTAAAGCGTTCCAATCATCTACACGAGGATTATTTTGTGTTGTTTTCGGATTTAGTTTGTCCAGATTTTCTCCTTTCGGAATACTGATTACCAAGATTAATTGTCTGTCTTTTTTGAAAACTTGCAATTGCTGGAAATCGGCATTACAGAAACCTTTGGCAACTTCTGGCCATTTCTCGAATTGCGTTTTATGATACTCCACGTATTCTTTTTGCAACTTTTCATCAGCAGGAAGATTCGCTATTAAAACTACATTTTCCCAATCCGATGCTGGTTTTGAATCTTTACATCTTTCGAAGTTTTGGAAATCGTAAACCAGATCTTCATAGATTTTAATTTGTAATGATGGAAAAGCGCCCGCCAATTTTCGCTTCGTTCTTTCCGGCTGATTCATTTTTCCATAAATCACCAAATGATTTTTCCATTGGTACAATTCCTGACCTACAATTCTAAATCCAGTTAAAGTCGATTTGATTTTTTCAATATCAAAATCAGAACCTATTAATTCGATTGCATACGGTTTTGGCATTTCCTGCAATCCCCATTTTTCATCGATTACGACCTCTTTTTCTAAATCTTTGTAAGGTGCTCTAATTCCGGCTGCATCTTTAATTTTTGAACTTACATAAGGATCATTATGTTCCCAAATATTTCCTTTTGGTCCGTTATGATTTTTAAGGATTTTCTTTTCAGCAATCCAGTTGTTTTTAATCGTAAAACCTTCGCTTCCTTCATCCGTGTATAAATACAGCCATAAAAACGGATCGTGTGCATACGGACTGTTGTAAACTTTGTCAATATAATTTTCTTCAATTCGGCTTCCTGGCTGAGCCGAAAGCGTATAAATTCCAGCAACATCATGCAAATGTTTCGCATAATGATGAATTTTATTTCCTAGAATTTTATTGTTTTGCATCACATTAGGCGTGTGTGTCCAGCCCCAGCCCATCGCGATTCCTGAGTATGATACATCTGAAATTTCGTTGTGTTCAATCGTAATATTTCGAACAAAACCAGCGCTGATTCCCAAAGTTCCCCAATCTTCATTGGTTACGTTGGTGATTAAATTATCAGCGATTACTTCATCCGAACACATTTCTCTTTTGTCTTTTATGATTAAAGGCAAATGCGCTTCAAAAGCTTCCTCAGAAAAAATTCCAACATTAATGGCACTTCCGCCAATATCTTTAAATAAATTTCCTTTTACCGTATTGTGATTTGTTCCTTTATTTAAATCTAAGCCAGTCGAAGCCAAATGCTCAAAACGACACAATTCAAATTGAATATTATTAGCATAATTCACTTCTACGGCAGCGCGAGGTCTTCCAACCCAAGCCTGATTCTCTAAATTCGCCTGATTTGGCGTTCCCGGCTGTTTCAATTTGTAAGCATCCAGCAAATACAAGCCAGACTGCAACGGCACATGACCTTGCTGTGAAGGACGAAGCCAGTTGCTGTACTGAAATGAAATTCCTTTAAACTGAAAATGATGTACAGGAGAATCTATTGTTCCTTTTACTTCTAAAAGGTTTTCCAAAACCGGAGCGGTAACTTTAACTGAATTAATATCTTCTCCAGCTCTTGGAATATAATAGATTTTAGCATTTTTTTTGTCCAAATACCATTCGCCAGGTTCATTTAAAAGCGAAAAAGCGTTGTTTAAGAAATAAGCCGAATTTCCGTTGTTTTTAGAAATCCACGGAGCTGGCCAAGGATGTTCGCTTTGAATTCGGCTTTCAGGTTCTTCAAAAGAAAGTCTGGCGCTGTCTTTCTGAACTTCAATATTTTTAATTCTAAGATTCGCATTCGACCACCATTGTACAATAAACATTTCCATTCCAGGTTCGAACTTAACCGATTTATCTTTAAACGGAATCCAGCAAGTCTGTGATTCATGATCCCAAGACAAAATTCTTTCCATCGAGTTTCCAGCCGTATTTTTAGCTCTAACTGCCTTTTTATCGTTTACCCATAATTGTCTGAAATCAATTAAAGTTCCTGCTTTTGTTGGTGCATCTGCCACCCAAACTGAACCTTTTTTCAATCCGTTTATTACGGTTGTCGATTTTGTCCAGTTTTTGATTTCGATTCCACCGCTTATAATTGGTCTTGCATTTACATCGGCTTCGATTGTTGTCGGACTGTCCGCAGTTCCAGAATCTTCAGGGCGCACAAATAAAGGCTCGTTTAAATAATACGTTCCGTTCATTACTATAATACGAATCCCGTCTTTTATTGATGGATCTTTTAAACGACGAAGTTCTCTGGCTTTTCGTATTGCCATGTGAACCGTTGCCAGCGGATTTGATTTTGTTCCGATATTCGAATCTTTTCCTGATGGCGAAACCCAGATTTCAGCTCCACTTGCTGAAAGTGTGAATACCATTAAAAAAACAATCAGTAATTTGTTGAAAGGAATTAAACGCATTATTTATAGTATTGATTTTTTTCTTCAGCTAAAATTACGAGGCATTTATTTAAAGCGCTATAATTTTTACAAATAATTGTATTTTTAACACTTTTACCAAATAACAGGGACAATTTAAAAGAATATAAAATTACGTGCATCCTGTACCCTCCTGTAATATTGGCTTCAAGACATTCATTTCGAAAATTCGGCTTTTAATTATCTTCTAATTTCCCAATTAAAAAAGTTAAATTCATAAAAAATCTGTTATAAACTCACTAAAACTGTCATTTCATATTATTTTTTTAATAGATTTGTGTAATCGATTACATTAAATATTTCAAATTAAAAAACTGTAATTTTATTTATTGAATAAAAATTCACAGAATAAAAAAGGATTTAATAGTAAATTGATTTCCCTGAAAGACTTTTAACTATAATACAAATAAGAATGAAAACTAACCGAATTAACATTTTATGTATAGCTCTCGCCTCTTTTGCTTTGAGTTTCAATACAGTTTCTGCACAAAAATCTGCTGATACTTATAAAAATATTGAGTTTAAAATGGCTGAAGTTCAAGAACCTGTAATTCCGCAATACAGCGTGAATTTAAAAGACTTTGGAGCGGTAAACGGTGGTTATGTTTTGAATACAAAAGCTTTTGCTGATGCCATAGATGCATTGTCTAAAAAAGGCGGTGGAAAACTAATTATTCCGCCAGGAATTTGGCTGACTGGTCCAATCATTCTAAAAAGCAATATCGAATTGCATGCTGAAACAGGTGCGTTGATTAAATTTTCTACTGATAAATCTTTATATCCTATTATAGAAACCAGCTTTGAAGGTTTAAACACTTGGCGTTGTATTTCTCCTATTTACGGAAAAAACTTAGAGAATATCGCTTTTACTGGAAATGGCGTATGGGACGGTTCTGGTGAAGCATGGCGACAAGTCAAAAAAAGCAAACTGACAGACGAGCAATGGAAAAAAATTGTCGCTTCTGGCGGTGTTTTAAACGAAAAAAAGGACAGCTGGTATCCTTCTGAACAATATTTAAAAGGTGCTAAAGGAGCAGATCAGAACATTCGTCTTGACTTGAAAACGAAAGAAGATTTTGAAGCGATTCATGATTTTCTACGTCCTGTTTTGGTCAGCATTCAAAATAGTAAACGAGTAATGTTTGACGGATCTGTTTTCCAAAATTCTCCAGCTTGGAATATTCATCCTTTATTGATTGAAGATTTAATTGTTCGAAACATAACCGTTCGTAATCCATGGTTTTCTCAAAATGGTGATGGTCTCGATGTGGAATCTTGTAAAAATGTAGTAATTGAAAATTCAAGTTTTGATGTAGGTGACGATGCCATCTGTATTAAATCGGGTAAAGATAAAGACGGACGCGACAGAGGCGTTCCATGCGAAAATATCATTGTAAAAAATAATATCGTTTATCATGGACATGGCGGTGTTACCGTTGGAAGTGAAATGTCGGGAGGAGTAAAAAACCTTCATGTTTCAAACTGCACTTTTATGGGAACTGATGTTGGACTTCGTTTCAAAAGCACACGCGGACGTGGCGGTGTTGTAGAAAACATCTTCATCTCTGATGTTTTTATGACTGATATTCCATCACAAGCGATTTCTTTTGATTTGTATTATGGAGGAAAATCAATCGCTGAAACTTTGGCTGAAGGCGGAAATACCGTGAGCACAAAAGCAATTCCGGTAAACGAAGAAACGCCTCAGTTTAAAAATATCGTGATCAAAAACATCACAATTAAAGGTGCTCAGCAAGCGGTATTTTTGCAAGGTCTTCCTGAAATGAATTTAGAGAATATTGAAATTTCAAACCTAATTGCTAAAGCACAAAAAGGCTTTTCTATAATTGACGCTAACGGAATTAAAATCAGTAACACACAATTGGATATTGAAGCCAAAAATGCTTTTGAAATTTACAATACAAAAAATCTTTCGCTGAAAAATATCGAGTTTAATCCTTCTTCATCAAATGCTATTACGATTAATGGTGAAGCGAGCAAGAATATTGATTTAAGTGGTTCTTCGGTAAATTTTTCGAAGACGACGACTATTGATAAAAATGTATCTAAGAAAGCGGTTAAATTCTAGAACCCTTTTCAAACATAAACCGTGGTTTCAACCACGGGACGTAATATTGTCACGTCTCGTTTTGTTTTACCGTAGTTGAAACTACAGGCTATGTTTTTATCATTCCTAGAATAAGAGGCCAAAGGCCTTAAAAGCATCACCATAGGGCAACGCCCTATGATTTTTCATAAACCTACATTATAAAGCCCTGAAAGGGCGTAAGCAATTACGTGACGATTAATGCTTACGCCCTTGCAGGGCTTTTTTACTTCTTACTATTTGCTGTCACTGGGCGTTGCCCAGTGTTCATGATGTGAGCCTTTCAGGCTCTTATAATCTATGAGCTAACTCATAACAACTCATAGCTTATAAAACTCCTTCGCATTCTCAAACCAAATTTTATTCTGGTCTTCAACAGAAAACTTCGAAATATAATCTTCTAAAGTTTTTACTACTTCATTATAATCTGAAGCTACATTTAGAACTGGCCAATCAGATCCATACATCAATTTATCAATTGAAAAGTTTTCAAAAATTATATCTAAATAGGGTTTCAATTCTTCTGGTTTCCAGTTTTTCCAATCGGCTTCTGTGACCATTCCAGAAATTTTACACCAAACATTATCGTATTTCGCAATTTCTTCAATTCCTTTTTTCCAGCTTTCAATGCTTCCTAATTTAATATCTGGTTTTGCAATATGATCGATTACAAATTTTTGGTTTGGAAAATCTTTAACCAAACTAATAGCCGCTGGCAATTGACGCTCAAAAATCAATATATCATAAGTATAATTAAATGGTTCTAAAGCGGTAATTCCTCTTCTGAATTCTGCTCCATCCATAAAATCATCTGCTTCGCCCTGAACAACATGTCTAAAACCTTTCAGTTTTTTTTGATCTGAAAAGAATTGCAAACGATCCTCAATATTCTCATTTCTTAAATCAATCCAACCTACAACTCCTTTTATAAAATCATTTTTAGAAGCTAAATCCAATAAAAACTGAGTTTCTTCTTCCGATTGGCTTGCCTGAACAGCAACACAACCTTCAAACTGATTTTCTTTTAATAATGGTTCTAAGTCTTCAGGAAGAAAATCTCTTTGAATATTCTGCATCGTTTCATCAATCCAGCTGTCTCGAACGGGATCAAATACCCAAAAATGCTGATGTGAATCTATTCTTTTACTCATAACTTTTTAATTAACATCGCTGATTAATGCACGATCTAAATGTACGTAACCTCCATCCACAAAAACAAATTGTCCTGTCGTATGGGATGATTTTTCAGAAATGATGAAAAGAGCTGTATCTGCAATTTCTTCTGTTTTTGTCATTCGGTTTTCTAATGGAATCGTTTTACTAATTTTTTTCAAGACCGCTTCTCCATCTGGCAATGTTTTAATCCAATCTTCATACGCAGGTGTATAACTTTCGGCAATAATAATCGCATTCGAACGAATTCCGTACTGAATCAAATCGACAGCCCATTCTCTCGTTAAGCCCAAAACCCCGCCTTTCGCAGCAGCGTAACCCGAAGTTCCGCCCTGTCCAGTTAAGGCAACTTTTGAACCGATATTTAAAATATTTCCTTTGGATTCTTTTAAGTATGGAAGTGAATATTTAGCTAAAAGAAAATAACTTACCACATTCAATTTCAAAGAATTCATAAAATCCTCGTAGCTTGAATCTAATCCTGCTCCGTCATTTACGCCAACATTATTAATTATGGCATCGATTCTTCCGTACTTAGCTCCAATTACTTTTACAGCGTTTTCTATTGCAAGAGGATCGGTTACATCAGTTTGTACAAACAGTGAATTTACTCCTCTTTTTTGAAGTCTTTCTACATATTCAAAACCTCTTGCATTTCTGTCAACTAAAACTGCGATTGCACCTTCATCAGCCAATCTGTTAACGATTGTTTCTCCGATACTGCCTTCTTTTCCAGCCGAACCAGAAACAACAACTATTTTATTTTTTAAGTTTAAATCCATTTTTGTGGGTATTTAAAGTTTAGTAGTAGTTAGATTTTTTAAACACATAGAAACATAGATTTTGGAATCGCATAAAGGCGTTTCACTTGCATTAACACACATAGCTATGTGTTAGAAACTAGTTTCTTTCTATTCTCTTTCGAGAAACAAAAAACTCTATGTTTCTATGTGTTTAAAAAAAATTATTCTATTTCAATCAACGCCTTAATTACATTATTTTTAGGATCAATCAAATTCCCAAAATCAGCAATCATTCCATCAAAATTAGTTCTGTGCGTGATATATTTTTTAGGATCGATTTTTCCTTCTTTCAGGCATTTCATTACATATTCAAAATCTTCGATCGTAGCATTTCTGCTGCTCATTAAAGTCGATTCTCTTTTGTGGAAATCAGGATGACTGAAACTCAATTCGCCTTTTTGAAGTCCAACCAAAACAAATCTTCCGCCATGCGAAATATAATTAAAAGCGCTGTTCATTACTTTCTGATTTCCAGTCGCATCAATTACCACATTTGCCATATCTCCGTTGGTTAATTCAGCTAATTTTTGAGCAACGTCATCGTTTAATGGATTAATTGTTTCATCTGCATTTAGTTCTGTTTTGCAGAAGTTTAATCTGTAATCGTTGATATCCATTACGATTACTTTTGCACCTGCAATTTTAGCAAACTGAATCAAACCAATTCCAATTGGTCCTGCTCCCATTACTAAAACCGTATCCGTTGGTTTTACAGCTGCTCTTCTAACTCCGTGCGCTGCAATTGCTAATGGTTCAACCAAAGCCAGTTCATCGTAATCTAATCCTTGACCGTGCAATAAATATTGTTCCGGAATCGAAACATACTCAGCCATTCCGCCATCAATATGAACTCCGAAAACTTTAATATTTACACAACAATTCGTCAATCCGTTTCGGCACGCTACGCATTTACCGCAGTTGAAATACGGAATAAAAGTTACTTTATCTCCAGGTTTAAAACCTGCTGCATTTCCTTTTACATATTCAGCCGCCAATTCGTGGCCTAAAATTCTTGGATATTCAAAATAAGGCTGAGTGCCTCCAAAAGCGTGAATATCAGTTCCGCAGATTCCGATTCTTTTAATTTTCAATAAAACTTCGCCCTCTTTTGGTTCTGGAATACTGGTTTCTTTTAATAGAAATTCCTGCGGTTTTTCGCAAACAATATATTTCATTTTATTCTTTCTTAAATTTTATTTTTGATATGTTACAGCTTTGTCTGCTCGTTCCTAAAATAAGTTATCAATTAATGTTTCATTGCAATTCTTCAAAAAACAACAAAGCAAAACTAATAAATGTAAAAATTACAATTACAAAAATACTTTTTAAAAATTAATATCGAGATAAATTTTGTTTTTCGACTTAATAAAATAGTTAAACTTTAAATTTTTATAACATTTTTTAAATGGTTTGTAAAAATTGCATCAAGAATCATCAATTTATTTAAAAAAGATTTCTTAAAAAGAAACGATTTCTTGCCTATTTAAATCTTATTTCTACTTTTGTAATTGTGTTTTTTACATTTATTATTTCAATCGATTACATTTTCAGAATTAGTTAAGAACATATGAAACAGCTCCATCAAAAATTAAACGTGGCAGGCTCAAATTCAAAATATATAAGAAATGAATATTCCCTATAAACCTCTACTTCCCCAAACAGAACAGCCTATTGTAATTATTGGAGCAAGCGGTATTGTAAAAGATGCGCATCTTCCTGCTTATGAAATGGCTGGTTTTAAAGTTTTTGGCATTACCAACAGAACAATTTCAAAAGCTTATGATTTGCAGAAAGAATTCAAAATAGATCATGTTTTTGAAACTATTGCAGATGCTGTAAAAAATGCGCCATCGAATGCTGTTTATGACATTACAGTTTTGCCCGATCAATACATTGAAATTCTGGAGCAATTACCTGACGGAGCTGCAGTTTTAATTCAGAAACCAATGGGAAATGATTTAGCCCAAGCACGCGAAATAGTAGAAGTCTGTGAAAGAAAAAATTTAGTTGCCGCAATTAATTTCCAATTGCGTTTTGCTTCTTTTGTAAGCGCCGCAAGATATTTAATAGATCAGGGAATTATTGGCGAATTATACGATTTAGAATTCAAAGTAACTGTAAATACGCCTTGGGAACTGTTTCCTCTAATTAAGGAACATCCGAGGTTGGAAATTCTTTTCCATAGTGTTCATTATATTGACTGTATTCGATCTTTTCTGGGAAATCCGAAAAGCGTAATGGCGAAAACATTCAAGCATCCTCTTAAAAAAATATCATCAAGCCGATCTACGATTATTTTGGATTATGGCGAAAATATCCATGTGGTAATCAATACAAATCACGATCATCATTTTGGTCCAAAGCATGAAGAAAGCTATATTAAATGGGAAGGAACAAAGGGCGCTATTAAAGCAAAAATGGGATTATTGATGAATTATCCTG
Organism: Flavobacterium anhuiense; assembly: GCF_004151235.1. Classification (GTDB taxonomy): domain Bacteria; phylum Bacteroidota; class Bacteroidia; order Flavobacteriales; family Flavobacteriaceae; genus Flavobacterium; species Flavobacterium anhuiense_A. Next base: position 17,166 of record NZ_JUIV01000014.1, read on the forward strand.
ACGGTCTTCCGGACGTTTTTGAGTATGCGCTTCCAAAAAAAGATAATGAAAATGAATACGAATGGACAGAAGTAAAACTCGAAGGTTCATGGTTTCCTGAAGCTTTCATCGGAGCAATGTCTAATCTGATGCGTTACAAAGAAGGTTCTGACCAAAACTTGTCTGCAAGCGTTCAAGATGTTTTAGGAACAATGAAGATTGTGGAAGCCTGTTACGTGAGCAGTAAAAACGGCGGAATTTCTTTTGATGAAGTGTAATTAAAACACTATATTTCAAAACTAAAAAACAAAATTTAAGTCTCTTCAAAAAAAGTGTTTTAGCTTTTATTTAAAAGAGCATCACCGATAAAAAAATAAAATTATGTATTTCAACCCAACTTCTTCGAAGATTATCCAATCGACGACAAACGACGTTTAAATACGCGATGACTTGCTGCTGCTAAGATATCGAGTTATTTAAAAACTTTGCGACTTATTGTCTTTGTTGCAAAAAAAACTTAGAATCTCAGTATCTCAGAACCTTACCACCTTTAAAAAATAAACTAAAAACTATCTAAACAATGCAAATTACAAACCAAGCCGGCGATCAACATGAAGTGCCAACCGAAGGCGGAAATCAAAAACAATATCTGCTTCCTTTTATTTTAGTTACATGCCTATTTTTTCTTTGGGGAATGGCCCATAATCTTGATTCCGTATTAATTCCTCACTTAAAGAAAGCGTGCGAATTAAATAACCGTCAATCTACTTTAATTGATACTTCTGTATTTTTTGCTTATTTTATTATGGCGATTCCTGCGGGAATGCTTATCAAAAGGTTTGGATATAAAAATAGTATCATAACTGGACTATTAGTTTTTGCTGTTGGAGCTTTTTTGTTCGTTCCTGCTGCGAATACCAGAACTTATGAATTGTTTTTATTTGCTCTTTTTGTAATTGGCTGTGGTTTAACCATTTTAGAAACAAGTGCAAATCCGTACGCTGCGATTTTAGGACCAGCAGAATCTTCTTCCAAAAGATTGAATTTAGCGGCATCTTTTAACGGATTGGCCGCAATGGTTGCTCCTATTGTGGGTTCGTTATTTATTCTTTCAGGAACCAATCATACGCCAGAACAAATGGCTGCAATGCCTGAAGCCGAAAAAGCAGCTTATCTTTTAGGTGAGGCGGCTTCTGTAAAAATGCCATATATTGTATTGGGAAGCATCTTAGTTCTAGTTGCTGTTATCTTCTATTTTGTGCAATTGCCTTCAATGAAAGCTACTCATACAGAAGCTGAAATCAAGCCTGGATTTTTCTCAGTTTTAAAATTCAGACATTTAAGCTGGGGCGTTGTCGCTCAGTTTTTCTATGTTGGAGCTCAAGTTTGCATTACTAGTTTCTTTATTAGAATTGCACAGCAAGGAGCTGGCTTAGATGAAAAAACAGCTGGATATTATTTAGGAGTTTACGGCTTCCTTTTTATGGCAGGACGTTTTATTGGAACATTCTTTTTAAAATTTGTAAAAGATTATGTTCTGCTTTCTATCTATTGCATAATGAGTACATTGCTTTGTCTAGTGGCAATTTACGGTTCTGGAATTGCAGTAATTTATGCTCTTGGAGGAATCGGGTTCTTTATGTCAATTATGTTTCCAACGATTTTCTCTTTAGGAATTAAAGGCTTAAAATCGAATACTGGAACAGGTTCTTCTTGGTTAGTAATGTCAATTGTTGGCGGTGCTATTATTCCGTACGGAATGGGAACTTTAATCGATATGAATCATGATGATATTCAGTCAGGATATATTATTCCTTTAGTTTGCTTTTTGATCATTCTTTCTTTTGGAGCTTTTGGGCATAAAGTGAAAGCGGTTTCTGAATAAAACTCAAACACTATAAAATCAAAAACGCCTCCAATTGGAGGCGTTTTCTTTTAGTCATGTTTATTAATGGTGTTTGCCATTACCGTGATCGTGGTTCTTGTCTGACTTATTTCCTTTGTTTCCTTTATCATTTCCGTAGTGGTTTCCGTTGTTGCCTTTCGGTTTTTCACCTCTGTTTTTCTGAGGTTTTCCGTGGTAACCTTTCGGATATTCCGCTCTGTGTTTTTTATGGTACTTATAAGGTGCATCTCCTCTATAATCGGTCAAAACCACTTTATAACCTGAGTATAAATCATAATTTCTATATCTTGAAGGAAGTCTTCTTTCACGCATCCATTTTCCGCTGTTGTCGTAAATAAATACGCTTTGATTTATATCATAATATACGTCAATGTCAGGCAAATAATAATATCTGCTATTATCATATCCTTGTGGTCCCCAATTTGGAGGGGTACCAATATTTACATTTACTGAAACTTGCGCTTGAGTAAAAAATACACTCATAAAAAGCACAGAGGCAAATACTAACTTTTTCATGTCTTTAGAATTTAAATGTTAATTTTAGTAGGTATTAATCGAAATTGATGCCAGAATCTAATATTTAAGCATCCAGTATATAAATTTAGTAAACAAATCGACGAATAGCGGTTTTTAGTCGATGTATTTTATCTCTTTCTTATTCTGCTGGTCGATATAAAAAGATTAATAGCTGAAAAAAAGGTAGAAATATTGATGAAAAGAAAAACGCCTCATTTCTGAGGCGTTTTATTGTCATGTTTTGTAGGGATTATACTGAACTAGTATGATCTATGTGGAACGGCTACTAACTCTCAATATCTTCATTTGAATGATTCAAAAGTAAAAACATTGCAACAATTTGAAACATATTTTAGACCAAAGACCTAATTGCAGCGGCAAACGTTTCATTTTAAGAAATAAAACCTATCTCCACCCACCGCCTAAAGCTCTGTACAGATTAATAACAGCTTGCAATTTTTGCAGATTATCGGCTACTCCACTTAACTGTGCGGCCAAAAGATTTTGTTGTGATGTTAATACATCTGTATAATTGGTTGCCGAACTATATTCTAACAGTTCTTGAGTAAAATCTACTGCTTTTTCTAAAGCTGCAATCTGTTTTGCTCTCGAATCTTCTTTCTCAACAGCCATTTCATACGAATACAACGCATTTGAAACTTCCTGACCTGCCACTAAAAGACTTTGTTGGAAATTATTGTAGGCTTGCAATTGTTGCGACTGAGCTGTTGTCAATCTCATTTTATTAAGGCCATTATTGAATAACGGCTGTGTTAATCCTCCAATAATTGAATAAAATATCGAATGGCTGAAGAAATCGTTTAACTCTAAATTTGAAAATCCTGTGCTTGCCGTAAGTGTCAAACTTGGATAGAAATACGTTTTTGCCAAATTTGTCGACTCAAAAGCCACTCTGAAATTGAATTCCGCTTGACGAACATCAGGACGATTATTTAATAGCTGGGCAGGCATTCCGATTGCAATTTTCTCAGGAATAATCTGTGTTCCTAAAACACCTCTATCAATTGGTCCAGGAGCTTGTCCTAGCAAAATATTTATTGCGTTTTCGGTTTCACGAATGTTTTGCTTCAAATCTGGAATTAAAACTTCAGCCGCATGCTGATTAGCCTCACTCTGAACAACAGCTGCTCCTGTTACGATTGCACCTTCTTTTAAAGCTTTAATCGTTTCTACATTTTCAATACGGGTTTTTAAAGTCTGTTCTGTAATTTCTAATTGCTTATCGTATGCTAAAAGCAAGAAATAATTATTTGCAATATCAGCAATCAATTGTGTCTGAACAGCCTGTTTTGCTGCATCAGAAGCTAAATATGTCGCTAAAGCAGCTCTTTTGGAACTGCTTAATTTTCCCCAAACATCAATTTCCCACGAAGTGCTTACGCCTAATTTATAAGTCGTTGTCAAAGTATTGATGTTGATTCCTGCTGGAAAGTTCAACCCTGCCTGAGATTGTTTGTTATGGGTTACATTAGCATCTAATTGCAAACTTGGATAATAAGCCAATTTGCTCTGACGCAGAGAAGCTCTTGCCTGAACAATATTCTCAATTGCATTTTTTAGATTCAGGTTCTGATCTAATCCTTTTTGAATTAAAGCATTCAGTTTTTCATCTTTAAAAACAGTATTCCAAGGCATATCTGCAATTGTCGTAGAATCGGTTTCAGACTGATCGCGATACAATTGATCTGTTTTTAATGTCGTGGGACGTTCGTATTTCTTGGTAACAGAGCACGCACTAATAAGTGCGGCTGTCATTACCAGTAAAATATATTTATTTGAACTATTCGTCATTTTCGTTGTAATTAAATTTTACTCTTTGTGAGCTTCTATTAAATGAATTTCGTCTTCATCGTCATCGTCATCATCATAGCCATCTTTTGCCGGACCGCTTACTTTTTCTTGTAAAGTCTGGAAAATGATAAACAGAACCGGAATAACAAATACTCCTAAAATTGTTCCGATTAACATACCTCCAACGGCTCCTGTACCAATCGATCTATTTCCTACAGCTCCCGCTCCAGAAGCAAACATTAATGGAACCAATCCTAAAATAAAGGCAAACGAAGTCATCAAAATTGGACGTAAACGTGCTACTGCTCCATCAATTGCTGCTTGCACAATCGGAAGTCCTTTTCTTCTTCTGTCCAAAGCAAATTCGACAATCAAAATACCATTCTTCGCAAGAAGTCCGATCAGCATGATTAAGGAAATCTGCAGGTAAATATTACTATTCAATTTGAAAATAATTGAGAACAGATACGCTCCAGCTAATCCAAACGGAATTGAGAATAATACCGCAAAAGGCAGAATGTAACTCTCATATTGTGCACTTAAAAGGAAGTAAACGAATACCAAACATAAAATGAAAATGAAAATCGTTTCACCACCCGACGCTAATTCCTCACGTGTTAATCCAGAAAATTCATAACCATAACCTGCAGGAAGATTTTCTGCAGCCACTTCTTGAATTGCCTTAATGGCATCTCCAGAACTGTAACCAGGTTTTGGTGCTCCTGTAATCGAAATTGAGGTAAATAAGTTAAATCTCGAAATCGATTCTGGTCCAAAAACTCTTGTCATTTTTACAAACTCTGTAATTGGTGCCATATTTCCTGCACTATTTCGAACGAAAATCTTATTCAATCCTTCCGTATTCGTTCTAAATTCTGGAGCTGCTTGAACCATTACACGGTATTGTTTCCCGAATTTATTGAAATTTGAAGCGTATAATCCACCATAATATCCTTGCATGGTTGACAGAATCGTATTTACCGAAACTCCTGCATCTTTCGCTTTCGCTAAATTAATATCCATCATATACTGAGGGAAACCAGGGTTGAATGGCGTTGTCGCATATTGAATTTCTGGACGTTCAGATAATTTTGTTAAGAATTCGTTATTCACTTTATAGAATTCAGCTGTTGTATGTCCACCTTTATCCTGTAATTGGAATTCAAATCCACCACTTTGTCCAAAACCTTGAATAGTTGGAGGCGAAATGAAGAAAATATTAGCTTCACGAATACCGCTTGTTTTAGCAAAAAGCTGTCCGATTACATCATCAACACTAAGATCACGCTGATCCCATGGATACAGTTTTACAATAACCATACTGTAAGCACTACCTGCTCCAGCAGTAAAGTTTTGTCCGACAATACGAAGCGTATTTTTAACTCCCGGAATGGTTTTCGCAATACTATCTACTCTTTTAGCAATAATATCAGAACGCTCCATTGAAGCTGATGGCGGTAAACTAATGTTAGCAAATACAGTTCCTTGATCTTCTGAAGGCACGAAAGCAGATGGCGTTGTTTTCATCATATAAACCAATGCCACACCAGCAATTAAAATTGAAGCTAATGCAATCCATTTTTTTGCAGAAAGAAAACTCACCGAACGTTTATATCTTGCCGTAACATTATCAAATGCAACGTTAAATGAAGTATAAAAACGCTGTAAATAACTTTTATGTTTATGATCGTCAGCATGTGGTTTCAATAAAAGTGCACATAAAGCCGGACTCAAAGTCAAGGCGTTTACTGCAGAAAGAATAATCGCCACAGCCAGTGTAATACCAAACTGTTTGTAGAAAACTCCTGTAGATCCTGTAATAAAGGTTACGGGAATAAATACCGCAGCCATTACCAATGTAATCGAAATAATCGCTCCCGAAATTTCGTCCATTGCGTGAATAGTCGCTTTTTTAGCCGATTTATATCCGTGATCCAGTTTAGCGTGTACGGCCTCGACGACGACAATTGCATCATCGACCACAATACCAATGGCGAGCACCATCGCAAAAAGCGTCAATAAGTTAATCGTGAATCCGAATAAATTTAGGAAGAAAAACGTACCTACAATCGCAACCGGAACTGCAATCGCTGGAATTAATGTCGATCTAAAATCTTGAAGGAAAATAAATACTACGATAAAAACCAATATAAAAGCTTCAACCAAAGTATGAATTACTTTTTCGATAGAAGCATCCAAGTTCTCGTTAACGTCCACCATAATGGTGTATTTCATTCCTTTTGGAAAACTTTTAGCCGCTTCTTCAATCAGCTTTTTAGAATTGATGATTACGTCACGCGCATTTGATCCAGGAGTCTGGCTAATTGCCATCGCTGCCGATTCTACACCGTTTGTTTTGATAGTTGAAGAATAACTTAAAGATCCTAACTCTACTTTAGCTACATCTTTAAGTCTTAGCATTTGTCCGTTTCCAACCGATTTTATAACAATATTCTCAAATTCCTGAGCGCTTGTTAAACGTCCTTTGTATTTAATTACATATTGAAAAGCCTGATTTCCGTTTTCACCAAATTTACCTGGCGCTGCCTCGATGTTCTGCTCTGCCAAAGCTGCCGAAATATCACTCGGAATCAGTTTATACTGCTGCATTATATCTGGTTTCAGCCAGATTCTCATAGAGTAATCTTTTGCACCAAAAACCGTTACATCTCCTACTCCAACTACACGCTGGATTTGCGGTACAAGGTTAATTTTTGCATAGTTTTGAAGAAACGTCTGATCGTATGCTTTATCATCACTGTATAAAGAGAAAATCAATAAGTTACTACTCTGGCTTTTAGTTACCGTAACCCCAGCCTGAGTTACCTCTACTGGCAATAAACTTGTTGCTCTAGAAACCCTGTTCTGAACGTTTACCGCTGCTAAGTCAGGATTTGTACCTACTTTAAAGAAAACCTTGATTGAAGCGTTACCATCATTTGTTGCTGTAGAAGTCATGTAAGTCATGTTTTCTACACCATTAATCTGCTCTTCCAGCGGAATCACGATACTTTTCAGTACCACATCGGCATTGGCTCCAGTATAACTTGCCGCAACGTTTACAGTTGGCGGTGCAATATCGGGATATTGAGAAATCGGTAACTCAATTAGGCCTAAAACACCTAAAATGACGATAATAACAGATATTACCGTTGAGAGTACGGGTCTTTGTATAAATCTTTTAAACATTTCTTTTATTTTAAATCGGCGTAAACTGTTTCCGGACTTTGTTTTTGGGCTTTAATTTCAGTTCCTTCTTTTAGAGAAGCTACCCCTTCTAATACGATTTGGTCACCTGCTTGCAAACCGCTTGTTACCACGTAATAATTTCCAGCTGTATTTTCAAGTACAGTGATATTGGCATTTTTTGTTTTACCATCTTTTCCTAAAACTACTGCGAACATTTTATCCTGAAGTTCAAACGTTGCGCTTTGCGGAATAATAATGCCGTCTTTTACTTCTTTTGGAATTCTAACCGTTGTGCTGCTTCCGCTTCTGATAATTCCTTTTGGATTTGGAAAACGCGCTCTAACGTTTACAGTTCCTGTTTCTGTATTGATTAATCCGTTTACGGTTTCAATATTTCCTTTTTGGTCATAAGTTGAACCATCTGAAAGCAATAAAGAAACTGCTGGCATGCTTTTCAGTTTTTGGTTTAATGAAGCGCCTGCATCCTTTGTGAAATTCAGTAAAGTTTTCTCATTCATTGCAAAATAAGCGTACACATTTCCAATACTTGAAACTGTTGTTAAAGGTTCTGCAGTATTAGAACTTACCAAACTACCTAAACGAAACGGAATTGAACCTACAACTCCATTTACTGGACTGGTAACGGTAGTATATCCTAAATTAACTTTAGCATTTACTAAAGCTGCATTGGCCTGAGCTAAAGATGCTACAGCAGATTCATATGTATATTGAGCAGATTCTAAATCATATTTACTGATAATTCCTTTTTCGACCAAAGGTCTTACTTTGTTAACAGCCAATTTAGCAGAGCTTACATCTGCCTGAGCGCTTTTAATGCTTGCGGCAGCTGTACGAACTTGCTGTTCATATTCTGGAGCACTGATTTTAAATAATGGCTGTCCAGCTTTTACTACAGCTCCTTCATCAACAAAAATTTTGTCTATGTAGCCTTCTACCCTTGGGCGGATTTCTATGTTTTGCTGTCCTTGAATACTAGCAGGAAAATCGCTGTTTAATGTAGCTGATTCTGGCTGTAAAATCACAGTCTTATATTCTTTAATCTGCGGTGCACCTCCGGCCTGAGCCGATTTATCATTTTTACCGCAAGAAGCGATAATAAGTGATGCTGCAAGGATGCTTAAAAATGATGGCTTATTCATTGTAAAAAATGTGTAATTATCGATTATATGCCAACAAAAGAAATAAAATATAACACACGAAATTTTTCAAATAGACGAAGAGCAAATAACAATCGATAAAGGCAAGATGAGAACCGATGGATTTTTTTTAAATATTAAACAAGTGTTTAATTTTTATCTTATCGGCTCTAAAATGCTTTTTAGAGACTCTGATTCGGGGTTTGGCGATTGCTAAAAAATTGTATTCAAATAAAATGTAATATTGTCCAAATAAACCAACAAATTAATGACACCGAATATTTTTAGACCCTATTTATTTACCGGGCTGCACATTCTTGGCTGGTCTTTATTAGGATATCTGATGCTGTTTTATATTCCACTGACTTGGAATGTTGTGCTTCCGCAAGCATTCTGGCTTTGGCAGAGCATCGTACTATTTTTACTAATGGTTCTGTTTTATTCTACAGCAAAAATTATAGTTCCAAAAACCATCATAAAAGACAATACTTCCCCTTTCTTACTTTGGGCATTTGCAGCTGTCATTGCCATGCAGCTAATTGCATATTTCTACACCTCGCAAACCGATCTTCATAATCAGATTATGAAGGCAATTGGTTTTAAAAAATACAAAAACCCCTATTTTGACAATTACGTTTTTACTTTGACATTATTGGTTCTTGGAATAAGCACCAGTTGGGCAATGTTACAGCATTGGCAGAAAGCGGCACAGCATAAACAGAAATTAGAACAAGATAAAACAGTGGCTGAGTTAGCCATGCTGAAAGCACAAATCAATCCGCATTTTTTCTTTAATTCGCTTAATAGCATCTATTCTCTTACTTACACTGATATTGAGGATTCTCGAAACGCGCTCCACACCTTAAGCCGTATGATGCGTTATTTGCTTTACAGCACAGAAGAAAAAACAACATTACTGAAAGAAGCTGAATTTATGAGAGATTTCATTGCGTTAATGAAACTTCGTGCCAACAGCAAACTGACGATCACAACCGATATTCCTGAAAAAATACACGATTATCCTATTGTTCCAATGTTATTACTACCTTTAGTAGAAAATGCTTTTAAACACGGCGTTCATGCCACTGATAAAAGTGAGATTTACATCAAGCTTACACAAAATGGAAGCAATCTGGAATTTGAAGTAGAAAACACTTATTTTGAAAAAACAGCAGTTTCTGATGTAGGCGGAATTGGTTTGACCAACACCAAAAGAAGATTGCAGTTGATTTATCCGAATCATCACTATATTTCTTTTGGAGTTACCGATCACGGAACATATAAAATTAAGTTGAAAATAAATTTAGAGCAATGACAGTATTAAAATGTATAGCAGTAGATGATGAACCATTGGCTTTAAAATTGGTAGAGACCTTTATACAGCAGACTCCGTTTTTAGAATTAATTTCTACTTGCGACAACGCTGTTGATGCCATGGGGCTTATCAGAGAAACAAAACCCGATTTAGTTTTCTTAGATATCAATATGCCCAATTTAAGCGGAATGGAACTGGCAAGATTAATACAGGATCAGGCGGGACCACTACCCAAAATTATATTTACAACTGCCTATAATCATTATGCAATCGAAGGTTATAAAGTAAATGCCGTAGATTACCTTCTAAAGCCTTTCAGCTACGAAGAGTTTTTACGCGCTTCAAGCAAAGTTTTACAACTGTCGGAAGAAGCCAATAATAATTTTACTACTATCGCCGCAGATGATGAGTTTATCTTTTTGAAAGTTGAATATCAATGGGTGCGAATTTCATTGAAAGACATCACATACATTGAAAGTCTTAAAGATTATGTAAAAGTGCATCTAGAAGATTCTCAAAAAGCCTTGATGTCTCTAATTTCGCTGAAGGCCTTAGAAGAAAAATTGCCTTCATCAAAATTTATGCGTGTGCATCGCTCTTTCATTATTTCATTAGATAAAATAAGCGCCATCAGCAAAAGCTCCATTTTTATTGACAAAATAGAAATCACAGTTGGAGAGCAATATAAAGAAGCCTTTAAAATATTGGTCGACAAATGGCTTAAATAAATTTTAGAATACAAAATCATGGAAAAAAGATCAAACAAATATTACCTTACTTTAAGTCTTAAGGAATATGCAAATGGTGAAACCGAACCTGCAAAAGAACTAGGAATTGAATTTGACAATCACGATGAGATTTTCGGTATCATAGAAAAAATCAAACAAAAGAACATTTTTGCAAATGATTCAGAAGCGACTCAATTTGCTTTAGGATTAAAATTATTCAGTGAAATCAAAATTAAAAATCGCAAAAACCCTCTTTTTGACGAATTAAATGAAGTTTTTCCCGTCTTCATGAAAAAATTAAAGAGTCTTTAAAACCTCCTTTAAAAATAAGGCTTCAGCCTTATTTGTTTTAAAATATTGAATGTTAAATTTCTGCTAAGAAGAAGACAATCCAATACTTACTGGCAATATTTTATAACAATTTCCCGTTCCAATTAGGCATGTCCCACTAAATGCTTTTTCCAAAAAGAAGTTTGATTTCTCTTTTTTGAAATTCTGCTGCTTCACATAAAATGGCATAAGCATTTAGGCATTCTTAATTGAAAATAAGAGTTTGTTCGAAACTGACCATTTCATAATTAACAAACCTCTATCTTAAATCTTCTCTTTCGAAATGTTCGATAATGCAAAAATTTAATTTTAACCATTAAAATGAAAGCATTATGATAATTCAAAAAAGTATTTTTCTTCTTGCCGGAATTCTTGTTTTAGGCAGTTGCTCTAATAACGACAATACAGATGGAGGCACAGATCCAGGACCAACAGGACCACCTGTAGAAACAGGAACACCAAACACCACTTATCAGCCTGCATTTTCAGGACAGACACGCGCAGGAAGCATTCAAACTACCACCGAAATTGAATCTAAAGTTATCACCAACGGCTTAAGCGCTCCTTGGGGAGTTGCTTATCTTCCTGACGGACGTTTGCTTGTAACTGAAAAAGCTGGAAAAATTAAAATAGTAACTCAAGCTGGTGTTATCAGCAATGCCTTAACTGGTGTTCCGGCTGTTAATCCAGATAACCAAGGCGGATTGCTTGGAATTTGTCTTGATCCTGCATATGCTACAAACCGTATGATTTACTGGGTTTTCTCTGAAGTTGTTGCTGGCGGAAATATTACCGCTGTAGCGAAAGGAAGAATTTCTGACGACGAAAAAGCGATTGAAAATACAACCGTAATTTATCGTTCGAATACGCCAAACGCAAGCACACTACATTACGGCGGTCGAGTTTTATTTGACAAAACTGGAAATTTATTTGTAAGCATTGGCGAAAGATCAGTAATAGAAACTCGTCCGTTAGCACAAGCTGTAACGAGCAGTTTGGGTAAAATTGTTCATATTACAACAAGCGGACAAGCTGCGCCTGGAAATCCTACTTTTACACAAACGGGAGCTTTGCCAGAACTTTATACTATTGGCCACAGAAACCCGCAGGGATTGGCTATGCATCCGACAACAGGCGAATTATGGCAAAGCGAACACGGTCCAAGAGGCGGTGACGAAATTAACCGAATTAAAGCTGGAGCAAATTACGGCTGGCCAACAATTACTTATGGAATTGAATATAGTGGTACGAAAATTGGAGAAGGTATTACGCAGCAAACCGGAATGGAACAGCCTGTTTATTACTGGGATCCTGTAGTTTCGCCAAGCGGAATGACATTTTACGCTGGAAAACGAATTCCAGAATGGGAAAATAATTTATTCATAGGCGCTTTAAGCGGTATGCATATTGTACGCTTAGCTTTTAAAGACAATAAAGTGGTTGGAGAAGAAAGATTATTGGCTGGCGAAGGACAAAGATTTAGAGATATTACACAAGGAAAAGATGAAGCATTATACGCCGTTACCGATCAAGGAAGACTTTATAAAATAGATAAAAAGTAAACTTGTTCATCTATACATGCCAAAAAAACGCCCCAAATATGGGGCGTTTGTGTTTTTAAGATTTTGTTTTTTTTAGTTTCAGGTTTTATTCCGTTGCGTTTAACTTGGAACTTAAAACTTGAAACCTGAAACAAAAAATTAAGCTTTTGCTTTTCTTTTTACTGTACAGCCAATTTCTTTAGTTTGAGTAATTGCTGGTTTCTGTCCGATTTTTAATGATGCGATTACATCTTCAGCATATTTTATTTTCTGCGGATTATTTCCTTCTGGATCATTATCTATTGCTCCAACATATTCTACAACATTTCCTTTTGCAGTTTTAGAAACGATAAAAATATGAGGCGTACGTTTTGCTCCGTACTCATCGGTAATTTTTTGTCCCGGATCAAATAAATATGGGAAAGAGTATTTTTTGTCTTTTGCTAAATCTTGCATTTTAGCAAAAGTGTCAGCCGTAGAAGCTTCTGGATCATTTGGATTAATGGCAATTACTGGATATCCTTGCGATTTGAATTTTTTATCCAAATCGATAATTCTTTGCTCATATCCAATTGCGTACGGACATGTATTGCACGTAAAAACTACAATATATCCTTTTGCATCTTTAAAAGTTCCGAAAGAAACTTCTTTGTTGTCTACATTTTTCAGTTTGAAATCTGGAGCCGCATCGCCCGCTTTAAGTGTAACTGCATTTTGTGCGTGAGATAGAAAAGCAGAAAATGCTAATGCTAGTAATAAGATTATTTTCTTCATAATGGTTTACAGTTTTTTATATTCAGTTAATAATTGTTCATAGGTAAATTCGCTTTCGACAAATTTTCTTTTATCTCCTTTGATGAAAAGCGTTGCTGGAATACTTCCCGACCAGCTTGGATCAATTCTATCAATAAATTCTTGTGGACTGCTTTCATTTAACAAAAAGACTTCATTCTTTAAATTCTTCCTTTTCACAAACGGAATTACATTTGATTCTAGTTTCGATTTAAAATCTAAACTTACCAATAAAACAGCCAGTTTTTCTGATTTGTGTTCTGCTCCCAATTTCTCAAAATGCGGTAATTCTTTTATGCATGGCGCACACCATGTTGCCCAAAAATTCACGACATAAGTGCTGTCTTTTCCGTTTTTGATTCTCTCATTAAGCTGATTGATATTAATCAGTTTCACATTCTGACTATACGCCGAAACCGAAATAATACCGAATAAAAATATATAGAAAAAAGGCTTTATTTTCATGAGAAGAATGCTTTAGGATTAATTTGTGTCTTACAAATATAAAATAATGAAATCTTACTTTTTGTTAATGAAAGTTTAATGAGTGTTTTAAGAAACAAAGGTTCAGAGTTGCAAAGTAACAAAGTTTACTATAGCTGCTCATTTATAAAAGAAACTAAAATTTTATTCAATACTGCTACATCTTCTTTGTAACGTGGGTAATCTGTTATGTTTCTTACGCTGTGATTTTCGGTATTGGTCAATCCAATGTCGTTTATTTCTAGAAATGGAGATTGCATCACTAATCCGTTCAAAATACAATCTGAAATATATTCTGAATGTGTTTCAAACTTTGGAATTGCATTTAAATGTTTTACAACTATGGGTTTTAAAATAGCTGTTTCATTTTCTTGTATTCCTGTCATTGGAAGAAAAAGAAGAAACAGATTTGGATATTTTTCAAAAGCCAATAATTCATCCAAAGTAAAAAACCAAGCTTCAAAATGTCCGCCCAGATTGCCAATGTAAATATCATTCAGAAAAAAATTGATTTCGTATTCGGCAAATTCAACAGCATAGTTTAAATCATCATTTATTTTGCCAGCAACATATCTTGGATTCTCTTCTATATCACTCTGATTGAAAAACTTCCATTCCCACTCGTAGGCTTCAGTTTCATTAATTTGTACAACTTCTAGAACCTCATCGATATTGAGTTCTTCTTTTTCATCATAACCGCGTGACCAGCAGAAATAATACTTCCAGAAAAAAGTGTTATTACTGAGCTCTTCAATTTGTATTTGTTTATTCATAACAATTTATTTGCCATTATTCCAAAGAATTTCTACAACTTCGTCAATTGAATATTCAAAATATTTACCTTTTTTATCTTTATTTCTTTGAAATAAATTTAACTTGAATGAGCTAAAATTCATCTGTAACCATTTCATAAAATAGCCGTTTCCAGAGACGACGTTAATATAAAAAGAAACAGCAAAATCTGAAAGATCTTTTGGTTCCTCAAAAGATTTTAGTCTTCTTATTACTTCGTATAATTCATCTTTTGAAATATTTTCAGTTTTTTCAGGATTTGGAAGTGAAATATTAAATGCTAAAACTTCTGCTCCTTCTTCTTCCCACCATTCACAAAGATTAAATTGAGACATTTCTTTTCCTGATATTCGATGTAATTTATCTTCGAGTATTTTGTACTCCAGGTTTTCTTCATCTCCATTTTCATCACAAAAGTCAGTATAATCCAGAATCAGTTTTAAAATTTCTGGATAATGTTTTTTTGCAACATCAAATTGAGGTTCTATTTCTTTTCGTAATTTCATAAATATTCCTTTGTTCATTCAATCATAATCTATTAAATATCAGAAATAATACTTCAAGTAAAAAGATATTATTGCTGAATTCTTCAATCTATATTTTCCTATTCATAACGTTTTATCACAAAAGTTTTTCAAATATTTCTCTTTCTGCATCTGTAAGCTGTTTACTAATTTTAGCAAAACCTTTGCTTTGTCCAAACGTAGTATACATCACACCTTCCCAGCAATAATCTGCCATTTCCTGAACATTAGTGTTACTATCTGAATATTCTTTTAAATCTTTGTCTGTAAAATAATACGAAACAAAATTCTCTTTACTATCCAACAATAACTTCAAGCTATTTTCATTTGTAAAATAAGAAATGAACGCTTTATTATGCGGATGTTCCTGCATCGATAAAATAGCATTGATATACACTTTTATTGATTTCTTGTTTATTCCGAATTTCTCCAAAAACACAGGTGTAAATTTCTGCTGAATAGACTGATGTTCACCATCTATTGTTTGATAATAATCTATCAATGTTTCAAGATATTTTTCGTCTTGCAATCCTAAAGCAAAAACAGCAAAAGTTGAAGGCATCGCACAATCTTCAGCTTCAAGATTGGTGTACCATTCGTATTTCTTTTTAGTAAGATCAATATATTCTAAAATGCTTTTATGCAAATTTGGATACTTCAATGCTCCAGCAAAAAAGTAATTTTGTCCGCATTTCGGAAGTCCTTTTATAGGAAGCAATTCTTTTTCTTTTGATGAAAAACTAATCTCGAAGCTTTTAGGAAAATCCGATTTTAGAAGGTTATTCACGAAGTGCAATGCTTTTGCATAACTTTCTTCTGTTTCCGTATTCAGTTTAAGATTTATTTTGGCGAAAACATCATTTGCTTTACCTGTAAAATCTTTGTCTTTATATTCTGTCAGCTCTTTTGGAATTTTGCCTGTTCCGTTTTTCTTAAGCTGTTCTACTTCATCAGAACCCAATTCGGTTACCACATCAAAATACTCATTTGCAGTAACTGTGGCATAACTTGGACCGTATTTAATATGAGAGACAGCGATATAACATATAAAACTTAAAAGTTCTTTTTGCTCTTCTGTCAATATGGGTTTCGGAAGCTCTTCTTTTGTTTTGGGTATAAAAATCTTGTATTTGCCTTTTTTTACTCTTTCAAAACTATTAAAAACCAGTTCCTCAGCTTGCAATCCTAATGAATAGCGGTAACTTTCAAATCCAGTAAGCTTTCTTAGTTTTTCAACAAATGAAATATAAAACTCTTTTGAGAAAGGTCTAGTCTGGAAAAAATATTCAATTATAGGCGATAGCAGAAATTTTTCACCCGAATCTAATACATAAGGATTTGGATATGCTCTATCTATTTTAACTGTATTGTTATCAATCGCTTCAATGAATTTTTCTAAAAGCGCTTCGTTACCTTCTATCTTTACTAAATAATTTAATTCTCTCATTCTTTATTTTATTATCACTTTTAAACTTGATTATTCTTCATCGTCCTCATCATATTCTTCATCATCATAAGACAGATAAGACCAATCAATATCAACAAGATCAAGAATGGCATCAAATCGTTCCTGATCGCTTGATCCAATAAAAGCTCCTGTGCAATTGTTTTCCTGATCAAATGACAAACTGATTACATCATAAAAATCATCTGTATATACCTTTTGATTTTCTCTGCTGATTTCGGGAACAAGCGTATAGTTTTCTTCAACAAGTTTTACAATTCCAGAATCGATTTCTCCTAAATAATTTCCGTTAAATTGAAGTCCGCCCAAAGTCCCGTTGAAAACTGCCATCAGCAGAAAAAAGTTATCTGTTGTTTCAGTTTCTATTTCCCAATCCGATTTTTCTATTGTGTCGTAATTGCCATATACGGGCGGGTTTTCCTGTGATAAATCTTCTTTTTTAATTCCCCAAAAAGCGACGTTCTGATTTTCTTCGTAAAAAACCAGAAAATCATCATCAGAAAATCCGATCTCGTTTTCAGGTATCAAAAGTCTGTTAAAGCAGTAATTAAGGTTTTCTTCTTTTCCTAATTCTAAATAATATTCTTTGAGTTTTGAAGGAAGTTTTACGTTTAATGTTTTCTCAAGATCGAGAATCTGTTTTTCTGAAAATCCATAGTTTTCATTTTCAGATAGGTTGTAAAGGCGTTTAATTTTTTGAATATAATTCATCTGAGGCTTCTATTTTATGTAAAGCAAAAATAAACAATTAATTACACCTTGTAATGATAATCTCACTTTTAAAACAGAGGTAATTTTTAAAACCAACATGTATTTCCTAGTCATATTTTTTTGACTAATTGACTGGCAGCTAAATTCATTCGAAATTTGTATCAATTCAAAACCTCGAGAGTACCTTTTAAACATAACTATGAAAATACTATCGATACTATTAATCTTGATTTGCAGTGTAAGCTGCCAGTCACAAACGAATTCTAGAATGAGTGAAGAAAAAACAAATCCGCTATTATGCGATCCTGTGAATGGAATGTGCGAAATGCCTGCTGGCGAAAAAACGAATGCAAAAACAGCCATTCCTGTAGAAAATAAACCTGTTAAGATCATTTACTATACCGATCCCATTTGTTCTTCTTGTTGGGGAATTGAACCTCAGCTTAGAAAATTAAAACTGGAATACGGCGATTATTTCGAAATTGATTACCGAATGGGCGGTTTATTGCCTGATTGGAGCTATAACAGCGGCGGAATAAGCAAACCTTCTGATGTTGCGCACCATTGGGACGATGCTAGTTTGTATTACGAAATGCCAATTGATGGAAATGTTTGGCTTGAAGATCCGTTAGATTCTTCTTATCCATCCTGCATTGCCATGAAAGGAGCCCAAATGCAGAGTAAAGAAAAGGCTGTGAAATTTATGCGCATTCTTCGCGAAAAGCTATATCTAGATAAAAAGAATATTGCAAAATGGGAGAACATTGCAGAAGCTGCAAAAATTTCAGGTTTAGATGTTCAGAAACTAAAAGCAGATTATGATGACGCCGAAGAACTTTTCCAAGAAGATTTAAACTTAGCAAAAACTCTTGGCGTGCGTGGTTTTCCGACTTTATTTTTGGCTGATGCCGATAATAATCAATTAACAGTTTATGGTTCTAAACCTTATTCTTCTTACGAAAATGCCCTATTAACGTTGTTTCCAAAAGCAAAAAAGAAGAATATTAAAAATGAAAATCCGTTAGATTTATTCGAGATTTTCCCAACATTGGCTCCAAAAGAGTATGCTGTGATATTAGAAAAATCAACTTCTGAAGCGACTTCCATTTTAGAGAAATTATATCTGCAAGGTTTATTAGATAAAAAGACGATTAAAAATGGTTCTTTATATATTAGAAAATAATTTCTTAAATTATTAAAAACATGTTCCATCGGAACATTTCATTGGTAAAAAAAATAAATGAGATTGTTCATTTCGTCCTGTAGGGACGTTTGACATTATAAGTGGTTCTTTAAAAATGTATTGATAATCGAACTCTATTTCAAATGCTTTCAATAATTTTTGATACTCCTCTAAAAATGTTTCTTTTTTATGATGCTGTTCTTGATTTTGAATATATTGAATGACATTAGGCACATGGCTTCTTGAATATGAAAATGCTCCGTAACCTTCTTGCCAAGAGAAATCTTGTGACAATTTTTGTTCTTTAATCCATTTGCTGGTTTCTGTTTTTACATTTTGAACCAACGCTGAAATAGATTGTGTGGGACGCATTCCTATAAAAATATGTATATGATCTGGCATGCTATTAATACATAACATTTTATGACTATTGGCTTGAATTATGCCCGTAATATATTGATGTAATTTGTCTTTCCACTCCTTTGCAATTAATGCTTTTCTGTATTTCACTGCAAATACAAATTGTATATGCAATTGTGTGTATGTATTTGCCATTACCAACCAAACGTTCCTACGGAACGAAAAAACATAATTAATTAAAGTTCTACCGATGAGATGTTCCTAACGGAACATTTCTTTTTTCACCAATACGAATTTTAAAAATAATCGCCTTTAATATGCCTTCTAAAAGTCTTTAGAGTATTATTTTAAGACAAAATGTTCGGAGGAAAGTTTTTTTCTGGAATAGAAAGAATTTGAAAAAATGTTCCGCTAGGAACATCTCATCGGTAGAAAAAAAATGTTTTTGGTGTTTCGTCCCGTAGGGACGTTTGATTGGTTTAAATCTCCCTCAAAATCAAATCGGCTACAACATCTATTGCCTGATCAATTATACTTTCTGGAGTCCCTTTAAATTCAAAACGTTTGGCAATTTGCTTTTCGCCAAAAATGATATGGATAAAAATAGTTCCAACGGGTTTTGACTCGCTTTCGCTTCCGCCTGGCGTTGTCAGTCCTGTTAAACCAACACAAATATCTGAATTAATGTAGCGATAAAAATTTTGCGCCATTAACTTGGTAACTTCTGCAGATTCTGCACTATACTGTTCAATAGTTCCCCACGGAATATGTAACAAATCTTCCTTCATTGAAGTGTGATAACATACTATTCCTCCTATGAGAATTCTTCCGGAATTAATAACTCTCGAAAACTCATAACACATTTTTCCAGCAGAGGCGCTTTCTGCAAATGCTATTGTTAAGTTCTTTTCGATTAAAGTCTGACAGCACGCGGTTACCTTTTCTGACGCCATATTGATTTAAAATTTAATTATACATTAATTTCAACCTCAAATGTAGATTGTTCGAGCATAGTAAACTTACATAATTTCTTACAATATTTATATTATAAGTAACTGTTAATTATGCAACTATCGTTTATTTTTTTATAAGAACTTCCTTTTCATAACGCAGTAAATTTGTAAATACAGCTTTTTAAAGTCATTTAGTACAATCCGAAAAAATATAAAAGCCAAAATGCCATGACTTTTAAAAGCTACGATAAGACAATTACAGTAAACTGTAAAGAATTTGCAGGTCTTCTTTATGAAGATTCAATCTTGAAAAAAGTAATAACTAAAAAATAGTATTATGGAAAAGCAACACAACCATGATTATGGTCAATTTGATCCTGATTATATCGAACAAAATACTCTCATTGATGGTACATATTCAAATGAAGACGAGTTTAAAAAAGTTTTGAAAAAACATGACAATCGAGAATTTGGCGAAAGCGATCCCGATTATTATGAACAAAATACGCTGATTGACAATGACAATTATGCGCGTGATGAAGATCCGTATCAATATCAGGAAGAGTTTATTGAAGATTCTTTGCATCCAAAAGGAGATTTTGAGCCTAATACAAATATCCGTTCAGAGAACATTCCGAATCAAGAAAGAATTATCAATGAAGATGATGCCATTACAAACGATGACACGGAAGATGATCTAAATGATGAATATGATCCTGATTTGGATTACGAAAATGATCTTGAAAATGACGTCGATCTGGATGAAGATGAAGAATTGGACGATTTTGATGCAGAACATTATCCAGAAAACCACCCTAGAGAATAGCAAAAATTATCGTAAATTGTAAAGTATTAAATTGATGACTATAGCAGTTCAAATTGTCTGGCTTTTTGTATTAGCAATTCCGATTGCTTGTATCAGCTGGACTGTCACACACGAAGAAATTTTTAGAGAACCGCATGAATGGTGTGTCAGACATTCTAAAAATGACAGATACATCCTATCCAGAAAGTTTTTTTATCTTCTCACATGTGAATATTGCTTTAGCCATTATGTTACAATTGCCTTTCTGATTATATGCGATTATAAACTTTTGTTAAATGATTGGAGAGGATATATTTTGGCAGGGTTTTCTCTGGTTTTTATGGCAAACGTTTACATGAGTCTTTTTGCTTTATTGCGTCAAGCGATAAAGAAAGAAAAGGTCGAAATTGAGAAAATTGAAAGTGAAACTGACACTGAAAACAGTAAAAATTAAAAAAATAACAAATAAGTATAATTAAAATTAATTGGCATTATGGAGAATTTGAATTTTATAGACCCATTATTACACGGAATTAAACCTGAAAGTAAACCATTAAATCTGTCAGTAAAACAAATGGTATGTGCTGGCGTTGGTGCTCTTTTAGCATCGGCAGTTTTGAAGAAAACGGGGCATCCAAAAATAAGTGCTGTTGTAGGAAGTCTTGCATTACCCATTTTGGCATCGGCATGTTATAAAAAATATAGTCAAGTATCTAAAGATAAAATTGATGCTCAATCAAGCAGCGGTATCGAATACAATCACTAATCGTTTTAAACTATCATAAAAAAGAGCGCTTATTTTCTATAAGCGCTCTTTTTCTTTTTTTGAGAAGATTTGGTTAAGAAATATTTCCTTCAACCCAATTTAATGCTTTATTAAAATCAACTTTTTTATATCCGCGAAACTCTCCCGGAACAATATAGCTGAAACCATTGGTGAAAGAAATGATTTCATCTGTATCAGTAACAATTGCTGCCCTATTCCATTTTCCAAGATTTTTCAAACCAAGAAGAGCATCTTGCAGCCACGCTCCCGCTGTAAAATTCTCAATATCGGTATCCAGAACCAATAAGAAATTAATCTCATTTGTCTGTTTTACCAAATGCTCAACGGCTGGAGCCACTGCAGTTACAAAATCATCTTTTGTCACTTCTGCCAATGCTCTAAAGGCAACAATATTATCTGTGGTATCGATTTGATGTATCATGATTTTTATACTTTTTGAGTTATTAATGATGTTTTTATTTGAGACATTTGAAAATGCAAAATTCTAACTCAAATTTACTTATTATCAACCAGATACAGATTATATTTAACTATTCGTTTATTATATTTTTTTAAGTTCTTTTTAAAGATACTAAGATTCTGAGATGCTAAGATTCTAAGTTTCTTTTTACAGCCTTAAATTTTATTAGTTAGAGAGGAAAAACTTTGGGTTAGATGCACTGCAGTGCATCTATACACTGCATGCAGAAAAAAACTTAGAATCTTAGCATCTCAGAACCTTAGCATCTAAAAAAAAAGCCTGCTTTTTTTTGAAAACAGGCTTTTTGAAAAAAAATAAAAAATAAACTAACACACAAACTTTAAAGTTTTTAAGTGACAAAGTTTTTTAATTGCTAAAAAATTCATTGTAAATATTTAGTGTTAGATTTAGTGCTTTACTTTGTGCCTTTGCACCTTTGTCACTTTGTCACTTCTAAAAAACAAACTTAATTGTATCCTTGATTTTGTTTGAATTCCTTCGTTACATCAATTGTTGACTGCGGAATTGGGAAAACTCTTCTGTAAGGTTGCGAAGCTGCTTTTGCTGTTCCGGCAAGATCAAATTTCCCGAAACGGATCATCTGCGGTCTTCTGTATAATTCCCAATACAATTCAAAACCAATTTCATTGTATAAAACTGTTTGATCAATTGCAGTCAAAGCTTTTCCTGGTGTACTTCCAAATAAAGATTCTCTTTTTCTGTTTGTACGCAATTTGTTCAAATCATCCATTGCAGCACCAGTATTTCCTTTTCTAAAATAAGCTTCGGCTCTCATGGTATAAATTCCTCCTAAACGGAATAATGGAATATCAACATTACTGTTTCCGTTTCCTCCTTCTGGATCAAATTCATATTTAAAAACACGTGCTCCTTGATTGATTTCGTTTTGAGCAAAAACTGCTTGAGCTGGATTTTTGAAGGTTAAAGAAGGCGTAAAATCCATTCTCGTTGTTGTGCTTTTTTCCATGTATAACGGAGAAACTTTTATACGTCCGTTAACCATTTCCAATGAACCAGATGACAATAAGATTGGTCCATATTGTGGTCCATACTGAATTCCTCTATTAAAATGAAACCAAGGCAAATTGGCACTTTTCGGTACAATATCAGTTGCTGGAACACTAATATCTGTTCCATCATTCATAAACCATGTTCCATCAGCATATTGGTATTTCTGCTGAAATCTCGGATCATCATGATTGCCGTCCCATGTTGCAAAAAACTCGGGAGTTGTACAAGCCGCATTTGTTCCTCTATTTGCTGCAGATGTTCTTTGGTTACGCTCCATACACACATAAGCAAAACTGTTTGAACCATTTCTGATGTAATCGATCTTTTGAGAAATAGCAAAAATCAATTCTTTTCCTTTGTCATTGTCTCTTGCGAAGTTTTTGAAATAATCACTTTCTAAAGAATATTTTCCAGAATCAATCAGCAATGAAGTATAATAAATTACACGATCCATGTCTGTTCCTGTACCCGTTGCTGCAGCTTCAGTAAAATTAAAGGTTGAAGATGCATTAAAACGATCTTTAAAAACAGCACGATTCAAATACATCTGCGCTAAAAATCCATACGCCGCTTCTTTTGTAAATCTTCCATGATGCGTCTGCTGCGTTCCCATTTCTGCTAAATCTGGCAATAAAGCTTCAACATCTTTTATCAATTGATCGATTTGCGTATCGGCTTTTAAAATCTGTAAAGGCGCATTTGGATTCATCGGATCTCTGTAAGGCGCTTGTCCGTACAAATCTAAAGTGGTATATAAATAATACGCTAAAAGTCCTTTCGCTTCTGCTAAAAACAATTTCTTCTCTGGAATTGAACTTTCTTCAACCGATTGAATAGCTGTTAATGAACGTGTAATTCCGTTTGTCAATTTATTCCAGTTATCTACCACAATGGCATTATCCGATTTCCAACTAAACTCATGCATGTCTCTCCATTTTCCTCCGTCTCCCCAGTCACTTCCGCGAGTTGGCAGGATGGCCTCATCTGTCGTATATTCTTGTAAAGAGAAAACACCGCCATGATCTACAAAAGTTCCATCTCCCAAACGGTCATAAGCTGCAGCCAAAGCTCCAGCTGGGTTTGAAGCGTCTTCTCCTAAAACCTCATCCAGAACAACTTCGTCAAGATTGGTACAGCTTGCAAAAAGCCATATAAAAGAGAATATTGCTAATGTTTTAATATTAAAAATTGTATTTGTCTTCATAATAATTATAGTTTTAAAGTTGCTCCAAAACTGAATGTTCTAGAAGTTGGATAACTCGCATAATCGATACCGATAGATTGATTTCCTCCGTTTGATTTCGGACTGTTGATTAACGGATCGTAACCTGTGTAATTTGTAATCGTAATTAAGTTCTGACCTGTAACATAAAGCGTTAATCCGTTGATCCAGTTCAATCCTTTTAAATCAAAATTGTAACCAATACGAGCCGTATTCAATCGAATAAAGTCTGATTTTTCTAAGAATAAAGTGGACAAAATTGGTGAGTTTGCAGGATTTGCTCCAGACTCATAATAATTTGTAGCCACGTTACGGTCAGATGCAAGGTTATTGATATTTAATGCATTTAAACCTGTGTTGTTCAATAAATAGCCTCCCGTTTGTCCGATAATAGAAAATGAGAATGTAAAGTTTTTGTATCTCATATCACTATTAAATCCGTAGTAGAAAGTTGGTAAAGCTCCTTCGATAATGATTCTGTCGCTATTGTCAATTTTACCGTCTCCATTTTGATCTTTAAAGATATTTGCTCCGTTGGCATCAAAACCAATATGTTCTAACAAATAGAATGATCCAGCTGCGTATCCGCTTTTGTAGATATTCGCATTTACACCCGATTGTCCAGGACCAGAAATTGTTCCTGTCAAAATTTCTGAAACCGGAAGATCTTCAATTTTATTATGAAGCGTTGCTCCGTTCATATCAATATTCCAAGAGAAATTCTTCGTGTCCACAATTTTTGAACCTAACATAAACTCGATACCTTTATTGATGATTTTACCGTCAATATTCGTCCAAATTGTAGTCGTTGGGCTCAAAGCTTGAGAAGGAACATTTAAAATCGCATCGGTAGTCGTTTTATTGAAATAATCTAATGTTCCGTACAATTTGTCATTCCATAAATTGAAATCTAAACCAACGTTGTATTGCGTTACAACCTCCCATTTCAAATCAGGATTTGGTGTTCTGTTTACAGAAACTCCGTTCACTAGATTTAAATCATCGTATAAATAATATCCATCAGCTCCAGATAAAGAATAGCTTGCTTGCGTAATTTTGTTTTCAACTTCTTGGTTTCCTGTCTGTCCCCAGCTCGCTCTTAGTTTTAAATTGTTTAATGTCGAAGAATCTTTTAAGAAACTTTCATTCGCAATATTCCATCCTAAGGCAAATGATGGGAAATAACCATATTTATTATTTTTACCAAAACGAGTAGAACCATCACCTCTCATAGAAGCTGTTAAAAGATATCTGTTATCAAAACTGTAATTCAATCTTCCAAAATAAGACTGCAATTCGTTTTCTTGCGCGTAACCTGTTGTTCCAGATTGCGTGCCTTTAAAACCAGGATTGATTGAAGGCGGAACTCCCTCGCCTTGATTTGCGATTCCGTCAATGCTGAAACTTGTACCCGATCTTTCAAATTTTTGGTATGAAAAACCTCCTAAAGCTTCAATTTTATGTTTATCTAAATTCAAATTGTAAGTTAGATAATGCTCAACTAAAGAGTTTTTAGAATCTAAGTTATTCTGAACATATTTCCCTTTCGGATTCAAATCGGTTAAGTTTGGAAAAATGGTTGTGTTTCTCTCCGCCATCGAACGATCGACACCAATGTTCAATTTATATTCTAATCCGTCAATAATTCTAAGAGACGCTTCTAAGTTTCCTAAAACTCTCAACGTTCTAGTTTGATCTTGGTAAATGCTCAACAAATACGCTGGATTGTAATGCGCATTCATATTAAAGTTGGTGTAATTCCCATTCGCATCAAAAACAGAACGCGTCGGATTTGCCATTAACGTATGTACAATCAATTGTCCGTTAGAACCACCGTCATCACTTGTTGGAACTCCATCATCTTTAGTTTCACTCGCCGTAAGATTCATTTTTACTTTCAAACGTTTGTTATCCAAAAATGATTCAGCTGCATTGATTCTTCCAGAAAGACGTTTGAAATTACTGTTGCGAACCACTCCTTCTTGATCCATTTGAGCAATCGAAGCGTAATAGTTTCCAGAATCTGTCTGTTTAGAAAAAGATAGCGAATTGTTTGTTGTAATAGCTGTTCTGTAAATTACATCTTGCCAATCTGTATTTCCTCCGTGATCAAATGCTTTATCTTTTATGGCATTTCTATATTCGCCAGCGCTTAAAACGTCAAGTTTGTTAGCCACAGTTGCAACTCCTGTATAAGTATCAAAAGTTAATGTTCCTTCACCTTTAGAACCTTTTTTAGTCGTTACCAAAACCACTCCGTTAGATCCTCTCGCTCCATAAATTGCAGAAGCCGATGCATCTTTCAAAACTGTAATAGATTCGATATCGCTTGTATTCAAAAAGTTCAGCGGATTTTTAGCCGAAGAAGTTCCAAATCCAACATTACTTCCCGACGGACTCACATCATCATTAGACAAAGGCACACCGTCTACAACAAACAAAGGCGTACTTCCGCTTCTGATAGATCCAACTCCACGAATGGTCACGTTTACTCCCGCTCCTGGCTCACCGCTTGTATTTACAACACGCACACCAGCCACTTTTCCCTGCATTAAATTATCTACAGAAACATTTACACCTTGTTTAAAGTTTCCTGCTTCCAACTGCGTAACCGCACCAGTAACGTCTTTTTTAGATTGTTTTCCGTAACCTACAACCAAAACTTCATTTAATTCCGCTGTATTTGGATCTAATTGAATCGTCATAAAACCAGTTTGTACGGCAACTGTTTTAGTTTTATAACCCATATAAGAAATGTCAATCGTTTTTCCTTCCCCAACTGTAATTTCAAATTCTCCATCGAAATTAGTTACCGTTGAATTTGACGAACTTGTTTCTGTAATTGTTGCTCCAGGAATCGGCAGTTTATTTTCATCGACCACTTTTCCTTTTACTTTAATTCTGTCAACCGCTTTAGTATTAACTGCTTTTGGCGCAGCTGTTTTTTGAATTAAAATCAATTTTCCGTTAATGTTATAATTGAAATTTGCTTTTTGCGAAAGATCATTCAAAATCGCCGTAATAGACTCATTGCTATAATTTACCGCATAAGCTGTGTTATCAGCAATTACAGCTTGTCCGTAGCTGAATTTGTAATCGGTTTGTTGTGTTAATTTTGAAAAAATAGAAACAAGGGTAGCTTTTTCTATTTTATTTGCTACTTTTGACTCTTTTAGCAAATTAGTTTTACTATAACCGCTCTGAAAGGCAAGTAAAGCCAGAACTAAAAAGACAAAACTCTTTAGATTTAAATAAGAAGGTTTAAAATACATGATTTAAGTAATTGTTTTTACGATGCTTAATTATTAATAGCAGTTGTTCCCGCAACTGCTTTTTTGTTTTTAATCCACTTTTACTATTTCGCCATAAACTTTGAATTTTAGGTTTGTGATATAATTTATTTGTTCCAAAACATTTTCTAATGTCGCGTCCTTCTTGATGAATACCGTTAACGGCGTTGCTAATACGTGTTTGTCATCATACTCAAATGAAACTCCGTATTTATATTGTAAAATGGCAATTACTTGTTTTAAAGTAGTTTGTTCCAGCGTTACATCTTCATTATACCAATTGATCAAAAAAGCTTTATCAGCCATTTGTTTGGTCAATTTTTGAGACTCAAATAAAGCTTCCTGATTCGGCATTAAATCAACACTCTGCCCTTTTCCAGAAACATTTACTTTTCCGGTTACTACGATTACCTTACAGTTTAATTTTGATAATTGAATGTGAAATGAAGTTCCCACAACTCTGGTTTTTATTTCGCCAGAATGAATAATAAAAGGGTGCTGTTTGTCTTTGGCAACCTCAAAAAACGCATTTCCTTTTAGTAAGGAAACCGTTCTTTGATCGCCTTCAAATTTTTCAGGATACTGAAATGATGAGTTTGCTGCCAGATAAATTTTCGAACCGTCACTTAATTGGATAGATTTGGGAATCGATGACGTTTTAAATGTGATTTGTTTTTGGTTTAAAACATTTGGTCTCAAGAAAAATCCTAAACCAAGCAGAAAAAGAATACTGGCAGCAGCTATATATTTTAAATAAGGACGGAAAGATCTTTTCTTTCCAATTCTTAACTGAATTTCGTCATATATGTTTTGAGATTCGATTTCTGGATTTCCCATAAGATCATTATCCCATTTTGAATTCTGATATTCGCTAAAGGCAAAATCATGTAATAAATTTTCTTCTGCCAATGAAGTTTTTCCTCGCGAACTTTTATCCAGCAGATATTCTAAACTATGTTTGATTCTTTTTATCATAAATACTTATTGTTATGAATAAGTACCAGAAACCAGAAATCGTACTATCGCCAAATATTATGAAAACATCAAGCGAAAGTTATTTTAAAATTTTTGATTGAAAATAATAAAAGGAGCCAGCCAAGCCAAGTCTTTTAAGCCTTCGCGAAGTTGTTTCACCGCAGATGAAATCTGATTTTTTACAGTTTGTTTAGAAATTCCAAGTTCCTCAGCAATCTGATCAATTGTCATGTCTTGAAATTTATACATCAGCAAAACTTCTTTTCTCTTTTCTGGAAGTTTGTCTAATAGAGAATAAAGCAAATCCATCACTTCTGGATCTATTGTCGAAAAATTATCGATAATGTAGTCTTCGAATTTTTCTTCTAAAATAGTCTTGTCAAAACGATTGTTTTGATAATGTTTGAAAACCTGATTCTTCACCGCACGAAACAAAAAGGGTTCGATTGCGTTAATATTCAGTTCTTCTTTTCTTTCCCATAAATCAACAAAAACATCCTGAACAATGTTCTGCGCCAAGTCTTTATCCTGAGTCATCGTATAAGAAAAGGCATTGAGCTTTTTCCAATATTGGTTATACGTTTGTTCAAAAATTTCAGGATTATTCATACGGTAATTACAGGCTTTTTAATATCGTAAAATAAGGAAATGAAACTCCAATACTTTTTGCGTCAATGTTATGTTTAAATTAAAAAATAAACACATTTGATGTAGAAATACTACTTTTTTCAAGCAGAAATAGGAATGCCTTTGCGATTTCTTTTTATTAAACTAACATCAAAATCGAACATGACATTTAATTTAGTGACTTTCAAAAAATGGAATTTTCTTTTGATGCGTCCCAGTCAAACATTAATTACATTTTAGAATCATGAAACCATTTTTGTTCACCTTATTATTTGCCAGCACTTTAAATTTAAGTGCTCAATTGCAAAACGACAATCTGAAAATTAACCAGCTTCAGGTTATCGGATCACATAACAGTTATCGTCACGCGATCGAAACTGACTTATATAATCTTATTCAGGCTAGAGATACTTCTCGTTCGCTTAAAGGTTTACAATACACTCACATCAGCATTACCGATCAATTAAACAAAGGCTTGCGAAATCTGGAAATTGACATTTTTGCTGACGCGAAAGGCGGAAAATATGCGCATCCGAAAGGTTTGGACATTGCAAAATCTGAAGAAGCTTACGACCCAAACGGATTAATGAAAAAGCCAGGTTTTAAGGTTTTTCATATGCCTGATATCGATTTTAGAACTTCTTGCTATACTTTCGAAATCTGTCTTCAGGAATTGAAAAAATGGTCAGACGCCAATCCGAATCACGTTCCTGTTTTCATCACTTTAGAACCAAAAGATGGCGATGCCAATTTCTTCGGAACAAAACCAGAAGATTTTACTGTTGCTGTTTTTGACGAAATGGACAAAGTAATCCGTAAAGAATTAGGAAAAGACAAATTGATTACGCCAGACATGGTTCGCGGAAAATATAAAACACTCGAAGAAGCAGTATTAAACAACAATTGGCCAACCCTAAAAGAAGCAAAAGGAAGATTTTTATTCTTATTAGATAACAACGGCGCAAAAAGAGATTTGTACGCATTGAATCATCCGTCCCTTAAGGGACGCGCCGTTTTTATTAACGCCGAACCAGGAAAACCTGAAGCTGCTGCTTTATTTAGAAACAATCCTGAAGATCCGCAAATCGAAGAATTAGTTAAAAAAGGCTATTTAATACGAACCAGAGCCGATTCTGACACCAAAGAAGCCCGCAAAAACGATTATTCTCATTTTGAAGCGGCTAAAAAATCTGGCGCGCAAATCATCTCAACCGATTATTATCTGCCTAGCACTTTCTTTAATTCTCCTTATCAGATTAAATATGATGATGGAAGTTATGTTAGAAATAATCCTGTAAACGTGCCTTAAATTTTTTTCTTAACCGCAAAGGACGCAATCCCGATAGCTATCGGGATACGCAAAGTTCGCAAAGATTTTTTTATTTAAGATTACGTTTATAAACGTAAAGTACGCAAAGCTATATGCAGATATTTTTTCAAACATAGCCCGCGGTTGAAACCGCGGGCTATGTCAAAATTAGATTCGATAATTATTTTTTTTAAATTGTAAAATCCACAAAGCTTTGTGAACTTGTTTATTATATAAACTTCGCTCAAAATCTTTGCGCTCTCTGCGTATCCCGATAGCTATCGGGATTGCGCCCTTTGCGGTAAAAAAAACAAAAACCTATGAATTCAAAATTTACAATAGTATACATAATATTGCTCCTAGTTTTCTTCAATAATACAGTATCAGCACAAAAAGCAAAAAACCTCAACGGAACGCAAATCGCATTTTTATCTGATGTCCATTTACAGGATCTATTTGGTAGATTCTCAGACTCCGATTACAAAGGCGTTCTAAATCCGAAAACGGGTCAATATACCTTGCTTCGAACCATGTCATCTCAGCTACATTCTACACGAATTTTCAATGAAAACTATTTTGCATTTATAGCTACTTTAGAAGATATCGCAAAGCGAAAAATCAAATGCGTGGCGCTTCCCGGAGATTATACCGATGACGGTCAACCGATTCACGTTCGCGGATTAGCCACAATATTAGAACAATACACCAAAAAATACGGAATAGAATTCTTCATCACAACGGGAAATCACGATCCAGTTGGGCCTTTTGCTCAAGAATCAGGCAAAGAAGATTTCTTAGGAAATGATGGTAAAAGTCAGCCCATTTTTAGCAAAAACGGCCTTTATAAGCCCAATTTAAACATCGAACAGCCAGTAGTTGTTAGCGCCGATATTGCTAAAATGGGTTATTTAGGAATTACAGATCAGCTTCATGATTTTGGTTTTCATCCGAATAAAAAATACAAATTCTGGTCTACTCCATTTTCTTCTTATAAAAGCGAAAACTATACATTTGAAAAGGCTTTAGAAAGCGCTAAACTGGCAAATCGTGTATATGAAGTAGCGCCAGGTTATGAAGTTCCAGATGTTAGTTATGTCGTAGAACCTATCGACGGGCTTTGGCTAATGGCGATTGATGGAAATGTTTATATACCAAAGAAAAATGCTTCTGCAGAAAAAGATTCTAAGAATTACAACGAAGCCAGTACAGGTTACAACAATGTACTTTCTAACAAAAAACATCTCATAAAATGGGTTGAAACGATTTCGGCGGAAGCCAAAAAACAAGGAAAAACTTTAATCGCTTTCAGCCATTTCCCAATGATTGATTTTAACGATGACGCTTCCGCAGAAATAAAAGAATTGCTTGGCCCTAACAAATGGCAGTTAAACCGTGTTCCTGTTGAAGAAGTAGCACAAGTTTTTGCAGATGCAGGACTAAAAATTCATTTTGGCGGACATATGCATATTAATGATACAGGAGTTCGAACTTCTGCAAAAGGAAATACTTTGGTTAATATTCAGACGCCATCGCTTGCGGCTTATATTCCAGCTTATAAATTATTGACTTTCAAAAAAGATAATCTTGTAGATATTCAAACTATTACTATTGATGATGTTCCGAGATACAACGAACTTTTCGATTTGTATAAAATGGAATATCAATTTTTGGAAAGTCGGAAAACGCAAGATATTTGGAATATTGATATTTTAAAAACGAAAAACTATCACGATTTTACCGATTTCCATTTGAAAGAATTAGTTCGCCTTCGATTCTTAAAAGACGATTGGCCTACTGCTTTCAAAGATTTTATATTGAATGTTTCTGCGAAAGATTTACTGGTTTTGGCCAATATGCAATCGGATAAAGATTTTGATTTTATTCTTAAAAACAAAGATCAATTTCAAAAACAATGGAATGAAGCTGAAGCTAAATCAGAAAAAGTTCTAGCTAAAAACAATCTCAAAAAAGAAAACTTTAATTGGACTGGCTACGATCTTCTAGTAGATTTTTACCGTTTTAGAAGTGCAGATGAATTGGCTTTAACCGATGTTGGAATTCAACGAGTAAAAGAATATAAAGTCTTGTCTCATTTATTTTTAGAAGATTCAAAAACTGATCTTTCAAAAGATAATCCGCTACAAAAACAGATGAAATTATTTCTTATCATCTTCAATAAATTCATGCACGAAGTTCCAGCAGATCATTTTACAGTCGATTTGAAAAATGGGGACGTTAAAAGTTTGAAATAACTTTGTAATTTAACCGCAAAGAGCGCAAAGTTTTTTATTATTCGAATACGCTTAAAACGCAAAGTTCGCAAAGTTATATGGATAAAGCTTTGCGAACTTTTCATTTTATAAAAATTTAGCTCAAAAAAACTTAGCGCTCTTTGCGTAAACCTTTGCGCTCTTTGCGGTTAAACCTAAAACTCTGCGCTACAAAAAAAGGCTGTCAAAAAAATGACAACCTTTTCATCACATTAAAACCTAAAATTTAATGCATCTAAAACCATTATGGCAAATGGGTTATGATTATTTTTTAATAAAACGTCTTACCGTTTTGATTCCGTTTTTCTCTACTGAAATCAGATAAATTCCTGTTTTTAAAGTCGAAACATCAATACTATTATTGTTTACAGTTTGAGAAAAAACAGTTGCGCCACCTTCTGTGTTGATGACATTTACATTTCCGCCAGAAACCTCTGTGCTAAAGAAAAGCTGGCTTTCGGTTGGATTTGGATAAACTTCTAAACTCGCAATGGATTGTTCTGTAGTTGGCGCAGCTGTTCTTGCCGTTGAACCCGATTTTGTTATTCTAAACCAGTTGATATTAAAACCAGTATTTTGAACATAAATTCCAAAATTGTATGTTCCTGCATTTACGTTTACGGTTTGCGTAATCGTCTGCCAGTTTTGCCATCCTCCTGTATTTGGAACATTTATGGCGCCAAGCTGAATCGTTCCTGCATTTAAATCTGATGATAATCTACCTCCTGTAACCGCACTTGAAACGCGATATTCTATTTGATAAGAACCAGAAGTTGGAAAATTAATATTGTAATATGCCATCCAGTCGCCTGTATCGCAATATCCAACGTTTAATCCACCACCTGTATCAGTTGTTGCTTCGGTTTGAACTCCGCTCATCGTATTGTAATTTTCAGCTTGAATTAAAGTTCCTGTTCCTGGAGAAGTACCTCCAGTAATTACCTGATTAATGGCATTTAACAAAGATTTTGTTCCTGTTGCATCCTGAGACAATTCCCAAATCATAACTCCGCCTGCATTCTGAATTGCAAAAGTTGTTTTTTGTTTGATGGTTGGAATTCCGTTATAATAAATTGTATTTCCCACCTGATCCAAATTTTCAGCTCCTGGATATTGAGCCACAATATTGGCATAAGAAATTCCCTGATTGGCAGAAGCTCCAAAACCGTAGCCATAAAACGGAAGTCCGATAATAGCTTTGCTTGCTGGCAATCCTCTTCCTGTCCAATAATTAAACTGATTTACTGCCATACTGTAAGGAGAATGCTGACCCGGATTGTTTGGCGCCCAAGGCCCAGTTGCATCATAAGCCATGATATTGATCCAGTCATAAGCCGCAAAAGTAGATGAAGGTACATTGGCACCACCATATCCTTCTGAAAGCGCTGCTGAAATCAATTTTCCATTAGCATGCAATTTATTAGCCAAAGCGATTACAAATCCGCCGTAATCTCCATTAATAGCAGGACCTTCCAAATCAACATCTACTCCATCAAAATTGTGAGCAACGACATAATCATAGATTTTCTGAATAAAAGCCGTTCTGTTGGCTGGGGTTATTAAATTGAAATAATTGTCACGAATTGCTCCGCCTTCTGAAACAGAACCTCCTCCAAGCGATACAAATACTTTTACGTTTTGCGCATGCGCCGCATTGATAATAGCATTGCTTCCTGAATTAAAACTTAAATAACCATTAGCATCAGGATTTTCGAACGCAATATTAATATGCGTCAATTTACTGTACTGGATTGTGCTTGAAAAAGAATTCAAATCTATCCAATTGGGAACATAAGCTATTACTTTCTTTTGGGCCGAAACTAAATTAAAAGCACCCAACACTAAAATAATCATGCATTTCTGCAGCATTCTTCGGTAATTGTTTTTCATAATAATTGTTTTAATAGATTAATAAACTCGTAAACATGGGACGGTTATTTGAGTTATATATTTTGATTTAAGATTTCAGACTTTAGATTTTTTGATTTGATCTATAATTTAATTTCGCAGAACTAACACTACGTAAATTATGATCTAAATCTAAAGCCTGAGATCACTTTTTAAAACTATTTCTTTATGAATCGCTTGATGGTTTGTTTGCCATCTTTTTCAAAAACTATAAAATAGATTCCTTTTCTAAGATGCGAAACATCAAAACTATTATTGTTGGTTATTTTTTGTGAAAACAAAGTAGTTCCAGTTTGAGAATCTACAATTTTTGCAGTTCCTCCAGAAAGATCTGTGGTAACAAAAAGAGTATTTTCTACTGGACTTGGATAAACATTTAAAACCGTTTCTTCTGGTTCTTCTACCGTTTCAGCTGTCGCCATTCTCGCTGTTCCTGCCACTTTTGTGATTTTAATCCAGTTAATATTCATTCCCGTATTCTGAATGTAGATTCCGAAATTATACGTTCCTGCATTTACATTTACAGTTTGCGAAACAGTTTGCCAGTTCTGCCATCCTCCTGTATTCGGAATATCAACATTTCCTAAAACAATAGCTCCAGCATTTAAATCTGCAGATAATCTTCCGCCTGTAACCGCGCTTGCTACTCGGTATTCAATTAAATAAGAACCTGTTGTTGGGAAATTAATGCTATTGTACGCCAGCCAATCTCCCGTTTCTGTGTAACCCACATTTGATCCTCCGCCAGTATCTGTAGTTGTTTCAACTTGAATTCCGCTCATAGCTGAATAATCTTCTGCTTGAATTAAAACTGAAGTTTGAGAAGATGTTGCAGGAACTAATTTCCATTGTCCGCAAGTCTGATTGTTATTATCCCATTGCTGCACAATCGCTCCAGAAGCTGTACTTGCTCCTGCAACCTCAACAATTCTTCCGCTATGACGGGCAACAATTTTATAATAGCCATCTCCCGTAGAAACCAAAATAAACTGCTGATTTGTCGTTGCATTGTACGGATACTGCTCTACTCTTGCACCATTGGCTTTATTAAAATTATTGATATCCATTGACATACCGCTATGGTTCGCAATGATTTTATACATTCCGTCTCCTAAATGCGTAAAAGTAAATTTCTGATTGTTTCCAGAATTCAAAGCGCCTTGATT
Source organism: Flavobacterium anhuiense (assembly GCF_004151235.1). GTDB lineage: Bacteria > Bacteroidota > Bacteroidia > Flavobacteriales > Flavobacteriaceae > Flavobacterium > Flavobacterium anhuiense_A. Next base: position 52,753 of record NZ_JUIV01000014.1, read on the forward strand.
GATTCCAGCTCCGTTTGACATGCTAGAATTCCAAACATCCATATATAAACCGCTGTTTCTGTTTTGAAGAAAGAAAGTCTGATTTCCTAAAGTTGCCGTTCCGTTTGCAATCACTCTGATAGAGCTCACTTTATCATTCCAAGTGGTATTCAAACAAGAATTATCAGAATTGATTACCGTTGAAGCTCCGCCAAAATTATCATCTTGATATAAAATCGCCTGATAACCTTGAGTAATTTTTAGTGAAGAAATATCATCATTTAAAACTCCTAAAGAATTCAAACGAGCCAGATTATAATCTCCAATTGTTAATCCGCCAGAGAAACCTGTGTAATTGCAATCTTTATATACTGTAATAACATCTGTTGAAGCTGGAACCGAAGGTGTTGTAAGTCCGTAATAACCTCCAAACGTAGCAATAACTTTAGTTGGCTGTGGCGAATGAAGCGATGGCGACTGATCGGCAACATCATCATAAGCAAATCCGTAAGCTAGATTATCGATATTAATTCCTAGCAAATGCCAAAATTTAGAATAATGATTGGTTGGGTTTGTCTGATAATATTTCGATGCATCGTACCAATTTTGCTGTCCTGGATTTGCAGTTGTAGTGTTTACCACATGTCGGTTGATCGCAGCCGTTAATTGAGCTTGAATTACTAAATCCAGATCTCCGTCGACCAATCTTCTATCCAAAACACCTTTTCCTTCAAGAGCTTCTTGCGTTGTCGGTCGGTTTTGAACACGTCCAGTTCTTCCCACAAAAGCACCAGATTGCCCAACCATTTCTAGTTGTTCTCCAATAACTCTTCCTTTAAAAACTCCTGCATCTCCTGCATAGAAAATTAAATCTTCATTTTTGTATTTGTTCCAAATGGCATCAATATAAGATTTTAAATAGTTTTCATACGGTCCTCCTTGTGCATAAGCTGGTGTTTTAGAAGGTGCTGTAATTTCTCCTGTTGCATCGTTTACACAACCTTGAAACTCTGCTGGAACATTGGCTTTAAAAGCGGCTACGATATCAGCATGTTTTTTCAAATCTCCCACTTTCTTTTGGTAACCGTTTGCTCCAAACAGTTCTAATCCCATTGGATATTTGTATGAATCTACACGTGTTGGATTTCCGAAGAAACCGTATTGATTGTTCGTCAATTCGATCATTTCATATAAAATTCCCTGATTTGGATCTGTAGCATTCTGCGGATTTGGCGAAGCATATCCTGAAGGCGCTCCGCTGGCTCCAAAAAAGTAAAAGTACAATTGTGATCCTTTAGAAATAAAAACCCTGCATCCTGCAATTAATGGCAAAGTGAAGGTTTTGTTTGGAATTTCACTCAGTTTTGTAAAACATGCAGCATATTTTGAGTTTTGCCCAGGCCCAGTATTTCCGCCATAAGTTGGCCCTGTAACCGTGTTATAAGAAGCACTCATTGGCAAAACCTGACTTGTTTTGGCATTTACCCAAACATGGTTTCCTGTAGTATAATCGATTCCAACAATGGCAACATAAAGATCGCTGTCTGCAAAAGTGGAATTATTGCTTATCGTAAAAGGAACTGGCCCCTGACCGTACATAAAAGTTGAAAACACTAGAAACAGTGCGGTCAGAATAGAAAATCTTTGAATTTTATTGTTTTTCATATCTAAATAATTTTGGGGTTACATAATAATTAGATTCTAAAACCAAAGTCATTTTCAAATGACTAAATGATCCGCCAGGTGCAACTGGTATGCCCTCCTTGAATTGCACCCAACGGATTTAAAATTATTTCTTAATCAGCTTTTTGCTCCAGCTTTTTTGGTCTGATTTAAAGTTTAAAATGTAGATTCCTCTGCGAAGTTTGCTTACATCAATTACACTTTCATTTCCTTGAAGCTTATTTTGCAGAACCAGATTTCCTGTGTTGTCGTAAATCGTAATGACTTTATTGTTTAAGTTTTCAGGAGATGAAACTTGAACATAATTAGTCGTCGGATTCGGATATACTGCAAAAACAGCTTCTTCCGTTTGAGGTTCTTCTTCAACATTCAAAGCCATTCTAGCCGTTGATGAAGATCCGTAAGCTTCAATTTCATACAATGAATATCCATACGGAGCCAAAGCTTTTGCTGTACATAAAATGCGTAAATATCTTCCTGTTCCGCTTACTGCTAAATCATCAGTTCCTCCATCGCTTGCCGTTTGTGTGCTGATGGTTTCATTTTCTGTGAAAACATTATCTGCCGAAAGCTGTACTTTGTACTGCGTTGCATAAGCTGCTTCCCATTTTAACACCACACGGTTAAGAGTATAATTACTTCCTAAATCCACATAAATCCATTCGGTTGCATTGGCAAAAGAACTCGCCCATCTTGTACCTCCGTCTCCGTCTGTAGCTTTGTTTGCTGAAAGTGTTGCATTTTCTTCTGTAGAAGCCGTTGCAGTTTTGCCTAAAGCTAAATTCACATTCGGATTTGCTGTAATATTTCTAACCGTTACATCACTGAAAACTCCAGTTGTCAAAGTTCCGTTTGCATGAGAAGTAACTGCCATTCCCACATAAATTGTGCTTGCCATTGCAATTGTTTTTGGAGTTCCCACTTGTGTCCATGTTGTTCCGTTATCTGAAGCGTAAGAAGTAAATACATTTCCAGATCTTACTAAACGAACCCATTTTGGAGCCGCTCCTGTTGTAACTGTAGCAGTTGTTGCTCCTGAAGTCGTATCACGAGTTAAAAACTCAATTCCAGCTGCAGCACTTGCGTCTGTCATGGCGTGTTTGGAAGTTGGTGTAAGTGTTTCTCGAAACATTACTCCTGCTTTTGCATAAGTGTTGGTATTAGTTAACGAATTTACTTTAGCAATAATCTCAGCATCTCCAGTTATTGGCTGATTTACAAATTGAAATTGATCGCTTGTATCCCAAATATCATTTCCTGCTCCTTTAATGGTAAAAGTACCGTTTGAGTGTGCCGCTTCTCCTGCAGGTGTAACTGCACCTAAATCGGTACTCATCCAAGGCGAAGGCAATCCTGCAGGTGTTTCTGTAGAGACTAAATTTAAAGCTCTTAAATTATCAAAATAATAGGTGTTTCCAGAATTGGTTCCCGGTTCAAACAAGAAAACAAAACGGTTTACGTCATTATCTGGTGTCGAAGCATCTGGCGTGCTTACGTACGTAAAAGTAATGGTATGCCAAGCATTACTTTGTTTTACAACTCCTTGATAAATACTATGTCTTCCAACAGGATAATTGGACGGAACCGAAGCACTGCTTTCTGCTTGCCATGAAATGATTGATCCAACTGGTGCAGAAGTGTAAACATCCATCGCAAACTTTTTTGTTCCAGCTTTAAAATCTCCAATGTTATTTAATGTTGTATTGAATGAGAAATTATCATACAATTCTGTTGACTTGCGAACGTATTTTCCAACATTCGAAGAAGTATTGATTCCGCTAGCATTTGGATTTGCTGTATTTGGCGTATAAGTCCCAATCGCATCTCTAAAAGTAATATTATGAATAGTTTGATAATCTTCATACACTACACCAGGTGTAAATGTATCTGGAAGTTTAGTCGAACCAATTCTGATATTATCAAAATAATACGTATCGCTTGTGTACGAACCTGAATTAAACAATAAAACCATTTGATTAACCGCTAGATTCGAAGTTCCAGCATCCGGACTGGAATTATAGTAAAAAGTTAATGTTTCCCATTGATTTTGTTTGGTTGTAATGGCTACATAATTACTATTTCTTCCTGTCGGATAATTGGCTGGAAGCGAAGTCGCGCTATTTTCAAAATTCATGCTTACAACCGTACCAATTGGTGCTGTTGTGTATACATCGATCATGATTTTATTGGTTTGATTTTTAAATAAACCAGCATCTTCGATTGAAGTTTGTGTATTAAAGAAAAGAACATCGTATTGTTCTGATGCATTTCTAACGTACTTTGCCACATTTGCAGAAGAGTTAACCGAATTCGTTCCTGGATTTGCCACAACAGAATACGTTCCAGTAGTGGTTCCTTTTATGATTTTGTTTGCTCCATCATAGTTTTGCAGAACATCTGTTGCAATAATCGGTTTTTCTGGCGCTGCTTTTGTCAGCAAATTATCAAAATAATAAGTCGCACCCGAATTAGAATTCGATTCAAAAAGAATCACCACATTATTAATCGCCAAAGCACTTGTATTTGGATCGATTACTTTTTCGAACTCAAATTCTATTGTTTCCCATTTGTTCTGAACTGTTGTTGTTGCTTTAAAACCGCTATGTCTTCCTAACGGATAATTGGTTGCAGTCGTTACATTGCTGTTTTCTAATTGCATGGATATTTTTGTTCCAACAGGAGCCGAAGTATAAATATCAAACGAAAGCCTTTTTCTTCCGTAAACATAATCGTTCGCATTAGTAATCGTTACGTTTCTGATATTCAAAACATCATATAATTCGCTTGAATTTCGAACATATTTTCCAACCAATGCCGATGTGTTAATTCCTGTAGCAGAAGGATTCGCAACAGCTTCTGTCAAAACTCCAGTTTTTACAGGATACAATACATTTCGATTACTTTGAAAATCTTCATGTATTTTTTCAACTGGTAATGCTGGTTCGGTTGTAACCGCTAGTTTGTAGGTATTAACATTACAACCCGAAACTGTTGCAGCTACAGAAACATCTCCTCCAGAAGTTCCCCAATTTACAGTAACCGAATTTGTTCCCTGTCCTGATGCAATTGTTGCTCCCGCTGGAACAGTCCAGTTGTAGGTCGCCCCCGCAATTGCATTTACAGAATAGGTTTTACTAGTTTCATTTTGGTACACTTTGTTATCGCCTGTTACCGCATATTTAAAACTCCCATCGTAAACGCGAACATAATCGACTTGTAATTTAGCTGGGAAATCACCCGGAACTGGCGCCACTCCAGCTCCATTTACACTGGTGTAAGGCGTTCCTGCACTACCAACAGCAAGATTTAAAATGATATAGAACTGACTATCGTTAAAAGGCCATCCGCCGTTAACTGTCGTATTTGGTGTTGCTGTATGAAACAAAACATCATCAACAAACCATTTTATAAAGTTTGGTCCCCATTCTACCGCATACACATGAAAATCGGAAGATAAATCTGTTGGCGAACTGTAGCTTCTACCTGTAAAATGATATCCGTTTCCATCATAATGAATCGTTCCGTCCACAGATTGTGGATTTCTGTGTTTGGCCTCCATAATATCAATTTCGCCTGTATATGGCCAGTTTCCTCCCACTGGCAACATCCAGAAAGCTGGCCAAGCTCCCATTCCGTTAGAAAGTTTCATACGGGCTTCAACTCTTCCATATTTAAGCGAATATTTTCCTTCCGTTGTCAATTTTGAAGAAGCATACGGCTGATCTGGAAATTGTGAACTCGGCGCATATTTTGCTTCAATATTTAAGTAGCTATTTGTTCCTTCTTTTATAATTGTTGCCTGATTTGGGTCGTAGCGCTGTGCCTCAGCGTTTCCAAATCCGCAAAGCGACGGACATCCATTTCCTGAGATGCTTTGCCATTTGGTTAAATCTACCGTTGTGCCATTAAATTCATCAGACCAAACGAGCGTATTACATTGAGCCTGAGTTTTAAGAAATGGCAGCATTAAGAATAAAACTGCAATACAAAATTGTTTAAATAAATAAGAATTGCTTTTCGGTGGTCGGCCGAAAAAAAAGTCATTTTGCTTCATTTTTAATTAGGTTTTTAGTTAGTAAATGTTATTCCTTCAATAAATACTGCTTCATTAAAAAAACAGATTTATTTTCCGACAACAACATCGCAATATTAACTAAAAAATCAGGCAAGACTTACATTCTGGAGTACGGTTTGACTACGGTACTATCGAAGAAATGTAACAAATCATCGATGAAATGCACAAAATTATTTCAAATTTCACTTTTACGAGAAAAATTAAAAATTAAGAATGAATTCGGTGATATTCGTATCTGACGGAAGCTGTAATTTTTTGCGAATGCGATAACGGGTATCTTCAACTCCTCTAACCGAAATTCCTAAAAGCGGTGCAATTTCTTTTGTATTAAAGTTCATTCGCAGATAAGCACACAAGCGCATATCACGAGGAGTCAATTCTGGATAAGTCGATTTTAACCGTTGCATAAAATTATCGTGCAATTGATTGAAGATTTCTTCAAACTCATTCCAATGTTTGTCGCCCTGCAATTCGTGATCGATAAGTTTATTGATTTTCGTCAGCAGACTAAAATTTACATTTGGATCATTCTTCTTATCAATCTGTGCGATTAATTCTTTTATCGAAAGTAAAATTTCGTTCAAATGAATCAAATTGACCGTGTTTGAAGCCACCTTAGCATTCTTGAGATTTATGGTCGTTTCAAGATTTTCTCGAACAATAGCCATATTCTGCTGTTCCAATGTGAGTTTCTGTTCGTTAAGTTCGGCACGGCTTCGAAGCAACTCTCTTTCCTGATTCTCTATCAATTGATGGCGTTGGCGCTCAGCAACAGATTTCTGATATCTAACAATTAAATAAATTACAATGCTATAAAGCGCAAAATAAATTAAGTAAGCCCAAAAAGTTCTATACCAAGGGGGCAAAACTTCAAAACGAAAAACAGCTTCTTCGCTCACTACATCGTACATATTTTTTGCCCTTACGTGAAAGACATATTCGTTTTCGGGCAAATTGGTATATTCTTTCTCGGTCTGAAGACTATAATCTGACCAAGTTGGCTCAAAACCTTCTAGCCAATATTCATATTTCGTCGCATCGGCATCTTCAAAACATAATGATGCAAAAGAAAAATGAAGCGCATTATTAGAATATGGAAGTACCGTCGAAAGTATATCATTTACAGATCCTGTTTTATTTGGCAAAACATCATAACGACTGGAAAACAACAGACTATCTTTCGGAAAAATGCATTTTACTTCAGAAATAACCGCTTTATATTTTGTTTTATATTTCTTGTTTTTAATAGCACTGTAATGAATCAAACCTTCTTGAGTTCCCAAAAAAACATCACCGCTTTTTGTAGTCTGAATATTTTCAAAACCTGGAACATATATGTAGCGAAGCTTTCGAAAAGGAAGCTCTTCAATCTTAAAGCTTCCATTTTTCTGCCTGCTCATTTTACCCGTATTTTCACCGGAAATGAACCAGATATTATCCTGATGGTCCGGTTTTAATAATCGAATATGATTTTCTAACCCCAGATATTTTTTGAAAACAGGATCTGGAATCATTTTTTTAGAAGACAAATCCTGTCTGTAAACGCCTTTTGTTGTTCCAAATAAAATCTGATTATCCACTTTAAATGTATTCAAAAACAAACTCGACGGAAAACCATTTTTATCGTTATAAAACTGAATATCAATAACCGAATCAAATAACTCATTGAATTTAAGTTTGTAAATTCCTTTATAACCGTGTGCAACCCAAATGTTCCCTTGTTTATCGGTTTCCATAATTCTGCTGCTTTCATCAAAACCTTTTATACGATGCTGAAAAACCCAAGAACCATTTATTTTTTTCAAAAGATACAATCCTGTATAACCTCCAACAAGCAGTAAATCTGAATGATTTGGAATTAGGATTCCTTGCCAAGCGCCATCAATTTTTGCCAACGCTTTCGCGGAATCTCCATTGATTTCAAATATTCCGTTTTTCTCAAAAGCTAGTAACGAATTGCCAAAAACTCCCACATTCCAAACATTTTCAGACATTCCAGCAATATGCTGAAAAGTTACGTTTTCTCTTTTTCCGCTTTTATAAGCTTCCCAATCCAGCCAAAATAAACCGTTGTCCGTGCCGATATATAATTTATTTTGGTAAATCTGACTGCAATAGATTTTGGTTTCAGAATTAGTGCTGTCAATAATTTTAGACAAAGGAGATGAAATCTGAATCAGTGAAATTCCGCCTTTGAGCGTCACCCATAAATTGCCTTCCTTATCAATTTTAAAGTTGGTCACATATTCATTCTGAAGTCCCATTTGTTTGTCAATATGCTGAATCAAATGTCCTTCACCGTCTATAACTATCAACCCCGATTGACGGGTTCCGATTCCGAAATAGCCATCAGAAAGCTGAATTCCTGCCGAAATCTGATTCTGCTTCAGCAAATGATCCACTTCTGTTGTAAATGGTTTAATTTGATTTTCATCGAAAATGAAAAGGCCATTTTTTTGAGTGAATAGCAAAAGTCCGTTTTTGGCTTGAAAAATCTTTCGAACCTGCATTCCAACAAACTTTTGACCATTTTCTACTGGAACTAAAGTATCGTTTTTTAGTTTTAATAATCCTTTCTCGTTATCCGAAACATAAATTTCTTTCCCAACTTCGAAGAAATCATCAAAAGCTTTTTTTGCATTTATTACCTTGATTTTATTGCTTTTATAAATAAAAATCCTTTCATAAGAGAAAAAAATCACTTCGTCATTTCGAATGACCGTATGTAGCACATCACCAAAATTAAGAGCCGATTTAGGAAGCAGTCTCACTAAAGAAGTATATTGATATTGCCCGTTTGGAAGTTGAATCACAAACCCGAAATCACCTTGGGCGCCAACATATAGTTTATCGTTTTTATCAATTGCCATCGAACGAACCATACTTCGGTTTTCTGGCTGTGTCACAATCGCCCAACGAACGCCATCAAACTGCATGATTCCAAAATGATTGGCAAAAAACATCATGCCTTTAGAATCTTGTAAAACATCCCAATTCTCCGATGCGGCTTTATAGGCTTTCGGACTATAATTGGCTATAAAGGGAACTCCAATCTTTTTGATTTGGGAATTGATAACCAGAGAAAATAATAGGAATAGAAGTAAAATTCTAGTTTTAAATTTCATCATTCTGCAGGGGTCTGTAGGTTAGTTTTGTGATTTTTTGGAATCACAATCCAGAAAATACTTCTTTGGGAAAAGTCATTTTCTAGACAAAAACATTCTTCCTATTAAATGTATTAATAACAATTATTCATTATTATCAAAGTAAAAAAGAGAATGTCGAAATTCAAATATATAAAATTTTATTTTATTGCAACAAATTACATTTTACTGAGCGAATTTGATAATTAAGAAATGTGGCAATTAGAAAATTAAACTTTGTCAAAGTGCAAAAAGATGTTCTTCATTCCGTAGGAATGTCTGGTTGGTAGATTTTCGAATTAGATTCAGAGTTACACGTTCCGTAGGAACGTTTGGTTGGTAGATTTTTAATTGGATTTATCACGATACGTTCCTTAGGAACGTTTGAACATACGTATAACATTCTTTACGCAAAAACACGTGTCCCTACAGGACACTATGCAAATGCGTTTTTATTTTTCTACCGACCAAATATTCCTAACGGAATAATTTAATCGTAAAACAAACCCGACAGGTTTTAAAAACCTGTTGGGCTTAATTTAAAACTTGAAACCCAAAACTTAAAACAAAACAATTACATCTTAAACTCCAAGTTTTTCACTTAACTCTTCATAAGAAATAAAAAGCTCCGCTCCTTCTTCTTTTAAATCCTCATTATTGAAACCATTTGCAAAGCCATACACTTTAAATCCGCCACTTACTCCTGCCTTTACGCCAGCTTTACTATCTTCAACCACGATACATTCTTTTACTTCAAACCCCATTATTGCAGCTGCATGAAGAAATATTCCGGGCTCTGGTTTCCAGCTGTCAATTTGATACGAACTAAATATTTTACTTTCAAATCTATCCAGCAATCCTGCTACTTCAAGATTCAAACGAATTTTATCTACTGGTCCGCTCGATGCGACGCAATATGGAATTTCTAATTTTTCAATATTTTCTATAAAATCGATAATGCCTTTCATTGGTTTGACTTGCGTTTTAAAAGCTTCAAAACTCTTTTCTCGATATTCTGTTTCAAAATTCTCTGGAAGTTTCTGATCAATTGCTTCTTCAATATGCCTGAAACAATCTTTCAAGTTTCGACCATTAAAATGACGATAAGCATCTTCCAATTCCATTTCAAATCCATGTTCCTGTGCCATTGAAAGCAATATTCCGTTGCCTATTTTTTCTGTATCGACCAATACTCCGTCACAATCGAAAATAATACATTTAACCATTTTGTTGATTTTCATTTAATTATATAATCTCCCGAAATCAAAATCAGGAAATGTAAATTACGAAAAATAATCTATTTCATTTTCAAAGCTTTTCTGCTCATTTTCAAACTTCTGTACAGAATTACTCCTATTCTGTATTTTCAATTCCGTTTTGATTTGTACTTTTATAATCCTATCAAACCTAATTTTTGAAATATTAAAAATCGAAGAATTTTGAAAAAACATCTTTTTATCATAACCATTCTGACAGCTAATTTTACTGCTTTTTCTCAGAATAAAATCATTACCGTTGCCAACAATTTAAAAGTTGACAGAGAATTTGAAACTATCGAATTGACTAAAAAGTCACTTGGGTTAAATGCAGATTCGAAACTTGAAAATTATGCCGTAAAAGAAATTGGCAGCAATACTTTCTTAGAAACACAAACAGTAGATAATGATGGCGACGGAAAAGCAGATGCATTGCTTTTTCAGCCTAAAATAAAAGCTTCTTCAAAACAGGATTTTGAAGTTTTAGTTGGAACAAATCCTTCAGCTTCAAAAGTAATCAGCTGTTATTCTCGCTTTGTTCCAGAACGCACAGACGATTATGCTTGGGAAAACAACAAAGTTGCCTTTAGAACTTATGGTCCTGTAGCTCAAAAAATGGTTGAAGATAAAATTCCAGGCGGAACGCTAACCAGCGGAATTGATGCGTGGCTAAAAAGAGTCGATTATCCAATCATTAATAAATGGTACGAAAAAGCCACTAACGGAACAGGAACGTATCATAGAGATACTGGTGAAGGTTTGGATAATTTTCACGTTGGCGACAGTCGCGGTGTGGGGGGAATTGCAGTAAATGTGGACGGAAAATATTATTTTTCTAAAAATTTCATCAGTTGGAAAACTATTACAACGGGGCCAATTAGAACTAGTTTTATTTTGACTTATGCAGATTGGGATGCAAAAGGAAATAAAATAACGGAATCGAAATTAATCAGTTTAGATTATGGAAGCCAGCTTTCGCGTTTTGAAATCAATATTACGGGAACCAAACAAATTGCTACTGGATTAACGCTTCATGATAAAAAAGGAACAATCGGAACGAATGTAAAAGAAGGCTGGTTGAGTTATTGGGAACCTATAGATGATTCTGAAATTGGAATTGGTTTGGTTGCTCCAAAAAATACTTTATTAAGTTTTGATAATCATGTTACTGATGAAAAAGATTTAAGCAATCTGTACGGAAATATTTCAGTAAAAAACAATAAAGCCATTTATTATGTTGGTTTTGGATGGAAAAAAGGAAGTCCGTTTCAAACTAAAGAGGAATGGGAAAAATATTTGAGTTCTTTTGCTGAGAAGATCAATAATCCTTTGGTTGTGAAGGTTAAGAAGTGATTTTTTTTGCTGCTAAGACGCTAAGGCTCGAAGTTTTTTTTAGAATATAGCCCACGGTTTCAACCGTGGGAAACGTATTGTGGTTATTAATTGTGTCCCTACGGTTGAAACCGTAGCCTATGTTTAAAACCATGACAATAATTCTGCGAACAAAAAATTATTTTTTTACAGGAAAATAATTCTCCTTCAAAATAATCTCCAGCGGAATATAATGTGTTCGTTCTGTTTCTTCCTGAAGAACCATTTTTTTATACAAATAATTAATTCCCAAATATCCCTGTTCTTCTGGTCTTTGATTGATCAAAAAATCAATCACGCCTTTATTTAGATATTCAATGTTTTCTTTTAGCAAATCAAAACCGATTATTCGAACACCTTTTATATTGTTTTTGTTTAAAAACTCAGCCACAATATAAGCTCTGGAATTAGGCACAAAAACACTATTTATTCCAGAAAACATTTCCAAACTCAACTGATCAATTCCAGAATCTTTTAAAGTTACTTCTGAAAACTTGAAATTGGTTAATTCGTTATGATCTTCAAAATAAGAATAAAAACCTTTGATGCGCTGCTGATATACAGAAGTGCTTTCAATCTCGCGGGTAATCTTAAAAATCAGAACCTGTCTTTCATTTTTCACGGCAAAACTGATTAATCTTCCTGCCAAATATCCACTCTGAAAAGCATCTTGCCCCACATAAGCATGCTCGTTTTCTTCAGATATATTCGAATCGATCATTACAACTGGAATATTTTTCTTTTCATATTCTTTTAAAAATTGAACCGAATCCTCATAAAAAATTGGAGCAAATAGCAAACCGTCACAATCAAACTTCATTATTTTCTTCGCTGTTTCTTTAAAAGAAATCAGATTATAATCGTAAAAAAAATAGTCCAATACGATTCCGAATTTGCTGAACTCTACAGCTGCTTTTTCAATACCATCTGCCTGACTTTTCCAATATTCTAATGTTTCAGATTTTGGAAGGAAAACTGCAAAATGAAATTTCTTATTCAGTGCCAGGTTGCTTGCCAGAATATTTCGCGTATAACCGAACTCCTCAATAATCGCGTTAACCTTGTCAACAGTTTCCTGAGCCACTTGTCCGCGTTTGTGTATAATCCTATCTACTGTTCCGGCAGAGACATTGGCTAATTCGGCAATTTTTTTAATTGTTATGATATTGATTCTTTTTAAGTTAAAAATATAAAAGCAGTTGGGTAAAATTAATTTATTTTATCAAAAATAAGTTGTTTTACATTACATTTTGCATACATTTGTAAAATACCGTGTACGCACACGCAAATATACACATAACCTTAAAAAACCAAAATAAAAACCGTACAAAATGATAATAGATTCATTGCATAATGCAGCAAAATACTACGGTCTGCATCCCAATTTCAAAAAAGCTTTTGATTATGTAAACCAAAATGATATTGCCAATCTTGAAGAAGGAGCTTATGAAATTGGCGAAGGTTTAAAATTAATCGTAATTGTTGGCGAAGGAAACACAAGAGAAGAAAGCATTAAAGGTTTTGAATGCCACGATAAAAACATTGATATTCAAATTTCTATTATTGGTCCAGAAACCTTTGCATGGAAACCTAGAGAAAAATGCATCAGTCCAAATGGAGATTATAGCGACGAAAGAGATGTTCGTTTCTTTCATGACAAACCAGATATGTTTTTTGAAATAAAAGAAAAGCAATTTGCAATTCTGTTTCCAGAAGATGTTCATTCTGCTATGATTGGAAGCGGTCCACTGAAAAAAATTGTCATTAAAGTAAAAATAGAATCATGAGCAGCATTCAGAACTCTATAGATGTTATTTTAAAACAGGGAATACTTCCGCTCTATTTTAATGCTGACGAAAGCAAAAGCATTGCCATTTTAAAAACACTGTACAATGCAGGAATCAGGGCTGTCGAATATACAAGCCGTGGCCCTGAAGCACTTTCAAACTTCAAAAAAATGATCGAAGTAAGAAATGTTGAAATGCCTGAAATGCTTTTAGGAATTGGTACAATTAAAAACTTAGCGCAGGCAGAAACCTATCATTTAGCCGGAGCTGATTTTTTTATAAGTCCAGGATTTGTTCTTGAAATAGCTTCGTTTTTAATTGCGAAAGAAGTTTTGTATGCTCCCGGCTGCATGACGCCAACAGAAATTATTGCTGCTGAAAATGCAGGTGTTAAATTCATTAAACTTTTTCCTGGAAATATTTTAGGGCCTGACTTTATGAGCGGTATCAGAGATGTTTTTCCAGATTTAATATTTATGCCAACTGGTGGCGTTGACACTACGAGACAAAGCATTGAAACTTGGTTTAATGCTGGTGTTTCTGCTGTTGGAATGGGAAGCAAATTAATTAGTAAAGAAGTAATGGAATACGGCGCTTACGAAACCATCGAAAAAGAAACTAAAAGGGTTTTGGATTTGATAGAAACTATCAGAAAATAAATTCCAAATTTGAAAACCCAGTTTGAACTGAGAGACTAACTAAATCAAAAAAAGTAAAAATTAATTATACAAAAATGTACTTTATTTCCAAATTGGAATTTAGGATTTAAAGCATTGAAAATTAAAAATTAAAATGGATTCAATATTTAATTTAAAAGGAAAAATTGCATTAATAACTGGTGGCGCTGGTGTTCTGGGAAGCCGATTTGCAAATGTTTTGGCGCAACAAGGCGTTATTGTCGGAATCGTTTCGCAATCTTTAGAAAAAGCTGAAAACACAGTAAAAGCAATCGAAGCAAACGGCGGACAAGGTTTTGCTGTTCAGGCAAATGTTTTAAACAAAGAAGAATTAAAAAAAGCCAAAGATTTTATTGTTGAAAAATACGGACGTCTTGATATTCTAATCAATGCCGCGGGCGGAAATATGCCAGGCGCAACAATTCAGCCAGATCAAGCCGTTTATGATATGAAAAGTGATGATCTGCAAAAAGTAGTCGATTTAAACATTATTGGAACAATGCTTCCAACTCAGGTTTTTGCTGAGCTTTTTGCTAAACAGAAATCAGGAAATATCATCAATATTTCGTCAGCTTCGGCGCAAAGACCTTTAACTAGAGTTGTGGGCTATTCTGCTTCAAAAGCGGCAATCGACAATTTCACACAATGGATGGCGGTTGAATTGGCTCAAAAATATGGCGAAGGACTTCGTGTAAATGCGATTTCTCCTGGATTTTTCATTGGAGAACAAAACCGTGCTTTATTGCTAACTCCAGAAGGAAAATTGACTCCAAGAGGCGAAAAAATCATCGATCACACACCGATGGGAAGATTTGGAAGTCCAGAAGATATTGACGGCGCGCTTTTATTTTTATGCAGCGATATGTCAAAATTCGTAACGGGAACTATCTTAAAAGTTGATGGCGGATTTGCCGCAACAAGTATTTAAAAACTAACTCACAAAACAACATAATACGAAATGGAACAAACATTAAGATGGTTCGGACCAAATGACCCTGTTTCTTTACAAGATATAAAACAAACTGGCGCAACTGGAATTGTAACAGCTTTACATCATATTCCAAATGGAGAAGTTTGGAGCATTGATGAAATTATCAAGCGTAAAGTTGAAATCGAACACGAAAACGGTGATCCTAAAAAAGGGGCTTCTGGATTGACTTGGTCGGTTGTAGAAAGTATTCCAGTTCATGAAGACATCAAAAAACAGACTGGAAATTATCTGCAATACATTGAAAATTATAAAGAAAGTATTCGCAATCTGGCTTTGTGCGGCATCAAATGCGTTTGCTACAACTTTATGCCTGTTTTAGATTGGTCTAGAACCGATTTGTCTTATACGGTTGAAGATGGTTCTAAAGCTTTACGTTTTGACATCAATGCTTTCGCAGCTTTTGAATTGTTTATTTTAAAAAGACCAGGTGCTGAAAACGAATATTCTGATGCACAAAAACAAAAAGCAAAAAGCTATTTTGAAGCCATGACTCCAGAAGATAAAGTAAAATTGCAACAAAATATTTTAGCGGGACTTCCAGGAGCTGAAGAAGCTTATACAGTTGAAGATTTCTTGGTAACCTTAAGTGCTTACAATCATATTGATAGACAAGCATTAAAGAATAATCTTTTTCACTTTTTAAAAGAAATTATTCCAGTTGCTGAAAGCAAAGGCGTTTTGATGGCGATTCATCCAGACGATCCTCCTTATCCTATTTTAGGCTTGCCGAGAGTGGTTAGTACAGAAGAAGATTTGATGGAATTAATGAACGCTGCTCCTTCTAAATCAAACGGATTTACAATGTGTACAGGTTCTTATGGCGTTCGCGCTGATAATGATTTGCCTGGAATGGTAAGACGTCATGGCGATAAAATGAATTTTATTCACTTAAGAAGTACACAACGCGACGAAGAAGGAAGTTTCTATGAAGCAAACCATTTGGAAGGCGACGTTGATATGTACGAAGTTGTAAAAGCAATTTTAGAAGTTGAAAAAAGAAACAACAGCACTTTGCCAATGCGTCCAGATCACGGACATCAAATGTTGGATGATTTAAAAAAGAAAACAAATCCAGGTTATTCTGCAATTGGCCGTTTAAGAGGCTTAGCAGAACTACGCGGACTTGAAATAGGGATCAAACGATCTTTATAATTTTGTTTGCCACGAAGGCGCTAAGACGCAAAGATTTTTTTAAGCCACTTCCGATAACTATCGGGATAAAAGGATTAAAAAGATTTTTCACGCAGATTTGGCAGATTATAGCAGATTTTATTATGATAAATATCTGCGTATATCTTAAATCTTTTAAAAATCTGCGTGAAACAAAAAAACTTTGCGTCTTCGCGACTTTGCGCGACTAAAAACACATAGCTTAAAAAATCTTCGAGCCTTAGCGCCTTCGTGGCAAAAACAAAAAAAACTAACTAACCACAAAAACCACAAAACCATGATTCGCCAAGCCATCCTTATATCCTGTGGCTTTTTTATAAACTCAATACTGGCGCAGGAAATACCCAAAATTATTACTTCAAAAACTGATTATCTGCCTGATTTTAGTTATGCAGGATATCGCTTTGGCGAAAGTCCGATTCCTGAAGCTAACGGAAAGATTATAAATGCAGCAGATTTTGGCGTAAAAGCCAATGATAATTTAGACGATTCAAAAGCGCTTTTAAAAGCTTTTAAAGCTGCCAATGCTATTGAGGGAAATGTAATCGTACAATTGCCAGCAGGACGTATAATTTTAAGTGACATTCTCTACATTGAGAGAAGTAATTTTGTACTTCGAGGCGCTGGTTCTGCTGAAAACGGAACTGAAATCTATTGTCCAAGACCGATGATGTATCTTAAAGATTCTGATGTTTTGGCTGAACTTCGCGAATACTTGACCACTTTTGACAAAAGACAGCGTGAGCCAGAAAATAATATTGATCTTCCTTTTTCGCAATATGCATGGTCTGGAGGCTTTATTTGGACTCAAGTTCCAGGCGAACGAGTAAAATCGTATTTGGATAAATACCAACCAGAATCTAATCCGTTGGCGAAAGTCAGTTCGGGAAAAATGGGCGAACATATTGTTACTGTTTCTGATGTAAAAGGACTAAAAGTTGGCGATGTTGTCGAATTACAATTGTTTAATAAAGATGGTGAAAACGGCGAAATCATCAACGATTTATATCAAGGTGCTAAAGTAAAACCGGGTTCGCATCACTGGAAATTCCCAAAGCTTCCCATTGTAAGGCAGCAGGTTGAAATCGCTAAAATCTCTGGTTCTAAAATCACTTTACAAACACCTTTAACTATTTCGGTAAAACCGAGTTATCAAGCGCAATTGGTTGAATGGAAACATTTAAATGAAGTCGGAATTGAACAGCTTCGTTTTACGTTCCCTGACATTCCGAGGGTGGCGCATCATGTAGAACCCGGAAATAATGGGATTTTCTTAACCCGATTATTCAATTCATGGGTGAAAGATGTTAAAATTACCAATGCTGACAGCGGAATTTTAGCCGAAGAAGTTTCTAATGTAACCATTCAAGATGTTACAACAGATGGATCGCATTTGGCGCATTATACAGTAACTTTAGGCGGCGTACATAATGTTTTGGTTAAAAATCTAAAAATCTACAATTCAGCGGTTCATCCTTTAAGTTTCAACACTTTTGCGACTAAAAATGTGTATCAAAACTGCGAAATATTTACAGATCCTGTTTTAGATCAGCATTCAGGAGCCAATCATCAAAATTTGTTTGACAATATCACGGTTCATCTAAAAGCCGACAAAAATAATAGTTATGCCTTATTTGGAGGCGGAGGCGCCGATTACTGGAAACCTTCTCACGGACCTTTCAGCACTTTTTGGAATTTAAACATACAGGTTGAAAATCCAGATCAATCAAAACCAGTTTTGCTGTACGGAATGAAAGATGGCGCTTTGGCCAGAATCGTTGGTGTACACGGAAATGCGAAATTTGAAATCAAATACAATATTGATCCATACATTGAATTTTTAAATATGCCGATTGAGAAGATTCCTTCTTTGTATGATTATCAATTAAAAAAGCGATTGAAGTAATCTCTTAAAGTCGCTAGACGCAAAGGTTTATTTGTTCATTTAAGTATAGTTTGTCATTTCGACGAAGGAGAAATCTTCGTAAGTAGCTCCGTATAGAACTTCATCAATCTTTGTAGAGTTACTCGTGGAGATTTCTCCTTCGTCGAAATGACAAAAATGAGAAAAACTTTGAACCTCTGCTCCTTTGCAACTTTGAACCTAAAAAAATAACCGCTATGAAACATAAAATAGCTCTTTTATTATTTGTCTTTGTTTTCGGAAATATCTTTTCCCAAAATAAATATCGTCTTAAAAATTTTTCAACAACCGACGGGCTTTCGCAGAGTTCTGTCATTGCCATTCATCAGGATAAATTTGGACAAATGTGGTTTGGTACACGAGATGGTTTAAACAAATATGATGGAAGCCGTTTTACTATTTTCAGGAACGATGCTGCAGACAAATATTCTATTAGCAACAATGATATTTTAGCCATTGAAGAAGACAATTCAGGAAAAATCTGGGTGGGAACTTACAATGGTTTAAACTGTTACGATCCTGTTTCGAACCATTTTACAAGATATCTTCATACGAAAGCGAATCATACAATAAGCAATAACGCTGTTTGGAGCATCAGAGAAATTGGAGGTGAAATGTGGTTTGGAACTTCAAAAGGATTAACGATTTACAATAAAAAAACAGGATTATTTACTTCGGTTTTTCATTCAGATGATGATGCTTCTACTCTTCCAAGCAATAATATTCTCAGCATTTTAAAAACCAAAGAAGGCCAAATCTGGATTGGAACTACAAAAGGTTTATGTAAGCTGACCAATCGAATGAATGGAAAATTATTCTTTAAAAATTATCCCTTAAACGCTACTGACTTACTTAATGTTCAATCGGTTATCGAAGATCGAGACGGCAGTTTATGGATTGGAACAAAAAACAAAGGCCTTTTAAAATTTGACCAAAAACAGAAAGCTTTTGTTTCTTTTTTACCTGTTGAAAAATACCGCGAAATCAATACTGATATTCGATCTTTAGTAATTGACAACCAAGGTTCTTTATGGGTGGGCGCTTATGACGGAATTTATATTTTAGGGAAAGATAAAAGCCTTCAGAAAATCAATAACAGCAATAGTGCAAACGGAATCGACAAAGTAAAGTCGGTTTTTATGGATAACAAAGGTTCAATTTGGATTGGCTGTTATTACAAAGGCGTAAATCTTTGGGATATTTCGAATGTCAATTTCTCTAATTACAATCAGAATTCGAAAAAGATTCCGATGAGTTTTGATGTCGTAAGTTCTATTATTGCCGATAAAAACCAGAATGTTTATTTTGGAACTGAAGGCGGCGGAATTACCATCTACAATAAAAATACAGAAGCTGTAAGTTACATCAACAGTAAAACTGGACAATCGAATAAAAATGATATCAAAGCAATGTGCCTTTCTGATGATCATATTTTATGGATTGGTACTTTTTCAAAAGGACTATCAGCTTACAATACCATTTCTAAAAGAATTGAAGATAATAGAATTTCTTCTGATTTAAGCGAATTGCTAAAAGACAGCGGTGTTTATGCTCTTAAAACTGAAGGTTCGATTTTATGGATTGGAACATTTGGAAAAGGCTTAATCCGCTACAACACGATTAGCAAAACTTTTGATGCTATTGGAAATGATAACACCAAACCAGTTTTCCTTACCAATAATATTCTTCGCACGATCTTAGTTGATAAACAAAACTTTCTTTGGGTTGGAACTCAAAATGGTTTGAACCGCATTCCGCTCAAAAATTTCAATCCGCAGAAATATACAATTCAACATTTCTTTTACGATCATTCGACTGTGTCTGGCGATGATATTCTGACTTTATTTCAGGATTCTCAAAATAAAATTTGGGTTGGAACAAAAGCAAAAGGACTGCATTATTTTGATGGAAAAAAATTCAACAGAATCAATCTTAGAATCGGAAATACGGTCATTACTTCTATTCATTCTATTTTAGAAGATGATGATAAAAACCTTTGGATCAGTACCAATCAGGGAATTATTAAATACAATACAATTAAAAAGTCAATTGTCATTTACGACCAGAAAGACGGTTTAGCAAGCAATGAATTCAATGACAATTCGGCTTTAAAGTTAAGTTCAAACCAGTTTTATTTTGGAAGCCCGTCTGGAGCAACATTTTTTGATGCAACAAAGATTTCCTTGAATAAATATGCTCCGCAGGTTTTAATTACCGATTTGAAGATTAAAAATGAAGTCGTTCATGCGCACGATAAAGATGGAATTTTAGAACAAAGCATCGGTTTTACCAAAACGATTACTTTAGATTATGATAAAGCCAATTTCTCGATCAGTTTTGCGATTCCGAATTACGTTCGATCAAAAAATAACCAATACAGTTATCGTTTAACAGGTTTAGAGAATAATTGGACGACAACTAAAAATAGTGAGGCCAATTTTGCGATTCAGAATCCTGGAACGTATACATTTGAAGTTCGCGGCGCCAATAATGACGGCGTTTGGAATCAGAATCCGACAACTCTTACAGTTATTGTAAATCCAGCTCCATGGCGCAGCATCTGGGCATTTATGTTATACGGAATTGTTATTGGTTTAGGTTTATACGGTTTGATCTGGATTATGAAATCGAAAGCCCGACTGAAACAAAAACTTGAACTGGAATATCTGGAAACACAGCGAATTGAAGAAAACAATAAACTTAAATTGGATTTCTTTACCAATATTTCGCATGAATTCAGAACGCCTTTAACTCTGATTTTAGGACCGTTACAGCAAATTCTTTCTGATTATAACGGAACAAATGAAATGTATAAAAAGCTTTTAGTGATTGAAAGCAGCGCCAATCATTTATTGAGCCTGATTAACCGTTTAATGGATTTCAGAAAATTGGAAAATCATCAAGTAGCACTAGAATCGGCTAACGGAAACATTGTAAAATTCACTAGAGAAATCTTTCTTTCATTTATTGAATATGCTAAAGACGGCGGTTATGATTATTCGTTTGAATCTGAAAACGAAGAAATCTTGGTTTATTTTGACCGATATAAACTCGAGCGCGTCTTTTATAATCTAATATCGAATGCCTTTAGATATACTCCAAAAGGAGGTTCTATTGCAATTAAAATCAATCACGATCAGCAAAATCTTTTTATTGCGGTTGAAGATTCGGGCGTTGGAATCTCAGAAAAACATATCGATAAGATTTTTGATTTATTTTTTGAAGTTCCGACACACAATCAAGTTCAGAAAAACTACAACAAAGGAACAGGAATCGGGCTTTCAATCGTAAAAAACATTGTGGAGCTTCATAAAGGAAAAATCGATGTTACTAATAAACCAAGCGGCGGAGTTATTTTTAAAGTCACTTTACCGCTTGGACGCGAACATCTTTTGGATAGCGAAATAATTCCTGATTTTAAAATCAGTGATGATATTGAGCAATATAAAGCACAATTGGAACCTTCTGAAGTTATTGAAAATGAAGACATCGAAGATTTAATTGTAAACGAAGAAAAACAGACCGTTTTAATTGTTGAAGATCATAAAGTCCTGAGAAAGTTCATGAAAAATCTTCTCAAAAAAGATTACAACATTATTGAGGCTGAAAATGGAAAAATTGCTCTTGCGAAAGCTTTGAAATTTGTTCCGAATTTGATTATCAGCGATGTCATTATGCCAGAAATGGTAGGAACTGAATTGTGTTCCAATATAAAGGAAAACATCAAAACCAGCCATATTCCAGTTATTTTGCTGACTTCGCGATCTTCATTGGTTTATAAATTTGAAGGATTGGAAAGCGGTGCAGATGATTACATTAGCAAACCATTCAATTTAATGGAGTTTAGGCTTCGTGTTAAAAACCTGTTGAACACCACAGAACGTTTAAGAATCAAATTCTCAAGCGAGGACAGTTTTATTCCGTCAGAAATAACGGTTTCGTCATTGGATGAGGAATTATTGAAAAAGGCTTTCAAAATCGTGGAAGAAAACATTTCAAACGAACAATTTGATATTCCGTTTTTTTGTTCAGAATTAGGCGTAAGCCGAACTATGCTATTCTTAAAAATTAAGGCTTGGACCAATTGCACTCCTAATGAATTTATTCATGAAATTAGATTGAAACGTGCGGCTCAATTATTAGAACAAAATAAATTGACCGTTTCTGAAATCAGCTATAAAGTAGGCTTCAACAATCCGAAATACTTTAGCAAATGCTTTCAGAAAAAGTATGGCGAGACTCCATCTCAATATGCCGACAAATTTTATAAATCTTCGGTCCTAATTTAGCGAATCCACTGTTTTAAAGGGTTAAAAAAGGGTATCTGTATTTTTAGATACCCTTTTTTGTATTTCTATATCGTTTTCGGCATCTACATTTGCGATATGAAAATCAAAAAAACGAGCTACCTAGTACTTCAAATTTTATTTGTCATTCTCATCATCGGAATGAGTTTATTGCTTTTCTACTTTATCTAGCTTATTAACCCTAAAACCAAAAAATGAATGTGTACAAACCACAAAAACAAATCGTTTAAATGGTGTTTGCTGGTATCTTTTTTACTGGTAAATATCGTGATGCACGCACAGGACCGAAAAGTGACTGGAAAAATAACTTCCAGCGAAGATTTGCTCGGACTTCCAGGTGCAAATGTTTATATCAAAAATTCTTCTGTTGGCGCTTCTGCGGATATGGACGGAAATTATACTGTGATTGTCGGAGAAAAAAATGCCGTTTTAGTTTTCAATTTCGTCGGGTTTCAGACTGTTGAAATTCCAGTTGGAACAAAAAGCGTTATCAATGTAAGTTTAAAACCAGATACAAAAGCGCTTGACGAAGTTATCGTAGTAGGTTACGGAACTCGTAAAAAGAGCGACATTACTGGATCTGTATCTTCTGTTACAGCAAAAGAATTGACTGCTTTTCCTCTTTTAAATGCAGAACAAGCTTTACAAGGTCGTGCCGCGGGTGTTTCGGTAATGACCAATAACGGTGGTGAGCCTGGAGCTCCTGTAAAAATTAGAGTTCGTGGAGGAACTTCTATTAATGCGAGTGGAGATGCTCTGATTGTTGTTGACGGTTTTGCAGGTGCTTCTATGCCGGCTCCTCAAGATATCGCTTCGATCGAGGTTTTAAAAGATGCTTCTGCAACAGCCATTTACGGATCTAGAGGCTCTAACGGGGTTATTATGGTAACGACAAAAAAAGGAAAACCAGGAAAACCAGTTATTGAGTTTAGCAATTCGACTTCTGTCCAATCGGTAAATAACAAATTGCATTTATTGAATGCCGATCAATTTGCGGCTTACAGAAAAAGCTTTACAACGCACACGCAAGGTCCAGCAAATACAGATTGGCAAGATGTAATTTATCGTGAAGGAATGATTTCTAACTCACAATTGTCTTTTTCTGGCGGATCTGAAAATATAAGATATTATGTTTCTGGAACGTATTTCAATCAAAATGGTGTTGTAATCAATTCAGGAATTGACAAATACACAATCGTAGGAAATCTTGAAGCTGATTTATCTCCAAAATTCAAAGTGGGCTTAAACACTTTTACAAGCAAACAGAACAAAGAAGGAATTGTAAGCCAGACTAGCGCTGGAGGAACTGGAGCTGCGGGTGTTATCGCATCGGCTTATCGTTTTATGCCTGATAAAGGAATTTACAATGCTGACGGAACTTACACGACAACCGCTCCAATTGGTGATGATATTGACAATCCTTACGCAACAGCAATGGAGAATATCTTGGAAACCGTTTCTGTTACAAACCGAAACAATTTCTTTGCCCAATATCAAATTACAAAAGATCTAGATTTTAAAACCACTTTAGGTTTAACCGATAGTAATTCGCAAACTGGGAGATTTATTCCTTCAACATTAATTGCCGGAAAAAATATCAAAGGAGAAGCTTCTGTAAACAATACACGATTTTCTTCTTTCTTAACAGAGAATTATTTGACTTTCAAACGTGAAATTATCGACAAAGGAATGCTGACGGTTTTGGGAGGATATTCATATCAAAAAAACAAAAACGAAAATTCGTATGCCGCTTCAAGAGGTTTTTTAACGAATACCAATTCGTATAGAAATTTGGGAGCAGGAACAGTTTTCTTAAAACCGGATTCTGGCTTATCTGAAACGGAATTAATCTCTGCTTTCGGAAGGTTGAATTTTGATTATGCTGATAAATATTTACTGACCTTCACAGCAAGACGAGACGGTTCTTCTAGCTTTAGTAAAAACTATAAATACGGAACTTTCCCTTCTGGAGCAATTGGATGGAACATTAGCAAAGAAAACTTCTTAAAAGACAATAAAACGGTTTCAAACTTAAAATTAAGAGCAAGTTACGGAGCAACAGGAAATCCTTCAATTGGTGCCTACTCTACTCTTTCTAGATTCTCTGAAATCTATTATGTAAGCGGTGACGTGATTACCAATGCGGTTCAGTTGACTTCATTAGATAATCCGAATTTAAAATGGGAAACGTCTTATCAGCAAGATTACGGAATTGATTTAGGTTTGTTTGACAATAGAATCAGCATAACGGCGGATTATTATAAAACAATTACCAAAGATTTATTGTTCAACAGACCACTTCCTGGAATTTCTGGAATTGCTTCTCAGCTTCAAAACGTGGGTGAATTAGAAAATAAAGGATGGGAATTGGGTATTAATACGAGAAATTTCATTGGTGCAGATTTTACTTGGTCAACCAACTTTAATATTTCTTCAAACAAAAATAAAGTATTAAAATTAGCCGATAATAAAGATCTTTTAATCAACTCTGCGCCTGGGCATTTCTTAGCGACTGAGTCACAGATTTTAAGAGTTGGACAGCCGGTTGGCTCTTTCTTCGGATTTATTTATGATGGTGTAATTCAACAAGGAGAAACGGTATTGCCAGGAAACTTTGAAACGGCTCCTGGAGGAGAAAAATTCAGAGATTACAATGGCGACGGAAAATTAGATTCTCAGGATAAGACCATCATTGGAAACCCAAATCCAGATTTCATCTTCGGATTTAACAATGATTTCACCTATAAAAATCTTGATTTGAATATCTTCTTTCAAGGTTCGCAAGGAAATCAAATCCTAAACTATACTTTGATGGAATTGGCTTCTGGAAACAACAATGCTACAACTGAAGTTTTAGATGCTTGGACACCAAACAATACTGATACCAATGTTCCTGCAAATGCAGCAAGAACTAAAAGAATCACTTCAAGATTTGTTTATGATGGAAGTTACATTCGATTAAAAAACATCTCTATCGGATACAGTTTAGATGAAAAAATTGTTTCGAAAATGGGATTAAGCAAAGTTCGTTTTTACATCAGCGCACAAAACCTTTGGACTATTACAGATTATCCAGGTACAGATCCTGAAACGAACTACTTAAACGATACGAACTCAAGAAGTAATACCAATTTAGGATTGGATTATGGAGGATATCCAAACGTAAGAACCTTTACTGCAGGATTCAATTTAAAATTTTAATCTAATAACCTCTTTGGGTCTATTAATTAAACACATAGAAACATAGATTTTATGTGTTAAGTAAAGAATGCAGAAAGAAACATGGTTTCTAACACATAGCTTTCTATGTGTGTTATAGATAAGTGAAACGCCTTTTTAAGAGTTTTAAACCTATGTCTCTATGTGTTAAATTAATTACATCCAATTAGCTCTAATAAAAATACTATGAAAAAATATATAGCTTTTCTTTGCTTCGGAACCATGGCTCTATTCAGCTGTTCTGATCTGGAAGAAAAACCAGTAGGAATTATTCGTCCAGCGAACTTTTTCAATAATACAGACGATTTACAGGCTGCAGTAAATGGCGCTTTTGCTAACATTGGTCACAACAATTATTGGGGAAGAGAATTTACAATTGCCCTTATGCTTCGCGATGATATGGCCGATATTGGAGACCGAACAACACAAGCGGCTCGTATTGATGTAAACGATATGTCAATGAATGATACCAATGCGCTTGTGGCAAACTTTTGGCCTCAATCGTATGTAATCATAACAGCAGCAAATCAAGCAATTGAAGGCGCTAAAAAAACACCTGGAGATCCTGCTAAAGTAAATGCCATTGTGGCTCAAGCTTATTTTGCAAGAGCTTTTGCCTATTATCATTTAGTGCGCCTTTTTGGAGATATTCCGTATGTAGATTTTGTTGTGAATGATGTATCGCAAGTAAATTCTTTAAGTAAAACCAAAGAAGCAGATGTTTACCCTAAAATCATTGCCGATTTAGAGTTTGCCAAACAATGGCTAGATGACAAACCAAAAGTAAAAGCTGTTCCAGGAAAGGGTACTGCTGCTGGATATTTAGCTTCTGTTTATTTAACTTTAGGAAATTTTCAAAAAGCGTATGATGAAGCAAAATTTGTTATTACAAACGAAGCAAAATTTGGTTTAGGCCTTGATGCTGATTTTCAAGATTTATTCAATGCTACAAAAACTGCTTCATTAAAAGAGCCATTATTTACAATCGACTTTAACAACTTGACTTCTGGAAATTACGGTCAAGATTATACCGCATTTTTTACAGGATCTTTAAAAGATGACAGTTACAGTTATGGACAAGGATTTTCTGTTGCAGTTCCGTCTTTAAAAGTATTCAATACTTGGGATCAGAGAGATTACAGAAGAGCCGTAAGTTTTGATACCATTATCAGAAAGAAAACAGGTCCAGGTGGATCGCTTCAGGTTTATCCTTCAAGTGATAACGAAAAAGCACCACGTCCGCATATTGCAAAATATTTCCGTTTTCCGGGAAAAGCTGGCGCGAACGGAAGAACTTCTCAACATAATTATATCACAATGCGTTATGCAGAAGTTTTATTGACTGCTGCCGAAGCTTTAAATGAAATTACTCCCGGAACAACAGAGGCTGATGGTTATGTAAATCGTGTTCGCGCAAGAGCGAGAAATAAAGCTGGAAAACTGGTTTCTTTCCCTGCAAATATAACTCCAGGATTATCTCAAGCCGATTTTAGAAAAATGGTTATTGACGAAAGAAGATTAGAACTGGCGTTTGAATATGTCAGATGGTACGACATTAAAAGATTAAAAATCGGACCAGAAGTATTCGGACCAAACGGTTTAGAGCCACATGCTAATTTTGATCCGAACAGAGATTATTTATGGCCATTGCCAGGAACTGAGTTAGCTATTAATCCGAATTTAAAACCAAATAATCCTGGTTATTAATAGTATGGGACGCGGATGAAACGGATTTGCTATCGCAAAAACGCGGATTGAAACGGATTTTTTAATTACGTAATGTGTATTTAGTTTCACGCAGATTTTTACAGATTGAAGCAGATTTAATTCGAAAAAATGATTTTCGTGAAATAAAAAATCCGCTTAATCTGTAAGATCTGCGAGAGAAAAAATTTTCATACAGACTATAAAACATTAATAAAAAGCTCTTTTAAAACATTCAAATAAAAAGAATCCATTTTAAATCAGCTTAAATCTTTTCAAATCTGCGTGAAAAAAAAAAAAAATCCGTGCAAACCAGCGTCTTCGTGATAGCGAATCCATCTAATCCGTGTCCAAAATCACCATTACAAAATATTTATTTTACTATGAAGAATGTCAGTTTCATTTTTTTAATTCTTGGATTTGCATCGCTGGCAACGGCGTGCAAATCTGGAATTAATTCTCAGACAAAAACTACTTCATTGGCGACAGAAAAACTCGAAACGCGTTACAAAATGCTACTCGATTATCCGGTAGATTCTATGTCGATGCCAAGAAGCATGAATATCAAAACTCTAGAAATTCGCAAAGTGCCATCGAGAGACTGGACAAGCGGTTTTTTTGCTGGAAATCTTTGGCAATTGTACCGATTGACTGGCGATTCAAAATATAAAGAACAAGCTCAAAAATGGACTCCTTTTAGCAAAAAGGAAAGTGTCAACAGCAATTCGCATGATGTAGGTTTTAAAGTGTTTTGCAGTTTTGGAGAAGCGCTGAAAGTGGAAAACAAAAAAGAATACGAAGCGGTAATTGTAAAAGGCGCCGAAACTTTATGCGAAAGATTCAATCCAAAAGTGGGCGCGATTCGTTCTTGGGATTTCAACAAGGAAATTTGGGATTATCCGGTAATCATTGATAATATGATGAATCTTGAGTTGCTTTTTGAAGCATCTAAAATATCTGGAAATCCAAAATATCGTGACGTTGCGATTCAGCACGCTAATACAACTTTAAAAAATCAGTTTAGAGAAGACAATTCCTGCTATCACGTTATTGATTATAATCCAACAACTGGCGAAGTTAGAAAAAAAACAACTCTTCAAGGATACAATGATGATTCGGTTTGGGCACGAGGTCAGGCTTGGGCTGTTTACGGATTCACGATGTCTTATCGATATACAAAAGATCCTGCTTATTTAAAACAGGCAGAAGGAACAGCAAAGTTTTTTATGACGAATAAAAATCTTCCTGAAGACGGAATTCCGTATTGGGATTTTAAAGATCCTAGTATTCCAAATTCGGCACGAGATGTTTCTGCAGCCATGGTAATTGCGTCTGCTTTATACGAATTGTACGGTTATACTAAAAATGATAACTATTTGGCTTTCGCCAATAAACTAATGGCTTCCGTACAAACGGATAAATATATTTTAGATGCTAAAATTAAAGCACCCTTCTTATTTGATCACAGTACAGGAAACTGGCCAAAACACGACGAAATTGACGAACCAATAATCTACGCCGATTATTATTTTTTGGAAGCATTAATAAGGGTGCAAAGGTTCAAAGGTTCAAAGTAACAAAGGTTTTGAATCTTTGAACCTTTAAGCCAGAAAAACCTATGAACCTTTGCAACTTTGAACCTTTGTAACTATGAATAAAACGAATAAAACTTTTTCAATTTTTGCGCTTTTTGTTTTGTTTCAAATTTGTCTGAGCAGTTTTGCTCAGACAAAGATGAACATTAATGACAATTGGCTTTATTTAGAAAATGATACTCAAAAATTAAACGAAGCACAAAAAGCTTCCAACTGGACTTCTCTAAATCTACCCCACACATGGAATGCCGAAGATGCAACCGATCTATATCCAGGTTACAGACGCGATGCAAGCTGGTATCAGAAGAAATTAAATATTCCGCAAATCGACAAAAACAGGGCTTATTCTTTATACTTTGAAGGTTCGAATGTCACTACAATAGTTTATGTCAACGGAAAAGAAGCTGGATCGCATATTGGCGGTTATATCGGTTTTTCTATTGACATTACAAATTTGATAAAAGAAGGGAACAATGATATTTTTGTTCGTGTGGATAATAGTTATGACATCGAAATTATTCCGTCTCAAAAAAGCGATTTCTTTATCTATGGCGGAATCACACGTGATGTATGGCTGGTTTCGAAATACAAAAATCATATCGAAAATATAAAAATTACAACTCCTGAAGTTTCTGCTAAAAAAGCTTCTGTTCAAATTGTTTCTTCTTTTGTAAATCCAGACAATTCAAAAGATTTATCGCTAACCGTAACGCTTAAAAATCCGAAAGGGAAAAAAGTAGCGAGCAAAACCGTTTTGGTTACAGATAAAACCTCAACCATCACTTTTGAAAACATCAAAAATCCAGAACTTTGGGATACTGAAAAACCGAACTTATACAGACTTTCTGCAATTTTATCAGAAAAAAATCAAATTAAAGATAGCGTTTCAGAAAAAGTTGGCTTCAGATGGTTTGAATTTAAAGATCATGGCCCTTTTTATTTGAACGGAAAACGTTTATTGATTCGCGGTACACATCGTCATGAAGAACAAGCTGGTGTTGGCGCTGCGATGAGCAACGAACAGCATTGGGCTGACATGAAATCAATCAAAGAAATGGGCGCTAATTTTGTCCGTTTAGCACATTATCCGCAAGATCCAGAAGTTTATAAGGCTTGCGATGAACTTGGTTTATTAGTTTGGGATGAACTTCCTTGGTGCCGCGGCGGAATTGGTAATGACGTTTGGAAAACGAATACCAAAAACATGTTGGCGGAAATCATCAATCAAAATTATAATCATCCAAGTATTATTATCTGGTCTTTAGGAAATGAAATAAACTGGCTTCCTGATTTTCCTGATGGCGATAATGCAGATAGAACCAATGCTTTTTTAAATGAATTGAATGATATTGCCCATAAACTCGATCCAACTCGAAAAACGGCTATTAGAAAGTATTATGAAGGTTCGCATATTGTAGATGTTTTCTCTCCTTCAATCTGGTCTGGCTGGTATTCAGGAAGTTATAAAAGTTATCAAAAAGCAATTGATGTTTACAAGAAAGAATACAAACATTTTATTCATGCCGAATATGGCGGAGATAGTCATGTTGGACGTCACAGTGAAAATCCAGTTACGGGCGAAAATGTCATAAAAGCTGAAGGTTGGGAAGAAGCGATTGTTCAAACTAAAATTGCAAACATTGCTCAAATTGGCGACTGGAGCGAAAATTATATAGTCGATTTATTTGATTGGCATTTGCATATATCCGAGAATGACCCAACGTTCGTGGGTAACATACAATGGGCATTTAAGGATTTTGCAACGCCTTTGCGTCCTGAAGACGATATTCCGTACATGAACCAAAAAGGTTTAACAGACCGAAACGGAATTCCAAAAGATGCGTATTATGTTTTTAAAAGCTATTGGGCGAAAGAACCGTTCGCTTATATTGAATCGCACACTTGGACAGAGCGCCAAGGCCCTGAAAACACACCGAGAACGATAAGTGTTTTCAGCAATTGTGAAAAAGTGACTTTTTTCCATAATGGGAAATCATTAGGAGAAAAACAACGAAATCTTGCTCTGTATCCAGCAAATGGCCTAACTTGGAATGTCAATTTTACGAAAGGGGAAAATATTTTAATCGCCGTTGGAAAAACAAAAGATGGTAAAACAGTTTCTGATACATTGAAAGTGAATTATCGTTTCAATAAAAATGATACGGCTTCATCGTTGCAACTTTCATCAGAAAAATTAAAAAATGGTAATTATTTGGTAACTGCAATTGCGATTGACAATAACAATCTACGCTGTTTAGATTATGAAGAAAGTGTTTATTTTCAATGTTTAAAAGGCGGTAAAACTTTAAAAAATCAAGGAACACCAACTGGAAGCGAATCGATAAGAATGGCAAACGGAAAAGCTTCTATCGAAGTAATTCCTGATGGTTCTGGGAATCCGATTGAAATGACGGCATTGAACCAGAGCTTTAAAGGAGAATATTTGAGGATTCCTATTGAATAAGATTTTCTAGCCACAAAGTCGCTAAGACGCAAAGTTTTTTAGTCTAGTTTGTCATCCTGACGAAGGAAGGATCACACTAGAAGCTCCGCAATCTTTGTCGCCAATCTTTGTAGAGTTACGAGTGTGATCCTTCCTTCGTCAGGATGACAAAAAAGAGAAAACTTCGTGCCTTAGCGCCTTCGTGGCAAAACACATAATAAACAAATTTAAAAAATGAAAAAAATTCTAACATTATTATTCCTGACATCGTTCGCAATTGGACAATCACAAGGTTTAATTTCTAACGTACCAAACCGAAATACCACTTCTTTAAACGGTGTTTGGAATTACATTATTGATCCCTACCAAACTGGGTTTTACAGTTTTCATATGGAGCAATTCGATAAACAAGAAAAACCGGCAAAAGGAGCATTTTTCAGTAATTATCATGCTCAAAACAAACAGGAATTGGTAGAATATGATTTTGATAAATCGCCTACAATTAATATTCCTGGAGATTGGAATTCGCAAGTACAGGAACTAAAATATTACGAAGGAAATGTTTGGTTCAAAAAGTCTTTCGATTATAATTTAACAGCTAATAAACGCCTATTTTTATATTTGGGTGCAATCAATTACAAAGCCGATGTTTATTTAAACGGAAAAAAGCTAGGAACACATGAAGGCGGTTTTACTCCGTTTAATTACGAAGTGACTTCGATTATACAGCCAAAAGATAATTATTTGGTTATAAAAGTTGATAATACGCGTCACAAAGAAGATGTTCCGACTGTAAATACCGATTGGTGGAATTATGGCGGAATCACGCGCGATGTCACTTTAATTGAAGAAGAAGATTCATTTGTTGAAGATTACACGATTCAACTGAAAAAAGGCAATGCAAATGTTGTTTCTGGTTTTATTAAAATCAATAATTTAGAAGCTTCACAAAATAATATTTCGATTTCAATTCCTGAATTAAAAATCAACTTTAAAGGAAAAGCTGATAATAAAGGAATTTTAAACTTCGAAATTCCAGTTAAAAAGATTTCATATTGGTCACCAGAAAATCCAAAATTATATGAGGTTATAGTTGACTTTAACGGAAAAAAATTAAAAGATCAAATTGGTTTTAGAACTATTGATACGAAAGAAGATAAAATTCTACTAAATGGAAAACCAATCTTTTTACGTGGAATTTCCATTCACGAAGAAAATGCAAAAGGCGGACGCGCGAATTCTCAAGAAGATGCTTTGCGTTTGCTAAATTGGGCAAAAGAATTGGGTTGTAATTATGTTCGTTTAGCACATTATCCGCACAACGAAAACATTATCCGTGAAGCTGATAAAATGGGATTGATGGTTTGGGAGGAAATTCCCGTTTATTGGACAGTTGAATTCACCAATAAAAACACCTATCAAAATGCCGAAGATCAGTTAACTGCTTCTATTACAAGAGATAAAAATAGAGCGAGTATTATTATTTGGTCAATGGCAAATGAAACTCCAATTTCTGATGCTAGAAATACGTTCATTAAAAATTTAGCATCACACACGAGATCATTAGACAACACCAGATTAATCAGCGCTGCTTTATTAACCAAAAAAGAAACTATTGATGACCCGATTGGTGAAGTTTTAGATGTTGTGGCTTTCAATCAATATTTGGGCTGGTACGGCGGAAATTTGGAAGATGCAGAGAAAATAACATGGAAATCGAAATACAATAAACCTATTGTTGTTTCTGAATTTGGAGGCGATGCAAAAGCCGGTTTCCATGGAGAGAAAAACGAACGCTGGACAGAGGAATATCA
Source organism: Flavobacterium anhuiense (assembly GCF_004151235.1). Lineage (GTDB taxonomy): Bacteria > Bacteroidota > Bacteroidia > Flavobacteriales > Flavobacteriaceae > Flavobacterium > Flavobacterium anhuiense_A. Next base: position 85,891 of record NZ_JUIV01000014.1, read on the forward strand.
GGAATATTTATACATTCAAAATTTAAAAATGATTGAAAAGATTCCACATCTAAGCGGTACAAGCCCTTGGATTTTGGTTGATTTCAGATCTCCAAAAAGATTGCTTCCAGGTATTCAGGACGGTTATAATCGTAAAGGTTTAATTTCAAATGACGGTGAAAAGAAAAAAGCGTTTTATATTATGCAGGATTGGTATGCTAAAAAGAAAAAGGAATATCAGAATTAATTCATTATTACCAATTCATTAACAAAAAACAGGCTTCAAATTATATGATTTTTCTTCATTATTAATTTACTTTGTAGTTAATCTAAAAATTGTAAACCATGAAAAAATTCTATTTACTAGCAGTTACTTTGTTTGCTGCTTTTACAGTTCAGGCTCAAGACATAGTAAAATTTGCTCCGCTTGATGCAAGTCCGGTTGATATTTCGTATTTCCCAAACAAAGCGGTGAAATTCAAAAAAACGGATAATCCAAATCCTGTTATTAAGGTGCTTTACGCAAGACCTTCTGCAAAAGGAAGAACAATTTTCGGTGATGTGGTAAAGTTTGGCGAAGTTTGGAGAGTTGGTGCTAATGAAAACACAGAGATTAAATTCTACAAAGATGTAACAATTGGCGGGAAAAAAGTTCCTGCAGGATACTATAGTTTATTTGCTATTCCAGAAAAAGATAAATGGACTATCATTATCAACAAAGAATTAGATTTATGGGGAGGTTATGCTTACGACGAAAGCAAAGATGTTGTAAGAGTTTCTGTTCCTGTAAAACCAGTTTCTGATGTAATCGAAGCTTTGTCTATTGCATTTACAACTCAAGGGAATGTAGCAAATCTTGTAATTGGATGGGACAAAACAACGGTTGAATTGCCAATTACGGTTAAATAAGTTTTACTAATATATGTCACGAAGGCACAAAGTCGCAAAGTTTTTTTAAGCTTTGCGATTTTTTTTTTGAAAAGTAAACCCATTTTTGTCATTTCGACGAAGGAGACTCGAGCGATAGCGAACAGGCAAAGCAAATCTCCACGAGAAACTCTACAAAGATTGGCTTATTATTGCGGAGCTGCTTGCGAAGATTTCTCCTTCGTCGAAATGACAAGATTGTGTGATAATCAGTCGACAAACTTTACTGTTCTTTTGCTTTGTAAGACTTTTTCATAGCACAAAAAAATCCCTTTAAGATCCTACTCTCAAAGGGACTATTATAAGTCTTTTTAGTTTTAAACCTTAACAGTTTCTATAATTTTATCCAATGTAATTGGTAAATCTCGAACACGTTTTCCTGTGGCATTAAAAACAGCATTTGCAATCGCAGGCGCCATTCCGACTAAAGCCGTTTCACCCAGACCTTTCGTTCCCATTGGATTACTGATTGGGTCTTTTTTATTAACGAAGAAAACCTCTTGTTTTTCAATATCAGCATTTACAGGAACATGATAATCTGCAAAATTATTGTTGATTGGACGTCCAAAACGATGATCGATTTCTAAAGCTTCCATTAATCCCATTCCGATTCCTCCTACTGCACCGCCAAACATTTGTCCTGCAGAAGTTTTCTGGTTGATTACCGTTCCAATATCAGCGCAAGAAACTACGTGAGCCAATCTTATTTTACCCAAATTCGGATTCACCAATACTTTTACAAAATGAACGGAAAAAGAGTAAATTGAGTATTTCTTAGCCTCTTCAGCAGCTTTAGAAAGATTTTCTACTTCAAAATCTTCTAATTTATTACTACTTAAAAGTGTAGCTAACGTAACCGATTTCGATTTGTCTTTTTTTGAAGAAATCACGCCATTTTCAAAAGTTAAATCGGTAATAGCAATTCCTTTCAAAGATGAACTTTTACTTGCCAATTCGATTACTTTACTCAATAATAAATTACAAGCATCGTGTACCGCAGAACCAACAGATGAAGTCGTTGCCGAACCTCCTTGTGTTGGGCCTTTTGGCAGTCCGCTTTTACCCATTTCGATAATTACGTTTTCCGCAGGCAAACCTATAACTTCAGCTCCAATCGCCGTCATCATAGTTGCCGTTCCCGGTCCCATATCGTTTACACTACATTGCAAAACTAAATCACCATTGGCCAATAATTTTGCTTTTACAGAAGTTGGACTTCGATAACAGCCGAAAGTTCCTGTTCCCATTCCGTAGCCCACCAGCCAATTTCCTTCTTTAACGGAACCTGGTTCATTTTTACGGTTTTTCCAGCCAATGCGTTCCATTCCGCCTTCGTAACATTCCAAAAGATATTTACTGCTCCACGGTTTATTTTGTTCTTGATCTTTTTCGGCATAATTCAGTTTACGGAATTCAATCGGATCTAAGTTTAATTTATATGCCATTTCATCCATTGCACTTTCTAAGGCAAAAGAACCTGTTGCTTCACCTGGGCCGCGCATCCAAATTGGCGTACAAGTGTCCAAAGGAACAATTCTATATCGTGTTGAAACATTTGGACAATCATAAATAAATCGAGACATATTTACTGTTCCTTCCATAAAATCTTCATAACTCGAAGTCATCGCTACAGCTTCATGTGTTAAACCTGTCAATTTTCCATCTTTGGTTGCGCCAAGACCCATTTTCTGAATGGTGTAAGGTCTAAACCCAACATTGGTAAACATCTGTTCGCGATGCAACACTAATTTAACTGGACGATTTAATTTTTTAGCTCCAATTAAAGCTGCAATTTCATACGGCCAAGTGTGCAATCCCATTCCGAAAGCACCTCCAAGATATTCAGCATGAACCTCAACATCTTCAACAGGCACTCCAAAAACTCCAGCAACACTTCTGCGCGTTCCTTCGACACCTTGGCTTTTTGTGTATAAAATAGGTTTATTGCCTTCCCATTTGGCAATGATATTGGCCAATTCCATCGGGTTATGCACCTCGGTTGGAATTGTATATTCCGTTTCTAATATTACCTCAGCATTTTTATAGCCGTCATGTTCACCGCGATGATAATCATTTCCTTTATCGGTTTCTACTTTTTTTTCTTTTTCAGCCGCTTTTTTAAGTTCTGTCGAATGTTCTTCTTTAAAATAATCGGCTTTAATTAAACTCGCTGCATATCGCATACGTTCAAAAGTATCGGCAATCACCAAAGCAATTGGCTGATCGTAATACAAAACCGAATCATCTTTGAAAATCTGCAATGGCTGACCAAAATTGTGCTTGTCCTTTGCTTTTTCGTAGCCAGCAGGTTTATCTACATTTAAATGTGTAATTACCGCCAAAACCCCTGGTGCCCATTCTGCTTTTTTAGTATCAATGGTTTTAATTCTTCCTTTCGCAATCGTACTTCCTACCAAACAGGCATAGACAACACCTGCCGTTTTATACTCTGCCGAATAAGTTGCTGAACCCGTTACTTTAGCAAATCCGTCAACTCTATTAATATTACTTGTCTTGCTCATAATCTAATTATTTTGATGCTGCTATTGTAAGTGCTTCTGTTACTGCATTCTCTCCAAGCGTTATTTTAAAATTATTATCACCGTATCCTTTTGCTCCTTTCATAGACAAATGGCCCGCTTGTTTAAATAGATCTTCTGAAATTGTTTTTCCTTTCAGGAATTTTTCTGTTTCAGTCAATCTCCATGGTTTATGTGCCACACCGCCCATGGCCAATCTGACATCATTGATGGTATTGTTTTTTATATCTAAAGCCACTGCAACAGATACTAATGCAAAAGCATAACTCGTTCTGTCACGAACTTTTAGATAATGCACATTTTTAGTAAAATTATTATCTGGAATTTCAACAGCCGTAATCAATTCTCTACTGTCAAGTGTATTGTCTTTTTCTGGTGTGTTTCCGGGAATTCGATGAAAATCGGTGAAATCAATTTCTCGTTTTCCTTTTGGACCTTCTACCAAAACTTTCGCGTCAAGCGCAGCCAAAGCTACGCACATATCACTCGGGTGGACTGCAATACAGCTATCCGAAGTTCCAAAAACTGCTGCCATTCGGTTCGAACCGCCAATTGCGCCGCATCCGCTTTTTGGTGTTCTTTTATTGCATGGCATATCAATATTGTAATAATACGAACAACGCGTTTTTTGAAGCATATTACCACCCACTGTTGCCATATGGCGAATTTGCTGAGAAGCTCCAGCTGCTAAAGCCAATGCCAACAAAGGATATTTTTCTTTTATAGAAGCATCTTCGGCAACCTGACTGTTTTTTGCTAAAGCGCCAATTGAAACTTTCCCTTTTAAGAATTCTATTTTCTTTAAATCCAATCCATTAATGTCAACTAGTTTATCTGGAGCTACAATATTTTTCTTCATTAAATCGACAAGATTCGTTCCTCCTGCAATAAACATCGACGAATTATCTTTTGCTTTTCCTGTAACTGCCGATGAAGACGACAAAGCCTTTATTATCTGAAAATTTTTCATATCTCCTTTCCTCCTTCCTTCACTTCAGTTATAGCATCGACAATATTGTGATAAGCGCCACATCTGCAAATGTTCCCACTCATGTACTCTCTAATTTCTTCTCTGCTGTTGGCATGGCCTTCTTTTATACACGCAATTCCCGACATAATCTGACCGGGAGTACAATATCCACACTGAAAGCCATCATGTTTGATAAAAGCTTCCTGCATCGGATGTAGTTTTTTTCCTTTTGCAAGACCTTCGATTGTAGTTACTTGCGCGTTTTGCTGCATTGAAGCCAGAGAAAGACACGACAAAATTCGGGTTCCGTTTACATGAACTGTACACGCACCACATTGCCCGTGATCGCAGCCTTTTTTTGTCCCAGTGAGTTGCAATTGTTCACGAAGTAAATCTAATAAAGTTGTTCTTGGTTCGATATTGAGATTATGTTTTGTGCCATTTACTTCAATAGAAAGCGGTACAGTTTCTAGATATTCCGCTATTTTTTCATCCCATTTCTTTTCTGATGCCATTACCAATGAAGGAGGCGTCAGAGCAAGAGCGGTAAAAAGTCCTGATTTCTTTATAAAGTCACGGCGGGAATTAGCATCTTCCGACGTTACTTTATTCTGATTTGTTTTTTTAGAAGCCATTCAATCTATTTGTTAAATTAGCAAATTCGCTTTTGTCATTCTAACAAATTTAGCGATCTTATGTAAGAAAAAATTATAAAATTCAAACATTACTCTTATTTAGAATAATTACAATTTTGTCGTTTTTTAAACCGCAAAGGCGCTATGGTTTCGCAAAGTTCGCAATGCTTTCTATTGTTTTTCTCTCAGATTTCGCAGATAGTGCAGATTTTAAATATGATAAAAAGATTTACGAAGATTTTTTATGATAGAAATAAATAAAAAATCTGTTTAAATCTGCAAAATCTGCGAGAGAAAAAAATTATGAGCATTAAAACTTTGGGAGCTTTACAGTTAATTTTCCATATAGATTAATTCTGAAATTGTATTTTTACTGAATCAAGCTCAAATTATGTCACAGCAAGAAATCATTTACCTGGATAATAATGCTACAACTCGTGTTGATGAACGCGTTTTGGATGCGATGCTTCCCTATTTTACGAATTATTATGCCAATTCAACCAGTACACATTTGGCTGGTTTAACAGTAAAAGAAGCTGTTGAAAATGCTGCTTGGCAAACTGCGGATTTAATTAATGCCAATGCCGATGAAATTATATTCACTTCTGGTGCTACAGAAAGCATCAATCTGGCCATAAAAGGACTCGCTGATCAAAACAAAAAACATATCATTACCATGCAGACCGAACATAAAGCCGTTCTTGAAACTTGCCACTTTATGGAAAGCATTGGTTTTGAAGTTACTTATCTTCCAACCGCTGCTGATGGTCTTTTAGATATTCAACTTTTAGAAGAAATAATAACAGATAAAACACTGGTTTTCATTGGAATGTTTTCTAATAATGAAACTGGCGTCATACAAAACATTAGTGCGATTTCTAAAACACTGAAAGTCAAAAATGTACTTTTTATATGCGATGCTACTCAAGGGGTTGGAAAAATTCCGATTGATGTAAAAAAGCTTGAAATTGATTTTTTAGCCTTATCTGCTCATAAATTTTACGGCCCAAAGGGAGTTGGCGCTTTGTACATTTCGGCGAAAGCCAAAGTAAAATTATCTCCTCAGATTCTTGGAGGAGGACAACAGAGAAAATTAAGAAGCGGAACGTTAAATGTTCCCGGAATTATAGGTTTAGGAAAAGCATCGGAAATTGCTGTAAATGAATTAGAAAAAGATCAAAATAGAGTTTCTCTATTACGTGACAAACTTGAAAAAGGTTTGTTGCAGTTTGAAGGATCTTTTGTAAACGGAAATACAGAAAACCGAATTTATAATACTTCAAATATTTGTTTTCCTGGCGTAAATTCAGAACAGCTGATTTTGGCTTTGGGAAATATATCCGTCTCAAACGGCGCTTCTTGTTCGGCCGTGACTACTGAACCTTCTCATGTTCTAAAAGCCATGGGATTATCTGATGAAGACGCTTTGAGTTCGATTCGTTTTAGTTTGGGAAGATTTACTCCAGAAGAAGAAATTGATATTGCTGTTGAGCGAGTTTTGAGTTTAGCTAAAGAGTTTGCCGCTAAGGCGCTGAGACACTAAGTTTTTTTGATCTGTTTTTAATCTCGTAAAGATTAATTATCACTTATCATACCTCATAATTTTGTCATTTCGACGAAGGAGAAATCTTCTTTGGTAATTCCGTACAGAATATTGCCAATCTTTATAGAGCTACTTGTAGAGATTTCTCCTTCGTCGAAATGACAAACTATACCTGAAAATCTTCGTAACTCTGTAACTTTGACCCTTTGCACCTAAAATCTAAGAAATCAACTTCTGATAATCTTCCTCCGTGTCAATATCAATATTTCCTTTTTCAAAAGGAACTGAAACTACATCATCAGCATATTTTTTAATGAGTTTTTTGGCTCCTTCCCTTCCTTTCAATTTTAGAAGTTCCTCAAAGTATTTTTGGTGAAATAAAGCTGGTGTTCCTAAAGTTTCCGCATAAGCTGATGCTGCAATTCCCTTTTCAGTTCTCTTAGATTGGTTGATTAAATTTTCGAAGACAGAACTTGTTACAAAAGGCTGGTCGCAGACTGATAGAATGCACTGTTCGCAATCGGGGTTTAAAAGCATTAATTCTGTAATTCCTTTGACAATTGAAGAAGACATTCCGCTCACCCATTCAGAATTGAATGAAAGTTTTATTTCAGGCAAATTAATCCCTTTTTCTATTACATCATGATTTGCACCTGTTACCACTATTAAAAAAGAATTTTGAATCTTTAAAGCTTCTGAAATCGTATTTTTGAGAAGAGTTGATTCTTTATGTTTTAATAACTGTTTGGGTCTGCCTAATCTAGACGAATTTCCAGCTGCAAGAATGATAATGCCAATTTTCTGATGATTTTTATTTTCCATAATGAATTTCATTATGAATTTTGCCCGATTTATATTTCAACGATGTTCCAGCACGTTCAGAGGCAACGGCTTTAATTTCAGAAACAATAGAAAGGGCGATTTCCTCTGAGGTTTCAGCTCCGATATCTAGACCAACAGGGCTATGAATTCGGCTTAACTGTTCTTGGCTTACTGTAATTCCTTCAATCAAAAGATCATCTAGCATTCGATTGAATTTTGATTTTGGACCTAAGATGCCAACATAATGATAATTGGTTTGCAATAATGATTTTAAAACCGTCAAATCGTATTTGTAATTGTGTGTCATTAAAAGAAAATAAGTCTGATCGTCGATAATAACTTGATCAAGAAAATGTTCGGGTTTTACAACCGAAATTTGGCTGGCTTCTGGAAAACGTTTTGAAGTGGCGTGTGTGGCGCGACCTTCTGCAATAGTAATTTTCCATCCCAAAACAGCAACCATTTTCACCAGTGGCTGAATATCATTTCCTGCACCAGCAATTATGAGTGAAATAGATGGTTTTACATATTCAATTAAGGCTTCGTTGTCGTTTTCTTCCTGAAGTTTTTTTACTACCGATGTTTTGCTTTCAAGCACTTCTTTTACATCAGAAATTAGGTTTAAATCATTGTTATAATTTATAAGCGGATTGTCTTTTCTAAAAAACAAAGTGGTTCCAGTTTGAAAAGCATTTCTTTTTAAAGAAAAAACGGTTACAATCACAGCTTCTTTCCTTTCTAATTCTAATTGTTTTAAAAGCTGAATCGGGCTGTTTCCAGCGTCTTCATTTATATATTCAAAAAGAATATGAACGATTCCGTTGCAACCAAGCTGTAAACCAACTTCGGCATCTTCTTCGTTACTCGTATTATAAGTTACAAGTTTATTTTGCTTTTGATTTATAGAGAGAAGCGCTTTTCGCAACGCATCTCCTTCCAAACATCCGCCACTTATTGCACCTGTAAGCTGACCGTCTTCTGTTACAAGCATTCTAGCGCCTGGTTGTCTGTATGATGAGCCTTCAACTTTAACTACGGTCGCTAAAGCCGTTTTCTTTCCTTCAGATTTTGCTTGCGTGTAAGCTTTTAGAATTTCGCTGATTTCCTTCATAGTGAATCTTCATCAATAGAAATTAATATTGATGGTACTTTTTATCAGCTTAAAAATAAAAAAATATTACAAACTTAAGTACAATCGCAGTAGTTAAGTTTATAACATTTTCCGTAAAAAGCTTAATTTAAAAGGTTTTAAATTATTTTATTCATTTAATTCTAAAAAATAATCCAACTTAGATTTGATTACTTTTTTGTTTCTATCTAATAAATAAAGTTTTTCCGGATTTTTGCTGTAGTAACCATAATACGTTTGATCTTTTTCTGGTTTGTCCCAGTTTAGAATAAAAATCGTTCCATCAGGATCTTTTTCTAAACCTTTTTCTGTATTGATATTGCCTTTTTCTGTAAAGCTTTTTTCGGGCTGTTTTCCTTGATAGGTAGTGGATAATTGAAATTTATTAGCTACAACATCAATTTTTAAGATTGTTTTTATTCCCTCACAATCTGCACATGGCAATATTCCTTCATATACAGAAATGCTCTCAACAGTATCCTCTTTTTCATTATTGACAATAGTGTCTGTCAAAACAGTACTATTTTCATCTTTACTATTTTTAGAATTACAAGATGTTACAATAACAGTTGCAAACGCAAGTATAACTATTTTCTTCATATTTTTTTTCTTCAAATATAAAGATTATTCTTACTTACATATCAAATTTAACTATTAAAGTTTACAGCTAAATAATTCCCATGACCATCGCTGTTTGTATAGCCTCTGCAGTATTGGTAACTTTCAATTTTTCGATAATGTTTTGCCTGTGACGTCTTACCGTATAGACTGAAATGTGCATTTCCGCAGCAATTTGTTCACTTTTGTATCCTTTTGCAACATTGGCTAAAACTTCCACTTCTCTTTTAGAAAGAATGGCTTCTGCCTTATTTTTATATTTCTCAGACTCAATTATCTCACCTGTCTGAATATTAAAAATCTTTCCGTCGATTCCCTTTCTAGGCTGTAAATCGGTTGATGGAATATAAAGGCATAATGCAAGGGAAATACTGCCGTTGCTAAAAGTTTTGAGATAAATCGTTCGATGATTTATATAAGCACATTTTTCTACCGATTCTTTCACTCTTAAACGGCTAAACGTGCTGTAATTACAATATTCTTCTTTTGGTAGTCCTTTTAAAAACTGATAGAAATTAAGTTCTAAAACATGTCTTTCTATCAAATCTTCTGAATTGATTTTGGTAAAAATACATTCTTCAAAAGCAGAGTCAATTACAGCTTTTTCATTTGGCAGTCCAAAAACAGAACCGAAACTCCCGGCGTAGATATAACTTCTATCGGATTGATAATCGGATAATACGGCTACACATTGTTCAATTTTGACATAATTGCTAACGAACTGTTTGTACATTTCAATATCATTAGATTCTCCAATTTCAAATTTTTGTTCTAAAAATGTGGTCATTAATTGGTTTTCGATCGAAGAAGTCTGAGGCATTTAGAAGTGTAATTGGTTAATTTTACGTATTGCCTCTTTTGTAAAGCAATTCTATTTTTGGAGCATTAAAAATATCACTTTCTATCCCAAAAAAATAATCTATGAAAACATTTTTTCCTAACATCCTTATTATTCTTAGTCTTTCTATTTTATTCAGCTGCAATAATAAAAACGAATCTGCAAAAGCCACATTGAAAGAGGAAACAAAAACAGATTCTGCATTTGTAAATGGTTCGCCTTGCGATATTAAACTGTCTTCTATACATTTTACAAAAGCGGTTAACGGTGCCGACTCGCTAATAAAATTAGAAACAAATGAAAAAATCATTTTTAAAGCTGGCGAAAAATCAGATTACTTTTCTGATCCAAACGAAAAATTGTCCAATACAAGCGCCCCAATGCTTTTGTCTAAAGTAGACAACACAAAACCTTTTACGCTTACCGCGAAAGTTACGCCTGAGTTTACAGAAAAAGGATTATATAATGCTGGTGTTCTATATCTTTATGTTAACGATAGTTTTTATCAGAAATTTTGTTTTGAGCAGGATGAAAGAGGCAATCACAGAGTTGTAACTGTTCGTACCATGGGAACTTCTGACGATAATAATCATGATGTGGTGAAAGTACCTTCTGTTTACATGAAAATCAGTTCTGATACTAAAACGGTTGCAAGTTATTATTCAGTAGATAAAAAAAATTGGCAGATGGTTCGTTTGTACAAAAACAATTATCCAAAAGAAATTTGGGTGGGAATTAGCACACAATGTCCTGTAGATAAAGGAACGAAAAGTATTTTTGAAGAAATCAATCTAGAAGAAAAAAGTGTTTCTAATTTTCGTTTAGGCATATAATCCTAGTTTAATTTTTTTATCAATAAGATAATCATTTTTTTAAACAGGTGTATGATTTGTATTACTAAGTTTTGTATTTTTATAAATAGCAAAATTTATTATTACCTAACTTTAAAAATAAACTACATGGGAAAATTTGTAATCACTACTAGAGCCAATGGGGAATTCCAGTTCAATTTAAAAGCTGGTAATGGCCAGACTATTCTAACAAGTGAAGGATACACAACAAAAGCAGCTTGCAATAATGGAATTGAGTCTGTTAAAAAAAATGCGGCAGACGATGATCGTTATGATAGATTAGAATCTAAAAGCGGAAAGCCATATTTTAATTTAAAAGCTGGAAATGGCCAAATCATTGGCTCAAGCGAAATGTACGAAAGTGTATCTGCTAGAGAAAACGGAATTGAATCGGTAAAGAAAAATGCTCCTGACGCCACTATTGACGATCAGACGGCTTAAAACATATTTATAATTATAAAAAAAGCTGTTTCTATTAATTTAGAAACAGCTTTTTTTTATTGAAAATTAAATACTGAAATTATTTCTTCAAAACCTCAATTCCAGCATGAGTTGGAACAACTTGTTTGATGGTTCCATCTGCATTAAATTCTAATTTATCGATGCAGACTTCACGATGAAAACCTCCTGCGTCTCCCATTTTTATTCCTGTTGGATAAGAGAATCTATGATACGTGATATACCATTCGTCTTTATTCGGAATTTGTAAAACTGAATTGTGTCCTGTTGCATAAATTCCTTCTTCTGGTTTTCCTTGAATTACAATATTGTTTTCTGGAATTTCAAGCGGTCCTGTTGGAGAATTTGAAATTCCGTATCTCACTTTGTAATTCGGACTTCTGGTGTCGTCTTCACTCCAAAAGAAATAATATTTTCCATTTCTGTAGATTACGTAGGTTCCTTCACGGAAAGTGTCATCAACTGCAATTACTTTTGTTGTTCCTTGCTTTATTGAAACCATATCTGGATTTAGCTCTGCAACGCCCATGTACATATTACCCCAATATAAATAGCTCTTTCCTGTTTTTGGATCTGTAAAAACATCGGGGTCAATTTCCTGACCGTCTTTTATTCCTTCTGGTCTTGTAGCTACAATTGCTTTTCCGCTGTCTTTAAAAGGCCCTGTAGGATTATCAGAAACTGCAACTCCAATTTTTTGTGCCGCCGTAAAATAGTAAAAATACTTATATTTCCCTTTTATATTTTTTTCTACTATACATGGCGCCCAAGCATTTCTGTTTGCCCAAGCCACGTCTTTTTTAAGATCAATGATAACTCCTTCGTCTTTCCAATCTACTAAATTATCTGACGAAAAAGTCTTGAAATAATATCCTGACCAGCCATCAAATCCGTCGCTTGTTGGATAGATGTAATATTTTTTTGTTTTATTTGAATATAAAATTTCAGGATCGGCATAATAACCTTCCAAAACTGGATTATGATTTACTTTTTGAAGTTTTGCTGGCATTCCCCATTTGTCTGTAATTCGCTTTAATTCAGAACGGGTTATTGGAAGAATTGTTCCATGACGCGGATTAAAGTCCATTGAAATGTCATTGTCAATTACGCTGAAATTTTCTAAATCTTTAGTTTTTGTAAATTGATATCTTCCTTTAGTGTAAACGTCGTACATCAAAATATACTGGTCTGAATTATTTAGTTTGAAAACACTAGAACCTTCTACTCCATCTTTTGTCTGCTGCAGATAGTTATCATTTTCAATCCAATTTCCTGAAGTCAAATCTTTTGTAACTGCCACTTTGATTCCGGGCGTATTGGTTTCTGTTTTGTAAAAAAGATGATATTCTCCATCTTTTTCAATTATGTCCCCGTCAATACAAGCATTTCCTGACTTTGGAACGAATAACAGTTTAGGAGCGCTTTCTAAAGCCGTGAAATCCTTATTCGCGTAAGCGTAATAAATTTTATCCGGTCCTCCTGCATGCTGCATACTAAAGTAAATCATGTATTTACCCGCTTTTGTATCATAAATAGTTTGTGGCGCCCAAACACGTTTTAGATTTTCGTTTCCTGGAAATGTATTTTGGATATTTACAATATTGCTTTTCCAGTTTACTAAATCGGTACTTTTTAATAAAACCATTGCACGATTGCTGTCCCAGCCTTTTGAAGAAGTCATATCGGTCAAAACCATATAAAATGTCTTGCCATCTGCGCCACGCAATATATGCGGATCACGAACTCCTCCTGTTGAACTGATGGTTTTACTGTCTAAAACAGGCCTGTTGTTATTAAGGGCATAATAATGATAGCCGTCTGTGCTTACGGCGTAATTGACCGCTTCTTCTTCTACTTTATTCCCAATAAAATAAACAAATAAATAAGCTGTCAGATCTTTATCTGCAATTACGGGCGGAATTCCTTTTGCTGTATTTTGGGCTTGTAAGGGATCAAAAAGGCTTAATAATGATATAAGGCAAAAAAATATTCTCTTCATTTATTTTTTACTTTTTAATTGATATAACACTGAAGCGTGAGGTCTTAAATCGGCTCCAATTTCTTTCGAATTTAATTTAGCTTTTTCTCCTGTCCACATATTTAAAACTTCCGCAGTACCTGAAATTCCAAGATCTGAAAGATTTACGGACACTTTCTGCGAATCTTTATCCGAAGTATTGAATAGAGCTAAATAAACACTCCCATCTTTTGCATTTTTTGAAGTGACTGCAATCTTTCCGTCTTTTTGGAAAAGCTGTTTTACTTCAGTACTTTCATTATGCATTTTTACTACTTCTTTATTCGTTAATAACGATAAGGTAAAAGCATCATTGCTTGGTAAATCGCCGCCAAAAAACAATGGTGATTTGAAGATATTGAAAAATGTAATTAAAGTATATTGTTCGTCTTTTGTTAAACGAGTCATTCTGTCGTTCCCACGTTCTCCTCTAATCGAAATACGCCCTAACGGAATCATATCGCAATCTGGCCATGTTCCCGGTGCGATGTACGGATACCATTTTTGAGCAACATCCATTAAATGTGTGATGTGCGGCCAAGTATCCCAAACATCATCTACCATACGCCACATATTGGCATTTGCAGATACGTGTGGCGCTGCTGAAATTGGTGTTTCTCCTGGAGATGTGCTTAAAACAATTTTACGCCCACATTTATCAATGGCGTTTCTAATTAAATTAATTTCTCCTTCGTGATACGGTCTTGATAAATCATCAATCTTAATAAAATCTACTCCCCATTGTGCGTACAATTCGAAAATAGAATTATAATATTCCTGTGCTCCTGGTTTATCCGCTACAACTGTATAATTATCTCTCAGCCATTCGCATTGCAATGCTGTTGAATAAATCTGATCTGCTGTAATTCCGTTTGCACCTTTAATTGGCATTTTTTCTTCAACCGCTTTTTTCGGAATACCGCGCATAATATGAATTCCAAATTTCAGTCCTTTTTTATGAATGTAATCTGCTAAAGGTTTAAAACCTTGTCCATCTTTTGCCGAAGGAAATCGATTTACTGCCGGAAGATATCTCCCGTATTGATCGATAACATAACGTGGATCTGTTTGATTGTAACCGCCTGCTTTGTCATTTTCGACAAACCATCGGATATCCACTACGACATATTCCCAGCCAAATTTCTTCATCTCTTTTGCCATATAATCGGCATTGGCTTTTACTTCATGTTCTTCAACAGTCGGGCCGTAACAATCCCAGCTGTTCCATCCCATTGGCGGAGTCTGAGCCCATTGTTTAAATTCTTCTTTTTGAAATGTGTTTTGAGCGTTAGTTGTAGCTGATAGAAAAAATGTTCCTATAGCGATTGTAAGTAAGTTTGTAATTTTCATCTATGTTTTTATGTGTGGTTTTTACACTTTAAATATAATGAAATTTTATTGTTGCAGACAAAAATTAGACCTGACAGGTTTTAAAAACCTGCCAGGTCTTTTCTTGCTTTGTTATTTCACATTTACAGTAACCTCAACAGGTTTTAGCCACTGGCTTGTAAATTTTACTTTTATTGGCGCTGTCGAATCTCCATTTGCCTGAATATATGCTGCTATATGTCCGTGGAAAACACGCTGTACATTATCTGTGTAATCGGTCATATCGCTGTTATTTCCAGCTTCCAATCCTAATAATTTTCCGGGGCCGCTAATCGTACAAGTTACTTCATTATCTGAAAGCATTACCGGAAGTCCGTTTTGATCTTTAACCTGAACCATGATTTTAGCAACGCCTTTGTCTTTGCTTATCGTAATGTTTTTCTCTGCAATCGTTAATTCAACTGGCTGTTGTGTTGAAGCAATTGCAAAACGGCTCACCTCTTTATCACTTTTATCTAAACCAACTGCTTCTAATTTTCCTGAAGCAAACGGAATATCCCAGTAAATAATTCCCGTTTTTTCGTCATATAATTTAGTTTCTCCAACCACTTTTCCGTTCAATTCCAAACGCGCTTTTGCTGCATTGGTATAACAAACCACTCTGATTTTCTGCCCCGCTTCATAATTCCAAATTGCCCACGCATCTTTAGAAATATCTTTTTCATCTGCTAAAGGATATGTTCCTAAATAAGCCATTGGTTTATCTGACCATAATGACTGGCGGAAATATCCTCTTGGTTTAATAACTCCCGCAAAATCGACTAAACCTGAGTAAAATCCTCTTGATGGCCATCTTCCTGATTCTCCTAAATAATCGATGCCTGTCCACAGGAATTGCCCAAAAATATGTTTGTTGTTTTTTACTGCGAGCCAAGGTTCCATATCATGAACATTTTCACTTCCGTAAATAACCCTTTTTGGATATTTAGCATGATCTGTCTGGTATTTGCTTTCTGTATAATTGTATCCTGTAATATCTAACGCACCTGGATATTCTGTTTCATTAGACATTGCGACTCCTGCTAAGCCTGCCGTTGTCGGACGTGATTTATCGTATTTTTTAACTGCTGCCACCAAACGTTTTGCTATAGCTCCAAGACGCATGGCATCTGGCGCATCTGGTTTATAGCCTCCATAAGCTGCTTGTCCGAAACCATCTTTTCCTTTATCTAAGACCGGATGCGAATATGGATCGTTTGGATAATCTACTTCGTTGCCAATGCTCCATGCAAATACGGAAAGATGATTTCTGTCACGACGCACAAAATCTTCTAAATCTTTTTCTGCCCAATCAGCAAAAATATCAAACGAACCTTCAAATCCAGGTGTTCCATAATTCCAGCCTTCTAGCCATTTACGCTTTGGGAATTCCCATTCGTCATAAGCTTCGTTTAAAACTAACAATCCTAATTCGTCGCAAAGCTCATAAAAATCTGGTGCTTGCGGATTATGACTTGTTCTGATGGCATTTACACCAATTTCCTTCAAGGTTTGTAATCTTGTTTTCCAAACTTCTCTCGGAACTGCTGATCCCAAAACTCCTGCATCATGATGTAAACAAACCCCTTTCACTTTCATCCATTTTCCGTTAAGGGCAAAACCATTGTTGGGATCGAATGTAAAGTTTCTAAAACCTGTTTGTGTTACCGTTTTATCGATTTCTTTCCCGTCCTGTAAAACAGTAGTTTTCAATTCGTATAAATTTGGATTGTCTAAATCCCATAACTGTGGATTCTTAACATTGATTTTAGTCGAAATTTTTCCGTTTTGATTCCCCGCAACTTCAACTTTAGAAGTTGTTTTTCCAACTGATTTTCCATCTTTTGAAAACAATTCATTTACAACAGTTAAAGCTGAATTAGAAGCAGAACCATTCTCTACATCTATCTCAACATTCAATGTTCCTGCTCCTTTTTTCACTTCTGGATAAGCATAAACGCCCCATTGTGCAATATGAATCGGATTAGCATAAACTACCCATACATTTCTGTAAATTCCTGAACCTGTGTACCATCTCGAATCGGCACTTTGGCTGTGGTCAACACGAACTGAAATCGTATTTTCTCCTCCAAATTTTACAAAAGGAGTGGCATCATATGCAAAAGAAATATAACCGTTTGGACGTTTTCCTAATGATTTTCCGTTGATGAACACTTCACTTCTGTTGTAAACGCCTTCAAAATACAAATACACTTTTTCACCTGCTTTGCTCTGCGGAATATTGATTGATTTTCTGTACCAAGCAATGCCGCCCGGTAGATACCCTTGACAGCTTGCTAGCGTTGGACTCAATTGTCCTTTTACGCTCCAGTCGTGCGGTACATTTACGTTCTGCCATTTAGTATCATCAAAAGCAGCATTTTTTGCATCGGAAACATCCTGAAGATTGAATTTCCAATTGTCATTAATTTTTTTTGAATCTCCAAACGAAATCTGGCTACTCGCAGACAGACAAGAAAAGAGTAAAACAGGAAGTAAAATTTTCTTAGTTAACATGTTTTTAGTTATTTTTTGTTTCGGGTTTCAGATTTCAAGTTAGGTTTGAACGTGAAACCTGAAACTTGAAACCATTTTTTAATATTGTAATTCTCCAACGAACGTCACTACTGACCTTGCTGGAATTTCTAAATTTCCATTTTTTTGGACTTCAGCTCTTTTTAAATTTGATGCATCAGAAGTTACATAAGGTGTGAACTCATTGTTTTTTAAAGTTCCTTTTGATAAATCGAATTTGTATTTCTGAGCTTCTTTGCCACAGTTTACAGCCACAACAATAAGTTTTTTGTTTAAAATGTCTTTGTATGCGGTAAGCATTACATCATTTGCTGCATCTAATTCTTTTTGGTTTGGAACATCAACTCGCTGCATTCCCGGACGTACAAAAAGCGAATAATTTCCTAAAGCCCAAAGCAATTTGGAATCGTGAAATTCTCCATCATTCCTCACATAATCTGGTGTTGTGCTTCCATTGCTTTTTCCATCATCCAGATAAATTAAGCCGTCTTTGTAATCTACTCTTGTAATAGAAGTCCACCATTGCCACGAAGCGGCATTTGCCACCGCAATATCGTTATGGATTAAACGGGCTACAAATAAAGCAGTCTGCATTCCTAAATCTCTTCCGCAGCCAGAACCTCCCGGAATTTCAGCTTCTCCCGGATTTTCTAAAATGCAATATTCCGACTGCCAGTACTTTAATCCCGGTTTTTGCTTAACTTCTGCGGCAATCAATTTTCGGCTTAAAACTTGTCTTTCAATTGGCCAAGTAGTAAAATAACTATGTCCAAGGATTACATTTTTTACATTCGAAAATTTTGTCACATTGGTTTTTGTTTTTCCAAAGAAAAAATCGATCTGATTGTCACGATTTTCGGCATTTACATTTTCATATAAATAATCGATTTGCGCGGCTTCTGCAATTACGATTTCGGTGTTCAGTTTTTTAGCTTTCAGTTTCTCTGAAAGTGATTTGGTTAAATCATATATTTCCTGATTGGTCGCTGGTGTTCCCTCTTGACTGTTGGTATCCCCATTTTTTGGCATCCATTCCCATTGCGGTTCATTTATGGGACTGACATAATCGAATTTGATTCCTTCTTTTTTCTCCAATCCTTGAATACTTTGAACTAAGAAATCGGCAAATTTTGGAATTGCACCATCTTTTAGATTCAGTTTATTCTTTTGAGAAGCAAAAGACAATCCATTGTTCGTCATATGCACTGGCGGACTATTGGTAAAAATCAGAAATTTTTCTACCCCGCGTTTTTTGGCTGCCTGCAAAAACCATCTTTGCCCTTCTTGTTTTGAGAAATCGTAAGTTCCATCAGCATTTAGGAAACATTCACTTCTTCTCCACTCGTCCGAAACTTTACTGTTTTCTCCTTGCTCTGCACTTCCAGCGCCTAGATTAAATCTCCAAATCGAAAGTCCGATTCCTTTTGGATTTCCCTGCGCATCGATTTCTTTGCTAAACAATAAATCTGCAATGGCATTTTTTTTCTGTTCTGGCCAGTTTTTACCCACAAATTGCGTTCTCCAAGCATCAGAACCTCCAAAACCGTCCATGGTTTGTACTACATTATCTGTGCTGATGGTAACGGTTCGCTGTGCAAAAGACAGCGAACTAATTACCAATAAAAGCGAGAGATATACTTTTCTCATTTATTTTTTGTTTTTATTATCCTCAATTTTGTCATTTAGACGAAGGAAAAATTTCTGTAATACAAGTCTCCAATCTTTGTGGAGCTACTTGTGGAGATCCCTCCTTCGTCGGGATGACAAGATTATGTGAAACCTTAGTTTCTTAGCAACTCAGAATCTTATTTGTAAGTTCCTACATAAGTTACAACCGACCTAGCAGGAATTTCTAAACTCGCTGCATCAACCGCAGCTCCTTTTTTCAAACTCATTGTTTCTGAAGTTGTATAAGGAGTCAATTTATTATCTGTAACTGTTCCTCCTGAAAGCTTTAGATTATATTTTTTAACTGATTTGCTCATGTTAACAGCAACGATTACCAGTTTTTTGTTTGCAGCATCTTTATAAGCCGTAACCATAATATCATTCAAAGCAGTTGAATTGTCAACACTAGGAATTTGAACTCTTACCATTCCTGGTTTAACGAAGAACGAAAAGTTTCCTAAAGCCCAAAGTGTTTTAGAATCTCTGATGTATCCGTCATTTTTACAATAATCTGCATTTCCTGCTCCGTTGCTTGCGCCATCATCTACGTGAATTAAACCATCTTTGTAATCCCCGCGACTTATTGCGGTCCACCACTGCCAAGACGTAACGCCTCCAATAGCAATATCTGCGCTGATGATGCGTGCCGTCCAAAGTGCTAATGACATTCCTAAATCTCTACCTGCTCCCGCTCCGCCCGGAAGTTCAGCAGTTCCTGGGCTTTCTAATACACAATATTCGGATGACCAAAGACTAACTCCACCAACCGATTGAATTCTTGATGCTGCATCTTGTCTTGACGAAATCAATGTGCTCAATGGCCATGCTTGCCAGTAACTGTGTCCAGAAATCGTTTTTTCAACATTGCTTAAGCCTGTGATTTTTTTACTAGAGTTCGCAGCAAAAAAATAATCAATCTGATTGGATCTGCTTTCTTTTCCTGAAACAGTTTTATATAAAGATTCATAAGATCCGGCTTCTCCAACTACAATTTTTGCATCTAAGCCTTTTGATTGCAATTTTGGCGAAAGGATATTTACAAAACTATAAATATTAGCATTGGTCGCTGGAGAGCCTTCTTGTCCAGAACCGTCCCACTCATATTGCGGTTCGTTAAACGGACTCACATAATCGATAGTCAAACCATGTTCTGTTTTTAGCTTATCTAAAGATGTTGCCCAGAAATCGGCCAAATCTGGCATTTTACCTTCTTTTAAGTTGTAAAATTCTTTGATTGTCGCATGAGCTTTTCCGTTTTGAGTTAAATAAACTGGAGCGCTGTTAGCAAAAGCCAAAAGTTTATCTACACCACGTTCTTTTGCCGCTTTCATAAACCAAACCTGACCTGCTTGTTTTGACATGTTGTACGAAACTCCATCCGCAGTAAAACATTCTGTTCTTCTCCATTCATCTGTAATATCACTCGCTTCGCCTTGTTCGGCACTTCCTGTTCCGAGATTAAAACGCCACAATGACAATCCAATTCCTTTTGGATTTCCGTCAGCATCTACACTTTGGCTAAATAATAAATCGGCTATTTTATTTTTCTTATCCGTAGGCCAATTTTTCCCTATAAAATTACATTGCCAGGCATCCGAAGCTCCAAAACTTTCCATTGTCTGCAGATTCATGTCTAAACTCACATTCAATTCCGTCACAGCATTTTCTGAGCCTGAATTTTCAGATTTCTCAGAGTCACAACTTACAAAAAGAGAACTTGCGAAAAGTAAGCCTGCACACAGCAGACTCACTTTATTTTGATTATTAAACTTCATGTTAGTATCCAGGATTTTGTTTAATGACATTACCACTCAAGTCGATTTCTAATTGCGGAATTGGCCACAATAAGTGTTTAGAAGGATCAAAATTGATTCCTTTGTCTTGCGGTTCTCTCAAGTTAGTTGTTTCATAAGGATCTGTTGAACTTAAATTGTATTTCACAAAAGTTCCGTTTGGTCCCATTAAAGATTCTATAACTGGTCTTCCTGTTGTTGGGTCCTTTTCGCGACGGATATCAAATAAACGCAATCCCTCAAAAGCCAATTCTAAACGGCGTTCTTTATAGATTTGTCTCAATAAAGTTGGTCCCGAAATTCCTGTTTTTGGATCCAATTTCACACGTGCTCTAATGATATTGATATCTGCTAAAGCATCTCCGCCTAAATGGTAATTCGCTTCTGCTCTTGTTAAATACATTTCCGCCAAACGAATCAATGGAATGTTTAATGGCAAGTGGCCGTCTTTTTTATCTAAAGAACGACGAGTTGCTATCGGAATATAATATTTACGGCAGATACGTCCTGATTTATTATCATTTAAGCTAAACTTATGTGTTGGGTTTAAAACTTCATCTCCATAAGCAGCTTCTCCCCATTTTGTAATAGTACTTCTGCGACGAATCACATCATTTTCAGAAAGATAAGCATTTTCTAAGTCACTTGTTGGCATACACCATCCCCATCCGTCTAAAACATCAGCAGCATCATTGCTTGGGAAATTCTTCTTGTCTTCTCCTCTTGCTCCAGATAAAGTTGGCAAAGCCGCTCCTAAATCTCTATTTTGAACAGAAGATGACTGCGCTTCTAAAATAGATTCTACTCCGTTATGATTGTTTACATTCCAAATATTTAAAAAATCTGCTTCTAACTGAAAAGGTCCTTCTGTAATAACTTTGTTCGAATAAGTTTTTGCTTCGGCCCATTTTTCTTGAAATAAAGAAACACGTGCCAATAAAGCATAAGCCGCCCATTTGTTTATTCTGCCGTCTCTGTTTACAGGAGCACTTTCTAATTTAGCTGCCGCATCTTTAAGATCGGTTTCAATTTGTGCATATACTTCTGCCGCAGAACTTCTCTGCAAAGTTAAATCTCCTGTTCCTAAAGATTTTGTATACAAAGGAACTCCTCCAAAAAGATTTACCAATTCGTAGTAGCAATAAGCGCGCACAAATAAAGATTCTCCCATATATTGGTTTTTCTGAGCATCTGTAATTGGCGATTGAGCCATTCTTTCTAAACCAATGTTTGCAGATTGAATGGTATAATAATGAGCTGTATAAATACTATTCATATCTCCCATATTATCAGGAGTGATAAGATATTGCGAGCATGGTCTATGAGCTCCGCTATCTTGTCCTGTATTTCCCATCCAAGCGTCATCGGTAGACATTTCGTTGGTTACTCTTGGCGCTGTTAATGTCCACCAGTCTTTGGCCAGCAGTAATCGCTGTGTTAATTCATTGGCATAATTTTCGCACTCTTGCGCGGTTTGAAAATAATTTTCTAAAGTCTGCGTTCCTCTTTGTTCTTTTTCAATAAAATCGCTACAAGAAACTGCTAATAGAGAAAAAGTTATTATTGATACTATTATTTTTTTCATGATCGTTTTGATTAAAATGCAACATTAAGTCCCATCAAGATTGTTGGCTGTACCGGATAATTCCATCCTCCAAAACCTGATCCTTTTACTCTGTCTTGTTTATCAGGATCACCTCCTGCTACTTCAGGATCAACTCCCGTGTACTTTGTCCATGTCCATAAATTTTGTCCTGACAATGATACTCTCAATTTATCCAGTCCAAATTTGTTATAGAAAGAGTATCCCACCTGCAAGTTTTTCATGCGGACAAAAGAACCATCTTCAACATAAAGAGAAGAGAATTTGGTAAAGTTTTCATTGTTATCATCTTTAGACAAACGAGGAATATAATTCGAAGTTCCTTCACCATGCCAAGCCATCTGTTCTAATCCTCTCACTTTATTTGTTAAACTTGCCCCGTTATATAAATCTGAAATATTGGTGTTTACAATATCGTTTCCGATACTCGAGTAAAAATTAGCTACCAAATCAAATCCTTTGTAAGCAAAATTTAGATTCAATCCAATGTTGTAATCTGCCCAAGGAGAACCAATTTTGGTTCTGTCTTTGTCATCTAATTTTCCGTCGCCGTTAATATCTTTAAAACGAACATCTCCCACTTGTGCATATGGCTGTAATTTCGTTCCGTGCTCATCTGTATGTGAGTTTAATTCCGTTTGGTTTTGGAACAATCCATCAGCTACATATCCGTAAAAATAGCCTGGCTCATCTCCTTTTACCGTCAAAGTTCTATTGCTTGAACCGTAAAGTCTTTCACCGTCAGCAGAAAGCGACAACATGTCTACATTTACCGTAGTAAAAGTTACATCTACACCATACGAGAAATCACCTTTTTTATCTTTATAAGAAAGTAACAAATCTATACCGCTTGATTGCATTGATCCAATGTTTGTCCACATTGTAGAATATCCTGGGAACCCGCTATAAGTTGGAAACTGTTTTAAGAATAACATATCATGTGTCTGTTTTTTGTAGTATTCCAATGAACCAGTAACCTTATTTTTCCAAAATCCGAAATCAAGACCAAAGCTCATATCTTCTACCGTTTCCCATTTAATGTCTTTATTTGCCATTGAAGAAGGAAAAGAAGTATCTACAACTTGACCTCCAATTACATAATATCCTTGCCCGATGTTTGATTGATAAACTGCATCTGGCAAACCTTGATTACCAACTTTACCCCATCCTGCTCTTAATCTTAAATCGCTAACAACATCTTTGGCAGATTCCATAAAGCCTTCGTTTAAAATTCTCCAAGAAACTGATGCCGAAGGGAAATTTGCCCATTTGTTATTGGTCATGAATTTTGAAGAACCATCACGTCTGAATGTTCCTGTAAAATAGTATTTACCGTCGTAGTTATAAGAAAAACGAGAAATATAAGACATTAATGAACTAGACCAGCTGTTTCCTTTACTGTCTTTATTTTTAGTAGCAGCATTTAACTCTCTCATAGAATCTGAGTTATTTGGCACACCTTCGCCATAACCCCAAAGATTATTTCCGTTGTATTCTTCCATCGTGTTACCAATCATCAAAGAAGCATTGTGTTTCTCTGCAAATGTTTTAGAATACGTAATGGTATTTTGCCAAGTCCAATCCACATTTGTCGTATTCCACTTTTCAACACTATTGATTTCGGCTTTTTCATGCGCTGCGTCAATTACAAAATCAGGACTGAATTTATTTCTTACTTCGTCTCCAACTTCAACAGACGCTTGTGTGCGGAATACTAAACCTTTGATTGGTTCGTATTGCAAATATCCGTTTGTATTTAAGTTGTATTTGTTTGTATAATCATCATAACGTTTTACAGCTGCAACTGGATTCCAAACATAAGATGGAGATCTTGCATAAATGCTGTATTCATTTTCTGTTCCGCTTAATTGATCTGCTGGTTTGTAAATTGGCGTAATTGGATCTATTTTATCAAAGTCCGCCCAGTTTCCAGGTGCTCCCCAAGTTTCATAACGAGGGTTTAAGGTGATTCCTGCTGAAAATTTATCAGAGAATTTAAAATCATTTGAAATTCTCATCGTTACTCTTTCCCAACCGCCTATTCCATACATAGAATCAGAATCATAATAATTTAAACTGATGGCATACGTATGCTTATCAGAACCGCCTGAAAGACCTAAAGAAGCATTTGTAACTGGTGTTCCTGTTCTAATTCCTGCCTTCCACCAATCTGTCGTTTTTCCTCTGTATTGAGATGGATTTGGCAAATAGTCTGAATAGCCAGAATTATTATAAGCTTTATTCATAATTGTTGCATAACCCTCGGCATCAGCCATATTATAAGGATTATTCATAATTTGCATACCAGAACTTAAATCAAAATTGAATCTCGTTTTTCCAACTTTTCCTTTTTTCGTAGTAATTAAAATAACTCCGTTCGATGCACGAGAACCATAAATTGCACTTGCAGAAGCGTCTTTAAGAACCTCCATAGATTCAATTTCATTCGTACTTAAGAAATTGATGCTTGTCCCCATCGGAATTCCGTCTACCACATACAAAGGATCTGTATTTAAGTTTAAAGTCGAAATACCACGAATTAAAACCCTTGGCTGCGCGCCTGGACCTCCTTGTCCTGTAACCTGCACTCCAGAAACTTTTCCTTGAAGTGATTCTGCTACGTTACCAACTGTCATAGTTTGCAATTCTTTTCCTTTTACAGAAGAAATCGAACTCGTAACATCGCTCTTTTTTACGGCCGCATAACCTACTACCACTATCTCATCTAGCGCTTGACTTGATTCCTGCATTACTACACTAATCTCTGTTTTATCTCCAACTGATACAAGCTGGGAAGTAAAACCTACAAATGAAAATTCGATTTGTGCATTTTTGTTTGGAACACTTATCGCATAATTTCCATCAAAATCGGTCGCTGCCGATGTTGAAGTTCCTTTCACTATTACATTTACTCCTGGAATCGGCACATTGGCTTTATCCTTAACAGTACCTTTTATTTTTATTTGTCCAAAAGATACAGCAGTACACAAAAGGGCAATAAAAAATCCTATATATTTAAATTTCATATTAAGCTGTTTTATTTGTTAATGTTACAACTAAGGTTATAACCAACTATTTTTTTGTTATAAATACTCTTTCCAATTCGGTATCTAAAACTACTTTGTAAACACCCGGAGCTGCTGGATATTTGGCATTGCCATTTTCTCCCGGAGACATCGTTGCAATTCCATTTTTAATTAATCTCCAAGAAGGATCCCACCATTGGCCTGTGAAAGTTGCTTCTATAGTTCCCGTTAAAGTGTATTCACCCACTAATTGATAAGGATTGCTAGGATTATTAGCTAAGTGTAATCCTTTTTGCACCCAAGCATCCCAAGTATCCCAAGTTGCGCCTTGAATACCGCCACCACAAACACTTACAAACGGTTTTCTTAACGCAGCATCATCATGCCATAAACCATTTGCAATATCTGCCCAAACTTTACTCGTTGGAGTATATTTTTCTGCAGTATATTTTAAAGTATTTGGATTTACTTTTATTTTATAATATCCTTTTGTTGGCAAAATAATTGGCGTTGAAGCAACATCATCTACTAATTCTCCAGAAGCATTTAAACCAAAGCAATGAGGGGCAAAATCAGATTCCTGACCTAAGAAATATACTTCTTTGTTGTCTTTATCGGCGTAATACTTGAATTCGAAATCCTGTCCGCTTTTTTCATGGAAATACATCGGAACTCCAACTGCATCTGTAGTAAGATTAGTCCCTTTTGGCTGATCGCATAAATAGATCGCTGGATATTCATTGGTAGCCACGATATTTACGTTTAATGCTCCTGAATTTGGAATCGCAAATTTATCTTTAGCTGTAATTGTTAAAACATAATTGGCAGCCGTTACTGGCAATTTGTACGTTTTATTGAATGTATATGACTGTGGAGATCCTGACAACTGAATCATTTCATCGATTCCTAAAGCTTCGCATTTTACTTGCACATAATCGATTCCTGAATCATCGTTTACCACAAAATTTACTGGCATTTCATTGCTTGTAGACAATAAAATAACTGCTCCTTCTTTTGGTGTAATCATTGTTATGCTAGGAGCCGCAAACTCACCATCTAAACGCAGATTAATCTCTTCGTTTACAACATTGCCTGAAACATCTGTAATAGCTAGTTTAATTTTGAAAGCTTCCGACGTTCCTCTGTCAGCAGGAATTTCAAAAAAATAACTCAAATCATACGACTTTAAAAGCGGATTTGTTCCAAAAGAAATTACTTTATCCAGAGATAATTCTGGAATCTGAATTTGTACGCTTTTTAATCCTAAATCGTCTGCAAGCGCAGCTTTAATTTCAAATTTTCTACTCGGAGCTCCATAGATCTCTTTTGTAGAAACTACCACCGTAGGATTATCAGAACTTGGAAATCCTGATTCATTATTTTGGCATCCAGTTGTTGCGAGAAGGCCAAAAAGAGCAAGAAAAAATAAAAATACATTTTTTTTCATTTCTTTAATTTTTGAGGTTAGGTTAGTTAGTTTTTTTCTAAAAGTCAAAGTTTGTTTTTTAATATCGTAGGTTATTCGAGATTGTGCTATTTTTATATGAGGCAGAAAAAATAGCAGTACATCATTATGTGGTCATTTTCATATTGTTTTGAGTTTGGTTACATGGTTAGATATTTCTTTTTTATTTCTTTTTAAGTTTATAATAAGTGCCTTTTTTAAGTAACCCGCAGCTTAAATTAACTGCGGGATGATAAGTAATGTAAACCAACCATTACTGATCTAACATTTAAAGAGTGCTCAGCTCTTTAAACAGATAACTAACTATCTTAATTAACACTTATGACCAATAGCAAAACTCTATTTATGATTGCTATTACTGCAAAGAAATGTCTAAATAACACTTCTTATGAGGGGTAAATTGGAAAAAAAAGGAGGTTAAAATTGCAATTAACCATTATTTTGAATCAAATTTTAAAGAGTATTTAAAATCATGGGGGATTTTTTACAAAATATATAATTATTGAATAAATAGCAGTTTTTCACCTAAAACGTTTGAGTTGAATAAAAAAAAATAACTCTTCATTAAAAAAAGAAGCAAATTATGCAACAAAAAAACTTAGTCCATAGCTTATTTAATGATATTCAAGTCAGAATTGAATGACGTTTTATACTTTTTAATATATTCTGAAGGAGTTATGCCAAAAAGTTTTACAAACTGCTGTCTAAAATATTTTGGATCTTCAAATCCAACTTCAGTACTCGCCTGAGTTATATTCATATCTTCAGTCAGCATAAGCATTGCTGCTCTTCTTATTCGCAAAGAACGAATAAAAGCATTTAAGGTTTGACCAGAAATAATTTTGATCTTAGTATAAAGCGTTCTGTGGCTCATTCCCATTTCAAGTGCAAAAGTTCGAATCGTGAAGTCTTTTTTATGAATATTAGCTTCAACAATTTCTATGCACTTTTTTAATATCTCTTGATATTCAACAGGAACTTTCTGAGTATTTTCTTTTAATGTTATACTATCTAAGAAATAGGTTCGCAAGTTATGGCGATTTCGCAATAGAGAATCGACTCTTGCTGTGAGAATATCATCATCAAATGGTTTTGTAATATAGTCATCTGCCCCCTCATTAATTCCTTGCAAATGAGTTTCCGGATTTTTAGATGCTGTTAGTAAAATAACTGGAATATGTGATAAAGCGTTATCTTCTTTAATTCTTCGGCACAACTCTAAACCGTCCATAGCTTCCATTGCAATATCACTTATGACAAGATCTGGCATATGCTTTTTGGTCATTTTTAAACCTTCTTCTCCATTTTCAGCACTGTAGACTATATAATTATCAGCAAAAAGCTTAATAAGGTACGCTCTAATTTCTGCATTGTCATCAATAATCAAAACAGTTCGCTTGTCGCTTAACATAGTCTTCTTAAAATCACTGTCTGCTATTGAAGTCACTGCTGCAGGAATCGGTTCTTCGATTTCATCTGGAATCAATTCATCAAATAATTGGCTTCGCTGCGGCTTTTCATTGGTGATTTCTATATCCTCAAAATGACTATTTCCTTTTAAAAATGCCAATTTAAATGTACTTCCCTTTCCTTTTTCACTACTGCAGATTACAGATCCTTTATGTTTGTCAACGAAATATTTTACAATATAAAGTCCAATGCCAAAACCAGTTCCAACTGAAACCTTCGAATTAATTTGTCTGAATTTTTCAAAAATAACATCAATATCTTTTTTATCAATTCCATCTCCGCTATCACTTATTTCAAGAAAAACTTCATCATCATTTTCAGTTACTGTCAAATTGATTTCGCCTCCAATTGGCGTGTATTTAAAAGCATTTGACATTAAATTAAACAGTGAAATTTCAATCTTTTCATAATCCCCAATAATGGTAATTTCGTGCTCTGGAATAATGAAATTATAACTAATCTGTTTTTCCTTTGCCTGATTGACGAAGCATTGATACACTTCATTCGATAGATTATTTACATCTATTGGAGACAAACGCAAGGAATCGGTATCGTTTTCTGCTTTTCTTAGTAAAAGTAATTGATCTACCAAACTTAAAAGTCTTCTGGCATTTCGATGGGCAATTGCCAAATCGCTTCCAGAAGAACCGTTCTCTACAATTTCTTTTTGAACTGCTTTTTTCAGCGGATTAATAATCAGCGAAAGCGGTGTTCTAAATTCGTGCGAAATATAAGTAAACATAGACGACTGCTTTTCGGCAATCTCTTTTTCTTTCTTGCTTTCAAGCTCTGCGATTTTAACCTTATACTTTAATTTTTCTTTGTTTTTGTTATAATCCAAGTATAAAAACAGTATTCCTCCAATTGCTAAAAGATACAAGGTATAAGCCCACCACGTTCTATACCAAGGCGGTAAAACTGTTATAGAAACTAGACTGACTTCTTTATTCCATCCGCCTTGAAAATTGTTTGTCTTTACTTTAAAAGTGTATTTCCCTTCTGGAAGCCGTGAATAATTTGCTTTTCGCGCCTGGCCCACATAATTCCACTGCTGATCCCAACCTTCTAAAAAATAGGCATAATTTATCTTATCTGCGTTATTGTAGTCTAGCGCCACAAATTCTAATGAGAGTGTGGTTTGATCGTATTCCAGACTAACCCCTTTTATTTTATTAGAATCGATATCAACCTCAGCTTTACTTTCTTCAATCAGTTGATTATTGACGTAAAAATCGGTCAGCAATACATTATTTTTTTGATTCAAACCCTTTATAGCCTGAGGATAAAAAATATTAAAACCGTTTATTCCTCCAAAAAGAAATTCCCCAGATGAAAGTTTTATTCCTGCATTAAAACTAAACTGATTGCTTTGCAGCCCGTCATTTACAGAAAAATTACGGAAAGTTTTATTCTTTTTATCATATCGGCAGATTCCGTTATACGTACTCATCCATAAATTTCCTTCTTTATCTTCTAATAACCTCAGAATGGAATTTGAAGGCAGACCATCATCTATTGTTAATCTTTTAAATGTATTTGTCTTTCTGTCAAATAAAAGCAATCCCCCTTCCTGAGTTCCCACCCAAAGATTTTTGTCCTTGTCTTCGTAAATACATCTGATAGGATTGCCAATTACTTTTTTAGTTATTTTTCGAGTATTCTTTTCAATAGATAAGAGTGAGGTATAATTTCCTGCCCATAGTTTTCCATCGGAAGTTTCGATCATGCATTGCAGGTTATCGATTCTTTTGTCGAAAAGCTCAAAAACATCTTTATTTCGGTTTAAAAGATACAGTGTGCCTTCATTTGTTGAGCTTGCCCAAATATTTGCTTTCGAATCTTTAAAGACAAACCAGATATTTTTTTCAGTTTGTTTGGTATTAGGATTATAGCACGAATATTTTTTTACGCTATTAGCGACCTTGTTTATTTTATTGATTCCTCCCGCCCAGGTAGAAATCCAAATATCATTATTATCGCGAATTATTCCTGTAATAAAATTGCTAGAAAGCAAGTTCCCATAATTCGTATAACTGTTGTTTTTTCTATCCCAATATTTTAAACCCGCACCGTCTGTACCTACCCAAACATTCTTTTTTTCATCTTCGCAAAAAGATAAAATAAAATTATCTGCCGGATCTTTGGCATTATAGCGAATGCTTTTAAAATACTTTGGCGTATCACTCAGCATACTTATTCCGCCACGAAGCGAACCAAACCATTTATTGCCCGATTGGTCTTCATATAAACTCCAAACCGAATTGCTTTTGGCTAATTGTTCGTTATAAGAAAGAAGTTTTTTAGTATTTGGATTTATGTAGAAAATGCCGCAACCGTCTGTTGTAACCCAGATTTTTCCTTTTTTATCTACTAAAACATCTGTAACGCTACATTTATTGGTAAAATAATTTTCGGAAATTGAACCTGTTTTGGTATTCATTAAAAACAAACCTTCATCTGTTCCTAACAAAAGATTTCCATCAGAAGAAAGCTTAATGGCTTTTACTCCTATTGAAAGTGGAAAAACAATTTTTAAGTCTTTAGCTTTATAATTGTAAGAGCAAATTCCAACATTACGCACATACACCCAACATCCTGATTTTTCTTTATTTTCCTGAATTGCAATAGCATCATAATTAGAAATCGTAATTCTGTTTCCTAATGCGTTGAGCGGAATATGTTTTCCTGTGAAAGAACCGTTTTCAAAAGCCAACAACCCTAATTTCTGCGAAGCAACCAAAACCAAATTATCTGACACGGAGCGCATCTGATGTATAATATCTTGTAGCACTTTAGGTTTATCGTCCCACAGCGTATATTGAACCGTATGAAATGATGCTTTTGTTTTATCGTAAATACAGATTCCGCTAGTTCCTCCTACCCAAATATTATTTCTCGAGTCTCCTTCAATATTGTAAATGGTATTAAATAACAGAGATTTTTTATCGTTGATTCTGTTTCTAAAGACTTTAAAATTATATCCGTCATAACGGTTTAAACCATCATAGGTTCCAAACCACATATAACCTTCTTTATCCTGATAAATTGTGATGATGGAATTATTAGACAAACCGTCTGAAATATCAAGAAATTTGACTGGATAATCCTGTGCATATCCTACCAAAGAAAATCCAATTAAGAGTAGAAAATATCGAACAAAACGCTTCAAAATGTACATTATTATATTCGTGTAAAGAGTACAATTATAAGCTAATTTTAGGAAAATTTTAAAAAAAGAAAGCAGAAATGGCAAACATTCCTGCTTTCTAAATGTGATTTTGGGTTTAGTCTTTTTTTTTAATAAACTATTCCCTACTGAGCTTTATTTCTATGCGAATATTTTCACTAGTAAAAAGATAAAAACCTTAATCCAATAAGAACACAATTAATCCTCTAGCACCATGCGCACCAAGAACTAAAGACTGCTCAATGTCGGCTGTTTTTGACGGACCAGCTATGAAAGTTCCAAAACCGTATTCCATGTTTCCAATTCTTTGATACGCTTGCTGCATTGTTGGAACAAGATCTTTTTTATGAACTATAATAGCCAAATATTGCGTAATGAAAGGCGCAACACGCTGTCCTAAAATATCATCTGTAACCCAAAGTCCGCTGTTTTCTGCTACTCCAAAATGTGCTTTTACAACCGTTAATTCTACATCCTGAAGCGAATGCGGATCTACTGTTTTCCAGTCTAATGAAGCAATTTCTGAAAGTTCTGGAAGCGTTGTAATCAGTCTTTTCTCCAGATTGTAATTAGATTTTATATAATTGATGATTTCATTATAATCAGCAACTTCTACAGGATCGCCACCTATGCCTTTTAAAACCGTTTTATAGGTTTCTAAAACATCAAATTGTTCAGAACCTAAAAGATTTAAATTGGGCAGTTCTGAAACCAAATTGGGCTGATTTGCTTTTATTCTTTTTAAAATTTCACCTTTACTACTCATTTCCTTTTTCTTTAGATTCTCTCGAATTTTTCTTGTACCATTCTCTAAAAGATTCTTCTGGAACATCTGGCATTTCCCGCTGATCGTACCATTTGTTCATTTTATTATTGACCATTCCTGGAATATTTTTCATTACAAATCGCCCTGATTTTCCAGCAATATTAAAAACAGTCGGATTGGCCAAAACGGTAGCCATTGTTTTCATCGCAATAGTTTTAGCTTTTGGCGTATGCCCTTCTTTTACCAAAACCTGACGCCATTTGTACAATTGATCATGAATATCAATTTTTACTGGACAAACGTTAGTACAAGAACCACAAAGTGTACTAGCAAAAGGCAGATCGGCATTTTTGCTCATATCTAAGTTTGGCGCTAAAATAGACCCAATTGGTCCAGCAACTGCATTATGATAACTGTGTCCACCGCTTCGTCTGTAAACGGGACAAGTATTCATACACGCTCCACAGCGAATGCATTTTAGTGAATTTCTAAAATCTTCTCTTCCTAATTGCGTACTTCTTCCGTTGTCTACAATTACGATATGCATTTCTTTTCCGTCTCTTGGTTTCTTGAAATGGCTTGAGAAAGTTGTAATAGGTTGTCCAGTTGCACTTCTTGCTAATAATCTCAGAAAAACACCTAAATGTTCTCTTTTCGGAATCAGTTTTTCGAATCCCATGCAAGCGATGTGAACATCTGCTAAATGTGCGCCCATATCGGCATTTCCTTCGTTGGTACAAACTACAACTTCTCCCGTTTCTGCAACAGCAAAATTGACACCTGTTAAAGCTACTTTTCTAGTCAAAAAAGTATTTCTCAAACTCTGACGAGCCGATTCTGTTAAATATTGCGGATTAAAATTTCCTTTTTCTGTACCTAAATGTTCGTGGAAAGTTTCGCTTACATCTTCTTTCTTTAAGTGAATTGCAGGAAGTACAATATGGCTTGGCGGTTCTTTACGAAGCTGTACAATATATTCCCCTAAATCTGAATCGATTACTTCTATTCCTTTTTCGGCTAAATAATCGTTTAAATGGCATTCTTCTGTAAGCATCGATTTGGATTTCACCATTTGCTTAACCTCATGTTTTGCCATGATAGAATGTACAATTTCGTTGTGTTCTTTGGCATCAGCTGCCCAATGTACAATTATTCCGTTTCGTTGCGCATTAGCTTCAAATTCAACTAAATAATCATGAATATTAGAAAGCACATTAAATTTGATTTGAGAAGCCGTTTCGCGAAGCAGTTCCCAGTCTGCTATTTGGTGTGCTGATTTATCTCTTTTAGAGCGAACAAACCAAAGTGTTTCATCATGCCAATTGACACGTTCTACATCTTTGTTGAACTTTGTTGCGGCTACGCTGTGCGATATTGTTTTTTCTGATGACATCTTATAAAAGTTGTTTTTACCATTAAGATATTAAGTAAATTAAGCTAAACTTTATGAACTTAATTTCTTTATGATTAAAAGAAAATTAAGTTTTTTAAAATTTCTTAAATCTCTTATATTTTTACTAAGAAATATTTAACCAAGCTTTATAATCTTAATTTCTTAATGGTAGAAAAAATTAATTTTCGAGTGAATTTAATATTTCAGCAATGTGAATGGTTTTAATTCTGCTTTTCTGCCTTTTTAGAATTCCGTCCAAGTGCATTAGGCAAGACATATCTCCACCTGTAATATAATCCACATCATGACTTTCGTGATCTTTAATACGATCTTGTCCCATTTTTACAGAAACCGCTTCTTCAGTCACACAGAAAGTTCCACCAAAGCCACAGCATTCATCTTTTCTGGTTAGAGCAACCAAATCAAGGTCTTTTATACTGTGCAACAATTGTTCTGGTTTAGAGAAAAATGGTGCGTTTAATTCAGACATTTGCGAAAGCTTTAATCCGCGTTGACCGTGACAGCTTACGTGCATTCCAACTTTATAAGGAAATCTTCCGTCAATATGATCGATTTTTAAAACGTCAGTTATAAATTCTGTAAGTTCATAAACTGTATTTCGAATTGCTGTTGCCTTCTCTTCCTGTTTCTCGTCATGCAAATGGTCTTTCACATGCAAAACACAACTTCCAGAAGGACAGACTATATAATCAAATCCAGAAAAATTGGCAATAAAATTGGCATCGCATCCTTTTGTCAAATGTGCGTAACCGCTATTTGCCATTGGCTGTCCGCAGCAGGTTTGTCCCATCGGAAATTCGACATCACAACCTAATTTTTGAAGTAATTCGTAGGTTGCGATTCCTACTTTTGGGTAAAATTGGTCGACATAACAAGGTATAAAAAGTCCAATTTTCATATTGTAGTATTTAGTGTGTTGTTCATTAGGCGTGTACTGTAAAAATGTAAAAAATACGTTTCTCAGCAAATTTACAACATACAGACCTTTTTTACCTAATGTTTATAGAATTTCAAGTCAATTAAATCGTTCTGAATTGGTTTTGGATTCCAGTTTTCATGAATTGCCAATGCCGCACCCAATGCACTTGCCTGCGCCATAGAAGCTGCATAAACTTCTACATCTGGAAAAGCTTCTGCCAATAAATTCATATAAATTGAATTTTTACTGAAACCGCCATCAACAAAAATCTTTTTTACTGGACTATTTTGAACTACCAAATTGGTCGAGAAAAACTGCTGTTCTACCAAATCCAACATTAATTGATGATAGGCTGTTTCGTAGTCTTTAAACTGCGATAAATCTCTCTTTTGAAAAGGACATTCATTTAAAATATCAAAATCATATTTCTTTGGATAGATAATCTGATAATTAATCGCTCTTAAATTGGCTACAATTTTCTTATCAAAATAAACTTCTTTGTATGTATCAACTGGAACATTAAAATGCTTTGCCAAACGTTTGGTTTGTACTTCATGTTCGTTTCCTGCAAACAAACGAGCCGCTTTAACAGGTTTGTTCGTGTATTGCATATAACACAAACAGTCGTGCTGTAACTCCTCAAAAGTCAAGGGCTTATTATTAAAAGGATTTAGAGAAATACTCCAAGTTCCTGTTGATAATAAAACGAAAGGTTCTGTAAAGTTAATCGTGTACGGAATTATTGCCGAAGAACTGTCGTGAAGTCCAGTACCAATAGACAATCCTTCTTTTGTTCTGATAACATCTTTGCCGTAGTAAATTGGAGGCAATTTAGCATCAATTCCTTCCCTTTTTAACCATTTATGATATTTCATTTTTTTGAAATTCCACAAATTGGTATGACAGCCAATACTAGTAATATCAGCGTAAGCTTCATTAGTCAAAAGAAAACTCAAAAACTGTGGCAGATGCAGGCAGTATTTTACTTTTTGAAATAATTCGGGTTTTTCTTCTTTTAACCTATAAATCTGCATTCCAGAATTAAGACTCCCTAAAACTGGAGACGCTGTTTTTACGGCAAACTTTTCTTCTCCCTTATATTTTTTATAAAAATCAGATTTTAATTCCTCTGGATAATCTTTTAAATAATTATACAGAGGAGTTAAAACTTTTCCGTTTTCGTCTATATAAACAAAACTGGCTCCGTAAGTGCTGAAATTGATGGCTTTTAAAACATAATCCGTTAATTCTTTTATTTCTTCTAAGCGATCTAAAACCCATTTTTGAAGAACCTCTATATCTTCGCAAGGAAAACCATCTTCGTCTTTTGTTTCCACAAGATTAACTGATTTTTCCCAGACAATTTTATAATTTTCATTAAATAAAAAAACCTTTTTGTTTGTTTTACCAATATCAAAAATCGCAACTACATTCATTTTTTTAATTATGAGTTATGAGTTATAAGTTCTTGAATTATGATTTTTATGTTTAAGCTAAGTCTATTTATGTTTTCAGTAAAAACGCAAAAAGATTCAACTTATAATTCATAATTCATAATTACAATCCTGTTGCTACTGTTTTTAAACCTCTTTCGTCAATTAGATTTTCTCTAACTTGAAGCGAACGATATAATGCCACTGGATTTAGCGCTGCCCCAGAACGAAGACGAGCTTCAGCTACCAATGCGCGAACATCTGTGCGGAATGCATTTTGAAGAATTTCCTGCGCTTTTACTACATCATTTTCTTCTTGTGCTTGTTCTAATGCTTTTCTATCAACAGAAAGTGCTTGTGCGTAAGCAATCATAATCGCTTCAACAGATTGCAATAAATCTTCTAATGGATCTTTGATATTGTGAGAAGCATCAATCATCCAACCTAAATCTTTGGCGTGATTCATTCCTCTTGCATCCATTCCTTCTACTAATTCATTAAAAATCAAGAATAATTGGTATGGTTTTAATGCACCGGCAGTTAAATCGTCGTCTCCATATTTTGAATCATTAAAATGGAAACCTCCTAGTTTGTTTTCCATTAGCAATAAAGAAACAATTTGCTCGATATTGGCATTTGGTAAATGATGTCCTAAGTCTACCAAAGTCTGCGCTTTGTCGCCTAACTTTTTAACATACGAATAAGATTGTCCCCAATCTGCCACAGTTGTTGAATAAAAGTTAGGTTCAGCACATTTGTATTCTAAGAATAATTTCCAATTTGAAGGCAATGCATCGTAGATTTCCTCTAAACTTTCTAATGTATTTTGATATGCTTTTCTAAAATTTAATTGTCCTGGAAAATTAGAACCGTCTGCCAGCCAAACTGTCAAAGACTCTGATCCTAACTCAATCCCATGTTTGATTACTTCTATATTGTGAGCAATTGCCTGTTTGCGAACTGCTTTGTTTACGTTTTGTAAAGAACCGTATTTATAAGTATGTTCAGCGTTTGCCTGATCTTGAAATGTGTTCGAATTCATCGCATCAAATTTCAATCCGTGCTGTGCTGCTAATGTTTTTATTTCATTATAATTTGTTGGAATATCCCACGGAATGTGAAGTGAAATCGCGCCAGAGGCACTGTTAAGCTTATGAAGCAAACCAACATCTTCAATTTTTTCTTCTAATGAACGAGGCTCACCTCCCCCAGCGAAACGTCCGAATCTAGTTCCTCCTGTTCCTAAAGCCCAAGACGGAATTGCAATTTGAAAATCGATTAATTTTTGAATAATCGCTTCTGTTTCATTTATTTCTGATGCTGTAAAAACTAGCTTATTTTGGTGTTTTTTAATTAAATCCCCGTTATGAGAATCGATGTGGTTTGATGAGATTAACATAGTTATTTATTCTTTAATAGAGTTTACAATATATAAATTTTATATTTCTAGTATATTTTTTTAACATGCATTGCCTAAATTTTGGGACGCGGATTTTACGGATTCGCTATCGCGAAGACGCTGATTGACACAATTTTTTGTTTCACGCAGATTTAAAAATATTCTAGCAGAGAACGCAGATCTTTTCTTTAATCATCTCAAATTAAAAATCTCTTAGATCTGCTTAAATCAGTCTAAATCTGCGTAAATAAAAAACCCGCATTTTTCCGCGTTTTCGCGATAGCGAATCTGCGTCATCTGCGTTCAATATGCCATAATTGCTGAACTCTTGTTTAACTTCACTTTTTTGTTACGTTTTCTTTGTTAAAGCGAATTGTTATATTCTAAAAAAATCTAACGTTCGAAAGAATTCGAACGCTAGACCACAAAAAACCACTTTTGCTTAAACAAACTTATATAAAAACCTAAACAATCTTTATCTATAAAAGCCCATTGCTACGCCGCCGTCTACGTTTAAGGCGTTTCCTGTAGATTTATTTAGGAAACCTCCAACAAAAGCGAAACAAGCATTTGCGATATCATCAGGCAATATGATTTCATTTAATAACGTACGTTTTGCATAGTAAGCCGGAAGTTCTTCAACTGTAATTCCGTATGCTTTTGCACGACCTTCTGCCCATCCTCCAGACCAAATGTTTGAATCTGAAATTACAGCATCAGGATTTACTGTATTGACACGAATTTTGTCAGCTCCAAGTTCTGCAGCCATTAAACGTGTTAAATGCGCTTGAGCCGCTTTAGCCGAACCATAACCAGGATTGTTCGGACCAGCGACAACAGCATTTTTAGAAACGATATTTACAATATCTCCTCCAAAACCTTGTTTGCGCATTACTTCGATTCCAGCTTTAGAAACAATAAATTGTCCTTTAACCAAGATATCGTATAATCTATCCCACTCTTCAAGAGTATGTTCTGCGATAGATTTAGAAATGCTGATTCCAGCATTATTCACCACAATATCAACACCTCCAAAAGCTAAACAAGCTTCTTCCAATGCTTTTTCTGTGCTTACTTCGTCCGTAACATTCAATAAAGTGCTAGAAACTGCATCTTTTCCGAATGCTTTTACAAACTCTGCAGAAGCACCTTCCAAACGCTCTTCATTGATATCGTTAATTACCACGCAAGCTCCTTCTTGAGCAAATTTTTTCGCAATAGCTTTACCAATTCCGCCCGCAGAACCAGTTATAAGAGCTACTCTTCCAGACAATGCTTTTGGTTTTGGCATACGCTGTAATTTTGCTTCTTCCAATAACCAATATTCAATATCAAAAGCTTCTTGGTGTGGCAATGACGTATATTCTGAAACGGCTTCAGCGCCTTTCATTACGTTTACCGCATTGATATAATATTCAGATGCTAAACGCGCCATTGTTTTATCTTTAGCAAATGTAAACATACCCACTCCCGGATATAAAATAACCACTGGGTTTGGGTCACGCATTGCTGGTGAATTTGATTTTTTACATGCATTATAGTAGTCTTTGTACATCGCACGGTATGCTTCGAATGCTGGCTGTAATTTTGCTTTTACAGCTGCAACATCAGATAAATCTTCGTTTGGATCTAATTCTAAAACCAAAGGACTTATTTTAGTTCTCAAGAAGTGATCTGGACAAGAAGTTCCTAATGGGGCTAATTTTGAAAGATCATTAGAATTAATGAATTCTAAAACTCTTGCATCGTCTGTATAATGACCAATCATTTGGCGCTCTGATGAACAGAAACCTCTTAAAATCGGAGCTACTTTTGCTGCTTTCAATTTACGATCTGCCTCTGGAAGACTGTCAATTTTCTTTCCTCCAAAAACTGGACGCGTTTTTCCATAATTATCTTCTAAGTAAGAAGCGCATTTCTCGATTACTTCCAGCGTATTGATATAACTATCAAACGCAGTATCTCCCCAAGTAAATAAACCATGAGAACCTAACATGATGCCGCGTAGTTTTTTACCTTTTTTTTCTGCTTCTTCTAAACAAGCTCTCAACTGAAGTCCAAGATCAAATCCTGGACGTTGCCAGCCTACCCAGCCAATTTCTCCGTTGAATAATTCTTCTGTGATTTTCTTTCCATCTTTTGCAGCAGCAATAGCAATTGCCGCGTCTGGATGTAAGTGATCGATATGTTTGAATGGAAGAAAACCATGTAAAGGCGTATCGATAGAAGGCGCTTTTGACGCTAAATCGAAAATACAGTGGTTGAATAATTCTACCATTTCATCTTCAAACTCAATACCTCTGTAAACATTTTCAAGATTACGAAGTCTGTCCAAATACAAAGCCGCACAACCTGATTTTGTCAGCGTTCCAATGTCACCGCCAGAACCTTTAATCCACATTACTTCAGAAGATTCTCCTGTAAGAGGATCTTTGTCTGTAATTTTTACAGAAGTGTTTCCGCCTCCGTAGTTGGTCAATCTTAAATCAGCTCCTAACAAGTTAGAACGATAAATAAAAAGCGCTACTTCATCACCTGCAAGTTCTGCAGCTTTAGCATCATCCCAAAGGTAGCTTACATGCTTAAAATTCATATTATTAATTGTGTTTGTATTCGACATATAGTATTTTAAATTATTTCTTGTATTTATAATGAGTTACCAATTCCTACCAAAACAATCGCTAGCATAATAAGCCCGATTCCCCAGAAAAACGTATTTAATGTTTTCTTAGAAACTCCTTTCCATTCCTTCAAATAAAAACCCCAAAAATTTGCTGTTAAAATGATGGTTGCCATGTGAAGAATCCATGAACTGGCACCATTTCCTAGTTTGCTTTCACCCATTCCGTAAAAGAAAAACTGTAAAAACCACATAGTTCCAGCAAGAGCAGAAAACAAAACATTTTTGGTTATTGGAGTAGATTTATCAGTATAATTTTTAATTGATTTGTTTTTAAAATTCAAATAAAGACACCAGATAAAGTTGGTTGTCAATCCTCCCCAAAGCAGTACAACATAAGTCACATTGTTTTGAAATAACGGATTTGCGCCATTTATAACAGCATGTTCTGCCATTGATTTTCCAGCTTCGATTCCGTAATTAAAGAATGAACTTAAAATCCCTGAAATCACCGCTACAATTAAACCTTTTACCAGATTGAAGTCTTTATCCTTATCTTCATGGCCAGTAGCAAAATCTTTTTCTTTTAGCATTCCAGCTTTCCCTGAAATAGCAATTCCAATCAGATATACTACAACTCCCAATAAAACGATCTGACCGCCAGTATTAGTAAGCATGTGAGAAAATGAAATTTTTCCTTCTGTTGGAACAATATCATAATAAATTGAAGGAACCAAAGCTCCAAATGCAGAGCAGAATCCTAATGTAATTGAATTTCCTAATGACATTCCCAAATAGCGAACGCCCAAACCATAAGTTAAACCGCCTATCCCCCAGATTAATCCCATTGTAAAAGTGAAGGTTTTTATTGATGGAGAAGCTGCTGCAATAATTTCAGTAAAATTTGGAATCGTTAAGTAAGCGGCAACTGGAGGAACAATCAGCCAAGAGAAAAATCCTCCCACAAGCCAATAGCTTTCCCAAGCCCAGTCTTTCACTTTTTTAAAAGGCATATAAAAACTACCAGAAGAAAATCCTCCGATAGAATGAAAAATGATTCCTAATAATGATTCCATATTATTGTTTTTGGTTTAGGTTAGGTTTGTTAGTATTTGGTTTTGTAAAATAAGAGAATGTCAAAAAGAAAACTGTCCTGTACTATCCTTTACGGATTTCATATTTTTTGTTAAAACTAAAGATTATTAGAAATAAGGGCTTGCAATTATTGGGTAAATAAATTTAAAATGGCTATTTTAGCAATCGATTTCGTAATTATTAATTCTTCATTTGGGTTAAAATTCAGAAATCATAAAAAAAAGATTACAAGCCTTGTCAATTTCTCTTTTTCATTATGAAAATGATTCTGCTTAACAGATTCTTTTTATAGAAGAGATTTTTTTAAATTATTTAGAATTAAAAGAGAGTCACGTTGAAATACGAGACAGATTTCCTGAAAAATGAACATGATTAAACTTATTAAAATAGATGAAGATTCTCGAGTTCCTAAATACAAGCAGATTGTTGACTCTATA
The DNA here is from genome assembly GCF_004151235.1 of Flavobacterium anhuiense. Taxonomy (GTDB): domain Bacteria; phylum Bacteroidota; class Bacteroidia; order Flavobacteriales; family Flavobacteriaceae; genus Flavobacterium; species Flavobacterium anhuiense_A. The sequence continues at coordinate 127,417 of NZ_JUIV01000014.1, forward strand.
CTTCAGAACATCGCTAACGGAAATTTAAAAATCAATCAAAAAATTCCTTCTATAAATAGTTTCAGCGAAGAGTTTTATATGTCTCGTGATACTGTTGAGAAAGCTTATAACATTTTAAAAGAAAGAAAAATCATTTCTTCGATTAGAGGAAAAGGCTACTATATTACTCGAACAAAATTAGAATCTAAGGTCAATATTTTGTTTTTGACAAATAAATTGAGCTCCTATAAAATGAAGACTTATAGTTCGTTTATTGATACTTTAGGCGCTAATGCTCATGTTGATCTCCAAATTTACCACTGCGACGAAACTTTATTTCTGAATATCTTAGATAAGTTTGAGGGAGCTTACGATTATTATGTCATTACAACGCACTTTAAAACAGACCAATTAAAACATTTAAGTTTTACTGATGATGTTGTAAGTGCCATTAAAAAAATTCCACAAGAAAAACTGGTTATTTTAGATAATATCAAATTAGGAACTGGTGATGATGTCATTAAGATTTATCAGGATTTTGAAAATGATATTTATAATGCACTTAAGGAAGGTCTTTCTAAAATTGCAAAATACAAACGTTTAATTCTAGTATATCCAGATAAAGCAGTTTACCCTTATCCTAGACGAATTTTGCACGGATTTAGAAAATTCTGTGTCGAGCACGAAATTAATTTTGAAATTCTAAGTGAGGTTTATGATGATATGATCCTTAAAAAAGGAGATTTATTTATCACCATTGAAGAATCTGATCTAGTGAATTTAATGAAACAAATTCGCGATGAAGAATTTGTTTTGGGAAAAGAGATTGGCGTTATTTCTTACAATGATACTCCGTTAAAAGAATTATTAGGCATTACCGTAATGTCTACCGATTTTAATGTTATGGGAGAAACAGCAGCCAGATTAATCCTAAACAAAGAAAAAGCTCAGGTAAAAGTTCCTTTTAATTTTATTGATAGAAATTCAATTTAAAGATGCAAAGTAACAGAGGAGCAAAGTAACAAAGGTTTCCTTCTCTTTGTCTTAAACTTTACTTTTTTTAAGCATAAAAAAACCTCGCCGATTGACGAGGTTTTAGTTGTATTATTTTTTTGATTCTTCGATAGAAACTTTTCTGAACTCTTTTAAAAGTTTTTCAATTTCTAAAGTTGATTTACGTGCTCTTGGTCCAGCAGCTTTAATTCCTTTTTCAGTCAAAGATTCAGCTTCAGCTTTGAATGTTTCAATTTCGGCGTTGATTTTTACTAATAAATCTTTCATGCTTATATATTGTTAAATTAAGCCACAAAAATAAAAGTTTGTGTGATAGTTACAACAATTTTGCTGTTAAATTTAATGCAGTTTTTCATTCATTTTCTTTACAATAAATTGACTTCTTGTTTTTCTAAAACATCACAAAACACAATACATTAACAATCAAATACTTATTATCGTAACTTTCAAAACATTCCTGTTTTAAGGCTTTGTAGAAAGTGTTGCAATGAATAAAATTTTCTTTCACATATTGTCTGAAAGTACTTCTATTTGTTAATTCCTGTAGAGAAAAATTACCCCAAAAGGGGAAAAAATCCCCAACAGACTGTTTAAAATGCTTCAATTTTAATCTCGATATCGAGGATTTAGAAGGACAAAATTTTTCTCTTTTACTTCGCTCTGTCTTTCAATTTATAACGTCCAATTATCTAATTTCAACTTTTACTTTAACAGAAAGCTGTTTAGCCAAATTGATTACATAATTGGTAAAAAAAGAAGAATCATTAAAGCCTTTATCGACACTTAATTCCCAAGCAACAACAGCATAATAGCTGATTTCTTTATTGTTTTCAATTTTTAATTTTGCTAAATATGAATCTGTCAACTGTCCTGTTTTAGGAGCTTCAATATAGCCTTTATAAAGATTTGCAGGAACTAAAATAGCTGTCCCTAAAATCCACTGACGCTCATAAGTTAGATAATCATGCTGAATTAAGCATATCCAATCTACAGATTCAATAACCCGAAGCGGATTTTTATTATTTAAATTAGAAAGTGCCACCAGAAAAGTTTCTTTTCCTTTAATGCCATTTATCGAAGCTGGGTTTTTGTAGTCGTACATTCCGGGCCAGATCGAAGTGGTTTCCTGTACTTGATACAAATTTCCAGCAGCATTCCAATTTTGATAATGATAACTCAAAACCGAATTTACTGAGCATTCTGCAACAATCTTAAAAGTCGTCTTTTCTACATTGTTAATAGTATCATTTCCTAAAATTCCAAGCCTATTTATTTTGTTATCAATTAATAATGCATAACCTCCTAAGCCAACAGAATTTCCAACAGGAAAAATATCCCTTCCCCAATCGTACATGACATGATAATTATCTTCAAATGAACCTTTGCTATTTATCCCTACATTTTCTGGCGTAATCTTTGGAAGTTTTTTCCCGAAAACATCTTTAGAGTTTCTTCCACCCAAATAATGTCTAAAACCAACCTTGTCATTTTCCCAAGTTGGCCCATCTGTTTGATATTTTTGATATCCAAGTTTTTTATGAACCTGATCTGCCATTAAGACTTCTTGCTTATCTGTATTAAGAAGAAAATTCTTTCATTATATTCTTCCAAAACGAGCACTGGTTCTTATCGGATATTTTGGATCAGCTTCAGACCATTTTAGCTGAATATTTTTCTCCTCATTTGGCAGAAAATCTATAGTAAAGAAAAGTTCATCCCATTTTCCGTCACAATTAAGATCATTTATCTGCGCTGGTATTGTATCTGTTTAGAAAAGTAAAACTGGAAAACTTTCTTTATCAACACCAAGATTTTCTTTTCTAATGGAAATTGCTTTTTGAGATAATACTAAAGAACTATTGTTTTTTAATGCAATTGTATTTTTTGAAGTATTTTTAGAAACTTTACAGCAACTTAAAGAAGCAATAATAAAAACAATTGGAAGATAAAATAAGGCTCTTTTTTTCATTCTTATAATTTATTTTATAACAATTTAAGAATTTTTAATTGCCGTTACAACACTTAAAAGTAAGAGTATTTTAAAAATGAAATGAACTCAAAAATATGAAAGCAGGATAACGAACAACAATTATCCTGCTTTGTGAAACATATTACTAATCAAATAATATGAAATAAAAAAATAAATTACATCACATTAAAAAATACATCGCTTTATAATACTCATAAAACCTTGTTTTCGAAAGATTATATTGAGAAACTGTTTTTTTCTCATTTCTATAATCAAACTTCTTTGTCAAAAAAAGTTTTACTTCTTTAAAAATTTCACGACTGGTTTTTGATTCATCAAATAAAATCAAATTATTATTAACATCTAAAAAAGATAAGCTTTTATGCAGTTGCTTATTAAACAAACAAACCAAAATATTTGTTCTTTTATCTTCTTGCAAAAAGCGAAGCAGTTCTTCTCTATTGTAGAGCACATAAATAATACGGTCACATTGATTTATTATCTCATCATTTTTATCTGCAAAGGATGTTTCTAAAAACTCAAATTCCTCTTTAAATTTTCTTTTAAACATTTTTAGAAAAACACCATTGTTATCATGCACTAAAACTCGCTCCTTTTGCATTTTTTCAACTTTTTAAATTGTAACTACACCATTTAGTTTAAGACTAATTATTAAAATATTTAACAAAATTAGGTCTTAGTCAATTATTGATTTGCTCCAATAAGTCATAAAACAATCACTATAAGGTATTTTTTAGATTAATACTAAAAACTTCACTAAACCTTTATCACATTCATGACATGATTTTCAACAAACGAAAGCAGTTTTTCTATCTCCTGACAATTATGATCTTTTTTTGAAATAGAAATTATGTAGGTATTTTTTTCTTTTACATAAAGAAACAAGGATTTTTTTGTAGAAATAACTTTTTCAATCTTTGTCCATTTATGTTTTAACTCTCCCAATGGAGATTGAATGCTAATATCAAAATAAGTAAAAGTAAGTTTATATCTATTATAAAATTGATGATACATTATAAGTCTTTTTGCCAAGCCTAAAATTGTTCTAGATATAACATCAACAAAAAAGAATTGAATAACCACTAAAAGAACAAGGGTAAGCAAACAACTTATTAACCATTGAAAAAAATCAGCTTCTCTAACAAACTCAAGCGTTGCTGTAACTAGTGCAACAATAAACAAAACATATACAATCCATTCCTTAAACAAATGCTCAAAGTACATTTTGTTAAGCTTTCTAATTTCAGAAATATTTAACTGTAACTCTAATGAAAAATTAGATGCTGGCATATTTTTGTCTTTTTTTTTAATCTTTTATTCTTTACAAAAATATGTTAATAAGAAAATGCTATTCAGACGTAGAAGTTTTTAAAATATCAAAATAAGACCAAATTTCTATTCCGCCAATCTTCATTTTCAATAAAAATTTCCCACAATAGGCTTGTAAAAAATACATCTCAAAACAAACCTGTTTTTTATAGAAATATAACTTTAAAAATTGCCTCAAGAAGACAAAAAAGCATCACAATAAGACCTTAATTACAATTCTATTTATTTTATTTTCAAATAGTTAACTTTTAACTTTCTTTTACATGTATCTCAAAGATATTTATTTACTTTTGGGCCGCTTAAACAAAAAAATAAACAAATATTTTCTTATAATGAATCTGAAATTAACAGAGGAAAATCTGAAGGAAAAAATCAAAGAACTCACATGTTTATATGAAATTTCAAAGATTATTTCTAAATCACATTCCATTCATATACAGACACTGTACGAAATTATAGTTTGCACAAAAAATGCTTGGCGCTACAACGAAGATGCAATAGTTGAAATTCACATAATTGACTATCATTTATTCACCTCCGAGCAAAAGGAATCCAGCATTTTTCAATTGAGTAAAATAAAGATTAGTGACAATGATTGTGGCTATATCAAAGTTAATTATCCATCAAAGAAATATGTGCAGGAAGATTTTTATGAGGATGAGCAGAAACTTCTTGACACCATTGCTCTAGAAGTAGGAAATTATATTGAAAAATACCAGACGCTAGAAAAAAAAGCTGCCTTAAGAAGAACACTTGAGCGTATGGAACGTCTTACTCTTTTGGGCGAGATGACAGCAGGAATCGCACATGAATTAAATACACCGTTGGGCAATATTTTAGGCTTTGCAGAACTCATAAAAGACCATAATACAGATCCAGATATTGATTCTGATATTTCAATTGTAATTAATTCTGTTATTTATTCAAGGGAAATTGTAAAACGATTAATGTTTTTTTCTTGTGAAATGCCCCAAAAACTAGAAGTTCAAGAAATAAAACCGGTTATACTTTTTGCTTTATCCTTTCTAAAATCAAACTTTCAAAAGAAAGAGATTAAGAATGAACTTTTTATTAAAAATGAAAATATTACTGCAAAATTTGATTCGGTACAGATCACCCAAGTCTTGTTTAATTTAATTATTAATGCCATTTATGCTTATCCTGAAAAAAGTACTATCAAAATAATTATCGATGACGATGAGTCTAATTTGTATTTAAAAATAGAGGATCAAGGAACTGGTATTCCTGAAAACATTAAAGAAAAAATATTTGATCCTTTCTTTTCGACAAAACCTGTCAACTATGGATGTGGCTTAGGACTGAGTGTTGTCTATGGCATTATTAAGAATCATAATGGTCAAATTTTGTTGCAAGACAATTTTCCAAATGGGACAATTTTTATAATTAAAATCCCTTTAAAATAAACAAAATGAATTTTAAAAAAGAAAATATACTAGTTGTTGACGACAATAATGACATGCTAGATTTGGTACAGAGGCAATTAAAATCTTCTAATTATCGGACCTATAAAGCTTCTTCTGTTACTGAAGCTATCGAAGTCTTAAAACAATCCAATATCAATTTGCTAATAAGCGACATAAACATGCCCGACATAAATGGCCTTGAGTTGCTAAAATATGCAGAAGAACATTACCCATCATTACCTAAACTAGTTATTTCCGGTATCCCTTCCATACACAATGTTGTTAGTGCAATGAAATCTGGGGCTTTAGATTACTTAACCAAACCGTTCACAAGCGATGAATTAAATAAAGCAATCACAAATTGTTTAGTAAAGACAGATCTAATGCTACCTAATGAAAGTTCTCAAAATGAAAATACATATGGAGAAATAATTGGCCATTCTAGCCAATTTAAGGAAATTATTGAAATAATTAAGCGAATTAAAGATACTAAAGCAAATGTGCTTATTGAAGGAGAAACTGGTACCGGAAAAGAACTTATTGCCAAAGCTATTCATTTTACTGGAAAATTTGGCAATAAGCCTCTAATTACGGTAAACTGTGGCGGAATTCCAGAAAATCTCATCGAGTCAGAATTATTTGGCCATGTAAAAGGAGCATTTACTGGAGCCTCAGAAACACGAACTGGATTATTTCAAGCGGCAGATGGTGGCACAATATTTTTGGACGAAATTGGCAATGCTCCAATGGCAGTCCAAACAAGGTTATTGAGAGTGTTGCAGGAAAAAGAAATCGTAAGAGTTGGATCTACAAGACCAGAAAAAATTGACATCAGAATAATATGTGCCACTAATAGCAATCTAGAAGAAATGGTATCCAAAGGTACTTTTAGAGAAGATTTGTATTATCGAATTAATATTGTCAACATAAAAACGACCGCATTGAGAAATCGCAAAGAAGATTTACCATTATTAATAAAGACTTTTATTGAAAAATACTCTAAAGAATACAATAAATCCAACTTAAAAATTAACGAAAAAGTAACAGAAGTTTTATTTCGTTACGATTGGCCGGGAAATATTAGGGAACTAGAAAATCTTATTCACAGAATGGTTATTATGAGCGATGATTCTATTGATTTAAACCACGTTCCAGATCATCTAAAATATCATATTCCTTCTTCGCAAGATATTTTTAAATCGCTTAAAGAATACGAAAAAGAACAAATTTTAAAAGTTTTATCATTTGTAAATAATAATAAGACAAAAGCTGCCCAGATTTTACAAATTGACCGCAAAACTTTGAATCAGAAAATTCTTTAAAAAAGAACATTTTCTCCCCATCCGGCCATAAATTCCCCACTCACTTTCTACCCAAAACAACAAGCTTCCATTTTAATAAATTGATTTACAACATAGTAAAAATCAGGGCATATAATTTGCCTTTAAAAGACAAAAAAGTATTAAAATAAATCAAAATTAAACAAATGAAGTCTCTTCTTAATCTCAAAACTGTTTATAAAAGCAGTCTTTCACGAAAAATTAAAAGTTATTTATACTATAGAGTCCTGTACTGTTTTAAAAGAATAGAACATTTGGATCCAATCCCGCATTACAGCCGTTGAAAGTTTAACAATCGCTTCCCTTGGCTCCCATTCTAGAGCACAAAAACCTACACAAAACTAAAAATCAATGACTTACAAATAAAAACATTATCAGTTAAGCAAAAATAACTTAACTTTATAATACAAAATCCACATTTCCATGAAAATAATTGAGCATCGTTACAGTGCAGATTTAGAATGGGTAGAGCATTATGCTGCCCAAATTGGAGGAAAAATTGAAGGAAATTTTATCACTACATCAGAGGATTTCCAAACTGGAACCCGGTATTTTTTAGATTGCGGTGATGGCATTATCGCTTATTATCTCAATGTAGAATACCATCGAAATTTCCGTCTTATACAAAAAAATCTTAATCAAGACTTTGTTGGCTTTTATTATAATCTTACTGAAGGTGAAGCAACCGTAAGAAGCGGGCATTTTATGTACAATGTCGGGCGATGGCAATACAATTTATCTGTAATAGACGGAGCTTTAGAATCAAGATATGAAGTTTTAAAAGGGAGCAAAACTTTTGCACTTTGCATTTTTATAAAAAAAAGCATGATTAAGGCTTTTCTTAAACGAAACAATATTATTATTGAGAATATCGATACCCTCATAGATTCAAAAGTAAACACAATTGTTCGTTTTGATAGGATGAGCAATGAAAGTTTCCATGTGCTGAACGATTTAAAAAAACTAGAAGTTGGCGGAGCTGTTTTTGATTTAAATTTGAGAGGCACTGTTCATCTACTGATTTCCAATTATCTCAAAAAAATTGCTACAAAAAGAGTAATTATCCAAACCGTAAATGAAAATGATCTTGCAAAGATAATCAGCGTACAGATGTATTTGATTGAGCATTTGGGAGAACATTTTCCAAGCATTCATTTTATGGCACAAATGGCTAATATGTCTGAATCAAAATTTAAAAGTTTGTTTAAAAAAATAACGGGTGATACTGCCAATGCTTTCTTTATGGAAAACAAACTGCAACTTGCCAAAGAACTTCTTGAAAAAAAACAACTTACTGTTTCTCAAATTTCAGATCATCTACATTTTACAAATAATTCTTACTTCGCATCAAAATTTAGAGAACATTTTGGGCTATCGCCAAAGGCATTCTATAAGCAATTGTAAAAACAAATCTATAATAAATACTTTGAGCCTATGAGAAAACTTACGCATTATTATAGTTTAACGCCAGAATGGCAGCTAAATGTAGCAGAACAGTTAAGTACCGAATTAATAGACAACAAACTAATTGTTGTGCCTAACCATATAGGAGATGGTTTTTTCTATTTCTCTCAAATCATGGAAGGTATTTCTGTTGTTTATGCAGACTTACTTACCAAGGAACCGTTAAAGATTATCCGTCAAAGATCTGATAATGAATTATTCATTTTCCACTTTGATTTAAGCGAGCATGTTAATCTAATCAAAATAAACAACGTAGATTACGAAATAGGCTCTTTTAACCAATTGGATTTGGCTATTTTAGATAACCAAATAGAGAGCGCTTTTAAACCCGCAGTAGGTGAAAGAACTATTGCTTTAAGATTGTTAATTGATAAAAAACTTCTCCATGATTTTATCCTGAAATTTAGCACAAGTGAAAATTATTTTGCAAAAAGCAAATCAAATAAAAAAGCGTTTTACCATTATGGAAATATTGATAGCAATAGTATTTTATTGATTCAATCCATAAAAACAAAATCGATTTACGATCTTTCTTTTGATTCCTTTTTAAAAGGAATTTCATTAAAAGTACTGGGCAATTTTTTCAATAAATTCTATGAACCTAAAAACAAAAACCTTCAACTTACAGATGTAGAAGGTCAAGCACTAGAAAAAACCAAAAATTACCTGACCAATAATCTATACGGTCCCTTTCCTTCTTTAACCTTTTTATCTGGAATGGCTGGTATGTCTGAATCTAAATACAAAAGCTTATTCAAAAAACATTTTAACGATACTCCTAAAAATTTATTCATAGAAGAGAAAATAAAACTTGCTCAAAAACTCTTAAGAAGTGGAGAATATAGTACTTTAACAGCTATAATGTATGAACTTAATTATACCAAACTCAGTTACTTCTGCACTAAATATTTTGAGATATTAAAAAGAAAACCTACTGATGATTTTGTCAAAAAAAATGCAACAAAAAAGGTGACTTAAGTCACTTTTTTTGTTGCTATACTATTCTTAAAATACCGATTATAAAAACTTTCCTAACAAAAAAAGCTGCTGATAGTATTTGTACTATTCAGCAACTTCTTAACGAAAAAAAACTTCTATTTACTAAAACTGATTATAAACTCTGAGCGTCTATTTTGCTCATGTTCCTTTTCAGAACATTTTACTCCATTTGAACAGTGATTTAACAACTTGGTTTCACCAAATCCTTCACCACTAATTCTTTCTTGCTTAATACCTGCTTTAACTATATAATCTACTGTTGCTTTTGCTCTGTTTTCTGAAAGCTTCATATTAAATTCATCCCTTCCTCTACTATCTGTATAAGAATTAACTTTAACAGAAATACCTGGACGATCTTTCATTAATGCCACTACTTTATCCAATTCTTTCTTAGAAGATTGTCTTATGTTGTAACCATTTAAATCAAAGTAGATAGGACTAAGTTTTAGCTTATCTACTAAGTTGTCACCATCAGCTATAATTACCTTTTCGCCATCAACTAATACTTCCATCTCTCTAGTAATTTCAAAACTGATTTCTTTTTTCTCTAGAGGTTTTAATGGATCTACATTTACTGTTTTATCAGCATAAAAAGTTTTTTTATAAACCACTATATCATTTTGATACGGATCTAAGTACATTTTGTATTTACCTTCGCTATCAGTTGCAGTTGTACCAATGCTTTCATTATTTGGATTAAACAACTGGACATTGAAATTTGGTACTGGCTTACCATTTTCTGTAATAGTTCCATAAATCATTGGTCTTGTATCAAAATCAAAAGTTATAGGTCTTGTTTCTATAAACCCATAAATATCATCGTTCCCACTTTTATTAGAAGAAAAATATCCTTTTTTGGTATCTCCATCAATCACATAAGCAAAATCGTCAGAAACTGTGTTTATATCATTACCAACATTTACAACGTGGTATTTTCCATCATTATCTTTAATCGCAGCGAAGATATCTAGTCCTCCAAGTCCAGGATGACCGTCAGATGCAAAATATAAAACTCCTTTACTATCCATGTATGGATATGTTTCGCGGCCTGGAGTATTAATTTCGTCTCCAAGTTTTGTTACATCATTTCCAACTAGAGTTCCATTTTTTACACTCACTACATATAAATCTGAGTTTCCAAAAGTATTGTTACGATCTGACGCAAAAAACAATTGTGTTTCGTCTGGACTAAGCGCTGGGTGTGCTGATGAAAAACCGTCACTGTTTATTGGATATGGCAATTCTTTAATATTTTTCCATTCGCCTTTTACATTCTCAGCAATATAGATTTTTAGATAATTAGTGCCATTTTTATCTGCTCCTAATTTTCCTTTATTAAAGTTGTTTCTGGTAAAATACATGTATTTACCATCTTTTGTTACTGCAGCACTGCTCTGATGGTATTTCGTATTTACATCTCCTTTTAACAATATAGGATCTTGGAGACCGCCATCTGTAGAAATTTTTACCTCATACAATTTCATGAATGATTTTTCATTCCAGCTGTGCTTTCTTTTGATAAATACTCCAGTATCCTTTGCTGAAGCGTAGATTACTTTGTCTTTACCATAAAATGCAGTTCCGAAATCTGAAACTGGTGTATTGATGCTAAGTTCTTTAATACTATAACGTCCTGACTGTTTTTGAATATCAGCCATTAACTTTTTCTCTTTCCAATTGTCGCTTAAATCTTTTTTGCCTGTTATTGTGTAATATTTCTTGATAACAGTATTCGCTTCGTCATATTTTCTAACATTATTCAAAGCTTGTGCATATCTGAAATAAAATTCTGGATCTATTGACTGCCCTGAGTTAAAAACATTTCCATAGGCTTCTTCAGCTTCAGGATACTGACCATTAAAATAATAGCTGTTTCCTAACTTAGTTAAAACTTCTAACGAAGAATTTCCTTTATCTGCAAGCTTTTGATATAACTTACTTGCTTTGATAAATGCAAACCTATTATAGGCTTCATTTGCTTTCTCAACTTTTTTATCCTGAGCATTGATTCCTGCTATTTGTGATAAACAAATAGAAAGTACAACCAATGCTTTCTTTATCTTTTTAGATATCATTTTTTATCCTAGTTTATGGTTATTAAAAGAATCTTGGAGTAACCAGTCTATATTTGGTTGAAGAAAATAAATCGAATCGCAGAAAAATCTCATGAGAACCTGAATTGTAATTCCCAATTTTCTGCGTATCATAATCATAAGCATAACCAATATTCATACCTGGTGTAACCTGAAATCCTGCCATTGCACTTACTGCAGCATCCCATCTGTAAGCAGCTCCTAAAGTCAATTTCTCATTGAATAGGAAGTTTGCAGATAAGTCGACTGCTAAAGGCGCACCGCTAACCATTTTTACCATTGCCGCAGGTTTGAACTTTAAATTGTCGTTAAGATCAAACACATAACCTCCCATTGCATAAAAGTGCATTTTCTGTGAAGCAACAGATGTTTTAACATCGTCATAAAATTTGGTCTCTAAAATCATAGGTACAGATAAACCTGCGTACCATTTTTGAGAGTGAAAATAAGCACCCGCTCCAAAATTTGGAGAAGTTTTAGATAAATTTCCTGACAAAAATGGATCTTCAGGATTTAGCACGTTCAGTTTATTATAATCAACTTGCATAAAATTTCCTGATGCACTAATACCTAATGATAAAAAGATATCTGCCGAAAGCTGAATAGGATATGCATAACTTGCCGTTAAAGTAGTTTCCTGAGATGGTCCTATTTTATCACTTACTACAGACAAACCTAAACCTTGTCCGTTCTCTGTGATTGGCGATTCTATAGAAAAATTTGCTGTTTTTGGAGCTCCATCCAGACCAACCCATTGTGTCCTGTATAACCCAAATATACTTGGTATCGCTCGAGTTCCTGTGTAACCTGGATTTATAGTCATCGTATTATACATGTATTGTGTATACTGCGACTGCTGCTGTGCGGAGGCTTCCAACATCCCTACGAACAACAAGATTAATAAATATGAAATCTTTTTCATTAGTCCTAATTCCTTTTTAATTATTGGTTATTGATGTATAAATAACCTGTTTTCTCTTTCTGTTCTTTTCCAGTATTGTATTTCAGAATATAGAAATACGTTCCTGTTGGAAGTTTATCGCCTCTCTTAATTGTTGCACGTCCGTCAGAATATCCTTTAAACATGTTATCACTTTCATTATAAGATTTAGTCTCATAAACTTTTACTCCCCATCTGTTGTAAATCTCTACTTGGTTATCTGGGAATTTATCTATTCCTTTTATAACAAAACTGTCATTTAAACCATCGTCATTTGGTGAAATTGCATTATAAACAATGACATCATCAGATTTTTCTTCTAAATCAATTAACGCCATTGTAAAAAGACCGTAACCTGTTACTGGTGCTGTTAACAGTTTCTCATACGGCTTTCCCGCTAAAGGAGCACTAACCTCTCCTCCCTCATTGATCCATTTGTTCGATGCTGGATCCCAGCGTGTAATTGAGACTTTGTATTTTTGTTCATCTACATTAAAAAACTCTGAAGGTGTTGTACGACTATCCATTGATAAACTCAAGACAATTTTATCCGCACCCTGATCCTGTGTTACTTCCCAGTATTCTTGATTGTTTATCTTTAGGATTTTTTCTTCTCTGTCGTCATGAGAATGCAGACTATTCGAGTTTTTGTTGAAATATTGCGTAGTATAAACACCTCCGTTTTTTGAACCTGATGCATGATAAGAAGGTCTAAAATACTGTCCTTGTCCTACTGGAAATTCAAATGCAATAACACCATCTTTTTCTACCTGACCATCAACAAAGCTCAAGTCACTAGTAAGGGTGTGTGTTGCTTTTTCTTTGAAAATTACTTTACCGCCATAATCTGCAGCAAGCACCACTCCTTTTTTGAATTCTGAGTTACCTCCTACAGCTATCTTACCTGATAAATGAAAAGGCACCAAAGAAGATGTATTTTCAAAATAGGTATTTTTAAAATTTGAAACTTGTGATCCTTCAATAAATTGATCTTCTGTTCCGTAGAAATAAGTAGAGCCATTCTGGTTTTCTGTATAAGTTACCAAACCATCGTTTTTCCAGTTTTGAAAAATGAATAATTTACCATCATTTACAAAACTTCCTTGTGGAGTATTCTCATAATCCATATATACACTCATGATAGTGTTTGGATTAATTTTTACATCTCCTGTATTTACAAGCTGTGCATTTATATTTTGACTTGCCAATAAACTTACCGCAAAGCCAATTAAACAAACTCCTGACTTAGCTGTTTCCGAAACAGATACTGAGTTTTTTACTATATTATCCAAGTAATTATTGTTCATTTCTTGTTTATTATTTAATTCGGCACTTTGTTACTTTAAATTTCTATGCAAAATTACTTTCGGATGTAAAAATGCTTACCCCGAAAAAGTTATTGTTGTATTAGAATAGGGTTAATCTCAAGTTGAGATTATAGATTAATCACTTTCTAATGAAGAAGTCATTTTTATTAGCAGTTTTTACTAATACGTATTAAATTTTGTATCAGTACCATCAAAATTTGAAAAAAAACTCGATTATATTTTTTTACAATCGAGATTTTATATTATTTTCAAATTTATTATTTGCAACTAAAGACGTTAATTTAAGATTATCTAAAGCTTGATGCTATTTTTTAGCCACTTGCATTACTACTTATAATTGAGATTTCAATTCTGCAATGTCTGCTTTCAACATTTACTATTGTTCTTCAATTACTAGAGACAAAACAATTTTGAATAACCCAAACCATAAAAATCAGCATCATTTCAAGCAATCAAAAATTAGGAAGGCTGTTTATTATTTTTTAACAGCCTTCCACGCTTTTAAACATTATTTTGAATAATCAAACATTACATTGTCATTATTAAGCGGATCTAAACCTAAAATGTTATTTCCATTTTTAGTCGGATCGTAAGTTACTTTAGTACCATCTACAGAAAATGCATTTATGTTGATACGAACTCCATTTATATACATTCCCACTTGAGATAATGATGATGGTGTAAAATCTAAAATGAACTCTGTTTGACCATTTGTAGGTGCAAATTCTTTAACAACTTGTTGAGGAATTATTATTTCGTTTGCTGGTATCCATCCGCCTTCATTCTTCGGATCTCTTACATATATTT
>NZ_JUIV01000015.1 GCF_004151235.1 Flavobacterium anhuiense
TCTTGTACAGCTACTGCAACTGTTGAAGTAATTCAGCCTGCTAATCCAGTCAATTTAAATACGGCGGTGGTATCTGGAATAACTACAACAACTGCTTCATTATCTGGTACAGCATCTTCTGACGGAATAAACACTGACAGTGGATCTTGCTTGACAGAAGTAGGTTTTGTATATGCTCAACATGCCAATCCTACTACAGCTGATACAAAAATCAATGTTACTGCTGCATTAGGAACATTTACAAACTCTTTAACGGGCCTTAGAGGAAACAGAACCTATTACGTTAGAACTTATGCTGTAAACAGTAACGGTTTTGTTAATTATGGAAACGAAGTAAGTTTTATTACTCAAAAATATACTCTTACTATAACTGCGGCAACAGGACATACCAAAGTATATGGTACAGCCGATCCTGTATTCAATTACACAGCTTTAGGTTTTGCTAACGGAGATACAAACTCCATACTTAGCGGTCTGCTTACAAGAGATGCGGGAGAAAATGTTGGAAAATACAACATTAAATTAGGAACAATTAATGCTGGTGCAGATTACATAATTACTTTTACTGGTGCAGAATTTGAAATTACTAAAGCCAACCAAACAATTACTTGGAATCAAACTTTAGAATTTGGATGCGCAGATTCAAACAATGTAACTTTAACTGCTACCACAGACAGCGGCCTGCCAGTTTCTTATACAATAGCAAATGCGGCATTGGGAACAATTTCTGGATCAACTTTAAACATTACAGGATCAGGAAACTCAACCATTACTGCAACTCAAATTGGAGATCAGAATCATAATGCTGCCACAGCCGTTGTTAAACCAATTGAAATAAGTCAATCTGGACTTGTTATTCAGCAATGGGCAAACGTTCTATTCTTTGATAATAAATCAAATAATTATGTGGCTTGGCAATGGTATAAAAACGGAGCTGCTATTTCTGGCGCAACTCGTCAGTATTATAGCGAAATTCAGCCTTTAAATGGTACTTATCATGTAATTGCAAAAGACAAAAACGGAAATTCTATCAAATCTTGTCCAATTGAAACTACTGGAACGGTTTTCACCAAGAAAATCAAAATTTATCCGAACCCAGTTAAGCCTAATGCCGAGTTTACTTTAGAGTGTGATTTTAGCGAATCTCAATTAAATGGATCTGAGGTGGTTATTTATGACATTGCAGGGAAATTAGTTCAGACTATTTCAAATGTAAAACCAAAAAATCAAATTATCGCTCCATCACAGACAGCCTTATACATTGTTGTTCTTAAACTGGCTGACGGTCAGTTAAAAACAATCAACTTATTGGTTAAATAAAAATGAGATTTAATTTAAAATTACAAGCAATGAAAATTAAAGCCACCATAGCTATACTAACACTGTTTAGCGTGACGATAAAAGCACAGGAAATTAATTTTAAAATTAACGGCGGTCCGTCTGGAATTCTATACGATAGCAATATCGGAGACGGTAAACTAAAGTTTGGCGGAGGAATAGGTGTTGGATACACCTACTTCTTCAGCAATCACTGGGGAATTTCGACAGGTGTTGATGTTACTTATAATCAAAATAGTTTTGAATTAGATAACGGAACGACAATTTCAACCTATGAAGTCGATGACCAGACTTCTGCATTTGAGTATCAAGTGACTCCTACAAACTACAAAGAAGAGCAGCATTTTATTGGTTTCGCGATTCCGCTAATGATGCAATACAGAACATCAATTGCATCTCAGACACAATTGTACTTTGGATTCGGAGGAAAAATTATGTTCCCAGGAAAACAAACTGTAAAAGCTTCAGCTTCTGAGTTACAGCTGAGCGGCTATTATCCAGATGTGAATCTTTTGGTTGACGATTTACCATCTCACGGATTCGGAAAAGTAACCAATTGGCAGGATAAAACAACTGTAAGCTTAGATCCTGCTTTTATGTTAAGTTTTGAAACTGGTCTAACATTCAAACTAGCAGAAAAAACAAAGCTTTATACAGGTTTATACGTTGATTACGGTTTAACAGATTTGGCAAAAGAAACTCCAAATACCAATATTGTGGCTTACAATCCGAACGGACTTGACAATATTCAGGCAAACGGTACAATTGGAAATAGCAGAATCGTTCAGGAAAGCCGTTATCTATCTGCTGGTGTTCAATTAAAATTAGGTTTTTCATTAGCTAAAGACAAATCAGAACCCGTAAAGGCAAAAGAAGAAACTTTTACTCAAACAGAAACGGCTCCTGTTCAGAAAGAGATTCCTGTACAGCAAAAAGTTGTAGAAGCAGTTCCTGCTAAAAAAGAACTGACTTCAGAGGAAAGAAACTATATTGAAAAACAGCCTCTTGCATTCCAAGAAGTTGGAAATACTAGCGTAACTCCAGAATTGGCAACAAGATTGGATGAAATTGCTAAAATTCTAAAATCAAACAAAGACACAGATCTGAATATTACTGGATATACTTGTGATATAGGAACTGAAAAACGCAATCTTGAAATTGGAATGAAAAGAGCTCAGGCAGTTTCAGATTATTT
Organism: Flavobacterium anhuiense; assembly: GCF_004151235.1. Classification (GTDB taxonomy): domain Bacteria; phylum Bacteroidota; class Bacteroidia; order Flavobacteriales; family Flavobacteriaceae; genus Flavobacterium; species Flavobacterium anhuiense_A. The sequence continues at coordinate 2,534 of NZ_JUIV01000015.1, forward strand.
ACAGAACAAAGGAATAGAGTCTAACCGTATGCATTTATTCTCAAAAGGAGAAAGCGAACCTTTAGTTCCAAATACTCCAGCAGAAAATAAACCGCAAAACAGAAGAGTTTCACTTACTCTGATAGACGCAAAATAATTTTTTTAAATTACAATTGTAAAAAGCATGACAAAAGAGTTCGTCTCTTTTTCATGCTTTTTCTTTTTTATAGCAATTCAAATCAGCTAATAAGCCCGAAAACAACTGTATATTTTCTAGACTTAATCTAAGCTTTACCTTCAAGATTTGTAAAAAATACTTTTCATTTATATACTGGAAATTATGATTCTTAATATTTCCAAACATCTTTATAAATCTCACTTTCACTTTCAATTAAGATTCAATTCTCAAGGTTAACATATACAAACAAATATAAAACAGTATGATTAGAATCATGTTTTGAAAAAAACGATGATAATATATTTACCCTATTAAAATTATGTATTTAAATATATTTTAAAGCAGGTTTAAAAGACAACACCATTAGCTTTCATAAAGCGACGTAGTAGAAAATTCAAGAATTAAGATGGACAAGAACTTTTTAGTACAGGAGATAATCCGATTGAAAAAAGAAAAAAATGCCGTTATCCTGGCTCATTATTATCAAGATGAGGATATTCAGGAAATAGCAGATTTCATTGGTGATAGTCTCGAATTGGCTAAAAAAGCACAAAATACCAATGCTGATATCATTGTTTTTGCAGGAGTTCATTTTATGGCAGAAACGGCAAAAATTTTAAACCCAAATAAAAAAGTAGTATTGCCTGATTGGAATGCGGGCTGTTCCTTGGCCGATGGCTGTCCACCTGAAGATTTCAAATTATTCAAAGATCAGTATCCAGATCATATTGTAGTCACTTACATCAATTGTTCTGCACAAATAAAAGCTATGAGCGATTTAGTCTGTACGTCGGCAAATGCCAAAAAGATAATCGAATCGATACCGGCAGAACAAAAAATCATATTTGCTCCAGACGAAAACTTGGGCAGATATCTTCAAAAAGAAACCAAACGCGAACTGGTCTTGTGGAAAGGCTCTTGTGTTGTGCATGAAGCCTTTTCATTAGACAAATTAATAGAGATATATAACAAAAATCCGACTGCAAAAATTGCAGCACACCCTGAATCTGAAGACCATATTTTAAAAGCAGCACATTACATTGGCTCAACTTCGGGAATTATTAATTTCATTAAAACGGATCCTACTGCCGTTTTCATTGTGGCCACAGAAGCCGGTATCCTGCATGAGCTTACGAAAGCTGTACCTGATAAAACGCTGATTCCGGCTCCTACCACAGATGACAACAGCTGTGCTTGTAGCGAATGTGCTTATATGAAAATGAATACACTCGAAAAACTGTATTTGTGCCTTAAAAATGAAAGACCAGAAATGCAGGTTTCAGAAAAACTGAGAACAGAAGCACTTAAGCCTATCGAAAGGATGCTTGAACTATCATAAAAAATGCAATAACTCTAAATCAAAATAACATGCTTAAAACAGATATATTGATCATCGGTTCTGGTATTTCGGGATTATTTTTTGCTATGAAAACGGCAAAAAAACGCCCAGATCTATCCATTGTTATAATGACGAAAGAAACAGCCAAAAACACCAATACAAGACTGGCTCAAGGCGGTATTGCAGTGGTGACAGACCTTATAAAAGACAGTTTCAATAAACATATACATGATACGCTTCGTTCTGGAGGTGGTTTATGCGATAAAGAAGTCGTTAATATGGTTATTAAACAAGCTCCGGAAAGACTTCAGGAATTAATTGAAATAGGAGCTTCTTTTGACAAAAATGAAAAAGGCCAATGGGATTTAGGTCTAGAAGGCGGACATTCACAACATAGAATATTACATCATAAAGATAGCTCCGGACAGGAAATCGAGCAGAAACTGCTCAAAATGATCAAGAAAATGCCCAATATTGAACTCCTAGAAAATCATATGGTCATTGACTTAAATACCGAAACAAAAAAAGCTAAAACAACTTGTACCGGAGCTTTTTTCTTTGAAAAAAAACACAATCGAATAAAATATATTAGAGCTAGAACCATTGTTTTAAGCACAGGCGGATGCGGACAGCTTTTTGAAAACACAACAAATCCGAAAATAGCAACCGGAGACGGCTTGGCAATTGCGGCACGAGCTGGCGCAGAAATTGTCGATATGCAGTACATTCAGTTTCATCCAACGGCTTTGTATGCAGGAAAAGAAAATCAGCTGTTTTTAATTTCTGAAGCTGTAAGAGGTTTTGGAGCTCATATTGTTAATGAAGAGGGAAAAAGATTTTTATTTAAATATGATATCAGGGGCGAATTGTCTACACGAGACATGGTTTCTAATGCTATTAGCAAAGAGCTTCAATTGAGTGGAAAAAATCATGTTTATTTAGACTGCAGACATCTTGATCCTAAAGCTTTTGCAAATCAATTTCCCGTTATCACAGCGCATTGCAACGAATTGGGAATCTATCCTGAAAAAGATTTAATTCCTGTTGTTCCTGCTGCACATTATCAATGTGGCGGGATTAAAGTAGATCAAAATGGAGTTACCACAATAAAAAATCTTTACGCAATTGGGGAATGCGCGAGAACAGGGCTTCATGGTAAAAACCGTTTAGCATCAAACTCACTTCTTGAGGCTTTGGTGTTTGCACATCAGGCTTCAGAAAATGTGGATAGAACTATTGCAGAATTTATTTATTCATCCAAAATATTGATTCCGAAATTTCCAAAGGCGCATAATGTCGATGATTATCTAGCTTTTGAAGTACTTAAAAAGGAATTGCAAAAATTGGTCACTTCATTTTACACTAGTGAAGAACGAGACGCCGATTTGACTTTTGAAAAAATAAAAGAGCTTAATAATTATGCTGTTTCGCTTACAGAAACACATGAAATTACGATTCCGTTTATCGAATTTTCAAATATGATTGCTGCTTCTTTGCTTATCGTTAAACAATGCAAAGCTGCTAAAGATCAAAAAATATGCTGAAACCCAAATTAATCTATACACCCCTACCATTATGAAACTAACAAGCAAAACCACTATTGGTGAAATCGTTGCTGACGATTTCAAAACAGCAGCAGTTTTTACAAAATTTCATATTGATTTCTGTTGCAAAGGCCATCGTACAATCGAAGAAGTTTGCAAAAAAAGAGATATTGAAGAAAGCGTTCTTATTGAACATATTGAAAAAGCAAGAAGCAGTTCTGCCAACCAGTCTTTTGATTATAAAAATTGGACAGCAGACATGATTGCAGATTATATAACCAAAACCCATCATAGGTATGTTGCAGAAAAGTCTCCTACTATTTTGGAATACTTAAATAAATTGTGCGGTGTTCACGGTGCGATTCATCCAGAGCTTCATGAAATTCATACTATTTTTTCAAAAACGTATTTGGATCTCACGGCTCATATGAAAAGAGAAGAGTTGGTTGTTTTTCCTTTTATTAAAAAAATGAATGCCGCATACAGTAAAGGTACAGAACTGGAAACACCGCCTTTTTTATCTATTGAAGCTCCAATTGTAACCTTAAAAGACGATCATGTTACAGAAGGACAACGTTTTAAGAGAATTGCAGCTTTAACCAATAATTATACACCGCCTATTGACTCATGCAACACTTATAAAGTAGCTTTTCTCATGCTGGAAGAATTTGACAAAGATTTAAAGAAGCATATTCATCTGGAAAACAATATTCTGTTTCCAAAAGCCATTGAGCTTGAAAAAACATTTGAAAAAGTGTCTTAAATAAAATCAGAACCATGGAAAAATATGTAATCAAACGCAACGGAGATTATAAGCCTTTTGAAGCTTATAAAATTCAGGATGCCATTCAAAAAGCCTTTCAGAGTGTTAGCCAGCCTGTAGACAAAAGAATTTTCAAAATCGTTCTTTCTGGTCTTGAGGCAAAATACTCGTGGCCTGTAGAAGAAATTCAGGATATTATAGAAAGAGTGCTTTTTGAGAATGGATATTTCCAGACCATGCGTTCGTTTATAATTTATCGCCATACGAGAAAATTACAGCGAGAACATATTAATGGTTTAAACGACGACACTACTTATATAGACAGTACGCAAACTGTTGAAGAATACATCAACCAGTCAGATTGGCGAATTAATGCAAATGCGAATATTTCGTATTCAAACGCGGGACTAGTCAGTAATACCGCGGGAAAAGTAATCGCCAATTATTGGCTGGATAAAATATATAATAAAGAAGAAGGTTCTGCTCACAGGAATGGCGACATACACATCCATGATTTGGATTGTCTTACCGGATACTGCGCTGGTTGGAGCTTACGTGTGCTGTTAAATGAAGGTTTTAACGGTGTGCGTGGCCGTGTCGAGAGCAGACCTCCTTCTCATTTTAGAGAAACATTAGGTCAAATGGCAAATTTTCTGGGAATTCTACAAAGCGAATGGGCAGGCGCTCAAGCTTTCAGTTCTTTTGACACCTATTTGGCTCCTTATGTTTTTAAAGATCAGCTTTCTTATGAAGAAGTGCTAAAAGGAATTAGAAGTTTTGTTTACAATTTAAATGTGCCTGCACGTTGGGGACAATCGCCTTTTACAAACATCACTTTAGATTGGAATGTACCCGAAGATTTAAAAGAACAGATTCCGACTCGAAATGATGAGCACTTATTTCTAAAAGTTACTGATGAAAATCTGATTGAAGAAGCTAAAAAAAGAGGCGTTTCAAAATTGATAGATTTAAAATATGCTGATTTTCAAAAAGAAATGAATCTTATCAATAAGGCATATTATACTATTATGACTGAAGGCGATGCAAACGGACAACCGTTTACATTCCCGATTCCGACAGTAAATATTACAGAAGATTTTGATTGGAATGGAGAAAATGTCGATTTGCTTTTTGAAAACACCGCTAAAATTGGTTCGTCTTATTTCCAGAATTTTATTGGCAGCCAATATATTTTGGATGAAAAAGGAAACCGCATTGAAAACCCTGACGCCTACAAACCAAATGCTGTACGCAGTATGTGCTGCCGATTACAGCTCGATTTAAGAGAATTATTAAAACGAGGAAACGGTCTTTTTGGAAGTGCCGAAATGACGGGAAGCATTGGCGTAGTAACCATCAATATGGCGCGCCTTGGATATCTTCATAAAGGAAACATCATTACTTTGTTTGAACATTTGGATGAATTACTCCAAATAGCTAAATCGACTTTAGAAAAGAAAAGAATCTTTATTCAGCAAATGTATGACCGCGGACTTTATCCGTACACACAGCGCTATTTGAAACATTTTAGAAATCACTTTTCTACAATTGGCGTAAACGGAATGAATGAAATGGTACTAAATTTTTCTGAAGGAAAACAAAATATAACCGACACTTCGGGAATACATTTTGCAACCGAAATTCTAGATCATATTCGACTGAGAATGAAAGAATTTCAGGAAGAAACTGGAAACCTTTACAATCTCGAAGCAACTCCGGCAGAAGGAACAACGTATCGTTTTGCAAAAGAAGACAAAAAGCGTTTTCCAGAGATTCTGCAAGCAGGACAAAATGAAAACATATACTATACAAATAGTTCACAAATTCCTGTCGATTATACTGACGATCCTTTTGAAGCGCTATTGCTTCAAGATGAATTACAATGCAAATATACTGGCGGTACAGTTTTGCATCTTTATATGAGAGAAAAAATAAGCAGTCCAGAAGCCTGTAAAAACTTCGTAAAAAAAGTTCTAACCTGCTTTAAATTGCCCTATATAACCGTAACACCAATTTTCAGCATCTGCCCTATTCATGGTTACTTAGACGGCGAACATGAATATTGTCCAAAATGCGATGAAATTTTACTCAATAAAAACAATCAAAGACACTTGGCTTATGAAAACGAAAACACTTAAAGTTCTAGAAGAAAACAAATCTCAAAGAAGCAAATGTTTGGTTTACACCCGTGTAATGGGGTATCACAGACCTGTAGAAAGTTTTAATATTGGAAAAAAAGGTGAACACCAACAGCGTACACATTTCGAAGAAACTATTATCTAATAAAGAAATATTTAGCCTCACACCTTTTACTTTATTAGACTATCCGCATAAAACAGCCTGCATTGTGTGGTTTGCGGGCTGTAACATGCGGTGTTTATACTGCTACAATCCAGATATTGTTTTAGGAAAAGGAAAGATTGATTTTGATTCGGTTCTTTCGTTCCTTAAAACTCGTAAAGGATTATTAGACGGAGTGGTTTTAAGCGGTGGCGAATGCACTTTACACAAAAAAATAATTGATTTTATAAAAGAAATCAAAACAATGGGATTTGCGGTTAAAATTGATACCAACGGTTCCAGTCCAAAAATATTGAATAGCCTGATTCGTGGTCAATTAATTGATTACGTCGCGTTAGATTATAAAAGTCTTCCTCATACCTTTAAACACCTAACGCAGTCAGGCTTATTTTCTGAATTTCAAGAAAGTCTTTCTCTTTTGATTCAATCGAATATTCCGTTTGAAGTTCGCACTACTTTTCATTCTTCTTTAATTACAGAAAGTGATTTTATTCAAATGATCAAATATCTTGAAAGTCAAAATTTTGAAGGTAATTATTATGTGCAACAGTTTATGAATAATGTGCCAACACTTTCAAAGTTAGACAATTCGACTAAAAAGATACAACTTAAAGACTTCTCTACTTTAAAAATAAAAGTTATTTTTAGAGATTAATAACTCAAAATGAACTTGTTATGACTTTACATCATTTTGTATTAATACTTCATCTTTTGGCTGCTACAATCTGGGTTGGTGGTCATTTGCTTTTGGCTATTTGTTACCTTCCAACAGCATTGAAGAAAAAAGATCCGCAGATTATTTTAAATTTCGAAAAAAAATATGAAAAACTTGGAATGTCTTCTCTCGCTTTACTTATTATAACTGGAATCTGGATGGCGTATGATTTTGGCGTAACGGCAGAAACCTGGTTTCATTTTTCAAGCGGATTTGAAAAAGTAATTTCAATAAAATTGATTTTACTTTTCTGCACTTTCTTTTGTGCAGTGTGTGCACAATTTTTCATTATCCCAAAACTTAGATCACATAATATCAATAAAATGTCTGCTATTATATTAACGGTCACTTCAATCGGTGTTGCCATGCTGATTTTAGGATCAACGTTGCGTTATGGTGGGATTTAAAATTCCTTCCAGTACTTTATTTGGTTCATTTATTAAGACATCATACCAACAAGTATTGGCCCGAATGCAGTCAATAATATATTAGCTAATGCGTAAGGAATAGTGTAGCCTAAAACTGGAAACTTGCTTCCTGATGCATCTTGAACTGCTTTTAATCCAATTGTTGAGGTACCTGCGCCAGTTTGTGCGCCAAGTAAAATTATTGGATTTATTTTTAATATATACCTTCCAAAATACAGTCCGATGATATGAGGAATTAAAGCAACAGCCACGCCGGCAAGCAAAATGCCAAAACCGGTTTCTTTAAGACCAGAAATAAAACTTGGACCCGCAGCAAGACCAACAAGTCCAATAAATGCTGCAAGACCTACGTTGTCAAATATCCACAAGGCGGGCTCTGGAATTCTGCCAAAAACAGGTGTTCTTGAATGCAGCCAGCCAAAAATGAGTCCCATTACCAATGCACCGCCGCTTGTTGTTAAAGTTATTGAAACTCCAAATAATGTAACCGAAAGCAAGCCCAATAGTCCACCAAGTACAATACCCAAACCAACAAAAATAATATCAGTCTCTGGACTTAAACGATCCAGATAACCTATTTCTTTTGCTGCTTCTTCTAGTTTTGCTGGTCTGCCTGAAAGATTCAAAATGTCGCCTCTATTTAAAACCGTCTTAGATTCAAGCGGTATTTCATGGTTTTCTCTAGTTATTTTATTTAGCATTAATCCATGATAAAAACTACTTTTTCGAAGAGACTTTACTGTCATGCCTTCAATTGCTTTATTGGTGATTGTAACATCTAAATGTGCTAGAGGGAAATTCAACAATTCTTCATCCAAAACTTCTGGCCCAACAGAAAAGAGGCTGTCCAAAATGATTCCATGCTGTCCCATAATTACCATTACATCATCTTTATGAATTATGGTGTCTGGTTTTGGATCTAGCAATTGATCTTTATGGCGTATTCTCTGAATAACAATGTTCTTGTTGGATATTAATCTCTCAAACTCGCTTATACTAATTCCAATCCATTTCTCATTGGTAATTCTATATGCCCGAATAATCCACCTCTGATAAGCGCTTTTCATTCCTGGACCGTATTCCTGTTCAGTTTCTCCTGAGATGATTTCAGCCAGTTGTTCGCTTTCTTTAACTAAATCAATACCAAGTAATTTTGGAGCAATTGCGGTCAGAAAAAAGACAAAAGATGTTGCTCCCACCAAATAAGTTACAGAATAGGCTACCGGAATATTGTTAATTAATCTAGTTTTTTCTGCATCATCAAGATTTAAATGGCTTATAGCATCTGAAGCAGTACCAATTACAGTTGATTCAGAAAACGCTCCTGCTAATAATCCTGCTGCTGTTCCTACATCATAACCTAAAAAAACAGAAACAGAATATGCCACTAACAAGCAAGCCAAACATATTACCAAAGTGAGCAACAATTGCGGAAATGCATTCTTTTTAAAACCTTGAAAAAATTGAGGCCCAACTTTATATCCCGTTGAAAACAGGAAAAAATCAAAGAAAATGGTTTTTACAATACCGGGAATTTCAATATCCAGCTGACCAATTAGAACACCAGCGAATAAGGTTCCTAATACTACACCAATTTTAAATGTTCCAATTTTAATGCGCCCGATTAAGAATCCAAGAGCCAAGCATAAAAAAAGTGCCAGTTCAGGATGTTCTCTAAGTATAGCTGTTACCATATTGCATTTTTTTTAGATAAATTTAATCAAAAAACACAAGTAACTAACTATATTTCAGTTATTTAAAAGCAATTATTTTAAATCACATTATATAAACAGAAAAATAACGTTGATAAATGTAAATAACTAGACACTTTCTACAGCAAGCGACTAAAACAAAATTAAAAATAATCCGAATCCAGCATCCAAGTTATTCCATCATCTTCATGAAACATCGGACAAAGAATTATTTTTTTCTCTCCTTTCTCATTGATAAGGTACCAATCTGTTGTATTAATTAAATCAAGAAATTCTCTTTCTGCTATTTCAGCCATCTTATCATTAGCTTCCTCATCTCCTTCTTCTATAAGAATACTTTCCAATATAGAATGTTTAATAAAATCTGCAAGATGTTTATTTTCAGGAAGCTCAGCTAAATAATTGAACTTATAGGTGATTACTCCAAAATCTCTCATATCAAAATACGTTTTAACAATCGATCCGATATTAAGATCTCTCCAGTACAATTCGAATTTCTTCATTATTTATCTTTAAATTATGAGTCTTTACTTCAAACAAATATAGACATATGAATTTCTTATTTATGATACGTTTCGAAACATTTCTGTATTTAAAATTAAAAAAATCAACTAAAATTTGCATATATGACCAATCGGTCATATATTTGCATCGTTAAATACAATCTATCATGACAAAAGGTGAAGAAACCAGACAATTTATTATAGAAAAAGCCGCTCCTATTTTTAACACAAAAGGAATTGCAGCTACTTCTATGAGCGATATTATGGAAGCGACTAAATTGTCTAAAGGAAGTATGTATGTTCATTTTGAAAACAAAGATGTTTTGGCCTGCGCAGCTGTAGATCATAACATGAAAATATTAAGCACTAAACTAGAAACGGCACTTAGAGACGGAAAAAGTGCCAAAGAGCAACTTTTTGCTTATATCGAGTTTTTTAGTAATCCGATCAATCCGCCAGTAATTGGAGGATGTCCTTTGTTAAACTTTGGAACAGAATCTGACGATACCAATCCAATTGTAAAAGAGAAAGTTAACAATGCTATCAAGCGAGGTCAGTCTCTTTTAACTTCGATTATAGAAAAAGGAATCGCTGACAAAGAATTTACGCCTGACTGGAACTCATCAGAATTTGCCACTGCCCTTTTTGCTATGCTTGAAGGAGGACATTTAATGTCTCGAGTGTCTGGCAATAACGATAATATGAAAACAATAGAAAAAACGCTTAAAAAAATTATATCTGAAAAATTGATATAATTTTTTTTATTATAAAAATGACCGATTGGTCATGTTTAAATTTTAGTATTAATAATAAAAAACAAATACCATGTCAAAAACAATTTTAATTACAGGAGCTTCAAAAGGATTTGGAAGAGCTTGGACAGAAGCTTTTTTAGCTAAAGGATACAACGTTGCTGCAACAGCAAGAAATCTTGATACTTTAAACGATCTAAAAGAAAAGTACGCAAGTAAAATTTTGCCATTAAAACTAGATGTCAACATTCGTGAGGAATCTCTAGAAGTGGTTAAGAAAGTAAAACAACATTTTGGAACAATTGATGTTTTGATCAACAATGCAGGTTATGCGCTTACAGGTGCCGTAGAAGAAGCAAACGAACAAGAAGCTAGAGAACAATTTGAAACCAATTTCTTCGGAACTTTATGGTTGACACAAGCTGTTATTCCGATAATGAGAGAGCAAAAAAGCGGTCACATTATTCAGGTATCGTCTATTTTAGGATTGGCAACTTTACCAACAGGAATGGGACTTTACAGCGCTTCTAAGTTTGCTATTGAAGGTTTAAGCGAAACTTTAGCATCTGAAGTAAAACAATTTGGAATCAATGTTACTTTATTAGAACCAAACGGTTATGAATCTAACATCTGGCATACTGGAATTACCAGCAAAAGTTTACCGTATTATGACGAAATCAAAAAAGCTTTATCTGAAAGAGAAAACATATTCGGTAAAGTTGAAGCAACAGCTCCAGCGGTTGTAAACTTGGTAGAAAACGAAAATCCTCCTTTACGTTTATTACTTGGAAAAGTGGCATTTCCGTTCGTAAAACAAAGCTACGATCAAAGATTAGAAAGCTGGGAAAAATGGAACGATGTTTCAGTTGAAGCGCATGGATAATTCATTTTCATTTTTTAAAATTAAGAAAGGCAATCATATACGATTGCCTTTCTTAGTTATACTAAATCAAATAATCAATCCATTTTAGACAAAAAACAGGTTGCATAAGCCGTTATTGTTTTTTATTTTTATAAAATCTGATGAAATACTAAGCATCTGATATAATGTTCTAAAAACAAGAAAAAATTAAAATGAGTAACGACAAAAAACTAAAAGCTGTCGCTTTCGGAGAAGTACTTTGGGATATTTTTGGCGATCAAAAAAAAATTGGCGGAGCGCCTTTAAATGTGGCACTTCGTATGAAAGCTCTTGGCGTTGATTCAAATATGATTAGCTGCGTAGGAAATGATGAAGATGGGCAAGCTATTATAAGCGAAGTCAATAAATTAGGATTGGATACCAATACTATTTTAAAATCTGATCACTTTCCAACAGGATTGGTAAACGTAACGTTAGACGAAAGCAAATCGGCTACTTACGAAATTCTTTATCCTTCTGCTTGGGACAAAATTATTCTTAACGAAGAAGCGAGAGAATTAGTAGTAAATTCAGATGTTTTAATTTACGGAAGTTTGGTCTGCAGAGATGAAGTTTCTCGAGAAGCATTGGACGAATTGCTTAAAACTCATACTTATAAAGTTTTTGATGTGAACCTTCGAAAACCGCATTATAATTACGAAATCCTACAGCATTTAATGCAGTCTGCTAATTTCATCAAATTTAATGATGAAGAAATTATGGAAATCAGTGCCGCTTTCAATTCGCCTTATAAAACTTTAGAAGAAAACATGAATTTTATCTGTTCTCTCAGCAATGCTACAGCGATTTGCGTGACAAGAGGAAAAGATGGCGCTTTATTATTGTGGGATAAACATCTTTATGAAAATGAAGGTTATACCGTAAAAGTTGAGGATACTGTCGGTGCAGGAGATTCTTTTTTAGGCGCTTTGGTCACTTCACTTTTAAACGGAAAAGAACCGCAAGCAGCTCTAAATTTTGCGTGCGCAACTGGTGCTTTAGTTGCTGGATCAGTTGGCGGAAATCCTAAAATTTCAATATTTGATATTGAGAATTTAATTAATAAAAATTAAAAGAAAATAAAAATACGCTACATAAAGGATAAATCTTTGTTTGTAAGCTTCAGAGAAGCTAAATATTTATAGCAAGGGATAAATGGCTACAACATAAAGCTCCAGCGGAGCGACATATTTTACCCTTAAATATGTCGCTCCGCTGGAGCTTTCTTTTATTCTTCATTGTAATTCTATAAATATTTTACCCCGCTGGGGTTTTACTGTAAAATAAAATTTATAAAAATTCCGTTCAACAAGCCATCTTTTTGATACAATCTCCTTTTTATACTTAAATCATTACCTTCTCCATTCAAACATGGGAACTATGTAAATTTTAAATGAAATTATTTCTTCCTAATCTATATGGGCGCAGTACCTTGTGAATCCAAATAATTTAAGGAAGAATGATGAAAAAATTACGAATTTCACTTATCAATATTCACGGACTTTTGAAAGGTTCTGGTTTAGAAATCGGACGAGACGCCGACAATGGAGGCCAAACCAAATACATATACGAATTAGCCGAATTTTTATCGCAGCATGAAGATGTAGAACACGTTCATCTTTTTACCCGATTAATAGACGATCCCGCCCTTTCGCCCGAATATGCGGTACCTATCGAAATTATCAATGACAAATTAGACATTAGAAGAATTCCGTTTCTGGGAAAAAAATACAAAGCTAAAGAACAGCTTTGGGAAGGTCTTGATCTTTTTGTAAATGGCGCGATGCAGCACATCAAACAGCATAACATTTTCCCCGATTGGATTCACTCCCATTATGCAGATGCGGGTTACGCTGCAGCCGAATTATCAGCCGTTTTAAATATTCCTTTTGCTCATACAGGACATTCATTAGGATTTTATAAAAAGAAAAAACTAATTGAAAGTGGTGAAACTGAAGAAGAATTGGAGAAAAAATTCAAGTTTAAAGCCAGAATTTCTGCAGAAGAGAGAACCTTAGAACTCGCAGAATTTATTGTCACTTCTACTGAACAGGAAATTGAAACCTACAAAGCTTACAAAAATTTTGAATTAGGAAAATACCACGCCATTTCTCCAGGAATCGATACTCGAAAATTTGTTCCTTATTACTATCAGGAAAACGATTCTGACAAACACATGGAAGAAGCACAGCGAAAATATTGGGTTGCCGAATCTATTTCAAAATTTCTTACCAATCAGCACAAGCCTATTATTCTGGCACTTTCGAGGCCTGACCGCCATAAAAACTTGAACACTTTAATTGAAGTTTACGGAAAAGACAAAGAACTGCAAAGCATTGCCAATCTGGTCATTTTTGCTGGTATTCGAAAAGACATTGCCAAGATGCCTGAATCTGAAAAAAACGTTCTAACTGATTTGCTTCTTTTAATGGACAAATACGATTTGTACGGGAAAATGGCCATTCCGAAAAAGCATGATGTCGAAAATGAAGTTTCTATCATTTATAGATATGCAGCAGAAAAAAGAGGTGTCTTTGTCAATTTAGCTTTGCATGAAAATTTTGGATTGACCGTTATCGAATCGGCTAGTTCTGGACTTCCTGTTGTGGTGACAAAAAATGGCGGACCTTCAGAAATTATTCCAGTTTGCCAGAACGGAGAATTAGTCAATCCCCAAGAAGAAAGTCAGATCAAAAAAGCACTTCGGAATATTTTAACCGATGAAAATCAATGGAAATATTATTCGAATAATGGAGCCATCAACATTCAGAAACATTATAGCTGGATTAGCCATGTTAATCATTATGTCGAATTGGTTAAAGAAAATCTTTCCCTTTCATCTGGAGCTGGAATCAAAAAACAGCATTATCCTAATATCAACATCAGCCGATTAAAAAGAAAAATCGATCATTTATTGGTTTCCGATATTGACGGAACATTGATTGAACCTAAACTGGCAAATCCGGGTTTGAAAGAATTAAAAGCACATTTGATCAATCGCACCGATAAAATGGCTTTTGCAATGGCTTCTGGACGAAATTTAGCATTAGTAAAAAAGGTAATTGATGAAGAAGAATTTCCTCTACCCGACTTTATAATCTGTTCTGTCGGAACTGAAATCTATTACACCAACGGAAAGGATTATATTTTGGACAAAGGTTGGGCAAAATTCCTTTCTGGAAGATGGAAAAGAGAAGAAATTGTCAATAAACTTAAAGCCATTAAATGGATCAAACTGCAGGAAGAAGAAGCTCAGAATCCGTATAAAATCTCTTATTATTATGAGAAAGAACAGTACAATCATGATGAACTGATTACTGTTTTAGGAACAGGATGGTATAAAGTCAATATTATTCCGAGTCACGGACAGTTTTTAGATTTTATTCCCAAAAGAGCATCAAAAGGAAATGCAATTAAGTTTTTATGCCGAAAATGGTCTATTCCATTAAGTAATGTAATTGCTGCTGGAGATTCAGGAAACGATGTCGATATGTTTAGAGGTTCCATAAAAGGAATTATTGTTGGAAACCGAAGCGCAGAATTGGCAGATTATGAAACCACAAAAAGTATTTATGTGGCTAAAACTTCGGCTTCAGAAGGAATTTTAGAAGGTTTAAAACATTATAAAGTCATAAAATAACATTCGTTGAGGATAAAATTTTAAACACATAGAAACGCAAAGTATGTCATTCCGAGGAACGAGGAATCTCACTCGTAAATCGACAAAGATTGACAAATATTGGAACGGAAATTCTAGTGTGATCTCTCCTTCGTCGAGATGACAAAAATGCTTTCCATGTTTGTTAGCCAAAGTGAAACGCCTTTTCAGCACAAAAAAGCTGTATCTCTATGTGTTTAAAAAATAAAAAAAATTATACTAACAGTTTAAAATAAATAATAAAATGTATTCAGGTTCAGGATTTAGCAACTGGGAAATTGGAGATGTTGATGTATTTATAGATGAAAAAGGAGTTCATCATTTATTTCATTTAATCATTCCCAATCACGATTATATCGCACATGCAATCTCAAAAGACGGCCTTTCGTGGAAACGAGTAAAAAATGCACTATTTGTAGGTGATCCAGGAGAATGGGACGATGATATGTTATGGACGATGCATGTCAGCAAAAAATCGGATGGCGAGGGTTATGAAATGTATTATACTGGCTTGAAACGTCAAGACAAAGGAATTGAACAAAAAGTAGGTCGTGCCATTTCTCCCGATTTAATTACTTGGAAAAAAGAAAACCTATACGGACTTCCTTTTAAAAGTGAAGCGCCACATTATGAAGGTTCAAACAATAATCCACGTCAATGGATTAGTTTTAGAGATCCGTTTAAATACCAATACAAAGGCGAAGATTATTTGTTAATCTGCGCCCGAAGCGCCTCTGGACCAACATACCGCAGAGGCTGTATTGGTGTTGCCAAAAGAGAAAAAGAAGGTTTTGTGTTGCAGAAACCGCTTCATATTCCGTATGTATATGATGATGTAGAATGTCCGTGTGTCTTTGAGATTAAAGGAACTCATTATCTTTTAGGATCCATCAGGGAAGATATTAAAGTACGATATTGGTCTTCTTCAGAATTTAGGGGTGAATATTCTGCTTTTCACAACAACGTTTTAATGCCTCAAGGAAATTATGCTGCAAGAGTAGTCAAAGAAGGAAAACATTTTCTGGTTTATAATTTCTACTTCGCAGACGGAAATGTCAATACGCATCGCGTAATTCCGCCTCCAAAAGAACTCGATGTCGACAAAAGCGGAAGACTTTTATTGAAGAGCTATTATTATTGGCAGAAACTATATAAGAAAACCATTCTTCAAAAAGATCTTCCTCTTCCCTTGCCTATTTTAGGAAATCCAACAGCCGATTTTGTTTTAGAAAATGAAAGCAAATGGCGTTTTGGATGCCGAAGCGGTTATGAAATATACGGTTTCGAAAAACCTTCTAATGATTTTGTCTGGGAAGGAACATTGTCTGTAGAAGGAATGGGAAAAACAGGTTTTGTGATTGAATGTGATAAAGAAGGAACGGGATATTATATTTCGATTGATTTCATGAATGGTTTTGTACAATTCAGAGCTTGGGGATTTAATGAAAAAGACGTCAAGAATAATTTTATCTTCGAAAACATTCAAACCAACCAATTCGAAATTGGAGAAGAAAAACAAATTTCTTTTAAGATTATCCGCTACGGAAATTATTATGAACTCTCAATAAATGATATCGTAAAACTGACTTTATTGGATTTTAAATACAATGAAGGAAAAATTGGTATTTATGTCTGTTCTGCTGTAATTTCGATCAGCGATTCTAAAATTCATGTTATTCCAGAACCAGAAAATGAATATGCCGCTTCAGATCCTGAAAAATATGATAATGAACTACAGCCTAACTCTTTAATTTAAAATATTGACTTATAGTAGTTTAATTTAAGTATATAGTCTCGATTTGCGTATTTTTATCATTTCGACGAAGGAGACCCGAGCGATAGCGAATTGGCGAAGCAAATCTCCATAAGTAGCTCGACAAAGATTGTCAACTCTAGGAACGGAGTTTCTTGCGAAGATTTCTCTTTCGTCGAAATGACAATTATTGTGGTCATAAATGTCAAACTTTGTCAAAGTTTAAAACTTTGACAAAGTTGAACTCACTTCACAAAAATGATAACAGGATAACACAGCTGTTTTTATTTTGAAAGATTAAACCTATATTGGCATTCCAAACTCATAATTTAATAAAATGCCACAAAGTCCGTCTCCAGAAGATGTAAAACGAGTTTTCGAAAATTACTTTACTGCCGATATGAATATCTGGAAAGGGTTTTCGGAGAAAATTAAAGTCCGTGAATTTGAGAAATCAGAAATTATAAAAGATTATCACGGTGTCGAAAAATATCTTAACATCATCATTAAAGGATCTGCGGGATTGTTTGTTTGGGACGGAAAGAGAGACATTTGCATTAATTTATTGTATGAAAATAGTTTTATAAGCGATTATATGTCATTCTTAAATCAGCAGCCGTCGGTTATTAAAACCGAAGCCTTAGAAGATTTAACGCTTTGGTCTATTTCTCATCAAGATTTAAATGAATTGTACCAAAGATCGGAAACAGGCTTGCGAATTGGAAAAGCGATTTCTGAAATGCTCTATGTACGCAAACAGCAGGAACAGATTAATCTTTTGACGCTTTCTCCTCAAGAACGTTATTTGAAACTGATTGAAGGCCGTCCAGAAATTTTTCAGAGAACGCCTTTAAAAATCATTGCTTCTTATCTCGGATTAACAGCCGAAAGTTTAAGTCGAATTCGAAAAAGAGTCATGGAAAAATGATTTCTTACCCAAAGTCAATTTTATTTTCATTTATGCGCCATAAGTTTGCTTCACTAAACCAAACAAATTTAAAACGATGAAAAATAAAATCAACTTCGGAGCAATTATAGTTTTTTATGTAATCGCAGTAATCTGCAGATATGCAGCTGTTAAAACCAATTTATTATCAGGAATAGAAAATCCGTATTTAGTGATTTTACTTCGCGGTGCGGGACCTGCTTTAGGAGCTTTGGCTGCAATCAAGATATTCTCGCTTCATAACCCAATGTCTCTAAAAGGAATATACAAAAATGCAATTGTTCCTTTTGCCGTATATTGGTTGCTCCCTGCCGTTTTAATTGCAGGAGTTTATTACGCTACTATTGGCAAATTCCCAATTTTATTAATGTTTACTGTTCTGGCTTACGGACTTTTGGAAGAAATCGGATGGCGCGGATTTTTACAAGAACAATTAAAATCGCTTCCTAAATTTACTTCTATAGTGATTATTGCTGTCCTTTGGTTTGCATGGCATTTAAATCTGGAAACAACTCCAAGCAACATGATTTTCCTTGGAATCATTTTCTTCGGAACTTGGGGAATCGGAAAAGTATATTCTTCTACAGGTTCATTGCTAGCTGTGGCAGGAGTGCATTCACTAAACAATTTCTTTCGTAACGGTTTGCACGAAACAGAACTTACTTTGATTGTAATTTTACTAGTTATATGGATTGGTTTTATTATTCTTTACAACAGAAAATATAAAACTGTTGTAAATCCTGCTTAAATTATTTTTGCAGGCAATTGAGATAGTTTCTGCATAACCTAATAGAATAATTTTTTCACGCAGATTATGCAGATTAAATCAGTGAAAATCCCTTAATCTGTGGCAGAAAAAACAGCGCAAACTTTAGTTTTGCGCTGTTTCTATTTTTAATTAAGCCTTTCAGTAGTTTCCATTCTTAAGCAATGCTCACTTCCTAAATAAAGCGGATTTCCATGTTTTTCAGACCAGAATCCGTCTAAAACATCTTTTGTGACACATCTATACACTACAACGCCTTTGTAAATTTTATTGTCGTCTCCTTTGTAATTGAAATTAATTACCAGAATATTATCTTTAAAGAAACCTGTCCCTTTTTGCTGATGCGAGTTGATAACCCAATTTGCTTTAATTCGGTTGTTTTTGTCTAAAGTCAAAGTCAAAACACCTTTGTATGTAATTTCATTGCTCTCATCCTGATTGCTTCCCGAAACCGAAAAAGTGCCTACTAGATCTTGTATTGTCATTTATAAATGCTGCTATTTTTTGCAAAAGTAAAGATTATCTTTTAAATGAATTTTTATTCTGTTTTTCTAACCAAAACTCAATTAGCTTTTTAAGATAAAAGTTGAAATTTTGTTAACTTCTTATCAAATTAAGTAAAGTTCGTGTAAGAATTATGACTAAATTGGTAGTATGAGAACAAATCCCGATGTACTTATTATTGGCGGCGGTCTTGCTGGTCTTGCAAGCGCTTTACACTTGTCCAAAAAAGGATTGAAGGTTGTTCTTATCGAAAAAAATACATATCCAAAACATAAAGTCTGCGGAGAATATATTTCAAATGAAATTCTACCCTATTTATTTTGGTTGGATTTAGACGTTAGGAAACTTCACCCAACAAGTATTTCTAATTTTGAATTTACAGCACAAAATGGAAAAACGGCAAAAACTAAACTTCCATTAGGCGGCTTCGGCATAAGCCGTTATGAATTGGATCATTTTCTATTTCAAAAAGCTGTAGAAAATGGCTGTACTATTATAACAGAAACAGTTACAAACATTTCTTTTGAAAACGACATTTTTACCGTAACCACTTCTGAAGAAATGCTTTCTGCTAAAATCGTTTTGGGCGCTTACGGCAAAAGATCTAATGTTGATCAGGTTTTGTCAAGAGATTTTATTTCTAAGAAATCGCCGTGGCTGGCCGTCAAAGGGCATTATTCTGGAAATTTTGATGAAAAACTTGTCGCTTTATACAATTTTCAAGGCGGTTATTGCGGTGTTTCAAAAGTTGAAAATGATGTCATAAACATTTGCTATCTAGCCGATTTTGAAACTTTTAAAAAATATAAAAATATAGAAGAGTATCAGAAATCTGTACTTTATAAAAACAAGAAACTGAAAGCTGTTTTTGAAAACAGCACTTCCCTATTTGAAAAACCATTAACCATAAGCCAGATTTCATTTGACAAGAAAGAACCGGTTGAAAATCATATTTTAATGATTGGCGATACCGCAGGATTAATTCATCCCATGTGCGGCAACGGAATGGCAATGGCGATTCACAGCGCCAAAATTGCTTCTGAATTAGTATTGGATTTCTATTACGGAAAAATAGAATCAAGAAGCGAATTTGAGAAAAAGTATATTCAAGAATGGAAAAAGCATTTCAGTAAAAGATTATTCTTTGGGCGTTTATTAGCCAAAGCGCTCACATACAAAAATTTTACGCATGTAATGACAACTGTAGCGGCTTCAATTCCGTCATTACTTTCCTTTATTGTAAAACAAACACACGGCCGTCCCATAACAGTTGAATAAATGAGCGTAAACACCAAATATAGAACCGAAGAAATTGAAATCATGGACGATTTTTCGCTAGAAGGCGAAGAATTGATCGGTGCTTTAGATCAAATTGCTTCTATCAATCAATTGCTTGGAGGCAATAAATTGACGCTTCACGGCATAAAAAAACTTTTAAGCAAAACTGATATTTCAAAAACGATAATAATAGCAGACATAGGTTGTGGAAATGGCGATATGTTGAGAATGCTCTCGAAATATGGAAAAAAACGTAATCTAAATTTTAAACTGATTGGCATTGATGCAAACGCTTTTACGATCAACTATGCTAATAAACTTTCTAAAGATTTTCCAAACATAGAATATCTCTGTATGGATATTTTTAGTGAAGAATTTAGCCAATTAAAATATGATATTGTTCTATGTACGCTCACATTACATCATTTTACAACAAACCAAATTGCAGATGTAATGAATACTTTAAACAAAAGTGCTTCAATAGGTATTGTTGTAAATGATCTACATAGAAGCAAATTAGCGTATCGACTATTCGAACTTATTGGAGTTGTCTTCAATCTCAACAATATGTCGCGCAATGACGGATTAATTTCTATTCTTAAAGGATTTAAAAAGAAAGAATTAGAGCATTTATCAAAAAAATTAAATCTAAAAAACTACTCCATAAACTGGAAATGGGCTTTTCGCTACCAGTGGATAATTACAAAAATATGAGTGTCAAAATAATTACAGCTGTTAAACAGCTTCCGCAATATTCCAGAACAACAGAAGAAATACTTCCGCTTGTCGATGTGTGGCTTGAAGGTCAGGAAGAACGTTTCATCAAAAAAGTAAAAAAGATATTTGAAGGTGCTTCTGTAGATAAACGTTATTCTATCATGGAACCTTCGGAGGTTTTTACTGCCACTTCATTTGAAGAAAAAAATGATATTTACAGCCGTGAAATGATTGTTCTAGGACATCAAGTTCTAGAAAAAGCATTAGAAAAAACAGGCTGGGATCCGCAGAGTTTAGATTACATCATTACGGTAAGCTGCACCGGAATTATGATTCCTTCGCTTGATGCTTATCTGATTAATAAAATGAAATTACGACAAGATATTGTTCGTCTTCCTGTAACCGAAATGGGTTGTGCAGCTGGAATATCTGGAATTATTTATGCGAAGAATTTCCTCAAATCAAATCCGGGCAAACGTGCAGCTGTAATTGCCGTAGAATCGCCAACTGCAACATTTCAGCTCAATGATTTCTCGATGCCTAATATTGTCAGCGCTGCCATTTTTGGAGATGGTGCTGCCTGCTGTTTACTGTCATCAAAAGAAGAAGATTCTGGCCCCGAAATTCTCGACGAACAGATGTATCATTTTTACGATGCCGAACATATGATGGGCTTTAAACTCACTAATGGTGGACTGCAGATGGTTCTGGATATTGAAGTTCCAGACACAATCGCTTCGCATTTTGGCGACATTATCCATCCTTTCTTAAAACAGAATAATCTAGAAATAAAAGATATTGACCACATGATATTTCATCCGGGCGGAAAGAAAATCGTCACAACCGTCGAATCGCTTTTTGCGGGATTGGAGAAAAACATTGACGATACAAAAGAAATCCTGAGAGATTATGGCAACATGTCGAGTGCTACCGTTTTATACGTTTTAGAAAATATTATGAACCGAAATCCGAAAAAAGGAGAAAAAGGTTTAATGCTCAGTTTTGGCCCAGGATTTTCGGCACAAAGAGTTTTATTGCAATGGTAATTTGAAAGTTTATGAAATTAGATGATATTATCGCACAGCTTCCGTACAGCGAACCTTTTTTGTTTGTCGATGAATTGCTTCATGCTGACGAAAACGGTGTAACAGGAACTTATACATTTCGAGAGAATCTTGACTTTTACAAAGGGCATTTTAAAGATAATCCCGTTACTCCGGGCGTTATTTTGACTGAAACGATGGCTCAGATAGGAATGGTTTGCTTGGGAATATTTCTTTTAGGAAATGAATTAGGAGCAAATACCGTAATCGCTTTTACTTCTGCCGATATGGAATTTTTGAAACCCGTTTATCCAAATGAAAAAGTAACAGTAACTTCTGAGAAATTGTTCTTTCGTTTTGGAAAATTAAAATGCAATGCAGTAATGAAAAATGAAGCTGGACAAGAAGTTTGCAGAGGTGTTCTGGCAGGAATGATAACAAAAAGATTATGAAAAAGCGAGTTGTAATAACTGGTCTCGGAGTTGCTGCGCCAAATGGTGTTGGAATTCCTTCATTTACTCATGCGCTGCAAAACAGCATTTCGGGTATTCGACATGATGCTCAGCTTGAAGAATTGCAATTTTCTTGTCAGATTGCGGGTCAGCCTCAAATATCTGAGGAATTGAAATCGCAATATTTTACAGAACTCGAACTTCGCGGATTTAATAGTACAGGAATCTTATACGGCGTTATTGCAGGTCTTGAAGCTTGGCATAATGCAGGATTGCCTTTCAATGAAAATCCCGATTGGGACAGCGGAGCTATTTTTGGAGCTGGCACTTCTGGAATAGATAAATTTCGCGAAAGCATTTATAAAATTGATGAACTGCAAGTACGGAGATTAGGAAGCACTGTTGTTGCACAAACCATGAACAGCGGTGTAAGTGCTTATCTTGGTGGTAAAATCGGATTAGGAAATCAGGTTACAACAAATTCTTCGGCTTGCACGACTGGGGCTGAAGCTATTTTGATGGCTTATGATCGAATACAATCTGGACAGGCAAAACGAATTTTGGCTGGAAGCACATCTGATAGTGGCCCTTATATTTGGGGAGGTTTTGATGCGCTTCGTGTTTGCTCATCCAAATTTAATGATAAACCCGAAGAAGGTTCAAGGCCCATGAGCGCTACGGCAGCAGGATTTGTTCCTGGAAGCGGTGCTGGCGCTTTTGTTATTGAAGATTTGGAAACTGCTTTAGAACGTGGAGCAACAATTTATGCCGAAATTTTGGGAGGAAACGTCAATTCGGGCGGACAAAGAGACGGCGGAACCATGACCGCTCCCAACAGCAGGGCGGTACAAAGATGCATTAAAACAGCTATCGAGAATTCTGGAATTCATCCGAATGAAATTGATGCTATAAACGGTCATTTGACTGCTACGACAAAAGACAGTCTTGAAATTGAAAATTGGACAAAAGCATTAGGAAGAAATGGCGCTGATTTTCCGTATATTAATTCTTTAAAAAGCTTAACTGGCCATTGTTTAAGTGCTTCTGGAAGTATCGAAAGTGTTGCTGCAGTATTACAACTTCATGAAGGATTTTTGTTTGGAAATAAAAACTGTGCTGATCTTCATCCTGAAATTGCTGAATTGATTGCCCCTTCAAAAGTACTTTTAGAGACTATTAAAACTAATCCAAAAATAATTGCAAAAGCCAGTTTTGGTTTTGGCGATGTAAATGCATGTATATTATTTAAAAAATTCGAAAACTAACATGGACAGAACTGAACTTATAAAGGAATTAAAAGTAATTATCAAACCTTTTACAACAAATACAGAAGCATTTGACAACCTGACAGAAGAAACCGATTTTATTAAAGACCTTAATATCAATTCGGCTAATCTGGTTGATATTGTTTTGGATATTGAAGAAAACTTTGATGTCATACTCGACAATGCCGATATGGAACGCATGCTCGACGTAAAAACTGCAGTTGAGATCATTGAAACCAAACTTGCCGAAAAATGATTGGCAATGATGTTATAGATCTTGCACAGTCGCGTATAGAAAGCAATTGGCAAAGAAAAGGGTTTATAGAAAAGCTTTTTATAGCCAAAGAACAGCAGTATATAAAAGATTATGATAAGCCTGAAACTATGGTTTGGCTTTTATGGAGCATGAAAGAGGCTGCGTACAAAATTTATAATCGTCAAACCAAAATACGGGAATTCAGTCCCAAGAAACTTTCTTGTTCTTTAGATTTTATCGATTGTAATCTCGCATTGGGTAAAGTAATTTGCAATGAAAATAGATATTATACCAAAAGCATATTTTCTTTAGAAAGCATTCACACAATTGCGGTCGATAATTTTGCAAACGTCAATAATGTAATTGAAGTTGAAAATCAAGAAATTATTAAAGACGAAAACGGTATTCCATTTTTGAAAGTAGACAATATTCTTTGTGATATTTCAATCAGTCATCATGGAAGATTTGAAAAATCGGTAACTATGAGAATATAAGAAAATCTTCTTTTGTTTGGAATAACAATAGTAATAACAAGAAAAATCTTTAATTTTGAATAAAATTTTATTCGGTACCAATCTAAAATCTATGAGAATACTTTTTACTAAAGCAGTATTATTTTTGTTGTTCTTATCTTTCTTTTCATGTGAAAATAAAAAACCTAAACCTGCAGCAAAACCAACGTATAAAGCCGGTGTAATTTTATCTTTTGATGATGCTTACGTTGACGAATGGTCAGAAGCAGATCAGGTTTTGCGAAAGTATTCTTGGAAAGCTACTTTTAATGTCTGCAGAATAGATTCTATTGGTGCCCCAGAAATTAAAACACTTTTAGAAATGCAGAAATATGGTCACGAAATCGCTGGACATGGTTATCATCATTACAATGCGGTTAAGTTTACAAAGCAATTTAGTGTTAAGAAATACCTGAAACAAGAAATCGATCCTATGATTGTTTCCATGAAAAAGAAAGGTTTCAACGTTACTTCTTTTGCCTATCCGTACGGAGAAAGATCAGATTCTCTGGATCAGGCTTTATCACCTCTCTTTAAAATTATTAGAGGAAGAGCGTTTGGAGGTGAAATTCCAGAGAAACAAGACAGTTATTTCGATAATTCAAAAATTGTATTTGCTTTTGATATTGACAATAGCCATATACATTTTAGCATTCCGTACGTACTTGAATTATTGGATTATGCCAAAAAGAACAATAAAATTCTTCTTCTATGCGGTCATAAACCCGTTAAAGAAGTAACCGAAAATTATCAGGTTAAAATCGAGACTTTAGAATTTATCTGCAAATACATGAAATTGAATGATCTTAAATTCTACAAACTTTCAGACTTAGACAATTTGATTTCGGCGAAGCTTTAATGCTTATATTTGTGCTTATCAAATAAAAAACAGTCCTTTAACCTTTAATCTTTTTTTGTACTTTTAATCATTCATAAGCTTTTCAATTACTTGATTTAAAATGCAAAAAGAAAAAACATTCAGAGTTTTATTTTTGATAATCCTTATGCTTTCTGCGGTTCCGACTTGTTATGGACAATATAAGATTTCGGGATATATTGATGCTGAACAGAAAAACAAAACAGTTTATTTGAGTCTGCTAAAATATGATGAAGAAACTATGATTACCGAAAATCAGATTCTTTTTTCTACTCAAACTGATAACTCTGGTTATTTTGAATTTAAAGGCCAACTGTTGTCCGAAAAAGACAAGCTCTATCGCATTCATTCCAATATTAATACGATCAAAGGACTGCAATTGGTTAGCGATAATGAGAAAAGCAATTATCACAATTTTATTTTTTCAAACAGAGATACAATCTATTTTCCAAAATCTGGAAGCAATTGGTTTGGACAATCTAAAAACAGCAATTTGACTGATAAAGAATGGAGAAAACTAAAATCTTTTGAAGAACAGCTAGAAAAAAATAATGCACAAATCAAAAACAAGGAAGCACAACAGCAAGCCATAAATGATTTTGCTGAAAGAGTAAAATCATACAGCGAAAAGAACATTAAACATCCGTTGTTGAAACTTTTGGCTTTTTCAGACATTAAACGAAATGATTTTAATATCAAAAATGACTTTGAAAAAAATGAAGTGTTTTATGATGGCATTTTAAATTCACTAAAAAACTACTACGGAGAAACTTCTTATTATCTCCAATATCAAGATGAAATTTCAAAAATTTCTAACGTTATTTTACAGCAGAAATATGCCTTTCAGAAAAAGCTCAATTATACTTTAAGTATACTAGTTTTCATTCTAGCTTTTATTTCTATATTTCAATTTAGAAAATTGAAAGCTCTGAAACCTCAAATAGCAATACAAGAAATTTCAAATTTAACTTTGACGAATCAGGAAGAGAAAATTACCAGATTGATTTTAGAAGACAAATCGAACAAAGAAATTGCCGATGAACTTTTTATCTCACTAAGTACAGTAAAAACCCATATTCGAAATCTTTATGCAAAACTGGATGTCGCAAACCGTCATGAATTGGCATCTAAATTGAAAAATCATCCTTGGGATTAGTCCCAATTTCAGCCTCTAATTAACTGATTCCTAAAATTGCCCAATCTAATTTTGTTTCCGAAATCTTAAATCAATCGGAAATGAAAAAAAATCTTTTATTGCTAATTTTTGCCACAATCTCTCAATTTATCTCGGCTCAAGAGACTGACAAAGCTTTTAAAAACAGACAAAACATTCAGGAAAAACTATTGGAAGCAAAAGCGCTTTTAGAAAAAGATAATGGAAAACTTTGGGGCAAACCAATCTGGAATGACAGCATTATTGTAATCGACTTTGACAATTCAATCTATAGTTTGGCAAAGTTACCTAATAGCAAAACGGATATTGGAGTTTTGTATTTTAAAACTATGGAACCTAATTCGCTCGTTTTTGTCAATACCACACAAAAATATGAGGAAAAAGAATACGCAACGGTTCTGAATAATTATCTAGATGATAAAAGTGCTACAATTATCCATGAATTATTTCATTTACTGCAAATGAAATCCAAAAAATTTAACGGAAATCCGATTGAATATCTTGATGAAACTAATGCAAGAATTTTATTGCGATTGGAATATCAGGCATTAAAGAATGCTTTGAAATCGATTATCGAAAAAAGAAAAACAGATGAAATTAAAAGTTATTTGAAGGATGCTGTACTATTTAGAAAAGAAAGACAACAGCAATATTCAAAATATTTGAATGATGAGCTGGAAATAGAAACTTTGGAAGGTTTGGCAAATTACACTGGTTTTGTTTTGTCTTCTTATGACAATAAATATGAAAAAGCGATTGAAGAAATTAACCAACGAGAAGAAGCCAAAACATACACGAGACCTTTTCCGTATGCCACCGGCCCAGCCTATGGTTTGCTTTTTGATTTTTTAAATATCACTTGGAAAAATAGTTTAGATAAAACATATAATTTCGCTGATATTTATGAAGTTATGATTTTAAAATCAAAAATAACTATAACCAAAAAAGAATTAGAATTAGCTAAATCCAGAAACAATTTTGATGAAATAAATAAACAAGAAATTGCCCGAGAAGAAGAACAAAAAAAGCTAATTTCTTATTATACTGATTTACTAATTAACAAACCAACATTGAAAGTAGCGATTACCGATATCGACCATTATGGCCGCACTTTTAATATGAACGGGACATTGACTTTAAACGATAAAGGAATTGTATATTCTAGCATTAAAGGTCGAGATAAATCAGGTAAAAACTTTGGAAATTTTGCTACAGTTGAAGGCAAAAATCAATTGGGCAAAGCAGGTATTTTAAGTTATGATAAAGATGAGAAAACGTATTTTGTTTTTCCGCTTCCCTCTAAAATTGAAGGTCAAAAAATTACAAGTGAATTTTACGAAATAGAACTAAATCCAGATTGGAAAATTATAAAGCAAAATGACGGAAATATGGAAATTGTAAAAGAATCTAAAAGCTAATTTATATTTTTCTTAAAATAAAACGAGCTTCAAATTTTTGAAGCTCGTTTCTTTTATAATAAGGTTTCGTCATCATCAGGATTAAAACTGCCTTTGGCAGGATATTGAATGCTATCTTTCAATTCTTCTACTCTTTTCGGATCAAATTTCGGAAGCTGCAGTTCGTTGTTTTCCTTCCATTTTTTAACTGTTTCAGAGATTTCATCCGCCTTTTCTTTTGAAAAAGGGGTATCTCGCGCCATGTATAAAGTTTGTGATGGATAAGCCAATGAAGTTCCACTTTTTTCTATAATATCCATCATTCTCAATAAAAGATCTTCCTGAACTTCTTGTGATGTTTCGACATTTATAGCTTCTATATAGGCTGTAATTTCGACTTTTAAAGCATCCGCAGTAATTCCAGTAAAACGAACTATAGGTGGCGTGTTTAAAACAGCAGGATGCGCGTAGAGCAAAGATCTTAATTCTACAAGCAGATAACGCATTTGATCTGGAGTGGTTTCCATTCTAAAACCAAAAATCGGATTGAATATAAAACGGTCGCGATGCGCGTAATTTTCTATTTTACTTGCCGATAATTGGCCATTCGGAATCGTTACAATACTGCGTGCCGCTGTACGAAGCGTTGTAGAACGCATTCCGATAGATTCTACAGTCCCTTTTATATCATCAACTCGGCAATAATCTCCAACACGCAACGGCTGATCGGCAATAAGGCTCACACTTCCAACAAAGTTTTCTATAGTTTTTTGCGCTCCCAGAGCCAACGCAATCCCCCCGATTCCCAGTGCAGCAAGTCCGGCTGTAACATCAACTCCTATAATTCCTAAGATTGCTATAATTCCGATTACGACAATTGCGGCTTTCATGGTACGGCTCAAAAACAATACGGCAGATACTGCAGATGCGCGTCCTCTACTATTCATTCTGCTTCGTGTGTACATGCTCACAAAGTCGGTCATTCGCCAAAGCAGGATTAAAAAAGCTAAAATTCCAATAGTGATTATTATAATGCTAAAACGCTGACGTACTATAATCGAAATTCCCATTCGCTGCGTAAAGGCAACAAATAAAATTACCGTAATATACATTTGAACAGGAAGAGTCAGTGCGTCTATAATAGCAGTACCTTTTTCTGTATCGGCTTTTTTCCATATTTTCTGAATCAGGAAAATGAGTATAAAAATAAGCAGTCTCGACAATAGATAAGTAACTACTGCCATGATCACGACTACTCCCCAATGTCCAATGGGAACATTTCCTAATTTTCTTTCTTTTAAAACTCTCGGCAATACTCTGTCCAAAAAAGTTTTTTCTCCGCTGACATCCGCTCCACGAATTGCTTCTACTGTTTCTGCCGAAAAAAGCCATAATGCTGGCTCGCTGTCATCTGACTGATTTTCTAAATAAAGCTGTATATTTATTTTATCAGTAGATATATTTCCAACCAAATCAATGCCTGTTGTCAGATTATCATCTAAACGTCCTAATTCTTTATTACTTAAAATAGATGATGGCGAAAAATTACCTCCCTGATCCAAGAGCTTCTGAAAAGTCTTTGCTATTTCTATCCTTTCAGCCGTTTTACGATAAGAACGCTTGCTAAGCACAAGATACTGGCTTGCACGCAGATAATTCTGATCGCCAATTGCTTTTATAAATCCGTTCACCGTTCCTTGAGGCGTTCTTCTTCCTAGCGAATCGTCAGGAATTTTTACTGGTTCTTCGGCTGTAGTTTTAGATGTTCCCAAAAGCTGTGCTTCTAGCTTAGAAGGAATCATCAATAATGCCGATGCGAGCAATAAAAAAGACAATAAACGTTTAGTACCCAAAATCATATTTTTTGCTTTAGTGACTTAGACTATTAAAAGTAAGAAATATGGCAGAAAAACAAAACGTTTCGGCAAGAAAACAATTTATTTGCTGTGTCTTTTTTAAAATTCCACATCAAAACCTTCACTAGATTTCATCAAGGCAATCCTTGAACTCTTTACAAACTCAATTAACCCGAATTGATTTAATTTTTCAGTTATATAGCAAATTTTATTATCAGTTCCGGTTGTCTCTAATATTGTATACTCTTTTTGGATTTCTAAAATTCTTAAATCATGCTCTCGAAGCATACGTTCCATTTTAGCTTCAGTCATAAATGCAGCTGTCGGAACTTTAAATAACACGGTTTGTACAGAAACAATTTCTTCATTCAATGAATAATAACATTTATAAACTTCTATAATTTTTTCAATCTGCGCCACTAGATTAATGACTTGATCTAGAGTTTCATTTACTACAATTGTATGTCTGTACATTTTATCGATTTCACAAATAGACATATTTAGGCTCAAAATATTGATTTGTTTTCTTATAAACATTGAGCTTAGCTTAGTGATTAACCTTATTTGATCTTCAGAATAAATAGTAAGTGTAAATTCGTTTTTCATTGCTGTTTTAATTTGTTCTTATTTTTGATGGATTGGTAAGGAGAATAAAAAAAACCTTTCACATTTGACTGAGAAAGGCTTTTATTAATAGACAATAGAATCCTGACTCGTCATGTGATACGAATAATGATAATTGAAATAATAATGCTATTCTGGATAGAATTTTTCATATTGCTATAAACAAAAAAACCTCCCGTAAAAGGGAGGTTTTTCTAAATTGTATATTTTACTTATTTACATAACACCCCTTCACTACTATCGAATGATAATTGTGATAATAATTGAAGCGATGTTAATACTATTTTTCATTTGCTTGATTTGTTGCGCAAATATATTGATATTTTTTAATCTGCAAAGATTAATTATAACAAACAAAAAATCCGTCTTTTACAACGGATTTATTTACTTTTGAGTTTTAAGGTACTAAAACGGCTCTGCCTTTTATTTTTCCTTGTCTCATTCTATCATAAACTTCGTTGGCATCATCAAGTCTATGTTTTTCAATTTCTATATGGATTTTCTTTTGTCTTGCCAGACCTACAACTTCCATCAGTTCTGTTCTTGATCCCCAATACGGATTGGTCATACTCACGCCAAAAGGTAAACCATTCATGCTGTATTGGTAATGTCCTCCGCCGAGACCAACAATGGTAAGATCTCCGTCAAGACTTACAACTTTTGTTCCCAAATCTATTGTAGAAGTTGCTCCTACGAAGTCTAGAACCACTTTGGCTTTTTTGATTCCTGTAATTTTCTGAATTTGTTCTGCTGCATCAGCGTCTTTAGAATTAATTACATAAGCCGCTCCTAATTCTTTTGCAAAAGCTAGTTTATTTTCAGTAACATCGCAGGCAATAATTTCAGCTCCGCTTATTTCTCTCAATATCTGTAACGCAACATGTCCTAATCCCCCAACGCCAATTACTACCACATATTCGTCGGCCATTAATTTAGGAAGCGAACGTTTTATCGCAGAATAAGGCGTAAGTGCAGCATCTGTCAATGGAGCTGCAATAACAGGATCTAAATCATATATAGGCACCAAAAGTCTAGAAGATGGCACGAGCATATAGTCGGCCATACCGCCGTCCAGTCCTAGTCCGCCACCATATGCTTGTTCAGATTGATGATCACAATAATTTTCTTTGGACTGCTGGCAAGGTTTGCAATGTCCGCATCCCCACGGACCGTAAACTAAAACTGCATCTCCTTTTTTATACCCTTCAACATTCTCCCCAACTTCTTCAATCCATCCAGCATTTTCATGTCCTAACGTAAAAACGGTTCCAACCACTGTTCCTTCATCTATAATATGCAGGTCTGAGTGGCAGACACCAGCTCCGCCGATCTTTAACAAAACTTCATCACCTTTAGGAACAGGTCTTTCAATGTCATTAACAACGCGGACATCTTTGTGTCCAAAAAAACGTACTGCTTTCATAAAATAAACTTTTAATTACTATTCTACTAATTTACAACTTGTATCTTTTATAAGTTTTATCAGACAAGTTAAGTTTATCCTAATTTATAGCCAATAACAAGCTTTTATATAGAAAGCGGTAATAATTTGGGGGTAAGCAAAAAATGTAAAATCGAATGTGCTGATATAAAAAAGAGAGCCTAGGCTCTCTTTTTATTTATATTTTGCTGATTCTATTTAATAATAAACAGACAATAAGATTTTAGAATTTGAACTTTCTATATATTTTGAAAGTCTAGTTAAAAATTCTTGATTAACCATTGGACAACCGTGACTGTTAATGATATAATACTCTTTTTCATCGGATGGAACCTCTTTATAAGAATGCAATACAATGGCACGTTTCATGGCATTATTATTCGTTTCGTCCAATCCCGCCAATCTAAAAGCTTTTCCGAACACACCTTTATATGGTTTTTCTACAGAGTATCTTCCAAGTGAAGTGCAGTTAGATTCTGGAGCATTACTAAATTGTAAGATGTCTCCTTTTATTCCAGTTTCAGAGCCTTTTCCGTGTGCCACTAAACCTTGATCGAGAATTTGATTATTTTGAAGATCGTAAACAAAAAAGCGATTTCTCCCAGATTTAATTTTCATGTCCACAAGAAAAGCAATTTTATTGTTATACTTGTGATTTGATGCTGTAAAAGCCTTTATTTCATTTACATGCTCATTGAGTCTTGCAAATTCAACTTCGTCTAAAATTTCATCTTCGTCCCACATACTTAATGAGGTAAACGAACTTAAGAAAAAAAGCAGTGCCAATAAAAATACTCTCATGCCCGGCAAAATGTTAAGTTAATAGTTATGACTTGGGGTCATTGATAATTTTTTCTGTTGCAAAATTATACACAAATCTTATACAATTCCCATACCATAAGTTAAAGATATTATAAATATCTGAAAACTACAATATTATATGTTAAAATTCGATTAACAGACCACATTTCATGCTAAAACGTGTTAATATTATCTCAATGTAACTTCCTTTCTATTGATTTATTGCGAATAAGCATAAAAAAAATCTGCCAAGTGAAAGCCACTTGACAGAAATTATTAGAAACATAAACGCAATTAGTAATTTTTTTTTGAGCCTTCTAATCCAGCCATTTTTTTAATGTATCCATAATCAGTTTTTGATCATTTTCAGGAAAATTTTTGACTCTTGTTGAATGACTTCCTTGCGGAAGCACCATTTTTAAAGCATCAACATTCGGCTTTGGAGTTGGAGAACACGAAAACCAAGTATCATAGCCTCCATAAATGTAAAGTATTTTATCGCCTTTGTTTTCAACGTATTTGCGCACTTTCTTAATATACTTTGGATTATATTTTATTGTAACGTCTTTTGGTGCGAATCGTGCATTGGAACTGCTTTTTACAATAGTTAACAGATCTGAAACAGGTTCAAGATCAAAACCATAATAGCCTAATTCGCTCAAATGCTGGTAATAAGACGGCAGATAGACAAATGACATTTTATCATTGTAAGTCCCTACTCCAACAATTTTATTCAAATAATCAAAAAGCTCTTTTGCAGAGGCATTTACTGGCGGAATTTCCTCGCATTTGCCACCCCATTGCCAAAACGAAAAAGGAAATTCTAGAACAGCATATTCCAACGCTTCCGCGAAAGGAACTTCCATAAATTGCATCTTTTTCTCAACTGAAAAACCTTTAAAAACATCTAAGACAGCTTCTCTATTTTGCAAGACAGCTCTTTGAAACGCTGTTATTTTTGCTCTGCATTCAGGCGTTCCAACGGTTCTTGTATGCTCTATCGTTCTTGGATCTTCGCAAGTATTAATTAGCGGTGCAACATACGGCATTGCCACATCTACATCGTTTGGATAGATTGATTTATAAATTAAAGCCGTTTCTCCTCCTTTACTGATTCCAGTTGAAATCCATTTTCCCAAGTATATTTTTTTTAGTTTAGTGACAATGTTATGATAATCTTCAATAGCTTGATCATTAGTTAAATATTCCCATTGAATCGGATTTGGTCTTGATTTTCCATAAAAACGATATTCAACCGCAACCTGATTGGCCTGCAACAAACTGCTCACTTCGCTTTTAATATTTTCTGTATTATAACCATGAGTTTCAATTACAGTCGGTCTGTCGTAACCTAAATGCGATAGATAAATATAATGTTGAAAAGTGCCTTTTTCTGGATGTTTATGATCAAGAGGTTCGTCTAAAATAAGCTGGTACGATTCGGTATAATTTTCTAAGTTATCGATTCGCGTTATAATGGCTTTTGGAAATAATTCGGTTAGTTTTTGCTGTAGATTTACTGAAGATTCCTGAGCAGAAACCTCAAAATAGTTCAAGCAAAGAAGGAACAGCGTAATAATAAAGGATTTTGGATTCATTTTTAATCTTGTTATTTGAGTTTTTAAAAGTAAGTGCAATACAAAGCAGTAACTGATACTATATTACCCTTAAAATGTAGTATTTTATCTAGTTTACATTAACATAGAACAAAATCCAAATAATGCTTTACTTTTATTGAAAAATTGAACTTTATATCAGTTTAACGAATTACGGTGCATTAAATAATAACTTTAAAAAAATAAAAAATGGCAATTGGAGTTGGCGGATCAACTGTAGACATCGAATTAGAAAAAATACAAAACATGACGCTTGGTGTTGTGCCAATCGAACTACCTGAGTATAAACAGCGTATTAAAAAAGCGGTTTCTTTAATGAAAGAACTCAATTGTAAAGCGCTTTATGCAAATGCAGGAACCAATCTGTATTATTTTACAGGAACGAAATGGAATCCGTCTGAGCGTATGGTTGGCGCTATAATTTTTGAAGACGAAACTGTTGAATATATTGTTCCGAAATTTGAAGAGGGAACTTTTAAAACTTTCATGAAAATCGAAGGAAACTTAAATTTCTGGGAAGAACATGAAAGCCCTTCTGAATTGTTTGGGAGTATTCTGAAAAATAAAAATGTAACTGATGGAAATATTGCGCTGGATGAATCGGCTGCTTTTTTTCTAATTGACGCAATCTCAAAAGCAAATACAAATTTCAGTTTTGTAAACGCTCAACCTATAACTGCAGGTTGCAGAATGCATAAATCGGTTAATGAAATTGCTATTATTCAAAGAGCGAAAGACATAACAATGACTGTTCAAAAAGCAGCGGCTCGCATTTTGCATCCAGGAATTGCCGTAAGCATTGTTGCTGATTTTATACATAAGGCACATATTAAAGCTGGTATTCCGTCAGGTTCTTATTTCTGCATTGTTCTTTTTGGAGAAGATTCACAATATCCGCATGGAGTTACTTCTCCTCAAAATTTAGTTGACAATGATGTCGTTTTGATTGATACCGGATGCCGTTTAGAAGGTTATTTGTCTGATATCACTAGAACTTATGTGTATGGAACTCCAAATGACGAGCACAGAAAAATCTGGAATCTTGAAAAAGCAACCCAAAAAGCAGCTTTTGATGCTGCGCAAATTGGAGCAACATGCGGATCTGTAGATGATGCTGCGCGTAAAGTTCTAGCGGAAGCGGGCTTAAGCGGTGATTACGAAATTCCAGGCTTACCGCATCGTGTAGGACATGGAACTGGTTTGGACATTCATGAATATCCTTATTTAGTAAGAGGAAATCAAACCATTTTAAAAGAAGGAATGGTAGTAAGTAATGAACCTATGATTTGTATGCCGGGTCAATTTGGTATTCGCCACGAAGATCATTTTTATATGACGGCAGAAGGTCCAAAATGGTTTACGGAGCCAATGCAGAGTATTGATAATCCGTTTGGATTAGAGGTTTAAAATAATTTTGATTTAATATTTTAGAAAGAGCTGTTTGTTTAGACAGCTTTTTTTCTTTATAAATTATATGTCGCTCCTCCGGAGCTTTTTCATCTCTGAGAATTGCAATTTCTATAAATATTTTGCTTCTCCGAAGCTTTCTAATTTTTGGTAAATTGAATTTTCTGTTCTTGTGCAATTATTTTTAAACATAACTCTATTTTTCGTTCTTAGAAAACAAATGATTGATGATTCTCTTTGCGTTCCAATGGCTGAAACCCATTGACTTTGTTTAAATTTAAACTTGATTTTTATAAAATATCTACTCCTCAAAAGTTTTTTCTAATAGTTTAAATGCTTCGGAGAAGCAGAATATTTATAGAAAAAATACAATTTCCAAATATAAAAAAGCCCCAGCGGGTCGAAATATTAAATCATTAATAAAGGGTAAAAAAAGTAGGGCTGTCCATTTTCGTAAACAGCCCTTCTCATTTTAACTAAATTAACTTATTACTCAACCAATAATTTTTTCTTTTCTACAAACTTTCCATCAGTAGCCACAACAATATAAACTCCTTTATTTAAATATTTAAGAGAATAAACAGTTGTATTATGAACAGTATCTACCAAATGACCTGTACTATTGTAAATTGACACTTTCACTTTATTGACATCAATGTTATCAAAAGTAAAGTTCACAACGTCTGACGCTGGATTTGGATACATTGTAAATGCTTTCGCCGTATTTGTATTTATGCCTGGCAAACCAGTGCTTCCAGATTGCAAATCGATTGTATGAGAAGCGCTCCATTCGCTAAAAGCCGCTCCATTGATTGCTCTTACTCTAAATTCATATACAGTTTGAGTTCCTTGTTTTGGAATCCACAAATAATACGTGGTAGAAGTTCCCGCCGCTGTCCATCCTGATGAAGTATTTAATTGCACTTCATAAGACGCAGCATCTGTTGATGTTGCCCAAGAAGCATAAAATCCTGACGAATATACGCCTGCGTTTCCAAGATTAGCAGGAATTGTCAAAGTTGCTGGATTTGGTGGAACAGATGTTCCTGCTTGAACAGTATAATCCTCGATTTCACCATCCCCAAGATTTCCGCATGTTGAAGACGGATTAGTATTATATTTCATCACCACTCTCATTCTGGTAGTTCCAGTAAATGATTGAGGCGTAAAACTTGCCGTAACCGCACCATTTGATGAAATATTATTAATCACTTTTTCAGATGCTTCAAACTGATTGTTTTTATTGTAATCGATCCAAACTCCCCAATATTCAGTGTAAGCAGAGCCAGTAAAACCTGGAGTTAAAGTAACGCTTGTATTTGCATTCGGATTCAGCGTAATCACTTTCGAAGTATAATCGGCATAACCGTTTGTTTCTTTTCCAGATGTATTTACAAAACTTCCTACTGCTACAGAACTTATGTATTCATAACCGTTTGTTCCTTGCGCAGTGCACGGTGGAGCAACCGGAATTGTTACAGAAACCACATTAGAATACGCAGAATAATCAGTTCCAGATTTTGCTCTCGCTCTATATTTATAAGTGTTTCCTGCTGTTAAACCTGTATTGGTATAAGTTGATGCAGTGTTAGCTAACGTAGCAATTTCTGCATAAACATCATCTGCTCCCGCTCTCTCAATAATTACATTTGAAGCATTCGTAGCATTGTTAGTCCAATTAAGAATGGTTTCTAAATTTGCTGCATTGGCTGTTGCCGTTAAATTTGTTGGCGCAAATACTATATTGGTAGTTTGTACTCCTGCTAAAATAGGTTCGTTTGGTTTGGTGTTATAAGCAAAATCCAAAACGGTATATCCTACTCCACCAACTTCCACTTTTACGTGCATCCATCCGTAGCAAGTACGTCCTCTACTTGTATATTCAAAACCAACATATCCTGTTTTATTATCCCAAGTTGTATAGGTAGCTGTTCTCAAATCCAATTGATTTGGATATGCTCCTGGCGCT
Source organism: Flavobacterium anhuiense (assembly GCF_004151235.1). Classification (GTDB taxonomy): domain Bacteria; phylum Bacteroidota; class Bacteroidia; order Flavobacteriales; family Flavobacteriaceae; genus Flavobacterium; species Flavobacterium anhuiense_A. Next base: position 39,961 of record NZ_JUIV01000015.1, read on the forward strand.
GCAAAATTACTTGAAGCTCCAATAGAAGTACCTTGTGATAAGAATGATATATTTCTTGTTCCTGCTTCAGAAACTAATCTTTTTCCGTAGGTCTCCATTTTTAAAGCTGCGGCAGCATATTGCCAAGCTCCATATTCAGTATTATCTCCAATACCCAAATCAAAATATTGCCATGTAGATGCTGCATTAGCCGTATAATCTGGATTGTTTACATAAAACACTCCATAAGGCGCATCAAATTTCAAATTGATTGTTTTTGTAGCGGTATCCAAAGTAGCTATACCGCCAGTAATTGCTGCATCTTTAAACGTAACTGTAACAACAGCATCGTTTGTTGTGTTGTGCGCAGTTGCTTTTCCTGTAAAAGAAAGTACTGTTTTAGTATTGCTTTCAAGAGTTAAAACTGCAGTTAAACCAGCTGGAACACCAGTAATAGTATAATCAGTTCCTGCTGTAAAAGTACCGTTGCTTTTTGTAAATGTACCATTATTAGTACTCAAAGCAATTGTCGCTGTAGAAGTTATGCTTCCATCATTTACTTCTGCTTCATACAATGTATCTGGAGATAAAGTTGTCGCCGTTTTATCGGTCATTCCTGTATAAATTGGAGTGTTTGGTTTTGTATTGTATGCATATTCCAAAATTGTATATCCATCACCATCCGCATTTACTTTTACTTTAAACCATCCATAACAAGTAAGGCCATCCATTAAATAATCGAATCCTACGTAACCTGTTTTTCCGTCCCAAGCTGTGTAACTCGCTGTTCTTAAATCTAATTGATTTGGATATGCACCCGGAGCAGTCATATTGCTTGTTGGACCAACGGCTGTGTTTGAATTTAATAAAGAGATATTTCTAGTGCCAGTTTCGCAAACTAATCTCTTGGCATAAGTTTCAATTTTTAAAGCATTTGCAGCATAACGCCAGCCTCCAAATGCACGATCATCTCCTTTTGCTATTTCAAAATATTTCCATGTCAATGCCGACGAAACCGTCACATCTGGCATGTCTACAAAAAAGATTCCGTATGGATCTGAAAATTTAAAATTAAAGAATAAAGATGTGCAAGATAAATCAGCTGTTCCTCCCGTGAATGCAGCTGGTAAAAAGCTAATTCCACCTGAAGTATTATTGCTTAATGCATGATTAGTTGCTTTTCCAGTTAATGTAACTGTAATTTGATTGTTGGAATTTACAGTAAGCACAGGTGTAATTCCTGCTGGGAAAGTATGCGTAAAATGAGTTCCTGCTGTCAAAGTTCCAGAAGAAACAGCAAAAGTTTTAGTTCCGTTTAATTTGATTATGGATGAAGTGTCAAAAGAACCGTCGTTTATAATCGCTTCTTTAAAAGCTGTAGCCGAAGCAGTAAGCGTGCTTCCTGTAGAATTTACGCCAGTATCAATTAAGTTTTGCGCCTGCCAAAGTGATTTTCTCGCAGGGTGTTCTAAAGCAGCCAACATTCTATCAATCTGACCTTGAGTATACATTTTGTAGCAGCCTTGCGCTCCATTGTACCCCATGTAGTTTTCGAAATTTACTTTGTCTCCGCTGCAATTTGTTCCGGGAGTACAGCCTAAAGTATGTTTTCCGTCTTCCGCTGGAGTATCGGCAACTTCATCAGTTCCAGTACATCCTCCTTCAAAAGTATGGATTAGGTTAAGGAAATGACCAAACTCGTGAGTAAGCGTTGCAGAGAATTCTTTACTGTAGGAGTTATCATATAAATATGCTCCATTAAAAACAACACGAGCTGTATTGTTTGCTGTCATGTCTGAACTGGGATACCAAGCCACCCCTGAATTATTTGTTGCTCCGTCATTGTACAAATCGTTCTGTATATAGACGTTCATATATTTGGTATTATCCCAAGCATCCGAAGCGATTTGGTCATCATATCCGCCTCCATTTCCGTAACCATTTTTAGTTGGATGAAAAACTACTCCTGTCGTACAGCCGCCATTCGGATCTTTTTTAGCAAGCTTAAATTCAATATTCAAAGTTCCGCGTCGTGCCTGAAAAAACGATTCAACGGTCTGAAAATCGGCATTACGACCATTAAAATCATCATTAAGTTGAGCTAGGTGATTTACGATTTTTTCGTACGTAACTGTTTTTCCGCCTTGTACATCTCCATAAATATGAAATACCACTGGAATTGTGTAAGTAGTTGCAGCCGTTTTTGCCGTTGAAGATTTACGCTGGGCCGCAAAATTTTTACTGAAAACATCAAAGTTCTTTTTCTCTTGAAGTGCATGTGGATTATTCCGATACACTTTTTCATTTTCTTCGCTTGTTCTACAAGGCAAACCTTGTGCGCTAACTTTCAATAAGCTGAAAATCAGAAAGCAGATTAGTAATTTTAATTTCATTTGTTTAGGTTTTTTAATTAGTAACAATCAAAATTACCGCACAAGCTTCTATCTTTCTGATAGTATTTTAATCAGAATTAATACATAATTATCACATTTTTAACCTTAAAAAAAACACATAATAAAAAAATATTCATAATAAAACACTAAAAACAAACCTTATTAAAAACATAAAAAGAATCAGTCTTCCCTTGCAAATACTGTAAAAAACAAAAACCAGCACTTAGAAAGTGCTGGCTCAAAAAACAAATTAAACTAACTCAAAATTAAAATTTGTCCCAAAAAATCTTCGTTGTCATTAAATCTCCTCCTATTGCTGCTGAAGCTGCTTCATAATTTGCCGTATTCAGCGTTTTGTCAGATGTGGAATAAATATTTCTAACAGGAACTTTACCCTCTGCTTCTTGCACAGCTGTTGAAGGCGCTACCAATATTGGATAATCTAACCTTCTGTATTCTGTCCATGCTTCAAAACCGCGATTGTAGTAAGCGATCCAAAGCTGGTAAGCAATTTTTTGCTTGTCTGTTCCTGAAGCAGTAGCAAAAGCAACATCAGGACGTGCAAGATAAGTTTGAGCATTAGCATCAGAAACTCCCCAAAATTTCATGCTTGCTTCTATCCCCTTAGTATAATATGTTGAAGCATCAGCTCCAACGTTAAAGCCTCGGCTTGCCGCATCTGCCAGTAAAAAACAAGTTTCGGTATAATCGAATATAACTCCTGGATTTGTTTTCTGTTTTAATCTTGCACCAGTATTTGAATAATCTGCATAATTAACCTGTTTTGCGTAAGGAGCTCCTTTATATTGCCCGTTTACCTTTGAATTTGGATTGAAGAAAAAATCGCGTCTCGGATCTTCTTTTCCATTTAATTCATTTACAAAAAATTCAGCAATATTAATCTGGCTTTCGTTTACCAAACTGTCATACAATGGATTCATGTCTGTTATTGAAGAAAAGTACTGAAACAATGCCGTATCAGCTTCTTTACTCATAACTCCTGAATTAAAAGCACTTTCTACCATTGCTTTTGCCTTTACAGCATCAACATCAGCAAGGTGCAAGCCCATTTTTAGTTTTACGCTATTGGCTAATGTTTTCCATTTTGCCACATTTCCGTGAAAAATCAAATCGGCATTTCCAAAACTTCCATTTTCATCATTCAAAGCCGCAATAGCAGCGTCCAAACGAGAAGCCAAATCAAAATAGATTGTTTTTGCATCGTCATATTTTGGAAGCGGAAATTTTTTAATATCTAACGCTTCAGAATATGCGACATTACCAAATAAATCTACTAGAGTTTGATAAGCCATTACAATTTGCACTTCTAAAATAGCAAGCTGATTTTTCTTTATGCCTTCTTCAATTGGCCCTAATACTTTTGTGTTTTGAATTTGCTTTTGTGCATTTACTAGATCTTGAAGCACATCACGGTATAACAGTACAGCATGTGAACTTCCTAAATTTCTTTTCGCCTGATTATAATTGGCTTCATCCGTATAGGTAGATGTAGACCAATGCTGTGCATAGGCTCTAAAATTGTTTGAATTTACCGAAGCATTGGTTAGAAAGTAAGCATAATTAACCTGTGCGCTAGTCATCAACGCACTTGGCAAAGCGGTTTCATAAGCCTTTTCATTTTTGTTCATGTCATCTAAGTTATCACATGAAGCTACTGCACATAAAACGGCTCCTGCAAAAAATATTTTTTTTATAATTGTCATGTCTTTATTTTTTAGAATTGAACTTTCATGGTAAAACTGTACTCCTTTGTAGTTGGCAGTACTCCAGTCTGGAAACCTTGTAAATTACCCGAAGATGCTCCTGCCTCAGGATCTGCGTATGGCAGGTTTTTATGGATGATCCAAAGATTGCTTCCGTTTAAAGCAAAAACCATATTGCTGATGAATGTGTTTTCTAAAAATCTTTTTGGTAGTTTATAGCTCAAACCTATTTCGCGAAGCTTTACATAAGACGCATCATATACATATTGCTGCTGTGGCATAGAATTATAAAAATAGTATCCGTCTGTTCCAGTTACACTAGCAGTAACATTATTTGGTGTTCCATCTTGTTTTACACCATCCAACAATATACCACCGCCTTGAGCAACTGGTTCACGCTGAGGAACTCCATTATGGTTATTGCTTACTGTACTTTCGTAGATTCCCGTCGTATGTCCGTATTGCTGATCTAGAGAATATACATCTCCACCTTTTTTCACATCAATTAAGAAATTGAAAGAAAGGTTTTTGTACGTTAAAACGTTATTGAAACCGCCAATCCAATCTGGAGCAACATTTCCAATGACAACTCCCGCACTTTGCAGATATCTTCCGTTTGAACGAATTACTTTTTCTCCGTTTAAATAAGTATATCCAGAACCAACCAACTGCCCTACTGGCTTACCAACTTCAGCCACATAGTTTACCCCTTGGAATGATCCTAACGAAATCTGACTCGCTCCTCCTAAAGAGATTACTTCATTTTTATTGGTTGACCAGTTTACTGTAGCTTGCCATGAGAAATCTTTAGTTTTTATAGGAGTAGCATTTACTGTAACCTCAAATCCTTTATTCTGAACATCTCCACCATTAATCCAAGCTCTTGTATATCCTGTTTGTGTTGGAGTTTCGATAGAAAGAATCTGATTTGTTGTATTAGTTTTGTAGTAAGAGAAATCAACGCCTAACCTATTTTTAAAAAACTTAAGTTCAAGACCAGCCTCAACTCCTTTGGTCAACTCACTTTTTAAATCAGAATTGCTTCTGCTATTATCTGTAGAAAAACGGATTCCACCTGGCCCAAAATTGGTATTTTTAGGATAAAGCGTAGAAGTTACCGCAAATGGAGCATCGTTTCCTGTTTCAGCATAATTCAAACGCAGTTTACCAAATGAAAGCCAATCTGCTTTAATATGATTGCTAAAAATATAAGTCGCTGTAATCGATGGGTAAGAATAGGTATCATTATCTTTTGGCAAAGTAGATGATTGATCTATTCTATAAGTTCCTTCAAGAAAATAAGTATCTAAGAAATTAAAACTTGCCATACCATAAACACTATTGGTTCCCAATGTCTGCTGCATCTCGTCAGGACTGTTAATTGGGTCAATTGAGTTGGTCAAGGCATAAATTCCCGGCACAACCAATCCGCCATTTGTTACCGCGTAGATAGAATTATTAACAGAACGTCTCGTGTTTCCTCCTAACATACCATTAAAATTGATTCCGTCTGTGATGGCTGTTTTGAAATTCAATACTAAATCTAAATTGATTTCGCGGAAATTTTTATCATATCTAGAATATTGGCCAAGAGCATTTGGTGTTCTTTTAGAACCTACAGCAATACGCTCTTCCTGCAATTGATGGTAAAAATCTACTGCACCGCGTCCCATGATATCAAACCAATTGGTAACTTCTGTTTTTACCACAACATTACCGAAGAAGCGATCTCTTTTTAATGAATTGTAGTTATTATAACGCTGAAAATAAGGATTGTCGTGAAACTGAACTGCTAAATTGTCTGGCGAACCAACGTTCCATGTTGTGTTTTTACCTGTTATTTCGTAAGCTTCTTTTAGATCTCCAAAATCAGCATTAGTCGTATACCATTGTCTTACGCTGCTCAAATAATTATTTCCTCCATCGCCATATCCTGTTTCATTCATTCCAATGGCATTAGAAGTCAAATAATTGGCTGAAGTTGAAATTCTCGTTTTAGGTGTAACTTTATAACTTCCAGAAAAATTAAAATTGTCTTTTCTGTTGTTGCTATTAGGAAGAATTCCTTGCTGCTGATTGTAATTTGTATAACCAAATCTAAAGTCTCCCTGATCATTTGCTGCCGAAAAAGCGATACTGTTGATATATGTTAAACTGTTTTGATAAAAACTATTTGGATTGTTTTTTACAGCGGTGTAAGGCGTCGCTTTTCCGTAAGTTGGCAATTCTGGATAAAACGAATTCCAGTTGTAAACCAACAATGAAGGATCAAATTTTGGCCCCCACGCCGCATCATCAGTAGCTGTGTAAGGATGAACTCCACTGCCTAGATCAACTGTACCATAAAAATCACCATAACCTCCTCCGTATTGGTTTTGATATTCTGGTAAAGTTTTCTTGTCTACAACTCCAACATTTACTCCAGAACTAAAATCAAATCCTAATCCTCCTTTTGTTTTGCTTCCTTTTTTAAGCGTTACAATGATAACACCGTTTGATGCTCTAGAACCATATAATGCGGTTGCAGCCGCACCTTTTAAAACGTTCATCGTTTCTATATCATCAGGGTTAATATCTGAAGCGGCATTTCCGTAATCATAACCTCCTACGTTTCCTCCCGATTTTTGATCGGCCGAATTGGTATTATCATTATTCAATACAATTCCGTCAACAACCCATAAAGCCTGATTGTTTCCCGTTAATGAAGTAGTACCACGAATGACAACATTGGTAGAACCGCCAATATTGTTATTTCTTCTGATTTCAACTCCAGCAATTTTTCCTGAAATATTATTCGAAACGTTACCAGTATTTATTTTAGTTAGCTGATCTCCATTTATTTCTTGTGTAGCATAACCCAAAGATTTTTTCTCTCTCTTAAGTCCTAATGCTGTAACTACGATTTCTTGCAATTGTGTCGATCCTGCGGTCATTTTAACATTTACACTGTTGCCGCGTGCTGGAACTTCTTTAGTCTGCATTCCAATAAAACTAAACACAAGCACAGCATTTGCATCAGCTTTTATTGAATATTTCCCATCAAAATCAGTTTGAGAGCCATTCTGAGTTCCTTTAACCAAGACACCAACGCCTGGCAGCGGAACTCCATTCTCATCTGAAACAATTCCCGACACAACCCGATCTTGGGCAAAAGTCAGTTTAGTCAACAGTACAAAAAAGAGTACTGCAATTTTTCTAAAATTAATCTTCAATTTCATAAAATGGTTTTATAATTAATGTGGCAAATATTTTGCTTTTTAGACAATTATTATGATAATATATTACCGAAAAACCTGATTATATTACCCTATAAATAACAATTTCGCAATCGCACAATTACCATATTATCTTTTAGAAAAGATTTCAAAATCAAACAATTAACTCAAATCAAAATCAGAAAGCCTAAAAAAAAAGAGGAGAATTTCATCAAGTTGAAATTCTCCTCTTTTTATAATATATTACTTTTTTTATTTCGCTCCTGGCGGGCAATTTTTTTCTGTATATCTCACAAAAGTATCCATTAAATGTTGTGAGGTTCCTTCACCTTCATCAATGCTATGCGAACGGTTTGGATAAATCATTAAATCGAACATTTTATCGTACTTCACCAATTCGTTAATTAGAACTTCTGCATTTTTATAATGCACATTATCATCGCCTGTACCGTGAATATAAAGTAAGTTTCCTTTTAAATTCTTAGCATGAGTTACTGGAGAAGCCTGAATATAAGTTGCTTCATTTTCCTCAGGCAATCCCATATAACGTTCTGTATAAATGTTATCATAAAAATGCTGATCTGTTACTGCTGCAATCGCAATTCCCGTTTTATAAATATCTGGGTATTGAAACATTAAATTTAAAGTTACAGCGCCACCACCGCTCCAACCGTGAATTGCTACACGATCGGCATCAATAAAATTCCATTTTAGAACTTCTTTAGCCGCCATTGCCTGATCGTGCGTATTGATAATTCCGATATTTTTATAAATTGATTTTCTCCACTGTGTTCCTTTCATTGCAGGAGTTCCTCTGTTATCCATAGCAATTCCGATGTATCCTTTTGGAATTAAAGCAGCGATAAATTCATTAAAATATGGTCTGTCATTGGCAACCGTAGCCATTGGTTCTCCATACACATAAAAGAAAACTGGATATTTTTTTGAAGCATCAAAATCTAATGGCTTTGCCATGATTCCGTCAATATCAATGCCATCAACTGTTTTCACTTTAAATTTTTCTAACGAATAATCTCTATGAGGAGCAGAAAAAACATCTGCTTCTTTTGGATAAATCTTTTGATGTCCAGACAAAGCGATCACTCTCTGATTATAATCTCTCGAAATGCTTGCGTTGGTATGCTGTGCGTAAGCCGCATCTGTAGAAAAGATATATCGGTTTGAACCTTCAAAAATAGCTGGTGTTACTCTTTTTGTCTTTTTAGAACTTAAATTGGTCTCATATAAATAGCGCTGTGTTGCATCTGATGGACTGGCAACAAAATAGATTGTTTTTGTTTTTTCGTTATAAGCTTTATAATAAGCATCAAAATTAGTTTTGGTTATTAATTCTTTTGATTTTCCGTCCAAACTTATTTTATAGATATGCATCCATCCGTCGGCATCAGAACTCCATAAAAAGGATTTTCCATTATCCACAAACTGACATGGAAAAGTATCATATAGTCCTGAAGAAATATCAAAAACATCTATCCAAGAATTTGACTCTTCTTTATAAATTACTCTTGCCGCACCCGATTTTGGATTGCAATCGTACATCGTTACCTGATTCTGGTTTCGGTTTAACTGAATCACCATAACAGACTCGTTATTAATCCATTTCATTCGAACCAAATAATTATTATCTGGCTCTCCCGGAATGTTTAGCCAATTGGTTTGCAAAGAATCAATATTCACAATTCCGATTTTAACCGAAGATGGTCTTTCTCCTGCTTTTGGATATTCTACAGGAATAATTGTCGGATACAACGAATCGGTATTATTAATCATATAATGAAATTTGGTAGACGTTGCATCTACTCTCCAAAAAGCAATGCTTTTTCCGTCTGGGCTCCACCTAAATCCATCACGCGCAGCTAGTTCTTCCTCATAAACCCAATCAAAAGTTCCGTTGATGATTTTATCTGTGCCATCTGTTGTAATGGGTGTAATTTTTCCAGAATTCAGATTTTCAACATAAATATTGTGTTTTGAAACATAGGCAACATTTTCATTATCGCTTGAAAATTTAGCAAACATTAATGATGAAGCGTCCAAGTTTTTGCCTAATTGTTTTCCTTTTCCTGTAGCCAAATCAAAATACCAATAGTCGCCTCGGGTGTTGTCTCTCCAAACTTTCTTAGAATTTGTATAAACTAATACTTTTGTTTTTAGATCGTTCCAGACCAATTGCTCAATTTCACCACTAAATCCAGATGCCGCTAATTGTGCTTTTGATAAAATAATGTTTTGTTTATCCAGCTTATCGACATCGTAAATGACTACATTGTTATCATTATTCACCCAAAACGAATGAGAATTTGGCAACCAATTTAGATTGTTGATATCAATCTTCTGTGCAAAAACAGAAGTGCATATAAACAAAAGAAACAACAAATACTTTTTCATCTTATTTTTTGTTTTTAATTAAATTTTCAATTTCGGCAATTTCTATTGGCAGTGCTTCACTCAGGTTGATGTTTCCGTCTTCTGTTATCAAGTAATCATTTTCCAAACGGCAACCTATTCCCTCTTCTCTAATGTAAATTCCAGGTTCGCAAGTAAGCACCATTCCCTTTTCAAAAGGTCGTGAATACAAGCCAACATCGTGAACATCCAATCCTAAATGATGCGCTGTTCCATGCATGAAATATTTCTTGGAAGCAGGTTTTTCTGGATCTTGAGATTTAATTTCTTCTTCTGTAATTAACCCTAACTTAACCAATTCAGCTTCAATTAATTTTGCCATTTGAAGCTCGTAATCTTTCGATAAAACTCCAGGTTTCAGTAATTTTGAACCTTCTTTCAAACAATGTAAAACTGATTCGTAAACCTCTTTTTGTCTTGCACTGAAAGTTCCGTTAACCGGAATACATCTTGTGGTATCCGAATTATAGTTGGCATAACAGCTACCAAAATCCAACAGCACCATTTCATTTTCTCGGCAAATATCATCGTTAGTGTTATAATGCAATGAACAGGCATTTATTCCAGACGCTACAATAGATCTAAATGCTTGTCTCGTTCCTCCGTTTTTTACGGTTGCATATAAAAGTTCGGCTTCTAACTCGTATTCTTTTATATTAGGACGAATTGCACCTAAAACTCTATGAAAACCTTCCGCACTAATAGCAGTTGCTTTTTTAATTAAATCAACCTCTTCTTTTGATTTAATTGGACGCAATTCGCGGGTTATTTTTGCCGCACGTTCATATTGATGCAATGGATATTTTTCTTTGCACCATTTAATCATTCGGTCTTGTCTAGTTTCAATTTCAGCAGTCACCCTTTTGATATGCTCATTGTGACCCAAATAAAATATATCAGATTCAAAGGCAAAAAGCTGTAAAGTCTTTTCAAATTCGTGAAGCCATTTGACATTCTGGATTCCGGAAATAGCTGTTGCTTGTTCTTTGGTTAAAAAATTACCATCCCAAATGAGCGTATGTTCGTTTGCCTCTTTAATAAAAAGTATGGTTCTGTTTTCTTCTTTAAATGCATCTGGATAGAGCACCAAAATGGTTTCGTCCTGATCAATTCCCGACAGATAAAACAAATCGTTGTTTTGTGCAAAGCCCATAACATCGTCTGCATTATTAGGCATGACGTCATTTGAAGTCAGAATAGCCAAACTGTTTGGCTTCATTTTTTCGGTAAATCTTTTTCGGTTTTCTAAAAACAAAGAAACCGGAATCTGGTTGTATCTCATATTTTATATTTGGAATCTGTCTATAGCAACAGAGGTCGGTTTACCAGAAATAATTTCTGTTATAGTTTTTCCTGTGGCCGGTGCGAGACTTAATCCCATCATGGCATGACCTGTTGCTAAGGTCAAATTTACGACTTTTTTGTCTCTAGCAATAATTGGCATTCCAGATGGCGTACAAGGCCTAAATCCAAACCAAGTGTCTTCTGCTTTTGGCATTTCCACTTTCATATCTGGATAGAAATCATTGATGCTGTTTATAATTCCTTGAAGTCTGTTTGCGTTTATTTTATTGTCCTTGGTGTGTGTAATTTCCATAGTTCCACCAAATCTTATATCATTAGACATTGGAGTTACGGCTACTTTCCCTTCACATAAAATAGACGGAATACTAGGCTTTTGAGTCTTATCTTTTAAAGTAAAACTATATCCTTTTCCTGGTAAAATAGAAATGGAAATATTTAGTTTTTTAGCCAAAAAAGGACTCCAAGATCCAGATGCCAAGACCACTTCATCTGCTCTAAAGAGCCCTTTGTCGGTTACAATTTTTTCGATTTTATTTCCTTCTAAAACAAAATCTTTGACACTAGTTTTAGAATGAATTTCGACTTTTAAACGAGATAATTCTTCTTTTATAAAAGACATAAATTTTTGAGGATACAAATGGGCATCGCTTTTATAATGAACACCTCCAATTACGCTGGTAGCCGTTCCTTTTTCTAAAAGTGATACTTGAGATTTCGACAGATAATCTACCTCTAGTCCAAGACGTTCTGCTTCTTTGCCTTCGTGATACATTTCTTCTTCTACTTTATCGCTTTTATAAAGCATCAAAAGTCCTTTTTCCTCATAAAAGAAAGAATTATTTTCTTTGGCAAAATCCTGATATAATTCTTTACTCAATAAAGAAAGATCGCGTAAAGCAGGCATTGCTTTTTCTACGTGACGTAAATTGGCATGTTTATAAAACTGCATTCCCCAGCTTAATAAATCTTTGCTTAAACGCGGTTTTACATAAAACGGACTACGGCTATCAAACATCCATTTTATTCCTTGTGCAATCATTCCGGGCTGTGCTAGCGGAATAATATGTGAAGGCACAATCATACCTGCGTTTCCGTACGAACAGCCATTATCCATTTCTGACTCATCATATACGCTTACCTCGTAACCTTCTTTTGCGAGATAATAAGCTGAACATAAGCCAATAATTCCACCGCCAATAACAGCAACTTTTTTCATAAATTTTAATTCGTTAAGAGTTCTTTGAACTACTAATTATATTTTAAATCTGTTGGATGAAATTATATGTTGCATTAAGAATTAAAATTGTAAAAGATGGTTTTAGCTTCAACAACAACCACGTTAATTTGGCTAAAGCCATCCTATTTACAATTTCTAAAATCCCCTAGTTAAAACTACGGGCTATTCAAAAAAACAATAATTTAATTTGACCAACAGCTTAATTATATTATAAACTGATTTTTAAATAACCTGAAATCCAAATGCATATGGATCGTCGCTTTCATCAATTATAATAGTATTATATCCGTACACTTTTGCCCAGCCTTGAATGCTTGGAACAATAGCTGGAATATCTCCAATAGAAGTTTCTTCTACCACTTTTCCAATAAACTTACTTCCAATATAACTTTCGTGAATAAACTCTTCTCCTTTTTTTAATTTTCCTTTAGCGTGCAATTGCGCCATTCTTGCCGATGTTCCTGTTCCGCATGGCGAACGGTCAATCGCTTTGTCGCCATAAAAAACGGCATTTCTGCCAGATGATGTTGAATCAATAGGTGATCCCGTCCATAACATATGTGATACATCTCGAATTGTATCATTTTCTGGATGAATGAAATAATCTGGATATTTTTCATTAATCTTTTTGCGCACTTCTTGGCTATACTGAACAATTTTGCTTGCTGTAAAATCTTGAACACCAGAAAAATTCTTTTGCGGATCTACAATGGCGTAGTAATTTCCTCCGTAAGCCACATCAAAAACAATTTCGCCCAACTCAGGACAATCAATCGTAAGACCTTCTGCCGCTAGATATGATTTTACGTTGGTCAGACGTACCCAATCTACTTTTTTGCCAGTCTGCTGATATTCGATATGCACTAAACCTGCAGGCGCTTCCATTTTGATAATTCCAGGAACTTTTGGCGTCACCAAACCTTCTTCGACAGCAATTGTAATAGTTCCAATTGTTCCGTGGCCACACATTGGCAGACAGCCAGAAGTTTCTATAAATAAAATTCCAAAGTCATTTTCAGGATTTGTTGGCGGATACAAAATGCTGCCGCTCATCATATCATGTCCTCTAGGTTCAAACATTAATCCTTTACGAATCCAGTCATATTCTTTTAAGAAATGCTGCCGTTTTTCGCTCATCGAATCACCTTGCAAATTAGGTCCTCCACCTGCAACAACCCGAACTGGATTCCCGCATGTATGAGCATCTACGCAAAAAAAAGTTTTCTTTACCATTTTATATTTGAGATAGTGTTAGTTTATTATTTACGGTACGAACAATCTGTAGCGGATTCTCGTTTTGCAATTCAGCTGGCAGCAAATGATCTGGCCAATTCTGAAAACTAATAGGACGCACCCATCTGTAAACCGCATCTATTCCTACTGCAGTATAACGCGAATCTGACGATGCAGGATAAGGTCCGCCATGAAGCATTGAAGCGCAAACTTCTACTCCTGTTGGCACGCCGTTATAAATTAAACGTCCTACGCGATTCTGTAAAGCGGCAATTACTCCTTTATGAGTTTCAATTTCATTTTCCTCACTGATTATTGTTCCTGTCAGCTGTCCCTCCAACTTAGAAATCACTTCTATTAATTCTGCTTCATTTTCGCATTCAATTAAAATTGAAAAAGGACCAAAAACCTCATTGTGCAATACTGCATTTTTTAAAAATTCTTTTCCATCAACTTTTAGCACAGTTGAAGCACCGTGATTTGGTGTTACTTCACCTTTAAATTGAGCTATTCTTGAAACTCCATTCTGCTCTTCTATTTTTGAAATTCCATTATTAAAATCAGCGTAAATAGAAGGATGAAGCATACAGCCTGGCGTAATTTTTTCTATTGCCTCATTAAGATTTTCAGCAAAGTCATTTAGTTCTTCTCCTTTTAAAGCTAATAATAATCCAGGATTTGTACAAAACTGCCCTGCTCCCAAAGTGATCGAACCTGCATAAGCTGATGCCCATTTTTGGCTATTTATTTTTAAAGCATTAGGTAATAATACTACTGGATTTATACTTCCCATTTCGGCAAATACCGGAATTGGTTCAGGACGCTGTGCCGCTAAATCGCACAAAGCGCGTCCGCCTTTAATACTTCCTGTAAAACCTACTCCTTTTACTAATGGATGTTTCACCAAACTTGTTCCAAGCGTTCTTCCATCACCAATAAGGTTAGAAAAAACACCTTCTGGCATATTAGTTTTCTGAGCCGCTTTAATAATTGCTGAGGCCACCATTTCGCCAGTTCCTATATGCATGGAATGACTTTTTACAATAACTGGACAACCTGCAGCCAAAGCCGAAGCTGTATCTCCTCCGCTTGTAGAGAATGCAAAAGGAAAATTACTTGATCCAAAAACCACAATTGGCCCTAAAGGTGTTAACATTTTGCGTAAGTCTTCTTTTGGGGCAGGTTGTCTGTCAATTATTGCAGTATCTATTGTCGCTTGTACCCAGCTTCCTTCTGTAAGCATATCGGCAAAAGCTTTCAACTGGCCGATTGTTCTTCCGCGTTCTCCTTCTGCTCTTCCTCTCGGGTAACCCGATTCGGTGCAGTATTGAACCAAAAGATCGTCTCCTAATGCTAAAATTTCGTCAGCAATGGCATTTAAAAATTTAGCTTTTTCTATACCCGAATAGTTTTTATAACTCGCAAATGCATGATTGGCCAAGGTTACTGCCTCATCAATTTCATCTTGAGTTGCCTCTGTAAAAACCCATGGATTTTCTATGTTCAATATTGGATTAAACGTCTTTAGTGTTTTTGTACCGCCTGCTTTTAGCTGGCTTCCTATGTAATTTTTTCCTGTAATCATGATTTTTGTCTTATGAATGAATAAGTGCAGTTATTTCGAGTCTGTTTTTAACCTCTGCTTTCAGTCGCAGCCCCAGTAAAAACAGTAACCGAAAACCCTGACTGTAAATGGAAACCGAAAACTGAGACTGCGACTGAAAGCTGAGATCCGAGACTGAAAACTAAAAAAGCAAAGCCAATCTCTTTAAATATGCTGTTATAGATTTTTATAGTCTGGCAAAGTTGGTCTAGTGCGTAATCCTTCAGCAATAATGGCTAGCACTCTTTCTCTCTCTGCTCCTTGCAATGGCAATCTTGGCGCACGAACATGTTCTGAACCAATTCCTGTTGCAACTTCTGCTAATTTGATATTCTGAACCAAAAGTGCATTAATATCCAATTCTAATAAAGGCAAGAACCATCTGTAGATTTTCAAAGCTTCGTCAAATCTTCCTGCTTTTGCTAATTTGTAAATTGCCACTGTTTCTTCAGGAAAAGCACAAACTAATCCAGAAACCCAACCATCAGAACCCATAAATAGACTTTCTAATGCTAATGTGTCAACTCCTGATAATATTTTTAAACGATCTCCAAAACGGTTGATCATTCTGGTAACGTTAGAAATATCTCTAGTTGATTCTTTTACTGCTTGAATATTATCATATTTCAATAACTCTTCAAACATGTCTAAAGTAACTTCAATTTTATAGTCAACTGGATTGTTGTAAACCATAATAGGAAGCGACGTATTTTTTGCGACTTCACTATAGAAAGTAACCGTTTCAAAATCAGACGCTTTATAACGCATTGGAGGAAGCATCATTAATCCTTTTGCTCCATCTTGTTCAGCTTTATTAGCAGCTAAAATGGCATTTTTTGTAGACTGCTCTGCAATGTTCATAATTACAGGTACTTTATTTTCTGTTAGCGAAACGGTATGTTTTACTAATTCTCTTTTCTCTTCTTCTAAAAGTGTGCTGGCTTCTCCTAAAGTTCCTCCCAAAATAATTCCCGATACTCCAGCATCTAATTGTGCTTTCATATTGACTTCGAACATGTTGAAGTCTAATTTATCATCTGCGGTAAATTTTGTGGTCACCGCTGGCATCACGCCATTCCATTGAATACTCATATTTTTAATTTTTTATTAAAGCCAAAATTATCTAGAAACCAGAGAGCTAACCCTTTAAAAATTACCACAAAATGATACTATATTACCCTGTATAGAAATAAAACTTAAAAAACAGAACATTATAGCATCATTTTTTTGATTAAATGCAATATATTTGATTGTAACTAACTAACCACTATATGAAAGTTTTTCCATTTAAAATTCCAAAATCTGGAGAAGATCCCCTTATTTATCAAGAAGATATCGAAGTATCATTTTATGATAAACTGCATCAGCATGAAGAAATTCAAATTAGTTTTATTGAAAAAGGAGAAGGAGCCGTTTTTGCTGGCGATACTATTTCGCAATATCGTGAGGGCGATATATTGGTAATTGGAAGCAATCTGCCTCATGTTTTTAGAAGCGACGTTCAGGAAAATGTAATTTCTGTAATGCGCACTTTGTTTTTTACCTTCAATTCGTTCGGAAGAGATTTTTTTGAACTCTCTACTTTTAGAAATATTCAACCTATTCTGGAAAGCAGCAAAAACGGATTCATTATTCATAACGCACCGAAGAAAGTTGTCAAATATTTTAAAAAGCTGAAGAAAGCTGACAGTTATACTCGTTTTATATTATTTCTAGATATTCTGAAATGGCTGTCAACATCTGAATATACTCCACTTTCTAATTATTTATATCAAAAGAAAATCACGGATAATGAAGGCAAAAGGATGCAGATTGTGTTTGAATATGTCATGACCAATTTTCATAAAAATATCACGCTTGATGAAATTGCTTCGATCGCCAGTATGACCAAAAATGCTTTCTGCCGGTATTTTAAAGTCCGGACCAACAAGTCTTTTTTTCAATTTCTAATTGAAGTCCGCATTGAGAGAGCTGCAAAATTATTATCTAATAATGAAGAACTCTCTGTTTTGGAAATTGCCGAGTTGTGCGGCTTTAATAACATTTCCAATTTTAATAGAAAATTTAAGGAATTAAAACAGCTTTCGCCTTTGCAGTATAGAAAACTGAATTTGTAATTCATGAGTACGAATGTTTCATGCTTCCGATAGCTATCGGGAGCGTGAAAAATCTAAACGCAAAAAAATTTCACGCAGATTCTAGCAGATTTCAGCTAATTAAATTAGATTTTTTTAATGAAATCGATAAAAAATCAGCTGTTTAATCTCATTCTTTAAACGAGACCAAACAGCTGATTTATTTTAGAAAATATTTTTTCTAATTACCAGATACTGCGGTTATTTCAAGCACAACGCTTGATTCTACTTTCGAAGAAGAAACTCTCAAACCTACATTCATTAAATAATCTCCTGTAAAAGATTCTCCAGATTCTTCAAGCGTTTTCTTTGCTTCTGGCATTAAATTGATTTCTTCAACTTTATACTTTTTATAGGCATCTAAACCTTGAAAACGCACCAAGTTATATTGCGGATCATAAAGCGGATGAAGCGTATACGAAAATAAAACTGCTTTGTCTTTTGATTCGTCAACGTACATTAATACCGCGCGACTGTCTTCATAAGGAGAAACGATTCTATACATATCGCCGTGCCAGATTACAGAACTTAATCTTTTATAATTGGCAACTGCATCCTGAGTATATTTTAATTCTTTTTCTTTCAGTTCTTTTACATTAATGTCAAAACCTAATTTTCCCATCATGGCAACATCAGTTTTGAATTTAATAGACTGATTACCCCAAGAAGTTACGTGATTGCAAATCGAAAAAGCCGGAAAGAACTGCGAATAACCCCACTGAATAAATACTCTATTATAAGGATCTGTATTATCACTTGCCCAAAACTCAGTGAAATATTTTAGGAAAGCATAATCAGTTCTTCCTCCGCCTCCCGCGCAAAGCATCATTGGCAAATGCGGATATTTTGCTTTAATTCTTTCTAAAACTTTATATAAACCTCTGGTGTATTCAATAAATAAATGTGACTGCTGATTTTTTAAATAGATAGAATACGCATTAGTCATCATTCGGTTACAATCCCATTTAAAGAATGCCACTCCTCCATTGGTCTGCATAATGTCATCTACCGTTTTGAATACAAAATCCTGCACTTTAGGATTCGATAAATCCAAAACCAATTGTGTTCTGTAATAACTTTCTTCTCTATTTGGCAGTTTTAAAATCCAATCTGGATGTTTTTCATACAATTCGCTTTTCGGATTTACCATTTCGGGTTCAATCCAAATTCCGAATTTAACTCCTGTTTTTTCTGCCTGCTGCATTAGAAAACCTAAACCATTTGGCAGTTTTGTTTTGGTTGCCTGCCAATCTCCTAATCCAGATTTATCTCCGCTTCTCGGATATTTATTTCCAAACCAACCGTCGTCTAATAAAAACATATCGACACCTAATGTTTTAGAATCTTCAAACATTTCGGTTAATTTCTTTTCGTCGAAATTAAAAAAGGTAGTTTCCCAATTGTTCAATAAAGTCAAGCGAGATTTGTCTCCATCTTTTACGCCATAATTTTTTGCCCACGAATGTAAATTTCTGCTGGCCTGTCCTTTTCCTTTATTTGAAAAAGTATAAATAAAAGAAGGAGTTGTAAATACTTCTCCAGGCTGAAGGATATATTCTGAAGCAAACGGATTAATTCCAGAACTGATTCTAAGAGAGTTTTTATTGTCCAGTTCAAAAGTAAACTTAAAATTTCCAGACCATGCAATGGTTCCAGCAACAAGCTCTCCAGTATTTTCTTTAGCTTTTTCATTTAAACTTAAAAAGAAAACTGGTGTCTGATACATATTGGTTCTTACACCCAACTTCGAATCAATTACTTTCGCACCGCTCGTTAATTCGCTTTCCTGCATTCTTACCTCTTTGGCCCAATCACCATGAAACTGAGTCAGCCAATATTTATCGGCATCAAAGTGCAGCATAGACGAAGCGTAGTTGTACAGCGTTACAGGTTTCTTTTCGCGGTGCACAATATCTGTCCACTGTTCAATAACATTTTCCTTATAAAAAGCTTTATAATACAATGTCACTTCAACAGGGTAAACTGGATCTTTCATTTTTATACTAGTTTCAGTCGTATTGCTATCTAATTTTTTTGTTTGATGATTAACATAAATCAGCTCCAAAGCAGGATTTCCGTCATTGTGAGTCATTCGGATAGCAGACTCAAACAAATTATTTGTCCCGTAAGTCGGATAAGCCTCGTGTCTTAGATTTAGTAACGGATTTCCATCGTTTATAACAAAGGTTCTTTCGGTTTCTTTTGAAAGCGCATTATAAGCCGAAGCTTCAAGTTTTTTCCCTAAATAAGATTGGTAAAGCAAGCCGTTTTTTGCCACTTTTAGAATTAATGCTGTATTCTGGGTTTCAATGGCAATGGGATCATTTTGTGCATTAGTCTTCCAAAACAAAATGGTTAAGACTAATATGAGAAGTGCTTTTTTCATAAAAGTTTAATTAATAATAAATAATGTTTTTTTGGGAGATTTTAAAAGATTACAATACAATCAATTGTAATTCATCTTAAAACTCCGAACATCACATTTATCAATTAAACCACGAGAAACAGATCATTTAGTTATACCAATAAAAAGTGCTATTGCGTATAATTTCACAAGAAAATGGTTTTGAGCTCTAATTCAACCATTTTATGTTATGAAGAAATGAAATTCAAAAATAGGAAAATATAATTGAAAGTATATTTATTCCTACTGGTTTTATTTTTTTAACATTAAATAAATATGTTTCAAAAAATAGAAACTTGATGATTTTTCTACCAATTTTTACCGATTATGATATTTTATTACCTAAAAAAGGTTCTTAATCGTAAAACTGGCTAAAATATCTGCAAGCTTAGTCTTACATATTAGCTCAAATTTGCCACTGGTATGGTCGAAAAAATAAAATTGACCAAAAATTTCAAAATTATTCTGCAAAAAAAATTCTGATACTATATTATCCACTTTTAAAAATAAAAATAATCACTTTTTGACTTCTCAAAATCTCCACTGTTTTTTCCAAAAATTAATTTTAAGAATCGAACAGAACAAATAAGCTTTTAATAACAACAAAACTCACATCTATTAGTCTAATTGACTTTAACTTACACTTTATGCATATATTACCCACTTTAATTTTTAAATTATCTTGAATAAGGTATGTTTTTTACGCATATCTCAAAAAACTGGTAGGTACTGGTATGTGCTGGTTTAGAAACATTTATACTTTTGGTTTTCACATTTATCTCTTTTTTAATAAACAATCTGCACGAGCTCAAAGCATTTTGTTTCTCCAAAATGAAAAAGATGAAAACGGACCACGAGAATAAATTACTAACTAACAAAAACCACTAAAACATGACCAAACAAAAACCGACAAAAGAGTGGCTTTCTTCTGAGACATGGAAGATTACCAAACTAACATCTGGAGCCTTACTGGCACTCGCTCTACAGAGTTCTTTTGCTGCTGAGTTAAAAGAAACCAAATTCTCCACTAAACTGAGCAGTAATCTAACTTTGGCAAAAGATGACAACGCTTCAGTGTTTGTAGAAAAACTAGTAAAAGGAAAAGTAACAGGCCCGCAAGGAGAACCGCTTCCTGGTGTAAACATTCTTGTAAAAGGAACAAAAATAACGGCAACAACAGACTTTGACGGTAATTTTACTATTGAAGTTCCAGACTCCAACAGTATTCTTGTTTTTTCTTACACCGGATTTTTAACGAAAGAAGTTCGCGCTGACGACGCTGTAAGCATTCAACTTGAAGAACAGAATCAAACTTTAAATGAAGTGGTTGTCGTTGGGTACGGAACTCAGAAAAAAGCTTCTACAACGGGAGCAATCGCTTCTATTAAAGGAGGTGTTTTGACTCAAAATGCATCTGCAAACGTATCAAACGGAATTGCTGGACGTATGTCTGGGGTAATTGCCAATAACCGTTCTGGAAGACCTGGTGATGACAGCTCAAGCCTTTTGATTAGAGGATTTAATTCATTTGGCGGAGGTACAAGTCCGCTTGTAGTTGTAGACGGTATTCCTGACCGTGATTTGAACAGGATAAATCCAGATGATATCGAATCAGTAACGGTTTTGAAAGATGCATCAGCAGCTATTTATGGAGTTCGTTCTGCAAATGGAGTAATTTTAGTAACGACTAAAAGAGGAAAAGTAGGCGCTCCGACAATCAAAGTTGACGGATCGTATGGGATTCAGCAGTTAACCAGAATGAGCGAAAGAGTTAACTCTTGGGAATACATGACGTACTATAACGAACTTAATGCTCATAAAGGAACTACGCTCCCTTACACTCAGGCAGAAATTGACAAATATAAAGCAGGAAACGACCCAAATTATACCAGTACAGATTGGTTAAAACAAGTTTATAGAAAAGATGCTCCACAGGCTAATCTTTCTCTTTCTGTTAACGGAGGTAACGAGCAGGTTAAATATTTCTTTTCTGGACAATATTTAAATCAGGAAAGTAACCTTAGATATAGCGACGAGAGATACAGACAATTCAATTTAAGATCAAATATTGATGTTAATATCACTTCAAACTTTAAAGTAAACTTAGACATTGCTACTCGTAAAGAAGACAGAAACTATCCTGCGGTAAGCATTGGAAGCATTATGCACGAGACAGTTAGTATGTATCCTTTTATTCCTGCATATTGGAAAAATGGACTTCCGTCGTCTGGTATTACAAATGGTAGAAACCCAATTTTAATGTCTTCGCCATCGGCAGGTTATGATCACGTGATAAACTTAATTGTAAACCCAAAAATTGGATTTGAACTGAAATTGCCAAAAATAACAGAAGGATTAACATTAAGCGGATATGCAGCATTTGATTATAATGTGCGCAACGAAAAGAGATTCACAAAACCTTGGGATGCTTATTCTTATGACAAAACGAACGATAGTTATAACAACGTAAAAAACAGCACTAGCATAACAAGTGTAATGCAAGATGAGAGAATTGCAAATCAAAATACGTATTTCGCAAAATTAGCGTACGATCGTAAATTCAACAAACACTCGGTAAATGCATTTGTAGGATACGAGCAAACTACAATGGACAAAACCCAAACATATGCTTACAGAAGAGATTTACTAAGCGATCAATTGGATCAGATTTTTACCGGAAGCACTAAAGGGCAAAACGCTACTGGCGGCGCTTATCAGGACGGACGCGAAAGTTTCCTTGGAAGAGTGGCTTACAATTTTGATGATAAATATTTTGCCGAAGTTTCTGCACGTTATAACGGATCATTCAATTTCCCTTCTTCAACACGTTGGGGTATGTTTCCTGCTATAAGCGCAGGTTGGAAAATCTCTGAAGAGCCTTTCTTTAAAAACAATATTAAAGGATTTGATTTACTAAAAATAAGAGCTTCTTGGGGAAGAATGGGTAATGACGATTTGAGAGAAACTATTAATGGTGTAGAATATCTTAACCAATATCTTTTCTTGACAAGATATCAGTTAACAACAGATCAGCAGTTGTACAGCTATTTTGGATCAGATTATACATTAAACAACAGTATTTATCTTTCTTCTACTCCAAACCCAAATATTACTTGGGAAATTCAAGATTCTAAAAACATCGGTTTTGATTTCGGATTCTTTAAAAATAAATTAACAGCAACTTTTGACTATTTCAGCAATAAAAGATCTGACATTCTTGCAGCGAGAAATGCTTCTGTGCCTTTGTACACAGGATTATCACTTCCAAAAGAAAATATTGGAAAAACGGTAAACAGAGGTACTGATTGGTCTATTAACTACGCAGACAATATCAATAGTTTTAAATATAGTGTTGGTTTTAATTTTACTTATGCACAAAGTGAAGTATTATTCCGCGATGAAGCGGCAAATATTCCATCTTGGCAAAAATCAACTGGAAGAGCTATTGATTCTTGGATGGTATATCAAACAAACGGAATTTACCGTACTCAAGCAGAAGTTGACAATTCTCCTCATTTTGAAGGAGCAAAACCGGGTGATTTATGGGTAAAAGATATTGATGGTGATGGAAGCATCACTTCTAATGATAAAGTGAGAATTCCTGAATCGGCAACGCCAAAAATTGCTTACGGTATTCCAATCAGAGCTGAATACAAAGGTTTTTCTGTAGATATGCTTTGGACAGGTCAGGCAAAAGCGAGACAAATGATTCTTCCGCAAGCTCAGGGAGCTATTGTGGCACCACCAAGATGGTTATACGAAGACCGATATACTGCTGATAATCCAAATTCTAAATACCCTGTTGCCTTCAATGATTCTGATCCAAGAAACAATATTCCAGCTGACTTCTGGTTAAGAGACGCTTCATTCTTCAGATTAAAATCTTTGGAGATTTCCTATACATTACCAGAAAAAGTCTTGTCTAGATTCGGAATATTAAATACGAGATTTTATGCGGGAGGAACCAATTTGTTTTCTATCGATCATATGAAACAGTACAATTTAGATCCTGAGACCAATAATACGACAGGAGTAAATTATCCGCAAACTCGTATTTACAGAATCGGTGTAAGCATTGAATTATAACAAGGTAAAAAGATCAAGACATGAAAAATTATAAAATCAATAAACTAATAAATATAAAAAAGAAGGCTCTTATTGCGGCTGCTTTTTTTATCACAGTTGCCACTGTAACATCTTGTACTGAAGACCCTTTAGATAAAGCGCCTTTGGATTCTTATACAGATGAAAATGTGTGGAATGACTTAAAACTTACCGAAGCTTTTGCTAATAATCTCTATAGCGTTTTACCAAGTACGCAACACAACTGGAACGACAGAACCAACCGCAGCTGGATTTTATCTACTGCTTGCGATGAAGCATTCAATAATTTTAACGATTATGATGTATGGAATTTAAATTCTGGAGCCCTTACTCCAGATAACGCAGGAGATTTCAATACATGGAAACCTACTTATGCGACCATTCAAAACTGCAACATCTTTTTGTCCCGAATTGATAACGTGCCAGGAGACGAAGCTTGGAGAAATAGATTAAAAGGTGAAGTGCTTTTCTTAAGAGCTTATGCGTATTTCAAATTAATTAGTGATTACGGAGGAGTTCCTCTTGTTACTACACCTTTTGACTTAAACAGTAATTTTAAAGTAGATCGCAGCACTTATGACCAATGTGTCGATTTTATTGTCACAGAATTGGACAAAGCTGCTGAATTGCTTCCTTTAATTGCTAAAGATTTAGGAAGAGTAACAAAGGGCGCAGCTTTAGCTATAAAATCAAGAACATTACTTTATGCCGCAAGTCCGCAATGGAATCCTTCTAATGATTTAACAAAATGGAAAAAAGCATCAGACGCTGCAAAAGCAGTTATGGATTTAAACATGTATTCTCTTTACGATAAAAAGTACGAAGATCTATTTACGACAAACAATTCAGAAATTATCTTCTGCCGTTTATCTAGTAAAGATCCGCAATGGAGTGCTTTTAATGGTGTAGAAATGTTTAATTCGCCAAGTGGTTTTCACGGATGGGCTAATTTTGCACCAAGCCAAAGTCATATCGATGCTTACGGAACAGCTGACGGAAAAGACATTACAGATCCAACATCTGGTTATGATCCTCAAAAACCTTATGTAAACAGAGATCCTCGTTTTTACAAAAACATTGTTTATGACGGACGTGCTTACGGAAAACCTGAATTCTTTCAAGATCGTTACGATGCAGGAAGTTCAAATAAAGCCGAATTTTACGAAGGCGGTTTAGATTCTCCACAAGGTTGGGATACTTGGAATGCCAGTAAAACTCGTTATACTTTCCGTAAATATTGCGATACAACGTACAATTACAATAATGAAACGCAAACTAATAAAGCTTGGATTATATCTCGTTTAGGAGAAATTTATCTAAACTATGCCGAAGCACAATTTAAATTAGGAAATGAAGGGACTGCCATTCAATATCTTAACTTGATCAGACAGCGTGCAGGAATTACAAATCCGTTAGCAGGTTTGACTGGAACAGCTTTAGAGAATAAAATCCGTAACGAAAGACAAGTGGAATTATGTCTTGAAGGATTCCGTTACTATGATGTTCGCCGTTGGAAAATAGCCGAAGAAACTGAAAACAAACCTCTTATGGGAGTAATCATTACCAAAAACAATGACGGTTCTAAAACCTATACCTACGCTAAAGTTCAGGAAAGGATTTTCAAACCACAGCATTATTTGCTCCCAATTCCGAGAGATGAAATTAACAGAACAGGTTTACCCCAAAACCCTGGTTATAATTAAACTATAACCGATTAAGCAAACCCATCTAGAGGGATGGGTTTGCTTTTAAAATTTCTTTAGAAATCAATCCAAATTGAAAATAGCGTTATGAAAAATCATTTTATTGTTTGTGTGGCAAATTGCTGTTTCTTTTTGAATTCATTCAGTCAGGAAACAATTACTTTCAGATCTACAGATCCTGCACTGCAGCTGGCATTTGAACGTGCCAAAAGTATGGCTTTAAGTTATAAAGGAGATTCGAATGATCCTGTTGGACCATGGTACGAAGCAGCTCTTCCTTCTCGATCTGCATTTTGCATGCGCGATGTATCGCATCAAAGCATTGGCGCAGAAATCCTAGGTTTGGGTAAGGAAAACAAAAACATGCTTTCGCTTTTTGCTAAAAACATTTCAGAAAGCAAAGATTGGTGCTCTTATTGGGAAATCAATAAATACGGAAAACCTGCTCCAGAAGATTACAGAAATGACAAAGAATTCTGGTATAATCTTAACAGTAATTTTGATGTCATATTTGCCTGCTGGAGATTGTATTTGTGGACAGGCGATGAAGATTATATCAAAAATCCTGAGTTTGAAAATTTCTTCGAAAAATCTTCAACAGCTTATATTGAGCGCTGGATTTTAGAAGCCGATTCACTATTAACCAGACCAGAATTTGTAAACACTCCTACTCCGTTCAATAGTAAAGACGATTTTCATAAATGTAGAGGATTAGCATCTTATTCCGAAGGCATTCCGGGTTTAAAAATGGGAGTCGATCTTGTAGCAGCCATTTACAGAGGATTACTTACCTACTCTTCTATTTTAAAAGAAAAAGGAGAATTTGAAAAAGCAGCTTTATTTGAAAAAAAAGCAGCAAAATACCAAGAGCAGATCGAACAAATCTGGTGGGATAAAAATGCATCGGCCTACAATGTAATTTATACCGCTGACGGCAAATTCAGCAAAGATTTTGGTGAACTATTTTTATTATGGTTTGATGCCTTGACAGATGCAAACAGAATAGAAAAAACGATTAAACATATTCTTTCAGAAAAAAGCAATGTCGAAAATGCCTCTTATCTTCCATTCCTGTTATATAAATATGGCTACGAAGACAAAGCATACGAATACATTTTACATTTAACCGACCCTGAAACCAAAAGAAGAGAATATCCAGAAGTTTCATTCGGCGTAATTGAAGGCATCATTCACGGCTGTATGGGAATAGAGCCAGATGCATCGAAAAAAACAATAACAACAACACATCGAGGAAAAAAAGAGAGCATTTCTGAGGTCGACAATTTACCCGTATTACAGACAACATTAGCTGTAAAACACGAAAAACAAACAACAACAACACTACACAACAAAGGCGAAAAATTTATAGAATGGAAAGCTATGTTTACTGGAAATTATAATTCTATTTTTATAAATGATAAAAAAGCTGCCGTAAATCATGAAAAGGACAACAAGGG
Source organism: Flavobacterium anhuiense (assembly GCF_004151235.1). GTDB lineage: Bacteria > Bacteroidota > Bacteroidia > Flavobacteriales > Flavobacteriaceae > Flavobacterium > Flavobacterium anhuiense_A. The sequence continues at coordinate 66,880 of NZ_JUIV01000015.1, forward strand.
AAATCTCTACACTGTTATTACAATTCGTGTGAATCCTGGCCAGAAAATAACGGCAGCCTGTCGCTAAAACAACTCGTCCAATGTACTACTAATACAAAGGATACAATTTAAAAATAAACGCTATGAAGATATCTTCTAGAAAAAAACTTAAATCTATTTTATTTGTCCTTATTGCTTTATGCTTTATTACAAATACTGCATTTTCGCAAAACGACCAACGTTGGCAAATTAATACCGACGGTTCGATTTCTTGGCAAATAAACAATACAATTCCGCATGATGATCATATCGAAATGAGCGGTAAAAGAATCTCGTGCGTTCTGAGATATGGCGTTTCGGCAGATGGTTCTTTTCATGCAACCCGCAGCTTGGTTTGGCCAATGCTAAGAACCATTCCGAATAATACTCATGCGAGCTTAACACGTCAGTTTGCGCAGGATGCTTTTGATCTTGTTACTGTAAATTACAAACCAATTCCAGCAGAAAAAACAGTTTCATTAACGTTAAACGGAACCTTATTCGTCAAAAGCAAAACAGACAAACTTGAACTTACCAGACAGTTTTTTCCTTCTACAGCTTTGGCGGTTTATAACGAAATTTATACCATTAAAAACAGCTCTGATAAAAACTGCACTGTAGAAATTCCAAAATCGAATGCGGTTTATACCACAGATCCTGCAAAAGGAACTGAAGGCAGTTATGCAATACATGCAGATCTTATTAATAATGGAAGTTTTAATCTGAAACCAAATGAATCGGTTAGCTTTTCTGTTGTCTATTCAGGCGTAAAAGCAAACGAAACCGTTCCTGCTGTAAATGCTGAAGAAGAAAAAAACAAACGTTTAGAATTGATTAGCGAAATATGGAGTAAATTAATTTTGGAAACTCCCGATCAAGTTTTGAATACCGAATTTGCTTTCGCGAAAATCAGAGCGGCCGAAAGTATTTTTGAAACCAAAGGCGGACCAATGCACGGTCCGGGCGGAGAATCGTATTATGCCGCTATATGGGCAAATGATCAAGCAGAATATATCGGTCCATTTTTCCCATATTTAGGATACAAATATGGAAATGAAGCTTCCTTAAATGCCTATCTTCAATTTGCCAAATTCATGAATAAAGATTACAAACCTATTCCGAGTTCAATTGTGGCAGAAGGAACAGATATTTGGGCTGGCGCAGGAGATCGCGGAGATGGCGCTATGATTGCTTACGGAGCTGCTCGCTACGCGCTTTCGAGAGGAAATGCTGATGAAGCAAAACAATTATGGCCATTAATTGAATGGTGTTTAGAATATTGCCACAGAAAAATAAATGCTGACGGCGTAGTCGCTTCAGATTCTGATGAATTGGAAGGACGTCTTCCTGCAGGAAAAGCCAATCTTAATACTTCTTCTCTGTATTATGATGCATTAAATTCCGCCATTTATCTAGGTAAAGTTTTAGGGAAAAACGAAACGCAGCTGAAAGCATATAAAGCGGAAGCTGAAAAATTAAGAACTGCTATAGAAAAGTATTTTGGCGCTAAAGTAGAAGGTTTTGAAACCTATAAATATTATAAAGAAAATGATGTTTTAAGAGCTTGGATTTGCACCCCGCTTACCATGGGAATTTATGATAGAAAAGACGGAACTATAGATGCCTTATTTTCTTCTAGATTATGGACTAAAGATGGTTTAGCAAGTGTTGCCGGAGATAAAATATTCTGGGATCGTTCTACATTGTATGCTTTAAGAGGCGTACTTGCTGCTGGCGAAACAGACAAAGCGCTGGATTTCTTGCATTATTATTCTAACCGACGTTTATTGGGAGATCACGTGCCATATCCTGTAGAAGCATATCCAGAAGGCGATCAGCGTCATCTTTCGGCTGAAAGCGGTTTGTATTGCCGAATTTTTACAGAAGGATTATTTGGTATTCGCCCGACAGGTTTACACAGTTTCGATTTTACGCCAAGACTTCCTAAATCTTGGTCTACTATGAAACTAAAGCATATTCATGCATTTGAACGTGATTTTGATATTACAGTTGAAAGAGCCGGCAAAAATCTAAAGTTAAAAATAAATGATGGAAAAAAGCTAGCTATCAGTAAAGTTATTAAAGATGGCAACGCAATAAATATTAAGTTATAATTTTTTTTTTGAATTATTGTTTTTGAAACAAACCTCCAAGATATTTTGGAGGTTTGTTTTTTTATTTCAAAGCCTTAAACAATATTTCTACCGGATGCAATGCTTTTCTTCCTGTTCCATCAGCAATTTGATGTCTACAACTCGTTCCTGATGCAGAAATTAAAGTAACTGTTTCTTCTTTTCTAATTGTTGGAAATAATACCAATTCTCCAATTTTCATTGAAATATCATAATGTTCTTTTTCATAACCAAAAGAACCAGCCATGCCGCAACAGCCGCTTGGAATATTTAAAACAGTATAATTCTTAGGAAGAGAAAGTATCTTTTTCAGCGGAACCAAAGAAGACAAACTTTTCTGAAAACAATGTCCATGCATGCGAACTCTTTCTGTCTGTTCTGTAAAACTATCCGATATAATACGTCCAGTTTCTAATTCTTGAGCTAGAAATTCTTCTATCAAGAAAGTTCTTTTCGCTGCTGCTTTCGCTTTTTCTTTTAAATCTCCACGGCACAAATCAGGATATTCATCACGAAAAGAAAGTATCGCCGAAGGTTCAATTCCGATCAAAAAACCATCATTTGGAATCGCTTTTTCAAAATCTTTGATATTCTGTTCTGCAATTTCACGTGCTTCTTTCAACATTCCTTTCGAGAGATAGGTTCTCCCGCTTATTCCTATTTCAGGAACCAAAACTTTATACCCTAATCGATTCAAAAGTTTTACGGCCGTCTGCCCTATTTCTACGTCATAATAATTCAGGAATTCGTCATTATATAAATACACATTTCCATTAAAAAAACTACCTATCTGTTTATAGTTTTTTATCCATTTGACAAACGTAATTTTATGCATCAAAGGCAATTGTCTTTCTATAGTAAAACCGGTACTTTTTTTAATCCAATTTCCGAGAATTCCTTTGGTAGAAAAATTATACATCCACGGAACTGAAGCAAACAACTGATTTATTTTTGGCGTATTTCCAATAAGTTTCGATCTAAACTTAACACCGTTTTTATCATGATATTGCTGCAAAGTTTCAGCTTTCAATTTTGCCATATCTACGTTTGAAGGGCATTCAGACTTACATCCTTTACAGCTGAGGCATAAATCTAAAACATCCAGCAGATTTTCATCATCAAACCTATTAGGTTTTACTGAGTTTGTAATGGTCTCTCTCAGCATATTAGCACGCGCTCGAGTTGTATATTTTTCATCTCGGGTAGCCATATAACTTGGACACATTGTGCCGCCACTTTTCTCTGTTTTTCTGCAATCTCCAGATCCGTTGCACATTTCCGCGGCACGAAGTATTCCGTTGTGTTCCGAAAAATCAAAATAAGTTTCAGGCATGGGTGTATCTTGTCCGGCTGTATATCGCAGACTTGTATCCATTGGAGGCGTATTCACGATTTTCCCCGGATTAAAAACATCCCACGGATCCCAAACCTTTTTTATTTGAACAAATAATTGATAAATTTCATCTCCCAACATTAACGGAATAAATTCGCCTCGAAGTCTTCCGTCTCCATGTTCTCCGCTCAATGAACCTTTATATTTCTTTACCAAATGTGCTATATCGGTTGCAATAGTTCTAAAAAGTATAGTTCCTTCTTCGGTTTTTAAATCTATAATCGGACGCAAATGCAATTCTCCAGTTGCTGCGTGCGCGTAATGCACACAGTTTAGATTTCTCTTTTTTAGAATAGCATTAAAATCTTCAATAAAATCTGGCAGATCATTTACATCAACTGCTGTATCTTCAATTACTGCAACAGCTTTGGCATCACCGGGAATATTAGATAATAAGCCCAATCCTGCTTTTCTTAATGCCCAAACTTTATTGGTATCTTCACCGTAAACAATGGGGAAATGATATCCCAGATTTTTAGAACGCATCAAAGCTTCCATCTCTTTGGCAACGCCGTCTATTTCTTCTTGCGAATCTCTTAAAAATTCAACCGCTAAAATAGCTTGAGGATCACCTTTCACAAAAAAACGATTCTTGCTTTGTTCGATATTTTCTTTGGTGCATTCCAGAATATAATGGTCAATCAGCTCCACGCTATCTGGATTAAATTTCAGCGCTTCAATATTAGCTTTTAAAGATTCATGAATGCTTTCAAAATGAACACAAACCAAAGCTGAATAAGGTTTTAAGGTATCAACCAGATTCAGTTTTATGGCTGTAGAAAAAAACAGTGTTCCTTCAGATCCAGCAATTAGTTTACAAAAATTAAACTTTTCATCAGAACCATTAAACGGACTGCTGTCTGCCAATAAATCTAAAGCATATCCTGTATTTCTTCTCGGAATTGATTTCTTAGGAAAATTAGCTTCAAATAAATTTCGATTATTTTCAGATGATAATATTTCTTTGGCTTGAACATAAATGGCTTGCTCCAGCGGACTCACCACATTAATTCCGTTGCATTTATCTTCAAATTCTTTATTGGTCAAAGAGCCAAAGACAACCTCATTTCCATCTGCCAAAAAACCTTTTATTTCAAGTACGTGCTCTCGAGTTGATCCATACACAACAGATCGAGCTCCGCAAGCATTATTTCCCACCATTCCACCAATCATACAGCGATTACTGGTGGAAGTTTCTGGTCCAAAAAAAAGTTTATACGGTTTTAAATGCAAATTCAGTTCATCACGAATAACGCCAGGTTCTACCCAAACGGACTTTTCTTCCTGATTTACCGAAATAATTTTGGTGAATTCTTGTGAAATATCCACAACAATTCCGTTTCCAACCACTTGTCCAGCCAGCGAAGTTCCAGCTGCACGAGGAATGACACTGCTCTTGTTTTCCTTTGCAAAAGCAATAATTTTCTGAATATCTTCTTTAGTTTTCGGAATGGCTACAGCCAAAGGCATTTCTTTGTATGCGCTTGCATCTGTTGCGTACAGCAGACGCATGGTATGATCATAAAATAATTTGCCCTCTAATTTCTTTTCTAAACCTTCAAGTTTTGCAGAAATCTTTGGAAGGATATTATTATTCATTTTAGTATTTTATTATATCGGTGTCCTTTTATCCGAAAATGGATTAAAGTCAGTAATAATCTTTGTTTGGTGCTTTTTATTATTTTGAAAATACAATTCAGAAACCCAATGAAGATTTTGTCATTTCAACCGAAGGGAGAAATCACACAAGAAACTCCTCAATCAAAATCACCTATCTTTGTCGAATCCCTCGTGTGATTTCTCCCTTCGGTTGAAATGACAATATTGCGTTTATAATTCGCTTAATGCAATATCTAGCAACTCGACCATTTCATCAGCATTTTGTTTATTAAACGGCATTGGCGGTTTTATTTTTAAAACATTGTGCAAAGGTCCATCTGTGCTTAACAAATAGCCTTTTGCTTTCAGTTTTTCGACTACAATGTCTATCTCAGGAATAGCTGGTTCCATGGTAATTCTGTCTTTTACCATTTCTGCTCCAATAAATAATCCGTGTCCTCGAACATCACTGATAATAGGATATTTGTTCATCAATTCTTTTAGTTCATTCATCAGATAATTTCCTGTTTCCAATGCATGCTGCTGCATTTCTTCCTGCTCGATTACCTCTAAAACAGCCAATCCTGTAGCCATAGAAACAGGATTACCGCCAAAAGTATTAAAGTATTCCAAGCCATTATTGAAAGCCTCTGCAATCTCTTCGGTTACAATTACAGCCGCCAGCGGATGCCCGTTCCCGATTGGTTTTCCTAAAACAACAATATCTGGCACTACATTTTGCAATTCGAATCCCCAGAAATGATCGCCAATTCTTCCAAAACCAACTTGAACTTCATCTGCAATGCAAACTCCTCCTGCTGCACGAACATATTCATATACAGTTTTTAAATAGTTTTCTGGCAACGGAATCTGACCTCCAACTCCCAATAAAGTTTCACAGATAAAAACTGCTGGTGCTTTATCTTCTTTCTTTAAATCTTCGATAATTCGCTGTACATCTGCAGCATATTTTTCTCCTGCTTCTGCATCGCCATATTTATAAGGACCTCGATACAAATCTGGATTAATTGCTTTATGAATCCAAGGCATTTGACCAGAACCGCCTTTACTGTCAAATTTATACGGACTCATTTCCATTGCCACTGTCGAAGTTCCGTGATAAGCGTGATCGAGTACGATAATATCTTTTTGTTTGGTAAAATGACGGCTCATGCGAATCGCCAAATCATTGGCCTCGCTTCCAGAATTGACAAAATAACAAACGCTTAATTTCTCTGGTAAAGTTGCCGTCAACCTTTGCGCATAATCTGTTATGGCGTCATTCAAATATCTTGTGTTTGTATTTAAAGTCGCTATTTGATGCTGCATTTTTCTTACCACAACCGGGTGGCAATGTCCAACATGCGATGGATTGTTTACACAATCAACAAAAGTTCTTCCTTTGTCATCATATAAATATTGCAAAGCTCCTTTTACAATTTTTAATTTGTCTTTGTAGCCAATGCTTAAATTTCGTCCTATTTTCTGTTTTCTAATTTCAAGAAGTTCAGAATAATCATCATTATTGATTAATCCATCAAAACCGCATGCTTTTCTAAAAGTGTCTTGTGCTTTGATTGGGTTTATTTTTATCCATTTATACAACAAATCCCAAGCTGGTTTTTCGGTAACAAAATGATGTTCATTGCTACTGTCCAATGATGCATTATAAGCAGATTGTGTCACGCTGATGCAAAGCCTTCCTGCAATTAGATAATACAATAGATCTAATTCTTGTTCAGTAAGTGCATACGAATTATGATATCCTTTCACAATGGTTGCCACTACAGCTAATGGATCTTCTTCATCGAGAATCGCATACACACAAGCAATCGCTAGATTATTGATTAAAGCGGTGTAAACCATATCACCAAAATCGATCAATCCGCTAATTTGATTTCCTTTCACCAAAACATTATAATCATTGGCGTCATTGTGAATATAGGCATGTCTCAATCGATGCAACTGTGGCAGCACTTCTGTATCAAACTGCAATAAAAAATAACCCACAATACGTCTTCTTTCATGATTTAGAATATACTTTAAATTGTCTCCTGCTTCACTTGCACGGCTAATATCCCAAGTATAACTGCGATGCATTGCCGGATGAGAAAAATTCCCAAGCTCAGCATCCATATTGCCTAAAAACGAACCTAAATTATAATGCAGTTCGCTGTTTTTGTCCTTTTCGTCTACCCAAAAAGTTCCTTCCAGAAAGTTTAAAATTCGAATATGATAGGTTTTAGAATCTATTATAATATCAGTTAACTCCTCACCTCTTTTATTGCGACAAAAATGCTGAAAATAATCTGAAATATCACTTTGGGAAAGATGCCTCATAATGGCGGCCTGAGCCTCCAAAAATGGAAACGAATGATTTTCATTTGATACCTTTAGAATATATTTTTCGTTTTTATCATCGGACAAAAGAAAATTCAATTCATCGTATCCATTTAATGTTTTTACGGTTACATTTAATCCGTAATGCTCTTTTACTAAGTCCTGAATAACTGCTTCTGAAAAAATCATTGCTATTCTATTAAATTGTTTTTGTTTCTTTTTTTCAGCCACGAATTGCACGAATTTACACGAATTAAAGACTTTAAAAATTAGTCCAAATTTGTGTAATTCGTGGCAACTTTATTAAAAAAATATTCGTGGAAAACCTTATTTCCAAATAACAGCCTGAGCTGGTTCTAATGGATTTTTTCCCACCAATATTTTGCTTCCTGCAGGAATTGGCATATTTATGGTTTCATTGGTATAATTCACACCCACATAAAAACCATCACGCCATTCTACATATACGCCTTTTGGCAAATCTTCAATAGCAACTTTTGCACGTTCGTATACAGTTCGTACCAATTGCCTTTCCAGATTTCCATCTTTGCTTTCTGCTCCAATATAGGTAATGGTTCCTTTTCCAAGTTTTCTAGTAATCGCAGTTGCTTTACCTTTGTAAAATTGATCGGCATAAGAAGCTAAAACTTCCGTTCCTTGTTTCGGATTTAAAACATCTGCCCAAACATTCCATTTATAAGTATTGTTTCCAGCATCTATAGTTCCGTTTACATCTTCAACGAGCATATCAAAAAAATCGACATCTGCTCCAATCAAAGGCAAAATTGGACCGCTCCAATTAGCTTCGAAGAAATGACCGTTTTTATCCTTTTGACCAGTTCGGCACGAAAGGATTAAATTTCCGCCATTTTCAACATATTTCGTCCATTTGTCTACCAATTTTTGATCAATTAATTGATACGCTGGCGCAACGATAAACGGATAAGCAGAAAAATCGCTCTCTTCTGTGATAAAATCCATTGGCGCACCAGTCGATTTTACAGCTGAAGTATAGATGTTTCTATGTCTCCAAGTGCTCCAAAATTCGGTTTGTTTCTGGTTTTCTAAATCCCACAGATTTTCGTGACTCCATAAAAATCCCGTTTTTCTTTTTGCAATTTCCTGTGGAATTACTGCTTTTGGATTGTATTCTTTGCGAAGCAGTTTCATATCTTCAATTGACTGAACAAACTCTTTTCCGCCTGTTGTTAACGTCACGCCATCTGTACCCACAATTCCGTCATGATACATTTCGCTGCTTCCTAAAGGATGTCTGTATCGGTAAGTACAAGTAAAAGAACAGCCTCCGCCAAAAGCTTGAGAAATCCACATGTGAACTGTTCCTGGCAATAATTGTGGATTAATGCTCGCCCAGTTTACCTGTCCCGGCTGCATTTCCATTACTCCTGTAATGCCATTTATAGATCTATAGTAATCATTTGCTTCCGAAATTTTATTAGGATGTCCCATTCTGAAATTTTGTTCGCCTAAATTGTTTCTGCCACTTACAGGATACATTGTATAGGTTGCAAAATCCATTTTATCGGTTTTCCTTGGATCTGCTCCGTAAACTACATTGGTGTAATTTGTAGTAATCCATTGCTTTGGGTTGATATACTTTCGAAGGACTTCAGCCTGCAAATTCAAATATTCTGCTTGAGAATCAGCTGTGTATCGTTTAAAATCTAGAACAGCATGCGGACTTAGTTTGTCTTCAAAATAAATCTCTGCATTTGGAATCGCAATCTGCTCAAAATTATTGTATCTGATGCTCCAGAAACTCGCCACCCATTCCGCATTTAATTTTTCAATTGTTCCGTATTTTGCTTTTAGCCATTTCTGAAATCCTTTTTGTGCCGATGGACTAAAATCGTCTGGCGCACCAGGTTCGTTATCAACTTGCCAGCCTATAACGTTTTTATTATTGCCGTATCTTTTTCCGAGCTCGGTAACAATTTTGGCCACAAATTCTCTGTATTTTTCATTAGAAACAGATTGATTGGCTCTGTTGCCGTGTTCTCTGCGTCTTCCGCTTGCGTCTACCAAATAGATTTCAGGATATTTTTCTCCCATCCATGCTGGAGGAGTTGGCGTTGGTGTGCACATGATGACTTTCAAGCCTTGTTTTTCGGCAATTGCCAATGCGTCGTCCAGCCATTTAAAATCGTATTTTCCTTCTTCGGGTTCCATAAAAGTCCATGCAAACTCAGCGAAGTGCGTAAACTCAAATCCAAGTTTTTTAATGTTTTTTAAATCACGTTCCCATTGTTCTCTAGGCCATTGTTCGGGATAATAATAAACTCCAATCTGCATTAAATCGTGCTTGGAGAAAAAACGTTGCGGATCCTGTTTTTCTGAAATTGCTCCCTTTTTGTTCTGAGCAAAAACAGGTGTCAAATTGCAGTTTGCCATAAGCAATCCTGCTAATATAATTTTGGTTAAAGTTTTGTGGTTAGACATGTTAGTTTGTTGTTGTTGTTGTTGTTGTTGTTGTTGTTGTTGTTGTTGTTGTGGATTACCACTTAAAAGAATCTATAATTATTAAATTGAATTAAACACATAGAAACATAGTTTTATTTCTAAAAAAGATAAAGTGAAAGAAACTAGTTTCTAACACATAGCTATGTTTGCTTAAGAAAAGTGTAACGTCTTTCACCGCTACAATTATGAGTCTAGTAAACTATGTTTCTATGTGTTAAAAACCAACCTTTATTTATTTATCCTCTAAAAGCAGCATTAAATAATGCGAAGCCGACCAGCTGAAGTTGTAAGCTTCCAATCCTTTTCCGTTTACGGGCTGATAATTTTCTCTGATAGAAGTTCCTTTGTCCATAACGCCTTCAGCATTGTGCATCAATTTATATGCAAGTTGGTTTGCTTCTTTTGTGTAACCGTATTTTTCCAATCCGTTAATTCCGAAATAGCTTTGATCAAGCCAAATTGGCCCTCTCCAATATCCGTTATCTGGTTTAAACTTTGGGTGATTGGCTGCTAATGTTGGCAAAGGCACAAAAGTGTTCAAACTCGCTGGATCAACCATATTGTTTTTTGCTGATTGGGCTTGTTCGGCAGTAGCTACTTCTGCCCAAATCGGACAATATCCTTCGCATCCCATTGCTTTTATCAATGTTTTACCATCAATTGTGGTGTCATAAAACCAGCCTGTTGTCTCATCCCAAAATTGCTTTTGAATTTTAAGTTTTAATGAATCGCTTTCATTCGTCCATTTTTTAGCTTCATCATTTAATTTTAAAACTGATGCCATTTTACTGAGATAGTTTTTCTCAGCAAATAAGAACGAATTTAAATCAACGCTTTCCTGATCTAACGAATACGCTTTTTCTCCGTTTTTCAATATTTTGCTATCATCAAAACGTACGGCATTATCCATTCCGCTTTCCCATTTTGCTGCAATTACAGTTCCGTCTGTCGAACCAAATTCGCATAAACCATCTTGATCGTGATCGCGTTCTTTGTACCACCAATTGTGATATAAAGTCAACTTTGGGTAAAACTCTTTTATGAAATTATTATCTTTTGTTTTTTCATAAATTTTCCAAACAGCCCAAGCAGCAAGCGGTGCTTTTGTATTGCGATAATTATTTTCTTCAAGAAGATTGTTTCTGTAAACACAATCCGGAATAAAACCATTAGGATCCTGATAATCAAATAAAGCACGCATTTGATTTTTAGCTAATTCGGCATCATAATTGGCTACTGCTACAGCATGTTTCCAGCTGTCCCAAGCCCAGAAACCATGAAACCATTCGTAATTGTAACTCGGAAAAAGACCTCCATGTTTCAATCCTTCCGCAGCAATTCTGGTATTGTTTTGTAAGGTTAAAACCAATTTTGCAACCAAATCTGAATAACCCTGGTCTTTGTAAATACTTTTCTTTTTGGCAATAAGCTGTGACAATTGTTTTTCTTTTTCTTTTTGTGTGTTGTTTAACAGTGTAGTAAATACCGTTTTCTGTATCGTTTCGTTCTCCGTTTTCCAAGAATATTGAGAAAAAATAAAACTTTGAGAAACTACAATTTCTTTAGTTTCATTTGGTTTTAAAACCAGTTTTTCTGTTTGTGCCTTATATCCTTGCTTCGTAATTTCAATTTCTGGATTTGATTTTAGAAACTGAATGTAACCAACCGCGATACTTTTTGAAGAAACAATTTTTAAAGTATTTTTCTCATTCGATAATTGCAAATCATCTAAAAATAGAGACGCATTATAAAACGGAAAAAGCGTAATAGTCTTTGCCGTTTTATTGGTAATGCTTGTTCTTTGCAGAGCCGAGTGCCCAGATAAAAACACCAGTTGTTGTTTTACTTCTAATTTTTCATTTTTAAACTGCTGTTCTAAATGACTATTGTAACTGTTTTGCGCTAGCAATGAACTTTTCCAGTCGATAATATCTTGGCCTTTTTCGTCTTTTAATTGCAATGAAACAAAAGAAGAACTTAACCAAACGCCGTTTTGTTCGGTCATTAAAAAAGGCCCCGAAAATCCTGCTTGAACATTTGAAGCATCTAAAAATCCGAAGGCGAACCAAGCGCCTTTATCAGAAAACGCAAGAGATTTTCTGTCTGTAGCATTTACTGGATTTCCTTTAAAATTAATACTGTTTTTAGCTGATTCTAAAATGGGAAAGTCTTTTTGAGACCAGCCCGACGAGATGATGAAAAAGGATACAAGAATCAAAAAAAATTTCTTTTTGTACATGTTATTTCATTTTTGTGAAGTGTTTTTTATTTAAATATAGGACTTGTTCTTTTACTGGCAAAATTCATTTTACAAATGAAATTTTATGCCCTGAGATAATGCCACGCCAACACCATAATTGATTGTATTGGTTTGTCTTCTCATGTAAATTTTCCAAGCGTCAGAACCTGATTCTCTTCCGCCTCCAGTTTCTTTTTCACCTCCAAAAGCACCTCCAATTTCAGCGCCAGATGTTCCGATATTTACATTCGCAATTCCGCAGTCAGAACCTGCAACTGATAAAAACAATTCGGCTTCTCTTAAGTTGTTTGTCATAATTGCAGAGGATAATCCCTGCGCTACATTATTCTGAATTTCAATCGCATTTTCTACTGTTCCTGAATATTTCAACAGATACAATACAGGCGCAAAAGTTTCATGCTGTACAATTTCAAAAGAGTTGTCAGCTTCTGCAATTGCAGGTTTAACATAACAGCCGCTTTCGTATCCTTCTCCAAAAAGCACACCGCCTTCAACCAGAATTTTTCCTCCTTGCACGACAACCTTTTTCAAAGCTTCATTATACAATTCAACTGCTTGTTTGTCAATAAGAGGTCCGACATGATTTTTCTCGTCCAACGGATTTCCGATACGCAATTGTTTGTATGCTGAAACAAGAGCTTCTTTTACTTTATCATAAATACTTTCGTGAATAATCAAACGGCGTGTTGTAGTGCATCTTTGTCCCGCTGTTCCTACGGCGCCAAAAACGGCGCCAATAATAGTCATTTCCAAATCTGCATCGGGTGTTACAATGATGGCATTGTTTCCTCCTAATTCTAGTAATGATTTACCGAAACGTCCTGCAACTACCTGCGCAACAATTTTACCCATTCTAGTAGAACCTGTAGCAGAAATTAACGGAATACGTTTATCATTCGTCAGCAACTCACCTATTTTATAATCTCCTGTAATTAAACACGAAATTCCTTCTGGCAAATTATTTTCTTTTATAACCTCTGCCATAATATTTTGACAGGCAACGGCACAAAGCGGTGTTTTTTCAGATGGTTTCCAAACACAAACATCTCCGCAAACCCAAGCCAAAGCGGTATTCCAAGCCCAAACGGCTACTGGAAAATTAAATGCAGAAATAATTCCTACAACTCCTAAAGAATGATATTGTTCATACATTCTGTGTCCCGGTCTCTCAGAATGCATCGTTAAGCCGTGCAGCTGACGCGAAAGCCCAACCGCAAAATCGCAGATATCGATCATTTCCTGAACTTCTCCGTAGCCTTCCTGCAAAGATTTACCCATTTCGTATGAAACCAGTTTTCCTAACGCTTCTTTGTTCTTGCGTAATTTTTCACCAAACTGACGTACCATTTCGCCACGTTTTGGCGCAGGAATTAATCGGAATTGTTTAAAAGCTTCGTTAGCCGATTTCATCACTTTTTCATAATCACCTGCTGTTGATGTTTTAACCTTTCCAATCAATTTTCCGTCAACAGGAGAATAACTTTCTAGAATCTCTCCGCTTGAAAAATTATTCAATCCTGTTGAAGTTCCTTCATTTATGTCTTTTATATTTAATTCTTTTAAAGCTTCTTTTATTGTAGTTTCTAATTCTTCGATTGCCATTATGAACTTTTTAGTTGTGCGTTTTCTATTGACTGAATATTATATTGTTTTTTGAAGCTTTACATCGGTGCTTTCAAATATTTTATCTGCCGATGACGCCACAAAACCTTGATATAATTCTCCGTTTGACATTGGGTAACGCAAAGCAAATTCATAATAACATGATGGTACTTTTAATGTTCCTTCCTCAAAATCAACATCGTACAAATCTGCCAATGTGCTTGATTGTTCTAAAAGCTGCTCTGGAGTTCCTTTAATTTTTCCGCCAGATGCATTTAGTTCCCATCCGCTAGCTTCTAAGAAATTGTTTAATTCTTCTAAAGTTTTAAATCCTTTTAAAGCATTGGTATTGATTGTAAAGTGATTAGCTCTAAAACCGTACACATACATCCAAGCTGCATACTCAGATTCTTCTAATAATGATTTGTAAACTGCTTGCGAATTTCCTTTCCAAACAGCTCCACTTAAAACCAAATTAGGGTCGTTGAATACATTTTGATCACAGCTATCTAAAAGCTGCTGCACTGTTTCCTGTAATTCTTCAGAACATTTTTCTAATTCTAATTCAGAAATGAAAATTCTTGGCGCATTTTTATCTAATGCATTTTCGTAATGTTTAGCATATAATTTTTTCGTTTCAAAATAATATTCGCCTTTTGCTTCGTAGCCAACATTCAGGAAAGCTTTTTCTAAAACTTCAATATTGACACGTTTATCGTTGAAAGTACGAATTGCAATATGGTCGTTTAAAATTTCTTCACCTTTTTCTTCCAGTAATTCATGTATTTTTAAAGCTGATGGAGTAATCTCAATATATTGCTCCCAAAGTTTCGTAAGTAGTTGATTTTTATCCATTTTTAAGTTTGTTAAATAGTGTTATAATGACACAAATCTATAGATAATACTGTTATTATAACATTATAGATATACGATTATTTACAATTCGACACTTTGAACTCTTTTTTTTGTAATTTTGACACTTTGAAAACGAGTTTGACCGAAAGAATTGTCAAAATAATAGAATCCATAAACCAGCACAGCATATGGCAACGATTAAAAAGAATGAAAATATTGACTTTTTAGATAGAGAAATCATACAGAAACTAAGCGAAAACGGTAGAATTGCTTTTTCTGATTTGGCACGCGAATTAAACATTTCCAATTCGTTGGTACATTTAAGAGTTCGTAAACTGCAAGAAGCGGGAGTAATAACTGGATTCTCTGTAAAACTAGCTCCAAAAGAAGTTGGTTTTGAAACCATTACCTACACAGGAATTGTTACAAAAGAGGCTCATTTCTCCTATTCTATTGCAGAAAAACTTAAACAGATTCCCGAAGTGGTAGAATGCCATTGGGTTTCTGGAAATTATGCTTTATTCATTAAAATCGTAGCTGCCAATAATGAAGAACTTCGTAAAATATTATACGAGCAGATTCACCAAATTGAAGGCGTTGGAAGCACCGATTCTTTTTTCTCTTTTGGTTCTGCATTTGAGAAAAATCTTCCTGTATAAACCTAACTATTTTATTATCTTTTGATTACATATTCATACCAAGTTTGTTTTCCCAAATTATTATCTGGACACAGATTTATTCCCGTAGTAAATAACTTGTGGCGTATATCTTCTGGCTCTTTTAATTTTAATTTTTTAGTATTCTGAATGACTTGGAAATAAGTCTTGGCCATTTCTTCAAAATGAAGCACTTCTGGACCTCCGAAATCTTCCATTAAACCTTTTGGAGATTCTAATGCAAGAGAAGCCAATAACTCGGCAACTTCATGTACAGCTACAGATTGAAACCTCATTTTCGAAGGAATTGTTATGGAATTGCTTTCGGCATTTTGATCTAATCCCTTAATGATATTAAAAACAAAATCATGAAATTGAGTGGTTCTAAGAATGGTAAAAGGGATACTGCTTTTTGCAATGGCATTTTCTACTTCTAATTTTGCTTGATAATAAGGATAATCGCTTTTGTGAATTCCAACTATAGAAATATAAATAAAGTGTTTTATTGTATTTTTATCTGCTGCATCAAGCAAATTCTTAGTGCCATTTATATCTGTCTGCTGAGAATTCTTCGGATTGCTTGCACAATGAATAATGACCTCTACTCCTTTTGCAGCTTCTTTTAATCCAAGATTTTGAGCCAAATCTCCAGTAAAAAACTGCACATCATTTCGAACTTCACAATTTGCTTGAGTTGTTAATACTGCTGTTTGGAAACCTTTTTCTATTAATGCTCTAACAACATATTTTCCTAAATGTCCGTTTCCACCCGTAACTAATATCTTATTCATCTGCTTAGTATTTGAAGATACTATATTAGAAAAAAAACTTTTATTTCTCAAAAATGTTTCGGTATCATTATTTTGGTTTTGAAGAAGAACAAATCTGCCATTATTAACCGGTCTACCTAAAATATAAAAAGTGGTACATTTTGATGATACAGCAAAACGATACTTTTGAATAAAAATCATTAAAGCATATCAAATAAAATGAGCACGCAAATAAGACACGACTGGAAAAAAGAAGAAATTCAAGCAATCTACGATCAGCCTTTGTTAGAATTGGTTTATCAGGCTGCTACCGTACATAGAGAGTTTCATAAACCTTCAGAAATACAGGTTAGCACATTACTTTCTATAAAAACAGGCGGCTGTCCAGAAGACTGTTCTTACTGCGGACAAGCAGCACGTTACCATACCGATATTAAAGTTCAAGCACTACTTCCGACAGAAAAAGTATTAGAACATGCGCGAAAAGCAAAAGATGGCGGTTCTTCTCGTTTTTGTATGGCAGCCGCTTGGCGCGAAGTTCGTGATAACAAAGATTTTGACCGTGTTATTGAAATGGTAAAAGGTGTAAACGATCTTGGACTGGAAGTTTGCTGCACGCTCGGAATGCTTACCGAAGAACAAGCTGTACGTCTTCAAGAAGCGGGTCTGTATGCGTATAACCATAATTTGGACACTTCTGAAAGTTATTATGATGAAATAATCAGCACGCGTAAATTTGATCAGCGTTTGGATACGATTAACAACGTGAGAAAAGCAGGAATCACGGTTTGCTCGGGCGGAATCATTGGTCTTGGAGAATCTGACGGCGATAGAATTTCTATGCTTTTAACTTTAGCTACCATGCCCGTTCATCCAGAATCTGTTCCTGTAAATGCTTTGGCGAGAGTAAAAGGAACGCCTTTAGAAAACAACCCGAAAGTGCCTCTTTGGGATATGGTAAGAATGATTGCCACAGCGCGTATTGTTATGCCAGCCTCTATTGTCCGTTTAAGTGCCGGACGCATCGAAATGACCGAAGAAGAACAAGCTTGGTGCTTTATGGCAGGAGCCAATTCTATTTTTACGGGAGAACGCGAAACGTTATTGGTAACGCCAAATCCTGGATTGTCTGAAGATATGCAAATGTTTCAGAATCTTGGGCTTAAGCCTTTGGTTAAAGAAAGTAAAGGTAGTTGTTCAGTAATCTAAAAAGCAACTATAATATCAGACAAAAAGCTATATTAAAATTCCTGTTGAAGCTTTTCAGAATTTTGATGAAGAAGGCTGTGAATATTATTTAGAATACTTTTAATATGAAAAAAGATGCTTACATCGGGAATGCTAAACCTGTATTCCACATCAATCCATTAGAAAAATTAAAAAAACTACAAAAAGAGAAAATCGCTTTGTATGAGCGTATGCTGAAAGAGAAAGATGAAATGATGGCTAGGCTTGAGAAATTAATCGGTAAATAAGATTTATACAAAATATTGGTCGATATATAAGAGAGACTTTTTTAAGTCTCTTTTTTTATGTTTTTAAGTGATTGTAAAAGTCACTAATCACAGCAAAATTTATTTTTATAAGATTAAACATGTATGTTTGTCGAAGTGAAACAATTGAAGTCTAAAACGTATTTTGATAAAAATGTAAATAATTAATATGATTAGAAAATATATGGATTTTATTACAATTACAAATGTGTCATACTTCTTTATTTTCCTTGGAGGAATTGCTGCAATTGTCCTTTCAATTAAGCAAGCGCAAGGTGCTGAAGATGATAAAAAAGAAATT
Organism: Flavobacterium anhuiense; assembly: GCF_004151235.1. GTDB lineage: Bacteria > Bacteroidota > Bacteroidia > Flavobacteriales > Flavobacteriaceae > Flavobacterium > Flavobacterium anhuiense_A. Next base: position 84,780 of record NZ_JUIV01000015.1, read on the forward strand.
ATCGAGAAACAAGAAAAGAAAATCCACGAACTTGATAGTACATTAAAGGAAAAAATTAAATTCATTGAAAGTTATATTTCTGGCGGTGATGCATATCCTCAGTTAGATATAATTGCGGTATCTAAAGCAAATAATATAAATCAAATGTCTTTTCAATTAGCTAATAACTTTGAATTACCAATATATGATACTAAAGTTGAAGTATATAATTTTGATAAATTAAAACCCAAAATAATTAAAATCGCGGGAAAAGATGATCGTATTAGTCAATCAGATTTTACTAATTCTCTTATATTTCGTGACGCTGTAGCCACAATGACTCCTCATAGTATAAAAGGAGGGATTTTTATAACTGATGTTCGTGAAGGAAACTTTTATGCAAAGTTATTTACACGAAATAAAATGCTTGTACAAAAAATAACTATTTATCATTCTAATGAGATTTTTTATGTGGGGATGGCTATATATCAAGATGGAAGTCCGAAAAAGTTCGATAGAATTTATAGCTTAGAATCCACACCAGAAATAAAAAAAATATTAGATAAAAGATTGAACTTAATGCCAGATACTTTAATTATTATTTAGTATCTCCTACTCCTCAAAACAGTCAACTCACTAGCGCTGTGTAAATGTATCTTTCTTTACACCACCTCATCTTCATCTATAGAAAACACAAAAAACCAATGCTAAAAAACGCCCTTCAACCCTTAATCGATAATTCCACAATTATACTAATTATGGGCACAATGGCTGGCGAACAATCTATTGCGAAGCAACAATACTATGCGAACAAAGGCAATCTTTTCTGGAAAATTTTGTTTGCTGTTTTTGAGGAAGAATTCAGTACTTCTTATGAAGATCGTAAAGCGCTGGTCAAAAAATACAATATTGGACTTTGGAATGTCCTTAAAAGCTGTAAAAGAGAAGGAAGCAGCGATGCTACAATAACAGAAGAAATTATTAACGATTTTGAGAATCTGCACAAACAGTTCCCTAACATAAAATATGTCTTTTTTGAAAGCAAAGCCGCCGCAAAATACTTTCACAAACATACTGTACCGCAAGATGGAATTACTTATACAACCCTACCCTCCACTAGCGGGCTAAATGCAGGATTAACTACAGCTGAAAAAATGGAACAATGGAAAGCCGTATCAAAAATAAGGTTTCCAAAATATGAAGATTAATAGCAACAATTACCTATTACGCATAATGTAGAAAAGAATTTCTTCTTCTAATTCCCTTGACAGATTTTCATACTTCATCTTACGACGATAGTTTTTCTCGCTTCTATCTTTATAAAGTTCAGTTTTAGCTGTACTTGCACAATAAGCATCACATATTACTTTAAATTTTTGATCGAGTATATACAATTCTTTCATTGAATCAAAATACGCTGCAAACTTAACATTGTACAATTCGTCGGGAATGGCGGCCATAGGTTTTGTATTTAAATTAATACTGTATTCTACCTTAAAAGTTCATATTACAATACTCAATTTTAAGCATCGTCTGTTTTCAATCAATCCTTAATTCCACACATAGAACAACTTGCATTGAAAGAATACTTAAAATTAAAATGAAAAATGTTAATCTTTCTTTTTGAACCTTTGGAAATGGTTTCAGATTATAATCTGAAACCAGAAATAGTAAAATGAACCTTGAACCGTTAAAATGAAACAATGAAAAATCAGGTATTTTTCACATCATAGATATAAATCTGCACCTCATCATCACTGGCTAAAATCCTGCGGTCAGCGGCGCATTGCTGTCCGATATCTGACTTAAAAGATTCCATCATCGTTTCTAAAGAATCGAAATATAAATTGGCTACCAGATATACATCCGAATGTCCCGTTGTTGACCGAACTGAACCATTGCTTACTTCATATTTTATTAATCCTGGAAGTTTTTTGGCTAATGGAATATGCACTTCATAATAATGTTTTTCGAAAGAACTGATGTCTTTTGGCGTTTTGTAAATTACAGTCATTTTTGCCATGATATGGATTTGTTTAGAATGTTAGACAATTGCATAAAGTAAATTTAAGGGCAAATCTTGAACTGTTTAATATGAAAAATAGACATTCTTAATGGTGTATTTGGACAGCAACTTTTAGTACCTTTATATAAAAAAGAAAATGAAACAGCTTACTATAATAGTTCCTGAAGGAGATAATAATCTTTCTAGCATATCGGGCGCTTATGAAATCTTTACAAAAGCAAATGGTTTTTATAGAGCAAATGGCCAAAAAGAACTGTTTCATATTCAGCTTGCTGGAATTTCTGAAGAAGTAGAGTTCAATCAGGGAATATTTACTGTAAAACCTCATCTTCATATTTCTCAGGTCAATAAAACCGATCTTATCATTATTCCTTCATTAAACCATAATTATAATCTTGCCCTTGAACATAATGAAGAATTGGTGCAATGGCTTCGAAAACAATATACAAAAGGTGCCGAAATTGCCACTATTTGTACAGGCGCGTTTATGCTTGCCGCATCGGGACTTCTAGACGGAAAAACCTGTTCTACTCATTGGTCTGTCAAAGAAAATTTCAGCAAGATGTTTCCTAAAATAAACCTGCAAATTGACGAATTAATTACAGATGAAAATGGAATTTATACCAATGGCGGCGCTTATTCTTTTCTAAATCTAATGATTTACTTAATCGAAAAATACTACGGCAGAGCTACGGCAGTTTATTGTGCAAAGGTGTTTCAGATTGAAATGAACCGAAGTACACAATCTCAATTTATTATTTTTTCTGGTCAGAAGAAACATGAAGATGAGATGGTGCTTCTTGCGCAATCTTATATAGAGCAAAATTTGGGAGAAAAATTATCTATGAGCGATATTTCTAATAAATTTAATGTGAGCAGAAGGAATTTTGATCGAAGATTTATTAAGGCAACTGGAAATACTCCAAGCGAATACCTTCAAAGAGTAAAAATTGAAGCGGCAAAAAAAGCTTTTGAAACAGACCGCAAAACGGTAAATGAAGTTATGTACGAAGTTGGCTATTCTGATGTAAAAGCCTTTCGAGACGCATTTAAAAAAATTACCGGACTTCCGCCCATGGAATACAAAAAGAAATACCACAAAGGCGCTGCCTAATTTTCTATCATAAACTTCTCTTTCTAAATCAATTAGTCCAAAATATAATCTGGTCTTCTTGAAAGTCTTTCTATTTGATTAAAAAAATGTTAATTAACACAGAAAATGCAAAAACACGTAATACTACTCATAGTAATATTCCTATAGATTAAATAAATTTACACTCCTTTTTACAAGCCGCTATTTAATCCAAATATTTTAATTGAATTTAAATCAAGTTATAAAACCATTTTAATGTTTAGTAGAGAAATGACTTTTTGTATTAAAAACTATTAGTTAAACTCTATTGGATATTAAATCGGCTTTATGGCAAGAAAATATTATTATTTATTTTTCATTTCGTATGTCGTATTAAAAATTAATATTACATAAGAAGCAACAAACACCCCAAAGATGCTCGAAAAAAAATCTATAGTAATTGGATGTGACGATATCACTATATTGACTGTGATATTGAATGCAATATCTATAGTCTCTGATTATGCTTTTTCTACGGTCACAGTTTCGAGAGGAGTTGATTTAAAGAATACGATAAACTCTTTAAATCCTGATTTGATAATTTTGGGTTTTAAACAAAACAAACTTGTTTTAAATGACACCAATTTCAGTTCTGACAAAAGGGATCTTCCAATTCTATATCTGACTCAAAATTATGAATGCGAATCCTTATGCTGGTCTAAACAAAGTATCGTTTTCACTTATCCGTTTAATCAGATTCAGAATACCGATTTTTTAATTTATAGAATACGCTCTATTTTTCTTTTAAAAAAAACAGAATCACAAAACACACCTGCCACGTCGTTTGCAGAAGCAGCAATTCAGAAAAACGATTCCGACAAATTAAGCCATTATGTAATGGAACTTGATCAAAAGGTTGAAGTTCTCTTAAAGATAAAAGAACGCATTTCTTACCTCTACCCCAATGTTGACGATGCGACGAGAATTGAATTAATGTCTATTGTAAATTCTATCAAAACCGTTGCAAATGACAATAAACTTTGGGATGATTTTAAAATCTATTTTGAACAGTCAAATCCTAATTTTCTTCTTGCTCTTGCCAAAAAACATCCTTCTTTAAGTTCTAGGGATTTAAAATATTGCTGCTATATTAAAATGAATATGAGCAACAATGATATTACCAATCTGCTTGGCATAAATCAAGATAGCGTTCGCACTCATAAATATCGTCTTAAAAAGAAATTAACGCTTAAAAAAGAAGATGATATCATTTCATACCTAAGAACAGTTTCTTAAAATTCTTCCTTCATTTTTTCTAATATTTGTATGCTTTTCTTATACCTCAGCATTACAAAAATAGCTTCGCGCTTTCAATTTTTATTTTTTTCATTTCTTTAAATCTATACTTATTCTCAAAATATTTCTGTACGTGCAGAACGGAATTTTATGGCTTTAAACTGCAATCTGCAACAAAGTATAGACAAAAAAAACTTTGTCTACATTTTGTCTACAAAAAATAGATAATCGCTTATGGTTTTGTCTACAAAAAGTACATTGCCAATTTTCCCTACAAATCTAATTCTCAGCTACTTTTACAAGAACCAATAGCTAACTTAATAGTTATGGCACTTCATTAATTCTAAGAGTTAAATGCGATGATCAACCAGGCACTTCAATTTACGAATAAATTACTGGGACAGTTTTTAAAAAACCGTTTTGGTTTGACCGAAGACAAAACCGTCTTGAATTATCTCATTGAACCAAGCGGGACTTTGCCAAAAGCAAATCAGAACAAAGTGGTTTTATCTCTTATCAATATTGAAAAAGAAACCAATCAGCCTTTTTATATCAGAAATCAGAAGTTAGAAAGCGGCAACTATTCCAATTTCAATCCGACAGAAAGATACAATATAGACTTGCTAATCAGCAGTAATTTTGAAGATTATACCGAATCTTTAAAATTTCTGGATGCCATAATTGTCTTCTTTCAGATTAATAATTATATCGATGCATCGTCCTCCTCTTCTATTCCAGATGGTTTGAGCAGGTTAGAATTTGAATACGAAAAGATCTCTTACCATCAGATGCACAGTTTATGGACAGCGATGGCAGCGAAATATCAGCCTTCGATTATTTATAAAATGAAACTGATAAAAGCACAGGCGCACGAAATTATGGAAATTATACCGTCTGTAAAAAATACCAGTAATAATATCGTCAAATGATACAGAGCAATTACATACAAATCTTTAGCATTGCGGCTTATCATACTTTTTTTGATAACGGAAAATGCAATTGTCTCCACTTTATTCCCAATCATAAGACTGACAAAACATTAAAAAAATTCGGATTTAAAATGAATATTGTCTCCAACGGATTTGATTTATATTCTAATACAAAATCTTCGCTATCAGACTTATTAAATTATATTTCTACGACAACGCAGCAAAATTATTTTGAGTTTGATATCAAATGCAGCAATCCAAACTTTATTCTCTTTACCACATTGCCAATCAATTGGATTGGAGCTGTTACGTATTCCAGTCAGGATCCTAAAAACTTAAAAAATAATGGTAAAATAATTTTAAACCAAACATTAGAAAACAAACCAGTTTCTTCTCATTTTGGACATTTAAAAATTTATTTCGAAGATATACTAACAGCCCATTCTCCTCTTTTTGAAATAAACTTTATCGCAAGGGCAACACAATGGCAATATTATTTTATCAATAAAAATGCTGTACAGCTTAATAATCTTTCGATTACAGAAAAGGAAAACATACAATTTGACGGACCGCAAAATGTAACAATCCAAACCGGAGAATCGGCATTATTGTTTACTTCCAATAAAACCTATATCACACTTAGCGAAAAGCCAAAATATAAATTTGATTTGGTAAGCAGTTCATCATCTGCAAATCAAAACAATATAAAGCCCAAAGTAATTATAAAAGGACTTCCGTGTCCAGATGTCTCCCGAGTCGGAATTATCGAGAATAGCGACCAAAATCAAGTCGCATCACCAATGTATATCTATCTATAAAAAACTATTAAAAATGAACATTAAAAACTAAAATCAATGAATTTATCTACCATTCAAACTCCTGGTGTTTACATTCAAGAATTAAATGCTTTTCCCAATTCTGTTGTTGGAGTTGCTACGGCTATACCAGCATTTATAGGGTACACACCACAGGCCGCATACGAAGGAAAATCGTATACGAATGTGCCAGTAAAAATCACATCTTTTGCTGATTTTCAGGCTTTTTTCTGTTTGCCGGATCCACCTGCTCCCGCAAGTCCGTCAAAACAATACAGCCCTGAATACTATCTGGTAGCAGAAAAGAGTCAGCCCCTAAAGGGAGACTACATGCTAATTGCAGGAACGTATTATTCAATTGTTCCAGATCCTAACACGGTTTATTATTTATACAATAGCGTAAGGCTTTTTTATGAAAATGGCGGTGGAGATGCTTATATTGTTTCTGTTGGTTCTTATGGCCCTCCGTCACAAAAAGCAGGAACTCCAGGCATTCCAGTTGTAAATCCAAATGTACAGCTGAATGATTTAACAAAAGGTCTTTCTTTATTGCTGAATGAACAAGAGCCAACCATGTACATTTGCCCAGAAGCTACTTTGTTAAGCGTAGAAAATAATGGAACTCTAATGCAATCTATGCTTTTACAGGCTACACAAATGCAGACTGCAATGTGCTTGTTTGACATTATTGGCGGTGATGCTCCAGATCCTATTTTATATACGGATGATATTTCCAATTTCAGAATGAATACAGGTTCTGTTGGGTTAAACTATGGAATGGCTTATTATCCTTTCATAGGAACTACGATAATGCAGACTTCTGATATTGATTATACAAATTTATTTGGCGGAGATTTGAAACAGCTTGAAGCAGTTCTTAATCCACCAAGCGCTCCTAACCCAGCCGCTGCATCGATTATTGCCAATATCCAAAGCCCGTCAAGCACTTTGACTGTTACGCAAAATCACAATGCATTGCTTATTGCTAGCCAGACTTACTCTCTCATGATTAAACATATTTTGGCCGATGCTAATATTCTTCCTCCAAGTGGAGCTATGGCAGGAGTTATTACTACTGTTGATAACGCTGTTGGTCCGTGGGAAGCTCCTGCAAATACTTCTTTTGTGGGCGTATCATCATTGCCAATTTCTCTTTCTGAAAGCCAGCAAGCCAATTTAAACGTTGATGCTGTTTCTGGTAAATCGATAAATGCGATTAGAACATTTAACGGTTTAGGCATTTTAATCTGGGGATCAAGAACACTAGACGGGAATAGTCAGGATTGGAGATATATTCCTGTGAGAAGAACCATGATTTTCCTAGAGCAATCTTGCAAACTCGCGGCTCAGGCATATGTATTTCAGCCTAATGATAAAAACACTTGGGAAGCTGTAATTTCTATGATCAGCAGTTTTCTTAGTTCTATTTGGAAACAAGGAGGTTTACAGGGAGCGAGCGCTTCTGAAGCCTTTTCTGTAGCCTGCGGATTAGGTTCGACAATGACTGCAGATGATATACTAAATGGTTTCATGAATGTAACTGTAAAAGTTGCTGTTGTTCATCCTGCCGAATTTATCGTTCTGACATTTCAACAGCAAATGGCAACTTCTAGTTAATCAAATAATACTCTTAATTAAGCAAATTTTTAATTTAAAATAAAATAATATGGCAACAGATGACGGAAGCGTACAAGGCGCAACATGGCCCATGCCAAAGTTTAGATTCGAAGTAGATCTTGGAACAGAATTGACAAAAGTAGCTTTTCAGGAAGTTACAGGAATGGATGTCGAAAATCAAATTATAGAATATCGCAAAAGTAACAGTCCTCTTTTTTCTGTAGAAAAAATGCCTGGCATTACCAAATACGGCAACGTAACCATGAAACGCGGAATTTTTGTAAACGATAACACTTTTTGGGATTGGCACCAGCAAGTCGTAATGAACACGATAAAAAGAAGAACGGTTCTGATAAAGTTATTGGACGAAAAAGGTGGTGTAACCATGCAATGGACTTTAAACAATGCTTGGCCAACCAAAATTACCAGCACCGATTTAAAATCTGACGGTAACGAGGTTGCAGTAGACACTATAGAAATTGCACACGAACAGCTGATCATTAAAAATGGCGGTAAGTAATGATTATCCTGTAAGTTTTTATTTTACACTCTCTTTTGCGGGTGTAGATGCGGCTTTCAAAGAGGTATCTGGAATTTCTAAAGAACTAAGCGTAGAAGAAATTGTTTGCGGAGGCGAAAATAGATTTAAATATCGCCTCCCAACCATTTCTAGCAGTCAAAACTTAGTGCTTAAAAGAGCTATGGTGCCTGCAGGATCTCAATTGGTCAATTGGTGCGCCAACTGCATCGATCAAGGATTATCAAACCCAATACAGCCCAAAAATGTGATCTTAAAATTGCTCAATGCCTCTGGTGTAGTATGCATGCAATGGACTTTTAACAACGCTTATCCGGTAAAATATTCTGTTTCTGACTTAAACTCTCAGGAAAGCAATATTGCGATAGAATCTATTGAACTGGCTTACACCTATTTTGACATTTCTAAGGATACCAACTTTAATAAACTTTTTACGTAGACCATTATGCCCATCGAAATAAGAGAACTCATTATCAAAACGGAAATCGTAACAACGAATGCAAAAAATTCGGCTCTGACCAAAGAAAGAGAATTTTCCATTTTGAGAAAACAGCTGCTGGAAGAATGTAAAAGATTAATTGCAGAGAAAAATCAGGAGAATAGTTATAAACGTTAAAGCAAAATCAAAAGATTAAAAAATCTGCATGATCAGCGAAATCTGCGAGAGAAACATTTAACAGGCTTTAAAAAAATTTAAACTTAAAATAATAACCCAATGGCAAGTTTAGAATTAATGAAAATTACGGGATATACAGACGAAGAATTTCAAAACAAATTCTCCGGAAATCCGTATGCTTTCATGATTAATCCTGATAATATCAAAATACAAAAAAGCATCGAATATAACGAACAGCAGGCTCCAGCAACAAGTTCTGCTTCTCAAAAATATAAAAGCACTCCAAGCGATAAACTGAGCTTTGAAATGGTAATAGACTGTACCGGAATCATAGATGCCAAACGTACTGATATGGCCAAAGAAATAACAGCTTTAGAAACGATTATTTACACTTACAACGGAAAAATACACCGTCCGAATTTTGTAAAAGTACAATGGGGACAGAACATCACGTTTAACGGAGTTCTCGATTCTATTGACATTTCTTACACTCTGTTTAAACCAGACGGAAGTCCGCTGAGAGCTAAGATATCGCTGTCATTTAGCCGTTACATTTCTCCAAAAACAGTAACTAGAACTGATGCTCCAGAATCTCCAGATCTTACCCACATTGTAAGTGTTTCCGAAGGAATGTCATTGCCACAGCTGTGCCAGAAAGTATGGAACGATGATTCGTACTACATACAGGTTGCAGAGTATAATAAACTTAACAAATTCAGAAACCTAAATGGTATCGACAAATTAATTTTTCCACCTATAAACCCTTCTAATTAATGAGTGCCTCAACCGAAATAAAAAGTGGCGGAATCGCAACATTTGTCGTAAAAGTCAACGGTTCTCCAATAGCCGATGAACTAAGTGTGCTTTCTGTTCATATAGAAAAAAAAGTAAACCGAATTGCTTCGGCAAAAGTTACCATTCTAGACGGAGAACCCAATACTGGTAAATTTGACGCCAGTTCTTCCGCTACTTTTGTTCCAGGAGCATCAATCAGCATTGAAGCTGGATATGATAATAACAACGCAGTTATTTTTTCTGGTGTAATCATGAGCCAGACCATCCGTATTGATAATCTTGTAGGATCGGCTCTTGAAGTTGAATGCCGTGACAACGCCATAAAAATGATTGTTGGTCGAAAAAGCCTTACTTACTCAAAACAAAAAGACAGTGATATTATGACGTCTCTTATAGGAAACTATTCGGGATTAAGTGCAGATGTTACTGCTACTAGCACAACTTGGCCAGAACAAGTACAATTTTACGTTACAGATTGGGACTATCTTTTATCTCTTGCCGAGGCAAATGGACTAATCGTAACGACTTTAAACGGAAAAATTTCTGTATTTCCTCCTGATAAAACTACTACATCGGTACTTACCGTAACGTATGGTGATACTTTGCTTGAATTTAATGCCAAACTAAATGCCGTTACGCAGTTAGGAAATGTAGCTGCAAATAGCTGGGATTTTAAAACGCAAGCCGTTGTAACGGGTAATGCAGCGCCAAATGTTTCAGGAACTGGAAATTTAACCACAAAAAAACTATCAGAAGTTGTCGGACTTTCTACCTATCAACTGCAGACTTCTGCCCCACTAGAAAACGCAGATTTAACCAATTGGTCGAAAGCACAGATTATTAAAAGTGAATATTCTAAAATAATGGGAGAAGCCAAATTTCAAGGCACAAATTTAGTTGATCCCGGAAAATATATGACCTTCGCCGGTCTTGGAGATCGCTTTAATGGCGATTACTTAATTGCAGGAGTTGTACACGATTTGTCGCAAGGAAACTGGGTCTCTGAAGTTTCGCTTGGACTTTCTCCTTTTTGGTTTACTGAAGAGCCAGATGTTATGGCACCACCCGCTTCTGGTCTAGTTCCTGGCGCAAAAGGTCTCTTTAACGCAACCGTAAAACAGATGTATGAAGATCCCGATTCTCAATATAGAGTTTTAGTCGATGTTCCGTTGTTGGACCCAAAAGGCCAAGGAATCTGGGCAAGGCTTACCAATTTTTATTCGACAAGTGGAGCTGGTGCTTTCTTTATGCCCGAAGTTGGAGACGAAGTCATTCTGGGTTTTATAAATGAAGATCCTCGTTATCCTATAATTCTCGGAAGCGTCTACAGCAGTACAAGCATAAAACCTTTTACAGGTTTAGATCCGAATCAGAAAAACTCAATAAAAGCCATTGTTTCCAAATCAGGAATATCGGTGCAGTTTGATGATGAGAATAAAGTATGGACTGTTGCCACACCGAATAAAAACACAATCATCATTAGTGATAAAGACAAGAAAATCACCATTCAGGACGAAAACAATAACAGTATCGTAATGTCTAACAGTGGAATTGATTTATCAAGCCAGAAAAACATCAACATTTCGGCAAATCAAAATGTTACCATCAAAGGAAATCAAGGTGTCAACATACAGTCAAGTGGCGGAGATGTTGCTATAAAAGGCCTCAACATCAAAGAGAATGCAGATATGCAATACAGCGCTCAAGGCGGACAAATGGCACAAGTCTCAGGAGGAATGCAATTGACATTGAAAGGCGCGATGGTAATGATTAACTAATTATGAGTTATTAGTTATGAATTGCGAATGATTACAATTTAAGCTTTATCAAAGTTTTAAACTTTGACAAAGCTACACAGCATCGATTAAACAAATAGACGATTAACCAATTAAACAAAAAAAAACTATGCCACCAGCAGCAAGACTTACAGACTTTCATCAATGTCCTATGGTTACTCCTGGAGTGCCACCAGTTCCGCATGTAGGCGGACCAATAGTAGGACCATGTGCGCCAACTGTTTTAATCGGCGGATTACCAGCAGCCAAAGTTGGCGATACACTGGTTTGTGTAGGACCACCAGATTCTATTATAAAAGGATCTGCGACAGTTATGATTTGCGGTATGCCAGCCGCAAGAATGGGAGATACAACAGCCCACGGAGGCTCAATTATGCTAGGAGCATTTAATGTGATGATCGGTGGATAATTTGGAACATACTGAAACTGCCTTTTTAGGTTCAGGATGGGCATTTCCCGTGTCTTTCTCTGCAGATAATTATATGCTGAATCTATCTGCTAATGAAACCAACATCAACGAATCTATTCATGTTATTCTAAATACCCGAAAAGGCGAACGCACTCTTGAGTCTGAATTTGGTTCTGGAATACAACAGTTTATGTTTAGAAAAATTGACAGCACGCTTAAAGGCGAAATTATTGAAGCCATAAAGTTTTCCTTACTGCGATACGAGCCTAGAATATTGGTACAGGATGTAAAAGTTGCATCGACTGATGTTGCAAACGGAAAAATAGAAATACTGATTAGCTACATCTATTCAAAAACCAATACAAGACACAACTATGTATTCCCATTTTATGTAAAAGAAGGAACAAACTTAGACAAGAAAAAATGATTTTAATTGATCAAAATAGCGCTATAAATTCTCTCAACGAAGCACTCGTTCCGAATCCGCGTTTAATAGACGGAAGAACCGAGCAAGACTGGCTGTACTTTTTGACAGAATTCAGCAAATTGATCAATTTCTATAATGACAGCAATACCATTCATGGCAATTGGAGTCCATTTTTGCTAAAAGATCCTGTCTTTCTGATGGCTTCAATTTCAAAAACAAATTACAAAAAACTACATTCAGATTATAAAAATAGCTGTACTGAAATTCAAAGATTAGTTCAAAACGAAAACGGCGGAATTCCGCATTCAAATGCTTTAAACAATCTTTTTGACCGCATTACGGCCATTTATAAAATTATAGAACGCTGGACGCATTATATGCTGAGAAATAGCGAAATCTACGATCTTAAAACTTATATTTTACAAGAAGTTAGAACAAGATTAAGCATTGATTTCTGGGCAATTCAGTCTTTTAGAGAATATTTAAACAAATTAGCTATTGATGGTTTGTCTATTGCTTCAGCGCCTCTGCAAGATTTTAACTCTTTTGACAAAAGCATTTGGTATATCAATAAAGACAAAACTCCTTTTTGGCAGGTTTTCGGATTTGAAACAGAACATTCCGTTTTACAGGAAACAAGTTCAATAACGGCATTTAGTCTAGATATTCTAACAAAAATTGGAGATAAGCTATTTCAGTTTTTAGAAACCATAATTCATCATGCGGGAAAAGAATTCAAGAAATTAAATCTTCAAAAAGGACATTTTCCAGACACCGTTCTTTTGCGCTCTTTTGTAAATATTTTAAAAGTACAGCAAGATCGCATGAATGGTCTTTCTGAAAAACATCTTGATTTTTATTATAGAGATATTCTAAAACAGACAAAACTCCCTGCAGTTGCCGATCACACGTTTTTGTGTGCGACGCTTACAAAGCCAACATCTGTATTTACTTTGCCAGCCGGAACTTTGTTTAATGCAGGCGTCGATGCGCAAAAAAATCCTATTCTGTTTGCTTCTCAAAAAAATGTAAACCTAAATCCTGCTGCAATTGCAAGCGTGCATAAGCTTTCTTATCAAGATAAAAACAATGCTTTTTATAATTTACAAACTGTTGATAAGCCAACAGAAATTCAATTAGACGCAGAAAATAAAGCAATCAGTTGGGAAACTTTCGGTTCAGATGACCTTTCTCTAAATCCTTCTTTAATCGGAATTGGATTTGCTTCACCAATGTTATTATTGCGCGAAGGAGAAAGAACAGTAAACCTGACTTTGGAATTTGATTCTTCCATAGATATAAAAATCCTGCAAGAAGCCAGTTATTTTTTGAGTACACAAAAAGAATGGCTAAAATTGGATTTGGCTCCAGCAGATTTTACAGCAGATGCAACAAAACAAAATACTGTTTTTACGATAGAGATAGTTCTTGACGCGACTGTAGCTTCAATCGAACCTTTTTTGGTTAATCCTGACGGACTAAAAAGCGATTGGCCAATGATGAAAATTTTATTTCAGAATGTTCCAAATCCGCAAGAACCTCCTAAAATTACTTCGATAACTATTGCTTTAAAAGTAACGGGGGTAAAAACCTTTCAATTGTATAATGATTTTGGGGAATTAAGCACAAAAAATCCCTACACTCCTTTTGGACCAATTCCGTTAGTGAATGCCAATTTTATTATCGGAAACAATGAAATCTTAAGCAAACCTCTAGACAGTTTTATTGTAGAAATAGATTGGGATAAAAGGCCAGCCAATTTTGAAATGTATTATCAGCAATATAATGAATACCTGCATCCAACTAAAACAACTCCAAAAACAGGACTTGGAAGCACACTTAGAAGCATATTATCTAAACCTGAGGAGGCTGTTGTTTTTCCAAGCGAATTCACAAACACCAGTTTTACTGCCAATTTCAATATTATGCAGGACAAATCATGGCAAGGTCTGAAAATGACCAAAATTGAAAAGAGTAACGTTGATAAAGTATTCATTCCAACTGATGAGATTCCACAGCCTGTTTGTTTATTTGACCCTTTTCTATTAGGAGTTCCAAATAATATTCTTAATACATCTAGCAGTTACTATATATATGTTAAACCTCTTTCAATTTCAAGTGCTACAGGAACTAATGCAAAAGTATGGAAACCCGATCCAAACATCCAAAAAGAAGCTTTAAAGTTTACAAAAGAAAGTTCATCGGGATTTATAAAAATGACTTTGTCCAGTCCGGAATACGGTTTTGGCTCAGAATTGTATGCAAATGTTGTAGCTAGCATAGCTTTGCAAAACGGCAATAAACTTGCAATGGCAAAAGACAAGGAAGTAAAAGATTTTATTGCTGCCGCCAATGTACCGTTTGCTCCAAAAATACAATCCTTTTCAGCTATTTATAATGCTAGCGTAACCTACAAACTTGATGGTACGGTTGGCGATTATCCGCTGCAGTATTTTATTTATGCTCCTTTTACAAACTATACCGTATTTGATAGTGAAACAGCTGACCAAACCAAAACCAATACATTTAATACCCAAATCATTGGAAGTTCTGAAAGCGATGCCGCAAAAGGTTTTCCGCTTTATCCTTCTTTCAACTATAATGGAGCACTTTTTATTGAACTGGATAATCTCATTTGCGACAGCACTTTGAATCTCTATTTTGAATTGGCCAGAAATTCAACTGCACTTACCAATCAGAATGGTATTATGTATTATTATTTAAGCGATTCAGGGTGGAAAAACATTCACCCATTATCTGATCAGACAAGTCAGTTTAGATGCTCTGGAATTATAGAAATTCCTATTCCGGCAGATTGCAATAATAACAGCACGATAATGCCTGGAACCAAAAACTGGATTTCTATTGCGGCTACTGGCAATCTTGCTTCGTTTTCTAAAACCACTTTTATGCAAACCAACAGTTTTAGTGTACAACGAACAGGAACTTCATTTCTGACCGATACACAAAGTCCGCAGATAGAGGCTAATGCAATCACAAAACCGGAAACCAAGATTCCAGAAATAGGCACAATCATTCAGCCATTCGCTTCTTTTGGAGGAAAAGCCGCGGAAGACAAAACCGATAGAAACAAAAGAGTAAGCAATAGCATTAAAACCAAAAACAGAGCCAGTACGCTAACCGATTATTATACGCTGATTGCCGAAAAATTTGATACCGTATACTATTCAAAAGTAGTTACTAAAAAAAGCGACAACAGCACTAATGTTTATTTAGTCAAAAAAATAGCATCAGATAACGATTCAAACGCTTTTATTCCTTTGGTAACCAATTCAATTGAGATTCAGGTAAAACAATATTTAAACGCCAATTCGTCGCCGTTCATAAATCTGAACGTTTCCAATTTTAACTTGGAATATGTTTGCATCAATATCTCCATTATAGTCGATCCAAACTATCAAAAAACGTTGGTAAACAAAAATGTTAATCTAGCTTTAAAGAAGTACTTATCGCCATGGATTTCCAATTGCCCCTCTGAAATCGAAATCGACAAACCGCTTGTTGATGCCAAAGTGAGCACATTCGTTCAAACTATTGAAGGCGTTCTTTCTGTTGAGAATGTTTCCTTTTCAAGCTATTACATCAATCCCGTTTCAGGAGTGCAAACCGCTTTAAAAAGCGAAAAAAAAACTTTAATGCCATACGGACAAGCAACGCTTTTAGTTTCTGCTCCCAATCATAATATTTCAAATCTGATATAATGGATACCAATAATCAAATAACAAAAACACAGCTTCCGCCGCATCAGGATTTTAATTTCCTGAAAGACGAAGCTATTGATTATATCCAAAATCATATTAGTACAGAATGGACCAACTTTAATCCGAGTGATCCTGGAATGACCATTTTGGATCAGGTTTGTTATGCGCTTACAGAATTAGGTTATTGTACCGATTTTTCTATTCCTGATATTTTGACCGATTCTACAGGGAAAATGGAAATCGAGAATCAGTTCTATCTTCCTTATAAAATCTTGACTACTTCGCCGTATACAATTGATGATTACAAAAAATACATCATTGACGGGATCGAAGAAGTTTATAATGCTGAAATAGTGACTTACAATGACAATCTTCTGCCGTTTAGCAGAGTATATCAAGTATATCTTTATATAAATCCCGATATTACCGATAGTATTCAGCGCGATACTATTTGTAAATCGTCATTTTATTACCTTAATCAAAGCCGAAATATTGGCGAACTTTTTAATATGCCAATTGCTCTGCAGCCACAAAACTGCTTGATTGGCGGAAAAATTGAAATTGAAAAAGACGCAGACGAACAAGCCATTTTATTAGAACTGCAAGACAAAATTCGCACTTATATTTTTCCGAAAATAGCTCAGGTAAATTATGATGCTCTAAAAGAAGATGGATATAATGCTGCCGAAATATATGATGGGCCTTATCTTAAAAATGGCTGGATTTTAAGCGAATCTATATTAGATAAAAAAAATACTCTCAAAACTATCGATCTAATTCCAGTAATTGAGTCTGTAGCTGGCATTATTTCAGTTTTAGGAGTCCAACTTTATCAGAACAATAATCATGTTCAAGCATTGCAATCGACTATCAGTCAGATAATAGCGATAGATATTCTGGCTTCTTATGGAGAAAAAAAACTATTGTTAATCAGCAACGGAAAAGAAGTGCAAACTGATGGTTTAAGCCCGTTGCAAATTAATCTCAGTAAATATCAAGAAACAGCGATAAGTTTAAATAACAAACCTGCTATAAAATTGCCTAAAAGCAGTTTTAGAGACATTAATAGCTATTATTCTATCCAAAATACATTTCCGCAGCAATATGGCATTGGCGATGATAAAATAGAAGACGATTCTACTCCCATACAAGTCGCGCAATCACGCCAGCTAAAAGGCTATTTAACTCTATTTGATCAGGTTTTAGCCAATCAGTTTTCGCAATTGGCCAATGTTTCAAAACTATTTTCTTTTACCAATTCCGTATGCGGTTCGCCTTCAGACAAAGATGCTTTTTATGCGCTAAAAGATAAGTATGAGAAAAAACATTTAGAATATCCTGTTCCATACAAAATGTTTTCTCCAAGCTATTTTTATCAGTCACTGTACAATGTTCCTCATATCAAGCCTTTATTAAAAAACAATAATGTCTTTGAATACACTTATGGCGACGAAACTAAAAAAGAACTAAAAGAAAAAAGCTGGTTAGAATATCAGCAAGATCCTTACAATGCTTACATCTTCGGAATGATGAAAATCATGGAGGAAGAAGATGTCAATTTTGAAAGAAGAAATACAATTTTAGATCATTTGCTTGCGAGACACGGCGAATCGCCTAAAGTTATTGATGCCATAATTGCTGGTACAATTTATACTGGAAATAAGAAAAAAGATCAAATCATTTTGAAGAGTCTATATCTGCAAAACCTTGATTTATTAACGTACAACAGAATTAAAGCCTGCAATTTTCTAATTGCTTCAAAAATAACTCCGACTCATAATCTCAATATTAAAAACGATCATTACGATTACATCAATGAAAACACGTCTGATTTTATTTTTAAATCGGAACATCTCAATAAAAAAGAAAAATTAAGCAAAACCGATTTCAGCAATTTTTCGGGATTTGAGTTAAAACTGAATCTCCTTTTCGGATTAAAAAATATATATAACAATTTTATTACGGCTCAATTTGAAGCTTCACAACATTCTATAGAAGACCAATTGAACGCCAATAAAACTATACAAAAAGTATATTGGTTTAAAGAAAAAAGAAAAGGCAGCATCTTTATTGAAACCTCTATTCTTTTAAATCAATTAAAATATAACATAGAAATCGTAAAGCAAAGTGATAATTTAAATTACACAATTCAAAATACTGATTTTAAATCAGTAACTAATATAAATTATATCCTAAATAGTCTGAACCAAACTGCTTTGGATGCTCAATTTCAAAATGGTTACTTGGAGTTTGCTTCGGAGAAATATCTTTTGGTTTCTGGCGATTCTCAAACTGTAATAACTCCTGATTATACAAAAAGTAAATTATCAGATTATGCATTTCGAATTACGGTTTCTTCTGGAAACGGAATCATTACAATCAATGATGAACTTTTTAAGAAAAATGCAATTTTAATGTTTCCTGATTTTATCCCAGAATTGCAAACTCCTGAATTCAAAAAACGTTTAAAACTGTTTCTTTCAATATGCCTTCCAACAAACATAAAATGCGAATGTCTGTTTGTAAGTCTTCAAGAACTGGAAACTCTAATACCAAATTACAGTGGCTGGCATGATAGCTTGCGTTTTAAAAATACTCAGGATTTACTCAATAAACAGGAAAATGATTTAGAAACGACAAATCCTGAGACTTCTTCAGTGAATTTGATCAATAGTTTAACCTCAATTTTAGGAACAAAAAATGGAAGAAATAAATAGCCATATTGTATCGAGTCTAAAGTGGGACACAACTTTTGACCAGAAAAAAGAAAGTTACAGACTTCAGGAACGCTTGAGCGCTTGGAGCAAAATCTCGTTGCCTAGAGAAGTCGCCACTATTTTTAATGAATTATGTCCGCAGGAACAAAGCTGGCGAATTGAATCTCTGGAACTTGATCTTGGCTCTTGCGATTATGGCGATCTCGAATTTGACTTAAGTCGAAAAATACGGAATTTATTAAGAGAAAAAATAGCCGAATTAATTCTGTATCAAAATAGTCAGAAGCAAAACGGAATCGCGGTTTACAATAAAGAAAAATCGATTCTGGAAAATCTGATGGTCTTTTTGTTAGAAGGTTATCTGCCATGGAATTATCAGAACAAAGAAGGTTCTGTAAACCAAATTATGGCAGAATTGCTTCAGAATAATCTTGCTGAGGTTATTGCGATTATCAAGGAAACCGGAATGACGCATGAAGAAGTTAGAAAACGAATTGCATGGCAGTTTGACGAAAAAAATATAACCAAAATAATTGCAGCTCTGGAACCTAATAATAGCAGTTCGATAATTGAGTTTAGCTCGATTATGGTAAATATTCAAGTTAAGGAAACTATTATCCAGACGAGTACAATCAGTTTCAAAAAGAATCTTTGGTTCTTTATTCTTAACTTTTTACTGCTGGAACGCGGGACTCTATTTAATAAGCTCGCTTTCATGAAAAGCAGTATTCTTCAAATGGCAAATCATTACAATATTGCTTATGCAGAACTGATTGTTTTGATCGAAAATACGATTGTAAAACTCTCTGATAAAACTTCTCAAAACAACAATTTTATTGCTTGCCTAAAAATACTGACTCAGGAATATGAAACACAAAAAATAGAAAATCATTTACCTGATTATAAGATAAATTATTGGAGTTTACTTGAACAATTACTTCAAAATAAAAACAGCCGAAAATTTAAGGCAGACAAAGACAATTTAAACGAATTGATTGTGGCATTAAGTACTGAAAACAAAACAAAATTTAATGCCCTTATTCAGCCCATTTTGAAAGAAGAAAACCTGCTTGCTTCACTGCTTCAGGATTTAAACGAAACTTCTTTAAAAGTACTTTTTTCAAGATTAGACACTACTCCATCGCTCCTTCAAATGGAATCTATAATTTATTTGAACAAGCTGAGCCAAACCTTTAAACTCAAAACAAACAATAAGGCTTTATGGGAAATTGGAATGCTTTTTTTAATTAAAAATAAAAATGCTGACAATAGTGCGTTTCTGCTTTTCTGCATTAAAGAATTAGGTAGAAAAAACAATCTGAGCCACGAACATTTATTGGCGATGTTTACCAATGCTAAAATTCCTGCGGCGGTAAGAAACAATAATTCGGCAACCATTTATACCAATCTCAATGCGATTTACTGCAAGGAAATAAACCGTAATAATTCTAATTATCCAGCCGTTCATTTTAAGAATCTTGTTGCCAAATTAGAACTGGAATTACAGAAAAACAGCACCAAAAGTGTCTTTTTTATCGATTTGCAAAGATCACTTACTAGAACGATTTTACTGCATCCTAAAATGGCTTTTGAAGTAATGCTTTCATACGGAAATAAAGAAGTTTTAAAGAAAATACTTCCGCTGGTTCTTAATCGTGAAATGCTGCAATTATTGGTAAAAACTGCCAATTATAAAAAGACAAAACTCGTACAGACCATTCAGGTTGTCTATGAAATCCTGAACGAAAAGGATAAATATGATTTTCCAGAAGAATTGATGACGGATAATTTATTACTTCTCGGAATGCAGGAAATACTGTTTCATCCCGAACATAATTCCTCTTTGTTTCTGGAAACTATTATCGTTCAGTTATCCAAAAAAGTAACCGATACGAGACGCAACGATTATTTTCAGTTTATCGCAAAACTGATTCAGTCCAAACGAATTAAATCTTTTGGAGTTGCTATCAAGAAGACATTTTTAAATCAATTAAAAAATACAAGTTCAATTGATACCGTTGCGCTTGCATTGCTCATTCAGAACACATCGCAACAAGATCAGCAGGAATTAGCACAATTGCTGATTCTCAATTTTAATGATTCGGGTTTTATAGAACTGCGAAAACAAGACAGAAAGGAAAGCGAAAATCTATTGCATTATTTCTTGACAAATGGTGTTGCGCTGAAAAAGAAATGGATTCAGAAAACGTCTGCTGTCATTATTAATAGCGTAAAATCGGTTTCAAAAACTAAAATTACTTGGGAATTAAACGAGCTTTTCTGGAACACAATTTTAAAATATTCGTCTTATAAAGGCAATGAAATCTTATTTGAAAAACTGCTTCAGAAAGAACTGAAATTGTATTTGAAAAAGACTGTTGCTAAAGAAAAAGTACATCTCCAGAACGAAACAAAAACTTTTGAATCAGCAAACTCTGTAACAGAATCAGAACATTTTTTTGAAAACGAAATGAATTCAAGTTATACTTTTTCTAATGGAATTTCAGAATCTATCAGTTCAGACCTATCTTTTGAAATTCAGGAATTATCAGAAAAAGAAAAATACAAATGGCTTTCTTCCATTATTATCAAACGTCAGATTCCTAATGTTTTCAGCATTTCTAAAACAATAGAAATCAAAGATATTCTGAATTTCATTATGGTAAAAGAGCCTCAGATTTTCTTTAGAATAATGAAAAAAGAATTTATTCCCGAAGCCCAAATGGATTGGCTTTGCCGCAATATCAGCTTTCATAATTTGTGCAATGCCGTAAGCCAATTGGATAAAAACAGAGAATCGTATTTGAGAATTCTAGAAAAGTTCAATCAGGTTTTGGGATCTGTAACCATCAAAGGTTTGGCTTCTAAAGAAATGCAGCATCTTTTGCTTCGAAAACTTTTAAAAGCTGTTGTCAATGACAATTGGAGGCTTATCGCGATTGATAAAATATGGAATGAACTAATCTGGGAAGTGGTGACTAAAAAAGGAATTTCTAAGAAAAACTTTTTGGCCGACATGGAAAAATATATCTATCATTTTCCACCAGCTTTACAGCTTGGTTTCAAAGAAATTCTTCGAACAGAAAAACAAACTTCGCCAATTTTAAAACAAACCGAAATACTATCAAAAATGGAATCAAATAAAATTAAAGAAAAACCAAAAACTAACCTCAAGCAGGGTATTGTGGTTAGAAACGCAGGAATTGTGCTCTTAAACGATTATATCGCAATGCTGTTTGACCGTTTGAATCTGACATCAGAAAAAAAATTTATCAGCAACGAACATCAGGTTAGAGCTGTGCAGTATTTACAGTACGTTATTACGGGAATGCAGGAAACTGAAGAGGTTTATCTGCCGTTGAACAAAGTTTTGTGCGGTTTACCATTGACAGACACAGTACCCGATTTTGTAGAAATATCTGATCAGGAAAAGCAATTAATAAACGGTTTAATACAAGCAGCTATTTCGCATTGGCCAGATATTGGAGATTCTTCCATAGATGGCTTTAGAGGAAACTGGCTTGTACGCGACGGAATTCTGGTAGAACTGGAAGACAAATGGGAACTTACAGTAGACAAAAGAGCTTATGATATTTTGATCAACAGATCTCCCTTTGCCTTTTCGATTATAAAATACCATTGGATGGATAAGCCTTTGCATGTCATTTGGCCTTATTGAAACAGCTTTTTAAGAATCATTCACGCTTACGTTAGTCAGCACATTTTTGTCATTTCGAGGAACGAGAAATCACACTAGTTGATCGACAAAGATTGTCGATTACGAAAACGGATTTTCTTGTGTGATTTCTCCCTTCGGTCGAAATGACAAAATCAGATTCCGATTGTGAATGATGAATAGAATAACAAAAACCATTGAATACGATCTTGAAATATAAATTAATCAACTAAAAAAACTATTATGAACAGTTACAATGAAAATCTGCATTCTAGTGTATTGTCATCATTAGAAAGTCAGGAGATGACCAAAAAACAATTGAGTTCACAATTGAGCACTTCAATGTTTACTCTTTATTATGCCGAGGGAGCTGAAATTGTTGCGCAGGAAAAACTCGATGCAACAACCAAAATGTACAAAGAACAGCAACATATAAATAATGTAGTTGTTAAGAATAAGAACATGGCAGACAACTTGCTATTATCTGCAAATCAGCAAAAAACGTATGTCACACAAGCCGTTAGCAATATGGCGGTTTGTGCCTCTAACATTCAAATTGCCTCAAATTCTATTGTGCGTTTGGCAAGTGATATCGGAAGCATTTATAGCATTATTAATGCTGCAGATTATGGAACTCAAATTTACCAGCAGGCTCTTGAGGCGTACAATCTGATTAACAAAACGGCTTACATCGCTGAACAGACTTCGCAGTTTGCTATGGAATCTACAGCGTCGATTGCTGAAGTTTCAACCTCAACAGTTGCTGACGGCGCTAAGTTAACGAATACCTCTGTCAACAATTTATTGCAGGTAACAACTGCTGATTTAACAGCAACGACTGCTGTATTAACAACAGATAACGACACAAAAGCTAAAGCAAGTATTGCCACAAGAGCTGCAGAAGGCGCCATAAAATGTAGTGAGGTAGAATATGATGCTTCTAAAAAAGCATACAACTATAACAATGCATTATTTAACCAAAATTTGGTTGTAGAAGTGCCAAAACAGTTTGATCCTGCAGCAGGCACTTTTAGCGTTTCATTTGATGCTTACAGAAGTCCTTTTTCACCAGAAGACAGAGATCCAGGAACACAAAACAAAGGATTGGCCAATCCCGTTTTAAGCTATAATATCATTATGGTAAAAGACAGCAAAAAATCATTCTTTAGCTCTTCTAATGCAGAATTGTTGGTGGGCAATTCATCTCAATGCAAAAGTATTCCTGCTTCTCAGAATCCAGATGCCAAAGGAAAATATAAATCATCTATAGTCTACAAAGAACTTAGAGATTCTGACAATGATCCTCTTGTTCTTGGCGAAAATTATGTTGCATTTCTTTTAATCATCTTTACAGAAAACTACAAAAAAGAAATCAATACGTTTGATGAATATCTGTCTGCTCCTTCTGAGACGTTTGCTTTAACTTATACTTTAAAAAATGCTAAGAATATAGCGAATTCTAGAGAGCAAGCTTCTGAAGATTTGTCTAAAATCACTTTTAGTGTCGATAAAGAAGATGTATTAAAAGCAAATGAAATTGATTACAGATGTTTCTTCTTGCCTTATCCAGATGATATTGCTACAAACGAAGATTTGGAAACTCTAGAGTACAAAATTGAAACCATGGAGTTAGAAGAAGAAATTAAAGCTGTAGACGCAGAAATTAAATCGCTTAACGAAGAGATCGAAACCTTAAACAATTCTGCTAGTCAAGCCGACGGAGCTAAAAAAGATAAAGAAACGGATCAGGACAAACAAAAAAGCCTTAGTTTGAAAAGTGCTTTGGCCGATGCTAAAGAAAAATTACGCATTGCAAAAAGCCAATTGACAGATTTGAATGCTAAACTGAAAGATGTTAAAGAGAAATCTCCTAAACCAGTTAAAAACAGCAATGCTTTCTACTTCAATTTAAATTTAGCAGAAAACATTCCTGCTGGTAATTTTACCAGCGCTAAACACCACAAAGCGGCTTCTGGTCAAGAATTTAGTGTACATATTGATACTACAACTACAGATAATTTTGGAAATCCGCTGATTGAGGATAAAAGTTATATTCCTGTTGTGTTGTCTTACTACAAAGGCAGTGAAAACGCTAAAACCAAATACACCAACAGTCTTTCTGACTGGCAAAACACAACGCCAATACCTTATTCTACAAAAGAAAATCTGAAATCTTCATCAACCATTTAACACCTCAACTATATGGAAACTATATTATCACCAAGTCCTAATTTGCAGAGATACGGAATTACAGAAAAGAAAAAAGCTGAACTAGACTTGATTAAAAATCAAGTGGTTGATGCAACTGCAATTGTACAGCAGCAGCAAACCATTGTAAACTCGCTGAATGAAAAAGCAACGAGATATCAAGGTTATTTATTGGTTTCAGAAAGCAATCGTTCTCATGCTTTAAGCAATAAAAACTTAATAGATCAAGTTGTCCAAAATGCATACGATTTGGCGCTTAATTCGGAAAATGCCTTTTCAAAAACGGCAACTGCAACTCAGGATTCAAAAAGAGTAAGCATTTGGATTAGCGATTTGATTAGCAAATTAATTTATTCTGTAGAAATAATTAATAAACTGTCTAATCTTGTAATTCGCAAAAAAGCGCTTAATCCGTTAATTTCTGATGATTTAATTACCAGAATCAACACTGCAGGCACAGACGCAAACAATGCCGTTGCTCTTACGCTTGTTGCTTTAAAATCTACGTTGGCAGCAGAGGCTTCTGTTCTTGAATCTGAGGAAGCAATTACTCTAGAAACTAAACAAGCTGCTAAATTGTATTTTACTTTAACAAATAGCAAATCTTTAGAAGCAACTTTGCCTGCACCATCCCCTTCTGATTCTTCTATTAGAGGATTAATATACAATGCGTATAAAAATGCTCAGATTGCTTACGAAAAGGCAAATACTGCAAATGATGAAACTGGAAGACAATTGGTTATTGCAACAAGCAATTTAAGTAAAGCGCAAATCAAGCTTCAGTCGCTTCAATCTAGTTTAGCTGCGGCAACTGCTGCGGCTTATGCTTCTTAAAATAAATTAAAATGTCCACTGTTTCAATCCTGCATTCAGTGGACTTTAATTCTAATTTTTTAAGGTTATGAATCATACTAACAAGAATTTTTACAGACAGTTTTATCTAAAAACAGGAGGATTTCTGCCTACAAAACCGTTGAATAAAAGTCTTTTTCCTGGTGATTATTTCCAAATCAAAAATGGCGAAATCATTCTTCTGGGAAACATTTATCGCAATGGCATTATATTGCATCACGACGCAGATATTAGCAGCACAATTGCCTTAAATGATGCCAATTGGAATTTTAGCGATGGCATTTCAAAACCTTATTCAGGAAGATCGCTTGCACATGGTTCTATTGAAGGTGATTTTGAATTCAGCAAGCAAATACTGGCTTTTGCCCATAAAGGAAGTTTCATTTTTAAAGCCGAAGAACCAGAATCTGTAAAAATTAATAATTGGAACGAAATCCAGCAGCAGTTAATTATAAAACTAACGCAAACCTTATATTCTTTCAGAGAATTGTACGTAGTGACAGAAAGTGCAACAGCCAAAAACACTACTCTCGCTACAGCTGGGGAAGCAAATGCAGAATTGGAACTAGCTTGTGAAGCAGAAAACTTTGGTCTGACAGATATTTTTGGACATTCTAAAACCAAAACAATCCAGTCAAAAGATATTGAATATTATCATAGAGAAACCAAAAGAAAACCCGCTTATTTTAAGGCTAAAAAATTAGTCGTTCAAGACGAAAAACTATCGTATTTCATTAGTGATTTTATTGCCAGAGAAAACAATGTTAGTGCATGGACAGATTCTTTTTTTGATTCAAATTTTCATAATGATGTTGATTACAATACTCAGATGCTTATGCAAAATGCACAAGGTTTTTATTTGGATATGCTGCAATGCAATGAGTTAAATCCGAATACGGCTTTGTTATACTTTAAATGGGCTGATGCTAATTTGGACGATGTAGAAAAACTATTCGGAGCGTATGGAAACTAATTCCAATATCACGGTTTTGTACAATGAAATGGATTGGCTGCAAATGGTAATCGATCAGGTGATTTGCAGTTATCTGCTTCAAGAAGGCCACGAAAACCGATGGCAAGATATTCCATTGCCTGAAGCCGATGAAGATACTGAAGAAAGTGTTTATTATAAAAAAATAGCGGAATGGGATCTGAATCTCTACGAAAGACTTACTCTAGCTTTGATTCTCGCTCCTCAGATTAAACCTGAAATACTAGATATTTTCTTTAGCAAAAATGCGATGTACGATCGAGGCTTTACAGAATTTGGCGGTGTTGTCAATAAAAATCATAGCGGTTTTCTGCCTACTGGCCAAACGCTTTCCTTTTTAATTACGGCTGTTAATCCTGAATTACGTATTGAATTGCTCCATATTCTGAACACTTCTAATATTCTTGCCAAAGAACAGGTTTTAGTTTTGGAAAGTACAGAATCTAATATTCCTATTCTGAATCAGGTTCTTTCGATTAATGAACGCTGGCTAAACTTTTTCATAACGGGCACTCTGCCTAAATTGGAACATAGTGTTTCGTTTCCAGCTCAACAAATTTCGACCAATTTAAATTGGGACGATTTGGTTCTCGAAGAACATGTTATGAATCAGGTCATGGAAATTAATGCTTGGCTTAATCATGGCGAAACTCTTATGAAAGAATGGGGTCTTGAAAACAAAATAAAACCTGGCTATCGAACCCTTTTTTACGGACCTCCTGGAACTGGAAAAACGCTTACAGCAACTTTACTCGGAAAAAGCACAAATAGAGAAGTTTATAGAGTTGATCTTTCTATGATTGTCTCAAAATATATTGGTGAAACCGAAAAGAATCTGTCTAAAATATTTGATGTTGCACAACACAAAGATTGGATTTTATTTTTTGATGAAGCCGATGCGCTTTTCGGAAAAAGAACTACTGCCACATCTTCAAACGATCGGCACGCCAATCAGCAAACGGGGTATTTACTGCAAAGAATCGAAGATTTCCCTGGAGTAGTTATTCTCGCATCCAATTTAAAAGAAAACATGGATGAAGCTTTCTCTAGAAGGTTTCAATCGATGATTCATTTTACAATGCCAACCGCCGAAGAAAGAATGCTATTGTGGGAAAAAGCATTTTCAGGAAAATGCCAGCTTGATCCAAATATTAATATCGAAAATATTGCTGAAGAGTATGAATTGGCTGGTGGTGCCATTATTAATGTATTGCGTTTTTGCGCTCTGGCTGCGATTCAGAAAAATGAAACTATAGTGAGTCAGCAGGATTTATTGGAAGGCATTAGACGTGAATTTAAAAAGGAGAATAAAACACTCGTGGTTACTCAAATGAATTGACGCATTATGAAAAAGAACGAAAACATAAAAAAAGTTGCCGTTGCTGCACCTCAATTACATCGCCTTAAAGTGACTCTTAAAATTGGAAGCTGGAAAAAATATTTCGATTCCAATTATGTCAACACCATCATTGCAATGGCTTTAAATGATTTCGACGACAAAATCTTTTTTTTCATAAACGGATATCTTATTACAAGCCAAAATCTTTATTTGGTTGTACAAACTACTGAAAAAAGTGTAGATGAAATGGTAAGTAAAATTGAGGCTAAGATTATTCATTTATTAAAAAACAATCCTCAAAAACTAAAAGAAAACCGTAATGAAATTTCTTTTATTGCTGATGATGAAAGTCTTTTCTACGCCGCAAGAAAACCTTTATTTAAAATATATCCTTTAGAAAATGATCATTTGATAAAACTCATTACAGGAAAAAAAGTAAAACTCTCCTATTTTGATCAAAACCTTGAGAATTTAAAAACTATGATTCACAATCATCCTTTTTGTTCGGCAATTCATTATTTAGGCGGTATTGGCCCTGTGAAAGTCACATCGTTTAAAGATCAAATAGACTCGGAAGAGTAAGCAGTTATCCAATTCAAAAAAGAAGAAAATGACGCAACAACACAAAAAAATATCCGAAAATCAGACAATTGTAATTGCTGCAAATGCGACTCAAAGAAATAATACTTCCCAATTACGGGATAATCGAGTATTCTCTGTTGTTCAAAGAAAACTTCAAGAAAAAACCTTATATAATACTACATCTATACAATTAAAAAAAGGTGATGGAGAAGAAAAAAAGAAGAAAAAAAACAAAAAGAAAAGAAAACGACAAGATTCTGAAAGCGATGAAGATAGCAGTGGCGAATTTATTCCTCCACAAGCCAAAAAACAGAAAAGATTTCATGTTCCAACAGATATTACTGAACAAGTTATAAAAAGCACTGCTCATAAACGTGTTAATGTAAATAACAGATATGACGAAATATATACTT
Organism: Flavobacterium anhuiense; assembly: GCF_004151235.1. GTDB lineage: Bacteria > Bacteroidota > Bacteroidia > Flavobacteriales > Flavobacteriaceae > Flavobacterium > Flavobacterium anhuiense_A. Next base: position 113,595 of record NZ_JUIV01000015.1, read on the forward strand.
GTCCTGCTTGTAGACGGCCTTTAGCTTATACAAAAAAAGGAGGCAAAAAGCTGGAATTAACAAGGTATGCTTATACAAGTAAAAGCGGCAATTATCACGAGCAACGTGCTCTAGCATTAGACCATTTTCCTACTTGGGATCAACGCGAACGTGACTTGAAATCTAGAGGAGCCAGTGATAACGAAATGAAAGAAGATCACAATGATCCAGACGGTCTTAGGGCTTTTTGCAAAGTATGCAATGAAAGCCATAAATATGAGAGAAAGAAAAAAGTCGATTATGAAAGTGATGATGACGAAGAAGGATACCATACATCAGATGATGAACCTGAAAATAAAGGTTTTTATAAAGATTTTCGTTATGATCCTGATTCAGGATCAGGCGGTTCTGGCATAATAGCGTAGAAACTATATATTCTAATATATTCCTCATCGCAATTTTAATAAAAAGAAAGGCATTATGAATAGCTATAGTAAAGTTCCAAAAGAAAATGATTATCAAGGAGCGGCAACCAGTCTTACTCCTAATAGAAATACTATTGGCAACACTTTTCAGTTGGCCGATAATCGTGTTTCGTCTTCGACCTTAACCAATACCAATATTTCCGTTAGGCAATTAAAATCTAATCAAGCGATTGCCAATTTTAATTCTAATGTTGTGCAATTGGGACGGATAAATTTCACCAAAGAGCAACGCGAAAAAAAATTAGCGGCAAATAAAAAGAGTAACGGAGGCTTTCATACCTGCACGAATTGTGGATTCCAACACAAAAAAATACACTATGCTACCTTTAAAGGAAGGAGAATGGGCGATGGACAATTTCACGTTGATCACATACAACCTGCATCAAAAGGTGGTAAAAATAACATGAGAAACGGCAGAATTTTTTGCGGAACATGCAATACATCCAGAGGAAACAGAGCAAATGTAGGAGTAACAGGTTTCAAGAAATATCATGCACTGCACAGAAAAAAAATTGCAAAAAATTATATGCGCAGACCAAGTAAAAAAAGAAGATAAAACTTAAATCTAAAAATAACTAATAGCATTTAAAATTAGTTTTTATGGAATATTCAACTGATAAAACAAAAACGCAATCTGCCGCGAATAGTTCTGGCGAAAAAGTTATTCAAAATAAGGCAAGAGAACTTAAGGATAATCGTCCTATTTCTGTTTTACAAAAAAAAGTCAATAATACTGGTTTGCCAGACAATCTAAAATCAGGCATAGAAAACCTCTCTGGTCATTCTATGGATGATGTTAAAGTACATTATAACTCAGACAAACCTGCCCAACTTAATGCTCATGCCTATGCGCAAGGTTCAGATATTCATATTGCCTCAGGACAAGAAAAACATTTGCCACACGAAGCGTGGCATGTGGTACAGCAAAAACAAGGGCGAGTAAAGCCTACTCTGCAGATGAAAGGCAAAGTCAATGTAAATGATGACAAAGGCTTGGAAAAGGAGGCTGATGTTATGGGGACGAAAGCACTACAATTTGTAAATGATGGATCGCAAAAGAATGTTCATTATACCAATTCTTTAAATTTACAAACAGTGCGTCAGCTCGTACGTATTAAATTAGACAACGGAACCTATTATCCAGATTCTCATGCAACGGGGCAAATAGTAGAAAGTGATGAACTGACCTCTGAACAACGAGGAAAAGCAAATACGGATCTGCAAGGAAACGCAGTATTAATTAACTCGATAAGAAACGGTTGGAAACATATAAGGCAAAATATAGATCCTATTATAGATCCACTTTTAGCATCCGCTAATATAACAGACGAGGCTACTAAAATCAAAGCAAGACGTTTATACAGAGAATCTCAGAACGCGGGTGGCGGATTAACCGCTTTACTCGATGCACAAAAAGAATGGCAGAATTTTTTATCTGAAAATGCAGTACCTATGTCAGCTATACTTTCTGTACACCGCAGTTTCGGTTTTGAATATGAATTTGCAACATGGGAACTAGCCCCTCCAAATACCGTTGATGTTCCTTCGCATACAGAAGTAGGAAAATCTGCTCCTTTTAGCCCTTTGTTTAATACCTCCTTTATATTAGAAACAGATGCTCAAAAAGAGTTAGAACTAGTTGCTCCTCCTCTCTTAGCAGGAGGAGCAAATGGAATAATAAACAAAGCATTCATATCACAAGTACATACTTTGTTTATTAATGCTTTAGTTGCATTTAGAGGCACACATGCCACAGCAAATACTCATGTAAATGCTTTACCATTCAATGATCATATAGGTACTGGATGGAAATGGACTGCATCTGCAGCCTTAATTAGAGTTGCAACAGCAAGAAATAAATGGGCAGGAAAAACAAACCAAATCGGCTATCAATTAAACATAGCACTTACTCCACATGAGATAACCGAACAGTTTCAAAAAGATTCTCCAGGAGCAGACAATAATCAAGAAGCTGTTTATAATAAAATCCTTAAGCGTTTTCATGATAGTGAGGTATATAAAGGATTAGAATCTCCGAAAACTGAAATAGATACTGCATTATTGTTATTAGCCAAAGGTATTTCTAATGCTATAGCTATTCCAACATTGAGTTTAGTTGCAAAGACCAGAAAACCTTGGTTTACCGGTGATTTACATTCTCATGTCAAAGATTTACATGGTATCTGGGTTAAAGATAATGTACCTAATATAACTTTGGCGGCAGTGAAAGAAAATCATCAAGCCCAAAATGATTTAAGAAGCATTATATTATCTGAAAAAGATAAAGTAGCGCGAGACATCTTGACAAGCATACCTCAATATACGCCTCCAAAAGAAGTTAAAGGGGAAAACACAGGCATTACAGCTATGAGAGAAGCGCATACTAAGCTAGATACTGCTGTTAAAGGCGGCACTACAAGTCTTAAAAAAGCGGCTCAAACAGAGGCTATTGCTTGTCTAACCAAAATTGCAGAACGCCTAGAAAACCATGACGAAACACCAACTGTTAATGCAAAAACAGATTTCCTTGCCGAAAAATTTGGTACTGGCGATGGTGTTCGTAAAGATACATATGCTAATATACCTGTTTCTGGCAATAAAACTTTACACTTAGCCGAATTAAGGACAAATGCAACAACTGATGCTTTTTTAAGATAGTTATTTTAACTAATTGTAACGCCTCAATAAAATCTAATTCTTTTAATATCAATTATTAAATTTCTCGAAAGCTTTGTTTCAATAAAGAATATCCTATCATTTTATAAAGTATTGATTTTTCTCCATACAGTTTGTACTTTTGCCTTATGAGCGACAATTTTACAAATGAATACTTTGGTATAGGAATACAAAATGGTAAAACTCCAGAAAACTTAGGTGTTTTATGGAGATCGGCCCAAAACTTAGGCGCTACTTTTATATTTACCATCGGAAATCGATATGCCAAACAAGCCTGTGATACTCATGACGCAGTAAAAGCAATTCCTTATTTCCATTACGATACGTTTGAAGCTTTTTTTGAAAATTTACCAAAAGGCGCAAGATTAGTTGGCGTTGAATTATCTGAAAAAGCTGCCGATTTGGAAACTTTCGAACATCCTAGACGTTGTGTTTATATATTAGGCGCAGAAGATCACGGCTTATCCAAAAAAGTAATGGAAAAATGCCATCATTTAGTAAAGTTTAAATCAGAAAAAAGCTTGAATGTAGCTGTGGCGGGAACTATTGTTATGTATGATAGAAATTTGTCCAAACCGCGTTCTTAATAACAATTTAGACAAGTTTCCTAATTCATTTTCTTTAACACATATTCGTCATTCCCAGGATTAATGTTTGCAATGGGCTCTCCTGAAATTATGTATTGATTATCATTTTTTTGAATGTAGATAATTCCAAGCTCATCGTATTTTTTATTGAATACTATTTTAATTTTATCCTCACCTACATCCTCTGCCTTTAGATTCTTATAAACTTCTGCTTTTTCGCTATCACCTACATAAATAATAGTAATATTTTCTAGACTTTTAATATCTATCGAAAAACTGGTAACAAGATCATCTTTGTTTTTTCTTTTAAAGTTATATTTTCCTGACCAATCATTCATTTTAGAATTTGGATGCACTTCTTCCTTATCAATAGATTTGCTTCTTAAACTTAATATTTTTCCATCAGTTGTTATTCTATAGTTTTCATTTAGCTTCTTATAAATCTTTGAAAATCTAATTTCAAAAATACTAATCGTTAAATCCTTATTTATTACAAAAGACTTAGCAATATAACTAGCATCTTCCTGTATTTCACCATCTGCCTCAATACCAATAAGCTGCTTTGATATTAACTCTTGATTTTTTACATTTATAACCAAATGATCTAAGAAATAATCCTCTTTTTCATCACGAATATTTAAAATATAGGTCTGAAATGGCAATCCTCCATTATCTATACGATATATCGCATTGGGAATATTTTTATTGATTTTTTTATAAACCAAATTTGATATCGATTTTAATTCGTTTCCTTCGACTCTCGGATACTTTATATCACACTCTATATTTTCTTCAAGATAACATTCCTCCATATATTTCATATAATCAAATGGCAATGCTAATAAAGATTCTTTCTTAGCAGAACTTTTCGAAAGATTTCTATTGCTAATTAATTTGCAGATAATAGTTCCATTTTTATTTGTGATGGCAGCGGTTTCATTTTCATATTTTATAGTAGTTATCGATTCTTCATTATTTTCTTTTTTACTGTATTCAGTTCGCTTTGTAATTTTAATCACCCTATTTTGATTATCATATTCGTTAACAATGCTTTCAGTGCGATTGTAGTTTTCTCCCACAAAATATTTCTTCTCATAAAGCAGGATAAAACTTTTGGGATTGTAAACCGTTTTTATTTCTTTTCGAACATTGTAACTGCCAAACTCTAAATAAGTTTCAATCATCGAATTGTCTTTATACGCATATTTTGCATTTCCTTTTTTTGCATAAGAAGCAGTATCTTCTTTCTGAATTTTTCCCCAATCTTTTTTATGCTGGAAAAATGTATTCAAATTGGTTTTCTTATAAATAGCTCCGTCAATCTTTTCAATCAAGCTGTCTTTATCTTTAAAATCTAAAAACTTATTGGTTCTAAAAACTTCGTATGCTTCTGTTGAAAGCTTTTCTTTTTTTGAAGGAGAATAAACTTGTAAATCCTGTGAAACACATCTTACAGTAGATGATAAAAACAAAAAAATAATGAATATGATGCGCATGATGTTTTTTTAATATTTCTGTAAATAAAACGTAATATTTAAATTCTAATTCTAATACTTTAAAACTTTAATTAACCGCCTCTTTCCAAATGCCAATAATCTTCTCGGAATAATAATAATTACCTGTTATTATAAGAGCATTTAAGGTAGCAACATTAATCTCGATATTAGGAAAATGAGATTTTGCTTCAGCAATAAAGATATTTTTCTTTCTTGAATCGCCAAGCAAATACGCAGCAAGTATTCTTCCGATATGCGTATCAATACTGGTGGAATCAATTTTAAAAGAAGTTTCAAATTTTATCTGTGCTTCTTTATAACGCTTCTCATCCAATAACAGATATCCGTAATTGCTTATTTGCACAGCATCGTCAGGATTTTTGCTCAAATATTTATTATAAGCAGCTTCAGCCTTTTTATAGTCATAAAGTTCCTGATAGATCGCGGCCAAATTGGTCAGTAAAATATTCTCGTTTTCATCCAATTTTAGGGCTATTTCAAAATCTCTGATAGCTGCTGGAAATTCCCCTTTTTCTTGATAAAGTCTTCCCCTTTGTGCTCGGTATCCGTAAACATCAGGATGCACAACAATTAGCCGGTCATAAATTTCAGCAGCAGTCCCCCAATCTACTATCTGTTGATATGCCTGACCGGCGTAGAATTCTAAATCATCTGCAAAATCTCCCGAATTATCTCCAAAGTTATTAGGACTGTCTAAACGATATTTGTACAGTTTGTAAATTTCTATAGCCCGTTGCGGAATAGGAATATCAATTAGACATTTGATATAATTATGATAAATCCTAACTATAATGTTTATATCATATTCAATCGCTTTCTCAAAATTTTTAATTGCATTTTCGTTATCCTTTAAAAAATAATAATTATTTGCAATCAATTCATACAATTCAGCATTTGCCATATCCATTTCGAGTGCGTATTCTGCTTCATCAGTAGAATCTTTATATTGCTGTAGGTGGGCCAAACAAAGCGCTTTTAGCTGATGATATTCTGGGTCTTGAGTATTTATCTCTATCGACTTGGTTACAGTTTCAATCGCTTCTTGATATTGTTCTTTGTTATATAATTCTAGTGCTTCATCATAATATTTTTCAGGTAATTGGCTTGCTGAAACTGCCGCAACGGCAGCAGGAAAAAACGGTTTTATAGATTGGTTTTGTACTGTTTCGTTCTTATTCAAAATTCTGAGCGATTTTATTTTCCCCGTCTGCTCTTCAATTCCGATCTCATATAAATTTTCTTTCTTTTGATACGGTTGCACTAATGCACTAAACTTGACATAATTTGGATTATTTTTTGTTGGTATAAAACATAGCCTCGGCTTAATGCCCAACTCTACAACAATTCTATCGGATTCTTTACGGAAACTGCGGATATAATTAATCTCTTTTTGGATTTTTTCCTGCGCAATACCTGTTAAAGATGTGAAAGCAAGAAAAATAAAAATGATAAGCCTCATATATTTTGTCTATTAGAAGTTGGTTTGCTAAAAAATCTGATTAGAAAAAAGGAATTAATTCTCATATGAATATTCATATGCTTCACTCAATTTATTGCCAGAGTTGTAATTGTATACCGTTTTAATACAACCGTTGGAATTATTTAAAGAAACAGTTTTTGCTAAAATCTTGTTTCCTTCCTTCGCTATAAAAATGTCTTTCTTACCTTCTGAATATCTTATGTTCTCAGAAAGCAATGCATTATCTTTTATGCTGTAAATTTTCATTTTAGAATAAAAAACTTCTTGGTCGTTTTTATATTCATAGACCAGTTTCTGCGTTGCATTAACCTCTTTTACAATCCTTCCAAATTCATCATACTCGAAAAAAGTAATAGCAACCACATCTCCGCTCCCATTTACTGTTTCGCTCTTTGCGCACTGAAATTTATCATTAAGATGAAACACTTTAGCAATCATTACATTTTTCTGATCTACAGAAATGATGCTGAATTGTTTTTTGCTATATTTAAAAACATCTTTAGATTTTTCTCCCTTTTCATTTCTTCGCACTATACTGTCAATCAAATGGTATGAATTTCTATAATACAAATCTTCGGAATACAGTGCGCCATTAATAATAGTCGAATATTGTTTTATCAATCCATTTTTGTCATACAGTGTTTCTATCTGCAAAAAACTCTTAGCAGTTTTGGTACTTTCTCTAAATGCTTTTGCAGTTACTTTTCCTGTAGAACAGCCCAAAAAAGCATTGGGCTTTGGATAATAAGAAATGCTTGAATTTTGTATCAAATTATCAGCGTAGTTTTGATCTACTTTAAATTTTGATTTTAATTCTTTTTCCGATTCCTTTTGTCTTTCTGCAATCTCGGCCACTCGCAACTTGCCATAATAAACTTTATCATTAAAAGGAACTTTAAAATACGATTCGTAAGTTTCAATATACTTATCTGGATTGGTCACTAGAATCGGTTTATCGACACCATTGGACAATATCATTCCTGATTTGAGTTTGGAATCATGGTTATAAAAATAATAGTAGCCGTAATTCCTAAACTCTATTACACAATCCTCATTGACATGAAACACATGCACGTCTTGAATTGTATCAAAAGCTTCGGCAAATCTCTTGTATATTTTTAAATGCTTTTCTAAACCATCTTCCTGATTATGATCAAAGAAAACCAAACTGACATCTTCTTTATGGTTAATTTCATAAAGCATTGCCTCTGGTTCAGGATTGTCGGTTAGTATTTTTTTAGAACATGCCGTCAACAAAAGTAAACACAGCACGACACCTATTAAATTGCTTTTAGCTTTCAAATTATTCTTGTTTTTATCTATCTATTTCAAGACAAATTTGAAAAATATAAGCATACAGATTTGGACCGATATAAATCCGTATGCTGTTATTGAATATTCGTAAAGATTTTTTGTAAATCCGTTTTTTAGCGTCTTTAGTTCTTAAGAGGAAGCGTCAGTAAAACTATAGTTCCGTTGTCATTAGAAATAATTTCTATGTTGGTTTTAATTTTATTTTCTCTAGCTAAAATCTCCAAACGTTCTCGGGCTATAGTACCTGATAATGATTGATGATCAGAATCGACATTTGATTTATCCTGATAGCCTTTTCCGTTATCTGCAATTTTCACCACGATCTGATTTTCTTGCACTACGATTTCTAATGTTATCAATCCTTGATCAGAAAGATTTCCTATACCATGAATAATGGCATTTTCAACAAAAGGCTGAATCAGCATTGGAGGTATCAGCAAAGACGAAGTATCCATCTCTGGCACTACTATTTTGTAAGCGAAAGCATATTCAAAACGCATCTGCTGCAAGCTCAAATAATTTTCAATCGCTTCGATTTCCTGATCCAGAGGCACATAATTTTTACGGCTTAATTCTAAACTGCTTCTCAACAATCGGCTAAACTGGCTTAAATATTTTATAGATTTTTCATTTTCATCAAATCTGATAAAACTTTGCAGGGCAGACAAAGTATTAAAAATAAAATGAGGTTCCATTTGTGTTCTCAACAATTGCTGTTGCAGCAGAATTTTCTCTTTTTCTTGTTTTTGTCTTTTTTGTCTTTGGAAAAAATAAAGCAAGAATATCCAAGAAATGGCCAACAGCGACAATAAACCAACAACGAGCAACAATAACTGATTTCGTTCAAGACGATTTTCAGTATTATCGATCGTCTTATTTAACCCATGAATAGACCTGTCTTTGGCCTGCAATTCATAAATCGTAGCCATTTCTTCTGTCGCCTGAATACCCGAATTTCTAAGGATATTATCTTTAAGAGCCAATATCTCATCTGCTTCTTCAAGAGCTTCCTCTTTGTTTCCTTTGGCAAAATGATAATGCATTTTGGCTTTCTTATTCAGACATTTTTCATAATAAGATAATAGTTGCAAGTGCTGGTTTTCAATTTTATCAGCTTGTTTAATTAAGTTTTCTGCCTCAGGAAAACGTTTGGTTTGAACATAAAGATCAATTAGATTGGCAATAGTCGTGTAGAGATTTTTAATCATTACAGGACTTTCAGGATTTGCTGATAGACCTTCTTCATCATATTCTTTTACCAAATTGTAATGATCTATCGCTTTATTGTACTGATTGTTTAGCAAATAATAATGCGCCATATGCTCATTAGTAAATCTAACCTGCATTGGCTCATTTGTTTTTACCGAAATCTGTTTGAGTTTTTTAATGTAAAAAAGAAGCGAATCTGGCTTATAAATATTGCTTTCTTCACAAGCTGTAAACAATTGCGAATAAGCTCTGAAATTATATTTATAATTATCCTCAGGAAGTCCTTTTAAGATTTTTAAGGCAAGCTGATTCTGTTCAATTGATTTTTGGTATTGGCTGATTTTATTGTTGTCCTGAGCCGCATTTAGCAAACAGATGACTTTTGCCATTGGTTTGCATTTTAGCGAATCGTCATTCATAATGATGGCAGCAGATTTATTGAAATAATAAACCGATTGATAAAATTTTCCTTCAAGTTCTGAAATTAAACCTGCTCCATTGTAAATGGTAAATTTTAGCGCATTGAATTCCTTTTCTTTTTCTACAATACCTAAAGCAAAATTGATATGCTGTTTGGCACTGTCAATATCTTTTTTCACTAGGTTTTTAGCTAGATTGTAATGTATAAATGCTAAAGCTGGACTTGTTTTTGAAAAATCTTTTTCTTTGAGTTTGCCAGACCAGAAAGCCAATTTATCAGCATCGGGATTCTGATCTAGACTATCGCTGATTGTCTGTAATTTTTCAAGTATTTTTTCTGGATGAATCGAAACTTTTTCAGATTTATGCTGACAAGAAATAACAGTCAGCAGCAAAAAAAACAATGTTTTTTTCATTATCTCAAAGGATTTAAATGATTTATCACAAACTCTTTCCTTCGGGTTGCAACAGGAATTTCGGAGTTATTTTTCATGACAATTATGCCTGTTTTTATATACTTATCAATAAAATCTTTGTTGACAATATAAGACTGATGGGTTTTTATGAAAAAGTTCTCAGGCAGAATATCTTCATAATATTTTAATGGTTTAGAAGCTGTTACTACTTTTTTATTTTCCAAATGAATTTGCGTATAAGATCCTTCGCCAGACAGATATACAATGTCGTTGAGACGAACAATCTGCATACAATCTAAAGATGTGATACAGATTCTGGAACTCATATCGATCGTTCTTGAACTATATTCTTTCAAAAGATTAATCTGATTCAAATAGTCAGTCTTTTTTACTTTTTTTATTTTTTGTATTGCTGCCACAAATTCATCATTATCGATTGGTTTTAAAAGATAATCAAGCGCGCCATATTTAATGGCTTTTATAGCAAAATGATTGTAAGCAGTGATAAAAATGATATGAAAAGAAGTCTCTTCTATTTGGTTCAATATATCGAAAGCTGTACCATCAGTAAGCTGAATATCCATCAAAATCAAATCGATGTCTGTAGCTTTCAAGATTTGCACTGATTCTTTTACCGAAGCTGCCATTGCTTCAAGTTTTAGAGAATCTTCTTGCGAGACTAACCATTGCAATTCTTTTCTAATTGCTGGTTCGTCTTCTATTATTAAGGTCCGTATTTTGTTCATACTAGGAAATAACAGTTTTACAAATTAAATTCTTTACTCTAATAAAAACGTCTAGACAGTGGTTCTTTATTAAGTTCAAAATTTGTAGTACGAATATATAATTTTTTATTTCAATGTCTTGAATGCTGTATTCTAGATATATTTTTTTCATTTTTAAAAAAGAATATGGCAAATCTCCTTAATTTTTCAGCGAATTTATATTAGAGTAAATCTGCAAATCTTTTATTTTCAAATTTGTAATATCAGTTTACTATTTTATTTAATATCATGATTTACAAAAACTTTATCCTTTGTACTCTGTCGAGCCTTTTTCTTTTTATCAATGCTTTACAAAAAAAGGAATCTGCGGTTTCATATTCCAATAATGATCGAGAAATTACTGGCGTGTATGCTTTGACATCTTGCGAGAATTCAAGATTCAAGATTAAAATCGAAAAAAAAGCTGAAGAATATTCATTTTTAATTTTTGACAGAAATAAAATAATTTCAAAAGGTAAAGTTGAAAAACAGACTGAAGATGAAACTGTTTATCTCTCTTTTGGAAAAATTGGCGGAATATATGAGACCAATAAAATACAAATTCAGAATTACGGAAATTCAATGAATGAATATGCACATTTTACGCAATGCGGTGAAAAATATCTCACATTTACAAAATCAGAATGACAAAGTTTTTATTTTGCACTTTTTTGATCATCATCTTTCTATTTAGCATTTCTGTAATTGGCAAAAAAGAAATCTTAGAAAATGGAGAAATTAAAATCAATTGGCAGAAAAATGTATCTGGCGATTTTTCTTTTACAAAAAACTGGGATTATCCGGAAGGAGTTTATAAAAACGATTTTGGACAATTAAGTTGCGATGGATTTTGTCTGCCAGAAACAGACAGGATGAAAGATGAGAATGGAAAAATCTATACAGATTCTTTGGCAAAATTTTATCAGCTGGTAGACACTACTCACATATTTCATTCGATTAAATCTAAAACCAACAGTTATGAATGGGGGGTTTCAAATTTTGCAACCGTTAAAAGAATGAGCAGAGATACCATTTATTGTTTTACTAATAAAAATGCAGCAGCTCATAGCAGTCTGATTCTGAAAATTACAAAGGATAAATGTATTCCTGTAATTGAGTTAAATAGCATTTCAGGTTCGAAAGGAAAACAGATTTATGCTTGCAAAAAAGGATGTATTAAGATTGACCGAGATTTATGGAATAACGGAATTCTAAAAGCAAAATTTGACTTTATTTTTGAACATCCCGAAAACCTAGACAAGCCACTATTTTGGAAAGGCAAAATCTATTCACAGATTAATGCAAAATAAACCGCAGCATTTACTAAATTTAATAATCTATATAATCATTTATTCATGAAAAATAATCCTTTCATCACAATTATCTTATTGTTTTGCATAGAAGTAGCGCTATACAATTATTTAGATTACATGAATTTAATGTCAGTCTCATCTAAATATAATGGTTTATTCGCGCTCGCTTTCTGCTTTTCAATTCCAGCAATTTCAGTTTTGATTTCGATATTTTTCAGCAATATTCCTTATAAAAAAGAATTCAGATACTTTTCTATATTTCTGGTTGTTATTTCAATTATTGCCTTTGTGACATTCTCGTATCTAGGAGCTTTAGGAAAAGCTTATCAACATTAATTGAAGACCATGAAAAACACAAAACTTGATTATATCAACATCTTCTTAGTTGTAATTCTTATTTCAGTCATTACTCTTTATTTTTCAACAAGGTTTAAAAATAAAGAACAGGACAAAATGTATTGGAATGCCGAAATTCATAGCAATTTAGAAAATCCAACAGCAGAAAATTCAAATATCATTCAAATCATAGACGCTACTTTTTTTAATACTTTCAACCATTCTGAAAGTAATATCGATTCTGAATCAAAACGAGTAACTAATTTCAAAAGTGAGAATTCTGTTTTTTTCAAAATCTGGCAGAAAGAGCTTCTGCCAGATTCTCTCAACCTAAAGTATTTCTCTGCGGATGAACGCATATTTTACAAACTTCAAACTTTGGTTCCATATGAAAAAATGAAAGATTTGGTTACCGAAAAAGATGCCGCTCCCATTTTAATATTAGAAATACAACCTAAGGGTAAAATCTTTTTAAAAATAATTCGAAATGAAAAAGCAAATACTGAACCCCAGCTTTTGGAAGCATTTACTGCAAAAGAAACCACAGGAAATTTGGATATGCTGGTTTATGAAGAATCTTTAGGAGAAAAATACAATCGTTTTGAAAGCATTGAAAACATAACTGATTATTCTGATTTGCTTCAAAATCATTACAAATGGTCTGCAAAAGTCGAAATGGAAGAACACGAGGTGTTGACAAGTTTTTATGCATATTCATTTAAAGACAACAGAATAGAAATTTCAGAAGATGCTGATACTGTTTCAAGTCGTAACATTCCGAAAATATTTTATATCTATTGGGAGGATAAAAAGAAAAAGAAATACAACATTCAATATGAACTGTCTCCTATTGAAATTTTAAGCGCTTTTAGAAAATTAAATGAAAGCACTTCTCCAAGCGATATAAAATTTACTTTTAAGGTTTATAAAAATGCTTATGCCAAATGTGAAATTTCTAAAAATGGCATCGCTATTTCTCTAAAAGATTTATATTCTTCAAAACCATAAGTACTAGCGCTATAATGCTTATTCTATTTTATACCAAAATGTAATACCGCATTTCTTTTATAAATGGCAAAATTCCATAACAAAAGAAAAATTTCTCTTGTTATGGAATTTTCGAATAAAAAACATAATTAAATCGTAACTATCTTAGTATAAAACCATTCTTCATAGGATCTTTCGGGTCTATTAAAAATGTATTTATTCCCGTTACAAAAGCAGTTCCTTCAACTTGAGGAATTACAGCGTTGAAAGATCCAAATTTTTCTTCTCTCACAAGCGACCCAATAAATGTACTTCCCGTTATACTTTCTATCGTGATAAATTTATTCGTATCTATGGCATTTCTAGCTCTTTCAATTGCTATTCTTCCTGAAACACCAGAACCTGTCGGAGAACGATCTACTTCTCCATCGGCGAAAACGCAAACATTTCGGCTGTGATTGGAAATATCCATTGGTTCATCGATAAAAATAGTTCCGTATAAAAAGCTCAAGTCCTCCTCAAACGGATGTACAATTTCTTTGTCTTGATTCATTACTGCATGTTTTATATCTACACCTGTTTGAATAATTGCGCGATAATTTTCCTCGGTTAAACCAAAATTCAAATGCGTATTTTTTCTCAAATCAACATAAGCATAAAAAGCACCTCCGTAAGCCAAATCATATACAATATTGCCAATACCTTCAACATTTACAATACGATCTAAACCAACTGCAAAACTTGGCACACAATGAAACTTCACTCCTGTTACTTCTCCATTTAATACATTAACAAACGAAAAGATTCGGCCACAAGGAGCATCAATTTTCAATTCATTTTCACCCTCTTTCACATTTATCCAATTCATTTTGACCGCCAAAGTACTTATAGCAATAATAGCATGACCACACATGCTGCTATATCCTTCATTATGCATGAAAAGAATACCAAAATCTGCCCCTTCATCATTTGGCGGAAGCAGAATGCAACCATACATATCAGCATGTCCGCGAGGTTCAAACATCAATGCTGTTCTTAAATAATCATAATTTTCTTTTATATCTCTTCGGTATTCTAAAACAGTATTTCCTTTAAGCTCTGGAAAACCAGAAACAATTACACGTAAAGGCTCGCCACCTGTGTGCATGTCAATGGTTTTTATTTGCAGTACAGAAGCATCTGCTTTATAATCTATATTATTACAAATATTTTGGTAGGTATTAGGCATTTTTTTGTGTTTTTAAATTATACTCTTCATAAAAATATCCCGCAGCAACAAGATCTTCCAGCGCATGTCCAACAGATTTAAAATAGGTAATTTCATCATCTGATGTTCTACCCAGCTTTGCATTGCTACATAGTTCAAATAAATCTGCTTTGATTGTTTCTTTTGTAATGATTCCATTTGTAAGCGGAATCAAAATATCGCCGCTTTCCTTTAGTCCGCCCTGATAAGTATCAAGGAATAGGCTTGATTTAAAAACTGCTTCATCGTCTGCTTCTCGCATATCTTTTTTATATGCCCCTACAAGATCTAAGTGCTGTCCAGCTCTTAGCCATTTTCCTAAAACAAGCGGAACAGGCGATAAAGTCGCTGCTGAAATAATATCAACTTCAGAAATAACTTCTTCTATGGTTGAAACCGGTTTGCAGATCAGTGAAGAATTTTTAAGTGCATCGCAAACTAATTGTGCTTTTTCTACCGTTCTTCCCCAAACATAAACTTCTTTTATTGGTCTAACACTTGCATGCGCCTGAATCAAGTTAATGGCCAATGCTCCAGTGCCAATCATCAGCAAAGATGAAGCATCTTTTCTTGAAAGATAGCTGCTTGCTAAGGCAGATGTTGCAGCAGTGCGTTTGCCTGTCAATGATTTTGCATCAAGAATTGCCTTTATATTTCCTTTATGTCCATCTAGATAAATATAGGTTCCCTGAATGGAAGGCAAGTTATATTTACCATTGTTAGGACTTACTGTAACTATTTTTACGCCTAAATCTTTGCCTGCTTGAAACGCCGGCATTAGTAGTAATGTTGAATCTTTGCCTTCCTCAGGATTAGAATAATCATGATGATGGCGCATGGGCACATTGATATCTGAGGTCGAAAATCCTGCCCGAAGTCTTTCTATAAGTTCTTTAAAATTGCATTTTTCTTCAATGAAATGATCTGAAATAAGTTGTATTGGTTCCATGTATTTTGTTGAAATTTCACTAAAAATAGAAGATTATTTCACCATAATATTATTTCATCGTCAATCGGATAATATATGCCAATTTAGGGTTAATATAGTATAGATTATCTACTTCGCTTAGATTTTACGAAAGATAGAAAATCAAAAAAATGGTTCAATAAAAGAGAAACTATCTGAATTTTTAAATATTTTTTATTAGAAAAATTTAAAGTTTTTTTCAATCTATTTCATCAACTTGATAAATGAAATCTGGCCTGTTTATCATTATTTTTTATTAATGATAAACAGGCCAGATCTAATATTTTACCATTTTATTTAAATAATTTAGACACAAACTGATGAAGACATCTTCGCCAAGTGAGCCATTCGTGGGCTGTTTCAGGCGATTCGTAATATTGATACTTAATTCCCTGTTGTTCTAGCATATTTCGAAACGCACCAACTGATTTAGGAAATGGCACAGGTTCTTTTGTCCCTAATCCGAGCCAGAAGAGTTTAATTTGCTTGTTCAAAGCATTTCCGTCTTTATACTTCCCTTTTAAAAACGTAGAAGCATCAATTGCATCAAAATTTGGGTAATTTGCTGTACCACTAAATCCTCCATAATATGCAAAAGTATCCAAATGATTCATCATAATTCTCATGGTCTGATTGGCTCCCATTGAAAGCCCCGCGATAGCCCTTTTTTCACGTTTTGGAATTGTTCTGAATTTAGCATCAATCATAGGAATAACTTCGGTAATAAGCACCTCTTCAAAAATAGATTCCTTAGGCTTGTTTTTATCCGAAGAATTACCATCTTGAGTTTTATAAGCGTAACCATTATCCATTACAATAATCATGGGAACTGCATTTTTCGAAGCAATCAAATTATCTAAAATCAGGTTTGCTTTGCCTTGTGATGACCAACCCGTTTCGTCTTCGAAACTTCCATGTTGCAAATAAAGAACTGGATAACGTTCTTTTATATTTTCATTGTAACCATCAGGAGTGTAAACAAAGCAGCGTCTAAAGGAATTGGTCAGTTTTGAGAAGTAAATATTCTCGCTTACCAAACCGTGAGGTACATTTTTCAGAGCAAAAAAGTCTTGATCTGCTGACGGAATTTCTATACCGCTTCCTAATCTTCCCGCCCCATAGAAATAAAGACTTCCTGGATCTGGAACCGAAGCTCCATCAATATTTAGCTGATAATAATGAAATCCTTCATCTTGCGGATTTGACTCTCCTGTCCACACACCCTTATCGTCTTTTCGCATATCATATTTTACGCCGCCAATGTCAAGCTGCACTTTGCTGGCATTTGGAGCCGAAATACTGGCACGAACACGTCGTTGCGAATTAACTTGAGGAAATATTCTTTCTGGCTGATTCAACGATGAAGGTTTAAAATCTTCAGTTATGGTCTGTTCTGACTGAGCATTTACTGACTGAAAACACAAATTCAAAATTACAATCACTGCGATAATAGATAGTCTCATATTTTTTATTTTTAGTTTATCGTTTTATGCCAATTCGATATTATTTAAATAAAAGAGGAGCCAATTCTTTGAAACTTCTGCGCCAAGTCAAAAATTCATGAGCCGTATTTTCAGAGATATAAGAAACAGCATTAAATCCTGCATCTTTAAGTGTTTTTACGGCATTCTGCACAGATTCTGGTCTTTCGCGGCTGCCACAGCTTATAAAAATTAGCTTTACTTTTGACTTGTCTTTAATCTCTTCAGGTTTGTATGTGCCACCGCTTAAAAGTGCATAATGAGAAAAAACATC
Source organism: Flavobacterium anhuiense (assembly GCF_004151235.1). Lineage (GTDB taxonomy): Bacteria > Bacteroidota > Bacteroidia > Flavobacteriales > Flavobacteriaceae > Flavobacterium > Flavobacterium anhuiense_A. The sequence continues at coordinate 131,046 of NZ_JUIV01000015.1, forward strand.
CGGTTTATTTAGCGTAATAGAATGCGTTTCCATTCCGCCCATTGAAAGACCTGCCATGGCACGATTTGTCTGATTGGAAATTGTACGGAAATTTGAATCAACATACGGAATTAGCTCATCTACCAGAACCGTTTGAAAAGGCTCTATTTTAAAGCTTGACAGACCGCCGAATTTTACTTCATTTGTCATTCCGTAGGTCATCACGACAATAAATGGCTTTATTTTGCCCTCTGCAATCAAATTGTCCATAATTAAATTTACTCGTCCTTGATTACTCCATGCTGTTTCATCTTCTCCCCAACCGTGCTGCAAATACAAAACCGGATATTTGGCGTTCTTATCTTTATGATATCCTGGCGGAGTATAGACAAATGCTCTTCGTGATGTATTGGTACTTTTTGAAGGGAAAAGAATTTGCTGTACATTTCCGTGCGGAACATCTTTTAATGCATAGAAATCCTGATCATGCGCTGGAATTTCGATACCGCTTTCCCAACGTGTAGATCCATAAAAGTTAAGCGCACCTGGATCATTAAAAACTCCGCCGTCAATAGTTACATGATAATAATGAAAACCTTCATCCATTGCGCCTTCTGTAGTGCCTCTCCAATAACCGTCCTGATCTTTTGTAAGGACAGTTCCACCTTTGGCGCCTCCCAACCCCAGACTTACTACAACCGATTTTGCTTCGGGAGCTGTAATTTGAAATCGAGCATAGCCTTGAGAATTAACTTGAGGATATTCCTGTCCTGGCTGATTTAGCACTGAAGGCTTAAAGTCTTCATTTATTGAGGCTGTTTTTGTCTGTGCAAATCCAACAAATCCTGATAAAAGCAATAAGATAACAATTCTGTACTGTTTCATGTTTTTTGTTTTAAAAGTTATTTTACTTCTGGAACTATAATTTGATATTTTCCGCTAAGATGCATTAAGCTAAAAAGATACATTAGACCGTCATAGTAGGGATCAAAGTAGCCATCTTCGTAAGGTTCAAGTTTAGCATTCCATACAGCATGAACAAAATCTATACTTTCTTTATCGTGATTGACCAATGACGCTGTAGCCGAAGTTGCCACCAATCCGATGGAATGTCTTAATTTTTTCACTGGACCAGCCTGAAGAATAAAATCAGGAGTGGAACCATCCAGATTAAATTGATCTTCGAATTTGTCCAATCCCTTAGATCTCAGAAAATTTTGGAATCGTTTAGCGTATTCTTCCTGCCATTTTTTATCTTTTCCGTACCAAGTATAATCCATTGCTATATTCATAGGCACTCGCCAAGAGTCATAGCGAAATCCTGCAGGCATCCAAGGTGTTGGATGCGGTTCTCCAGAAAACTCAGTATAATCGGAATTAAGACCTGTTACAGGGTGGCACGCTTTATGCAAAAAGTTACGAGAAACCTCTGCGCATTCCTTATAAAATTGTTCATGCCCATCTTTTGCATACAATGCCCATATTTCATAAAATGCCGGAACATGATAAGAAGGATCCGTCCAATTATAGCCACCTCCCTCAGGAACAAATGAAATCTGTTTATGCTCAGTATTTATAACATTGTGCACATTTCCCGTACCGTCTTTTTTCCACATTGCATCCAGTATTCTTCTGGCTTCTTTGTAGTAGTCTATTCCTGTATTATTTCCCCATTTATTGGAAGCGAAAAGTAGGCTTGTTACATAGTATAATTCCCCATCTGAAGCAGAGCCTGGAGAATTCTGTTTTTTAGTCAGCGGATTCACGCTCCATGCAAAATAACCTTCTCTTGGTCCATCCTGATGCTGCATGTATTTTACAGACCAGCGCCATAGACGATCGAAAACTTCTTTTTTGTTAAGCTGAACAGCAATCATCATTCCGTAGGACATTCCTTCAGTACGAGCATCCTTATTTTTGACATCGGAAACGTATCCAAGAGAATCTCCCTCTTCAAAATACACTTTATTTGGTCCTTCGAATATATCAAAATAGGCTTTGGCCAATTTCTTGTCTATATCATCTTGACTATAACCCGCTTCCTTAAAAAGATTTCTATATTGAGGCCTTTCGGATTCTGTTTTAGCTTTCTTCTTTTTATTCTGCCCAATTATCGATAATGGTGCTGTGAGCATGAAGATCGTCACAAAAGTTAAAATTTTTATGCTTAATTTTTTATATGCCATCATATCTATCTGTTTAAATAATGTTTCCTCATCAGAAAAAACAAAATGAGATTTTATTTTACAGAACTTACACCCTCTGTGGTTTGTATAATTTTTTGAATAGTTCCGTCTTTATTATAATGCATGTAGTCTACGCAAATTGAACGTCTGTAACTGCCACCTGTTGGCAAGCTTCCATTGTGGTAAAAAAAGTATGACTTTCCTTTATAGTCAATAATTCCAGGATGTGTGGTAAAACTATTCGGCACATTTTCCTGAATAATTCCCTGATACTTCCATGGTCCCGTTATGCTTTTTGCAGTGCAATATTCTATCATTTCAGGTTTTGTTCCAGCGCTGGCATACACTAAATAATAAAGTCCTTTTCTTTTGTATACCCACGGTCCTTCGATATAATTTTTAGGTGTGAAAGTGGTAATTTTACCATCCATCTCTATCATATTCTTCTTGAGTTTTACCCACTTGCAGCTTCCATTTCCCCAAAACATATAGGCTTGTCCATCATCATCTATAAATACTGTTGGGTCAATATCATCCCAACCATATTTCATATCTGTTGTCATTTCATTTGTAATAAGCGCTTTTCCAATGGCGTCTTTAAAAGGTCCAATAGGACTGTCTGAAACCGCAACACCTATTGCAGCGCCACCTTGGCTTACCTCATCTTTTTTATGAAATGTAGAAACAAACCAGTAGAATTTTCCGTCTCTTTCTATGCACTGAGCAGCATATGCATCGCCTGTTGCCCAAGAAAATGTACTGGGCGAAAGTAATGCTCCATGATCTTTCCAGTCTTTCATATTGGTTGTAGAAAATACATGCCAGTCGGCCATTTTATAATTGGTATCTTCCTGAGTGGCCACATCATGTCCAGTATATAAATACAAAGTACCTTTATGCACCAAAGGAGCAGGATCAGCAGTAAAAATGTCTTTGATTATAGGGTTTTGTGCTTCTGTATTTGCGGTAAATAAATTACAAAGAAGCACAAATAAAATTTTACCTGTATTTTTCATTTTTGTTTTCATTTAATTAAATGGTTCTAGAATGCAATCTTTTTTCTTCAGTTGTATTTCTCTAAACAATAAACAGCGCAGTAAATGCGCTGTTTATAAAAAAACTAACTTAACTTGACTTTATTTAACTTAAACTAACCAAAATTTAATTATCTTAATAACCAGGATTGTTATCGCTTGGTTTTATTTTCGGATTAGAAGATGTTTCTCTATTTGGTATTGGCCATAGCTCGCTTTTACCAGCTGTAAAACCTGTACCTTGCAATACAGTCGCAGCTATACCCCATCTTATAAGATCATCAAAACGAGATTGTTCTCCAGCAAATTCTACCTGACGTTCGTGAACAATTGCGGCAAAAACGGCATCTTTTGAAGCTGTTATATTCGTTGCTAAGTTTGCTCTGTCACGAACTTCTTTAATATAAGCTATCGCTGCTGTCTGTGAACCGCCATTTCTCTGGTTTTCGCATTCCGCTTTCATAAGCAATACATCTGCATAACGCATCACTTTAAAGTTAATGCTTGAACGCGTTGCCTCATCTTCTCTACTGTAATAGTTTTGGTATTTTTTCCAACCCGCTCTTCTAATACCAGCAGAAGTAGTAAAGTTACTTGCTACCATTACCTTGGTTCCTTTTAAATAAGATGAACCTGGTACATAAAAAGTATCTCCAAAACGGTTATCACCTACTTCATAAGAATCTAAAAGTTCATCTGACGGATAAACATTATACCAGCTAAGATTACCATATTCCTGACCTCTAAGCGTTGACTCATCAAAACCAGTTCCTCCACTATCACCAACAGCTCCCCACTGATCACCAGTTCCATTTTTTTCATCAAACTCGATCTCAAAAATCGACTCTTTACCATGTTCTGTTTCTTGCATGAAGTTGTTGTAAAAACTACCTTTATCTTCAAGGCTGTAACCAGTCACATTGTTAAGCGCCGCTAAAGCTTCGTCATATTTCTTTTGGTACAATAATACCTTACCTAATTGTGCATAAGCTGCCTCTTTATTGGCTCTCCCTGCAGATTCTGATCCTTTTGGCAAAAGATTTTGTGTTGCAAATACCAAATCCTCTTCAATTAAGGCATACACTTCTGCTTTAGGACTTCTTGCATTTCCTACAATAGTACCTGTTTTATAAATTGGCAAATCGCCAAAACGTCTTACTAATAGGAAATAATAGTAGGCTCTTAAAAAATGAGCTTCTCCTAAATACTTGTTCTTTTTTTCCTGAGACAAAACATTATCGGGAAGAGCATTGATTTTAGGCTCATTATCCAACACAAAATTAGCCCTAGATATTCCCGTAAAACAAGACTCCCAATAGTATTGAATAATATCATTTCCTGCATTAAAAGAAAAATCCTGAAAAGGTTTCTTGTTACCTTCCAACTGCGGATTTCCTAAAGCATCATGTCCCATAAGGTCCATTGCGAAAAAAAGATTTCTGCCATAAAGTCCTCTTGTCTGAAGATTTGCATATGAAGCATTTACGGCAGACTGCACCTGAGTTTCAGTTTTAAAGAAAGTTTCAGGCGATAAAGCATTGGGATTAGTCAATTCTAATTCGCTACTGTCACATGAAGTTAGCGTTAAAGCTCCAGACAGTACTATAAGTATATATTTAATTTTTTTCATCGTCTTTAAATATTAAAATGTAACATCAATTCCAAAAATTACCGATTTCGGCTGTGGATATCTTCCTAAATCGATACCTGCTGAATTTGCATTACCATCTGCTCTTGCAATTTCTGGATCTAAACCAGAGTATTTTGTAATTGTAACAAGGTTTTGTGCACTTAAGTAGAACCTCGCTTTTGAGAAGTAACTCTTAAAAGCATCTCCTGTTAATGTATATCCTATAGCGATGTTTTTTAATCTTGTAAAAGAACCATCTTCGATATAGCGTTGGTTTGCAGATGACCAGTTGATATCTGCCCCTTGAGCTCTTGGTAATGTAGCCGAAGGATTGGTAACAACTCCATTTACAACATTTGCTCTATCTAAAACATCTGTACTTGCATTAAACAAACGGTTCATTCCTTTTAGGTCAAAAGTGTTTGCATTATAAATATCGTTTCCTGCAACTCCCGTGATAAAACAATTGAAATCAAAGTTCTTATATGCTGCACTTAAGTTTAAACCGTAAGTAAAATCAGGGTACGGATTTCCGATGTTTGTTTTATCATCTGAATTGATCACTTTATTACCGTCGCGATCTACAAGTTTAATATCACCTGGTTTTATAGTTGTCTGACCTGGCCCAAAAACAGCATCTACTTCTGCCTGATTTTGGTAAATTCCATTAGTCTGGTATCCATAAAAATAGAATAATGGCTGTCCTACTTCTAATCTAGAGAAATTTTCTAAACCAGCTCTTGGCGATGGACCTCCTAAAACGCTTGTCACTCCAGGCGCTAAGTTAACCACCTCGTTTTTACTTGTTCCTAAATTTGCAACTGCCGACCATGTAAAGTCTCCTTTTCTGTCATTGTAACCAATAGAAACTTCAAAACCGCTTACTTTTACATCTGCAATATTCTGAATTTGAGTTCCGCCACCTGCAGAGCCAACAGAAGCAGCCAAAGGAACTGGAAAAAGAATATCGCTACTTTTATTGTTAAAATACTCAAATGAACCCGTTAACGCATCATCAAATAAACCAAAATCTAAACCTATATTTCTATCTAATTTTGATTCCCATTTTAAATCTGGGTTAGCAGCAACATTCAAAGAAACACCTTGGGCGTTTTCTCCACCAATTGGATAATTGTAGTTTGCCAATAATGAAGCGCTGTATTGATAATTATCTATTCTATCATTTCCAGTTGTTCCTATACTAGCTCTAAGTTTTAAAGTGCTAAAAATAGAATTTTGCATAAAGTTTTCTTTCGCAATATTCCAACCTAAAGCCACTGAATAGAAATTCCCCCAACGGTTATTTGCTCCAAAACGAGAAGATGCATCTCTACGCCCTGAAAGAGCTAAAAGATATTTGCCATCATAGTCATAATTGATACGAGCAATGTAACCAATGTTTTTTTCTTCATAATTTGCAGATCCTAAACTTCCCTCATTATATCTTAACTGATCAATTTCGTTTGAAATGTAGTATTTGCTTCCTGCTGCTAAACTTTGTCCTTTTCCGTCAATTTTAGTAATAACTCCCAATACTTCAAGGTTGTGTTTTTGAGCAATCGTCGTTTTATACGTTAAACTATTATCAAAAACGATGGTTTGCCCTTGCGAATTTGTCTCGTTTGTTGAAGAAAATCCCTGCTTATGCGTTCCACCATCCTGAAAACTCGGAATAAAAGTATGGTCTTTACTTGTAAAGTAATCTAAAGAAACTTGCGATCTGAATTTCAATCCTTTGTAAATTTCCAATTCTGCATAAATATTTCCGATAATAGAAAGGTTATTAATCTTTTGATATCCTAAATTAGCCACACGCACTGGGTTTTCAGCATCATTTCCATCAATGGCGCTAGGGCCTTGATAACCGCCTAAACTATTTTCATTATAAATTGGCAAATAAGGAGCCATTTTAATAGCGTGTTCTAATAATGTTCTTCCGCCTGAGCTGCGTTCTGGATTAATAGTGCTGAAAGAAATCCCCATGTTGCTTCCTATTTTTAGTTTGCCAATATCTTGTGTATTATTAGCTCTAAAAGAATAACGCTCGAAACCCGTATTGATAACAGCTCCATCCTGTTTCATATATTCCGCAGAATAACGTCCTGTTGAAGTTTCTGTACCGTTTGAAAAACTCAAGTTGTAATCTTGCATAACTCCAGTTTGAAAAATCTGGTCTTGCCAGTTGGTATTGATATTTCCAAACTCTGCTGCCCTAGCTGTTAAATCGCTTCCTAAATCTTTAGCATACTGAAGATATTGTTGCGTGTTTAAAACATTGTATCGTTTTGTAATTTCCTGTCCACCAACGTAAGTGCTAAAAGATAACTGCCCTGGGCCTTTTTTCCCTTTTTTAGTTGTTACCATAATAACCCCGTTAAAAGCTTTAGAACCATATAAAGCTGTTGTAGAAGCATCTTTCAAAACGGAAATGCTCTCGATGTCATTAGGGCTTAAACCAGAAAGATTCCCAGTTAAAACTCCGTCAATTACATATAGAGGAGCACTATTTCCCATTGTCGCTAAACCACGAATGCTAACGGTAGGATTAGAGCCGGGAGCACCATTTACAACTGTAACCCCCGCTGCACGTCCTTGCAAAGCAGATTCAGCATTGGTAATAGGCACGGCGGCAATATCTTTTGAGCTTACCGTTGAAATTGCACCTGTCACCTTAGCTCTCTTTTGAGTACCATAGGCTACTACAACTTCATTTAAATTTTGTGTGTTTTGAACAAGTGTCACATTGATTGAGCTTCTTTCGCCTACAGTAATTGTCTGCGAAACTAAGCCAACATAAGAATACGTTATTTTATCGGTAGGATTAACTCCTTTTAAAGAGTATTTACCGTCAAAATCTGTTGATGCGCTATTCTGCGTACCTTCTACATTAATACTGGCACCTGGCAATGGAAATCCTGAAGGGTCGGTAATCACTCCAGTAATGGTCTTTGATTGTGCCATTATACTATGACTGCTAACTATCAGCAATCCGATTAGTGCAATTTTGAGTTTTAACTTCATATTAATTGTTTTTGTTTGGTTTAAATAGTTAATGGTTTTGTTTTTTTTAATTAGTAAGGGTTCATATATTATTTATTCAGTTTATATTAAATCTTTTGTGCAAAAGACGATTTCATAACGAATCCATTAACAAACAAGAGATCATCACAAATATAAAAAAACAACTCATAAAACAATCGGTTGCTTTATAAATTATTTAAAAAAAACTCAAAAAATAGCATAAATAAAAACATTAAAAATATTTTTAAACCAAAAAAAATGACAATTATATATTTTAAAAATAATTTTAAAATAAAAAATAAAAAATCATTAGTCAACTGACTCATTTTCTACAAAAAATATAAATATTTAAAAAAAAAGATAAAACTTTCAAAAACCATTAAATAATAAGTAAATCTTTACTAAAAAGAGTTAAAAAAACAACTTTTAGAGTTAATCTCATAGCAATATTGATTTAAAAAGAAATGGAAAAAGCCAAAATAACAATCGGTTGCTAAAAAGAAATTCAGTTTTTTGCTTGCGAAAGCTATTTTCATAAAAAGCCCGATACAATTGCATCGAGCTACCAATAATTATTACTTAACATTTATCTAACATAAATTAGTTTAGGGCTAAAGAAAGCTCGTTTTCGTGAAGAGACGGCCAGTAGTTTCTTTTTGTTGGTAATAATTCCTCAAACGTAATCGCAAATCTTTTCTTTTATTTCAAGTACATTTTTGATTATGCCTTCATTAGTAAAATTGATCTTTTAGCTTACAGAAACATTTTAACTACAATAAAAAGAAATAAGATTATTCATACTGCTATCAAAATTTATAGCATAAAAAAGCCAATTCAAATTCTGAATTGGCTATTATAAATTAAGTGGATTACATTATTCCTTTAATTTGTTATCACTATACCTCCATTCTTAGGGATTTTTATTTCAACTTCTTTGTTTTTGCTAATCTTGAGTGAACTTACTTTTCCGTTTAGCTGATAATCGTCTGCATAATAATTTACCTTCGCACCAGAATTAAGCATTTCTAGCTTCACGTTTATCTTTAATAGTTTATTTTCAGCATTAATTCCAGCTATGTACCATTTTTCTCCTTTTCTTCTGGCCAGCACGACATATTTGCCTGGATATCCTTCCAGAAAGCGGACTTCATCCCAAACTGTCGGCACTTCCTTCATAAATTTTATGGCCCAGTCTGGAGCATCATATAAATTATTAGGCGCTAAGGCAAAATGCTGCACGCCGCTCTGAAAAAGCACTGAAGTGGCTAAAGCAAACACATCTGAAGTCATTCTTTTAGAGCCTTTGTTTGGAATATTATCGCTATTATAGAATTTGTTCAAAGCGCTTCCGCCAAAATCCATGCTTCCCACTGCGTTTCTTATAAAAGTATGCGTTGCCGCATTTACAGCTTCATTATCGCAGCTCTGCTGTCCGAAATGCAGATTCTCGCTTGCCAGAACCGCTTCGCTGGAGGCATAATTCGGATACATGCGTTCCCAGCCTCGAGGCAATGTGCAGCCGTGAAAAATAACCATTATTCCAAATTCGTTGGCATCCGTCAAAATGTCTTCATACAGTTTCATGGTCACCTGCTTGTCGCCTCCGAAAAAGTCCACTTTTATGCCTTTAATTCCGATGCTTTTCATCCAAGCCATTTCTTTTCTTCTGATGGCCGCATTATCCATCAATCCTCTCGGGCCTTGCGGAGCATTATTCCAATATCCGTTTGAATTGTACCATAAATAAAGTCCAACGCCCTTCTGAGCGCCGTATGCCGCTAACTCTTCTATTTTATCGCGGCCTATCTGCGTATCCCAAAGAGCATCAACTAAAATGGTTTCATATCCCAGTGAAGCGCTGAAATCAATATATTGCTTTTGTACGGGAAATGTGGTGTTATTATCCATCTTGATGATCCAGCTCCAAGTGCCTTTTGTGTACCGGTATTCTTTAGATGCCTCATATTTTGGCTTAACCAAGTCAAAAGGAATCGTGGTCTCCACTATCGGAGCAAGCGTTTCTCCAATTGTAATGGTGCGCCATGGCGTTTCTCCCGGAAGCGGAATTCCCGGCGATGTCGTTCCGTTTCCGTTGTTTTCTCCCGGCATCGGAAATCCGATTGAATATAATCCGTTCTCATGGCCTATCAAGCGGCTCGCACAATAGCCGCTGTCGACTCCCGTTTCAGAAATCAAGACCCATCCGCCGTTTACTTTAAACAGGCATGGAAAGGTGTATCCGTTTCCCCAGCCATTTTTTCCGACAGCATCATCTAATGCATAGGAAGTCTCGTAGCTCGGAGCCGTGTTTGCGAATCCTGTCATCGGATTGCTTTGCGGGCACAGAAATGCAGCGGTTCCCTTAGGCATCAGAAATCCCGATACTTCTTCCTGAACCACGCACGAAAGCGTTTCCTTCTGCGGATA